>NZ_JBBOUI010000001.1:950000-2278750 GCF_038005985.1 Solibacillus sp. FSL R7-0682
ATGCTTTAAGTGTTAACTTTTGGTTAAGTTAATAAGGGCGCACGGTGGATGCCTTGGCACTAGGAGTCGATGAAGGACGGCACTAACACCGATATGCCTCGGGGAGCTGTAAGTAAGCTTTGATCCGGGGATTTCCGAATGGGGGAACCCACTATCTTTAATCGGATAGTATCTACACGTGAATACATAGCGTGATGAGGACAGACGCAGGGAACTGAAACATCTAAGTACCTGCAGGAACAGAAAGAAAATTCGATTCCCTGAGTAGCGGCGAGCGAAACGGGAAGAGCCCAAACCAAAGAGCTTGCTCTTTGGGGTTGTAGGACACTCTATACGGAGTTACAAAAGAATGATTTAGATGAAGCGACTTGGAAAGGTCCGCGAAACAAGGTAAAAGCCCTGTAGTCAAAAAGTCATTCCCTCTTGAGTGTATCCTGAGTACGGCGGAACACGTGAAATTCCGTCGGAATCCGGGAGGACCATCTCCCAAGGCTAAATACTACCTAGTGACCGATAGTGAACCAGTACCGTGAGGGAAAGGTGAAAAGCACCCCGGGAGGGGAGTGAAATAGATCCTGAAACCGTGTGCCTACAAGTAGTTAGAGCCCGTTAATGGGTGATAGCGTGCCTTTTGTAGAATGAACCGGCGAGTTACGATTACGTGCGAGGTTAAGTTGAGAAGACGGAGCCGCAGCGAAAGCGAGTCTGAATAGGGCGAATTAGTACGTGGTCGTAGACCCGAAACCAGGTGATCTACCCATGTCCAGGGTGAAGGTGAGGTAACACTTACTGGAGGCCCGAACCCACGCACGTTGAAAAGTGCGGGGATGAGGTGTGGGTAGCGGAGAAATTCCAATCGAACCTGGAGATAGCTGGTTCTCTCCGAAATAGCTTTAGGGCTAGCCTCGTGATTGAGAATACCGGAGGTAGAGCACTGTTTGGACTAGGGGGGCATCTCGCTTTACCGAATTCAGACAAACTCCGAATGCCGGATATTTATACACGGGAGTCAGACTGCGAGTGATAAGATCCGTAGTCAAAAGGGAAACAGCCCAGACCACCAGCTAAGGTCCCAAAGTAATCGTTAAGTGGAAAAGGATGTGGCGTTGCTTAGACAACCAGGATGTTGGCTTAGAAGCAGCCATCATTTAAAGAGTGCGTAATAGCTCACTGGTCGAGTGACGCTGCGCCGAAAATGTATCGGGGCTAAACGATTCACCGAAGCTGTGGATGCATACCGTTGGTATGCGTGGTAGGAGAGCGTTCTAAGTGCGTTGAAGTCAGACCGGAAGGACTGGTGGAGCGCTTAGAAGTGAGAATGCCGGTATGAGTAGCGAAAGACGGGTGAGAATCCCGTCCACCGTATGACTAAGGTTTCCTGAGGAAGGCTCGTCCGCTCAGGGTTAGTCGGGACCTAAGCCGAGGCCGATAGGCGTAGGCGATGGACAACAGGTTGATATTCCTGTACCACCTCCTCACCGTTTGAGAAATGGGGGGACGCAGTAGGATAGGGTAAGCAGAGCGTTGGTTGTCTCTGTTCAAGCAGTAAGGCGTGTGTGTAGGCAAATCCGCACACTATAACGTTGAGCTGTGATGACGAGCTCGTATGAGCGAAGTTCCTGATTTCACACTGCCAAGAAAAGCCTCTATCGAGGTGAGAGGTGCCCGTACCGCAAACCGACACAGGTAGTCGAGGAGAGAATCCTAAGGTGTGCGAGAGAACTCTCGTTAAGGAACTCGGCAAAATGACCCCGTAACTTCGGGAGAAGGGGTGCTCTTGAGCGTGCAAGCGCATGAGAGCCGCAGTGAATAGGCCCAGGCGACTGTTTAGCAAAAACACAGGTCTCTGCAAAACCGTAAGGTGACGTATAGGGGCTGACGCCTGCCCGGTGCTGGAAGGTTAAGAGGAGTGGTTAGCGCAAGCGAAGCTGCGAATTGAAGCCCCAGTAAACGGCGGCCGTAACTATAACGGTCCTAAGGTAGCGAAATTCCTTGTCGGGTAAGTTCCGACCCGCACGAAAGGCGTAACGATCTGGGCACTGTCTCAACGAGAGACTCGGTGAAATTATAGTACCTGTGAAGATGCAGGTTACCCGCGACAGGACGGAAAGACCCCGTGGAGCTTTACTGTAGCCTGATATTGAATTTTGGTACAACTTGTACAGGATAGGTAGGAGCCAGAGATCTCGGAGCGCCAGCTTCGAAGGAGGCGTCGGTGGGATACTACCCTGGTTGTATTGAACTTCTAACCCATGCCCCTTAGCGGGGTAGGAGACAGTGTCAGGCGGACAGTTTGACTGGGGCGGTCGCCTCCTAAAAGGTAACGGAGGCGCCCAAAGGTTCCCTCAGAATGGTTGGAAATCATTCGAAGAGTGTAAAGGCATAAGGGAGCTTGACTGCGAGACCTACAAGTCGAGCAGGGTCGAAAGACGGGCTTAGTGATCCGGTGGTTCCGCATGGAAGGGCCATCGCTCAACGGATAAAAGCTACCCCGGGGATAACAGGCTTATCTCCCCCAAGAGTCCACATCGACGGGGAGGTTTGGCACCTCGATGTCGGCTCATCGCATCCTGGGGCTGTAGTCGGTCCCAAGGGTTGGGCTGTTCGCCCATTAAAGCGGTACGCGAGCTGGGTTCAGAACGTCGTGAGACAGTTCGGTCCCTATCCGTCGTGGGCGTAGGAAATTTGAGAGGAGCTGTCCTTAGTACGAGAGGACCGGGATGGACACACCGCTGGTGTACCAGTTGTCTTGCCAAAGGCATCGCTGGGTAGCTATGTGTGGACGGGATAAGTGCTGAAAGCATCTAAGCATGAAGCCCCCCTCAAGATGAGATTTCCCATTACGCAAGTAAGTAAGACCCCTGAAAGACGATCAGGTAGATAGGTTCGAGGTGGAAGTGCGGTGACGTATGGAGCTGACGAATACTAATCGGTCGAGGACTTAACCACATTTTATTGCAAATTCAATGAAACGTTTATCCAGTTTTGAAAGAACAAACTTTCAATAGTGAAGTGATGATGGCAAAGAGGTCACACCCGTTCCCATACCGAACACGGAAGTTAAGCTCTTTAGCGCCGATGGTAGTTGGGGGCTTCCCCCTGTGAGAGTAGGACGTCGCTTCGCTAGAATAATGGAGGATTAGCTCAGCTGGGAGAGCACCTGCCTTACAAGCAGGGGGTCGGCGGTTCGAGCCCGTCATCCTCCACCATTTCTAAATGCCGGTGTAGCTCAGTTGGTAGAGCAACTGACTTGTAATCAGTAGGTCGAGGGTTCGACTCCTTTCGCCGGCACCATTTAGAGAGCCATTAGCTCAGTTGGTAGAGCATCTGACTTTTAATCAGAGGGTCGAAGGTTCGAGTCCTTCATGGCTCACCAGTTTTAAAATATGTCTGCTGCGGGTGTGGCGGAATTGGCAGACGCACTAGACTTAGGATCTAGCGCCGCAAGGCGTGGGGGTTCGACTCCCTTCACCCGCACCATTAATTTCATAACTGTCAGAATAAAAATATCTTATGCATTTTGCGGAAGTAGTTCAGTGGTAGAACACCACCTTGCCAAGGTGGGGGTCGCGAGTTCGAACCTCGTCTTCCGCTCCAAAATGCCGGGGTGGCGGAACTGGCAGACGCACAGGACTTAAAATCCTGCGGTGAGTGATCACCGTGCCGGTTCGATTCCGGCCCTCGGCACCATTTACTTATAAACAAACAAACATTATAGCGCCCGTAGCTCAATTGGATAGAGCGTCTGACTACGGATCAGAAGGTTGTGGGTTCGACTCCTGCCGGGCGCGCCATATATAACGGAATGTAGCTCAGCTTGGTAGAGCACTTGGTTTGGGACCAAGGGGTCGTAGGTTCGAATCCTGTCATTCCGACCATTTAATAGGGGCCTTAGCTCAGCTGGGAGAGCGCCTGCCTTGCACGCAGGAGGTCAGCGGTTCGATCCCGCTAGGCTCCACCATAATTTTAGATTAACCAAAATAAAGATCCTGGCGGTGTAGCTCAGTTGGCTAGAGCACTCGGTTCATACCCGAAAGGTCGTGGGTTCGACTCCCTCTGCCGCCATCTTAAAGGACCTTTAGCTCAGTTGGTTAGAGCAGACGGCTCATAACCGTCCGGTCACAGGTTCGAGTCCTGTAAGGTCCACCAGTAAATAATTTAATTACATCTCGGAGGTATACCCAAGTCTGGCTGAAGGGATCGGTCTTGAAAACCGACAGGCGGGTAACACCGCGCGGGGGTTCGAATCCCTCTACCTCCTCCATTTTTATTTACAGGATGTCTGAAGACTCAATTAAATAAGTAGTAATATTATCGCGGGGTGGAGCAGTGGTAGCTCGTCGGGCTCATAACCCGAAGGTCGCAGGTTCAAGTCCTGTCCCCGCAACCAAATGGTCCCGTGGTGTAGCGGTTAACATGCCTGCCTGTCACGCAGGAGATCGCCGGTTCGATCCCGGTCGGGACCGCCATTTGTGGGTTTGTAGCTCAGTTGGTAGAGCATTAGATTGAAGCTCTAAGTGTCGGCGGTTCGATTCCGTCCAAACCCACCATAAATGCGGGTGTAGTTTAATGGTAAAACCTCAGCCTTCCAAGCTGATGTCGTGAGTTCGATTCTCATCACCCGCTCCATTATAGGGCCTATAGCTCAGCTGGTTAGAGCGCACGCCTGATAAGCGTGAGGTCGATGGTTCGAGTCCATTTAGGCCCACCATACAATTATTCCGAAGTAGCTCAGTGGTAGAGCAACCGGCTGTTAACCGGTTGGTCGTAGGTTCGAGTCCTACCTTCGGAGCCATTTTTTTCTTTTTTGGGGAAGTACTCAAGAGGCTGAAGAGGCGCCCCTGCTAAGGGTGTAGGTCGGGTAACCGGCGCGAGGGTTCAAATCCCTCCTTCTCCGCCAGAGGCCCGTTGGTCAAGTGGTTAAGACACCGCCCTTTCACGGCGGTAACACGGGTTCGAATCCCGTACGGGTCATACATAAGAAAAAGTATAACGCTAGATACGAATTATCGTATCTAGCGTTATTTGTATTTTACAGTGATTTTGAGTATACAATTAACAAGTAGAACAATGAAAAAAGCTTAATATACTAAAGATAATAATTTGAAACGTGAAAGATTATTTATATAATGTTTGATAAAATGAATTGGATTGTAGAAGGAATAACCTTAAATTATAGGTAAAGTAGTGCTAAATGAAGAAGAAAAACTTAGTAACATAATAGAAAAAAATAATCATAACTTGGAGGTTTTATGTCATTTATACAATGTCGAAACGTTACTTCAATAATGACAGGATTTGATAAAGCGTGGTTTATTGCTGGAGGATGGGCAATTGATCTTTTTATAGGAGAAGAGACAAGAAAACACGAAGACATAGAAATTGCTATATTTCGAAAAAATCAAATGAATTTAAAAACTTATTTAAAAGAATGGGATATTAAAAAGGTAATTAAAGGTGAATTTTATCATTGGGGAAATGAATATTTAGAGTTACCAATTCACGAATTACTTGCAACTAATCGTATAACTGGAGAAAAAATAGAAATTCTTCTAAATGAAATAGAAGGTAATAATTGGGTATTTAGAAGAGATTCAAGAATTTCTTACCCACATGATCTAATTTTTAGTTATTCTGAAACTGGAATCCCCTATCTAAAACCAGAAGTCGTAATTTTATATAAGGCAAAAAATACAAGACAAAAAGACCATCAAGACTTTCTAAAAATAAAGGACCTCCTTAATATTGAGAAAAGACAGTGCCTACGAACGGCACTTGAGTTACACGCACCAAAGCATAAATGGATTCATTATTTACTTTAAATTCAACAACAAACTAGCGGATGAAAAAATCCAAAATACACACTTGTAATTCTTTTGGGTGTTTGTGGAAAAGAGGCCGCTATTCTGGATGAAAAATTACATATTTTATGGGTGTCCGATATGATGGAAATGCCCCAAATCATATGGGAATATTCACTATTAATCAAAAGTAAAACAAACGGATGCGTGGATCCAAAAAGAATTAACGCCCTTTTGTATTCAAATAAAACAATCAACCTTTATTAAGACAAGGGAATATTTGCAAGTATAGATAGTAATAAAGTAAAATAGTTTGAATAAACGATAGAATTCTATGTAATGGAATTAAAGAGGATGTGAACATTATGCTAAATAAGTTTGTAGCGAATAATAAATCCGTCTATCCAATTATTTTTAAAGGAAATTTTGGGATGCTTGAAAGTATTAATTGTTATTTATACGAGCATAATGATTTTTTAACTTTAATTGACGCTGGAATTAATACAAGAGAATTTCAGGACTATTTTGAAGAACAGCTTACTTCATATGGATTTGAAATTATGGACATTGATCAAATAATTTTAACACATCACCATAGTGATCATATCGGGCTTGTAAATTATATTGTGAAACAAAAAAGTATTCCTGTATATGCACACCATTTAGCTATACCACGTTTATTATTGAAGGCAGAGTACCAAATACAAAAGATAGATTTTTTTTCGCAATTATATACGCGATACGGATGTATGGAACTTGCAGAAAGCCGTTTGAAAAAAATTAAAAAAACGATGGATAATAGCCAGTTGTATCGTGTTAATACGGATGTTCTCCCTCTATATGAAGGTATAGAATTGGGCGATTTAAAAATAATTGAAGCACCGGGGCATTCAATTGATTCAATTATGTTATATGACGAAGATGCTAAATGGTTATTTGTAGGAGACGTCCTTATAAAGCAAGGTTCTACAAATGCATTAATTGACCATGATGAAAAGGGAAGCTTAATACCTTCGGTATTGCAACATAAAACGTCTATCGAAAAATGTTTAAAATTAAATGCTAACTATATTTTCCCAGGCCATCATCAAATATATTCTACTATACATGAGGTAGTAGAAAATAATATTTCACGGATTAATTATAAAGATCGACTAGTTGCAAAGATTGAAGAGGGAAATAATTCAGTCACAAAATTAGTGCACTCAATTTATGGAAAACGTGTAGATAAAGAAGCTGCATTAATATTATCAGAAGTAATTGGTTATTTATATTATGCTGAGATATTATTGTTAATTAAACCTATATTAAAAAACGGCTGTCTTTCATTTGAAAAAAATGTTAATTAACAGTCGTAAGACACTACTTTTTAGTTAACAAATATTTTTGAATCAACATTTTAATTGTATAAAATAAGTGTATAATTATGTCGTATGATTAATAATATATAAAAAAATTAAAATCAAGTGTTGAAAAAAAGTAGTAACCATATTAAAATTTCGTTATGCCAAGTAATCGTTTTCATCTGTTAATGTAACAAGTTAATGGCAATGATTGAAAAAAATAATATTTTTTTAAAAAAGTTGTATAAAAGTATTGCATTGTATAAAAAAAGTTGATAATATAAATCTTGTCCTTAACAGAAAGGACAACCGGTTGCAAGTATGTAACTAACTTTGTTTGATGGAGGATTAGCTCAGCTGGGAGAGCACCTGCCTTACAAGCAGGGGGTCGGCGGTTCGAGCCCGTCATCCTCCACCATTTCTAAATTGCCGGTGTAGCTCAGTTGGTAGAGCAACTGACTTGTAATCAGTAGGTCGAGGGTTCGACTCCTTTCGCCGGCACCATTTAGAGAGCCATTAGCTCAGTCGGTAGAGCATCTGACTTTTAATCAGAGGGTCGAAGGTTCGAGTCCTTCATGGCTCACCAGTTTTAAAATATGTCTGCTGCGGGTGTGGCGGAATTGGCAGACGCACTAGACTTAGGATCTAGCGCCGCAAGGCGTGGGGGTTCGACTCCCTTCACCCGCACCATTAATTTCATAACTGTCAGAATAAAAATATCTTATGCATTTTGCGGAAGTAGTTCAGTGGTAGAACACCACCTTGCCAAGGTGGGGGTCGCGAGTTCGAACCTCGTCTTCCGCTCCAAAATGCCGGGGTGGCGGAACTGGCAGACGCACAGGACTTAAAATCCTGCGGTGAGTGATCACCGTGCCGGTTCGATTCCGGCCCTCGGCACCATTTACTTATAAACAAACAAACATTATAGCGCCCGTAGCTCAATTGGATAGAGCGTCTGACTACGGATCAGAAGGTTGTGGGTTCGACTCCTGCCGGGCGCGCCATATATAACGGAATGTAGCTCAGCTTGGTAGAGCACTTGGTTTGGGACCAAGGGGTCGTAGGTTCGAATCCTGTCATTCCGACCATTTAATAGGGGCCTTAGCTCAGCTGGGAGAGCGCCTGCCTTGCACGCAGGAGGTCAGCGGTTCGATCCCGCTAGGCTCCACCATAATTTTAGATTAACCAAAATAAAGATCCTGGCGGTGTAGCTCAGTTGGCTAGAGCACTCGGTTCATACCCGAAAGGTCGTGGGTTCGACTCCCTCTGCCGCCATCTTAAAGGACCTTTAGCTCAGTTGGTTAGAGCAGACGGCTCATAACCGTCCGGTCACAGGTTCGAGTCCTGTAAGGTCCACCAGTAAATAATTTAATTACATCTCGGAGGTATACCCAAGTCTGGCTGAAGGGATCGGTCTTGAAAACCGACAGGCGGGTAACACCGCGCGGGGGTTCGAATCCCTCTACCTCCTCCATTTTTATTTACAGGATGTCTGAAGACTCAATTAAATAAGTAGTAATATTATCGCGGGGTGGAGCAGTGGTAGCTCGTCGGGCTCATAACCCGAAGGTCGCAGGTTCAAGTCCTGTCCCCGCAACCAAATGGTCCCGTGGTGTAGCGGTTAACATGCCTGCCTGTCACGCAGGAGATCGCCGGTTCGATCCCGGTCGGGACCGCCATTTGTGGGTTTGTAGCTCAGTTGGTAGAGCATTAGATTGAAGCTCTAAGTGTCGGCGGTTCGATTCCGTCCAAACCCACCATAAATGCGGGTGTAGTTTAATGGTAAAACCTCAGCCTTCCAAGCTGATGTCGTGAGTTCGATTCTCATCACCCGCTCCATTATAGGGCCTATAGCTCAGCTGGTTAGAGCGCACGCCTGATAAGCGTGAGGTCGATGGTTCGAGTCCATTTAGGCCCACCATACAATTATTCCGAAGTAGCTCAGTGGTAGAGCAACCGGCTGTTAACCGGTTGGTCGTAGGTTCGAGTCCTACCTTCGGAGCCATTTTTTTCTTTTTTGGGGAAGTACTCAAGAGGCTGAAGAGGCGCCCCTGCTAAGGGTGTAGGTCGGGTAACCGGCGCGAGGGTTCAAATCCCTCCTTCTCCGCCAGAGGCCCGTTGGTCAAGTGGTTAAGACACCGCCCTTTCACGGCGGTAACACGGGTTCGAATCCCGTACGGGTCATACATAAGAAAAAGTATAACGCTAGATACGAGTTATCGTATCTAGCGTTTTTGTGTTTTCTCTAGAATGCAATTAGGTAACAGTTAATGCTCCCTACTTTTGTATAAAAGTATTAGAATCAATACTATAACTTAAGTAATTTCAGTAAGGGATGATAAAATGGGCGAACAGCTTAAAATCTATAATCATTTGTATGAACCAATAGGTGTTGCTTTGAGAGATGAAGTTCATCAACAAGGATACTGGCACGAAGTATTTCAGTGCTGGGTCATTGAAAAGGTAGGAAATGAATGGCGAATTTATTTGCAACTTCGAAGCCAAACGAAAAAAGATTACCCTGGGCAATTTGATATTACTGCAGCAGGACATTTACTGGCTAATGAAAAAGTAGAAGATGGGATACGTGAAATGCAAGAAGAGCTTGGCATTACAGCAGAGTTTTCACAGTTAACTTCACTTGGAATTATTCCATATGTTATCGATAATGATACAATAAAGGACTATGAATTTGCTCATGTGTTTTTATATGAATTATCTGGAGGACTCGATGCATTTACAATTCAGATTGATGAGTTGGATGGTATTTATTACACGAAATTAGAGGATTTTATTCGACTTGCGAAAAAGGAACTTGAAATGCTTGAAGTGCACGGCTATTACTATGATCATCTAATGAAAGTTAATCACGCAAAAAATATAAGTTTAAAAGATATGTCCAGCTTACCGGCACAGTATTTGAATGAGCTTGTTTTGCGTTTAAGGAGAAAAATGGAGAAGTGAAGTATTTCAATTCACTCCTCCCGATGTTACTTTAAGGGTATTTCAATTGATTTGTTGTACATTTTTATTGAATATACGCCTTCTATATATAGCTCTAAAGGTTGGCTAGTTGTTTCAAATACTAACGTACGAACAAACTCCTCAGCGACATCTTGTTGATTTATCGTTGTCTTTAAACCAGCACTTTCAGAAGCTGTTTTTAATGAAACATTGTCAAAGGTGATGTTACGTTCAGAGGCAATCGTAACAAGTGTTTCTTTTTCTCCTACCTTGTAATCGATGATACGAAGTTGCTTGTTACCTATATCGTACGAAGCGCCTTTTTCTATTCCGATAATAGCATTAACTTTATCGTAAGCATTAAATTCTTCTAAACGCATTTCTAATTTTTTTGTATTCGGTGGGAGTGCTTCATATGTGATATCAAAGCTAGATCCGCTAAATAATGTACTACTCATACCACTTTGCTGCCATGGAATTTTTTGACCGTCTGCATAAAGGTGAATGTCCAATGTGGTATTTAAGTAGCGATCGATATTTTTATTGAACTTTCCTTCGATAACCGTAGAAGCCCCTGTAGCAGTAATTTTATTAACCTTAATTTTTCCGATATCTGTTGAAAATGTTTGATTGACCGAGCGCTTTAAAGTAACTGGAATAGCGTCATCAGCATGATACGGTATTTCCATTGTGTATTGATTGGACTCATCAGAAAAAGAGAGTGTCAGTTTTTTAGAAAACGGGCTAACCGATTCAAATATAGCGATACCTGTCAGCTGTTGGCCGTCTTCACTAGGTTCATACGTTCCAGAAGTATAAGTAGCATCTGTTAAAAATCCCTCCAATTGACTAAAGGAAATAGCTTCTTTTATTGGTTGCGTAGGGTGTGTTTCTTTGTAGTAAACAATCAATTGATTTGTATCTGATACGATTCCCTCAATTGAAATTATAGTTCCATTTTTTAAGGTCATGGATTTATTAACAGATTGACCAAGCCCTTCTGTATTAAGTTTTTTTAACGTATTACTCATTAAATTTTCATAGCCAAATAATCTTTTCCCATAATAGGCAACACCATTTATGTTAAAAGAAACTAGCAGTAAAAGTAGTACTGCTGCTGCAGCAATAAAATATGAAGGCATTTTTATTCGTTTTTTAGGTTGTTTTTTTAAAGCATTAGTTAACCTCGCCTCTAATTCATTTGGTGCTTCAAGGTTTTCTAATTGTCTTTTTTTATCTTCAAAGAAATTCATTAGGATGCTCCTTTCCGTAGTGTTTTTGGAGTTTTTTCATTGCATGAAAAACTCGGGTTTTTGCTGTTCCTATTGACACATTTGTGAGCAGTGCAATTGTTTCGTAGTCATAGTCTAGCAAGTATTTTAGTTGGACGGCTTCACGTTGAACATGACTCAAACTTTGTAAATAGTCTTCAATTTCAAGTTGTGAATGGACATGATCGAATGGGTCCACTGTTTTTTCGAAAAAGTCTTCCTCCTCAAGAAAGGAAATACGGTTACGCCTTTTTAATAAAGCTCTGCACTCATTAACTAAAATCGTTTTACTCCAGCTATAAAAGACGTCTGGATTTTTTAGTTGGTCGATTTTTTCATATAGGATGACAATCATATTTTCAAGTGCATCTAACGCGTCGTGTTCATTTTTGATATACGTATAAGCGAGCCGGTAATAGTTGTTTTTTTCATGCATGACCAGCTGAACAAGGGCGTCCTTATCACCTCGCTTTGCTCTTTTAACAAGTTTAGCTACATTCATTCCTTTCACTCCTTCCTCTGTAAGAGTATATAGTCGATCAAAAAGTTCATTATAGTTTAAAAATTATTATTATATATTTGTTGACCTTCACGTTACGTTATCCTTTATAGTACAACATAGAGGTGATGACATGCTGATAAATGAATTAGCACAACTATCCGGTGTGAGTGCACGCACACTGCGTTATTACGATGAAATAGGGCTATTACATCCTACGACTATCGGGGAAAATGGTTATCGCTATTATAGTCAGGATGATATTGATCGCCTTCAACAAATATTGTTTTACCGCGAGCTGGATTTTAAGCTAGAGAAAATAAAAGTTTTACTTGATAATCAGACCGTGGATAGGAAGCATGCGCTAAAACAGCAGTATGAATTATTAGAAAAAAAACGTACTTATTTAGAAGGATTAATGAAGACAATCGAAAAGACGATTGAAATGATGGAAGGAGAAGGGAAAATGCCTAATGAGGAGAAATTTGAAGTCTTTAAAAATAAATTAATTGCAGACAATGAACAGCAGTATGGTCAAGAAATCCGTGAAAAGTATGGTGAAGAGGAAGTGTTAAAGAGTTACGGCAAACTTAAGGATATGACAGCGAAACAATATGAAGCGATACAGCAACTAGAGCAACAGTTATTTGCACGCCTGAAAGAGGCAATGGCTACAAAAGATACTTCCTCAACAGTAGCAATGGAAGCAGCAGAATTACACAAACGTTGGTTAAGCTTTTACTGGGCGAAGTATACGACGGAAGCCCATGTTGGAATTGCACAAATGTATATGTATGATGAGCGATTTACAACATATTATGATAGCCGAGTAGGTGACGGCGCAACGCAATTTTTACACGATGCAATTTTAGCATATAGCCAGTTGTAATTACTTTAAAGGTCATGATGTTTAAAAACCCCGAAAAAGGAAATATTCTAATAAGCTATTAAGGGGGATGACCAATGAATGAAAAACAAGTATTACAACTACGTCAAACATTAGAACAAGAGTTACATGAGCTACAAAAACATTTTCGTGATGAACCAAATGCTGATAATTCAGAGCTCTCTTCAGTAGATAACCATCCAGCAGACGCAGCAACAGATTTAACAACCGTTGTAACAGAAATCGCATTGGATGAATTGAAAGAAGAGGAAATTGAAAAGATTCAAGCTGCATTAAGAGCGATGGATGAAGGGACTTATGGAAAATGTGTTGTTTGTGGGAAGGATATTCCGTTTGAACGATTAGAGGCAGTGCCAACAGCACTTACATGTATTGAACACGTTGATGAGGTTGAATAAAGTGAAAAAAACGGTACGAGTTAAGCATTGCGCTTAATACGTACCGTTTTGCTCTGTCTACACAAATAAATAAGAAACAAGCAGTCCAATGGCTAATAAAAATCCAAAGATTGTATTCGTTTGTGCAGTAAATTTCATTGCAGGCATCACTTCTAAAGGCTTTTCTTTTGCTCGGAATAATTTTACTGCTTCAATTGGTTTTTTTACACTTAATAAAATAAGAAGTGCCCATGGTGTTAAATGACCTAAAACAATTAAAGAAACAATCCATATATACGAAATGATGAAAAATGCAGCTAAGATCGTAATCGCTTTGTCACGCCCTACTAAAATAGCCATCGTTTTACGGCCACCCTCTGTATCTCCGACAATATCACGGATGTTATTTGAAAGCATAATTGCACCTACTAAAATCATGCTTGGTACAGAAATAAGAACGGCATCTAGTGTAACCTCACCTGTTTGAATGAAAAAGGCGATTAAAACAATTCCCATGCCCATTACAGCACCTGAAACGATTTCTCCGAATGGTGAATAAGCAATAGGATATGGACCACCTGTATAAAGGAACCCGATGAGCATACATACTAAGCCAACAGCCACAAGCCACCATGAAGACATCGCACAAATATAAAAACCAAGTAACATGGCAATAGCGTAGAAGCTAAGGGCAATTGTCATAATGGTTTTCGGTGAAACACCATGTCGTACGATTGTCCCACCAATACCAACTGAATTTTCATTATCAAGCCCGCGTTTAAAATCATAATATTCATTAAACATATTCGTTGCCGCTTGAATTAACATACTAGCAACTAGCATGGCAAAAAACAATCCAAAATGAATCGTTTCATGATCGACTGCAAGGGCAATCGCTGTTCCTAAAAAAACAGGTACGAAAGAAGCTGTTAATGTATGGGGGCGAGTTAAATGCCACCAAACTTTAAAGCCTGTATCCGCTTCAATGACTTTTGTCATAAAAAATACGCTCCTAACTTAATCAATATCTAAACTATTTTATACGAAAATTTACAAAATGAATAGAGCGATTGCGAATACATACAACGTTTGCTCGAAAAATGGTATGATAGGAGAGGTATTAATTAAGAACGAACGCAAATAAGTAAGCAAATTATTCAAAATAAAAACGCGTTTAGTCATAGGCGCGCATAAAGCAATATACTTAGTGAATTTGCAACATGACGGAGGGAATTTTCATGCAACACAAGTGGTACAATGCCACTGAGATCGAAGTAGGCTCAAATTCAAAGCAAATTTTTTATATGGAAACAATCGAAGTAAGCCGCTTATCAGCCCTTGCTTTTTTTGCAGCAGGTGAAACGAAATATAAAGGGCTTCGAAACTATTGGCAAAACCGTGAGAAAACGTTCACATTAGTTGGTTTAGGACATGCTTATAAAATTGAAAATAACGACCATGAAAACCGTTTTGATGCGGTAGAGGCAGAGTGGAAAAAACTGACGAGTCAGCTTGTACAGGAAGATAGACAAATCCAACCGATTTTATTTGGTGGGTTTACGTTTGATCCACAAAATGACGTAAGTGGAGAATGGGCAAACTTCCCTCAAAGCTACTTTACAGTGGCGACACATCAGTTAGTTATACGTAATGATAAGGCATATGTGACGATTCATTTTATTACCGATCAAGAGAATAGTGCAGAAACCTTTGAAAAGCTACGTAAAGAACGGGACGAGTTAATTCATGCGGCGCAAGTTAAAGAAGTAAAAACATATGGGAAACCATCAATGACTAGCTATGAGGAACCCCATAAAGAGGAATATTTACAATCAATTGATCAAGTAACGAGACTAATTAAAGCAAATGAGGCGCAAAAGGTAGTAATTGCGCGTTCTTTAGCATTGCAATTTGAGGAAGCGATTACATCGCCTCAAATTTTATCCCATGTCGTACATGAACAGCCTGAAAGCTATTTATTTGGGTTAGAGCATAAAGAGATGCTATTTTACGGAGCATCACCAGAGCGTCTTGTAAAAGTAAATAACGGAAGAGCTTATTCTTCTTGCGTAGCAGGCTCGATTAAGCGCGGTAAAACTGTAGAAGATGATGATTTGTTAGGACAAAGCTTATTAAATGATGCGAAAAACCGTGGTGAACATCATTATGTTGTTGAAATGATTACAAATACATTTGAAAAAAATTGCTCGGAAGTACTTGTACCAACAGGGCCAAAACTTTTAAAAATCCGTGACATTCAGCATTTATATACGCCTGTAGAAGGACAACTAAATGAAGGTGCAACGATTTTACAGTTAGTAAAGCATTTACACCCAACCCCTGCACTTGGTGGTGTACCACGGGAACAAGCAATGGAAATGATTCGAGCGTATGAGCCAATGAATCGTGGATTGTATGCTGCACCAATTGGTTGGCTAGACGCGGATGGGAATGGCGAGTTTGCAGTGGCAATTCGTTCAGCAGCACTTGTACAAGATAAAGCTTATTTATATGCAGGTGGGGGCATTGTGGCGGATTCTGAAGCCCAATCTGAATATGAAGAAACGCTTGTAAAATTCAGACCAATGCTACGAGCTTTAGGGGGACAATTACATGAATGAACGTGGAATTTTATCAAGTTATGTTTATAAAATAGTGTCAGCTCTTATTACTTCGGGAGTCAAGAATGTGGTAGTGAGTCCAGGATCACGTTCAACTCCGCTTGCCTATGCTTTTGCTTCAACGAAGGAGTTGATCATGCATCGTCAGATCGACGAGCGAGCAGCTGCATTTTATGCTCTAGGCTTAGCAAAATCAACAGCCCAGCCAGTCGTATTACTTTGTACGTCTGGCACGGCTGCAGCCAACTACTACCCAGCCATTGTTGAAGCGAAGTATGCCCGTGTGCCATTAATCGTCATCACTGCTGATCGACCACATGAATTGCGCGAGGTTGGTGCACCTCAAACAATCAATCAAGTTCGATTATATGGAGAACAGGTAAAATGGTCAGCAGAATTTCCAATTCCGGATGAAGCACCGCAAACATTACCGTTTATTGAGCGTCATACGGTACGCGCAGTCAATATTGCAATGGCTGCTCCATTTGGGCCGGTACATTTAAATATTCCGTTCCGAGAGCCTTTATTAATTGATTTTAACGAGCAATTACAACCATCTAGTTATACACATAGCTATTTGAGTAACCTAGCGCCTTCAAAGCAAGCGGTTGAAGAGTTACAACAAATTATTCAACGTACAAAAACAGGACTGATTGTTGTTGGTGAATTACCTATTGGAACCAATACGGACTATTTATGGGCGTTTGTTCGAAAAGTACAATGGCCGGTCATGATAGAAAGCTTGTCTAATTTGCGTACAGAAGTACCAGAGGATTGCCAAATATACGCGATTTCTACATATGATGCATTAATGAAAAATGAGCGCTTTAAACGCAATGTTACACCACAAACGGTCATTCGTTTTGGCGCACAGCCTGTTTCAAAGTTTTTAATGCAATTCATCACACAAGCTAAACCACAACACTATGTTATTGTTGATGAGGATCCAATGTATCGTGATTCAACGCATGTTTCGACCCATTTTATTCAAGCGTTAATAGGATCGTGGCTAGAAAATATGCAAATAGATATTTCGTTAAATGAAGTTGCCTTTGCACAGTTTTGGAAGATGGCGGATTTATTGGCGTTAAATACGATCAAAAAATATGCAACAACAGCAAAAGATGAAGGAGCAATGGTACAAGCAATGCTTGAAAATTTACCAGATGGCGCTGATGTCTTTGTTAGTAGTAGCATGCCAATTCGAGATATTGATACGTTTTTAACTACGGCGAATAAAGATTTACAAATATTTGCAAACCGTGGCGCGAATGGGATTGATGGCGTTACTTCAACAGCATTAGGCTTTAGTCAAGGGCGTAAACACCGGAAAACGTATTTACTAATTGGTGATCTTGCCTTTTTACATGATGCGAACGCATTTATTGCAGCCCGCTACCAAACATGCGATTTAACGGTTATTGTTATGAATAATGATGGTGGTGGTATTTTCTCTTATTTACCACAGGCTTCTGTAGAGGCACATTATGAAGATTTATTTGGGACACCTACTGCCCTTACATTTGAGCAAGTTGCAAAAATGTATGATGCGGATTACACAGCCGTACGTACAACAACACAATTTATTGATGCCCTTCTAGCGGAAAAACAATCGGACATCCGCATTATAGAAGCGTTTACAGATCGTGTTGAAAATGTACAAGAGCATCGATCACTTTGGAAAAACATTAACGAGGTGTTAGAGCAATGGCTCGATTCGATATAAACGGTTTTGATGTATTTGTAGAGCAATGGAATGAAGACGCAAATACGACAGTTGTTCTTCTGCACGGCTTTACGGGAAGTACTAAAACATGGCATAAAGTAGTAGAACTACTGCCAACAAGTGTCCGTATTGTTGCGGTAGATTTAATGGGGCATGGGCAGAGCGCTGCGCCAGAAGATGTGAACGCCTATACGATGCATACGCAAGTAGAACTGCTTGATGAACTATTTTCACGATTACAGTTAGACGGATTTACTTTAGTTGGCTATTCAATGGGCGGGCGTGTAGCATTAAGTTACGCAGCACAATATCCTGCACGTGTTACACAGTTAGTATTAGAAAGTGCTTCACCAGGGTTAGCGCTGGATGAAGAACGTCTTGCTAGACAGCAAGCAGATGAAGCATTAGCGGAAACAATTCTACAAGATGGAATGGTTTCTTTTGTTGGCAGATGGGAAAATATTCCGCTATTTGCTTCGCAAAAAAAACTTTCATCAGCGTTACAAGATGAAATCCGATCAGAACGGTTAGCGCAACGCGAAATAGGATTAGCCAATAGTTTACGTAGCATGGGAACAGGTGTCATGCCACCATTATGGCATAGGCTTTCTAACCTAACGATGCCAATTACGTTAATAACTGGGGCTCTTGATGAAAAGTTTGTCTTGCTAAATAAGCGAATGCAGATGAGTTTGCCCTTAGCTACTCACGTAATAATTCCAGCAGTTGGTCATGCAATTCATGTGGAAAATCCATTAAAGTTTGCTACAATAGTAAAGGAAATGATTTAATTTCTTTAGTAGTAATCAAGCCACTAAAAGAAGTTAAAGTGTCTGGCAGATTACATATGTCGAGACATAATTATAAATAGGGGGATCTACCAATGACAAAACAACGTCTATGGACTTCATTACATACGTATGAAGATATTAAGTATGAGTACTACAACGGTATCGCGAAAATTACGATTAACCGTCCAGAAGTACGCAATGCTTTCCGCCCAAAAACAACGGCGGAATTAATTGATGCATTTACACGTGCACGTGATAACGAAAAAATTGGCGTAATCATCTTAACAGGTGAAGGCGAGCATGCATTCTGTTCAGGTGGCGACCAAAAAGTGCGCGGCCATGGTGGTTATGTAGGCGATGACCAAATTCCACGTCTAAATGTATTAGACTTACAAACATTAATCCGCAAAATTCCAAAACCAGTTGTAGCAATGGTTGCAGGTTATGCAATTGGTGGTGGACATGTATTACACGTAGTATGTGACTTAACAATTGCTGCGGACAACGCCCGATTCGGTCAAACTGGTCCGAAAGTTGGTTCATTCGATGCTGGTTACGGTTCAGGCTACTTAGCACGTATCGTAGGTCATAAAAAAGCACGTGAAATCTGGTACTTATGCCGTCAGTATGATGCGCAACAAGCACTTGAAATGGGCTTAGTAAATACTGTTGTACCTTACGCTGAATTAGAAGATGAGACAGTTAAATGGTGTGAAGAAATGCTTCAAATGTCACCAACTGCTTTACGCTTCTTAAAAGCTGCAATGAACGCAGATACAGACGGTTTGGCTGGTATTCAACAGCTTGCTGGTGATGCAACACTTCTTTACTACACAACAGATGAAGCAAAAGAAGGCCGTGACGCATTTAAAGAGAAACGTCAACCTGACTTCGGTCAATTCCCACGTTTCCCTTGATCGGCTAGTTTCTATGACAATGAAAGGGTGTTCCGTAAAGCGGGGCACCTTTTTTAATATCAATTAATTAAAACGATACAACAATGTTTCAAGTTAAGGGGGAATGAATGATGCAGCCGAATTGGATTCAACAACGAGCATATTTAACACCAAATCGAATCGCATTAAGCTATCAGGAAGAACAATGGACGTTTTTACAACTAGATGAATTATCAAGAAAGATTGCCTATCAGTTACATGCATGTGGTTTATCCAATGGGAAACGTATAGCTATATTAGCTCCATCTACACCACAGCTTATTCAAGTGTTATATGGCTGTATGCAAGCGCAATGTGAAATGGTGCTATTAAATGGAAGACTATCAAAACAGGAGCTAGCGTATCAAGTAGCAGATGCGGAAGTGGATGGCATTCTAGTTGCAGATAGTGATTTAGATAAGCTTACAGCCGATAAACGTATTCTTTCATTTACACAACTCCACGAAAAAATACCGGAACCATTTGAAATTGCAGCCGAATGGGATGAGAATTTTGCATTAACAATTATGTACACTTCAGGAACAACTGGCTTTCCTAAAGGTGTATGTCAAACAGTTGGAAATCATAGCTCAAGTGCTTTAAGTTCTGCATTAAATTTGGGGATTTCTCAGGAGGATGTTTGGTTATGTACGGTTCCGATTTTTCATATAAGTGGTTTTTCAATCGTAGTGCGATCACTTTTATACGGGATGAAAATACGCTTATATGAGAAATTCGATGCGCTACGCTGTGCACAAGAAATTGTAAGGGGCACTGTTACAAAAATGTCTGTAGTAGCGGTGACATTAGAAGCCATTTTAAACGAAATGGAGCAGCTTAAAACAATAGCACATCCAAACTTTACAACGATGTTAGCAGGTGGGGGCCCAGTTCCAGTAGATTATTTGAAGCGTGCAATAGAGTTGAAATTACCGGTTGCACAAACATACGGAATGACCGAAACTGCTTCACAAACGGCTACTTTATCTAATGAAGATGCATTAACACGTCTTGGTTCAGCTGGTAAGCCCTTATTCTTTAATCAAATACGAATTAATAAAATTGATGATGAAAAAGTAGGAGAAATACTTATTCGAGGTCCTCATGTTACCCCTCGTTATGTGGGGAAATTTAAACATAAGGAGACGATGATTGACGGCTGGCTTCATACTGGAGATTTAGGTTATTTAGACGAAGAGGGGTATTTATACGTAGTAGATCGACGCTCAGATTTAATAATTTCTGGTGGAGAAAATATATACCCTGCAGAAATTGAAAATGTCCTATTAGCACATCCAGCCATAAAGGAAGCAGGGGTATGTGGTATTGCTGATGACAAATGGGGGCAAGTGCCAATTGCCTTTATTGTAACGAAAACAGATGTAAATGAGACAGCGTTGTTTAGTTTTTGTAAAAAAAATTTGGCGAATTATAAAGTTCCCAAAAAAATTGTTCAAGTGGATTGTCTACCTAGAAATGGTGCAAATAAACTGCTTCGAAGAAATTTAATTGAGCTATTATTAGAGGAAAAATAAAACCATATAAATTCATAAATTAATGTTCAAAGCACTATACAAATCATAAACTATGTAAATGTATAGTGTTTTTTTGTAATGTTTCATAAAGGTATTTTTCTTATAAAATTGGTACATGTTAGAAAATAGTAGCATTCGCAAATAATTGTTTGAGGGGGAGGAATTTTTAAAATTTACTTAGGAGGGATTATTGATGAAAAGACTTTTATATTCACTCTGTATAACAATCTTATTAATGAATATTTTACCAAATCAATTGGCCGAATCAACAAATGAAGTATATGCAAATGGTGTTACAACTGATAAAACAATAAAAAATGATATTCTGTATCATCTAAGTAATTTTAATACCGACTTTACACTTACGTATAAAGGGGATTATACAAACGTAAAAGCTGTTATCCAAAAAGCAATGGACGAAATTCGCAAAAACAACCAATATATTTATGAAAATATTTCAAAGTGGCAAATTGCGATAAAATATCGAGGGAATAGCGGTACGCTAACATTCCAAATAAATTATTTAACTGATAAGGAAAAAGAAAAGTATGTAACTGCTGAGGTGAAAAGGATACTACCTCAAATTATTCAAGAAGGAGCATCTGAATATGAAAAAGTAAAGGCAGTACATGACTATATTGTGTTGAACAGTAGCTATGCTAGCAATACAAAAGGTAGCCAATATATTACGTATACGTTATTAACTGAAAACCAAGGTGTATGTCAGGCATATGCTTTACTCATGTTGAAAATGTTAGAAGAGCTCAAGCTTAATGCAAAATATGTCAAGGGCTATTCCAATAATGAACGGCATGCATGGATTTTAGTAAAGGTTGATGGTGCATGGTACCATGTTGATCCAACGTGGAATGATCCGATTAACAATGAGCCAGATAAAGTACATTATAATTTCTTCATGCTAACGGATAAGGAAATCGCTACCACACATAATTGGGAAAAAACCGAGTATCCTGCTGCTGTGAGTGAAATATATATAAATTCTCAAATGACAATGACAAATGAAGTATTTATGATGACCGATGATTTCTATTCATTAGCAAAAAAGTTCATAAAACTTATCAAATGGTAAGCACAATGCCCACTGTCTCGAATGAAACAGTGGGCATTACGTTTTCATTTATTTTTCTAATGCCTGTTTTAATACGTCCATATTTTTGCGCATTAATGTAAAGTAATCTTCATTGTTAGCAATGTCTTCTTTTGTTAAAACACTTAAATTATGCAAGATTAACGTATTAGCACCAAGTTCATTTTGGATGATTTTTGTTAAATTTGACGATACATTTTGTTCAAAGAATATATAGTCAATGTCTTCCTTTTTAGCTAAATCGACAATCGAAGTTAATTCCTTTTGAGAAGGCTCACTTTGTGAATTCAATCCAGCTACAGGCACTTGCTCAAAGCCATAGTGACCTGCGATATAACCAAATGCAGCGTGAGATACGAAGAATGTTTTTTTAGTTGTTTCTTTAGCCATTGCTTCAAAATCTGCGTGTAATGTATTTAAGTCTGCTACCAATTCGTTGTAGTTTTCAATGAAAGTTGTTTCTTGCTCTGGTAAAGCCGCAACCAATTGCTCTTTAATGGATAGGGCAAGCTGTTGCGAAATAATTGGAGATAGCCATACGTGTGCATCATGTTCAGTATGGGCATGATCCTCATGGGATTCTTCTTCATCGTGCTCATGTTCATGATTATGGTTTTCTGTAGTAGCTTCAGCATGTGTATGACCAGTTGAAATGTGAAGTTGCTCATCCGTTACTGTTTCTGCAGTTGCGACTAATTTTACGTCCTCATTTGCCAATGTCTTTTTTGCATTTTCAACAAAGCCTTCAAGACCTAAGCCAATGTAGAAAAACAGGTCCGCATCTGCCAATGCCATCATATCTTTTTGGGTAGGCTCGAACGTATGCTCATTTGCCCCAGCAGGATAAATCGATGCTACATTTACAGCATCGCCACCAATACGCTCTGTAAAGTATTGTAAAGGATAAACAGTAGTATAAACGGATAATTTATTAGAAGATTCTTCTTCAGTTGTTTTATCAGTAGTTGGATTGTTGGAATTACATGCGGCTAAAAGCAATGACAACATCCCCATCAAAAAAAGTAATTTTTTCATTTTAATACTCCTTAAATAGTAATTGTTACGATTTAAATTTTTTTAACATTTTTAATCATACAAGATGATAGGCAAAAAAACAATAAAAAAACCTTCGAAATTTATTTTTTTTTCGAAGGCCATTTATCTGGTACTGGATCAAAGCCACCAGGATGAAGCGGTTGGCATTTTAAAATCCGAATAACGGTCATAATAAAACCTTTAATCGCACCATGTTTTTCAATTGCTTCTATGCCATAACTAGAACAAGTTGGATGGAAACGGCAAGAAGGGGGTTTCATTGGGGATAAATATTGTTGATATAATCGAATGAACTTAATAAATATTTTCTTCATTGTTGCTTTTGCTCTCCATTTTTATAAACTCGGATTGGTTTATCATCCACCGTTTGCTTTAATGTTACGTTGTTTTTCTTCGTAAGTAAAACAATTGCACATGCAAATATCCCGATGATTGTGATGATAATAATTAGTACGATAGGCAAGCTCATGTTTTTCACCTCAATTGTTTATAGTATATTTTACATTAAAAAGCATTGCGAAATATGACTAAACATTGAATTTAATAGGTTTTAATCTAACCAAGAAAGGAAATAGTAAGTATTAGTATAATAAATTCAGCAATTTGACACATCCTAGTCATGTAGGATGTATTATGATTATGTTGATAATATTTATCAATTAGGGTTGAAACTTCAACTTGGAGTTTTAAATATATTTTATGAGGTGAATGGAATGGCAAAACAAGAATTAAACAAACAGTTAAATGAGTTAGTAGCAACATGGTCTGTATTGTACACAAAGTTACATAACTTCCACTGGTATGTAAATGGACCATCATTCTTCACATTACACACAAAATTTGAAGAGCTATACAATGAAGTAACGCTAAATTTAGATGAGGTAGCTGAGCGAATCTTATCACGAGGTGGTAAGCCTGTCGCGACACTTTCAGAGCATCTAGAATTATCGATTATAAAAGAAGCTACTGGTAAAGAAACAACGGAGGAAATGGTGCAATCAACTATTTCGGATTTTGAAACGATAATGAAAGCGCTGAAAACTGCAATGGAGACTGCTGCAGAAGAAGGCGATGATCGTACAGAGGATTTATTAAATGCTAACTATCAAAGTTTAGAAAAGCATGCGTGGATGTTAAATGCATTTTTAGGCAACTAATAACGAATGATGACGACTCCTTTTATTGGGGTCGTCTTTATTTTACCTTCTATTCCTAACGTATAGTTTGGAGCTGATTCGCAAATCCTTTGAATGGAGGTGAATGGATTTGGAAAAGCAAAAAATTTATGTATCGGTCGCAAATTTAACTTGTAATTTTTACCCTGGACCTTCTTATGAATTTGTTTTGCATATGGATCCAATTAAGGCCCGTGTATTTTCAAAATTGTTTTCTCAAATGAATAGGTTAGAAGCTTCAAATGCATTTCGTGCACATATGCCCTTCATTCCTTATCATATGGACCAATTAAATCACGATCTCGACAATCGCTTACAAAAATTGTATGCACTTATACATGAGTTTGGAGATGAGGAAGCAAAAAAGTTTGTTGAACAGCTTCCATTTTTCCGTAAACGTGCTTATTTCTAAGTTGCTTGTCATGTCGTCGTTCGCTACACTAAATAGTAGGAGTTGAGCGATGCGATGTTTACTTTTATTGATGAAAACGGGTTAAATGTAGATTTACGATTTGATGAAGGACCATTTGAAATAGAGCCAAAACATGTGTTGGTGCTTGTACAGTATAAAGGGAAGTGGCTTTGTACAATTCATCATCGACGCGGGGTAGAGTTTCCTGGTGGCAAACAAGAAGTTGGAGAGACATTAGTAGAAGCTGCCATTCGAGAAGTATATGAGGAAGCCACTATAATAATTAATGATGTGAAATGGTTTGCCTACTATATAGTTCATGATGAAATACCATTTTGTAAAGCAGTTTTTACCGCAAAGGTAAAGGAAATCCAGGACTTTGAAGGGGATCATGAAACTGAAGGTAGGGTATGGTTAACAGAGGAAGAACTATGGCAACAACCGAATTTAAGCTTTTATATGCGTGATGCGGGAATGAAAAAGATGCTACAGGAAGTGAAAAGTCATGGATAACAACGGTGAAATCTATGCAATGCGTCCATATCCATCGCCCAATCCTCATATTCGCTTAGATGAAGTAATTTATTGGTCACAAGGTTTACGTGTAAAAGGATTACTAGCCAGACCTAAAGATCCAGGGAATTATGATGGACTCCTTTATTTGCGTGGTGGTTTACAATCTATTGGCATGGTGAGACCGGCTAGAATTGCCCAATTTGCTGCACAAGGTTTTGTTGTCTTTGCCCCGTACTATCGTGGAAATCGTGGTGGAGAAGGTAAGGATGAATTTGCTGGCGCGGATCGTTTTGATGCAGTTTATGCAGTTGATGTATTAAAACAATTTATACGTCAGCAAAAAGTACATTTATTCGGCTTCTCACGTGGCGGATTAATGGTTTTGTGGACTGCAATTTTACGAAATGATATTCAATCCATTGTTACGTGGGCAGGTGTTTCGGATGCAAGCGCAACTTATTGGGAACGGGTTGATATGCGTAGAGGTTTGAAGCGAATAGTTGGTGGTACTCCAAATAAAGTACCTGAAAATTACGAGGAGCGTACCCCTTTATTTGAAATAGATGAAATTGACGCACCTGTTCTAATTATACATGGGACGGACGATCAGCATGTCGATATAGAACATGCCTATCAACTGGAGCATTATTTAAAACATCAAGGAAAAGACGTCGAAACATGGTTTTCTTCTGGATTGAAGCATCATTATCCTCCTAAGTTCAATTACAAAACGGTTCGAAAACTATGTGAGTGGATGAAGCTTCAATAATGTATAAAGAAAGACACGCTATCAGCTGTTGCTAATAGCGTGTCTTTTTATGATATAAAAATATAGGAAGTTTATTCCACAAGTCCACTGTTATAGCGGAGAGGACGATTGTTTATAACGACACCTTCCTCCGAATAAACGTTATGTCGTGTAAAGTCATTAGCTATTATGCTAATGGACCACCTTTTTTCACGATTGCTTCATCTACATTAGCAAATTTCGTGAAGTTGTTTTTGAATAAATGTGCAAGCTCTGCTGCTTTTTTATCATAAGCTGCTTTGTCTGACCAAGCATCACGAGGATTCAATACCTCCGTCGGAACACCTTCAACTGCTACTGGGATATTTAATCCGAATACGCCATCTTGTGTCGTTTCAACGTCATTTAACTTGCCATCAATGGCAGCGCGTACCATTGTACGAGTGTAAGAAAGTTTCATACGGTTACCTACACCGTATTCGCCACCAGTCCAACCAGTGTTTACTAAAAATACTTGTGAGCCATGCTCATCAATTTTCTTACCTAATTGCTCAGCGTAAACAGTTGCTGGTAGTGGTAAGAATGGAGAACCGAAGCATGTAGAGAATACTGGCTCTGGTTCTGTAACACCGCGTTCAGTACCTGCTAATTTAGATGTGAAACCACTTAGGAAGTGGTACATTGCTTGCTCTTTTGTTAATTTTGAAATAGGAGGTAATACCCCAAATGCATCTGCTGTTAGGAAGATGATTGTTTTTGGGTGACCTGCTACAGATGGTAATACAATATTATCAATATAATCGATTGGATATGCCACACGAGTATTTTCAGTTAATGAACCGTTATCGTAATCACATACACGAGTTTCTGGATTTACTACTACGTTTTCTAATACAGAACCAAATTTAATGGCATTATAAATTTCTGGCTCTTTTTCAGCAGAGAGGTTGATTGTTTTTGCATAGCAACCACCTTCGATATTGAATACGCCGTTGTCAGACCAGCCGTGCTCATCATCACCGATTAATTTACGGTCAGCATCAGCAGATAAAGTCGTTTTACCAGTACCTGATAAACCGAAGAATAAAGCTACGTCGCCTTCTTCACCTACGTTTGCTGAACAGTGCATCGGGAAGATACCTTGCTCTGGTAATAAGTAGTTCATGATGCCGAAAATTGATTTTTTCATTTCACCTGCATACTCAGTACCACCAATTAAGATGATTTTCTTTTCTAAAGATGTTATGATGAATGTTTCAGAACCGGTACCATCAACTTCTGGATTTGCTTTGAAGTTAGGTGCAGATACAATTGTGAAATCTGCAACATGTGAAGCTAATTCTTCTGCTGTTGGACGGATGAATAATTGATGACAGAATAGGTTATGCCAAGCATATTCATTGATGACTTTTATCGATAATTGTGAATCTTTGTCGGCACCTGCAAAACCATTAAAAACAAACAGTTCGTCGCGTTCTTTTAAGTAATTAATAACTTTAATGTATAAATTGTCGAATACTTCAGATGAAATCGGTCGGTTTACTTTACCCCAGTCGATTTTGTCTTTTGATCCATCTTCTTCAACCATATATTTATCTTTAGGGGAACGACCAGTATACTTTCCAGTTTCAGCTGCGATTGCACCGTCAACAGTTAACATTGCTTCTCCACGTGATGTTGCTTTTTCAACTAGTTGTGGAACGGATAGTTGTGTGTTAATATTATCCCCGTTTAAAAGTTCTTTCAGCTCGTTAGCAATTTCTACCGAATTCATCGCTTAAGTACCATCCTTTTTTATAGTATTCCCTTTATAGGGGAGTTGTTTGTTAATTCAAAAATAGTATAACACATTGCATCCAATAATCTATACTAATTATGAATTATTTTTTCTGATTTTTTTAGTGTAATAAATACGACAAAATTTGTTGACATAAAATGCGTTTTTTCGTAAGATATTTAATTGAACGGATACTCTTATCCCGAGCTGGTGGAGGGGCAGGCCCTATGAAACCCGGCAACCTGCAATACGACTTTTCGTAACGTGTTGGTGCCAACCTGATGCAAGGGAAACTCCCTTGAACGATAAGAGTGAAAGGTAACGAAAGATAACATCCTTTCCTCACGCGTGATGAGCGCGGCAATGAGTGAAGGGATTTTTTTATTGTTTTTATAATAAAAAAGAATTTAATTTTTAATAAAATAGATAAATTGCAGCCTTTCAAAACCTCGTGTTAAAGCAGTATAGCTTGACGTTTATTTTTATAAACGGACATGGGTAATGAGTACCGTATCATAACAAACAAAACAATCGCAAAAGTGAATTAGGAGGAAGTAAAATGACAAATCGTCGACTGTTTACATCAGAAAGTGTAACGGAAGGACATCCGGATAAAATTTGTGACCAAATTTCGGATGCTATTTTAGATGCCATTTTAGCAGCAGATCCAAATGCACGTGTAGCTTGTGAAACAACGGTAACAACAGGCTTAGTATTAGTATCTGGTGAAATTACAACTTCTACGTATGTAGATATGAAAGGAATTATCCGTGACACAGTAGCAGAAATTGGCTACACACGTGGTAAATATGGTTTTGATGCTGAAAACTTAGCTGTTCTTGTAGCAGTTGGAGAGCAATCTCCTGACATCGCGCAAGGTGTTGACCAGGCGCTCGAAGCTCGCGAAGGTTCAATGACAGATGAAGAGTTAGAAGCTATTGGTGCAGGAGACCAAGGGTTAATGTTTGGTTACGCTTGTAATGAAACACCAGAGCTTATGCCTCTACCAATTTCTTTAGCACATAAATTAGCACGTCGTTTAGCAGAAGTGCGAAAATCAGGTGAATTAGATTATTTACGTCCAGATGGTAAAACACAAGTAACAATTGAGTACGATGAAAACAACCAACCAGTACGTGTAGATACAATCGTTATTTCAACTCAACATGATGAAGAAGCGACATTAGAACAAATTCAATCAGATATGAAAGAGTTCGTTATTAAGCCGGTTGTACCAGCTAATCTTTTAGATGAAGCGACAAAATACTTTATCAACCCAACTGGCCGTTTTGTAATCGGTGGACCTAAAGGGGACGCAGGATTAACAGGTCGTAAAATTATCGTAGACACTTACGGTGGTTATGCACGTCACGGTGGTGGAGCATTCTCTGGTAAGGATGCAACAAAGGTTGACCGTTCAGCAGCTTATGCTGCACGTTATGTTGCCAAAAATATCGTAGCAGCAGGCTTAGCTGACCGTGCAGAAGTTCAATTAGCATATGCAATTGGTGTAGCACAACCAGTATCGATCGCAGTAGATACTTTCGGCACAGGGAAAGTGGGAGAAAGCCAAATCGTAGAATGGGTACGTGAGCTATTTGATTTACGTCCTGCAGGCATTATTAAAATGCTGGATTTACGACGTCCAATTTACAAACAAACTGCAGCATATGGTCATTTTGGACGTACGGACTTAAATGTTCCTTGGGAAAAAACAGACAAAGCAGCAGAATTAAAAGTTAAAGCGGGACTATAAAAAATATAAGGAGCCAATGTAAACAAATTGTTTATATGGCTCCTTTTTGTAAACGGAAAGTTAAAAAATGGGCGGAAACACTATATAATAGGAAGAAAGTCAAATACAACCGGTAACGCTAGTTTGTTGTTACTTTTGTAATGATTTATAGTATTGTCCTTTTTCTACGTATTCACGAATAATACGATCCATGTCTGCGCGATCTTCGGCCGTTACTTCACGGACCACCTTTGCTGGACGCCCCATTGCTAATGTATTTGGGGGGATTTTTTTTCCTGGTGGTACAAGACTACCTGCGCCGATAAAGGCACCCTCACCGATTTCTGCACCATCCAAAATGATGGAACCCATTCCAATTAACGCTCGTTTCTTAATAGTACAGCTATGTAAGGTAACTTGATGGCCAATTGTTACCTCATCTTCTATGATTAACGGGAATGCAGGGCTTTGGTGGAGACATGATAAATCTTGTATACTAACACGCTCGCCAATTATTGTCTTGTTAACATCGCCACGTATGACAGTATTGAACCAAATGGATGTTTCTGCACCAATTGAAACGTCACCAGTAACTGTTGCATAGTCTGCAATAAATGCAGAAGGGTGAATCGAAGGAGTTTTATCTTTATATGGGTAAATCATACTAAGTACCTCTTTTCTTGTATAAAATAGTAATTCATTCTATTAGTATCGTATCAAATGAAAATAGATTTTCAAATAATATTTCTTTTTCTGTTGGATGCATTATAATGATAGAAGTTTCGTATGAAGGAGGTTTGACCATGTGGAGATGGGAAGCTGAAGGGCAACCGAAAGCAGTAGTAGCAATTCTTCATAGTGCATATGAAAATCATCGCTGGTACGCATGGTTAATTGAGAAGTTTCGAAGTGCGGGTTTTCATGTCGTTATGGGTGATTTACCCGGTCATGGAGATCAAGCGAAATATGCTAGATACCACGAAGAAGACTTTAAGGAATATTTTACATATACTAAAATATTATTAAAAGTAGCACTTGAATATAATTTACCACTTTTTATTGTTGGAAATGGATTAGGGAGTACAATTGCGATGCAAGTACTTCAAAAAAATAAAACCGAATATGCAGGTGTCATATTGACGTCACCTTGGCTCCATTTAAAATTGACACCAGGTAAATTATCGAACGCTCTATCAAGTTTTAGTGCCATAACTTCAAACGTAAAATTAAAGCATGAAATAAATTTACAACACTTTTCAAGAAATACAGATGTATTAATGGAACTAAAGGAAAATTTACCGCTTAATAGTATGGTAACGGTGAAATGGTACCGGGAGTGGCAACAGCTAACACGTACTTTCCGTGATCCAGAATATAAATTTCCTAATATCCCGCTGCTAGTCATGACAGGCGAAAATGATAAATTAACAGATATATCCATTACAAAAAAATGGTTACTTCAACAATCATTATCTGAGTTTCACTATAAAGAATGGCATGGCTGTCTACATAGTCTCTATTTCGAATTAGAAAGAGAAGATGTTTTTCAATATACTATTGACTTTATTAATAATGTTTTACGGAATTTAGGCTATATAATTGAATGACGACGAACCTAGCAAATACTATTTTTTGTTAGGTTTTTTTATTTCTAGAAAAAAATATATCGAAATTTTAGAAAATTTGTAATATACTAAATTTCAAATTAATACATTAAATTTAAAGGAGTGTTTCAATGGATTTTATTAATGATTTTGTAAACTGGGCTAACGGTATATTATGGGGTCCAGTCATGATTTACGGAATTTTAATCGTTGGATTATTCTTCTCGATTCTGACAAAATTTGCTCAAGTTCGTTTAATTAAAGACATGTTTAAACTTATGTTCAAGGGACAAAAATCAGATGCGGGTGTATCTTCATTCCAAGCGATGTCGATTGCCTTATCAGGTCGTGTTGGTACGGGGAACATTATTGGTACAGCTTCTGCGATTGCATTTGGTGGACCGGGGGCAGTTTTTTGGATGTGGGTTACTGCATTCATCGGTGCATCAACTGCTTATATGGAGTCAACATTAGCTCAAATTTACAAGGAAAAGAAAGATGGCCAGTATCGTGGTGGTCCAGCATTCTACATTGAAAAATCAACAGGTATTCGTGCACTTGGTGTAGTGTTTGCGATTGCGATGATTTTATCGGTAGCTATTTTAATGCCTGGTGTACAAGCTAATGCAATTGCTGGGGCAGTGGATAATGCTTTTGGAATTGATCCATGGATTACAGGTTTAGTAACAGTTGTATTGCTTGGGATTATTATTTTTGGTGGTATTAAACGTATTGCCAATGTAGCACAAATTTTAGTGCCATTTATGGCATTAGCTTACTTGCTTGTAGCATTTATAATTATTTTAATGAATTTTTCAGCTGTACCCGATGTATTAGGATTAATTTTCCGAAGCGCATTTAGTCAAGATGCAGTGTTTGGTGGTATGATTGGTAGCGCAATTTTCTGGGGAGTTAAACGTGCAATCTACTCTAACGAAGCTGGTCAAGGTACAGGCGCTCACCCAGCTGCGGCTGCAGAAGTGTCCCATCCTGCAAAGCAAGGTCTTGTACAAGCCGCATCAATCTATATTGATACATTATTAGTATGTTCTGCGACAGCATTAATGATTTTATTCATGGGTACATACAACGTACATGATGGTAGTCAAGATGGTCCATTAATCGAAGCAAAGATGGATGAAACAATTACGTACACAGGCTTTACACAAGCAGCGGTAAATGATGCATTCCCATCATTAAATAATTTCGGTTCAGGGTTCGTTGCGATTTCATTATTCTTATTCGCTTTCACTACGTTAATGGCATACTATTACATTGCGGAAACAAATGTTTCGTACATGCTAAAAGGTAGAACAGAAAAAATAGGTATTTTTATAATGAAGTTTGTATTATTAGCGTCTGCGTTCTATGGAACAGTTAAAACATCAGACTTGGCATGGGCGTTTGGTGATGTAGGATTAGGGTTAACGGTTTGGATTAACGTAATTATGATGCTATTCATTATGAAACCAGCACTTATTGCGTTAAAGGATTATGAGCAACAGAAAAAAGAAGGAAAAGACCCAGTATTTGATCCAATAAAGTTAGGAATTAAAAATGCAGATTTCTGGGAAACGTATAAAAAATAAATAAGGAAGGAGTAGCCAATTTATTTTGGCTGCTCCTTTTTCGATTGATAAAAGTTCGTAAGCCTTTCGAATAATTCAGCAGGAAAATCCTTTTGACCACGAATAAATTTTTCCAATAAATTATAATAACAAATTGTTAAATACTGCTGATTATGATGATTTTCGTACGGTATATAAATCTCGGTACATTTAATGTCTTTAAAATAGTTGGCCATTTTGTCCTTCGTACGGATGTTAATTTGACGATGAATCATTTCCTCAAGAACGACCTGCGTATAACAATATAAATCTTCTTTCGGGTATTCATAAATGTAGTTAATTAAAATATGTTTGTCTTCTTTGACGTAAATACTATTTAACTCTCTCCACTGAGCGAGTAATTGACTTTTCGGTAAATATGGAATTAAATCGACATGCCAAAGTCGCATCTTATCATCCTTTCTTTACTAACTAAAAGGGAGCTAAGAATTCTTAGCTCTCCAATGGAATGTTTTTCACTTTTTCTAATGCGATTATAAAAGGTGGTTCGTTTTTTTGATTGATAAATTCATAGCGTAATACATGAACATATTTTTGCGGTAACTCACTAACGAAATGAATGATTGCATCGCGTTCCTCTTTACCACCTTCATGACCATGATAAACTACTAAAACAATAATGCCTCCAACTTTTAATAGCTTTAATAAACTTTCGATTGCCTGTATCGTCGTATTGGGCTTTGTCACAAGGTCATGATTACTACCTGGCAAATAGCCGAGATTAAAAATAGCACCTGCAACAGGCTTGGTTACATACTTTGAGACATTTTCGTGACCATCTTTTAACACGATTGCACGGTGTTCTAATGCATTGTCAAGTAAACGGTGGAGTGTTGCATCGACTGCTTCTTTCTGTACGTCAAAAGCGTATACATACCCCTCATCTCCGACTAGATTCGCTAAAAATAGTGTATCATGACCATTTCCCGCGGTTGCGTCGACTGCAATATCGCCTTCAGTAATCGACATTTTTAGTAAGGTTTGTGCATATTGAATAACTCGTTCTAATTTCATTTACTTGTCACATCCGCATTATAATACTTCCCTTGCCACGAGTCGCGGCGCTCAAGTTCTGCATCAATGCCGTTTAAAACTTCCCACTTATTAACTGACCACATAGGACCGATCATTAAGTCGATTGGACCGTCACCTGTAATACGATGAACAATCATTTCCGGGGGAATAATTTCGAGCTGATCCGCCACAAGTTGCGTATATGCGTCTTTTTCCATGAATTTTAGCATACCCTTTTCGTATTGTTTGACAAGTGGAGTCCCTTTTAATAAGTGAAGTAAATGAATCTTTATGCCTTGCACGTCTAATTTTGCCACTTCACGCGCAGTCTCCATCATCATATCGTAATCTTCTAGTGGGAGACCATTAATAATATGTGTAACGACACGAATACCATGTTTTCGAAGTTTATTGACACCTTCAACATAGGTTGCATAATCATGCGCGCGGTTAATTAAATTTGCTGTCTTTTCATGCACAGTTTGTAGGCCAAGCTCTACCCATAAATAAGTGCGTTCATTTAATTCTGCTAAATATTCGACTACATCATCTGGTAAGCAGTCTGGACGAGTAGCAATTGATAAGCCCATTACACCTTCACAAGCAAGAGCTGCTTCAAATTTTTCTTTTAGCACTTCAAGCGGAGCATGTGTATTTGTATATGCTTGGAAGTACGCCATTGTTAAGCCATCTTTCCATTTGTTCTCCATCTTCGCCTTGATTTGTTCAAATTGTACTGAAATCGGGTCAACTTTATTTCCTGCAAAGTCGCCTGAACCAGCAGCTGAACAAAATGTACATCCACCAAATGCAACTGTACCGTCACGATTTGGACAGTCAAAGCCCGCATCTAAAGCTACTTTATATACTTTTTTACCAAATTCATTTCGTAAATATCGATTCCATGTATAGTAACGCTTTCCATCTGATGGGAAAGGGAATTTATTTTCAGTCATTAGTCTGTTCACTCCTCTAACGTTTTATTTTATCATGGAGCTACAGTCAGTACTAATAGAAAATATTTTTCTTGAGTAATTTCCTAAAGAAGCTTAGAATAGTCGATTGTGAGTGAAATATTAGGAGGAAATTCATTGTGCCAAAACAGGTTTGGTTTTTAATTGTTGGAACGTTTGTGAACACAATCGGCAATTCATTTTTATGGCCTTTAAATAGTATTTATATACATGATCATCTAGGTAAAACATTGACGGTAGCTGGCTTTGTTTTAATGTTAAATTCTCTCGCTGGAATATTTGGAAATATATTAGGGGGATATTTGTTTGACCGACTGGGTGGTTATAAAGCAATTTTAATTGGCGTTCTTTTAAATTTAGGTGCCATTCTCTTATTAACGATTTGGCACGATTGGCCACAATATGTGGTGTTTTTAACGTTGCTAGGCTTTAGTGGTGGAATGGTTTATCCGGCTATCTATGCAGTTGCGGGCAATGTTTGGCCTGAAGGTGGGCGTAGAGCTTTCAATGCCATTTTTTTAGCGAATAATGTAGGGGTTGCTATTGGACCTGCTATGGCAGGTCTTGTTGCAGACGTGAATTTTGAATGGGTATTTTACGCCAATTTAATCGCATATGTAATGTTCTTTTTACTTGTTGTATTAACTTACAAACGCTTTGATGGGAAGCCTACTGCAAGAAAAAAATTACAAACAGAAGCAGAAGTAAAAAGGTGGAATGGTCCAGTTATTGCACTATCGATTTTAAGTATTTCATTAGTATTTTGTTGGATGGCGTATTCTCAATGGAGCGCAACCATTTCGTCTTATACCCAATCTTTAGGAATGAGCTTATCTGAATATAGTCTACTTTGGACAATAAATGGAGTGATGATCGTTGCTGTTCAACCGCTAATTAAACCCCTTGTGACGCGTTGGGAGCAAAAAATTAAACATCAGCTCGCACTAGGGTTAATATTAATGTCAGTTTCGTTTTTTGTTGTTTATTTAGCGGGCGATTTTAAAATGTTTGCAGCAGCAATGATCATTTTAACGTTGGGTGAAGTATTCTTTACGCCAGTTATTCCAATGATTGCAAACAAATTAGCACCACAAGGTCAACAAGGATTTTATCAAGGACTTGTCAATAGTGCAACGACAATTGGGCGTATGCTTGGACCTTTATTTGGTGGGTTAATGGTCGATATTTACGGTATTCAAGTATTGATGCTTATTTTAACTGTAATATTACTAGTAGCAATCATACCGTGCTTATTATTTGATCGTAACTTAAAAAATAATGAGCTTATAAAATAAACAAAAATAGGGTAAATTGTCAGTAAGCATAAAACAGCCACTTGTGCTTTTGAACGGAATCCATTAATATTAACTAAATAACAATATATAACTGTGATGAGGAATAGTAGATGGTCGCACTTTTAAGAGAGCTAGCGGGTGGTGTAAGCTAGTATGTGTCAAATCGAACTCGCCTCGGAGTTAGCTTCGGTGAACTTTTAGTAGCTGTAAGCCGTGTATTCGCGTTAAGAATTTAAGCTGAGTGCTGTGTCACTAATTTGGGTGGTACCGCGGGAGTAATATAACCTCTCGTCCCTTCTTATTTACTAAGAATGGGGCGAGTTTTTTTATTGTTCAAATATTCAGTTAATTATTTCGAGTGCGAGTTTCAATAAGAGAAATCACAGAATCAATTTATAAAAGGAGGAAAAATAATGAGCTTTAATCATCAACAAATCGAAAAAAAATGGCAGGCATTTTGGGATGTTAACAAAACATTCAAAACAGAAAACGAAGTAGAAAAACCAAAATTCTACGCATTAGATATGTTCCCTTATCCATCAGGTGCAGGTCTACACGTAGGTCACCCGGAAGGTTATACAGCGACAGATATTTTATCTCGCTTTAAACGTATGCAAGGATACAATGTACTTCATCCAATGGGTTGGGATGCATTCGGGTTACCAGCTGAGCAGTATGCACTTGATACAGGAAATGACCCAGCTGAATTTACTGCAAAAAATATTGCTACATTTAAGCGTCAAATTCAAGAGCTTGGCTTCTCATACGACTGGGATCGCGAAATTAATACAACGGATCCAGAATACTACAAATGGACACAATGGATTTTCACAAAGCTTGTAGAAATGGATTTAGCTTATGTAGACGAAATCGCAGTAAACTGGTGTGAAGCATTAGGCACAGTGCTTGCAAATGAAGAAGTAATTGATGGCGTTTCTGAGCGCGGAGGTCACCCGGTAGTACGCCGTCCAATGAAGCAATGGGTACTACGTATTACACAATACGCAGACCGTTTAGTTGATGATTTAGAAGAAGTAGATTGGCCGGAATCAATTAAAGAAATGCAACGTAACTGGATCGGTCGTTCTGAAGGTGCACAAGTGAAATTTACAGTAGCAGGCACTGATAAAGGCTTCGAGGTATTCACAACTCGTCCGGATACATTATTCGGTGCAACTTACTGTGTACTTGCGCCAGAGCACAAGTTAGTAGCGGAAATAACTTCTCCAGAGCAAAAGGAAGCAGTAGAAAGCTATTTAGAAAAAGTATCATTAAAATCTGACTTAGAGCGTACAGATTTAGCAAAAGAAAAAACAGGTGTGTTCACAGGTGCTTATGCTGTCAACCCAATTAACGGGAAAGAAGTGCCAATTTGGATTGCAGACTATGTATTAGCAACATATGGTACAGGTGCTATTATGGCAGTTCCTGCCCATGATGAGCGCGACTATGAATTCGCGAAAGAATTTGGTTTAGAAATCACATCTGTATTAGAAGGTGGCGACATTGAGAAGGAAGCGTTCACTGGTGACGGTGTTCACATCAATTCTGATTTCTTAAATGGTTTAAATAAAGAAGAGGGTATCTCAAAGGCAATTGAATGGTTAGAGGAAAATGGTGTAGGTGAAAAGAAAATTTCTTACCGTTTACGTGACTGGCTATTCTCTCGTCAACGTTACTGGGGTGAGCCAATTCCAGTAATTCACTGGGAAGATGGCACAATGACAACTGTACCTGCAGAAGAATTACCATTAGTATTACCGAAAACAGACAATATCCGTCCTTCAGGTACAGGTGAATCACCACTTGCGAACATTGAAGAGTGGGTAAATGTAGTAGATCCTATAACAGGTAAGAAAGGGCGACGTGAAACAAACACAATGCCTCAATGGGCTGGTTCTTCATGGTACTTCCTACGTTATATTGATCCAAAAAACACAGAAGCAATCGCAGATCCAGAGCTATTAAAGCGCTGGTTACCAGTTGATATTTATATCGGTGGTGCTGAGCATGCCGTACTACACTTACTATACGCGCGCTTCTGGCATAAAGTACTTTACGATTTAGGCGTTGTTCATACAAAGGAACCATTCCAAAAGCTATTTAACCAAGGAATGATCTTAGGTGAGGGTAATGAAAAAATGTCGAAGTCAAAAGGGAATGTTGTTAACCCTGATGATATTATTGAATCACATGGTGCGGATACATTACGTCTATATGAAATGTTCATGGGTCCACTTGAAGCTTCGGTAGCATGGTCTACGAACGGTCTTGATGGTGCACGCCGCTTCCTAGATCGTATTTGGCGCCTGTACGTTACAGATGAAGGAAAGCTTTCGAGCAAAATCCAACCATCTAACGATAAAGCATTAGAAAAAGTGTACCACCAAACTGTGAAAAAAGTGACAGACGACTACGAAGGTATCCGTTTCAATACAGCCATTTCACAAATGATGGTATTCATTAACGACTGCTACAAGGCAGAAGTAATCCCTACTGAATACGCAGAGGGCTTTGTAAAGCTATTATCACCAATGGCGCCGCATATTGCAGAAGAACTATGGTCAATTTTAGGTCATGAAGGCACAATTACGTATGTATCTTGGCCAACATATGATGACTCAAAATTAGTAGATGATGAAATTGAAGTTGTCGTTCAAGTATTAGGGAAAGTACGTGCAAAAGTAAACGTTGCAAAAGATACTTCAAAAGAAGAATTAGAAAAAGTTGCGCTTGAAGATAGTAAAGTACAGGAATTTATCGAAGGAAAACAAATTGTGAAAGTCATTGTTATCCCAGGAAAATTGGTTAATATCGTTGTAAAATAATAAAAATGGCTGTCCACTACCGGGCAGCCATTTTTCAGTTTATATTGAGAGGATTTGATTTGTTGCGTATTCTTGCAGTAATGTATCAAAATGGAATACGTCTTGCGTTTCACCGATTAAACTTAACAAATAGCGTTCTATCCTATTGGTTGATAGTTCAACTGTATTCGGTAAATAAGAGAGCAATAATGTATCGGCAGAGGTATCAGTAATAACGCAAGTTTCACTAATGTGAGCAGTGTCGATCGTCATTAAAATCGAATCTAAGCTCGAATCAATCGTTAACACGTGCGGGAAGATATGTTCATTATGAACTAACCCTAAAAATGCTTTAAAAAGATAATCGTTTTTAAAATTAGATTCTACTAAAAATAAAACATTTTTTTCGTAGTGATCGTTATCAATTTGCTCTTCAATTTTTTGTTCCATCAATTGTTCCATATATTGTACGACTTGAGCATATTTTGAGTCATATATCGTTTGCTGTCTCTTTAATAAATTTAAGATTTGATAAACAGGAATGAATATTTTAGTAAAGTACTCCGAAACATTGAAGTTATCAACCAACTTTAAGTATGTCTTTTTAGCATTTTCGACATTTGCACTAACAAGCTCATTGTAAAATGTATTAAGTAGCGCCGCTTTACTTTCTGATTGATGAGAGATCATCTTAGTAATCGTTATTTCGTTATTTACGGAAATGTGGAATGAAATACCTGTTTCTATACATTTAACACGTGGGGAAGTAGGAAACTTTGGGTTAGCTTTTTCCACAATTGCATGAAAATTATCTGATAATAAAACGATTGAATTTTCTGGATAAATCCCAATAAAATCAACAAACTGGGTTAGTAGCAGCTCATTAAATAAAACCTGGTCACGATATAAAAGACTAAAGGCGTCTGCAGCTCGCATAGCATCTCGATAAGTTCGTTTCATTGTTATAGCTGAATAAACATCAATAATTTGTAAAATCTCCAATTCGATTGTAAAGGTTGTAGTGCTATTTCCAGGGTAGCCTTCACCATTTCTACGTTCGTGATGTGATTTCGCTAAATATGCCCATTGTGACAATCCAATTTCATTGAAAATTGCTTCTCCTTCGAGAGTGTGAGACTTCATTAGGTCAAATTCTTTTGCATTTAGACGACCTGGTTTTTGAAGGATTGCTTTAGGGATGTTTAGTTTTCCGATATCGTGTAATAGATAGCCAATAGCAATTTGTTCAAGTTGTTCAAGTTTTAATTTTCTGGCAAATAATGTACCAAGAATAAAAGCATCAATACTATGTAAATAAGAAGTATAATCCCATGCTTTTAATTGATCTAAGTAGTTTTTATATACATCATTACTTAAAATAGCTTCTAATAAATTTTGTAAATAATCAATTGCGGATGCATCTTTTAAAATTTGTCCATACCGAATATCCATATCTAGCTCAGCTAGTAAAGAGTAAAAATTTAAGGCGATATCATCAGTTGAATGTATACTACCCGGGATATTAGAGAAATTAAAAACGATATCATTTTTAGAAAGCTCGTTACTTAAAAGATAGTGTTGCGTTGTGTCATTTGATTCATGCATTTTTTCTTGGTAGTAAACCGTGACGAATTGAACACCTTTTTTTCTTAAAAGTTCAATTCCTTTTTCCGTGAGCGTACTATCTTTTTTCATAAGTAATTGTCGATTTACGAAAAGATCATTAGCAAGAATGTCACCAGGGGAGACATCTTTGAGTAGAATTTGTTCTATTTTTGACAATGAATACACCTCGTTTATATTTATTATTTTGTTATATTATATGTTAATTCTACATAAAATTGGGAACATTTTTTGGATTTTTCGATATTAATTACTAAAAAATACCTGTATTAATCTGCAAAAGTTATATTAAAATTTTAAAATCTAGAAATTGTCGGGTTTGAGAGTGAGTATTTAGTAATAGGTTAATGCAGGAAATTTAATGAAATAGAAGAGGAGAGACGTTCATATGGCAGAACATCACCATCACCATACTAATAATAAAAAAGTGTTGGCCATTTCATTTATAATAATTACAACATTCATGATCGTTGAAGCGATTGGAGGATTATTGACAAATAGCTTAGCACTACTTTCGGATGCAGGTCATATGTTAAGTGATGCAATTTCCTTATGTATTGCATTAATTGCATTTATGTTAAGTGAGCGAGCTGTAACGAAGCAAAAAACTTTCGGATACAAGCGCTTTGAAGTTCTGGCTGCAGCATTTAATGGTCTTACATTAATAATTATTGCCGTTGTTATTTGCTATGAAGCAATAGGTCGGTTTATGGAGCCACTAGAAGTAGCAACGCTTGGCATGTTAGTAATAAGTGTAACTGGACTTATTGTGAACATAATTGTCGCATGGATTATGATGCGTGGGGCAGATACGAAAGAAAATTTAAATATGCGCAGTGCTTTTATGCATGTAATTGGTGATATGTTAGGTTCAATTGGGGCAATTATTGCGGCATTACTTATAATGGGTTTCGGTTTTTTATGGGCAGACCCATTAGCCAGTATGATTGTGGCATTACTCGTATTGCGTAGTGGGTATAGCATTACAAAAGCATCGATTCATATTTTAATGGAAGGGGCACCAGTTAATATTCAGGTGGATGAAATTGTGAAGGCAATGACAAAAAATCCACAAGTTTTGTCGTTACATGATTTACATATTTGGACAATAACAAGTGGTTTAAATGCTCTTACATGCCACTTAGTTGTTAATGAAAAAATGACAGTTGTTGAAAGTGAAGGATTGTTAAAGAAAATCGAGCATGAACTGCTACATCATGGTATTCATCATGTAACGATCCAATTAGAAACAGTTAAGCATTCTCATGAAGATAGTCTGTTATGCAAAGTAGAGGGGCATGATCAACACGACCATCACCATTAATTTCTTATTGAATGGATACGATTTATTATTCCAATTATGTATTTCTAGTAACTTGACACAGATTCCATCTAAATCGAGCCACGACAGACATAATTAACTATTAAAAAGTATCTATATGTATGTAATACTAGAGTAGTAAATGATGCATTCATTTAACAACCGAGATAATTAGCAGAAAGAAGTGTAAAACGGATGGCACAAGCATCACATTCAGTACAAATTCCAGTAAGCCAAGGTAAAGTATGGGGCTTCGTAAGTAAAATCGAAAAGTGGGCAGTATTAGTACCCGCGTATAAAGCACATAAGGAAGTGGATGCGCAAACATCCATTTGGACATTTGAGGGGAATTTCAAAGGCTTAACAAAAAAGGTTGAGCTAGAAATTAAAATTGTAGAGATGAACGAGCCAAATCAAATAAAGTTTGAAATTAAAGGTTTATCTGATAATTTCTCTGGTGCTGGCGAATTTATAGCAGAGCCAAAAGATGGTGGTACATATATGACAGGCACTGTAGAAGTAAATGCGGGTGGTATTGCAGGGGCTGTATTAACACCGGCGATTAAAGTATTATTACCAAAAGTCGTAACACGCTTAACTGAAAAAATCGGACGCACAATCCAAGCATAATTAAGTTGCTCATTAGAACTAATAATTCTAATGGGTTTTTCTTTCATACATGATAAATATCATAGGCAAATCATGACATCTTCGCATATGGAAACTCATTTAATATTTTATAATTAGTGTAAGAAAGAGGTGGGTGTATATGACACAAATCATGATGGAACAAAATAGTTATAGCGCAAAAGAAGAAATGTGGAACAGTTTAACCCATGGAGTTGCTGCATTATTAACAATTCCTGCAACGTTCCTGTTAGTTGCTAAAGCTCAAGAAAACGGATCGACGATTGAGTTAGTCAGCTATATTATCTTTGGTATTTCAATGTTTTGCCTCTATTTTGCCTCAACGATGTATCATAGTTGGCCAACCCATAAAAAGTTTTTAAAAAAATTAGATCATAGCTCTATCTTTTTATTAATTGCTGGTACGTATACGCCTATTGTTTTAGTATCTATTGGTGGAAAGCTAGGATGGACGATATTTGCTATTCAATGGATTCTAGCAGCGATCGGGATTATATTAAAGCAATTTTACGTTAATGGTTCGAAAATGCTTTCGGTACTTGTATATATTGGTATGGGCTGGATTATTATTTTTGTTGCAAAGCCATTAGTAGTGAGTATAACTTGGGCAGGATTTTTAACGCTATTATCAGGTGGGTTATTTTATACAATTGGTACTTATTTTTATAAAAATGATCGGATTCCATACAATCATGCAATTTGGCATGTATTTGTAATGGCAGGAAGCGCGGCAATGTTTTTAGCGATTTATTTATATGTTTAAAGTGAAAGAGCGAATTCCTCTTTGGAGTGGAATTCGCTCTTTTTATATGCTTGCTGTAAATTTTTCAATTAATTCTTGTAAGTATTCATCATAATGTACAGTATTGCATTTTTTCATTTGCTCTAAAATTTGACGTAAAAATGCTTTATTCCTCATAAATTGATCCGGCATTTCCTCATAAAGCAATTGATGATGATAATCCTCTTGATCTAAGTAAAGCTCAAAATAGTAACCTAGTTTATCTCCTTCATTGAACAAGTGCATCAAACATTCCACTTCGTAGCATTGCATTATAAAATCATGTTTAAAGCCAACTCTTATTGTAAAAGCAATATGTCCGCCTTTTTCATCTACTGTAAAGGGAGTTATATTGGTGATAATTTGATTATTGTGGTTAAGCCAGTAGAGCTGATTTGCTTGTCGATTTGTTGAAAACGCAGTAATTCCTTTTGGCGAGTTTTCAACAAAAAACTGCTTTGCTCGTTTCGCCTGTGTAGCGGTTTCAAAATCGCCTGAAGCAGCAATGGCATCTAATTTATTTGACACTACCTGTAATAATACCGGGCTTTTTTGAAGATGTTCAACAATTTTTCTTAACTGTATCGGATTCACATTTGGAATATTTGTTAAATCGATTGCAAGTGACATGCCTAAGCCATCTTTATTTAAACCAAGAATTAAATTTAAAATTGTACTTTTCGCAAAAAGGTCATCCTCTAAAGCGTAGCAAAATGCTCTTATCGTAAAAACAATATCTTCAATGTTACTGTCTTTTATTTTTGTACAAGACAGATGTGTTTGCATAAGTTCATCCGACGCTAAAAAGAGCATAGTTTGTTTATTTCCATTATGATGCATGGTGTCGGAAGCCTCCTGATTTTTCATATATCATATGATACTGGGAAGGTATTGGAAGTGCTAGTGCCTTTCAATCGCAAATTTTATACTTGAAATTGACCTGCACTCATTCCAGCAATGCGTCCTGTAACTAACGCAGATGTGATATTATAGCCACCTGTATAACCGTGAATATCTAAAATTTCTCCACAGAAATATAAACCGAGCATCTTTTTTGAGGCCATTGTTTTTGGTTCGATTTCCTTTACGGAAACACCGCCTCCAGTAACAAAGGCTTTTTCAATTGATTGTGTTCCATGAACATCCATTGTAAAAGTGACGAGCTCACGGGCAAGATTACGGATTTTTTCTTGGGATAAATCAATAGCAGTTAGTGCTGGATCAATTTGTGCACGCTCCATTAAGAATATTAGCCAACGTTCAGGAACTAATGATTTCCATAAATTTTTAACTGCTTTTTTTGGCTCTTCCTTAATTGTTTTATTTAACATTTGGAAGCAAGTCTCTTCATTGTAGTCTGTTAAAGATTGAATGCGAACTTGCACAGGAGCACTACCAGTTTTTAATTGTTCTTTCACAATATATTGACTACAGCGTAAAATAGCTGGACCACTCAAACCAAAATGTGTAAATAACATATCCATTTGATGGGTTACAAGCACTTTCCCCTTTTTATTCAGTACGGATACAGCTACATCTCTTAATGCTAAGCCTTGTAACTCACGGGATTGAATAAAAGGCTCTTTTGATGTAACAGGAACTTCTGTTGGGAAAAGAGTTGTTACTGTATGACCAGCTCGCTCTGCCCATGGATAGCCGTCTCCTGTAGAACCAGTTTGAGGAACAGCTTTACCTCCAACAGCTACTACGACAGCATTGGCACGGATTTCCTCGCCGCTTTCAAGGCGAATGCCATATATACGTTCATCATCCATTAATAATTTATTGACAGCAGTGTGAAGTCGAACATCAACTTTTAGACGTTTTAATTCCTTTTCAAGAGCATCTACTACATCTTGGGCGCGATTTGAGACAGGAAACATTCGTCCATGGTCTTCTTCCTTTAATGCGACACCAAGTCCTTCGAAAAACTCAATAATATTTTCATTGTTATAAACGGTAAATGGGCTATATAAAAAACGACCATTGCCAGGTATATGCTTAATAATTTCTTCAGCAGATAAGCGGTTCGTAACATTACAACGCCCTCCACCCGAAATGGCTAATTTTTTTCCAAGCTTAGAGCCCTTTTCCAATAATAAAACTTTCTTTTTTTGCTCAGCAGCTGCAATTGCTGCCATTAAGCCAGACGGTCCACCGCCGATTACAATAACATCAAACATTCGTTACTTTCTCACTTTCTTTTACAAAAATTTTCATGTATTCGTTCATTTTCTATGACCTATTATACATGAAATGAAGAAACTATTTGAGTAAATGGTCTTTCACATGTAAACTTGTAAAAGGAAATGTGCGGGAACTTCCTTTTAAAGGAGACCGTTCAATTAAAAAGTGATATAGAATAACAATGAATTTAAAAATGGAACGGAAGGATATTTCATGTCTTCATTGATGAAGGGAACAGCGATATTAACAATTGGATTGTTTTTATCGAAATTACTAGGGTTAATTTATATTTTCCCATTTTATGCGATTGTTGGTGAAGAAAATATTGGGCTCTATAACTATGCCTATATCCCATACAATATTATGTTATCGATTGCGATTGCCGGCTTGCCAATTGCCATTTCAAAATTTGTTTCGAAATATAATGCATTAGGAGATTTTGATGCTGGTCGTCGGTTAGTTAAGACCGGTGCGTTATTTATGACCTTGACGGGAATCGTGTCATTTATTGTAATGTATTTACTTGCTACACCAATTGCCAATATTGTTATTGCTGATGATGAGCAGGCATTTACTGTTGAACAAGTTTCGACGGTTATTAAATGGGTTAGTTATGCATTAATTATCGTTCCATTTATGAGCTTAGTTCGTGGTTACTTACAAGGGTATGGTCATTTTTTACCGACCTCGGTATCACAGCTTGTTGAACAAATAGTACGTATTGTATTTTTACTTGGTAGCGCATTTATAGTGGTAAATATATTTGGTGGTGATCCACTTACAGCTGTTAATTTTTCAGTTTTTGCGGCATTTATCGGTTCAATTGGTGGGTTGCTTACTTTATTTTATTTTTGGAAGAAGCTTCGTCCAGAGATAAAGGCGACACAAGTTGTTGCGCCAAAAGAATATCAAATCCCGTATTCAGCAATGTATAAAGAAATTTTCAAGTATTCAATTCCAGTTGTTTTTGTAGGCTTGGGAAGTTCATTATTTCAAATGGTTGACTTACTTACCTTTAACCGAGCAATGATTGCTGGTGGGGTTTCTGCAAAAGTAACAGATACGTATTTTACAATGCTAAACTTACTAACTCAAAAAATTGTTATGATTCCAGTAGTACTTGCGACAGGCTTTTCAATGGCAATCATTCCAATGGTTACGAAATATTTTACACAAAAGGATTTACGACAAGTCCATTTAGCAATGGATAAAACATATCAGGTGTTATTATTTATTACGGTTCCAGCGGCAATTGGTATTTCGATTTTAGCTGAGGATTTATATCATTTCTTCTATTCCTATAGTGAAATGGGAACACAAGTGTTAAGTCATTATGCGCCACTTGCCATTTTATTTGCGTTATTTACCGTAACAGCAGCTATCCTTCAAGGAATCGATTATCAAAAATGGGTTGTTTTTAGCTTATTAATGGGATTATTCGTGAAAACAGTATTAAATACACCGCTTATTAAAATATTGTCAGTAGATGGTGCCATTTTAGCTACGGCAATCGGGTATATTATAACGATCGGTATTAATATTTTTGTTATTAATAAAGTGACTAATTACAATGCGAAAGTTGTGCTACGACGAATTATACTAATTTTTATGTTAACGGCATTAATGGCGGTAGGCGTTTTATTAACGCATTTTGTCTTAACAGCAATTGCTCCAGCGGAAACAAAAGTTCTAGCATTATTATATGCGGTTGTTTGTGCAGGCATTGGGGTAGCCATCTACGGTTTAATATCATATAAACTTGGATTAGCACAAATTTTATTAGGGGATAAACTAACGAAAATTGCACGTAAATTGCGATTGGTTAAATAAATAGAGGCGTCTACTGGGCGCCTTTTTTAATTTATGGAGGAAAATTTATGGAGGAAAACGATGCGTTTAGATAAATTATTGGCAAACATGGGCTACGGCTCTCGAAAAGAAGTGAAGGTATTATTAAAGCAAAAAGCAGTAACAGTGGATGGAGAAACTGTTAAGGATGCTTCGATGCATGTAAACCCGGAAACACAAAATGTTTCGGTATTTGGGGAGCGCGTCGAATACATTGAATTCATTTATATTATGATGAATAAACCACCTGGAGTGATTTCAGCTACAGAAGATAAATATGATCAAACAGTCATTGATTTATTAGACCCGTATGTACAGCATTTTGAGCCTTTCCCAGTAGGTCGTTTAGATAAAGATACTGAAGGACTATTACTAATTACGAATGATGGAAATCTAGCCCACAACTTACTTTCTCCGAAAAAGCACGTTCCAAAATGGTATTATGCAAGAATTGAGGGGGTTGTAACAGAGGATGATGTTAAAGCATTCGCGCATGGTGTAACATTGGATGATGGCTACCATACGAAACCAGGTGAATTAGTTATATTATCATCAGGAGAACAATCTGAAATAGAATTAATGATTCAAGAAGGAAAATTCCATCAGGTGAAGCGTATGTTTGAAGCAGTAGGGAAAAAGGTGACGTATTTAAAACGATTATCAATGGGAAGCTTAAAACTGGATGAAGAATTACTATTAGGGGATTACCGTGAGCTTACTGAAGAGGAATTAAAAAATTTAATCTGATACGGAAGTTAATCGATTGTTAATAAACATAATAAAAGAGAATGCCCCCGACGAAAAGGGCATTCTCTTTTTGTTCTTTATATAGAACAGGCGGACAATGAATTGTTCCTCTATTACATTTGTGTAGCTGATTGACACCCTATAGTATGTTTGGGGCAAATACATGCCCTTTCTTACAAAATAAGAACCAGCCGCTTTCAAAAATTCTAAGATGTCATTTTTACTTTTTTCTTCGTCGTTGTCCATTTACCTCGACTTGGACTCATTACCAAGTCATTGAAGGCTAACACATTCAAATCTCTTTGAATGGTGCGAGGAGTGATGTTGAACTCTTCGACTAAATCCTGTGTAGTCACTTCTCCTTTATTTAGGATAAACATGTACACGTCTTTAATACGATTAAGCATTCTATCAGTAGTTGGTTTCATAATAAAAAACCACTCCTTCGATCTTAAATTCTCATGGCATAAGACTAGCGGACGACCAAATATGTGCGGAGTGCACTTAGGCTTTAATTGTTTGCCTTAGACATCCCCTTTTCTGAAGTTTGGTCAGAATGAATGTTCTGACACATATATTATAGCGGAAAATTAAGTATAATTCCATATTTGAAACCGAATTGTTAATAATTTTACTGAAAATTCATATACTTAATGTTTATGATGGAAATAGTAAAAGTATACAGCTGAATTTAATATTGTATTTTTGCTTAGAAGGAGTACAATAAACGATATTATAAAAATGAGGTGTTTTTTAATGGATTGGTTAAAAATTGCTCAAGCAAGACAGCAAGAATTACTAACTGATTTACAGCAATTAATTCAAATTGAAAGTATATTAGATGAGCAAAAAACAACGGTGGAAACACCATTTGGCGATGGTCCAAAAGCTGCATTAGATTTTATGCTCGCACAAGGCGAAGCGCAAGGGATGACGGTGAAAAACGTCGATCATAAAGCCGGTCATATCGAAATGGGCCAAGGAGACGAGCTAATTGGTATTCTTTGTCACGTAGACGTTGTGCCAGCAGGAAATCCATCAACATGGACTTACCCACCATTTGAAGGACGTATTGTAGATGGAAAATTATATGGCCGTGGGGCAATTGATGATAAAGGCCCAACAATCGCTGCTTGGCTTGCCATGAAAATGATTCAAGATGAAGGAATCGAGCTAAAAAAACGTGTACGCATGATTATTGGAACAGATGAAGAAAGTGGTTTCCGTTGTGTAAAACATTATTTTAAAAAAGAAGAAATGCCAACAATTGGATTTGCACCAGATGCTGATTTCCCTTTAATTAACGCAGAAAAAGGTATAGGGCACTTAGTATTTAGTTCAAAGGAAAAATATACAGCTGAAGAGCAACTGATTTCGTTTAAATCAGGTAAACGAACAAATATGGTGCCGGATGAAGCTGTAGCAGTAGTAAAATTAGTGGATGATACGATAATTGATAATTTTCAGAAATTTTTAACAGAAAATAGCCTAGAAGGGTCTTTTATTAAGTCTGAATCTGGGTTTATAATAACGGTTAAAGGTAAATCTGCACATGCAATGGAGCCAGAAAAAGGTCGAAATGCAGCAGTTTATTTAGCAAAATACTTACAAACAGTTATTTCAACAGGTGTTGGAAGTCAGTTTGTTCGTTTTGTGACGGAACTATTTGATGAGGATCATTATGGTTCGGCACTACAGCTTCAATTTGAAGATTCGATGTCAGGTCAAACAACATTAAATCCAGGGGTTGTAACATTTGATAAAAATGGAGCTAGCATCGAAGTAAGTATGCGTTACGCTGTTACATATCCATTTGAGGAAAAAATCACACATGCGCAAAGCTTGCTTCAAAATAAGCCATTCACTTTAAATGTAGCAGGTAATTCGAAACCACACTATGTAAGTGAAGAAGATGAACTTGTCCGTACATTACTTGAGGTGTATCGTAAATATAGTGGAGATGATTCAAAACCATTATCGACAGGTGGCGGCACGTATGCACGTGTAATGAAAAAAGGTGTAGCATTCGGTATGTTATTTCCTGGTGAAGCAGATGTAGCGCATCAGGCAGATGAATTTGTTGTAGTAGATAACTTAGTTAAGGCTGCTGCAATTTATGCGGAAGCCATCGTCAAATTAGCAAATAAATAATAAATAAAGGGTGAAAAAAATGAGCTATAGCTTATGGAATGATCAAATCGTAAAAAATGAGGAAGTAGTAGTAGATAAGGAAGACCGTGGTTATCAATTTGGAGATGGCGTTTATGAAGTAATTAAAGTATATAATGGTGAGCTATTTACTGCTGAAGAGCACGTTGACCGTTTTTATGCAAGTGCCGAAAAAATCCGTATTACAATTCCGTTTACGAAAGATAAATTGCATCAATTATTACATCAATTAGTAGAAGCAAATAATGTGGATACAGGACATGTTTACTTCCAAATTACACGTGGCGCTGGACCTCGTAATCATATTTTCCCTGGTGATGATGTGAAACCTGTTTTAACAGGGAATACAAAAGAAAACCCACGCCCAGTCGAAAACTTTGAAAAAGGTGTAAAAGCAACATTTGTAGAAGATGTTCGTTGGTTACGTTGTGATATTAAATCATTAAATTTATTAGGTGCGGTTTTAGCGAAGCAAGAAGCACACGAAAAAGGCTGCTATGAGGCGATTTTACACCGAGGTGAAACGATTACAGAAGGCTCATCTTCAAATATTTATGGTGTAAAAGATGGTGTACTGTACACACATCCAGCGGATAATTTCATATTAAATGGTATTACACGTCAAGTGATTTTAAAATGCGCGGCTGAAATCGGTATGCCAGTGAAAGAAGAAGCAATGACAAAAGAGCAATTGTTAGCAATGGACGAAGTAATTGTTTCTTCTACAACTTCTGAAGTAACACCAATTATTGAAGTTGATGGTACTGTTTTTGGTGGCGGTACACCAGGTGAATGGACACGTAAATTACAAGCACAATTCGAAACAAAAATCCCAAAAGGCATTCGTGCATAATGGTTTGGGATAACTAATAAATAATAGCAAAGAGTGTATCGTGGATTATTTTCCTATGATACACTCTTTTTGCACTTTTAAGAATTTGTTGCCTTTTAAAAGTAAAGTTGCTTGAAAATTACCTAGGAATTCCTTCTCTATTTTTTTTTGGCAATAACCTGTAAAATAAAAGCTAATGACAACTAGGAATGATTTGGAGAGTAGATAAAAATGGCTCAATTAGTAAAAATTCAAGATTATATTTCGCGTTATGAAATAGATTTAGCACGCTACCCAACACAGTTTATTCGATTAAAACAAAATCAATGGGAACGAGTAAAGCATCAATGGCAAACAGGTGAGGTCATTGAGCAATGGGAGCAATTGGAGGAAGAGGTGCCTGAAGAAAAAAGGACATCTTTACTTCAAAAAATATTCCCATTTAAAAAAGAAAAAGAAGTTGAGGCAGATATAGACATCGAACAAGTAAAAATTTCAGATGAATGGGCAATTGATGAAGATGCCATTCCAGAAGAAGAAACGACATTACTATTTGAACCGAACATGGTTTACACACCAAACACAATAGATGAATTAAAGAAAATGTTTACTGATCAATTTTTTCATTTTCAAATGAAATGGGCGAGTTCAACATTGCGTGAAAAATCGTATGTTGATCCAAAGTATATGCGTGATACGCTACTTCGTTCATTCCTTCAAACATTACCTGATAATTATTTAATATTTTATTATCCGATAATCCGAGTGAAAAAAGCCCCGGTTGAATTAGATATTATCATTATGACACCAACAGATTGTATATGTATTACAGTGCTCGATCAGGAAGATCAAGCCGTCTATATAGCAAGCAGTGAACGTTTTTGGGTTAAAAAAGTAGGTAAAACCGATAAGAAAGTGTTAAGCCCACTTATTCAATTAAATCGAATGGAGAAAATACTAGAGCAACTATTTGTACAAAGTAATATCGAAATGCCGATTCGAAAGGTGCTATTAACACGTAATGGCTATATTGATTATCCAGGTAATATGTATGGGAATCAATTTGTAGATAAACGAAAGTTCCCTGAATGGATGCAAGGATTAAAGCATTCCGTATCGCCGATGAAGCATATGCAAATTCGTGCTGCACAAGCAGTATTAAGTTCGGTTCAAACGACGTCCTTCCATCGAGATATTTGGAATACTGAGCAAAAGGAAGATTAGTTTTGCGACTATATTTTATTATTAACCCATCAGCAGGGAATGGTCGTGGGGAAAAGATTTGGCGAAGTTTTGAAAACCAATTAACGGTACCTTATGAAACATATTGGACACAATATGCAGGGCACACTTTAAAAATTGCACAGCAAATTGGCGCACAATCAAATAAAGAAAATCCTGTATGTATTATTGCAATTGGAGGCGATGGAACGATTCATGAAGTTTTAAATGGTGCTGGAAATTTTGAACATGTATATATTGGTGCTATATCGGCAGGCTCGGGTAATGATTTTGCAAGGGGCTATGTAACATTTGAGCATGCGCAGCAAGTTGAGCAATTCTTAAACAATCGTAAAGCGTACTCCTATGATTACGGCATCGTTACGTTTAATAATCAACAGAAATACTTCATGAATAACTTTGGGATTGGTTTTGATGCGCTAGTAGCCAATATTGCGAATGAATCAAAGCTAAAAAAAGTGTTAAATCGTTTGCGACTCGGAAAACTAAGCTATCCTTATTTTGTCATACATGCTTTATTTACATTTAAGCCTTTTACAATAACTGTTATACATAATCGAAATGAAACGATTGTTGACAATGTCTGGTTTGCAACAGTAAGTAATCAGCCATATTTTGGAGGGGGGATGAATTTATCACCTACTTCTAATCCCTCAGATGGTCAGCTTGAAGTGACGATTGTTTCGAATCTTTCAAAATGGAAACTATTATTTCTGTTTGGTAGTGTTTTTGTAGCGAAGCATACAAAGTTGAAAGAAGTTAATCAATTTTCCTGTCGTACTATTATTTTGAAAGTTAGTGGGCCATTACTTGCCCATGCTGATGGGGAAAAACAGCTGTTAAACGAAGAGGTTAGTGAAATTCAGGTCAGGGTACAAAGAAATGCCTGGAAATTAGCAAAATGAAAGCAAAACATCACATATTAAGCTATAATATGAGGCATGTACAATATAGAAAAGAGGATAAGTAAGTGAGATTAAGACATAAACCATGGGCAGTAGAATATATAGAGGCACATCCAGATGTTATTATTCCAAACCCAGAAAATTATAAAGGGAAATGGCATGAAGTTTTCGGTAACAACAATCCAATTCATATTGAAGTCGGTACAGGTAAAGGTCAATTCGTTTTAGGAATGGCACTACAAAATCCTGATATTAACTACATTGGTATCGAATTGTTTGACAGTGTGATTGTTTGTGCATTAGAAAAAGTAGAAGCGGCAAATAAGCCATCTAATTTACGCCTATTAAAAATTAATGGTGCGAAATTAGAAGAATATTTCGCAAAAGGCGATGTTAACCGCGTCTATTTAAACTTCTCAGATCCATGGCCGAAAACTCGTCATGCGAAGCGTCGATTAACACATGGCGGCTTCTTAAAAATCTATGAAAATGTTTTAGTCGATAACGGTGAAATCCACTTTAAAACGGATAACCGAGGTCTTTTTGAATATTCTTTAGTAAGTATGAATGAGTATGGTATGGCATTAAACTACGTATCACTTGATTTACATGCAAATATGCCAGAAGATAATATTATGACGGAATATGAAGAGAAGTTCTCGTCATTAGGTCAACCGATTTATCGATTAGAATGTCAATTTAAGACAAAGTAATTGGGATAAGGGGGAGAATGAATGGATCGTTACGTATTTCATGAAATGACACTTACTTGGTTAAATGGTGGTGTCACAGCACTAGATGGCGGGGCTATGTTTGGGGTAGTGCCAAAAGCACTATGGTCGCGCAAATATCCAGTAAATGAGAACAACCAAATTGAATTAGCATGCGAACCTATTTTGATTCAATATGAGGGGAAAAATTATTTAATTGACTCTGGTGTTGGTGCTGGAAAGTTAAATGACAAGCAACTTCGAAATTTCGGTGTATCGGAGCAATCGACAATTGAGCAAAGTCTGGCAGAACTCGACATGAAACCAGATGACATTGATGCCATTTTAATGACACATCTACATTTTGACCACGCAGGTGGCTTAACAAAGTGGTCAGATAACGAGTTAGTACCTGTGTTCCCGAATGCAGTTATTTACACGACGCAAATTGAATGGAATGAAATGCGGGAGCCTAATATTCGCTCGAAAAATACGTATTGGAAAGAGAACTGGGAGCCTGTACAGCATTTAGTGAAAACCTTTGAAGGTGAGCTAGAAGTAGCTCCAGGACTTAAAATGATTCATACAGGTGGTCATAGTGAAGGACATGCTATTATTCGTCTAGAACAAAATGACGAAGTTGCATTGCATATGGCAGATATTATGCCAACTCATGCTCATCAAAATCCACTATGGGTATTAGCCTATGACGATTATCCAATGACAAGTGTTTTTGCGAAAGAAAAGCTATTAAAAGAGGCGTTAGAAAATAATTATCGCTTTATTTTCTACCATGATGCTTATTACCGTATGATTCAGTGGGATGCTTCCGGAAAAGAAATTATTGACGACTTAAAGCGCACAAACGAGGCGTTAATTCGATAAACGACAAAAGAGCTATAAGAGAAGCATTTTGCTTTTCTTATAGCTCTTTTTAATTACATAAGCAGTTTCGTATATTCCGAATCTTTTTTATACTTGGTTAATATCTAAAATGGATCCCGAACGAGCATCAGCCACAAATTCATAGCTTTCTACTTCGCCATTTAACGTACGTGTAATGCCGCCGCGATACGCCGGTGTTTCCATAAAACCGTTATTAAATTGTTCAGTTTTCATGAAAATCCAAGAACCATCAATTGGTGCTTGTTTTTTAAACTCATTTTTAATGTTATCTAAAATATCGTTTGGAGAAGCGTATGGTGAAACGCGATCACTCATTTCTTTTACGACAATCGCTGCTGCAATACCTGTCACTACACCTAAAGCGAAATCTTTCATATTCATTATAAAATACCTCCTCGAAATAATGACTACTATCACTTTATCATACTCTGAATTCACTGTACAAAAAATAAAGATTCGATTTACGAAATAGTTTCCCCATATATATGCTATAATGAAAATAATCTAAAAATTTATGAGGTGTTAAATATGAATCAAGATACACTTGAGCTATTTAAAACATTAACAGAGTTACCTGGTGCACCAGGTAATGAACGTGCAGTACGTAATTTTATGCGCACGCAACTAGAAAAATACGCAGATGAAATTATTCAAGACAACTTAGGTGGGATTTTTGGTGTACGTAAAGCACAAGATGAAAATGCACCAAAAATTTTAGTAGCTGGCCATATGGATGAAGTAGCATTTATGGTTACGTCCATTACGGAAAATGGTATGCTCCGCTTCCAAACACTTGGTGGATGGTGGAACCAAGTAATGCTTGCCCAACGGGTGACGGTTTATGCAAAAAATGGTAAAATTCCGGGTGTTATTGCATCCATCCCACCCCATCTATTAACAGATGCAGAGCGTTCAAAACCAATGGATATTAAAAACATGTTAATTGATATCGGTGCAGATTCAAAAGAGGATGCAATAAACTTAGGAATTCGTCCGGGGCAATCGATTATTCCTGTTTGCCCATTCACACCGATGGCAAATCCAAAGAAGATTATGGCCAAGGCATGGGACAACCGTTATGGTTGTGGATTAGCAATCGAATTATTAAAAGAATTACAAGGGCAAGAAGTAAAGAGTCATATTTATTCAGGTGCTAACGTAATGGAAGAGGTAGGTCTTCGTGGTGCTGCAGTATCAGCAAATATGATTGAGCCAGATCTTTTCTTCGCGCTAGATGCATCACCTGCAAATGATACATCTGGTGACAAAAATGAGTTTGGTCAGTTAGGTAAAGGTCCATTATTACGTATATTTGACCGGTCAATGGTGACACACCGAGGGATGCGTGAATTCGTATTAGATACAGCTGAAGCAAATAACATTCCTTATCAATATTTCGTATCACCAGGTGGAACAGACGCAGGCCGTGTACATACACAAAATGACGGTATTCCATCAGCGGTTATTGGAATTTGTTCACGTTACATTCATACATCTGCATCAATTATTCACGTGGATGATTATGCGGCTGCAAAAGAATTATTAGTGAAATTAATTCAATCTGCAGACCGTTCAACGATTGAATCTATTCGAGCAAACGTATAAAGATTATTGAATTTATAATATAATACAAGGATGTGGAAATCCCGCATTCTTGTATTTTTTTTAGAAAACTAATGGAGATGGATATATGAAAATTGCAATTGGCACAAAGAATAAAGCGAAAGTTGGCGCGGTTGAAGCAATTGTATTGCATTACTTTCCAAATGCTGAAATCGAAAGTATTGAAGTTGCTTCAGATGTTTCAGTGCAGCCATTTTCCAACGAGGAAACGCGACAAGGTGCAATTAATCGTGCACGGAATACATTAGTGAAAACAAATGCCGACTTAACTTTTGGGTTAGAAGGGGGTGTTGATGAAATTAATGGAACAATGTATTGCTGTAATTGGGGAGCTGTCGCTTTAAAAGATGGTACAGTCATTTCGAGCTCTGGTGCACAATTTGCATTACCAGAAGTAATTGCACAGCAACTTCGAGTGGGAATGGAACTTGGTCCTATCATGGACGTCTATACAAATACCGAAAATATTCGTCATCATCAAGGAGCCATTGGAATTTTTACGGATGGGTTAATTGATCGGAAAGAAATGTTTGAGCATATTGTGAAACTATTAGTAGGACAAGTAATGTTCAAGTTAAAGAAGGAACAGAATTCACATTAGTTGCAATTTCATAGAGTAACTTATTATGATGGAATATATCGTTCGAAAGAGAGGGAAATGAAATGAGTCGAAAGTGGATTCATTCAGTTGTGTTCGTTTTTTCAATCATTGTATTAGCAGGCTGTAATCAAACTGTTGAAGAACAAGCACTCGCAGGGATGAACAATGCAGAGACAACGTTTAGTAATGAACCTAGCGAAACAAATAAATCGATTGGTCATATTGAGTTATATATACCAAAAGGTTATGGTATTGAAAAAGGCATCAATGAATCAAACTATACAATTATAAATGGCAGTGACTCCTATATTTTATTTGTAAATCCAAATGAAACAGAAGATAGTCAGCTACATTATAATATTTTAAAAGATGACCCTAAAAGCAAAATTTTACAGGATAAGACATTCAAAACTGATGGAGTTTTTGGTTTTTCAGCTGTAGTGGAGCTAGAAGATGAACAATATGAACTAGTAGTCAGTGTAGGCGGAATAAAATTAACAACTATTTCAGCGGATAAAAAAATAGATGATAAATTACAAATAATGATGCAAATTGTCCAAAGTGTTCAAATGATTAAAGAACAAAAGTAACGAACAAGGCAATTTCCACATTTTTTTGATACAATCATTATACCAATTGTAAAACTTTTGCGGTTCACTAAACGGTGAGCCGTTTTATATTGTTAATGGAATAGGAGTGATGGTATGGAATCGCCACAATTAGTTGCACAGTTGAAAGCCAAATTAGGTGAAGCCAACTACATATTCACATTTGATGAAAAGCACGATAAATTGCGATTAGATCACAAAATATTGGGACGTGGAATGGAAGTTTCATTACCTGAAATTTTAACAAAATATAATACAAAGAAAGAAAAAGCTATTGATGAAGTTGTCTATACGATAGAGGAGACATTTTTAGCAATGGAGCGGGAACACAAGCAAGGATTTGAAGGACTAGCTGCTGTGTACCCAATCATCCGTTCTACGTCATTTCCGACTGCATCAAATGAAGGACATGCATTTATTACAACGGACCATACAGCCGAAACACGTATTTATTATGCACTAGATTTAGGAACAACATATCGCCTTATCGATGAATCGATGCTAGGAAAATTAAATGTGACAGCCGAACAAGTACGTGAAGCCGCACGTTTTTCTGTCAAAAAACTACCGACTTCTGTCAAACGTGATGAAGTTTCAGGCAATATTTATTATTTTTTAAATCATAACGATGGTTACGATGCGAGTCGAATTTTAAATGATGGCTTTTTAAAGGATATGGCAAGTCAGATTGAAGGTGAGATGACCGTATCTGTACCACACCAAGATGTATTAATTATTGGTGATATTCGTAATGAAGTAGGTTATGATGTATTAGCACAGATGACGATGCACTTCTTTACCGTAGGAGCGGTACCAATTACATCGCTTTCGTTCGTTTATGAAGACGGTCATTTTGAACCAATATTTATTTTAGCGAAAAACAAAGTAAAAAAGGAGCAAGAAGATTCATGAAAGTAGCTTACAACAAAGAGTACGTAGGAGACGTATTATTAGTCCAATTATCAATGGAGAAAATCGTAAAAACTCAAATGGAACGTGTAGGCGATATCGCCATTTTAAAAGAAGAAGCAACGGGTGAAATTAAAGCATTCAATCTATTTAACGCGAGCCGATACATCGAGTTAAATGTTGCTGGAAACGTTGAAGTTACAAAAGAGTTAGTAGAAAAGTTGGAAGCTGCAATTAAAGCAAACGGTGCTGAAATTTCATTAGATGTAGATTTCTCACCAAAGTTCGTTGTGGGTTATGTAGAAACAAAGGACAAGCATCCAAATGCTGATAAATTAAGTGTATGTAAAGTGAATGTCGGTGAAGAAACATTACAAATTGTATGTGGCGCACCAAATGTTGAAGCAGGCCAAAAAGTTGTTGTTGCAAAAGTTGGCGCTGTTATGCCATCTGGTTTATTAATTAAAGAGGGCAATTTACGCGGGGAAGATTCATTTGGTATGCTTTGCTCTGCTCGTGAACTAGCAATTCCTGGTGCTCCAGAAGTAAAAGGGATTTTAGTATTAGACGAATCAGCAGAAGTAGGTAGTCCGTTCGAAATTCCAAATCGTTAATTTGAACGAAAGTCAGTCATCAGAGTTAAGTCTCGATGGCTGACTTTTTATTATGTCGAAAAACATCAGTCGGAACGCGCAAATTACATGTTAAATATGATATGCTTTGGGGGTATACGTATTTTTAGTATGCAAGAAGACCATTACAAACTAAATTTGTAGGGCAATGTTTTTTAGGAAAGAAGTGACGAAAATGAGTTGGATTAAGCATCAATTTAATAAATTATTTAAAATGGATGAAATTGAAGAATATGAAGATGATAGAACATATTATTATGAGGAAGAAGAGGAGACTATTGATCGTCAGAAGGGACAATATGGTGGACTAAAAGCAGTTCAAAGTAATGAAAGTTCAAGAAGTCAGTCATTCCGCTTCCCATTAATTGAAGATGAGGTATATGTAGAGGCGGAGCCACAAGTTCAGTATGTGCAGCGTAATCAGCCTGTATCAAGAAAAGAATATTACAACGATGATGACGCACCCTTAAAACTACCGAATCATTTACAAAAACAAGAAACGAATGTTAGCTATGATGGAGAGGTATCTGGCATTCGAGAGTTATTAGAGCGTCGCCGCAAAGGGCGTGGTTATTCGAACGTGATTCGTAGCTCTGATGACATTTCACGAAAGGTAGTCGTTACAAAAGAAGAACGGGAAGTTTTAACATCAAAACCGATGCGAGAAGAGCGTAAAATTAATAAAGAGTTTATTAACCCTTTAGAAAATCGTAAACGTTTTGTGCCGACAGAGGTACCATCTCCTGTACATGGATTTTTAAAGCCAACGCCAATTGAACAGCTCATGGAAAAACATGACGCTACAGAAGAAGTGGCTGCGAGTACAGCTGAGAATAATGTAGCTGAATTTGATGAATTAGCACTTCAAAATGATGTTGTGATGAAAGAAGTCGCGTTAAATTCTGGAAAATTAGCGCATGAAAATGAAGGGATTCTAACACAATCCGAGCCAATACCAATTGAACAAGTAGAGAATATTCATTCGGTGATCGCAATTGAAAATCAACTAGAAGAATCTACATCAATCGAGCCTATAACGTTTGAAGCAGAGGTTACTGAAGTTGACGAAAAAGTAATAACAGATCCAATGCGTTATGAAAATATTGATGCTCCACCGATTCTAACCGAAGAATTACAGCAATCTGAAAATGATTCTTTAGAGATAAAGGAACAATCAGCAAACGAAGTATTAAATGAAGTACAAGTACAACATGTAACGATTGAAAACTCAACAATTCATATTGGACAGCTAAATGTTGAGCAAAATCCTCAAGTAGAATCTGACCAAGAAGGTGAAGAGCCTCCTGTCTCAACACAATTCCCACGTGAAAACAGAGGGAGTCGTGTGCCGTTTAACGTTGTTATGCTGAAATCAGATAAGGAAAAGTTACAGACGAAAAAATTTGTTTATGAACAAATGCAGCAATCACAAATAAATGAGCGTGTTGAAACGGTGGAAGCACAACTGGAAAATGATGAAACAAGAAGTATTCAATTGCCTGAAGCTAATGCTCAGAATGATGAAGAGCAACAAACGGATCCGATTGTAATGGAAAATACGGATCTAAACGAACATCGTCATAAAGAACAGGAAATTGAACTGATTGAGGAGCTAGATACAGCTATAAAAAACAAAGAAGTTCATACGCGTGTCGAACAGCCAATCGTAACACAACATGCAGAAAAGGATTTAGCTACATATAATAATGTATTACATGAGCAACAGCCAACCGAGACTGAACTAGAAGTAGAAGTAGAAGCAGAAAATAAGCTTCAAACTATTCAAACAGAACAGGTAAATGAAACGATTGATGAAGAAAAGAAAGCTGAAGATGGGCAATTTGAGGAAATTGAGACTGAACGTTTGATTGAACCTGAATATGAAGCAACTGATGAAATACTCAAAATAAACGATAATGATTATGCAGATGCACCGGTTGATGCTGAACAAAAGGATGATCAAAACACTCAAGTGTTAGAGTCAGAGGAAGTACAGGAAGTGATCGAAGTACAGCCTGTGAAAAAGCGTATCCCTTATGTGAAGCCTCCGCTTGAATATTTAGTACCACCAGAGGAAATGGTAGAAGATCGGGACTGGATGGATGAGCAAGGAGATAATCTAGTCGAAACATTATCTTATTTCCAAATTCAAGCCCATATAGAATCAATTGTGCAAGGTCCAGCTGTTACTCAATTCGAAATTACTGTTGGGCAAGGAACGAAAGTAAGCAAAGTCCGTAATTTAGCAGATGATATCAAATTAGCCCTTGCAGCTAAGGATATTCGAATTGATGCACCAATTCCGGGGAAACGTTCGATTGGAATTGAGATTCCGAACCGAATTTCACGATCTGTTCGTCTTTCCGAAGTAACAGATTCCGAGTCGTTTCTAAACTCAGATTCCCCATTGGAGGCAGCGCTGGGCTTAGATTTAACAGGGAAACCTGTCACGATTGACCTACGAAAAATGCCACATGGATTAATTGCTGGTGCAACAGGCTCTGGTAAATCTGTGTGTATTAACTCGATTTTAGTAAGTCTTTTATATAAAGCCGATCCGAATGAACTGAAGTTAATGTTAATTGATCCTAAAATGGTGGAGCTTGCACCATTTAACCATATTCCGCACTTAGTAAGTCCAGTAATTACCGATGTAAAGGCGGCAACAGCAGCATTAAAATGGGCTGTTGAAGAAATGGAAAGGCGTTATCAGTTATTTATGCATAGTGGTGCGCGTAAAATTGAAGCGTACAATAAAATGTGTGATGAAAATGGGATGTATGCACAAAAGCTTCCATACTTGTTAATTGTTATTGATGAGTTAGCGGATTTAATGATGATGTCACCACAAGATGTAGAGGATAGCATTTGTCGTATTACACAAAAAGCACGTGCAGCAGGAATTCATTTAATTGTTGCTACACAGCGTCCCTCTGTAGATGTTATTACAGGTTTAATTAAGTCAAATATTCCAACACGTATTGCCTTTTCAGTGTCCTCTCAAATTGACTCTCGTACAATTTTAGATACACAAGGAGCGGAACGATTACTTGGGCGTGGAGATATGCTATATTTAGGGAACGGAATGTCTGCACCAACACGTATTCAAGGTACATTTGTAACCGATGATGAAATTGAAGAAATTATCGAATTCGTACGTGAACAAGGCGAACCAGAGTATATTTTCAAACAAGAGGAGCTTTTAAAGCGCACAGAAGCGGCAGAAGACCAAGATGAACTTTTTGAAGAAGTATGCCGTTTCGTTTATGAACAAGGTTCTGCCTCAACATCATTATTACAACGTCGCTACCATATCGGGTACAATCGTGCAGCACGATTGATTGATATGTTAGAGCGTCAAGGCTATGTTTCTGAGCCAAAAGGAAGCAAACCGAGAGATGTGTTTATTACAGAAGAAGATTTAGCCGTACAATTTGGTGACTAAAGTACTACTAATTTGAATGAATTCAATTTTTAGAATTGTCGTTCATTTATCGTTCAGAGTAATTAGTGCTATAATGTAGGCATACATTTCAATTAATAATTGATAAAAAATTGATAATTCAATGGGATCTTGGTATCCTAGGAGGGTTTTAACAATAATGACACGCTATCATTTTACAGGTATTAAAGGTTCAGGAATGAGTCCACTTGCACAAATTCTATTTGATTCAGGAGAGCAAGTGCAAGGTTCGGATGTCGACACATATTATTTTACAGAGCAACCTTTGCGTGACCGCGGAATTGAGATTTTAACATTTGATGAAAACAATATAAAAGAAGGATTAACAGTCATTGCAGGGAATGCCTTTCCGGATGACCATCCTGAATTAGTACGTGCACGTGAATTAGGTGTAGAAGTGATTCGATACCACAAATTTTTAGGCGATTATATGAATCGATATACATCAATTGCGATTACAGGAGCGCATGGTAAAACATCTACAACAGGTTTAATGAGTCATGTTATTGACGGCTTTATGCCAACTTCATTCCTGATCGGTGATGGTACAGGGGCAGGAAAACCTGACGCTTCTTATTTCGTAATGGAAGCATGCGAATATCGCAGACATTTCTTAGCATATCATCCTGATTATGCAGTTATGACGAATATTGATTTTGATCACCCAGACTATTTTGCGAATATTGACGATGTATATAATGCTTTCCAATCGTTAGCCTTACAAGTGAATAAAGCAATTATTGCTTGCGGTGATGATGAGCAATTACAAAAAATTCAAGCAAATGTCCCAGTTGTTTACTACGGCTTTGGACAAGAAAATGACTTTGCTGCACGCAATGTTGTAAAAACAACGGAAGGCACGGAGTTCGAAGTATATGTACGTAATGAATTTTATAGCAAGTTCTTCATTCCATTATTTGGGGATCATACTGTATTAAATTCATTAGCAGTAATTTCTCTTTGTCACTACGAAGGGATTCCTGCAAACTTAATTCAAGAGCGTTTTCATACGTATGGTGGCGTTAAACGTCGCTTTACAGAGACAATTATTGGAGATGAAGTGTTAGTGGATGACTATGCACACCATCCAACAGAAATTGCAGCAACGTTACAATCAGCACGTCAAAAGTATCCAGAACGTGAACTCGTAGCAATTTTCCAACCTCATACGTTTACGAGAACAAAGGCATTTTTACAAAATTTTGCTGATAGCTTAAGTGGTGCAGACGCGATTTATTTATGTGATATTTTTGGTTCAGCACGTGAGAAACAAGGGGAGCTGTCAATTCACGATTTATGTAATTTAATTGAAGGTTGTGAAGTGTTGCAGCTTGAAACAATTGAACATTTGCAAAAACATCAACATGCAGTATTCCTATTTATGGGTGCTGGTGATGTTCACAAATATCAAGACGCTTTTGAAAAGCTTTTGAAAAAATAATAAGACAAATTTTGCACAATTTCTTTAGTTAAGCAATTATCTCTTTTTGACGAATAAAACAGCTTAGTCCGCCATGGATAAGCTGTTTTTCTTCAAACTATTATACATAACAATACTGTACATATTGAATTTAGTGTTTTATCAGATTGATGAATGGGAATTATGTAACTATGGACGAAAATGTAATTGATTTTTAAAAGGATTGTTACTCTTTTTGTCGAATATTAAAAGTGAATTAGATATAGGAGGTCATCAGATGGAAGTAGTACTTTATATTGCGGCATTAATTGCAGCAGTGGGCTTTTTAGTGTTATGTGTTAGTATTGGTATGACAATGTTCTCGCTTAAGAACACATTAAATTCAATCGCGGGGACAGTGGCAGGCATTGAAGGACAAATGGAAGGCATCACGCGTGAGACGACAAGTCTTTTAACAAAAACAAACGCACTAGCTGATGACATTTCAGATAAATCGGAAAAACTTAATTCTGTTGTTCATGCTGTAAAAGGTGTAGGTGATTCAGTTAATGGGTTAAATACATCTATACAACGAATCACTTCTTCGATTACAACTGAAGTTCAAAAAAACGAAGAAAAAATTGCGCAAGTAGTGCAATGGAGCAATGTAGCAATGGGCATTGCAGATCAATGGAAACAGCGTAAGCCAATTAATCAAGAAGATGTTGTATATACAAGTACAAAAACAAACGAAACACCACCTGGGCTTACACCGAAATCAAAATTTAGTTTTTTAAAGAAAAAGTAAAGACTAAGCACTTAAGCAAAGGGAGAGCTAAGTATGACAGAAAAGCCGGTAACATATCAAACACCTCAAGATTATACAAAGATTAATGATGCAATTTATGGAGAGGAGACGGTTCATGTGAAAGATTTTGTCATTGGCGCTTTTGTTGGCGGAATTGTTGGTGCCGCTGTAGCGCTGCTGCTCGCACCAAAAGCAGGTAGTGAATTACGTAATGATGTGGCGGTTCAAGCTGTTACGTTAAAGGAACAGTCTTCAACTTTAGTTGAAAAAGTGAAGGCGAAAACTGCAAAACAACCACCTGCAATGGATGATGGTACAGTTTCTTCTGAAGGAGAAGAACCTTTAGAGGATGCAGTAGAAGAGGTACTAAAGGATTTGACAGAAAGTATGAATGACAAGGAAGAGAAAGTAGAATTGGCAAACTCAACACGCCACTCTTCCATCGAATAAAAAATAACGGCATCCCAAATTTATGGGTGCCGTTTTTATATGTAATCTTAAGGTTGCGCGATAGGATATTCGGTCAATTGAATTTCTAATTGATCGCCACCAAAAATATCTGCATCAAAGGTTGTAGGCTGACCGTTACGTAAAATAGTAAAAGATCCTTTAAATGCAACTGGTAACTGCCAACTAGAAAAGCGGAAAACATCCTGGTAAATCCATTTACCTGACTCTTTTTCTACAATTTTTATCGTTGCTCCATTTGGAACGGTTGATTTTCCTTCTGTAATACGACCGTTTACAAAAAAATCATGGGCAGTTTTAATAAGCTCTACCTGTTCATTTTGGAACGTAACAACGATTTTATCCTCTAATACGTAATTCAGCTGATTTGCAATAGCTTCCGCAGTCGGTAACGAGCCTTGCGCGAAAGTAATAAGATCCCCATTCTGTATTGGATATTGTAGTTTTCCAGGCTTACCGTTTATGAATAATTGCGATGAGAATTCAGGAAAGTACATAGGTTTACCATCTAGATGAATACTATAGGCGTTAAATTGCTCATACTTGGATAGGTTATTTGTAAAATTTAAAGCATCCACAATCGTTTCGATCGTTTTAAATTCAATCACGTCACGGTCCTTTAAAGGTGTATCGAGCTTAATGGGGTTACCATTGACATATACGTGCGGCTCCATCTTATAGGTAGTGTCTTGAATCGTAATAGTTTTAACTGCGGCATCGTCAATAATATCGCGTACGCTTACAGTTGCATCTGCTCCATTAATCCCTGGGACAAGCTCAATCTTATCGCCATTGATGATTTGCGTTTTCGTTGTAGCGGCTTTTCCATTAAGTAAAATTTGCGCAGGTTGCCCATGTTCACCAGGAACGAAAATACTTTGGCCATTTACTGTTAAAGATATACCGTGACCTGGTTTTCCGTAGAGTTGCTTTGCTCGTATGTTGGCAGCTAAAAAAGCATCTCCTACTGTCATTTCCTTTAATTCAAATAAACGTACAATTTGGTCATTCACTGTAATGGACATGTAATGAATAGGCGCCTTTTGTGCTGCTATAGCAATTCCAATAGGTGTAACAAGCTCAGGAGTAGCAGCAATCCCTTCTGCCCGTGTTAAATTTTGGATTGCGTCAATACCGCGAACTGCGACACGATTTGCAGGAAGCTCTAAAATTTTCCCTAATTCATCCGTTAAGTTTGGTGTTAAACTCCCCCCACCGACTAACATAACTGCTTTTGGGGGAACTGAGTTGTTTAAACGTAATATTTCTTCGCCAATTGATTTGGCCAAATTTTGAATAGCAGGATAAATCGATTGAATGACTTCTTCTCGAGGGAAGTACTGATCGAAGCCTAAAATGTCTTGAATTAAAATTTCATCATTTGAATGCATTTGACGTTTTGCAATTTCAGCTACTGGGAAGTCTAGTAAGTAATGATCACTTAGTGCTTCTGTAATTTCATCGCCAGCTGTTGGTACCATTCCATATGCTACAATCGTACTTTTATCTGTTATAGCAATATCAGAAGTACCTGCCCCAATATCGACTAAAGCAACATTTAAACGGCGCATAGAAGGAGGAATTAAAACATTAATTGCAGCAATAGGCTCTAATGTTAAAGCCTCCATTTCTAAATCTGCACGCTTTAATGCTGCTAGTAAAGATTCTACAACGACACGCGGTAAGAAAGTAGCGATTACTTCAACTGATGCTTCATCACCTTGTTGGTCAACTAAGCTACCAATTTCTTCACCATCTAAACGGAAGTAAAGTACAGAATAACCAACGCAATAATAATGATTGTTTTTTGAGTCTTCCTTTTGCTGGAGCAGTTGTTGCTGTGCCTGCTGCACTGCTTGTAATTCTAACCGGCTAATATCTTCTTCAGTAAAAATTGGGCGATTTTTAATTTCGACGGTAACGCTAGCTTGCTCGGTTTTTAATGCGCGTCCAGCAGCTGCAACACTTACTTTTTTTAGTGGACCGTGCTTTTGTTCTAATTCCTTCTTTATTTCTTGAATGAGTTCAGCTACGTATATAACATTATGTATTTGTCCATCAACCATGGCACGTTCTTTATGTTCTTTCACTAAAATATCTGCAACATGATATTGGTCGCCTTGCTGCTCAAGAATGATACCAACAACGGAACGCGTGCCGATATCTAGCGCAAACAATTTATTCGTCATATGAAAACGCTTCCTTTCAAAAAAATTATCATACTATACTTTAGCGAGTTGAAGCGCTAAATTAAAAATGCGTGACATTCTATCTTGAGTTGATTATAATGAATTTATTACTTAAAAATGTATCATACTTTTAAGTTATCTGAAAGTGCCGGATACGAGGAAGAGGGGAAAGAAAGATGAGTCAACAGGATTTAGAAAGCTTACGTAGTGAAATCGATCGTTTAAATTTAGAAATTTTGAATTTAATAAATGAACGTGCAGCAGTTGTTGAAGAAATTGGAAAAATCAAAGAAAAGCAAGGCGTTAATCGCTATGACCCATTACGTGAGCGTCATATGCTGGATTTAATTAAGAAACATAACAATGGTCCATTAAATCAGATGACGGTTGATTTTATTTTTAAACAAATCTTCAAAACGGCTCTGAAACAACTTGAAGCAGAAAAGAAAAAGGAATTACTTGTTTCACGAAAAGAAAAGTCAGAAGATACTGTCATTAATGTCAATGGTGAGCTAATTGGTACAGGAACACCTTCCTTTGTCTTCGGACCATGCGCAGTTGAGTCTTATGAGCAAGTAGCGGCAGTTGCAGCATCAATCCAGGAAAAAGGATTAAAATTAATCCGTGGAGGAGCTTATAAACCTCGTACATCACCATACGATTTCCAAGGACTAGGATTAGATGGCTTAAAAATTTTAAAAGATGTTTCTAAGGAGTACGGCTTAGGCGTAATAACAGAAATTGTTACTCCAGCAGATTTAGAGCATGCGTTAGATTACATCGATGTCATTCAAATTGGTGCACGTAACATGCAAAACTTCGAATTATTAAAAGCGGCGGGTGCTACTAATAAACCCGTCTTATTAAAACGAGGTTTAGCAGCAACAATCGATGAATTTATCCATGCTGCAGAATACATTATGTCAAAAGGTAATGAGAATATTATTCTATGTGAGCGCGGTATTCGTACTTACGAAAAAGCAACACGTAATACATTAGATATTTCAGCTGTTCCAATTTTAAAACAGGAAACGCATTTACCAGTAATGGTAGACGTGACGCATTCAACTGGACGTCGTGATTTATTGTTACCATGTGCAAAAGCAGCAATTGCAATTGGTGCAGATGGAGTAATGGCAGAAGTTCACCCTGATCCATCAATCGCATTATCAGATCAGCAGCAACAAATGGATATTCCTACTTTCAATGCTTTCTACGATGAAATTTTAAAATTCATGAAGCAATATGAAGTGTCAAAATAACTTTCTATCGGAAGTCCCTCTAAGTCTGAATGATTTTAGAGGGCTTTTTTTGTTGTAATAAGGTGTTAAGTTTACGAGTAAACTTAATTATGCTAAGCTAAGCTTTACAATCTATTTTGAAATAATTAAGTAAAGGTACGATTTATAATGGAACAAAATAACCTTTTTCATTTGATTCATATGCTAGAACAAATGAATAATGAGAACATTGTCCGTTTTACAAGGCAGTTTCCTTATCCAATAGGAATATCACCTATTTTAGTATTATCGGAGCTCAAACTAGAAGGTGCAAAAAAGCAAGTAGAGCTTGCTGAACTTCTTGGCTATACGAAAGGTGCTATGACAAATATCGCAAATAAATTAGTGGCAACTGGTCTAGCAAAACGTGTATATGACGAAAATGATCGTAGAATCATTCAACTTTGTATTACAGAAAAAGGCATGGAAGCATTAAATGTAGCACAACAAATTGGCGAACAAATTTATGTTGATATTTTTTCTGTTTTATCAAAAGATGAGCTAACGACCTATTTAAATTTACAGGAAAAATTATTAACAGGATTACAGCAAAAAAATAATGGATGAAAGGGTTTGTCTGAAACACTATGTTCAGGCAAACCCTTTGCTTAATGTATTAATATTAGTCATTCAATTGGCAGTAATTATAAATTTTTATTGGAATAAGGGCAACTTTTGACCAAATTTTGCTCTATTCATGACAATTCGAGTGATTCACTAGGTTTTCAATTGAAAATGGAAATGAAAGTATTATATCATAACAATATACATAACTTCGAATACACGAATAACGTATTCACAATCAATGTGTAGACGAATGCTAAAAAGGGGGAGATTTTTTGACTGTCACAATATATGATGTTGCGCGTGAAGCAAATGTATCAATGGCAACGGTATCACGAGTAGTAAATGGTAACCAAAATGTAAAGCCAGCAACGAGAAAAAAGGTATTAGAAGTCATCGAACGACTGGAATACCGACCAAATGCAGTAGCACGTGGTTTAGCAAGTAAAAAAACGACATCGGTAGGAGTCATCATCCCTGATATTTCGAATAATTTAAACGCTGAGCTTGCACGTGGTATTGAAGACATTGCGACAATGTACCGCTACAATATTATTTTAGCTAATTCAGATCAAAACGAAGAAAAAGAATTAACATTGTTAAATACGATGCTAGGGAAGCAAGTCGATGGTATCGTGATGATGAGTGAAGAAGTTACTGAAAATATTCAACGAGCAGTAGAAGCATGTTCTGTTCCGATCGTACTAGCTGGCTCGATTAGCTCCACAGAAAAGGTTGCTTCCGTTAATATTGATTATTACAATGCTGCATTAGAGGCTGTTCAGTTGTTTATTCAAAATGGTCATAAGCGCATAGCCTTTGTATCGGGTCCACTTCAATATACTGTTAATGGACAGTATAAGTTAAAGGCGTATAAGGACGCTCTTGAACTTGCAGGGATTGAACTCGATGAAGCGTTAATTGTTGCTGGTGATGGCTCATATGATGACGGACTAGAAAGTTGGACGACATTAAGTGAGATTGATCAACCACCTACTGCTATTTTTGTCGGAAACGATGAATTAGCAATTGGTTTAGTACATGGTGCACAAGATAGTGGAAAACATGTACCAAACGATATTGAAATAATTAGCTTTGAAAATTCTAAACTAGCTCGTATGGTCCGCCCACAATTAACAAGTGTCGTATTACCGCTTTATGATATTGGTGCAGTAGCAATGCGCTTGTTGACAAAGTATATGAACAAAGAAGAAGTGGATGAGCAAAATGTAATTTTACCACACCGAATTGAACTACGAGACTCAAGTGAAAAATAAGCAAAAACGCCCCTTCCAATTAGCGGAAGAGGCGTTTTCATTTCTAAATTACTTCACTAATAAAGTAGAGCAATTTGCATTTTTTGATACATATGTACTTACACTTCCAAATACCATTTCAAGCATGGGGTTTAGTCCACGACAGCCAATAACTACTAAATCAACATTTTTGTCATTTGCATAATTGGAAATCATTCGTCCGGCTGACCCATGAGAAATTGTCACTTTGTAGTTTGAATGATTTTCTTTAATGTGATTTTCTTCTCGTGCAAATTTTTGTCGGTACTCCGCTTCTAAATTATCTAGCGTACCGGCTTTAACTGCTTCAGATGTAATGCCTTCAGTAGATAGTACGGAAATAATCTCAATTAAAGATTCTTCTGAAGCGATTTTCACTGCATCTTGTGCAGCGCGGAAAGAGTTTTCTGAGCCATCAACTGCTAATAGAATATGTTTATACATTATAAAACCTCCATTTAAAGATAATGTTTGATAATATAACCATTATATTACAAAATTAAATGGATAGGTTGTTTTATAAAATTTTCACCAAAAAGACACATCCTTTAAATAGTTAGGATGTGTCTTTCTTTATGTTGGTAAATTAATATTAGGAACGATTTTTTTCAGTTCGAATAATATGTAATGCTTTTTGGAGCATTTGTGCATTTTTTTCTTGAATTTCAATTTTACGAGGAATTGCCTCATAAAGTGACTTTGGATCATCCCATGTAGGAATAAATGGTACAGGTGATTCAGGCTGCCATTTATCGAGCCAAGCTTGTGGTAATGGACCAGTTGGCGCAATTTGATCTGTCATTTCAGTCCAAATGAGAGACCATGCGCGTGGTACGACACGCCAAATATCGTAGCCGCCACCCCCAACGGCAATCCAGCGCCCATTACAATATTCATGGGCAAGCTTATGAGCAAGTTTTGGGATTTCTCTATAAATATTCATCGTACCGTATAAATGTGTTAAAGGATCAAAATAATGAGCATCTGCTCCATTTTGTGTAAACACAACGTCCGGTTTAAAAAATTCAAATACTTCACGCATCGATTGCTCATATATTTCTAAAAAACTTTCATCTTCTGTAAAGGCATCGATAGGGAAATTAAACGATGTACCATAGCCTTCACCATTTCCTCGTTCGGTAATATTGCCGGTACCAGGAAATAAATAACGACCAGTTTCGTGAATTGATAATGTACACACATTTGGATCATCATAAAAGGACCACTGCACACCATCCCCATGATGTGCATCTGTATCGACATACAACACGCGTAATCCGTATTTTTCTTGTATATATTTAATGGCGACACTGCTATCATTGTATATGCAAAAGCCCGATGCTCTTCCTCGGAACCCGTGATGTAGCCCTCCACCAAGATTAATTGCATGCTCTGATTTTCCTTGGAGTACATGATCTACCGCCTGTAGAGTACCACCAACGAGCAGCGCACTTGCTTCATGCATATTTGGAAACATGGGTGTATCTTCTGTCCCTATTCCATATGGTTCGCCTTGCTGTTTAGTTAATTTACCGTGTCCCGCCTTTTTAACAATTTCAATATATTGAGGATCATGCGCAAGGGCAATTTCTTCATCTGTTGCTACACGCGCAGGTATGATATCTTCATCTTGTAAAGCACCAATGTTTTTTAGTAGATCAATTGTTAAGTGTAGTCGTTTATGGTTAAACGGGTGAGTGTCCGAAAATTTGTAATTAAGTTGATCTGGCGAATAAACAAAAACAGCTTTTTTCATAACGTTACGCCAGGTACATTTGGCCAGAGGACGTTATATCCACGCTGGCGCAAGTCTTCAATAACTAGTAAAGGATTAATTACTTGTAGACGGACACTTAAAATGCGAGATTTGTCATTATTACCATCAGGATAGACAAGAACACTTAGTACATTGGCATTGTTTTCGTGGAATACTTTCGTAATTTCATAGAGCATACCAGGACGATCTGAGACACGAATGTCGACTCTCGAAGCAGGCTTATTTGTACCAGTTAACTCAATATACGTATACAATAAATCAGTTGTTGTAACAATTCCGACTAACGCACCAGCAGATACAATCGGAAGGCAGCTTATTTTTGATTCATAAAAGGTTAAAGCAATTTCTTCTACTGAATCTAAAGGGTGGCCTACCATTGGATTTTTCGTCATCACATTTTCAATTGGCGCATCATAAATAGAAGAGTTTGGTTCCTCACGTAAGCATGAAGGGAGCGCATTTTTTATATCATGCTCTGTAACAATACCTATGACGTAATTCTCATCATTGACGATTGGAAGATGCCTGATTTTCTTCTCGCGCATGAGTAGAACAGCATCACGAACTGTGTTATGAGGTAAAAGTGTATGTATTTCGGTATTCATAATTTCTTCGACGATCATTATTCAATCCCCTTTGTGATAAGAATTAATACATGAAGCGACTTCTAAAGCGAAGCCTGTCAAATCGTTCAAGCGTATCAGCTTGAACTCGTGAACCAACGCGTGCCATTAAACAATTTGCGGGATGGGAAGTGATTTCAGGGTCATCTGTCGCGTAATATTCAAAATTGGCCGATGTCATCATACGCTCCATCATATTACGATAATCCCAAACATTGAGTCCTGTCCCTTTCAAATCCCAATGCCAGTAATATTCAGTTGTAATAATTAAATAATCTTCCATTCCATCATCCATTAAAGATACTTCTAATAATTTTTTTCCTATACCTGTTCCACGGAAAGAAGGTATGACTTCAATTGCCCCTAGCTCAATCATATTCGGAATACGATCCTCAGCCCAACGCTCTAACGGGTCAGGATAAAGATAAGTGACATAGCCCATTACAATGTTTCCCTGCCGAACAAGTATAATTCTTCCTTCTTCTAACTTAGCAATATCAACAAGTGCTGCATGTTGTTGGTGTGAAGGTCTAAAAGCTTTTAAATCTTCGTGTAAAGTATACGAAGCAAGTTGCTCAGACGGAACGGGACCTTCCACTAAAACTTTACCATTCCTCGTCTCGAATTCAACACAATAGTATTTTTTCACATGATTCATAATCACACCACCTGCTTGTAATATTTCCATTATACAAGATTTTATGCGAAAATACGCTAATTCTTACAAAAAATAACTAAATTATTAGAAAATTAAAAATGTTTTGCTAATAATAATATTTTTCCTGTAAAATGGTGATATGTTTGAAGAAAAAGGGGGATTCATGGGGATGAAAATAATGGAGAAATTAGCTATAGTTCCAGGGGAGCATTGTTTAAAAAACTATGAGGAAACAGTAGCTACTCACAATTGGACAAATACTGAGAAAGCTTTTACTTGGTATGAAACGGGGAAAGTTAATATTGCATATGAAGCAATCGACAGACATGTTGAAACACCGCTAAAGGACAAAGATGCCCTTCATTATTCGGATGGTGTTCGTAAAGAAACATACACATTTCATGACATGAAGCAAAATTCAAACAAAGCAGCGAATGTATTTCAGGATAAAGCGAATTTGAAAAAAGGTGACCGTCTATTTATCTTTATGCCGAGAACACCAGAATTGTATTTTAGTCTTTTAGGCGCTTTAAAAATGGGGGTCATTGTAGGTCCACTATTTGAAGCATTTATGGAAGGTGCAGTTTATGACAGATTAGCGGATAGTGAGGCAACAGCAGTTGTAACAACGCCTGCATTACTTGGACGAATTCCGATTGATCAACTACCTAACTTAAAAACAGTATTCGTTGTTGGTGAAAACATTGTGGAGACAGATGTGATTGTTGACTTTAATAAGTATTTTGATGAGGCATCTGTTCACTTTGAGATTGAATGGATGGATAAAGAAGATGGCTCCATTTTACATTATACATCTGGATCAACAGGGGCACCTAAGGGTGTTTTACATGTACATTATGCAATGGTACAGCAATACGAAACAGCCAAATGGGTATTAGACTTAAAAGAAGATGATATTTATTGGTGTACAGCTGATCCAGGATGGGTAACGGGAACAGCTTATGGGATTTTCGGCCCTTGGTTAAATGGCGTTACGAACGTTATTATTGGCGGACGTTTTAGTCCCCAAGCTTGGTATGCTGCAATAGAACAGTATGGTGTTACAGTGTGGTATAGTGCACCAACTGCATTCAGAATGTTAATGGGCGCTGGACCAAATATTTTAAAACAGTACAATTTATCTTCATTGCGACACGTTTTATCAGTTGGGGAGCCGTTAAATCCAGAAGTTATCCGTTGGGGAATAGAAGCATTAAATCATCGCATACATGATACGTGGTGGATGACGGAAACGGGTGGCCATATGATTTGTAACTATCCATCAATGGAAATTAAACCAGGGTCAATGGGGAAACCAATACCCGGTATTTATGCAACAATTGTTGATGACGATGGAAATGAACTGCCCCCATTTACGATGGGAAATTTAGCAATACGAAAAGGATGGCCAGCTATGATGCGGCAAATTTGGGGCAATCAAGAGCGCTATGAATCATACTTCATAAAAGGAGAGTGGTATGTTTCTGGTGACTCTGCTTATATGGATGATGAAGGCTACTTCTGGTTCCAAGGGCGTGTAGACGATGTCATTATGACTGCAGGGGAGCGTGTTGGACCATTTGAAGTTGAAAGTAAACTGCTGGAACATCCAGATATTTTAGAAGCTGGCGTAATAGGGAAACCAGATCCAGTGCGTGGTGAGATTATTAAGGCGTTCATTTCATTACGTGAAGGTGTCGAGCCTTCTGAACAATTAGAAGTTGAAATTCGTGAATTTGTAAAACATGGTTTATCAGCTCACGTAGCTCCGAGAGAAATAGAATTCAAAGATAAACTTCCAAAAACCCGTAGCGGCAAAATAATGAGACGTGTATTAAAGGCATGGGAGCTAGAACTTCCAACAGGGGATTTGTCGACGATGGAAGATTAATCTAAATGCAATGTTGCTGGGACAAAACAAAAACATCATTTTTCTCGAGTGAGAAAAATGATGTTTTTTTGTAATTGGTTTCCGTTGCGGGGACGCTTTCCGGCGGCGTGGTCTGAGCCTGTTGTCTAAACGTAACGCTATTCCCCCAGGAGTCGCCCCTCCACTACAACCAATTTATTAAGTATCCTTTTTTTAATACTGTACTTTACCATAAATAGAGAAATTTTCACTTCTGTCCGAGCCTCATTTTTTTACGATTCTCTGTTTCTAAATAAAAAATTTAGAATAATTTGTTTTTATATAAAAATACAGTTGACTAAATAATTATACATATCTATACTTATTTTTATCTTTAGAAAAGAATTAAGTAATTAAAATAAGACATTGTTTTTAAACATAAATTGAGGTGACATGATGAAGGTAGGTATTATAGGGGCAACTGGTTATGGGGGATTAGAATTATTAAGGTTCTTGCATAATCATAAAGAGGTTGAAGCAATTGAGCTGTTCACTTCTTCGGAAGAAGGGACTATTTTTTCAAATAAGTTTCCACATTTAGTTGATTTGTATAATCAGCCGTTACAAAAAATAGATTATGATGTGCTGGCAAATTTTGATGTTGTTTTTGCAAGCACGCCTTCTGGAGTATCAAGTAACTTATTTCCACCACTTATTGGCTTAGGTCCAAAACTCATCGATTTATCAGGTGATTTTCGTTTGAAAGATTTATCGAGCTATGAATTTTGGTACAAAAAAAACCCTGCTCCAAAGGAGGCTGTTGAAAAAAGTGTATACGGTTTAACCGAATGGAACGAAGAGGCAATCTCTCAAGCCGAATTAATTGCAAACCCTGGATGCTATCCAACTGCCGTCCTACTTTCATTATTGCCATTATTAAAAGAAAGTTTAATCGATCCGAGTTTTTTAATAATTGATGCAAAGAGCGGCATTTCAGGTGCAGGAAATAAGCCTTCACAAAGTACGCATTATAGTGAGGCGAATGAAAGTTTTTCGATTTATAAAATTAATGAGCATCAGCATATCCCTGAAATTGAGCAGGCGATTTCGATGTTCGCTAATGTGGAGGCAAATATAACATTTAATACACATTTAGTACCAATGACACGTGGAATACTGGCAACTTCATACGCTCAGGTGACATCAGGTGTGACACAGCAACAATTAGTTGATTGCTTAGCTTCGACATATGTGAATAACCCATTTGTACGTGTCATTCAAGATGCTACATCGATTGGAACAAATCGTGTGAAAGGCTCCAATTACTGTGATATTTATGTAAAGCTCGATGAACGAACAAACCGTGCCACAATTATTAGTGTGATTGATAATTTAGTAAAGGGTGCAGCAGGTCAGGCAATTCAAAATATGAATGTTCAGTTTGGATTACCGCAACAAACAGGGTTACAACTTGTACCTTATTTCATTTAAATAATTTCATCCTACAGAACTTACATAACAAAGGGAGGATTTAAAATGGCTTCAACAATTGAAATGAAAAAATTATCTAGTAAAAATATTGTTTCTCCAAAAGGATTTACAGCAGCAGGTGTTCATTGCGGTATTAAACATAAGAAAAAAGATTTAGCAATACTCGTTAGTGAAGTACCAGCTAGTGTTGCAGGTGTATTCACAACAAATGCTATACAGGCGGCACCAATTAAAGTAACAAAAGAAGTAGTTTATGAAGCAAAGAAAATGCAGGCAATTATTGTTAACTCAGGAAATGCGAATGCTTGTACGGGCAAGCAAGGATTAGCGGACGCCTATGAAATGCAACGATTAGCTGCACAAAAATTAGGGATTGATAGTCATTTAATAGGAGTGGCATCAACTGGTGTTATCGGTGAAATCATGAAGATGGAGCCAGTGGAAAAAGGCGTAAAAATGCTACAACCTGAATCCAAATTGGAAAATGGCATTGATTTTGCGCAAGCCATTATGACAACAGATACTGTCATGAAAAACACAACTTATGCAACGATTGTTGATGGTAAAGAAGTCATTGTATCAGGCGCAGCAAAGGGCTCAGGTATGATTGAACCTAATATGGCAACGATGTTAGGCTTCATTACAACAGATGCTAAGATCGAATCGGATGAATTACAAAAAGCGTTGTCAAGTGTAACAGATTGTACATTTAACTCAATCACGGTAGACGGTGATACGTCAACGAATGATACAGTAATTGTCATGGCAAATGGTTTAGCAGGTAATAATCCATTAACCCCTACGCATCCAGATTGGGATAATTTTTATACAGCACTACGTCTCGTTGCAGAAGATTTAGCAAAATCAATTGCACGAGATGGAGAAGGAGCTACAAAATTAATTGAAGTGGAAGTTGCTGGTGCCGTTTCAGATGAAGAAGCACGTAAAATAGCAAAAACAGTTGTCGGTTCACCCCTGGTTAAAACTGCGGTATTTGGCTGTGATGCAAACTGGGGACGTATTATAGCCGCTGTTGGTTATTCTGGGGCTATCGTTGATCCAGATAAAATTACGATTAAAATCGGTGGCGCAACGATGGTTGAAAATGGCGAGCCAATCAAGTTTTCGGAAGAAGCGCTTATTGAAATTTTAAAGCAGCCTGAAGTGAAAATTTTTGTTTCTTTAGATGTTGGTGAAGGACACGGATTTGCATGGGGGTGTGATTTAACTTATGACTATGTTCAAATCAATGCATCATACCGCTCGTAAAATGGTCATCAAGCTAGGAGGCAGTACATTAGAAGGTTTGAATGAGACGTTCTTTCATAATTTCAAAGCGTTACAGGAGCAGGGAGTTCAATTAATTATTACTCATGGAGGTGGCCCTGCCATTAATCGTGCATTAGCTGCTGCAGGTATTACCTCTTACACGATCAATGGCTTACGCGTAACGAGTGAAGAAATGATTGATATTGTACAATCGACGTTAATTGGTAAAGTAAATCCAGCACTTGTCCATGAGCTAACTGCTGCTGGCATTTCAGCAATTGGTTTAAATGGCTTTGATGGAGGGCTTTTACAAAGTAATTTTATTGATGCTTCTACCTATGGGTATGTAGGGCAAGTAGATAAGGTCAATGTCGAGCTAGTTGAGTCATTATTAAAGTTAAATATTGTTCCGGTAATTGCTTGTATAGGGGCGACAAAAGACGGACAAGGGCTTAATATTAATGGTGATACTGTTGCGAGTGAAGTAGCATTGGCAGTAGGAGCAGATTGTTTGTTTTTAGTAACCGATGTAGCAGGTATTCGTATAGATGATATGTTTCAAACGGAAGTGACACCATCTCAAATTAATCAATGGATTGAGGAAGGGAATATTTATGGTGGCATGATCCCTAAAGTACAAGGTGCTTTAAACTGTTTAGCCGCAGGAATTCCATCTGTTCAAATTGTTAATGAAACGCTAACAGGAACGACTATTTTAAGTGAGGAGCTTGTTAAATGAGTGCATTATTTCGAAATTACGCAAGAAGACCTTTTGCGATTGTTGAAGGAAAAGGGACAGAAGTTTTTGATACGACAGGGAAGCGTTATTTAGATTTTACAAGTGGTATTGCCGTTTGTAGTTTAGGTCATGCGCACCCGGCAATTGTTGAAGCGATTCAAAAGCAAAGTGAGAAGCTTTGGCATATTAGTAATTTGTTTGAAAGCCCTGGTCAAGAGCAATTAGCGGCATCGTTAGTAAAGGACTTGCATTTATCTTATGCATTTTTCTGTAATAGTGGTGCTGAAGCAAATGAAGCAGCCATAAAAATTGCTCGTAAACATACAGGTAAGCATAAAATTATCGTATTCCAACAAAGCTTCCATGGTCGTACTTTTGGTGCAATGAGCGCAACAGGTCAAGATAAAGTACGTAGCGGATTTGGTCCGTTAGTTAGTGAATTTATTACATTACCATTCAATGACGTAGCTGCTTTGAAGGCCGCAGTTGACGGTGAAACAGCTGCGATTATGCTAGAGCTAATTCAAGGCGAAGGTGGTGTAAATGCTGTAACGGATGAATTTGCACAAGCAATTCATGACATTCAACAGTCATCGGATATTTTAGTCATTGTTGACGAAGTACAAACAGGAATTGGGCGTACTGGTACTCGCTTTGCTTTTGAGCAAACAGTTATTAAACCTAACATTGTGTCAATGGCTAAAGGGCTTGGAGGCGGCTTCCCAATTGGAGGCATTTTAGGAACATCTGAGTTATTCGATACATTTAGTGCAGGTACACATGGTACGACATTTGGAGGCAATCCATTAGGGGTAGCAGTAGCACAAAAAGTAATCGAGCTTATTTTTGATGAAGCTTTTTTACAGAACGTACAACAAAAATCTACATACTTCGTTACAAAATTAAAAGAAGCATTCCCTGAGGAACAATATACGATTCAAGGTAAGGGCTTAATGCTTGGATTAGGACTTGGTGGCGAGGATGTGGCTTCGTTTGTAGCTGCTTTAGACGAAGCGGGGTTATTAACAGTAGCGGCAGGACCTAAAGTAATTCGTCTGTTACCACCATTAACGGTGACAGAACAAGAGATAGATGAAGCTGTTGCCATTTTAAAAACAGTTATTAAATAGTAAAAAGTGCGATACTCCTGAACAATTAGGAGTATCGCACTTTTTTTAATTATTCTACAGGTGGTGGCTCAATTGGTTCGATGTCGATAATATCCTCATCAATGATATCACCGATTTCATCTTCAGGCTCTTCAATTTCCTCAGTAGGTGGTGGCGGTGCAACAATTATTTCGCCAACTTCATTTGAGTATTGTGACTCTAAGCCTGTAATGTCAACTGCTACAACAACATAGTGAACTCCTGGAGATACATTCATTTGATAACTTTCATATGATTTTACTGATTTAACGAGAGAGATTCCCCCGTTCGTAATACTGTATACGCGGTACCCAACAATATCATTTGATCCTGAAGCAGTCCATGTTAGTGAACCATTTGCTAAGGATGCATGGACAGAACTAGGTGAAACATTATCTGCATTAAATGGGACACCAGAAACTACCCCTTTACCTGAGCTAAATGATAATAATTTCGATGCATCACCGCCAAGAGAGCCGAGCATGCGATCAATAAATGTTTGATTCAAACCGTACCCTTTCATTTCTACAAACTCAGTTGGTGTTGTAGGTAAGGCAGCATACGTATTGCCATTAATAACAACAGATGTAGAAGATACAAAACTATCATCTGGCTGTGTCGGTAATAGAACATTTCTATTAAATAAATCGGAAATAACGAGTCCTGCATCTGAGCAAGATGCTGAAGGTGCCATACCTGAAATACCACAGAACGATTCTGTTACTACATTTTCAGGCTTTTTAAATGGTTCTTTTGTGCCGATGAATTCTGGATTTATATCATATAACGAATTCATGTAGGTTGCCCATAGTGTATTGACACGATAACTTGGGTGCTGATAACGATTGTTAAATGCATTTAACGAACGAGGTACGTCATAACCTAACCATACACCTAAAGAGATATTTGGGTTGTAGCCAACTAACCATACGTCATTATGGTCCTGCGTAGTACCTGTTTTAGCCGCAAAGTCAGATGAGAATTTTAATAAGCTTTGAGCACGTGTTGCTGTACCACCTTGCTGTAATACATCACGTAACATATCTGTCATCATATAGGCTGTTTCTTCTGAGAATACTTCTACTGGCTCAACTTTATGCTCATAAATGATATTACCATCTAAATCTTCAATGCGTTCAATCATGTAGGCATCAATAAATTGTCCCTTATTTGCGAATGTAGCGTATGCATTTACATTTTCTTCTACTGATGCACCATAAGTTAACCCACCAATAGAAGTTGAAAGGTTAACATAATCACCTGCCGTTAATTTAGAGAAGCCCATTTTTTCAAGATACGTGGCAGGGCGACGGTCTAAAATTGAATTATATAGACGTAGTACCGGCAAGTTTTGTGAAGATGCAACTGCTTGACGAGCAGGTATAATTCCTAACTCTTGATTAGGGTTATAGTTTACTGGTTTATAGTCATCATATTCACGAACAAACTTCACATCAACAACCGGGCTACCTGCGCCAATGACACCATATTCTAGTGCAGGTGCATAAGCGAGTAATGGTTTCATCGTAGAACCATTAGAACGATATGCTCGTGTTGCGTGATTTAATTGCTCTAATTGGTGATCACGGCCACCAACGAAGCTTAAAATTTTTCCTGTACTATTTTCAATGACAATACTACCAGTTTGTACAGGAACATCTACTTCGATTTCTTCCCCCGTTTCAGGGTCCTTTTCTTTCTTCTTATAAGTTTGTCCGTATAATGTAAATTCGTCCGTTACTTTTTGCATTGCATCATACATGTCTTTATTAATTGTTGAGTAAATGCGATAACCACCTGAACGAATTGTACGGTCTGCTAAAATCGTGTATTTATCCTTCAAATTGGACTCTTCTTGTAAACGAGCTGGATCAACGCCATCCTTTTCAGCTAGAATTTTTGCGAAAATTTCTTTTGTTTGCATTTCTAGCTCAGCTGTTAACCAAGGATACTTATCTTCAGGTCGCTCTTCGTATTCTTTTAAATCTTTCGTAATATCGTAAGTGAGAGCCTCTTCATATTCTTTGTCAGTAATATAACCGGCTTCTTGCATACGGTATAATACAGTTTTCATACGATCGATGCCTGGCTTCATCCCTTCCGCACTTTTCCGCTCGCCTTTATTTGTAAACGGCGTATATTTAAAAGGTGCTTGAGGAATTCCTGCGATATAGGCAGCTTGAGGTAGATTTAATTTCGCTGCGGATATACCGAATATACCTTGGGCAGCTGTTTCAATTCCGGCGATATTTCGACCAGATGAATTACGACCATACGGAATAATATTTAAGTATGCCTCTAATATTTCTTCCTTCGTCATAAATTGCTCCAAACGTACAGCAAGTAGAATTTCCTTCGCTTTACGTTCATATGAAACTTCATTTGTTAAAATTTGATTTTTAATTAATTGTTGCGTTAATGTAGAACCACCTGTTTGTGTAGATGAATTCGATACGTCTTGAAGCAACCCGCGTAATACGGCTTTTGGTACAATACCAGTATGTTCACGGAAATATTCATCCTCTGTCGCAAGAACAGCATTAATAACAGTTGGTGATATATTAGCAAGCGATGTTTCTCGGCGATCTAAATCTGTACGGATTTTCCCTATGTAAATATCGTTTGCAAAATATATTTCACTTGTTTCGTCGTAACTAAAAATTTGTTCACGCATATCTTCTTTTGAGCGTAAAGGTTCATCTTTAACTAAAGAAGCAAAATAACCTGCACCGATACTGCCAACAAAAATTGTGATTGTGACAATAAAGATTATAGCTAATAGGAATAAGTTCCAAAATACGTCTCCAGCAATACGGAAGTGACGCATCCTTTTTGAAGAAACAAGGATTTCGATTTTTTCATTTAATTTATCGAGCCATTTTCTCACTTCATCGACCTCCTAAAATCTTGTTTATTATAGCATATTTGATATCTAAACGAACATAGTTATTGACATCGTTCATATATTGAGTAGAATAGAACTTATAATTTCAAGCAAAGAAGAGTTTGAAGTAGTGGAGACATTCCCTGATGTAGAGAGCTAGCGGATGGTGAAAGCTAGACAAAGTGTTTTCATGAATTACGTACTTGGAGCTTGAACGTTTCGTCGCGATATAGACGCTTAAAGTGGAAGAAAGGTTACATTTCTTCAAGCCGGGTGGTACCGCGTTAAATGATGATAATTTGACGTCCCTGCATGCAGTTTGCGTGTAGGGACGTTTTTTATTTCCTTACATGGTAAACAATAAAACATGTAAAAGGAGAGAGTACAGATGAATGAATTACTACAAGATTTACAATGGCGCGGATTGTTGTACCAACAAACTGACGCAGAAGGTATGGAAAAATTACTTAATGAGCAAAAGGTGTCGTTATATGTTGGGGTAGATCCAACTGCAGATTCAATGCATATCGGTCATATCGTACCTTTATTAACATTACGTCGCTTCCAAAAAGCGGGTCACACACCGATTTTACTTGTTGGTGGTGCGACAGGTACAGTAGGAGATCCATCTGGTCGTTCTGAAGAGCGTCAATTACAAACGATGGAGCAAGTAGAACAAAACGTTCAAGGGTTAAAACGTCAAATGGAGCGTTTATTCGACTTTTCATCGGGTGCAGAAAATGCAGCAAAATTAGTTAATAACAATGATTGGGTTGGCCCAATGACATTAATCGACTTCCTACGTGATTACGGAAAATTAATTAATGTAAATTACATTTTAAATAAAGATACGGTTGCTTCACGTTTAGATTCAGGAATTTCATTTACTGAATTTGCATACACATTAATCCAAGGGATCGACTTCAATCATTTATACGATCACCACAATGTTCGTATTCAAGTAGGTGGTTCAGACCAGTGGGGGAATATTACAACTGGTCTTGAAATGATTCGTAAAACGCATGATGAAAACGCAAAAGCTTTTGGTATTACAATTCCACTAGTGACGAAAGCGGATGGTACAAAGTTTGGTAAAACAGCTGGTGGTGCCGTTTGGTTAGATGCGAAAAAAACATCTCCATATGAGTTTTACCAGTTCTGGATTAACGCAGCAGATGCAGACGTAGTTAAGTACTTAAAAATCTTTACATTCTTAACACGAGAAGAAATTGAAAGCTTGGCTGTTAGTGTGGAAGAAGAGCCACATTTACGTAAAGCCCAGAAAGCATTAGCGGAAGAAATGACACGCTTAATTCACGGTGAAGAAGGGCTAGAAGCGGCTGAGCGTATTACAAAAGCATTATTCTCTGGTGATTTAAAAGCGTTATCAGTAGAAGAAATGAAAGTTGCGTTCTCTGGTGTTCCTTCTATAGAGGTTACAAAAGATGATAAAAACATTGTGGAATTAATCGTTGAAGCAGGCATTTCATCATCAAAACGACAAGCTCGTGAAGATGTCACAAATGGCGCGATTAGTGTAAACGGAGAAAAGATAACGGATTTAGAATACGTTGTTGATTCAACTGACCGTTTGGAAGATGCATTTGCCATTATTCGCCGTGGTAAGAAAAAATACCATATGGTGAAGTTTGTATAACTCTTTGCATTAAATAGAACAAAGTAGTTAATGAATGGACATTATGATAAAGAGGCTCCCTAAAGAAAATGACTATTTTTCTTTTTGGGAAGCCTTTTTATTTGGAATAAAAAGGATAATGACCTTTATTGTCGAATGGTTTTATTATGGGGGTGTAGACAATGGATTGGTCAAAAACTATTTACAATATAATAGTTGTTGTTGTTTTATTGATTGTTTTTATTCACTTTACAATAGGTTTATTATTAATTGTATTATTGAATGGGAATATTCAATGGATTCCTTTTGTGATTACAGCCGGTATAGTAATTTTGATAAATTGTATTCTCTTTACATTTCGTTTTTTTACATCCAAAAAGCGGAATCTTATTGTAGCTAGTATAAGTGTGTTAGCACTTTCAATTGCATTAATTCAACCCATTCAATATTATTTGAAAAACCGTATTCCAACGGTTGGTGCAGATGTTGATGTTTATCAATATATACCGTTTTCGACTGTTGATTCAGTTGTTAAATTAGAGAAGCAGGCAACCGTTCAACTAACAGAATCGTTGCCAATTATTGATGGGGCAACAGCTTTTTATCCCTTATACGCAGCGGTGGCTGAAGCATTGTATCCAGAAAAAGAATATAACCCTTATGATAGCGAAGTCATGGTGAATAAAACACCTACAGCATATCAAAATTTAATTGATGGTCGTGTCGATCTCATTTTTGTATTAGCGCCTTCTGAGCAGCAAAAAAATAGAGCGAAAATACAAGGTGTAGAATTAAAGCTTACGCCGATTGGCAAAGAAGCATTTGTCTTTTTTGTGCATGCAAAAAATAAAGTTGAAGGGCTTTCACTTCAACAAATAAAGGATATTTATTCTGGTGAAGTTACAAACTGGTCACAAGTTGGGGGTGGAAGTGATGCGATTCGTGCCTTCCAGAGACCGCAAGACAGTGGCTCTCAAACAGCTCTGCAAAACTTAATGGATGATACACCAATAATGGATGCACCTACTGAAAATGTAGCACAAGGTATGGGAAGTATTATTGAAGAAGTTGCAAACTATCGTAATTATAAAAATGCAATTGGTTATACATTCCGTTATTATTCGAATGAAATGGTACAAAATAAAGAGATTAAATTATTGGAAATCGATGGTGTGGCTCCAACAAAAGAGATGATTCGGTCAAATACCTATCCGATTACGAATGAGTTTTATATTGTAACCACACAAAACAGTAATCCAAAAAGTCAGGAAATTATTGATTGGATGCTGTCAGATGAAGGGCAACGATTGCTTGAAAATGTAGGATATGTACCTATTAGGGAACTAGATTAATTTTACTTACTAAAAATAAGACATTCCTATGCAATCTCTTTGATTCACCTCCTAATATAGGTATAATAAAAGTTATGCATTATTGTAGGAGGTTTACATTTTGAGTGGACAACAATTAACGCATGTAGATGATCGGCATGCAATTCTAAGTATTGCGATAAAGCCTCGTGATACATTTCAATATGTTTTAAAAGAGAAAAAACTTTCATATTTTATGATTATTGGAATCATTGGTATGTTTGGTAGCAATTTGGTGACCTTAATCGGAACAGATATTTATGGACAGTCTTCATTAGGTGATATTGTTTTTTCAGCATTTATGTCTGGAATATTGTTCTACTTTCTTTCGACAGCGCTCGTTGCTGGGGTATTATTGTTATCAGCGAAAGTATTAGGTGGAAAAGGTACTTTCAAAGAGATGTTTCGTATGATTAGTATGACAATGGTGCCTTATATTTGGCTTTTACCAGTGATCCTATTTTGGATGCAATTTGCACCACAATCCTTCTTCGAAATTCCGTACATAGAAAGTACGCTTGCAGATTATATTATTCAATTTATTTGTGGAACCTTTGTAATGGTGGCAAGTATTTGGACATTTATTTTAACGGTTGTTGGAATATCAGAGGTACATAAATTGTCAAAATGGAAAGCCTTTTTTGCCTCAATTTTAGTCGTAATTGTTTTAGGAATTGTTGTAGCATTTGCGTTGCTTAATGGTATTGCTTTTTAAGTTATTTAAACTAAAAAGACATTCCTTATGGTGTTTTACACCAATGGAAATGTCTTTTAATTATTTTATAGCAATTGCATGACCTGCTTCTGTTTCGTGGAATTCCTTTTCAGATTTCGATACAATGACACATGCTACCCCGTTACCGATTAAATTCGTAACAGCACGGGCTTCTGACATGAAGCGGTCTACCCCAATAAGTAATGCAATCCCTTCGACTGGAACCATTGGGAAGGCGGCTAAAGTAGCAGCTAATGTAATGAAGCCAGAACCTGTAACACCAGCGGCACCTTTTGAAGTAATCATCAGTACCCCTAATAAAGTAATAACTTCAATCCAAGATAGGTCTACGCCATACGCTTGCGCAATAAATAATGCTGCCATTGATAAATAAATCGAGGTACCGTCTAAGTTAAATGAATAACCGGTTGGGACAACAAGTCCTACTACTTGCTTAGAACAGCCTAAGTTTTCAAGTTTCCGCATCATGGATGGTAATGCGGATTCAGATGAAGATGTCCCGATTACTAGGAAAATCTCATCTTTAATGTAAGCAATGTATTTAAATATATTAAAGCCGTAAAAACGAGCGATTAAACCAAGGACAACAACGATGAATAAAAACATAGTAATGTACACAGCGACCATTAATAGGCCAAGGGATTTTAATGAACCAAGTCCGAAGTTACCTATTGTATAGGCCATTGCTCCGAAAGCACCGATTGGCGATACTTTCATTACCATTCCTACAATTTTGAAGAAAATTTCAGATACTTGTTCACAAAACGAAATGACTGGTTTTGATTTTTCACCAAGTGCAGCAGCTGCAATCCCAAATAAAACTGCGCAAAGTAAAGTAGGTAATAGATCCCCATTCGCAAGTGCACCAAAAAAATTATCTGGAATAATATTATAGATAAATCCACCTAAGCCCGCATCACTATTTTCTTCAGCAGCTGTAGTGTATTTCGAAATATCTGCATCACCAGCTTTTGATGTATCAATACCTGCTCCAGCATTTATAATAACTGCTACACAAATACCAATCGCTAAAGCAATCGTGGAAACGATTTCAAAATACAGTAGCGCTTTGCCGCCGATTTTCCCAACCTTTTTCATGTCTCCCATACTACCAATACCGATAACAACCGTTAAAAAGATAATAGGGGCGATTAACATTTTAATTAATTTAATAAATAGATCTGCTAAAATTTTTAAACTAGCCCCAAATTCAGGCCAAATCGCACCAACAATAATACCGAGTATGATAGCTACAATAACTTGTACCGTCAAATTTTTTAGGTACTTCATGGACAATCCTTCTTCCTATTCATGTATGATAAAAATCTGCTTTATGTGTCTGAACGATTGTTATAATACACCTAAAAAAATGAGTTGTGTAATTTTGTTCATAAAAAATACTTAATTTTTAATCTGTTTTATTTAGTTGAAAATACTGAATTTCTGTTTATAAAACTTATTTTCTGTTCTGTGTTAGTAATGAACTGTTCTATTACAACTCGTTTGAATATAAAAAAACATCGTAAAATTCTATTTTGTTCATTTTGTTCATTAGGGTAATATCAATCAACTTTGTAAAATATAAAGAAGATTTGTTGTACTTATCCCAGTCGTGTAGCAAGTTCAAAAAAGAATTTGCATCCATCTGAAATCGATATACTCTCGGTGCTAGGGATTGAATCACTTTTGGGGAAGTTGGGAGTGATGAAAATAGATAAATTGCTCGATAGCATGTTGTATTTCTTTCTATAAACATTTGCATTATCAAATGCGAGTAGAAGGGCTTAATTTAATATGTAAATTGAAAGAGCAAAGTTCTCCAATAACCTTATAGAATGTTGCCTGAACTTTTACTCTTCCTTAAAAAATTTTGAAGTGACTTTATCAAATAGATAAATCATGGGTATTCTTCCCGTTCTATTTTGGTAACTACCATACCGAAAATGGGGAGTATCTATTTTAAATTAAGTTGAAGTACTTACGACAATGATTGTTGATTATGAAGTTAACTTATCGAGATAGCTCTTCTAATAACAAATTGTTCCGGTTTCAATACCGGTAGGTCCGTTAAATCCTGGGAGAGTTGCAATCACTGTATTAGTTGCTATTTTTACGACGGATACAGTATTGTCAGCTTGATTAGTAACATAAGCAAATTTTCCATTCGGCAAAACTGTTACTTGATCTGGTGATAATCCTACAGGGATCGTTGCAATTACCATATTTGTTATAGTATTTATGACGGATACCGTATTACTCCCTTTATTTACAATGTAAACAAGAGTTCCATTAGGTGTAATTGCTGTTCCTACAGGACCTGTTCCTACAGGGATTGTAGTAATAACTGTATTTGTTACTGTATTAATGACAGATACATTGTTACTATTTTCGTTTGTAACGTAAGCAAATTGGCCGTTTGGAGTGAGAACGATTGACCTCGGGCGAATTCCAACAGGGATTGTTGCAACTACAGTATTAGTAGTGGTATTTATGACAGATACAGTACCTGAATTCTCATTGGCGACATAAGCAAACGCACTATTCGGAGTGAAAGCTATACCTTGAGGTTGGAGTCCTACCGGAATAGTAGCAGTTACGGTATTAGTAGCGGTATTTATGACAGATATGGTGTTTGATCCGTGATTGGATACATAAGCAAGTATTCCATTTGGTGAAATAGCTACACCAAGGGGATTAACCCCTACTGGAATGGTAGCAATTGGCGTATTAGTAGCAGTACTAAAAACCGTTACATTATTCGAGAAGTAAGCTGGAACATAACCAAATACCCCATTTGGTGTAATCGCTATTTCTAAAGGTGCGGATCCTACTGGAATGCTCGCGACTATTGTATTTGTCGCTGTATCAATTACCGATACTCTATTATCAGGATTGGTTATCTGACCAGCGTCGGTAACGTACACTAAATAATGACAGGGTGGGGTTGGAGGCACTGGCAAATATGGTAGCTTACTACAACAAGGACAGCAACGAGGGCAACAACAATAACATGGATTTGATTTAAACTTGAACTTGAATCTATTAAGATATCTTTGTTCTTTTTCCACATTGAACATCCTTTCTATCATATAGTAATACTATATGCAAAAAAGAATATGCTTTTTGTACATATTACCTAAACAAATACTACGAATAGTGTCGATTGAATGTTTCTATTTTCCAATGGAATATTGTATACTCTCAGCACCCTCATTAATATATTGTAAGAGGAAATATAAAAATATCGCACTTTAGTTTTTGGAGAAGAAACCGAGCGATTATTAAGTAAGAATTACCAAAAACTAGCTTTAATAAAATAGAAAATTCTAAAGAAAGGAACATGCGTTTTAATAAAAATTACCTCCAGTTGGAAGCGATATAAATGTGATAACAATCGTGATTTTACATAAAAATAGAGAAAAAGTTGAACGGAGTGTTAATTATTCGATGTTTAAAAATGAAGAAGAGTTTATTGAAGCATCGGAAGAAAAGCTTTTAGCAATCGTAAAAAATGGGGTACAAACCGGTTCTGGTTTTATCTATAGAAGAAATTACAACTATGGTTAGTCATAATTTCGGTCCCTAATAATAAACTCAAAATGTTACATTGTCTTTTTTGACGAATAGATAAGAAAAACCCTCGAAACAAAGGGATTTCCCAGTGTTTCGAGGGTTGAAATTATCTCGGAATAATTAACGAGAGAAGAAGTTATTACGATGATTTATAATGCTCAAAATAAAATATAAATTAATGAAATATCTTGAAGGGTCTATAAAATCAATTTAAGAATAAAATTGAAACAATTAATACTTTTAAATTAAATAACATACCTTTATATAACTGAAAACTTGAATTTCAGCGAAAGGAGATAATATCTGAATGAAAAAAATACTGATTGCAGTTCTTTTTAGTTCTTTTATTTTTTTAATTCCTAATTCGATTACAGCAAACAAAACTGATACCAAAATAGAAATGGAAAAAAACAACACATTATCAGATGCATCTTTATTAAATGATAATGTAGATAAGCGATTACACACATATAAAATATTAGATAAACAAACACTTATCAAGAAATTAGAAGAACATCAAAAACTTCGAATTATTGAAGAAATAAAAAAACATAATGCTATATCAATTACATCTGTATTAACTGATAGTGAAGGAAATGTATTAAGCACATACACAATATATAAAGATGATAATCGAATTATAAAACATTAGTACCTATACCCAAACTAGTCAATCTCGTGATATTCAGGAGAATCATTTTAGTAGAGGACTTTTTGAATTTATTGACGATTATTTAAAACTGTATAATAATGTATATGATGAAAGGCTATTCATCGTTGCGTGATGTAAGAGGGTGAGCAATCACTCTCTTTTTTTATTGCCAAAATACGAACGTTCGTTCTATAATAATGAGAACTAATGTTCGTAAAAGGGAGTGGCAATATGAAAAAGCAATTAGTAAAAGCAATGCAACGTAATCAATTAGTGGATATTATGTATATGGCGAAAGATAAGTCGATTACTAAACGTCGTATCAAAGTGATTGCTATGACTGGAGATACATTGGCAGCATATTGTTTTGTTCGCCAAGCCAAGCGTACATTTAAAATTGATAATGTATTAGCAGTAATGCCTGTCATCTACGGAGAACGAGTGGTGATTTAATATGAATGCACTCATAGAATTAAGTAACGATATACATCGATTCATCATTCTTGAAGTATTGTTGAAAACGTTAGAGCGCGATCAACAACATTTGAATGATTTAAAAATGGCTGATGTATTTAATGAATGGTACACATTGAAAAACAATGAAACATTTGAAGAATTGAAAAATGTAAAAAGCAAATTATATAAAGCAGGATGCAAGATTGAAAAAGGTAAGAATGATGGTGCATTTACAGAGTACATCATAGTAATTAGAGGGAAAACCGAAACGAAAAGGTACTCAAATATCGCATTAAGGAATTGGGTAAGAGAAGAAACAAAGCGATTATTGAATATGAGTTATCATACACCTGCTGACCGAAAGTAAAAAAATGCCCAAAAAGAAAGTTTCGGGCATTTCATTCAAAATCACTTCCAAATAATGTATTTTGTTGTTAGGAGGTGATAATAATCTTGATACCAATCGTATTTTTACACAAAAGTGGTGAAGAAGTTAAATTGAGTGTTAATTACTTAATGTTTAATAATGAAGAAGAATTTATAAAAACATCTGAAGAAACGCTCATCGCTATAGTAAAAGACTTGGGGTATAATGCAGTTCAAATTTTAACTTCAGGAGAAAATACAAGTATGTTCAGTCATAATAGATAAGCCATCCACATACTCGATTGTGGATGGCGCTTTTATTACCGAAGGAAATCATTAATAGAGTTTTAATTCTCGATACTGGACCTACTTCATCAAAGATTAATGGTGCCTGCATCTATCTTTATTATACGCTTATTAACCAATCTACCTAAATAAAAAGTAGACCAAAAAAATAAAGATAAATTGATGGGTAATTTTAATTCCGCCTATTTATTCCAAGGTAGGTTGTGATGCAGCGCATACTCCACTACAGTAAACTGTACCAGCGTACCTTACAGAAGTTTTATTAACATCAGGGACATAAATAGCAAAAACCATTGGTATTCTTCCACTATAGCCGAGGGAATCACTATAATAATATGAGTCGTCCCCCTTTACAAATCCGTCATATACTACTTCATGTACAACATATCTACTGATTGCTAATGGTGTAACTTCGTCGCTCAATGTACTGCCGGAGATAGAAGATGCAGATGTTTGGTTAACTGATGAACCAAAAGACATTATTAATGATAGACCCACTAATCCGATTAAGCTGATTAACTTTTTCATAATAAACAACTCTCCTTTATAATTAATTACTAAAATTCATACTTCCTCCTTCTTTACATATACTATACAACGCTCACCATTTACTTCAATGCTTAAAAAGTATGAATATTCCGATAAATTATGACATTTTTTTCACTAGGTTACGTAAACGGAAAAGTTAGTACTATTAACTAAGTGGTATGACTGGTCTTTATTGTGGTAAAACTGCATGTGTAAGGAAAAGAAGTTCTTAAAACAGGCTAAAATTTAGTTAGGAAAGGAAGAGGCAAGATCATGATCATGATGAAAAAATTATTAACTATTGGAGCTGCATTAAGCGCTATTATGGTAGGAGCATATAATGGCGATTCGAAGGTTGAAAAAGTAAAACCAGAAGTGTTTGTTGAACAAGAACACACAAATCTTCCAATTCAGGAATATACAAACTTTTTAATTTCAGAAGAAATGGAGTTAGAAAAAGATATTGCAAATGAAACAGGTTTTGAAGAAGAATCCATAAAGGTTAATTTAATGCCTATTTCCGGAGGAGAATACCCAGAAATAGCGTGTGTAATTTTATTATCCACAGAGAACAAGCTTAATAAGACAACTGAACAACTCATAGTAAAAAATATAATGACCGCTGTATCTGACATAAAAAACACAAAGCTTAGTGAGAAACACATCTCTATTTTATATGAAAAAGGGGAAATTCTTAATTAACACGCAGTTAAGAGAATGTTGAAAAAGATTCACTTCAACTAACAGGTAGCTCTAGTTGAAATTTCGATTCTAGTATCATCAATCTTTATTACGTAAACAAAGCGAGAAATATGGTTTCCCAACAATGCCAAAAAAGAAGAAGAAAAAGAAGAAAAATGAGTGAAATATATATAGCCTTTCACACAATTTGTGAAGGGTTTTTCTTTTATGTAAATGTACATCTGCCCGATATATATTATAAATTTTAGGTTCCCCCAGCGGTCCCCCAATTTTAATCAAAAATAATCGTAAATTGTCGTATTGAAAAATTAAATGAATATATAAGAAAACCCCCGTAACATAAGGTTTCCCAAATGTTCCGAGGGTTAAAAAATCTCGAATAATTAACTCGAAAGAATTAACGAGAGTAGTACTCTACGATTAATTGCTCGCTGATTTCAGAAGATAATTCAGAGCGCTCTGGTAAACGTACGAAAGTACCTACTTTAGAGTCAGCATCGAATGATAAATATTCTGGTACGAAGCTATTTACTTCGATTGATTCAGCAACTACTGATAAGTTAGCTGATTTCTCACGTAAAGAGATCGTTTGACCTGGTTTTACTGAGTATGATGGGATGTCAAGGCGTTTACCATCAACTAAGATGTGGCCATGGTTTACTAATTGACGAGCTGCACGACGAGTGCGAGCTAAACCTAAACGGTAAACTAGGTTGTCAAGGCGAGTTTCAAGTAAGATCATGAAGTTTTCACCGTGTAGACCTTTTAATTTACCAGCTTTGTTGTAAACGTTTTTGAATTGACGTTCAGTCATACCATACATATGACGTAATTTTTGTTTTTCAGTTAATTGTAGACCGTACTCTGATTTTTTACCACGAGAGTTTGGACCGTGTTGACCTGGTGCGTAAGGGCGTTTAGCAATTTCTTTACCTGTGCCGCTTAATGAAATACCAAGACGACGAGAAAGTTTCCAAGATGGACCTGTATAACGAGACATAATTGTGTCTCCTCCTTTAAATTTGGTTTTTGTTGTAAAAGAAAAAACCAGTTGTACCCGACATTAAATGGTATTTTATTTTCATGCATCTTCGCCCATGCAGCCGAAAGGGTTACACAATACACCATTCTGTCTATACAGAAGGAATAAAATACTACATTTAAGTTATACAACTACTGCATTCATTTTACACAAAAGCTATTGTAACTTTTTTTATATCATTCGTCAACAATGAGTAATTACAGCTTTAGAAAAAGAATCTAGTATAGTTTACTCATATTAATCCTAAATACCTATAACCTTATTTAGTCATAAATTTGACAAACGTTGAATATAGAAATAAATGAGATATAAATCCATAATTAACTAGAAAAATATTACAAAAATTAATAGTCAAATAGGCATGAAAAGTGTATACTATATAATAAGTATAAGTAACTGATACGGTAAGTGAAAGAATAGGTGATTTAATGATAGAGTATCAACATAAAATTGATCGTTTTAAATCTGAAGTCTTGAGCCTTTGTATAAATTCGAATGAACAATTATATAAATTTATAGAATACTTCTCTATTCTAAAGGACGGTTTACAAAATTATTTTGGAATAGAAGATAGCTATTTATTTAAGGTTGAAGATGGGCTATTTAAACTTCTAAACAAAAAGATTGAGAATTTGTCTTTAAACACCCATCTACCCATATCAATCATTGAACCTTATGTAAAAAACAAAGAAATTATTGCTTTACCAGCAGAACTAAAAAAGATAGATTGTCTACAAAATCATACAGGTTTAATGCCACTTCGTGTAGATGGTCAACTTGTAGGTTTGATTATTTTTAAGACTGCCAAAACGTCTATCCCACTGAATGATAAATTTGCAGAAAATTTAATTAATGAAGTTTCGTTTGTGTTTGAGTTTTTAATACAGAGCTATGAAATTCAGTCGAAAGAGCAAAAGTACCGTAAATTATATAATATGGCGGATTTATTTCATTCTACAATGGATATTGATGTCATTTTAGAAAATGTGCTTGTTTCAATTGAGGAAAATTTCCCTGAATTAGAGGTCGAATTAATTTTATCAAACGATCAAGATCGTCAAACAAGAATTCGAATAAAGCAGTTTGACTACTTATCAGAAAGACCATCTACAATTGAAGCCTTTGTTTCTGGCGAGTTAAAAGAAGAAGTTGTGCCCGATGATGGGGATTGTCGATTACTTAACGCTCCGATTAAAGGTCGTCAAGCGATATACGGAATTCTACAAGTAAAGGCACCCTCTTCCTACTTATTTACAAATACCGAGAAAGAATTTATTCGCATGCTCGCACAAGCATCGGGGAATTCTTTAGAAAACGCCAAATTATACCACCAATCCCATCGATTAATTAGTGATCTACAATTAATTAACGAAACTTCCCATCGTTTAAATATGAAACTCACAATCAATGAAATGTTATTGTTTTTACAAAAACAACTACTAAAGTCATTTCAACCGATGGAAATCGGGTTCCTATTTAAAAATGGTAACAAGTTTGAATTTACAAAGGCATGTACACCTTTTTTTAAAACAGACGTAGGTAAGAAATATATTCAACATGTTGAACAGCATTTTGAAGTAACCCAGGACCCATTGTTTATTGCTGATTTTAGTCGATTACTATCAGAAGAAGTTGAGTTTAAATCCGTTATGGCAATCCCAATGATTGTTGAAGAGAACATTAATGGCTTTAGTATTGTACTGCATCGGGACTCCTATTTCTTCTCGTTTGATAGCTTTAAACTAATGCAATCGCTTATACATCATTCGTCACTGGCCATTTCAAATTCTCTATTGCGTGAACAGCTACAAGAAATGGTTGACCGTGATCATTTAACAAAATTGTATGCACGAAGTTATTCAGATGCATATGTTGAAAAATCAATTGAAAAAGATGATTCGGGAATGTTTTTGTTAATCGATATCGATAATTTTAAAAAGGTTAATGATACGTATGGTCACCAAGTCGGGGATGAAATTCTAGTGCAGATTAGTACGCAACTACAGCGGAAAATTGGAACGAGGGGAATTTGTTCGCGCTGGGGTGGTGAAGAATTAGCAATTTATATTCCAAATATTTTAGACCATGAGGCAATAAAAGTATCGAAGGAACTGGTAGAAGTTGTCCCACAAGTGACAAGCCCTTCTGTCACTATTTCGGCGGGTATGATTACATGGAGTAAGGAAAAGCGCCCGGATTTTCAAAAAATATTTTTACAGGCAGACACAGCTTTATACAGTGCAAAAAATACAGGTAAAAACCGTGTATGTATATTTGAAGAACGAATGCAATTACAATTTTAAAAAAGTAAGGAGAATGACCTTAATACGGGTTATTCTCCTTTTCTTATATACATAATGATTTAAATATGTCGAAGTAACGTGTGAACGAATAGCTCTAAACCTTTTTGATCTTCAGCAGTAAAGCGACTTACAATTGGACTATCGATATCTAATACACCAATTACTGCGTTATTTTTAATTAAAGGAATGACAATTTCAGACTTCGAAGCTGCATCACAGGCAATGTGTCCAGGGAACGCATGAACATCGTCAACAACAAGAGTATGTTGCTGTTCTACAGCTGATCCACATACACCACGACCAACAGGGATTCGAACACAGGCAGGTAGTCCTTGGAAAGGCCCTAGAACAAGCTCGCCGTCCTTCATTAAATAAAATCCAACCCAGTTAATTTGATCTAAAAACTGATTTAATAGGGCCGATGCATTGCTCAAGTTAGCAATCATATCTTTTTCACCATCAAGCAGCGCATCAAGTTGTTTTGAGACTAATTGATATTGTTCTGTTATGGTACCAGTGTAATTTAATTTTGAAAACATAAGAATCCTCCACTTATAAATGATATTTTTCAGAAATAGTATTGTAATACTGATGTAAATCCTTAGCAGTATGGGCATCTGATCCAAATACGATCGGCAACTGAATAGATTGAGCGTACTTAATTGATCCATCTGGTGGATATGTTTCTTTACAGAAAGGCTTGCTTAAACCTGCACTATTTAAATCTAATGCATAATTGTTCTCTTTCATATGCTTGAGAACCGCTTCGATTTGTTGTTGGTCATCAATATATTCACCGTGAGCTAGCTGAAATTTATGAATCAACGTTGGATGGCCGATTCGCTTTGGCTTAAAAGGACCTAAATCGGCATCAATGGATTGAATGACTGTATCATAGTACTGCTTGTACATCGCTTGGATACCACCAACTTGGTTAGCGAAATTTAAATAAACCTCTTTAGAGAAATCGATGCAGTAATATGTATTATCGTGTTGTAAAAAGTGTACAGATAGTATAGCATCATCTAAATATTTTCCAAATTTATTCAAAAAACTACATGTTTCTTCTTCATATCCTGTAATATAGTCAACTTCTAAACCAATTTTAATTTTTATTTCTGATTTGTATTTTTCTTTCAATTGTTGAAGCTGCTGAAAATAGTTTAGTAAATATTTCATATCCATGCCACTATCTTGATCAGGTGTTGGATCATTAAAACCTTTAGGCAATGGTGCGTGTTCTGTAAAGGTGATTTCATCGAATCCACTAACTATTGCCTTTTCAATGTATAGTTCAAAAGAATCAGGGCTTCCGTGTGGGCAAAAAGGTGTATGTATATGACCGTCTCTTTTCATTTCGCGAATCTCCTTTTTTTATATGATGCTAGAAGTGAAAAAAACCATGAAATAATTAAACAAATTAATAAAAACGTGGTATTATTAGTAATACATATATAGCCAGTTTATTGATTTTATTTGGGATTAGGGGGCTTACAATGATAAATTATATCATCATTGTTGTCGTCATACTATTAGCATTATTGATTGCTGGATTAGTAGTAAGACGCAAGCATAATGCAGAGATAAGACGATTAGAAAAAGAAAAGATGCAAATCCAGCATTATCCGATTTTTGAAGAGTTAGCAAAAGTGAAGGCATTAAATATGAACGGACAAACTGAAGAACTATTCGAAAACTGGCGTAATCGTTGGTTGGACATAGTGGATATTCAAGTTCCAAAGCTAGATGAAATGTTATTTGATGCGGAAGAATATATTGACCGCTTTAAATTTAAAAAAGCAACATTAACTGAACGGGAAATTGAACAGGAAATTGCAAAATGTGAGCAAGTTCGAGTAGAGATTATTGCTGAATTGGACGAATTAATAGGGAGTGAAGAAAAAAATCGTATAGAGATGGAGCAATTAAAAGAATATTACCGCTCAGCTCGAAAAACGATTTTAGCTCACCAACATTCATTTGGTCCTGCGTTAGGACAGCTTGAAAAGAGATTAGAGCAGTTTACACCTAAATTTGAAGAATTTGACGAATTGACGAAAGACGGGAATTATTTACAAGCCCGTGAAATTGTCCTGCAACTCAATAGTGAAGCACAAACGATTTTTAAATATTTAAGTGAAGTACCAACGTTATTAACTGATATTCAAGCAAAAATACCTACAGCGATTCATGAACTTAGAAATGGGCAGCGTGAAATGGAAGAGCAAAAATACTATTTACGTCATTTAGAGCTGACAGAGTATTTAGATGGTCTTGAAAAAGAATTAGAGACATTAAAAACAGCAATTGCGGAATTAAATTTACAAACGGTAGCGCCACGTATTCAAGAAATTAATGATGAAATTGATAATTACTATGATTTACTTGAAAAAGAGGTAGTAGCGCGTAATTATGTAGAAAGAAATTGCTCAGCAATGTTTAGTACAATCAATGAAGTGATACGTTCGACAAAAGATATAAGTGATGAAGTAGCATATGTACAGCATAGCTATCGCTTGCAAGATAAGGAAGCTGAAATTCCGAAAGTTGGTCTAAAGCATTTGGAAGTATTGCAAAAGCGTTATGAATTATTATCAACTCGTGTTCAGGAAGAAAAGTCAGCGTATTCAAGCTTACAAGAAGAGCTTCTAAACATTACAGAGGAAATCGAGCGTATTGCTGAAGAACAGGAAAGCTTTTCAAACAAGCTAAAAAATTTACGTATTGATGAAAATCAGGCGCGAGCAGATTTAGAAAATTTAAAACGTTTATTACAAAATACGGAGCGATTACTTAGTCGTGCCAACATCCCTGGTATACCTGAAGAGATGGATGCACGTTTAGAGGAATCAGCAGAGAAAATTTATGTCGTTGTACAAAGTTTACAGGAAGTACCGTTAAATATTGTACAAGTAAATCAAAATTTATTAAATGCGAAACAATGTATTGAAGAAACGCATGATCGTGCACAAGAAATGATTGAGAATGTATTAATTATTGAGCGCTTGATCCAATTTGGAAATCGCTACCGTGCAACAAATCGTCAAGTACACGAAAGTTTACTCGAAGCGGAAGATGCATTTAAAAAATTCCGTTACGTAAAAGCACTTGAAGATGCGGCAAAAGCGGTTGAAACGGTTGATCCTAATGCGATTAAACGAATTGAAGATTTAGTACAGGAGCAGTTGCTTATAAAATCATAAGCATAACGGTTACATGTTAAGCTGTTTCGCGTTATAATAGGGTGAAACTTTAATCAGTATGGTCATATGCCAGCGAATGTTTAGTCTTCACTATTAGGTCATATAAATTACTGACCGTTAATACGGGATAAAATAGCAAAATGGGAGGGCTGTAGAAAAAGTTCAATAACTTTTCCTACAGCCCTATAGTATGTAGTAAATTTTTAATTAATATTTATTTCTATAGTGAAAAGAAATGTTTTGAAATAATTTTGTATTAATTTCTACATCATTCCATTTTGAATCGATAAAAAAGAAGGTAGAGCGTAAATGATTTACTTAGATAACAGTGCTACAACAAAACCACATAAAGAAGTACTTGCAACTTTTATGCAAGTAAATGATTTGTACTATGCAAATCCATCTTCTATTCACCGAGCAGGTGTCGAATCGAACGCATTATTAACGAAAGCACGCGAGCAAATGGCACAGTTATTATATACAGAACCGAACAATGTATTGTTTACAGGTGGTGGCACAGAATCAAATAACTTTGCTCTGTATGGCATTGCAAAAGCAACAGGTTTTAGAGGGAAACATATTATAACAACGGAAATTGAACATCCTTCAATCTTAGAAGCCGTAAAGCGTCTTCAAGACGAAGGATATGAAATTGACTATTTAAAAGTAAATAGAGAAGGCGTTATTTCGATTGAAGAGTTGAAGCAACTTGTTCGTAAAGATACTGTTATTGTAAGTATTATGCACGTCAATAACGAAATGGGCGCTATTCAGCCAATAGAACAGGCAGCGAAAGTGATTCATGAAAATAGTCAAGCCATTTTCCATGTGGACGCTATTCAAAGCTTTGGAAAATTACCTGTAAAATTTAATGGAGAACAGGGACCAGATGTTATTTCGATTTCAGGTCACAAAATTCACTCATTAAAAGGAACTGGCGTTTTAGCATTTCGTAAAAAGCCAATGCTCAAACCATTCATCGTCGGTGGTGGACAAGAATTTGGTTTGCGAAGTGGTACTGTGGCAGTTCCTCAAGCAGTAGCAATGGCCAAAGCAGCCCGATTAGCTGTTGAAGCGATGCCAGAACAGCTAACTAAGTTTAAAAAATGGTTTACACAGCTACATGATTTTTTTGCGCAATTTGGCTCTGAAGTTTATGTACTTTCCTCGCGAAATGGAGCACCACACATCCTGTCTTTTAGTGTACGTGGGTTAAAAGGTGAAATTTTAATTAATGCCCTGCAAAAAAGGAACATTATTGTATCTACATCAAGTGCTTGTTCTTCAAAGCAGACAAAAACAAGTCATGTTGTAGAAGCGCTTAATATAGACAGTCGATATAAAAATGGTGTACTTCGTATTAGCTTTGGTGCTAATACTACAGATGAAGAAATCTCAGCATTTGAAAAAGAATTTACAGCTGTTATGAAAGAGTTAAAAGGAGAAAAATAACTAATGATTTTTAAAGAAATTTTAGTTCGCTACGGTGAATTATCAACAAAAGGTCGTAACAAAAAGGATTTTATTAACCGTTTACGAGATAATGTACGTTATTCATTCAATGATATTATGCCATTAAAGATTCGTGCTGAACGTGATCGTATGTTTATAGAAATAGAAAATGATGAAAAATTTAGTGTGTTAATGGATCGACTTCCACATGTATTTGGCATACAATCGTTTAGTCCAGTTGCATCTTGTGGTAAAGATTTAGACGAAATGAAAGCTCTAGCCTTCGAAATTTTAGAAGAATACCGTGATAAAGGTGATTTAACTTTTAAAGTAGAAGTACATCGAACAGATAAAACATTCCCATTAGATACGCATGAATTACAACGTGAAATGGGTGCAACGATTTTACCGAAGTTCTCGAATTTTAAAGTTCAAGTTAAAAAACCAGATGTTGCATTACGAATTGAAGTGCGTGAAGATGCGATTTACATGATGGCTCAAGTTATTCCAGGAGCTGGTGGGATGCCAATTGGCTCAAACGGTAAATCGTTACTCATGCTTTCAGGTGGTATTGATAGCCCAGTTGCTGGTTATTTAATGATGAAGCGCGGTGTACGTATCGATGCGATTCACTTCTTTAGTCCGCCTTATACAAGTGATAATGCATTACAAAAAGTAAAAGAGCTAGCCAATGAATTAACAAAATTCGGCGCTAATATTCGTTTGCATGTAATTCCATTTACAGAATTGCAAGTTGCAGTAAAAGACAATGTACCTGATAACATGTCTATGACATCTACTCGTCGCATGATGATGAAAGTTGCTGATAAAGTACGTGAAGAAGTAGGTGCATTAGGTATTGTTACTGGTGAAAGTTTAGGACAAGTTGCATCACAAACATTAGAAAGCTTAACGGCAATTAATGATGTAACAAGTACACCAATTTTACGTCCATTAATTGCAGCAGACAAGCTTGATATCATTAAAATTGCAAAAGACATCGGTACGTATGAAACATCTATTCAACCATTTGAAGACTGTTGTACCGTTTTTACGCCAGCAAGTCCAAAAACAAAGCCAAAGCTTGAAAAAGTTCAACACTTTGAAAGCTTTACTGAATTCGATGAATTAATCGAACGTGCCGTAAAAAACCGTGAAGTTCATATTTTCCCGCAAAAAGAAGTGAAAGCAGATAAATTTGCGGATTTACTATAAACTTTTACGAAAATGAAAATGACTTCCTAATGTAAGAAACATTTACCTATAAAATCGCATGTATGATATTCCTCTGACGGCACATTCTAATTGCACAAGGAGGTGAGAGATACATGGCATCAAACAACAATGGTAGCTCAAACAAATTAAGCGTACCTGGTGCACAACAAGCACTTGATCAAATGAAATACGAAATTGCTCAAGAGTTTGGCGTACAACTAGGACCAGAAGCTTCATCTCGTGCAAACGGTTCAGTAGGTGGAGAAATTACTAAACGCCTTGTTCAAATGGCGGAACAACAACTTCGAGGTTCAAAATAACAACAAAAAACCCCGAAAGAGGAATTGTGACTTTAACCGGTTGCAGTTCCTTTTTTAATTTGGCAATATCAATTAGGGAACATACATATAAAAATAAAACGACTGTTCTTTTGAAATTATTGGGTGGAATTATTATACTAAAGTGGTAAGTATCATTTTTTATCAAAGGGGAGAGTAAGAAATGAACGACAAACTACTAGTGGCACCTGAAAGTTATAACATAGTGCATGAGTTTGAAAAGCATGTGAACAAGGGGATTAAAACAGCACTAATTATTCAAGAAGAAAATGGTGAGCAATCGACATATACATATGAAGAATTGCTCTTAAAAGCAAATCAAGTTGCCAATGTATTTCATGCACAAGGTCTTCAAAAAGGGGATGTCATTTTAATTATGCTTCCACGATGTGTAGAAGCATATGTTGCGTATATTGCCGCATTAAAAGCAGGTCTTGTCATTATTCCTAGCTCGGAGTTACTGCGTGCAAAAGATATTGATTATCGACTAATTCATTCAAATGCAAAAGCAATTATTGTAATGGAGGATTTAGTTGAAGAATTTGAACATGTAAAAAGCATAACAAATGTAATATCTTTTATTATAGGAAGAAAAATAGGGAATTGGCTTCCGATTATGGAGCTAGCAGAAGAATATTCGACAGAATTTCCTAATACCAATACAAAAGCTTCAGACTTGGCATTTTTAGCTTACACATCTGGTACTACCGGTAATCCAAAAGGTGTTATGCATACACATGGTTGGGGATATGCGCATTTACGTACTACCGCATCAGAGTGGCTAGGTGTTAAGGATGGGGATATCGTATGGGCGACAGCAGCTCCAGGTTGGCAAAAGTGGATTTGGAGTCCGTTTTTAGCCGTATTAGGTAGTGGCGCGACAGCCTTCGTATATAAAGGGAAATTTGAAGCAACGAAGTATTTGCAATTAATTGAACAGCAGCAAATTAATGTACTATGTTGCACACCAACTGAATATCGTATGATGGCCAAGTTAGATCAATTAGGGGATTATAATTTAGGCTCATTACGTAGTGCCGTTTCTGCAGGGGAACCGTTAAATCGAGAAGTGATTGAAACATTTGAAAGGGAGCATCGTATTGTTGTGCGTGATGGCTACGGTCAAACGGAAAATACATTGCTTATTGGTACAATGTTAAACACTGATTTACGCCCAGGCTCGATGGGGAAACCAACACCTGGGAATAAAATCGAATTAATAGACGAAAACGGTGAAATTGTGGCAGATGGCGAAGTAGGTGATATAGCTGTTCATCGATCGACACCGGCGCTATTTAAAGGCTATTATAAAGATCCGGAAAGAACTGCTATTCAATTTCGTGGTGAGTGGTATGTAACAGGAGATCGTGCAAAGAAGGATAAAGACGGTTATTTCTGGTTTGAAGGCAGAAATGACGATATTATTATTTCTTCAGGGTATACAATTGGTCCATTCGAAGTGGAAGATGCATTAACAAAACATCCTGAAGTTCAAGAATGTGCGGTTGTTGCAAGTCCGGATGAAATTCGCGGAAATGTAGTTAAGGCATTTGTCGTATTAAAAGACAAGTCATTAAAAGAAAAACCGACAATAATCGAAGAGTTACAAAATCATGTGAAAGAACTGACAGCACCTTATAAGTATCCACGTATTATTGAATTTTTAGATGAACTCCCAAAAACTATTTCTGGCAAAATACGTCGAGTAGAGTTGCGTTTAAAAGAAGGAAAATAATTATTTGTCGATATTTCCCGGGAAAGGCAAGCCCTCGAGGAATGAAAAATATTAGGTGGTCCATAAGATTAAACTTATTGGCCACCTTTTCAAATGTAGAAAAATGTAAATTTGAAAATTAACTACATAACGTACTATGTATAGGTAGCTAGAGCATATTTTAAGTATTAATTTGTACCAACATGAAACTTTTTGTAGAATAATATCGTACAGAAAGAAAAGGAGGAATAAGGATGAATACAAAAAGAATGGTAGCACTAATTATTGCTGCTGTGTTATTGTTTTTCTCAATTGGGATTAACACAATTATTACTATATTTAAAACAGATTTCTTTAGTAGCTTCGATAGTATGTTGGAATCAGAAAACTTAACCTATGAAAATGTAGTAGAAAATGGCGATTTCACTAGTCGTATTGCTCATTTAGAAGTAAATGGTGTAATTCAAGATGTTGGAGAACCGAGCATATGGGAAACGGTAGATTATAATCACCGCCTATTTATGAATCAATTAGAGTCGGTGCTACAAGATGATACGATTAAAGGGATAGTGCTATCGGTAAACTCTCCTGGCGGTGGTGTGATCGAATCTGCAGAAATTCATGAGAAGCTACTTGAAATAAAAGAAAAGAAAAATATTCCAATTTATGTAGCGATGGGATCGTTAGCAGCTTCGGGAGGCTATTATATTTCTGCTCCTGCTGACAAAATATTTGCTCAGCGAGAAACACTTACAGGTTCGATTGGTGTAATTATGCAATCAATTAACTATGGAAAGCTAGCAGAAAAAATTGGTATTGAGTTTGAGACAATTAAATCAGGCGAGCATAAGGATATGTTTGGTGGAGTCCGTCCTTCAACACCTGAGGAAATCGCGATGCTACAAGAAATGATTGATGAATCGTATGAACAATTCGTTGATATAATCGAACAAGGTCGAGGTATGTCAGAGGCTGAAGTGAAAAAAGTGGCGGATGGACGAATTTTAGGTGGAACTCAAGCATTAAAAGCGGGATTAGTAGATGAAATAGGTAATGAAAATGATGTAATTAATGCTATGCGATCAGACTTTAGTCTTGAAGATGCACAACTATTTGAATATACGATGGAATCATCTAGCTGGGCTTCATTATTGGGTGTAAAAATAGGTTCAATGTTTACGCCTTCAGCGGAGTCACAATATTTATCGAAAATTATTTCATCAACTAATTCACCACGCATGATGTATTTATACGGTGAATACTAAGGGGAGGGATTACGATGACTGAGATAATCGAAACAATAGATACAAAACCAAGTATTGTAGCCCCCTCTGTACAATTAAAAACTGCAGGCTTTTGGATGCGCTTTTGGGCATTTATTCTGGATTCCCTTGTAATTAGTGCGATTGTCGGAATTACAATTCGTCCTCTCTTTTCAGTGATGGACTGGGATATAGTAGGGTCAAACTGGTATGCACCGATTACGATTTTATCAGGTCTCATTTTTTATGGCTATTTTGTATTAATGACGAAATTTTTAAAACAAACGATCGGAAAAATGGTGTTTGGATTAAAAGTTGAAAAGGATAATGGAGAGCCATTAGATTGGATGACGGTGTTATTCCGGGAAGGTGTTGGGCGATTTATTAATGGTACACTATTGCATTTACCATATATTATCGTTGCATTTACACCACAAAACAAAAGTTTAGCTGATTATTTTGCGGATACCGTAGTAGTACATGAAAATATCTATGTAGAGAATGTTTAATGTATGTTTGAAGGGGTATGTGTAATTATCGACACCTTCATAGTGAAGTAAGAGCTGACTTGTAAGGAATACTTACAGGTCAGCTCTTTTCTTTCAATAGATATGAGATTTTCAAGTTCACTTAGTTGCAATTATTATTTTGTTTTTAGTAATATAAGGGAATAACAAGGAGGCGTTCATATGGCACAAGTAACATTTAAAAATGGTCCAGTAACATTAATTGGTAATGAAGTAAAAGTAGGAGATACAGCACCTGACTTTAAAGTGTTAGCAACAGATTTATCAGAAGTAACATTAAAAGATTCAGAAGGTAAAATTCGTTTATTTTCTGTAGTTCCGTCTTTAGATACAGGTGTATGCGATCAGCAAACACGTAAATTCAATGAGGCTGCGGCTGAGCTTGGAGATAACGTTATTATTTATACTGTATCAATGGATTTACCATTCGCTCAAAAGCGTTGGTGCGGAGCAGCAGGAATCGACAATGTGGTGACTGTATCTGATCACCGTGATGCATCGTTTGGTGAAGCATATGGCGTACATATTAAAGAATTACGCCTATTAACGCGCTCAATTTTCGTAGTAGATGCAGATGGGAAAGTAACATACGTTGAGTATGTTCCAGAGGCGACAAATCATCCGAACTACGAAGCTGCAATTGAAGCAGTAAAGGCTCTTTCTAAATAATTTCGTTTTTATTGATTTTGTTGTAAAGTGAATAAGAAGTAATGTAGACCCACTCAATACATTTTGAGTGGGTTATTCATTTCATAAAAAAACAGGTATACTGTTGTAGACGAATATAGGGAATATTGAAGGAGTTTTCGTAATGGAAAAGTTTGAACAAATTTTTAGTTATTTAAATGGTCGTGCGGAGGAGCTATCAAATGCACAAGAGATAGACTACTTAGAATCACTCCTGCAAACATTAGAAGATACACTTGATGGGAAATATGACTGGCATGTAGATGGTGCAACAAAAGAAGATATGCGAAAGGCAATCCAAATTGCTATTTTAAAAGGAATGCGTAAAAGCTCTCAACCAAATCATCAAATGACACCAGATACACTTGGCTTACTAGTTAGTCATTTTGTTGAGCAATGCTTTGAAAAAGAACTAGCGGCAGGTACAATTAATGTAGTAGACCCTGCACTAGGTACTGGTAATTTACTGTACACATTAATGAATGCTCTCAATGGAAAAATTCAAGCAACAGGAGTAGAGGTTGATGAATTATTAATTCGTTTAGCTGCCGCAACAGGAGATTTAATTGAACAACCTGTGACATTGTTCCGTCAAGATGCATTAGAAAAACTATTAGTAGATCCTGTCGATGCAGTTATTTGTGATTTACCAGTAGGTTACTATCCAAACGAAGATGTAGCGGTAGATTATGAGCTATGTGCGACAGAAGGAATGAGTTATGCCCACCATTTATTTATCGAACAAGCATTAAATTATACTAAAGAAGGTGGCTTTGCATTTTTCTTAATCCCAGTTAATCTATTCGAGTCGGAGCAAGCAAAACAATTGCATAAATTTATTAAAGATCATGCTTGGATTCAAGCTGTGATTCAGCTACCAGAAAATCTATTTTCTTCACGCGCTCATGAGAAGAGCATTTTAATTCTTCAAAAGCAAAGTCCAGCATTAAAAGCGCCACGTGAAGTGCTGCTTGCCAAGGTACCAAATATGTCAAATCGACAAGCACTTGCAATGTTCTTTGAGAAAGTCAGCATGTGGAAAGAAGGAAAATAATACAATAAAAAACGGCTAGCTTCCAAACGAAAATTGGAAGCTAGCCGTTTTTAAATAGTAAACGTTTACATAAACAGTGACATTAAAATCACTCTGGCGTACGGATAACTAATACGTCACATTTTGCTGAACGTACAATTGCTTCTGATACAGACCCAATTAAGAAACGTTCTACCGCGTTTAATCCAGTTGCTCCACAAATAATTAAGTCAGCTTCTACAACTTTTGAAAGTTCTTTTGTAATGATGTTCTTTGGTGAACCATATTCGATAACTAAGTTTACATTCGTAATACCAGCTTCTTCAGCTTGCTTTTTGTAGCCATTTAATAATTCTTCAGAATGCTGTTGAGCACGCTCTGCGATTGAACGATCATACGCTTCAATTGCAGCAAATGAACGTGTATCAATAACATTTACTAGATTGATTGTTGCACCTTCATTACGTTTTGCAACATCGATTGATTTACGGAATGCGTATTCTGCTTCTTTTGAACCATCAACTGCTACTACAATGCTTTTATAATGATTTGCCATTTTCATTACCTCCTAATTGTCTATACTGTTATTATAGCAAATGTTTTTTGATTGGAAATAGCTAACAACGAAAAATGTATTTAATTACTAAATAATTCATTATTTCTACCAATTATTTTTGTAGACATACAATTTTTTTGTAAGAATGCTATACTAAAATACAAAAAATCAGTTGAAATAAATTAATGTTCGGGTTGTAGTTTATTTGTAGTTTAGATTGACAATTCTGAAAATATTATATATTAAAAATATAGCTACTATTTTTTGAATAAAGTTGGTAGAATGGATTTGATTTAACATATGTTTAATGACAGGGAGGAATTTACGTTGAAAATTGGGGTACCAAAGGAAATTAAAAATAATGAGAATCGTGTAGCGATGACACCAGCAGGAGTATTATCGTTAATCGCGAATGGACATGAAGTGTATATTGAAACAGGTGCTGGGTTAGGATCTGCTTTTACAGATGAGGATTATTTATTAGCAGGTGCACAGATTGTCAACACTGCAGCTGAGGCATGGAATGCTGAGATGGTTATGAAAGTAAAAGAACCAATTTCAAGTGAATATGGATACTTCCGTGAAGGATTAATTCTATTTACATATTTACACTTAGCACCAGAGCCAGAGTTAACAAAAGCATTACTTGAAAATCGTGTAGTAGGTATTGCATATGAGACAGTGCAATTACCAAATCGTTCTTTACCATTATTAACACCGATGAGCGAAGTGGCAGGAAAAATGGCCACTCAAATTGGCGCTCATTATTTAGAAAAAGTACCAGGTGGGAAAGGGATTTTACTTGGTGGGGTTTCAGGTGTTCCGCGCGGGAAGGTGACAGTAATCGGGGGCGGTATAGCAGGAACAAATGCCGCAAAAGTAGCAGTAGGAATGGGGGCAGATGTGACGATTATTGATTTAAGTCCAGAGCGACTTCGTCAATTAGAGGACATTTTCGGTCGTGATGTTCAAACGTTAATTTCGAATCCATACAATATTGCAGATGCTGTACGTTCCGCAGACTTAGTAATAGGTTCTGTATTAATTCCTGGGGCGAAGGCACCGAAGCTTGTAACTGAAGAAATGATACGTTCGATGTCACCAGGTTCAGTAGTTGTTGATATTGCAATTGATCAAGGTGGATGCTTCGAAACATCAGAAAAGGTAACGACACATGACAATCCAACATTTACGAAACATGGTGTAGTTCACTATACGGTGGCTAATATGCCAGGAGCGGTGCCACGTACTTCAACAATGGCATTAACGAACAATACAGTACCTTATGCCTTACAAATTGCAAATAAGGGCTTTCTAAAAGCTTGTTTAGATAACCATGCGTTAAAATTAGGTGTAAACACATTAAATGGTCACGTTGTTTATGAAGCGGTTGCTGATGCACAAGGTTTACCATATGTGGCAGTGGATGATATTTTAGAATCATTAGCAGGTTTACACGAATAAAATTGATAATAAAAAATACTGCATCATTTTGTAAATTCAAAATGATGCAGTATTTTGTTTAATAAATTCATACAGACAACTAATTATTTTACAGAGGTTAACTCTGTAGTAATATTTTCATTAATATCTGTTATACGGATAATTCCGTAATCTTTAGCTAAGTAAAGCTTTGATCCATTTGGATATTTTAAGACGACGACATTATTAAACGTACCTGCTTTCGTTGTGATTGTTGAGGAAGTACTTTCAACATCTACCTTTGTGTTATGAACTGTGCTAGAACTTTCATCTACATCATAAATTGTTGTATTTTTTTTTATTGGATAAGTAAGGGAGAAGAAAAAGACATCAGAATAGGCAACACCAAATTGAAAGCTTTCATTTGTTTCCATATATGTGTAGCCAATATAATCACTTTCTAATAATTCCACTGAATTTTTAACATACGGATTAATAGAAGCAGTATAGGTTTTTTTCTTTTGTCCTTCAAATGAAGGCTCGTACGTATACTGGCGTCCTACCTTTGGCATTAATCCATTAGTTACAACAGGAGAGACAGTCTTTTTTACTTTCAGCTTTTCATTCTTGAATGAAGAAGATTTTATATATCCTTTTTTGCCACTATATTCTACGTAAGACCAGTCCCTTTTTTGACTATGAACAATTATTTTTGATTGGTTATTGATCACGAGAATCTTTTTCGCATTTTCTTTAGGCGCATCACGCATAATAAGATCATTTTTTAACTGAATTGTTTTTGTTGAGGCGGCATGGGTCAATTGTTCATTAGAAAAGCTCATTGTAAACAAGGAGAGTAATACTATAAACGGTAGTAATATTCTTTTTTTCATAATGCACGTCCTTCCGCGTGTTAATAATTATCTATTCCTCTTTATAGGTAATAAAAAACGAGTAAAATAATGTCATTTTTATATACAAAATAAAAAAGTCGTCATTTTAGAACAGGACGACTTTTCATTGCATTTTATGCTGTTAATTTAGAAATGATTCCTCTATATATTTTTTGTACCAGTTGTGCTAAAGCGTAAACTGTTTCGAAGCTATCGTCAGGAAATTCGGCAATACTAAATAAATACACAACCTTGATTTTATAGGTTTACAATATATAAAAATGGGGTGAGGCTGGGACAAAACAAAAATACAATTTTTCTCTTCCGGAGAAAAATTGTATTTTTTAATGCGCGTAAAATTGGTTTCCGTTCCAGGTACGGCCTGAGCCTGTAGTCTCAGGCGTCGTGCTGCCCGCCGGAGTCGGTTTTTATTATTCAAATTTTGCAAAATACAAAAGCTTTCTACTTATGTCCCAGTCTCACCCAAAAATTAAATTATAGAATTACAAGCTCTTTAGTGAATTTCGTTAATACTTCAACACCATCATTTGTTACAACTACATCATCCTCGATACGTACACCAGCGATATTTGTTTTATAAATGCCTGGCTCAATTGTGAAAACAGTACCTTCATTTAATACCATTTCGTTTGCTCCTGTAATCGAAGGGAATTCATGCACTGAAATACCAAGGCCATGACCTAGTCGGTGGGTAAAGTATTCACCAAAACCAGCATCTGTGATTACATCTCGTGCAATTTTGTCTAAGTCCATAGCGCGAACGCCCGGTTTTACTGCAGCGATGGCATCTTCATTCGCTTTTCGCACTGTGTTGTAAATATTCTTTTGTTCTTCAGATGGTTCGCCAAATGCAACTGTTCGTGTAATATCTGAGCAATAACCTTCGTAAATAACACCTAAATCAAATAAAATAAGGTCACCCTTTTTAATTTTACGGTCCCCAGGTGTGCCATGTGGAGAAGCAGCCTTTTCCCCTGCTAGTACCATCGTTTCAAAGCTCATTGCATAACCTTTTGCTTTAATTGCAGATTCAATTGTATTTAGAATTTCCATTTCTGTTATGCCTTCAGCAATTGTGTCGCAACCAACTTGTATTGCGAAGTCTGCTAATTCAGCTGCCTTTCGCATTTTTTCAAGCTCTTTCTCATCTTTACGGATGCGAAGTGCATTCACTTTTTCATCAATATTTGCGAATTTAATAGTAGGATATTGTTGTTGGATGGCTTCATAGCGCTCAACTGTTAAATGTGATTTTTCAATCGCTAAAGTAGCAAAGTCTCCATTACGAGTTGCTACTGTTTTTGCGACAACATCCCAAGCATTTTCCGTATCTTCATGACCGACAACTTCAAATGTCCAACCTGCTGCAACTACATCTGGCATCTCCATTTTCGGGCAAATTAAAAATGGCTCGGTATCCTTGAATACCATTACACCTAAAAGACGCTCATGAGGATCGCTTTTGAAGCCAGAAAAATAAAAAACATTGTCTGGTGTAGTAATGAATGCAGCGTCAATTGCATTTTCTTTTAGAAAGCTTTGTAATTCGTTTAGTTTTGACATAATGAAAAACTCCTTTGATTTATAGATTATAAATCGATTTTATAATATTCCCTTTAAGCATATCAAAAAAAGGAGATTTCTGCAGAGTTATCGAAATGAAGTAACAATGCAATTTTTTTGGAGGTATAAATTATGCAAATTTCATTTCATGGGCATTCAGTTGTAAAAATCATCACGAATGGGACGACAATTTTAATAGATCCTTTTATTAGTGGAAATGGCCAAACAGATTTAGTAGTAGAAAATGAAAAGCCAGATGTCATTTTATTAACTCATGGTCATAACGATCACGTTGGAGATACAGTAGCGTTGGCAAAAGCACACGATGCACTTGTTATCGCACCGAATGAACTGGCAGATTATTTAGGCTGGCAAGGATGTAAAGTGCACAATATGCATATCGGTGGTGCGAAACAATTTGAGTTTGGAAAAGTGAAATTTACACAAGCATTCCATGGCTCCTCCTATGTAACCAAAAATAATGATATTATTTATACAGGTATGCCAGCTGGGATTTTATTTACAGCAGAAGGAAAGACAATTTATCATGCAGGAGATACAGCATTGTTTGGTGATATGGAGTTAATTGGGAAACGTCATCCAATTGATATTGCCTTTTTACCAATCGGTGATAATTTTACAATGGGTCCTGAGGATGCAGCTTACGCGGTATCCTTATTAAAGCCGAAAATTGTAGTCCCAATTCATTACAATACATTCCCACCAATCGAGCAAGATCCACAACAATTTGCAGACTTAGTACAGGAAGCAGAAGTACAAATAGTAAGTCCAGGAGAAACAGTGAAGTTTTAATACGAAATGATGTGGTCCAATAAGATTTTTCTTATTGGACCGTTTTATGTTAAATTTCGTACAGTGAATGGAGTAAAGCAAGCAATACATAGTTAAAATTGTATAATTTAGGGGCTTAAATGTGTTACACTAAATACAGAAATGAAAGATGGGAAATAGGTGATAAAGTTGTCAACAAAACATGAAAAAATATTACAATACATCGAATCCCTACCAGTAGGCGATAAAATATCTGTCCGTCAAATTGCTAAAGAAATGCAAGTAAGTGAAGGGACAGCCTATCGTGCAATTAAAGAAGCGGAAAATCGCCGACTAGTTAGCTCAATCGAACGTGTAGGTACAATTCGTATAGAAAAGAAAAAGAAAGAGAATATCGAACGTCTTACATTTGCAGAAATTGTAAATATTATCGATGGTCAAGTTTTAGGTGGGAAATCGGGCTTACATAAAACTTTAACAAAATTCGTAATAGGCGCAATGAAGCTAGACGATATGATGCGTTATACGGACGCGGGAAGTTTATTAATTGTCGGGAACCGTACACAAGCTCATGAATACGCTTTAAAAACAGGGGCTGCTGTATTAATTACTGGTGGGTTCGATACGACAGATGACAATAAAAATTTAGCAGATGAATTAGATTTACCTATTATTTCAACAAGCTATGATACATTTACTGTAGCGACAATGATTAACCGTGCAATATATGACCAATTAATTAAGAAGGATATTTTGTTAATTGAAGATATTTATGTGCCAATGGAAGATACGGCTGTGTTGAAAAATACGCATACTTTAGCAGATTTCCATAAAGAAAATCAACGTACAACGCACGGAGCATTTCCAGTTGTTACAGCTCAAAATAAGCTTGTCGGAATGATTACAAGTAAAGATGTTATTGGTAAAGATGAATTGGAGCCGATCGATAAAGTAATGACGAAAAATCCAATTGCTGCATCAATGAAAACAAGTGTTGCATCAGCGGGACATCGTATGATTTGGGAAGGAATCGATTTACTCCCTGTTATCGATGAGGATGGGATTTTAAAAGGTGTTATTAGTCGTCAAGATGTATTAAAAGCGTTACAACTAGCACAACGTCAGCCACAGCATGGTGAAACAATTGATGATTTAGTCAAAAATGAAATGCGTGTGCTTGGTGATGAGGAAATTGTCGTAGAATTTACGGTAACGCCACAAATGACAAACCATTTTGGGGCTATATCTTATGGGGCTTTTACGACTTTACTTTCGGAAGTTGGCTCATTTGCTTTAAAGCGTCATAAACGTGGAGAGGCTGTTGCTGAAAATATGACGATTTACTTCATTAAGCCTGTACAAATGGAAAGTGTTCTTACAGTTAAGCCGCGAATTTTAGATATGTCACGTAAGTTTGTAAAAATGGATTTTGAAGTATTTAACGGTTCGTTATTAGTTGGAAAAGCGATGATGATGTTCCAACTGCTAGAAAGATAAGTTACTGCATAAAAAAGGGGCATTCCACATATAGTATGGCGCCCCTTTTCTTCATGGATAAGTGTCTTGAATAAATTTCTTATTTGTTTAATTCGTATTCTTCTATCACGTATTTACCTTCGTGACGCATACGCTTGAAATTATTCGAGCTAAGCCCTGCACCAATCAATACAAATAGAACAGCTACAATGTAGCCAATCCAATCAGGATATAAAATTGTAGCATTTAAACCGAAGAACACAAGGAATAATCCTAATGCGATACCAGCTTTTGCTGTATACCATTTTTTACGAATTGGTAAAGTTGAACGGAATTGCTTTGTTTTGAAGTAAAAATAAAACACGATGGAAATAATGATAAAAGCTACTAACAAAAAATTTAAAAAAACCATAGTGAACCTCCCAATTGCATAGCTACTAAATATTGTAACTACTTTTATTGGAAAATGCGACTGGAATTCACTAGCTTTTAGGGGGAATCAGAATGAAACGTCAAATCATTGACACAATTAAACAATATGAAACGATCATTTTACATCGTCATGTGCGCCCAGATCCAGATGCTTATGGTTCTCAAATTGGACTAGCAGAATTAATTCGTACAAACTATCCAGAAAAAAGTGTTTATGTAGTAGGGGAGCATGAAGATTCGTTATCATTTTTAGCAACGCCACAACTAATTGAAGACGACAAGTTCGACGGAGCGTTAATAATCGTTACAGATACGGCAAATACAGAGCGTATTGACGACCAACGATATAAAAGAGGCGCCTTCATTATTAAAATTGATCATCACCCTAATGATGACGTTTATGGCGACTTATTATGGGTAGATACGAGTGCAAGCTCTTGTAGCGAAATGGTTTATGATTTATTTGAAGAGGCGCAAGGTTATGCGAATTGGACAATGTCGGACAATGCGGCTCGTTTATTATTTGCAGGAATTGTGGGCGATACAGGTCGCTTTATCTTCCCGAGTGCAAGTGAAAAAACATTTGAAACAGCGGGTCATTTAATTAAATATAATTTCAACCGTACAGCTTTATTTGATGGCATGTACGAAATGGACCGTAAGCTACTTCATTTACAAGGTTATATTTATCAAAACTTTACGATTGATGAATATGGCACAGCGTATATTAAAATTACACAGGAAATTTTAAAAGAATTCGATGTAACACCATCCGAAACATCTTTATTAGTTGGTTCACTTGGTAATGTGAAAGGAATATGTGCTTGGGTCATGTTCATAGAAGAAAATGATTCTATTCGTGTACGTCTCCGTTCAAAAGGACCAGTAATAAATGGATTGGCAAAAAAGTACAATGGTGGTGGGCATCCATTAGCATCCGGTGCTACAGCTTATTCCTGGGAAGAAACAGATCAAGTAATCGAAGAATTAACAGAAATTTGTCGCAGCTTTAAATAATAGAGAGGGGGGTATCGATCATGTCTGTTTATCCACAAATACGGACAAGTGCCGACTTATTAAAAAGTACGATTCGTATCGAAGAACTCATCCCTTTTTTAAAACAACAAGAGGCAGAAGCATGTGCAATCGTGAATACGAAACTGTACGGGCTTTTGCCTTTTTATCATCAGATGAAAAAGGCTGGCATTCATCCAGTAATCGGTTTGACGATACAGCTAGAAGTAACCGAAGAAGTGTCATTACCACTGGTTCTCTATGCACAAGAGACAACTGGCTACAAAAATTTATTGAAAATTTCAAGCAGTATTGCGATTCGCCCACAACAAACAATTCCACTCCGTTGGTTACTTGCTTACGGGAAAGGCATTGCGTTTGTAATTCCAGCACTCGAACAACAACAAATTTGGCTCCAACAGCAATATGCGCCAGTACTAGAAAAGTTTCGAGAAAGCTTCGGGGCGTATTTATACGTAGGTATTACGCGCTTAAATGGCGTGTCAGAATATGAACAAACAGTTGTACAATGGGCAACGACGAATTCCTTGCCAATTATTGCGACCCATGAAAGCTTTTTTTTAAAAGAAGAAGACTTCTTTTCCTATGAAGTTGCACAAGCAATTGAAAATGGTGTAAAGCTCAGTGATTCAGTAGAAAATATGACTTTAAGAGGGAGTTATGTTTTGTCAAAAGAAGAGTGGATTACACGCTTCGCTGATCAAAAGCAATGGCTTGAACAAACGAGGGCGCTACTATTAAGCTGCCAAGTAACGATAGCGAATAATGAAGTGTATATGCCAAAATTCCCTCTTGCCCCAGGTCAAACGGCAGAGGCCATTCTACAAGAGCAAGTGATAGTAGGTTTAAAATGGCGGTTACAAGTACAGGCGTTGCCGAAAGAATATGAAGAGCGCATGCTATATGAGCTACATATTATTCAATCGATGGGCTACTCGGATTATTTTTTAATCGTTGCAGATTTTATGCGCTTTGCCCGCGATGAAAATATTTTAACTGGTCCAGGGCGTGGTTCTTCAGCCTCGTCACTTGTTGCCTATGCATTGCAAATTACGCAGGTGGACCCACTTCAATTTGATTTATTATTTGAACGTTTTTTAAATCCAGAACGTGTGTCATTACCGGATATCGATATTGACTTTATTGATACAAGACGTCATGAGGTCATTCAATATGTAGCACGAAAATATGGAAAGCAACATGTCGCGCAAATTATTACATTTGGAACATTATCGGCAAAGGCGGTTGCAAGAGATGTAGCAAGGATGTTCAATTTTGAAAATGAAACATTAGAAATGATTTCGAAGCTGATTCCGAATAAGTTGGGTATCACTTTGAAGGAAGCCTATGCTATGTCGGAACGATTACGTGATTGGATACAAGCAGAACCAATTCATCAAAAATGGTTCGCCGCTGCACTGCGATTAGAGGGATTACCAAGAAATGCATCGACACATGCTGCAGGGGTTGTTTTAAGTCCTGTACCACTTGTTGAAGTTGTGCCAATTGAAGAAGGGCATGATGATATTTTTTTAACACAATGGCCTATGTTAGAAGTAGAACAAACAGGACTACTTAAAATTGATTTTTTAGGCTTACGTAATTTAACTATTATTGAACAAATACGTCGTTCTATTCAATACAGTCATCAGCTCCAGCTCGATATTAATCAAATTCCATTAGATGATGAAGCGACGTTCCAACTTCTTCAGCAAGGCGATACTTCGGGAATTTTTCAGCTTGAATCCGACGGCATGAAAAATGCTTTACGGGAAATAAAACCTACCGATTTTTTAGATATTGTGGCGGTAAATGCCCTCTACCGACCAGGTCCTATGGATTTTATTCCAGTGTATGCAAGAAGAAAACATCAGCAAGAGCCTGTTAACATGCCGCATCCAGCACTCGCTCCAATATTACAAGAAACATATGGTGTCATTATCTATCAAGAGCAAATTATGAGGATAGCGAATAGAATGGCAGGTTTTACAATTGGACAGGCGGATTTGCTACGCCGTGCAGTAAGTAAAAAAAAGCGTGAAGTTTTAGAAGCACAACGTGAGGCATTCGTTCTAGGTGCATGTAATCAAGGGTACTCAGAACAAGTTGCAGATGAAGTTTATGCATTAATTGTGCGATTTGCTGATTACGGATTCGCCAAAAGTCACGCAGTTGCCTATAGTATGATTTCTTATCAAATGGCTTATTTAAAAGCAAATTTCCCAGTTGATTTTTATGCAGCTTTGTTAACAAACGCTACAGGTAATTCAGAAAAGCTTGCACAAATTATTGCAGAAGTTAAAATGCGTGGAATTGACATTTTACCACCATCGATTAATCGGAGTATGCGTCTTTTTAACGTTGAAAATGGAAAAATTCGCTTTAGCTTATCTGCTATAAAAGGTGTTCCACAGCCGTTTTTACAAAAATTATTAACAGCACGTAAAGAAAAGCATAAGGGATTTGAATCAATATTTGACTTAGCGGTCTCTATGACTACCGCTAATTTTACACGAAAAATAATTGAGCCATTAATTAAAGCTGGCGCACTTGACGATTTTGGAAAGGATAGGGCAACACTTCTTGCGACAATTGAAGGTGCTCAAAAACAAGCCGATTTCATACGACCAACCACGGGTGAAGATTTATTTAGTGGAGATTTTTTTGCATTTGGTAAACCAAAATATAATGAAGTTACACCAATGCCAGAAAAAATAAAGCTACAATTTGAAAAAGAAGTACTTGGTTTTTATTTATCCGATCATCCGATTGTTAAAGTACGTGCACAATTTCCTGAAGTGACCACTACCGTTCAATCCATGACAAAGCTTAAAGAAAATACTTACGTAAAACTTATTGGCTTCGTTAGTGAAATACGACAATTACGAACAAAACGAGGGGAACTAATGGCGTTTGTTCAATTAGAAGATGAATTTGGCATTGTTTCACTAACGATATTTCCGAAAGAATATGAAGGGATTTATGGGAAATTACAGGAAGATACATTACTATATGTAGAAGGGTCATTTGAGTATCGTTTTAATAAACCACAAGTGAAAGTGAAACAAATTATTATAAAATAAATAATAAAAGAGCGTTATTCTAATGGGTGAACTGAACCCTATTTTGTAGACAGTTTAATAAAAAACAAGATAGCCATTTAATTAGGCTGCGATTAGATGACTTCGGTAACTCGCCGGAGTCATCTTTTTTAATGTCCATTGCTTTCTTGTGTGGTTGTAATGCGTGATATAGTCAATGACTTGTGTATGTAGCTCCGTGAAACTTTCAGCTTCATGATAATCGACTTCATCTTTAAAATGACCAAAGAACGATTCCATTGGCGCATTATCTAGACAGTTTCCTCGACGTGACATAGATTGTTTTAACCCCATGTCTTTCACAAGCTTCTGAAATCCTGGATGCGTATAATGAAACCCCTGATCCGAATGAATCATTGCTTCCGGATGAAGATTCCCATCCAAATGATGTTTTAATTGTTCAAGTGTTTCATAAACAATCGACAATTTAAGAGTAGTAGCTAGTTTATACGCAACGATTTCTCTTGTTGCGACATCTTTTACACATGATAAATAAGCCGTACGGCCACCCTTATATTGGAGATAGGTAATGTCTGTTAAGAAGACTTTTCCTGGCTCGTCTTGTTTGAATGCCCGATTTAAGTAATTTGGAATTTGACGATGTGCTTCATTCGCTTTTTCTATAAGTCGATAAGGATTGGCACGACGAACCTTCGCATACAAATTAAATTTACGCATCAATCGAAGAATTTTTTTATGGTTCATCGGTTTCCCTAATTGGTCCACCAGTTCCATATAAAACCCTCGATAACCAATTTTGCCTTTTGCTTCATCATAGATTACTTTTAGTAAAAGATAATCTTGATAATCAGCTTCTTCACGTAATGAATGTTTCTCCATATTTTGTCGCCATTTATAGTAACCACTCGAGCTGACATTTGCTACTTCACAAAGATACCGTGTCATATTTTTGAGTTGAAATAATCGAATCGTTTCACTGATTGCTTGATATTTTTCTTTGGGTGTTAAAAACGATTCTTCTTCGCCTGCCTTTCCATTTCGTCGAGCTTTTTTAAGAGCGCTAGCTCTGCTTCCAATAGATGAATACGAGCTTCTGCTTTCTCTAACTTTTTATCAGCTGATAATTTTTCGGCACGTGGGCGACCTGTACTGCCTTTTCCACGACGCTCTTGTGTAAAACCATCCTCACCGTATGTTTGATAAATTTTCTTCCACCTATGAACAGCACTTTGAACTTTTTTAATCCCGATGATTTCTAAATCAAAGCCTGCAGCTTTGAAGATTTCGGTAGGCCCTTTGCCTTTTAGATTTTCTTGAACAGCTTTTAATTTGAAAGCTACTGTATATTGAATAGATCGATCGGTTATCAAAACGACATTTGGATTCTGTTCAATTTGTCGACGTTGATGTTCGTTAAAAATTATTTTACTCATGATGTTCTCCCGTTCTTAAATCGTATGGTCAGTATAACGGGGATTTCTAGGAATGAAAATAGAAAAAACCCCGAATAGGTCACTTTTTTCTAAAGTGTCTACTATTCGGGGTTCAGTTCAGGGAATTAGGAACGCTCTTTTTTATATTGTTTTCTATTTATGCTCGAAAAGGTTTTTGATTAAGTTATAAATGTATGAATTTCTTTATATATAAATAATACAATTTACGTTTTCTCTTTACAATAACAAAAACATTTTGTATTCTAGATTAGAACTGGTCAGACCACTTTTAGATAATTGAGGTGAGTAAAGTGGAGCAAAAGCCTGCCAAAAAAATGTTTTTACAAATTGTGAAGCAATTACGTGACTTAATAGCAGAGCAAAATATTCAAGAAGGAGAAAAATTGCCTTCTGAAAGGGTGTTGAGTGAGCAGCTTCAAGTTGGTCGATCTTCTGTCAGGGAGGCACTACGAAGTTTGGAGCTACTAGGTCTAATTGAAACAAGGCATGGTGGGGGTACTTATTTAGCAAGCGTGCAACAACATCAGTTTGTCGAAATTGTTGGCTCCTTTATATTACAAGATGGGAAGTCAATTGAAGATGTTGAAGCAACTAGACAAATGCATGAAAAAGAGGCGATTCGACTAATTTGCCGGTCTCTATCATTACGTTCGCTCCCGATATGGGAAAGCTTTTTTATTAAGGTTGAGTTAGAGCAACCGTTGGCTAGAAAAGACATTTTACGAGAATGTATGATTGTTTCAGGCAATCGCTTAGCTTATAAAATTTGGCTACAATTATCGGCTTATAGTAACCAATCAATGCAACAGGAACTGTTGAAAATGGAAAAACTACATGTAGAAACGATGATTACATCAATGCAAATGGGTTACGAAAAAGAAGCAATAGAAGCTTATGAAAAATGGATGACAATTATAAAAGATTGAGAACTTCATGGGAATTCAAAGGGGGATTATGATGTCAATTCGAGATATATTTTCAATTAGTCGTAAAAAAAACATGGGAACAATTACAAAAAAAACAGATGAAAAAGCTTTTCCTGAAGGCATTGTAACGAAATGTCCAAAATGTAAAACAATTCATGTCACAAAGGAAATTGAGAAAAATTTAAAAGTATGTCCAAAATGTGAATTTCATTTTAATATGACAGCAATCGAACGTATTAACTCATTTTTAGACGCAGATTCATTTACTTCGATGGATGATCATTTACAAACAATCAATCCATTAAACTTTCCGGCCTACGTGGAAAAGGTCAATGCGGATAAATTAAAAACGGGATTAAACGAAGCCGTCCTAACTGGTGTTGGGGCATTAAAGGGAATGCAAGTTGTTGTTGCTGTCATGGACTCACATTTCCGTATGGGATCGATGGGTTCAGTCGTTGGAGAAAAAATTACTCGTGCTGTAGAAAAAGCAACGGAATTACGTGTTCCTTTTATTATATTTACAGCAAGTGGCGGGGCACGTATGCAAGAAGGTGTGTTATCGCTCATGCAAATGGCCAAAACAAGTGTTGCCCTAAAACGCCACAGTGACGAAGGGTTACTATATATTTCCATTTTGACACATCCAACTACTGGTGGTGTCTCTGCAAGTTTTGCATCAATTGGTGATTTTAATATTGCAGAGCCTCAAAGCTTAATTGGTTTTGCTGGGAGACGTGTTATCGAGCAAACCGTACGTGAGAAATTGCCGGAGGATTTCCAAACAGCAGAATTTTTACTAGATCATGGTCAGCTTGATGCAATATTTAGCCGACTAGAGATGCGAGACAAAATTGCAACGATTGTAAAATTACATGTACAGGAGGGGATTTTACATGACTAAATTAATGGCCTTTGAAGAACCCGTTGTAAAACTACGTGAAAAAATTGATGAATTAAAAACAATCGCTGTAGAAGCAGAAGTAGATATGAGTGGGGAAATTGAAAAGCTTGAAACACGGTTACAGCAATTAGAGCAAAGTATTTATGCTAATATGGAGCCGTGGGACCGTGTACAAGTAGCACGTCATCCTGAACGTCCTACGACACTTGATTATATATCACGTATTTTTGATGATTTTATTGAGTTACATGGTGATCGTACTTTTAAAGATGATGCAGCCATTGTTGGTGGAATTGCTTCTTTTAATGGGCAACCAGTGACAATTATCGGGCACCAGCGTGGTAAAACAACAAAAGAAAATATTCGCCGTAACTTTGGGATGCCTCATCCTGAGGGCTACCGTAAAGCATTACGATTAATGAAGCAAGCAGAAAAGTTTAAACGTCCGATCATTTGTTTTATTGATACAAAAGGTGCTTATCCGGGGAAAGCTGCGGAAGAGCGTGGACAAAGTGAGGCTATCGCAAGAAATCTGTTTGAAATGGCAGGACTAAGGGTACCGATTATTAGTATTGTTATTGGTGAAGGTGGAAGTGGTGGTGCACTTGCATTAGGAGTAGCCAACAAAATACTAATGCTTGAAAATGCTACTTATTCAGTTATTTCACCAGAAGGAGCAGCTTCGATTTTATGGAAGGATGCGAGCTATGCAAAACAAGCAGCAGAGGCGATGAAAATTACAGCACCAGATTTAAAGCAATTGCAAATTATTGATGGCATCATTCCAGAAGTGGCTGGTGGTGCACATAAAAATATTGAAAAACAAATCCTTACGATGAGAGAATGTATTCTTGATACGTTGAATGAATTATCTCAAATGACTGAAGAGCAATTAATTGAAAATCGTTATTCTAAATTTAAAAATATTGGACAATTTGCCGAGCTATAATCCTTGTAATTGGTAGATTTAGGGACTAAAGAATGCGTGGAAGCGCATTCTTTAATTTTTTTGTAAAGCTTTGTATAAATGTTGCCTTGAATAGTTACATATAGATGTTTTTTTATGTTAATGTGAGTGTATGAGTAATCTGAGAGGAGATTTCTAAAATGAAGAAGATTGCGGTTTTAACGAGTGGAGGAGATGCTCCAGGAATGAATGCTGCTATCCGTGCAGTTGTTCGAAAAGCGCGTTTTCATGATGTAGAAGTTGTCGGAGTTTATCATGGCTTCCAAGGGCTCTATAAAGGTAACTACGAATTACTAGATATCGGTTCTGTTGGTGATATTATTCAACGTGGCGGAACAAAATTATTTTCGGCACGTTTTCCAGAATTCAAAGAAGAAGAATATCAATTGAAAGCAATAGAACGCATGAAAGAAGCGGGTATTGAAGGTTTAGTTGTCATTGGGGGCGATGGTTCTTATCGCGGTGCGATGGAATTGACGAAAAAAGGATTCCCATGTGTTGGAATTCCAGGCACAATAGATAACGATGTACCTGGTACAGAATATACGATTGGTTTTGATACAGCTTTAAATACAGTCGTAGAATCAATTGATAAAATTCGTGATACGGCAACAAGTCACGAAAATACATTTGTAATTGAAGTTATGGGTCGTGATGCAGGGGATATCGCCTTATGGGCGGGACTTGCTGCGGGGGCAGAATCGATTCTTATTCCAGAAGAAGATTTTGATTTGGAAGCAATTATAACACGTTTAGAACGAGGTGCTGCGCGTGGAAAGCGTCACAGTATCATCATCGTTGCAGAAGGTGTCATGAATGGCCACAAACTAGCTAAACATCTTGAAGAGCGCACAGGAGTAAAAATTAGAACTTCTGTTTTAGGGCATATTCAGCGTGGAGGTTCCCCATCTGCTCGTGATCGTGTAATAGCTGGAAGACTAGGTGCGCGTGCTGTAGAGCTTTTATTGGAAAATAAAGGTGGACGTGCAGTAGGTGTAAAAAGCCATAATGTGGTCGATTATGATTTACAACAAGCATTTGAACAGAAACATGTAGCAGATTTAAGTCTATATACTTTATCAAAAGAACTATCAATTTAATGTACAACGGAGATGACAGAATATGAGAAAAACGAAAATTGTATGTACGATTGGACCAGCAAGTGAATCACCAGAGATGTTAGATAAATTAATCACTGCGGGAATGAATGTAGCACGGTTAAACTTCTCTCACGGAAATCATGAGGAGCATGCGATTCGAATTGCAGCAATTCGTGATGCATCAGAGCGTATGAAAAAACCAGTGGGCATTTTATTAGACACAAAAGGTCCAGAAATTCGTACACATTCGATGGAAAACGGAGAATTACACTTAGTTACTGGACAAGTAATCGATATTTCAATGACAGAAGTTTTAGGCAACGAATCTGTTTTTTCTGTTACGTATGAACGATTAATTGAAGACGTTGAGCAAAATGACATTATTTTATTGGATGATGGATTAATTCAATTACGTGTGCTAGCAAAAGATTTAGAAGCAGGTCGTATTCATACAATCGTTGAAAACGCAGGTATTTTAAAAAATAAAAAAGGTGTAAACGTTCCGGGTGTATCAGTGAAATTACCTGGTATTACAGAGAAAGATGCAGCGGATATTTTATTCGGTATCGATCAAGGCGTAGACTTTATTGCAGCATCATTTGTACGTACTGCTAAGGATGTATTAGAAATTCGTGAGTTATTAGAGCAAAATAATGGTAGCCACATTCAAATTATCCCAAAAATTGAAAACCAAGAAGGCGTAGATAATATCGATGAAATTATCGAAGTTTCAGATGGTTTAATGGTAGCACGTGGAGATTTAGGAGTTGAAATTCCAGCTGAAGAAGTACCGCTTGTTCAAAAGTCCTTAATTAAAAAATGTAATCAAGTAGGTAAACCAGTTATTACAGCAACTCAAATGTTAGACTCGATGCAACGCAACCCGCGTCCAACACGTGCGGAAGCATCAGACGTAGCAAACGCTATTTTTGATGGTACAGATGCAATTATGTTATCAGGTGAAACGGCTGCTGGTCTTTATCCAGTAGAATCAGTTACAACAATGAACAAAATTGCATTACGTACAGAAAATTCATTAGACTATCGTGCAATTGTAACGCAACGTAGCCGCGAAAAAGGAGCGAATATGACAGAGGCAATTTCACAAGCTGTTGCCTTTACATCTATTAATTTAGGTGTAAGTGCCGTATTAGCGCCAACAGAAAGTGGAAACACGGCACGCATGATTGCGAAGTATCGCCCTGGTGTATCCATTATCGCCGTAACAAGTCAGACTACTACTGCTCAAAAATTAACATTAGTTTGGGGCGTTAAGCCAATCGTGACACAGCGTGTGACGACAACAGATGAAATTTTAGAGCTTTCAGTTGATGAAGCATTAAAATATGAATATGTAAGTCACGGGGATGTTGTTATCATTACTGCAGGTGTACCAGTTGGTGAAGCTGGGACAACGAACTTAATGAAAGTACACGTGATCGGGGATTTATTGGCACGTGGTCAAGGAATTGGTAAAGCTTCCGTAGTAGGTAAAGCAATTATCGCAAAAAATGCGGGTGAAGCATTAGCCTATGATACAGAAGGAGCAATCATTGTTACGGTTGGTACGGACCGTGAAATGATGCCAGCAATTGAAAACTGTGTAGGGATTATTACAGAAGAGGGTGGCTTAACGAGTCATGCAGCTGTGGTTGGCCTTAGCCTTGGTATTCCTGTCATTGTTGGTGTGAAAGAAGCAACAACATTGATCCGCAGTGGTCAAGAAATTACAATGGATGCAGAAACTGGCGTAATTTATAAAGGACATGCAAGCGTACTATAAAATTTCTAGAGCTGCTCGAGAATGGTCTACTCGAGCAGCTTTTTTTGAAACCTTTTAGCTAATAATTCGTATATAAACTATAGAGGAGGCAATTGTCATGAAAAAATTGTTAATTGGATTACTTGCACTTGTTTTCGCTGAAATCGCACTATTTATAGTAGTTGGAAATGCGATCGGTGTTTTCTATACATTATTATTAATTGTTTTTACATCAGTAGCCGGGGTATTAATTGCCAAGAAACGCGGTACAAAATCTGTCCAGGATATTCAAAAAAGCTTAGCTGAAGGGCAACCACCTGGTATTCCAATGATCGAAACATTTATGATCTTTATTGGGGGGATTTTATTAGCTCTACCTGGATTTTTAACAGATTTAATTGGGTTATTATTTGTTTTAGGAATTACAAGAAATTTATTTAAGCCACTCATTTTTTACGTCTTACGTAAAAAAATGAAAAATGGACAAGTTGTTATTTTGCAAAGATAGTACTTTGTTTTAGCTTTAAGGCGATTACTAAAAAGATTGGGCTAAGTAAGATGCCATAAAAACCAAAAATTAATACAGAGCCAGCGCTAATTAAGAATGTATGAATCATGCGAATATGAAGTGTATGTGACCAAAGCATTGATTCTGTTAGCTGCCTTGTAATTTGTACGAAAATGTAAAGGACAACGAGAGCCAGCGCAAGAAAATGGTTTTGTACAAAAAAATGGTAAATAGCAAGTGGGATTAGAAAAAGCCCGATGCCTAAAAAGGGAAGAATGTCCGCTAAAGCAATAACGAATGCTGTCATAATAGGAGCGCTAAAGGATAAAAAGTAAAACCCAATACTAAGTAAAATGAATGTAAGTGTAAAAAGCTGAAGCTCCACAAAAATAAAATAGCTAATAAGTGACATCGCTTTTGCAAAATAGCGAGACCACTCTTCTCGATAGGCTTTTGGGGTATATGTAAAAAACCAAAGTCTATTTTTTTTGCTTTCAAAGAGTGAAAAGTAAAACGTAATTGTAAATAAAAATAAATCAAACAATGAATTTAAGCTGTTTTTAACGGTATCAATAAGAAATATTGTAATGTCGTTCAATATCGTTGAAAGCTTTTCTATGATGTATGGCACTAATGGATCTTCGATGTATTTTAAAGAAAAGGAATACAATGTCGTTTGAACGGAAGGAAGAAGCTGCAACAAACTTTGAATAAGTAAAAAACCAATTACACCAACTAGAGAGAAGATTGTAAGCGAAAGAAATATTACAATGAGTGGGAATGGTAGTTTTGTTAGGCGTTTAAAAAAATCAAATATAGGGAATAGTATATATGCAAGAAAAAGTCCTAAAGCAATAGGAAAAGTGAAATAAATTAATGCAAAATAAAGTAACATAATGACATATTTACCACTTTTTGAAAGGAAACTATCGAAACTATTTTGTTGAATCACTCAATTCACTCCTAAATTATGCCATATATATCTCGTTAGAATCATTAAATTCTCTTTAAAACACAAAATCTATCACCTATGCTTTTTTTTCTTAAAATCAGAGGATTTCATTCACAAAGCCGTCAAAATTGATTATAATGAGTTGTGTAAGCGATTTACTTATAGGTTCATTGAGCAGAACAATATGAGTGTAACTCTTTTATAGAAAGAAAAGAAAGCACTTACAAAACTAATTTATTAAGTGAAGGAGCGATTTTTTTATGTCAGCAACTAAAGGTTTAGAAGGTATCGTAGCAGCGGAATCTAAGATCAGTTCTATTATCGATGATACACTTACATATGTAGGTTATGGCATCGACGACCTTACTAACAACGCTACATTTGAAGAAGTAGTATTTTTATTATGGAACACACGTTTACCAAACGCAGAAGAATTAGCTAACTTAAAAGCAGAATTAGCTAAAAACATGGAGATTCCATCGGCAATTACTGATTTATTCAAATCTATGCCATTAAACACAGTACACCCAATGGCTGCACTACGTACAGCTGTATCTATGTTAGGTACATTTGACGATGAAGCAGACGTAATGGAAGCAGAAGCTAACTACCGTAAAGCAATTCGTTTACAAGCGAAAATTGGTACAGTAGTAACTACTTTTGCACGTGTACGTCAAGGTAAAGAGCCATTAGCTCCAAAACCAGAATTAGGTTATGCAGCTAACTTCTTATATATGTTAACTGGTGAAGAGCCAGAAGCAATCGCAATAGAAGCATTTGACAAAGCGTTAATTCTACACGCTGACCACGAGTTAAACGCTTCAACATTCACTGCACGTGTATGTGTAGCTACATTATCAGATGTTTATTCTGGTGTTACTGCTGCAATCGGCGCATTAAAAGGCCCATTACACGGTGGTGCTAACGAGCAAGTTATGAAAATGTTAACTGAAATCGGTTCATTAGATAACGTAGAAGCTTGGGTACAAAACAAACTTGATAACAAAGAAAAAATCATGGGCTTCGGTCACCGCGTATACCGTAAAGGCGACCCACGTGCACCTCACTTACGTGTAATGTCTGAAAAGTTAACTAAGTTAACTGGTAAACCAGAATTATACGATATGTCAGTGAAAATTCACGACATGATCGTTGAGCAAAAGAACCTACCTGCAAACGTAGACTTCTTCTCAGCATCAGTATATGATTCTTTAGGTATCGAGCATGACTTATTCACACCAATCTTTGCAGTATCTCGTACTTCAGGTTGGGTAGCGCACATTTTAGAGCAGTATGCAAACAACCGCTTAATCCGTCCACGTGCGGAATATGTTGGTCCAGATATGCAAAAATACATTCCAATTAACGAGCGCTAATTAAAAAAGTATGTTAAAATATCTAGGATTGTGTACTAACACAGTCCTAGATTTATGATTATTAGGAGGCAAATTTCCAATGACTAACAAAATTGTAGTAGAAAACGGTAAATTAATCGTTCCAAACAGTCCTGTTATCCCATTCATCGAGGGTGACGGAATTGGTCCAGATATCTGGGCTGCGGCTTCTCGCGTTATTGACGCAGCAGTAGAAAAAGCTTACAACGGCGAAAAGAAAATCGAGTGGTTAGAAGTATTAGCGGGTGAAAAAGCATTCAACCAAACTGGTGAATGGTTACCACAAGAAACTTTAGATAAAATCAACGAATACTTAATCGCAATTAAAGGTCCTTTAACAACTCCAATCGGTGGCGGTATCCGTTCCCTAAACGTAGCATTACGTCAACAACTTGACTTATATGTATGCTTACGCCCAGTACGTCACTTTGATGGTGTACCTTCTCCAGTTAAACGTCCAGAAGATGTTAACATGGTAATTTTCCGTGAAAACACTGAAGATATCTATGCTGGTATCGAATTTGAAGCTGGTTCTGACCAAGCTAAAAAAATTATCGACTTCTTACAAACAGAATTCGGTACAAAAAACATTCGTTTCCCAGAAACTTCAGGTATCGGTGTAAAACCTGTATCTAAAGAAGGTACTGAGCGTTTAGTACGTTCTGCTATCGAATATGCTATCAAACACAACCAACCAACTGTTACTTTAGTACACAAAGGTAACATCATGAAGTTCACTGAAGGTGGATTCAAAAAATGGGGTTATGAATTAGCTGAAAAAGAATTCGGTGCACAAGTATTCACTTGGAACCAATATGATGCAATTAAAGCTGAGCAAGGCGAAGCGGCTGCTAACGAAGCACAAGCTAAAGCTGTAGCTGAAGGCAAAATCATCGTAAAAGATTCTATCGCTGATATCTTCTTACAACAAATCTTAACTCGTCCAAATGAGTTTGACGTAGTAGCTACAATGAACTTAAACGGTGACTACATCTCTGATGCATTAGCTGCTCAAGTTGGTGGTATTGGTATCGCTCCAGGTGCTAACATTAACTACGTAACTGGTCACGCTATTTTCGAAGCTACTCACGGTACTGCTCCTAAATATGCTGGACAAGATAAAGTAAACCCATCTTCAGTATTATTATCAGGCGTATTAATGCTTGAGCACTTAGGATGGCAAGAAGCTGCGGACTTAATTACGAACTCTGTAGAGAAAACTATCTCTTCTAAGTATGTTACTTATGACTTCGCACGTTTAATGGATGGCGCAACAGAAGTTAAATGTTCTGAGTTCGCTACTCGTTTAATCGAAAACTTCTAATTATAGCTTAAAACTTGCCATTTTATGTGAAATTATTAACAATTTATTTTAATTTGAATAATATTGTGAACATAATAAATCACTATAAAGGCACTTATTTACATTACCTATATAAGTTTCAAATAAATAGTAGTAAGAAAAAGGGAGAGAGCATTATGTTTTCTCCCTTTTTTGTACAACATAAAGTTATACAATAATGTTTTGAATAGGAGCGATTCTGATGGTGTTGAAACGTAAAAAGATTTCCGTAATTGGTAGTGGATTTACAGGGGCAACAGCTGCATTTTTAACAGCCCAAAAAGAATTAGGTGATGTTGTACTATTGGATATTCCAAATGCAGAAAACCCAACAAAAGGGAAAGCATTAGATATGTGGGAAGCCGCACCTGTTCAAGGTTTTGATTCCTATGTGAAAGGCACTTCAAACTATGAAGATACAGCAAATTCTGACATCGTATTAATTACTGCAGGAGTTGCGCGTAAACCAGGTATGAGTCGTGACGATTTAGTTCAAATCAATCAAGGCGTTATGAAGTCTGTTTCGAAGGAAATCGCTCGTACGTCGCCGAACGCAACAATAATTGTATTAACAAATCCTGTAGATGCAATGACATATACAGTATTTAAAGAGACTGGATTCCCGAAAAATCGTGTAATAGGTCAATCAGGGGTGCTTGATACTGCTCGCTTCCGTGCATTCGTTGCAGAAGAGTTAAATGTATCTGTAAAAGATATAACAGCGTTAGTATTAGGTGGGCATGGTGATACAATGGTTCCATTGACACGTTATGCATCTGTAGGTGGAGTTCCATTGGAAAGCCTTATCCCTTCTGAACGTCTAGAGCAAATTGTTCAGCGTACACGTGTGGGTGGTGGTGAAATTGTAAACTTATTAGGAAATGGTTCTGCCTATTATGCACCAGCAGCAGCGATGGTGGAAATGGCAGAAGCAGTTTTAAAAGATCAAAAACGAATTTTACCATCCATTGCATATTTAGAGGGCGAGTACGGCTATGATGGAATTTATTTAGGTGTGCCAACACTATTAGGTGCAAATGGAATAGAGAAGATTTTTGAGTTACAATTAACAAACGATGAAAAAGTTGCATTAGATCATTCAGCAGAAGCTGTAAAAGATGTAATGAACGCTTTAATTTAAGTATGATTAACCTAAGTGAAGTATAAATTAAAAATTGCCCGCTTGGATTAAGATTGGATTTGAAAAGATGTCAAAGCAACAAAAGTTAGAAAGAAAAATATTATGGTTATCCCTAAGTACAGGTCTGTTTTTTGTACTTTTTGAGTTTATAATTGCTATTTATACTAAATCCCAGTCCGTATTGATGGATGCTGCTTACGATGCATCGGAATTATTAATGATTGGTTTGACTTTATTTTTAATTCCTTTGTTTCATCGACCTATTTCGGAAAAACATCCTTTTGGATATGCTCAAATTGAGTCCTTTTTAGTAATTATTAAAGGTTTTATGTTATTAGCAGTTACATTAGGGTTGTCTGCAAATAGCGTAGAAATTGCATTATCCGGAGGAAACATTATAGATGGAAAATTGGTTTCTATTTTTCAATTTATTATTGCATTAGCAAGTTTAGTTGTACTGTATTTTATGATGCGTATAAATAAATCATTGTCTTCACCAATCATCAAAATGGAGATTTATGGATGGAAAATTGATGTAGTCTACAGTATTGGAATGGGTATTGCTTTTTTTGCTTCTACTTTTCTTGAAGGAACAAAGTTAGCATTTATTTCACCCTATTTTGACCAAATAATTGCTGTACTGATTATCTTATTTATGTTGCCAGAAGCTTTAAAAATGCTAATCCGTGCGATTAAAGACGTATTTTTATTTTCACCTGAAAAAGAAGTGATGGAGAAAGTGAAAGGGATTTGCGAAGACGTATTAAGAGATACAGATTTACAAGCCGTATTTTATGATGTTACTCGGACTGGAAGAAGAATGTGGGTTTCGATTTATTTTAATTCTTCTAAAGACTATTTACATGTTGAAGCATTAGAAAATATAACAAATCAAATAAATATTGAACTAGCAGAGCATATTGAAAATTGTGTCTGTGAATTAGTCTTGGCTAAAAGAGATTCAAAGTATTTATAATTTTTGATGTGTTTATTTTTGTTTTAATTTTGCGTGAGATTCTAAAATAGAATGGCTTCTATCGCATTTATGATGTGGCAGCCATTCTGTTTTGGGTTTTTAGAAAAGGAAATGGAAGTAAAAAAGGAAAACGAAGAATTACTTACATCTCTATTTGTACTTTTTATAAAAAGTTGATACTATGAATGTAGACTCTAGTTGCTTCACTTGCTTGCGATGATGAGGTTATGAAAGTTTCACCACCATACAAAGAAATGGAATAATTGATTTGAAATGGGGGTTTCAAATCGATTTTGGAGGAAGCACATAATGGGAAAAACGATTTTAGTAGTAGAAGATGAAATTTCAATTGCTACATTATTAAAATACAATTTAGAGCAGGCAGGCTATTCGGTACTGCTGGCACATGATGGTCAGGCTGGATTAGATACTGCTGTGGAGCAATCACCAGATCTAATGCTACTGGATTTAATGTTGCCAAAGTTAGATGGAGTAGAGGTTTGTAAGGAGCTACGTAGATTACGTATTAATATTCCAATTATTATGTTAACTGCTCGTGATGACGAGTTTGATAAAGTGCTTGGTTTAGAACTTGGCGCAGATGATTATATGACAAAACCATTTAGCCCACGTGAAGTGATCGCACGCGTAAAGGCCGTGTTACGACGTTTTTCTGTGCCCGTTATTGAAGAAGTTGTGGAAACAGATGAAGTCGTATACTCATTTGGAAAGCTTCAAGTATATCCTGAAAGATTTGAGGCATTTATCGATGAACAATCATTAGAGTTCACACCAAAGGAATTTGAACTTTTAGTATACTTATTAGAAAATAAAAACCGTGTGTTAACACGAGATCAGCTTCTAAGCGCAGTTTGGAATTATGATTTTGCCGGGGATACACGTATTGTTGATGTGCATATTAGCCATTTGCGCGATAAAATTGAAGAAAATAGCCGTAAACCGGTATATATTAAGACAATTCGTGGTTTAGGTTATAAGTTTGAGGAGCCAAAAAAATAATGAATACAATAACGAATCGTTTGTTTTATTCCTTTATTTTTGTTATTGGGTCGATTTTAGCTGTTCTAGGGTTGTTCATAGGGCAGCTTTTTCCTTTTTTTGCAGAAGAGTATGTCCAATCAACGGTAGCTGAAAATGAGCAAAAGCTTGAACAGGTGTTAAAAGAAGAAAATATTGAACTTACTTCAAGTCAAAAAGATGCATTAATGACGACATATGAAATGGATAAAGAATCTGAAAGCTATGACGAGATTCGAAAGCGTTTATACTTATTAATTGCACTACTAATTGCTGTTTCATGTTTTTTAATGGCCGTTATGGCACACCGAGTAGCGAGTAATTTTATTCATCCAATCATTAATATTACCCGTACAGCAATAGAGCTATCAAAAGGAAACTACCGTGCCCGTGCCTTTGCAAATGGCCCGAAAACAGTAGTAGAATTACGTAATTCAATCAATATATTAGCACGAAATTTACAAGATATTACGAAGACACGTGTTATAGAAGAAGAACGGTTAAAAACGTTAATTGAAAATATGGGAAGTGCCCTTATGATGATTGATCGTGAAGGGCAAGTTTCAATTGTTAACAAAAAATTTCAAATGTTATTTGAACTAGAAAAGGAACAGCTTATCGGGAAAAATTTCTTGAATTTAGGCTTACCTAAGCAATTAGAGGAATTTATCGACCATGTATTTTTAACTGAAATGCCGTACCGTCAGCAATTAGAAATGGAAATCAGTGAGGAATTGTACATTGAGCAAGTGTATGGTGCTCCAGTAGTAGGAGAGCATGGAAGATGGCTTGGAGTAGTCATTGTCATGCATGATATAAGTGAGCTTGTGCGCTTAGAGCAAATTCGTAAAGATTTCGTTGCGAACGTTTCACACGAATTAAGAACGCCGATTACGTCGATCAAAGGCTTTTCTGAAACATTACTAGATGGTGCATTTAAAGATGAGCAAATGCTGTTATCATTTTTAGGAATCATTTATGAGGAAAGTAATCGAATTGAGGTGCTTGTACATGACTTATTGGAGCTTTCTAAAATCGAACGGCATGGATTTACTCTCGATGTTGTTCCGACAAAGCTTCAAGATATACTAATACGTGTTGTAGATTTAACCAGCTCTCAATTAGAAAATAAAAATATGCAATTTGAAGTTGAGATTGAACAGGATGCTGTCATATTAGGTGATGTTAATCGACTCATGCAAATCTTCACAAATCTTATTAACAATGCTATTTCCTATTCTAAAGAAGAAACGACCATTACATTGCGTATTAGTACGAATGAACAATACGGTATTTTTGAAGTAAAGGACCAAGGAATTGGGATTGAAAAGAGTGAGGTATCACGGATTTTTGAACGTTTTTACCGAGTAGACCGAGCGCGTAGCCGAAATTCTGGAGGGACTGGACTAGGCCTTTCGATTGTTAAACACTTAATTGAGGCGCATCAAGGGAAAATTCAAGTTTCTAGTGAAGTCGGGAAAGGAACAAGTATGAAAGTGTTTTTACCACTAAAAAAATAAGCCTTAACAATGTCTTTACAAATTAATTATATTCCCTTTATATTCAAGTGCTATAGTACCTTATAGAAACCCCCGTTTCAAAGGTAACAGGAATTAGCTTGAATAAGGTTGTTTACAAAATGCAGTCTGTCCATGAATGTGGATGGTCTGCTTTTTGTTTTTGAAAAATAATAAAATTTAAAATATCGAAACTTTTTGTAAGCCTTAACCGTAAAATGAATAGACTTACAAATTTGTTAGGGGGAAATTACGATGAGTGCAAAGCGAACGCTATTACTTATTGGTCTTGGACTATTTACTATTATTGCATTAATCGCTGTCACAACGTCTTGGTATACTGTAGACGAATCCGAACAGGCCGTTGTCATCACATTTGGTCAAGCCGATGAAACAATTCAAGATTCGGGCTTACATTTTAAATTACCTTGGCCAATCCAAAAAGTAGAAAAATTATCAAAAGAAACATACAGCTTACAATTTGGTTATAAGCAAAACTCGGATGGCACACTAGAAACATTTGATAAAGAAACAAAAATGATTACAGGTGATGAGTTCATTGTATTAACGGATCTTGTCGTACAATGGCGCATTGTTGATCCAAAAAAATATTTATTTAATGCTCAAGAACCTCGTACTATTTTACATAGCGCCACTTCAAGTGCTATTCGTTCAGTTATTGGTAACTCAAAAATAGATGATGCATTAACAGATGGAAAAGCAGATATCGAAGCAAATACACGGGAATTGCTTGTGTCATTAATTGATAAATATGACATTGGTATTAGTATTGTTGGCGTTAAGTTACAGGATGTAGATGTACCAAATGAAGAGGTACGTGCGGCATTTACAGCGGTAACAGATGCTCGTGAAATGAAAAATACTAAAATTAATGAAGCGACAAAATATAAAAACCAACGACTGAGTGAAGTAGAAGGGGAAATTAATGCCATTCTGTCAAAGGCAGAAGGTGAAAAGACGGCCCGTATTGAGCAAGCGAACGGGGAAGTTGCATTATTTAATAACCTATACGAAGAATATCGATTAAATAAAGAAATTACTCGGGAGCGTCTTGTTATTGAAACGTTGGAGGCAGTTTTACCGAACGCACAAATTTATATTATGAATGATGATGGTAGTAGTACATTGAAGTATTTACCTCTACAGCAAACGCAAACGAATTCTTCGACTGAAACGAAGAAGGAAGGAGGTTCGAACTAATGAGTAATAATAAAAATAATTTTGATGGGGATTTAGATAAATTCGTCAAAAAGTTATTCGGTGAAAAGAAAGCACCGAAAAATGTAAAGGACATTACGCCCGATTACAATAATACAGATGAGGTGGCTTCCAATGATAAAGGAACAGCTAAAAAAGCTAAAACACCGCTCTCAAAAAATAAAAAGCCTGTCAATATGAAGCAATGGATTACATCTGCTGTTATTTTAACCGTTGTATTTGCTGCTTTTATTATCGTATTTGCGAACCTTTATGTCGTGAAGGAAAATGAATATAAAGTTGTTCGTCAGTTCGGGGAAGTAGTTAAATATGAAAAAGAGCCAGGTCTTCATATGAAAATTCCATTCATTCAAAGCGTAACAACATTACCTCGAAATTTAATGACACATGATATGACAGAAGAAGAAATTAGTACGAAGGATAAGAAGCGTATTATTATCGATAATTATACCGTTTGGCGTGTAACAGATCCTAAAGCATTAATATCGAATGCAGGACAATTGTTAAATGCAGAAAGTCGGATGGAAGAATTTATTTATTCAGCGCTTCGTACAGAGTTTGGTCAAACGAACTATGAAGATATAATTAACGACAAGAAATCTTCAAGAGGAAATATTAATGATCGCGTAACAGAACGTGTCAATGAATTAATAACAGCTGCGAATTTTGGGATTGAAGTTATGGATGTTCGTATTCGCCGTACGGATTTACCAAAGGAAAACGAGCAGGCGGTTTATACACGTATGGTATCAGAACGCCAATCAACTGCTCAAACGTATATATCGGAAGGGGATGCTGTAAAACGAAGTGAGGAAGCAAAAACGGATCAAGAAGTACAAGTGAAGCTGGCAACCGCAAATAAAAAGGCGGCCATCATTCGAGCAGAAGGCGAATCACAAGCTGCACAAATTTATAATAATGCATACTCAAAAGATCCAGAGTTTTATAGTTTATTTAGAACATTAGAGTCCTATAAGAAGACAATAGGTGATGAAACAATGATTATTATTCCTGCGGATTCACCTTATGCAAAGCTTTTATCTGGTCGGTTAGATTAAGGAGCGGCTACCTTGCGTGATGTATAAATTACATGCGTTCAGGTAGCTTCTCCTTTTTTTCTTGAAATTGGATTCATAAAAAGTTCAAAATATATTACTGAAATATAATATAAATTTGCTATAATAAGGACTAGCTATTTCGTTCATTAGGAAACTATAATTTTTCCTATGAGATAGAAAGAGATTCACTTCTGCTATCTTGCATGTGAAATCTCATTAAAAAGGAGTGTGTTTTCACGTGAGTAAAGCAATTCAAAATAGTTTAATAGCTTTTATTATGGCTACATCAGTAACTGCCATGTTCTTCCAAGCGAATTTTGACTTCATGAAAGTTGAAATTTTTCATATACCCATATTATTTTTAGTCATGCTGCCTTTATGTTTCGTAGTGGCAGAGGATGTTCGAAATTCGTTTAAAAAGGTGCTTTGGTATGAAAAACGTGAAGATAAACTTCCTATTTGGCAAGTTGGTATTGGAATGATCTTCTATTTTACACAAGTTGGCTTTATTGAAGTATTCGCACGTGGCCTAATGCCCTATGATTTAGGCGGTATGCCAATGTATTTAATTATTCCATTTTTAAATGCCTTTCTATTAACAGTTATTTTTGAAGAAATCTTTTATGTAAAAGAGAAAGATACTGTCCAAAATTTTAAATTTAAGAACTTGAAATAATAAGCGCCTTGAAAGAGGTGCTTTTTTATGTTCAATAAAATATTTTCCGATATGTTAATTAAATATTGGCATTTCCGTGCAACTATCGCTAAAGTAGAAGGAGAACATACAATCGTACTTTGTATATTGGAGGAACATGCATGACAAAACAAAAATTACTTTTATTAGATGGCAATAGTTTAGCGTACCGCGCTTTTTTCGCCTTGCCATTACTAACTAACGATAGTGGAATTCATACCAATGCTACTTATGGATTTACGACAATGCTACAAAAAATCATTGGTGAAGAAAACCCAACACAAATGCTTGTTGCATTTGATGCAGGTAAAACAACATTCCGTCATGAATCATTCGGTGAATATAAAGGTGGGCGTCAAAAAACACCACCTGAATTATCAGAACAATTCCCATATATTAGAAAATTGATTGATGCCTATCAAATTAAGCGCTATGAATTAGAGCTTTATGAAGCAGATGATATCATTGGTACATTAGCGAAGCAGGCTGCCGCGCAAGGGACTGAAGTAATCGTTGTTTCAGGAGATAAAGATTTAACACAGCTCGCTACTGAACATATTACAGTTTATATTACGCGTAAAGGGATTACGGATATTGAAAAATATACTCCAGCTCATATTGAAGAAAAATATGGCCTAACACCAGAGCAAATTATTGATATGAAGGGGCTTATGGGAGATCAATCAGATAATATACCAGGTGTACCCGGTGTCGGTGAAAAAACAGCAATTAAATTATTAAAAGAACACGGAACAATTGAAGGATTATATGAAGTAATTGATTCGTTAAAGGCTTCGAAAATGAAGGAGAAGCTAATGGAAAATGAAGAGCTTGCTCATTTATCGAAAAAATTAGCGACGATTTATACAGAGGCACCTTTAACCATTTCATTAGATGATTTAGCTTATCCAGGTCCAAACGAAGAATCCCTGCTAAAAGTGTGGAAAGAATTAGGCTTCAAATCATTAATTGAAAAAAGTGATTTTGAGGAAGAACAAACAGAGCAAGCAGCGCTATCATTTGAAATAATTGAAAAGGTTACATCAGAAATGTTGCAACCTACAATGGCCATTCATTTAGAAATTGAAAATGAACACTACCATAGCTGTGAAGCTCTTGGACTAGCTCTTTCAGATGGTGAAAGAACAGTGTTTACTACAATTGAAGATGTAAAGAATAATGAAGCGTTAAAAGCATGGTTAGAAGATCCAACAAAGAAGAAATTTATAGCGGATAGTAAGGCGACACAAGCGATGCTACATCGATTAAATATTGACCTTCAAGGTGTAGAGTTTGATTTACTTCTAGCTTCGTACATTATGAAGCCATCGATTTCAGGAGATGATGTTGCAACATTAGCAAAAGAGTTTGGTTATAACGCAGTACAATCAAATGAGGCCGTTTATGGGAAGGGCGCAAAAAGGGCTGTACCTGCTATAAATATATTAGCGGAACATGTTAGTAGAAAGGCAGTCGCTGTTTGGAACTTGCAACCTGTACTTGAAGAAAAGCTAAAAGCTAACGAGCAATTTGAGCTATACAAAGATCTTGAGCTACCACTTGCGCACATTTTAGGAAAAATGGAGAGCGAAGGAATTACGGTTAATGTTGATACACTTGAACATATGGGGGATGAGCTAAAAGAAAAACTAGCCGTTATGGAGGCAACGATTTATGAACAGGCGGGGGAAACCTTCAATATTAATTCTCCAAAACAGCTCGGTGTTATTTTATTTGATAAATTAGGCCTCCCAGTTATTAAAAAGACGAAAACAGGCTATTCAACAGCTGCAGATGTATTAGAAAAATTACAATCTGAACATGAAATTGTCCAGCATATTTTAACGTATCGAACATTAGCAAAATTGCAATCAACGTATATTGAAGGCTTAACAAAGGAAGTACATTGTGAAGATTCGAAAGTGCATACCCGCTTCCAACAAGCTTTGACGGCAACAGGACGTTTAAGCTCAACAGATCCAAACTTACAAAATATCCCGATACGCCTTGAGGAAGGAAGAAAAATTCGCCAAGCATTCGTCCCTTCAAAAAAGGATTGGGTATTGTTCGCAGCAGATTACTCACAAATCGAGCTACGTGTACTTGCCCATATGTGTGAAGATCCAGCATTAGTCGATGCCTTTAAGAAAGGAATGGACATCCATACACGTACAGCAATGGATGTATTTGGTGTTGCTGCAGAAGAAGTAAAGAGTAATATGCGTCGTACAGCAAAAGCAGTAAATTTTGGAATTGTGTATGGTATTAGTGATTATGGCTTATCTCAAAGCTTAGACATTACACGAAAAGAAGCAGCGACATTTATCGATAATTATTTAGCAAGTTTCCCAGGTGTAAAAAATTATATGGAAACGATTATTGAAGATGCAAAGAAAACAGGCTATGTGACGACCATTTTAAATCGTCGTCGTTACTTGCCAGACATTACAAGCTCAAACTTTAATTTACGTAGCTTTGCTGAGCGGACAGCAATGAACACACCAATTCAAGGAAGCGCAGCAGACATTATTAAAAAGGCGATGATTGATATGGCTGCACGATTAAAAGAAGAAGGTCTTCAAACAAAGCTACTTTTGCAAGTACACGATGAATTAATTTTCGAAGCGCCTAAAGATGAAATTGAAATTTTAGAACGTATCGTACCAGAAGTAATGGAAAATGCGATTCAGTTACTTGTGCCATTGAAGGTAGATTTCTCATATGGCTCCACATGGTATGATGCAAAGTAAGGAGTTATTAGCATGCCAGAATTACCAGAAGTAGAAGGCGTCGTCCGTGATTTGAGACCAATTGTAGAAGGAAAAACAATTGCACAAGTCGCATTATCAGAAACGGTTTTTACTTCACATGATGCAGGGAAGCAGACGATTGTTAAAAATAATGAACCGCATCAATTCGAACGTTTAATTCAACAAATGACAATTATCGAATTGAAACGGCGCTCAAAATATATTTTCTTTCAGTTGGAAAAAGATGGGGAAACATTCCATTTGATCAACCATCTCGGAATGACTGGAGCTTGGTTTGTCGTAAATGATATTACGGAAATCACAGAGGATAAATTTCGAAAGCATATTCACGCCGTTTTCACTTTAACGACAGGCGAATTACTTGTGTTTTCGGATATTCGTCGATTTGGCGAATTGCGTTTTATAAAAGAGATTGAAGAGCATCCGCCTTTATTGAAAATGGCACCAGAACCATTTGATGAAGATGCGTGTGATTTTTTCATTACACAAAGTGAAAAGCCAAAATATAGAAATAAACCAATTAAAGAGGTTATTATGGATGGTCAAGTAATATCAGGCTGCGGTAATATTTATGCAACGGAGTCACTATTTAAAATGAACATTCATCCTGGAAGAAAAACGAACCGAATTAGTCGTGAACGAAAGCAGCAGTTGTTTCAGGTCATCTGTGATGTGTTGCAGGAAAGTATAAACTCGGGAGGCTCGACGATTTCGGATTATCGAAGCATAAATGGTGGCGCTGGTACAATGCAGCACCGCTTGAAAATGTACGGGAAAAAACAATGTTTAACTTGTGACACTACGACAAAATCAATTGTCATTGCAGGAAGAACATCAACTTATTGCCCGAAATGCCAAAGATAAATACTCAGTGGGTATCTCCAGCTACCGCTAAGTATTCGTCTCGATTAGGGACTATTAATTGAAAATAAAGGGGTATTTCTTGTGATCATTGGATTAACAGGTAGTATTGCGAGTGGGAAAAGTACTGTTGCACATATGTTGGCAGCTTATAATTTACCAATTGTCGACGCGGATATTGTAGCACGTCAAGTAGTGGAGCCGGGAAGTGAGACACTTGTAAAAATTGCGGAAGCATTTGGTCAGCAAGTTATTGCGGAAGATGGCTCAATGGACCGTGCGAAAGTAGGCTCGATTATTTTTCATGATGAGAGTAAGCGTGAGGTTTTAAATGCAATTATTCATCCAGCTATTCGCGCGGAAATGCTACGTCAACGTGATGAACATTTAGCAAGTGGTGAAAAGACAGTTATTATGGATATTCCGCTATTATTTGAAAGCAAGCTACAGCATTTTGTAGATAAAATTTTAGTCGTTTTTGTTTCAGAAGAAGTGCAATTAAAGCGCCTAATGGCACGAAATGGTTTTTCGGAGGAAGAGGCACGTGCTCGTATTGCAACACAAATCTCTGTAGCTGAGAAAGCGGCTAAAGCGGATGCAGTCATCGAAAATGATGGGACTGTGGAAGAAACAGCTGAACAATTGGAAACTCAATTACGCGATTGGAATGTAATAAAATAGAGGTGAAAAGCCAGTGAAAAGTATTATACTTTTCACTGGCTTTTTCTTACTTAATACAGCAAATTATGTACTGAAATGAGCATACTATTATCAGAAAATAACAACTTTTTTTATGTATGTGAAATATGTTCACCTTTATAAAAAATGTGTTATACTAATGAGCGAATAAAGAAAAATGAACAAATGTACTTTTAGGAGGATTTATATAATATGACAGTTTCTATTGCAATTAATGGTTTTGGCCGTATCGGTCGTATGGTGTTCCGTCAAGCTATGATGCGCGGCGATGTTAATATCGTAGCGGTAAATGCTAGCTATCCAGCTGAAACGTTAGCACATTTGATTAAGTATGACACAAATCACGGTATGTTCCCTGGTACAGTTGAAGCTATTGAAGGCGCTTTAATTGTAAATGGAAAACGTGTTGAGCTAGTAAGCGAGCGTGATCCATTAAAATTACCTTGGGCTAAAATGGGTGTAGATATCGTAATTGAAGCTACTGGTAAATTTAATGATCGTGACAAAGCGGCAATGCATTTAGAAGCTGGTGCGAAAAAAGTTATTTTAACTGCTCCTGGTAAAAATGAAGATATTACAGTCGTTTTAGGTGTAAACGACGATAAATTAGATTTATCAAAACATGATGTTATTTCAAATGCATCTTGTACAACAAACTGCTTAGCGCCAGTAGCGAAAGTATTAAACGATGAATTCGGTATCGTAAACGGTCTAATGACAACAGTTCATGCATACACAAATGATCAAAATAACATTGACAACCCACATAAAGATTTACGCCGTGCACGTAACTGCGCATCGTCAATTATCCCAACTTCTACTGGTGCTGCAAAAGCATTGCGTTTAGTGTTACCAGAATTAGATGGCAAAATTCACGGTATGGCATTACGTGTACCAACACCAAACGTTTCTTTAGTAGACTTAGTTGTAGACCTAGAAAAAGACGTGACAGTTGAAGAAGTAAATGCTGCATTTAAACAAGCTGCTGAAGGTAAAATGAACGGTATTTTAAACTTCTCAATGGAACCATTAGTATCTTCTGACTACAATACAACAACGTACTCTTCTACTGTTGATGGTTTAACAACAATCGTTTTAGGTGATCGTAAAGTGAAAGTAATCGCTTGGTACGATAATGAGTGGGGTTACTCTGCACGTGTTGTAGACTTAGCAACAAAAATCGCAAATGAATTAGCGACAGTACACGCTTAGTTTGCTTTCATTAGCCTTTTTTCAGAAATGATGATTTGTTTCTGAGAAAGGCTTTTTCTTATTCGCATAAAAGGGAAGTTATTTATATAGTAAACAATAAATCTTAATGGAATTATTTGTACGCGTAGGAATCACTATTTCATACGCGTTGTTTTTGTTATAATACCTATATACTAAGAAAATTCAGGAGAACAAACTATGAGATGTCCAGCTTGTCAATACAACGGTACACGTGTTGTAGATTCAAGACCTGTCGATGATAATAAAGAAATTCGTAGACGTCGTGAGTGTGAGTCATGTGGCTTCCGTTTCACAACGTTCGAAAAAATAGAAGAGACACCATTAATTGTCGTTAAAAAAGAAGGCTCACGCGAAGAGTTTAGTCGTGAAAAAGTGTTGCGTGGACTTATTCGTGCCTGTGAAAAACGACCTGTCCCATTAGAGCAACTTGAAGAAATTGTATTAAGCATTGAAAAAGAATTACGCCGTATCGGAAATGCTGAAGTTCGCTCTGAAGATGTTGGGGAAATGGTGATGGATCACCTAGCAAAAGTGGATGAAGTAGCCTATGTTCGCTTTGCATCCGTTTATCGACAATTTAAAGATATTACTGTATTCATTGAAGAGTTAAAGGAAATTATGACACGCCAATCGAATGGAAAATAACAAGGAGGGGGACAAAAAATGGTTCACTTTAACGAATTACAGCCTACGGATCATTTTGAAATAACGCTCCCTCACGCATTATCTACAAATGAACGTCAATTATTAACATTATTTTATCAACCATTAACAGGTCCAGAGCCAATTAGTCTTTATTTAACACTTTGGGCGGAAGCAGAAAGTCAAGTGCCTCAGCAATATACTCATTATTATTTAATGAATGTATTATCAGTGCCATTAAAAAAGATATTTGAAGCACGGATTGCATTAGAAGCTATTGGCTTGCTACGCACATTTAGAAGAGATATTGACGAACAGCGTCATTTTATATATGAGCTCGTTCGTCCATTAGATGCACCGAGCTTTTTTAAAGATCCACTTTTATCGATGTTTTTATTTAGCAAAATTGGCGAAGCTCCGTATAGGAAATTACGTCAGCGTTTTTTAATACAGCCAAGTAAAGAGCATTTTGAGGAAGTGACACGAACATTTATTGATGTGTATCGCCCAGTTAATAGTAAATTGCCGGTCGATAATTATTCAGAAATACCTGTTCAACAATCTGATTATCCTTTTCACTATACCCAATTTGACTTTAACTTATTGCAGGCCGGTTTATCTGAACAGCTAATTCCTAGGTCAGCATTAACTGTAAAAGCAAAGGAAATGATTGCGAAGCTTGCGTTCTTATATCAACTTACACCTTTACAAATGCAAAAGGTTGTAATTGCAGCGTTAGATGATCAAAATAAGTTAACGACTACACGCTTGAAAAAGGAAGCGGCTGATTATTATAAGCTAACTGTTTCAACTGACGCACCGGCTTTAGTAAAAGTGTTTGACACAACAAAACAAGAGACGGCTAGCACTGAAAATTTAACGAAAGAGCAAGAGCTCCTTCAATATTTGGAAACGACGCCTCCAGTTCAAGTATTACGAGATATTAATGATGGGAAGGAGCCAATTCCTTCTTCGATTCAACTTGCAGAGGATTTAGTTGTTAAGTATGGCATGCCAGTAGGAGTCGCAAATGTACTATTAGAATACGTTATGCTTTCTACAGATATGAAGCTGCCTAAAAGCTACGTTGAGAAAATCGCAGACCATTGGAACCGTAAGCAATTAAAAACAGCGAAGGAAGCAATGGATTTAGCGCGCCAAGAGCGAGATAAATATGCACAGTGGAAGCAAGACAGTACGAATGCTAGTACAGTTAAACAACCAACACAAACAGCAAAAAAGCAATCGTATAATCGGAAAAATGGTCGTGATGAGCAAATTCCTGACTGGTTTTATAAGCGTAATGAAGAAGCTCAGCCAGCAAGTGATCATGCGGTCAACTTTGAAGAAGAGCGTTTGAAGATATTACAAAAACTTGGTCAACAAGATAAGGCAGGTGAATAACGATCGAACCAATAAATGAACAATTAAATCAAATTAAGAAAAAGATGCCATCGTTTGAAGAACGATTTGAAGCAATGAGACGAGCAACAATCGAGCATCCAAAAGTACAACAATTTTTACAAGAGCATGAACAACAAGTCACAAAAGAGATGGTCGATATTAGTTTACCGAAATTATATGAATATATTAATCAAGCGACTACTTGCTGTGGCTGTGGTGATACGAGAAACTGTAATAATTTATTGCAGGGTTATGTTCCGAAGCTATTTATTACACGCAATGTAATAGATATTACGTACGTAGCATGTGAGCAAAAAATGCGTGAAGATGAACGTCGAGAAGTTGCTAATATGATTTCAAGTATGCACATGCCAAAAGACGTATTAAAGGCTACATTAAAAGACTTAGCGATTGACAATCATTCCCGTTTAAGTATTGCCGATCAAGCAGCAGAATTTGTAGCATACTATAAAAGTACAGGCAACCTTCCAAAGAGAGGTTTTTATTTATACGGTCCATTTGGAGTGGGTAAATCCTTCGTACTAGGGGCAATTGCAAATGAGCTAGCTTCTTTAAAGGTAAAATCGGTTGTCGTATTCGTTCCGGAGTTTTTACGAGAAATGAAAAATGCGATAGGCGACAATTCATTAAATGAAAAAATTGATTATGTGAAAAAGGCACCTGTATTAATGCTAGATGATATAGGAGCAGAAACGATGTCTGCTTGGACAAGGGACGAAATATTAGGGACGATTTTACATTATCGCATGAGTGAAGAGCTTCCGACATTTATTACCTCTAATTTTGATTATGCTGGCCTTGAGCATCATTTAGCACAATCACAACGTGGAGATATAGAAGTTGTAAAGGCGGCGCGTATTATGGAGCGTATAAAGGCCGTGACTATTCCTGTGCAAATAGATGGGATTAATCGGCGCAGTTAATTGTTAAAAAAATTCTTTTTTTCTCGGTTGCATTTCCTGAAAAACGGGCGTATACTTTTTTAGTAATTAATATAACTAAATGCTTAGAAAAGGACAACAAGTTTTACGAACTAGCTTTTAGAGAGGGGAGCCACGGCTGCAAGCTTCCTAGCACAAGCGTAATTCTTTACTACCTTGGAGCAGTGACGGGGCAAATCCGTCATCGTTTCTCAGTACGTTAACTGACCGAGAGCTTCTTATTCGTCATGGACGAAGAAGGAAGAAGGGTGGCACCACGAGCATACAGCATCGTCCCTTTACCAGGGACGGTGCTTTTTATTTTGCTTAAAATTAGAGGAGGAAACATTATGTCAGAAATGATCAAATTAACTTTCCCAGATGGCGCTGTAAAGGAATTCGCTAAGGGAACTTCAACTTTAGATGTGGCAGGCTCAATTAGCCCGGGTCTAAAAAAATCAACATTAGCAGGTAAAATTAACGGTACGTTAGTAGATGCTAAAACAGGGATCGAAGAAGACGGTGCTATCGAGATTATTACAAACAAATCTCCTGAAGCACTTGAAATCCTGCGTCACTCAACTGCCCACTTAACAGCTCAGGCAGTTAAACGCTTATACCCAGATGCAAAATTAGGGATTGGTCCAGTAATCGATTCAGGCTTCTATTATGACATTGATTCACCAACACCAATTACAACAGAAGATTTACCGGCAATTGAAAAAGAAATGAAAAAAATCATTGCTGAAAATATCGAAATTGATCGTAAAAACGTTGCGCGTGCGGAAGCACAAAAAATCTATGAAGAAGTTGGCGACGATTACAAATTAGAATTACTTGAAGCAATCCCAGCGGATGAACAAGTATCAATTTATTACCAAGGTGATTTCTTTGATCTTTGCCGTGGGGTACACGTACCATCTACAGGTAAATTAAAGGAATTTAAATTACTTTCTTTAGCAGGTGCATATTGGCGCGGAAACTCAGATAACAAAATGCTACAACGTATTTATGGAACTGCCTTCTTTACAAAAGAAGAACTTAAACATCATTTAAATATGCTTGAAGAAGCAAAAGAACGTGACCACCGTAAAATTGGTAAAGAGTTAGACTTATTCATGACTTCTCAAACTGTAGGTCAAGGTTTACCATTATGGTTACCAAATGGAGCAACAATCCGTCGTACAATTGAGCGTTATATTGTAGACAAAGAATTATCTTTAGGCTATAAACACGTGTATACTCCAGTACTTGGTTCAAAAAAATTATATGAAACTTCAGGTCACTGGGAGCACTATCAAGATGGCATGTTCCCACCAATGGAAATGGATAACGAAACTTTAGTGTTACGTCCAATGAACTGTCCTCACCACATGATGGTATTTAAAAACGGTTTACATTCATACCGTCACTTACCAATTCGTATTGCGGAACTTGGTACGATGCACCGTTACGAAATGAGTGGAGCGGTATCAGGCTTACAGCGTGTACGCGGGATGACTTTAAACGATGCACACATTTTCGTACGTCCAGATCAAATTAAAGCGGAATTCAAAAAAGTTGTTGAGCTTATTTTAGAAGTTTATAAAGACTTCGAGTTAAAAGATTTCTCATTCCGTCTTTCATACCGTGACCCGAATAACAAAGAAAAATATTTTGATGACGATCAAATGTGGGAAACTGCTCAAAGCATGTTAAAAGAAGCTATGGATGAGTTAGGCTATGAATACTTCATCGCAGAAGACGAAGCGGCATTCTACGGTCCAAAATTAGACGTTCAAGTAAAAACTGCAATTGGTAAAGAAGAAACGTTATCTACTGCACAGCTTGATTTCTTATTACCACAACGCTTTGACCTTTCTTACATTGGTGAAGATGGTCAACCACAACGCCCTGTAGTTATCCACCGTGGTGTTGTATCAACGATGGAACGTTTCGTAGCTTTCTTAATCGAAGAATATAAAGGTGCATTCCCAACTTGGTTAGCACCAGTACAAGCAACAATTATTCCGGTATCAAACACTGTTCACTATGATTATGCACGTGAAGTACAAGAAAAATTACAAGCTGCTGGTGTACGTGTTGAAATGGATGATCGTGAAGAAAAGCTTGGTTATAAAATCCGTGAAGCACAAATGCAAAAAATTCCTTACATGCTTGTTATCGGGGACAAAGAAGTTGCAGAGGCAAGTGTAAATATCCGTCGATACGGCTCGAAGGATTCTGAAACACTTTCATTTGAAGAATTCTTAGCAGCTATTAAAGCAGAAGCAACGAAATAACATTAAAACCCTTTAGTCAGTATTGTTACTGAATAAAGGGTTTTTTGTGCATATAAAACTTTATAATTTAAATTGCAACACAGCATTTTGTAATTGGTCTGCCCGAGCACTTAAATCATTCGAAACACGATTAATCTCTTCCATTGTTTCAATTTGTTCGTTAATTGCTTCTTTAGATTGTTTCGTTTCTTCAGAAACCGCATTTGCTTGCGTCGCTAATTCCTGAACAGATGCTGTAACCTGTTCAGATGCAGCAGAAATCTCTTCGGAAACTGCTGAAATATCTTCAATTTGGATTTTCATTTGATTCACTGCATGAATAATTTTGTTGAATGATTCACCTGCATTTTGAATGATGTCAACGCCGTTTTCAACGGACTGTAAGCTATCCTGTATTGCAGCCTCAGCATTTTGAGTATCGATTTGTATTTCGGTTGTTAAAGAGACAATTTGATTAGCCGAATGATTAGATTCCTCGGCTAATTTTCGAACTTCATCTGCTACAACAGCAAATCCTTTTCCATGTTCACCTGCCCGAGCTGCTTCAATCGCTGCATTTAATGCAAGTAAATTTGTTTGATCGGTAATACTTGTAATAACGCGTGAAATATTTTCGATTTCATTTGATTGCTTACTTAATTTTTGAATGAGCTTGGTTGTTAATTTTGTTGATTCATAAATCGTATGCATTTGTTGTTTTGCCGATGTAACATTGTGCTCTCCTTCATCAGCGATTACGGAAGTTTCGGTTGCTGATGAGTGTAAAGTTTGTGCCGATTCCGCTACACGTTGTATAGCTGTTGAAGTTTCTTCCATTGCAACTGCGCTTTCGTTAGCAGCATTCGCTGCACTAGCTGTATTATCCGATGAACGGATAGAACTTTTCGAAATATTTTCCGATAGTTCGGTCATTTCAAAAGTTGAACGGTTTAGTTGATCAGCAGAAGAACTTAACTGTGCTGCGTTTGTGCTTAACGCTTGGATTAATTTCTTTAAAGTTTCTTTCATTGAATTAAAGGACTGCGTTAATTGACCAATCTCATCTTTCGAATGAAAGGTTAAATCTTGTCCACTTAAATCACCAGCGGCAATTACTTGGACAGATTCGTTTAACTTATTTAATGGAAGTGAGATTTGGCGATTTAAAATATAGGTAATGACAAGGCCAATCGCAATAATACTGAAAAAGAGCACCGTTGCAATGATAATAGCTATCGTAATTTTCGTATTAGATTCCTTTTGCGCATTTGCGAATAAGTTTTGAACTAATTCGTTTAGCTCTTGACCTGCAGCAACTGCCTCATCGCGGGCAGTTAAAACTTGCTGATTGTAATTACTTGCTGCAGCTGCGCCACCTTGGGAATCGTTGAGGGAAATGGTTTCATTCAGCTCGGTTTCGAAAATATTCACTTTATCAGCAACATTAGCAAGAATTTGTTGCTCTTGCTCAGTCTTGAATTTTTCTTGTAAAAATTGAATTGAGTTCCTCAAACTTTCTTGGGTGTCACGCAACCTTTGTAAGGATGCTTGATCACCTAATATGTATGTTTGTGTCATTGAGCCTTGTAATGTAATATAATTTCGAATATCGCTTACTTCATATAATTGAGGCAATCCGCTTTCTAGCGTAGTGCTATATTTATCGTTAATGCTTTTCATTTGGAAAAATGAAATTGTACTAGTAATTAATGCAATGACAATTAACGTAGCAAAGCCCGCAATTAATTTTTTCTGAATAGACATATGTAACACTCCTTATAATGGAAAAAATGATAACTATACCGTTATTGTAATACAAATATTGTCAGATAGATATAAATGAATCAAATAGTTTGAAAAATGTTTTTTTTATTATTTTAATTAACTATGGACTTTTTGTTGACATGAAAAATCAAGCATGCTATTATTATCTAGGTTATGAATACAAAGTTTGCAAGTAGAGGCTGCCCGCTTCTCACCTGATAAGTGCTTTTATAGTTACGAGCAGGTATAGACACGTTGAATTGTTTTACGCAAAGATGCGTATGCACATATAGCGGGCGGACATCTCGAATGTCCGTCTTTTTTGTTTTTAGACGAAAAACATATGGACATAACGCGGAGGTGTACCGTTCGACCGGGTTATACTTTACACCAAATCATGTATTCGCGACACATTCTTGGAGGTGGATTAATATTAGCAAAGACATGTATGTAAACGAAGGCATTCGCGCACGTGAACTTCGACTAATTGACCATAATGGTGATCAGCTTGGTGTAAAATCACGCAATGAAGCGCTTGAAATTGCCGCTCGTGCAAACTTGGATCTTGTCCTTGTGGCCCCTCAAGCCAAGCCACCAGTCGCTCGTATCATGGACTATGGTAAATTTAAGTTTGAACAGCAAAAGAAAGACCGTGAGATTCGTAAAAATTCTAAAGTCATCGTAATGAAAGAGGTTCGTTTGAGCCCAACAATTGATGAACATGATTTCCAAACGAAATTACGTAATGCGATCAAATTCCTTGAAAAAGGCGATAAAGTTAAGGCGACAATTCGCTTTAAAGGTCGTGCAATCACACACAAAGAAATCGGTCAGCGTGTGTTAGATCGCTTTGCTGAAGCTTGTGCTGAACTATCTACGGTTGAACAAAAACCGAAGATGGAAGGCCGAAGCATGTTCTTAGTTCTTCAACCGAAGAACGAGAAATAATTAAAGTAATGTAGAAACAAGTTTAGGAGGAACTCGACATGCCAAAAATGAAAACTCACCGTGGAGCTGCGAAACGTTTCAAAAAAACAGGTACTGGTAAATTAAAATTTGACCGTGCTTACGGCAGCCACTTATTCGCTAACAAATCAACTAAAGCGAAACGTCACCTACGTAAAGCTAAAGTTGCAACTTCAGGCGATTTCAAACGTATCCGTACTTTATTAACTTACATGAAATAATCGTTTCTAACGATTTGAACGTAAACAACAAAAAACAATTAAACATTCGAAAGAATTAGCAGGAGGTAATTACTATGCCACGCGTAAAAGGCGGAACAGTAACACGCGCACGTCGCAAAAAAGTTTTAAAATTAGCTAAAGGTTACTACGGTTCAAAACATACATTATTCAAAGTAGCTAACCAAGCAGTAATGAAATCAGGTCAATATGCATACCGTGACCGTCGTCAGAAAAAACGTGATTTCCGTAAATTATGGATCACTCGTATCAACGCGGCTGCTCGCATGAACGGTTTATCTTACTCTCGTTTAATGCACGGCTTAAAAGTAGCTGGTATCGAAGTTAACCGTAAAATGTTAGCTGACTTAGCTGTAACTGATGCTGCAGCATTCACTTCATTAGCTGAAGAAGCTAAAAAAGCAGTCGCTAAATAATTTTAGTTTACTGATAAAGACTGATAGGGAGTTTTCCTTATCAGTCTTTTTTTAACTATAGAGGGGGATTACATATGGAGCTAGCAGCAATTACTTATGTAGCCATCGTTTCATTAATTTTATGTATTTACATGTATGTTGATAAAGAACGTTCCAAAAAGAAAGAATGGCGTATTTCTGAGAGAACACTATTTACGCTCGCTATTTTTGGTGGGGCAATTGGTGGTGTACTTGGTATGTATTTATTCCGACATAAAACCCAGCACAATAGCTTTGCATTTGGCTTTCCATTATTAGCAGCGGTACAAATTTTTCTTATCGTACAATTGTTTTAGACGAGAGAAGGTTGTACATAAAAAACGGGTCGCCTTAAAAAGGGGGGCCCGTTCATCTATAATAATACAAAAAATAACACAATAATTACTGCAAAAAGTGGATAAAGCAATCGCTGTTGCAGTCGTTTCTTTGTCATAAGCCATTCTTCATCTGAAACATTCATCAACCGGAAAAAATGGGCTTGTTTGATTTCTTTTAAAATCGATTCTAGAGATGTCAGCAGGCCAAAAATGACTGTTAAAACTACGATTATTTTTGCCCAAGTAGGTAAAATAAATAATAAACCAATGCCAATAGCAAGTAACTGTAGAGGTAATCGGATGTATTGGGACTTTCTTAAAAAAGTTTTATATACGAGATTATCAACGCGATAATCGCTAAAAGTATGACGTTTAGCTAGTACAAAAAGTGGTGGTTTCGTTTTAGCGGGTAAGTAATACTTCATTTCCATACTAAAGTTGTACACCGTTTTCATCCATTTATTAAACTCCTCATATTCAATTGTCACTTCCATTTGCCAAAATCGATTTGATTGTATCAACTTCCATAAATATATTCCACTTATTACAATTAACAATGTATAAATCCAAAAAGGAATAATGAAGAAACTCCAGGCAAATAGCGTAAGCATACAGAAAATGAAAGGAATTCGAATGAGTGAGCGCTGTATTTTGTATCGGATAATTATTCTTATTAAACTTACAACATTAAATAAGAATGCTATTTTTATGAGCTCAAAAATAGTGAACCCAGCTGCTAATAAGTAAGGGCTAACTATACTAATAATTAAAAGTAACATACTATTAAATGTTAAAAATGCATAGCTGTAGGCAGACTTTTTTAAGAGTCGAATCTTTCGTTCGTTTTGTCGATAAAATAATAAATCTGCATCATATAAATACAACCGAATTGAAGATTTAGTGGCGACAAAGCATACAATAAATAACAAAAGTAAAAATAGATTTGTATCGATCGAAAATGATTGTAAGTTCGATACGGCTTCAAAGTATGAAAATCCCCCAATGACGAATGCAGGAATGACTAAATATACAATTACAGTCCAATCCAAAACAGACCTAAAGAGTTTTATATTATAAAGGGCTGATCCCTTCCATCTACGAATAAACATCGTCATTGTCCACCTTGTAGTTCGTAAAAGACATCAAGTAAGGAAATTTCCTTTTGAACAAGCTGCTGAAGATGCTTTAAAGTGCCTTGTGCTTGCATTTTACCGTCATCTAATAAAAGAAAACGATCACAAATTCGTTCAGCCATTTCTAGTTGGTGGGTACATAGTAAAATACCTGCACCTTGATTTTTCCTCTCCTCTATCATGACTAATAATTCGCGCATAGCACGAGGATCAAGTCCCATAAATGGTTCATCTAAAATATAGAAAGGACGATCTATAAGGAAAGCTAAGACAAGCATTACCTTTTGTTGCATACCTTTTGAAAAATAAATCGGTAAATCATCAAGTCGATTATTAATTTGGAATAATGTTAACAGCTTTTGTGCATCATCCCATAATTGTTTATTCGGCTGCTCATCGATTAGAAATTGAATATGCTCACGTAAAGTAAAGTGCTCGTATAAAAGAGGGCGCTCCGGCACATAGCCATAATCTGATAATTCGATTTCACCTTCAAAATACGGTAACACTTGTAAAATCGCTTGAATTGTCGTACTTTTTCCAGCCCCATTTCCACCAATGAGTCCAAGGATTTCGCCATTTTTTACTTCAAATTGAATTTCCTCAACGCACGGCTCATTTGTTGAATAGCCTGCTTTTTGTATAGTAACGATCACAATGCTCACCTCTAATTTCTATTACGGTTGAATATGGAAATTAGTTTCAACTAAAATAAAAATGTGAATCGACGTATTCATCGATTCACATTCGCTAGATTATTCTTTCATCAATTTTTCAATTGGGTTTTTCCAATTTACACTAGCGTTCGGGTAATTCATTAAAATCTCATTTTCTAAAAATCGGAAGTCTTCCTTCGTAAATCCTTGAAGCTTCATTGGATCATGGACAAAGACGAAAATACTTACGACTTCAAAGGCATTTTCAGTCGTACCCAAATATTTTTCACCTTCAAATAATGCGCCTTTATACGAAATGAAAAAGTTTTTCCGAATATTTTTAACATCATCAAAAAAATAATAACTTCCATTTTCGTATGCCTCATCTAATTTACGCTTTGGGTCTGTTAAGTAACGAACGCCTTTATAAAATATGTAAATGATGAGGATTATAATGGCGATGCGCAGTAATAATGCCACGAAACTTCCTCCTTGCTTACGGTGTTTTCATGCTATACGATTGAGTAGTATAAAAGGTTTCATTTTTTTAAGTAAATGAGGGAAAAAATTATGGAGTTTAAACAATTATTTGAAATGCAACGAGAGCTCGATGCATTTATCGAGGAAACACAAAATGTTCAGAAGGATGTTTTTGTAGAAAAAAGCTTAGCGCTATTAGTTGAGCTAGCAGAGCTTGCAAATGAAACGCGGTGCTTTAAATTTTGGTCTACGAAGGGACCATCTGAGCGAACGGTTATTTTAGAGGAGTTTGTAGATTCAATTCACTTTATGCTGTCATTAGGGAATATGCGCAAACTAACATTACAGGAGTGGCCAAAAGTAGAAGAAAAATGCGAATTAACACCAGCATTTATAGAAGCGACAAATGCTGTACTAACATTTTTAAAGGAGCAAACATATGAAAATTATGATGCTCTTTGGAAGCAATATAGTATACTTGCTTATAATTTAGGCTTCACAGAATCGGATATTATAAAAGCCTATATGGAGAAAAATGAAAAAAACTATGAGCGTCAACGTTCAGGCTATTAAGAAAACTATTTCACTTTTCGAAATAACATCGGTATAATGGGAGAGAATCTAATTAGGAGGCTATATGCTATGACAAAGCTTGATCCAACATTACAAATGTTTAAAGAATTAACAGATGCGAATGGTATTCCCGGGAACGAACGTGCGCCTCGTGAAGTAATGAAAAAACATATTGCACCATATGCAGATGAAATTGAAACAGATAATTTAGGCAGCTTAATTGCGAAAAAAGTGGGCGATGAAAACGGTCCGAAAATTATGGTTGCTGGTCACTTAGATGAAGTAGGCTTCATGGTGACACGTATTGATGATAAAGGTTTCATCTTCTTCCAAACTGTAGGCGGCTGGTGGGGTCAAGTTATGCTTGCACAGCGCGTAACGATTACAACACGTAAAGGCGAGGAAATTATTGGGGTAATCGGTTCAAAACCACCTCACATTTTACCAGCTGAAGTAAGAAATAAACCAGTTGACGTTAAAGCAATGTTCGTTGATATCGGCGCAACTTCAAAAGAAGAGGCAATGGAATGGGGCGTACGTCCTGGTGATATGATTACACCATATTTTGAATTTAACGTCATGAAAAACGAAAAACACTTATTAGCAAAAGCGTGGGATAACCGTATTGGGTGTGCTATTGCGATTGATGTATTAAAAGCATTAAAAGATGAAAAGCACCCGAACGTTGTATATGGTGTTGGTAACGTTCAAGAAGAAATCGGCTTACGTGGTGCGAAAACTTCTACATACAAAGTACAGCCTGATATTGGTTTCTCAGTTGACGTTGGTGTAGCTGGAGATACGCCAGGAGTAACACCAAAAGAATCTACTTCAAAAATGGGTGCAGGCCCTCAAATCGTAGTTTATGATGCATCGATGGTATCGCACACAGGCTTACGTGAATTTGTGCTTGATGTAGCAGAAGAAGCAGGCATCCCGTACCAATTCGAAGCGATGGCTGGCGGTGGAACAGACGCAGGTTCTATCCATATCACAGCAAATGGTGTGCCATCACTTGCAATCGGTGTAGCAACACGTTATATTCACTCACACGCAGGCATCCTGCACCGTGATGACTATGACAATGCGGTCAAATTAATTGTTGAAGTAATTAAACGTTTAGACCGTGATGCAGTAAATAAAATTACGTTTGAATAATAGTGAAAAGAAATACAGATAGAACTAAATAGAAATTCCATAGTTGAGAGGCTAGGACAAAACAAAAACATCATTTTTCTCGAGTGAGAAAAATGATGTTTTTTTGTAATTGGTTTCCGTTGCGGGGACGCTTTCCGGGGGCGTGGCCTGAGACTACAGGCTCAGGCCACGCTATTTATTCACCCAGGACTCACCCCTCCACTACAACCAATTAATACTGTACTTTACCGTAAATAGAGAAATTTTCACTTCTGTCCCAGCCTCTTTTTTCCATTTGTTGCAACAAAGAAGCGAGCACCATTTCGTGGGATTCAGCCTGTTTTTCTACATATTATTTAATATGTACTTAACCTTTTACAAGCATATTTAAAAAATAGCGCAATGCAACGGATGGGTTATCTTTTCTATAAATAAATTCTGTCGGAATTTCATTATAGCTTTGCGGAAGTGTTTCATATTCCAAATTAAAGTAACGTGTATATCGCTCAAAAACTGACTTTGGTAATAAAGTAACTCCTAATCCTACTTGAACGCAACCTAATATTGCTTCAAGTGAACCCATTTCCATTATTTGATATGTTTTTATGCTTTCTTCTCTTAAATACTTTTCAAATTGAAAACGATAAGAACAACCTGATCGAAATACTAATATTGTTGCATTTTCTAATACAGGTTTTTTTCCCTTTGCAAAAATAAAAACAAGCTCTTCATTCAACACGACACGTTTCCCTACTAAACTATGTTCTAATGGACCTGAAATAAACGCCCCATCAAGTTGATAATGTAATACTTGTTCAACTAACTTAGCTGTTGGTTGAGTACGGACATGTAAGGCTACATCAGGGCAACTTCGATGGTATTGCATTAAGACATTTGGTAAATGAATAGCTGCTGTTGTTTCGATAGAACCGATTTGTAAGGAACCTCTTGGTGCATGTTCATCTTGCATGGCATTTTCTGCTTGTTCAACCATCATAAAAATTTGAAGTGCATACTCGTACAATTCTTTCCCTTTCACAGTTAATTGACAACCACGATTATGTCGATGTAATAGTTTTGTTTGTAGCTGTTCTTCTAGTTTAGCTATTTTCATTGTTACATTAGATTGCGAATAATTTAGACTCTCCGCTGCATGTGAAATAGTTCCAAGTTCTACTACAGCTCGAAATGCTTTTAATGCTTCAATATCCATATCTTTCTCCTTGGTATCATTTTTAATTATACCCATTATATATTTTTTGAATTATTATTTATATCTAAATCTTGTTACGATATTTTAGGGGGGGGTTAAATTGAAAATTGTTTTTGGAGGAGTGTTATTATTAGCGGTTGCAATGGGGATTGGAAGGTTCGCTTATACACCAATGCTGCCATTCATGCAAGAAAGTTTAAATTGGACGAACAGTACTGCAGGCTACATTGCTTTAAGTAATTATGTTGGCTATTTTATAGGTGCTTTACTATGTACTTTTTCTTTTTTTCGAAATAAGCAATTAAGTATATTCATCATGATATGGATCAGTGCAATCTCGACTCTCCTATTAGGTTTTACAGAAAATATCATGCTTATTTTTATTGGGAGATTTGTTTCTGGGCTTACAAGTGCAGTCATCTTTATTTTTACCTCTCAAATTATTTTAACTTATATTCAATCCATTCAGAAAAATGGCTATGCGGGGTATTTATATAGTGGGGTCGGCTTTGGAATTGTTGGCTCAAGTATTTTACTGATGCTATTTTCTCCTATTTTAGATTGGAATGAAATATGGAGGATACTTGGTATTGCTAGTTTAATTATGGGGTTAATTGGATATTCCATCATTCGAATGCTGCCGATTGATTCAACGAAATCTAAAGGGAAAGTCAACAATACGGCTACAATCTACTGGCTCTATTTAGCTTACTTTTTAGAAGGCCTTGGCTATATTATTACAGGTACTTTTATCGTCAATGTTGCCAAAAATTCATCAACGATTCATTTCGATAGTACATTAGTTTGGCTAATTGTTGGTATTGCTGCGATTCCTTCGTGCTTTCTATTAATTCGACTAGCAGAACAGTTTGGTTATTCAAAAGTTTTATCAATAGTACTTTTATTACAATCGATCGGTATTGTTTTACCCGCTTTAAATGTGACAAATTGGAGCTTCATAATTAGTGCCTTTTTATTTGGTTTTACGTTTATGGGGATTACAGCCTTGGCAAACGCCATTGTAAAAAAAATAAATACTTCAGCGATTGGCACATTAACAGCGTTATATGCACTAGGTCAAATAATAGGACCTGCTATAGCAGGGATTTTGCTAGATTCTAAACATTTTAGCAGTGCTTTTTTATTTGCAGGGATTACAGTACTAACTGCAAGTTTGTGTGTCGTCTTTTATTCCATTCGTGAAAGGAGATTTAATTTGAATGTTCGATAATTTAAAATATCCGATTATCCAAGCACCAATGGCTGGTGGTGTTGCAACAGTTGAACTTGCAACTGCCGTTTCACGCAAAGGCGGACTAGGCTTTTTAGCTGCTGGTACAAAAATCCTACCTTAGTTGAGCAGGAAATTTTAGCGTGCACCTCAACAAATCTACAATTCGGCATCAATCTATTTATGCCATGTAGTGATTTAATCCATACATCAATTCATCCATACAAAGAACAATTAGAGCAAGACTTTCGAATACAATTGACAATAGAAGAACCGAAAGATGACTTTTGGCAGGAAAAACTTAAATTAGTGATGAAGTACAAAGTGCCGTATATATCCTTTACTTTTGGCTGTCCATCGAAAGAAATCATCCAACAATTAAAAAATAATGGCAGTAAAATCATTGTTACGGTAACTAATTTATCAGAGGCAACTTTAGCAGAAAAAAACGGTGCAGATGCGATTTGTTTACAAGGGATTGATGCGGGAGGACATAGAGCAACATTTCAAAATTCTGATGAAATAGCTTACCTATCATTAATTAATTTAATCCACACAATTCGTCAAGAAATCTCTATTCCAATTATTGCTGCCGGAGGAATTATTAATGGAAGAGATATTCATCTTGCGTTATGTGCTGGTGCAAATGCGGTTCAACTTGGCACAGCTTTTCTTTGTACTCAAGAAAGTGGCGCAAATACAATATATAAACAGGTTCTTCAATCTGATCTGTTTACAGAAACAATCCTCACCCGAGCCTTTACGGGACGTCTGGCTCGAGGATTAAAAAATGATTTTATATGCAAGTACGATAAATTAGCGCCACCCATCTATCCTACTGTTCACACAATGACTCAGCCTATCCGTGCAGAAGCACTAAATGAAAAAAACCCACAGGCAATGTCGCTCTGGGCAAATACACGTTTTAAAGAAGTAAAAATTGGCACAGTTGATGAAATATTTGATTATCTTATTAGTGAATGGCCGCTTAGTCCGTAATGCAGTGAATAATATTTTGGTTGATTAATTGCCAAATTGTGGTCGTAGAATCAAATGAATAGCTTATAATAGAGGGTAGGTATTTATTTTTTAACCTATCTTTTATATTTAAGGGGGGATTTTATGATTTGGCTTATTTTAGCGGCATTATTTATCTTTTTAGGCTTTGCAATGCAGAAATTGAAATGGTATTTCCTTATTTCGGGCTATAATACAATGTCAAAGGAGCAAAAGGAGAATGTCGATACAGAAGGGCTAGCTCGTCTTATGGCAAAGTTTTCTTATTTCCTAGCGCTCCTCTTTATTTTAATCGGAATTGCTGAATGGCAAAATTATAGTCAACTCATTTTACCGCTAATTCTTGCTTTAATTGCAGCAACAATTATTGTTGTTATAAAGTCGCAAAAGTTTAATCACAATATTCTTGATGAAAAAGGCAAAGTAAAAAAAGGCGCAGGTAAACAAATGAAGCGCCCAATTATTATTCTTGCCATTACGGTCATTGCTGTTGCCGTTATTATGACATTTGCCGTGTCAGAAACAAAAATTATTATGCATGAAAATCAGCTGGAGATTAAAGGAATGTATGGAGATGAATATTCATTCGATAAGATGGAGCAAGTAACATTGCTTCAAGAAATTCCTAATATCGCAATCCGTACAAATGGCTCCTCTGTTGGTTCAAAGCACAAAGGGCATTTTAAGCTGAAGAATGGGGAAAAGGTCAAATTATTTGTTGATAAGCGAAACCCGCCTTTCATTTCCTTTTTCGTTGCTGATCAGCACGTCATTTTCAATTTAGCAACGGCAGAAGAAACGGATGAGCTCTACAAAAAATTAGAGCAAAAAGTAGCACAATAAAGAAGCGTATGACGAACTCATTTCGTCATACGCATTTTTAATTTATTTAATTGCCTGCAACTCCTGTAACTTTACTGCAATTGCTTCAACTAAATTCGTTGTTGTTTTAGGGATAAAGCCTTCAAGTACAGAATTAATCATCATACCCATCATGCCACTAGCTGAAAGATCTAAGCTACCTGAAAGCTTAGCAGCGTCTGTTTTAAAATAGCCATGACCATTAAAGTTATCAGAAAGACCCTTTAATTGGAATTTTATTTCGTTAGGTTTAGCAAGCTCTGTAATATCCACTTGTAGCTTTATCGTCTTTTTTGTAAATCCTAAATCCGCTAAAAAAATCCATGTAAATTGTGAATCACTTTGTGCCTCATGTGCAATATAACCTGGAATTAAGGTAGCCCAATTGTCGTAACTCTTTAAAAAATCCCACGAAACGTCATTAGAAATTGGTAGCTCGACTGTGTGTAATGCTTGTGGCATGAAATTTCCCCCTTAGTAACTTTTAAATGACGAAATGATTACCAAATTAAGTCATTATAATTATTATCTTAAAAAATGAACGATAATTCAATAATTCGTAGTAATTTTCTGTAAAAATCTTAAATTTGCTACTTTATTCGGAAATCTAAATCGTAACAGTAAGTAATAAGTTGAATAAAAATCGAATAATTTAAATAAATATAAAAATTTATAATAATTCGCTTGATTTAATATTTATGCATATGTATAATAAAAAACAACATAAAGGTAACAGGGGTGTGTAAGACATGAAATTGTTAGAAGAGGTTCAATTAAAGCCTGTGACAAGTCTTAAAGGAAAAGACTTACTAACACTGCTTGATTATACAAGTGAAGAAGTAAATGACTTAGTTCAATTAGCAACACAGCTTAAAAAAATTACAAAAGCAGGCAAGTGTCCACGTTTACTTGAAGGTAAAACACTCGGCATGATTTTTGAGAAAAGCTCGACGCGTACACGTGTATCGTTCGAAGTAGGTATGCAACAGCTAGGTGGATACGGTATGTTTATGAATGCCCGTGATATGCAAATTGGTCGAGGTGAGCCAATCTCGGACACAGGGAAGGTTTTATCCGGTTATTTAGATGGGATTATGATTCGTGCGAACTCACACGAAATGGTAGAAGAGTTAGCAGAGCATGCATCAATTCCGATTATTAATGGATTAACGGATATGGATCATCCATGCCAAGCATTAGCTGACCTTGAAACAATCGCTGAAAATAAGGGCGAATTAAAAGGTTTAAAAATTGCATACGTTGGGGATGGCAATAATGTTGCACATGCATTAGTTGTTGCTGCTGCACACGTAGGGATGCATGTTACAGTCGCTACTCCAGAAGGTTATGAATGTGATGATACAATTATTGAAAAAGCACAAGAAATTGGCGCGCGTAATGGTAGCATTGTATATATTACGAATAATCCAATCGAAGCAGTGAAAAATGCGGATGTTATTTATGCAGACGTTTGGACATCAATGGGGCAAGAAGAAGAGACAGAGCAACGTTTAAAAGATTTCGCAGCATATCAAATAAACGACGCATTAGTTGCCCATGCCAAACAAGATTATATGTTCCTACATTGCTTACCAGCACACCGTGAAGAAGAAGTCGCAACATCAGTAATTGATGGACCGAATTCCTATATTTATGAGCAGGCCGAAAATCGCCTACATGCTCAAAAAGCAGTATTAGTTTCATTATTAGGTTAATGAAACGGGTCTTGCAAAGGCGCGGGTCGCATCTTTCATAGACTTTTTGTAACAATGCAATATTTGTAAGCAGGAAGAGCGAACAAATATTGTAGTAGTTCCCTTTGATGAAGAAACAGGAGACGCTGTGCCGCATCATACAACTACAAATGTGATGAATGTAGTCAAGATGGAATACTTCATCACTACATAGAAAAAGCAATCCGGGAGACGCTGGATTGCTTTTTATTTTTTTCTCAAAAACTAAATAAATATAACCCAGTAGCAATGGTGCTACCGGGTTAATTCATTATTCATAATGAACAGCGTAGTCGCTTGATTTAATCCATTTAAACTTCAGCTCGAACAGCTTGATGAAAATTAAATTTAAAATAATAGGTAATGCAATAAATAAGGTTAACGAAAGAGTAATTGATGTAGCATTCCAACCAACTAAATCTAAATATTTTAGTGGTCCTACGAAACCACCAAGCCCAAAGCCAGCACTATAAGGTGTACCTACGATTTCGAAGTAACCACCTAATGCACCCAAAATAGCAGCAGTTAGAATCATCGGAAAAGCAATCGTTGGCTTCATAAAGAAATTACGCATTTGAATTTTCGCTGACACAACGTGTGCAATCGCAGTACCGAAGTTGTTAGCACGATAACTTGCGATACACATCCCAACGCCCGATGCACATACTCCAAGATTTGCAGTACCTGCGCCGATACCAGAAAGCATAATAACGGTTGCTACACCAATCGTAGATATCGGTGAAATAATTAAAATTGAGAATATAACAGCAATAATAGAGCCCATTAAAATTGGTTGTAGTGATGTTGCGTACATGATGACTTCTCCTACCCAACCAGATGCAGAACGTACATAAGGTAAAAGGGCTACACCGATAAGACCTGGAATAAACATTGTTAATGCAGGCATCCCGATAAGTGTAAAATCCTTTAAATGGTTTCCTAAAAACTGAACAAATAGTACAGCAAGTGCTGCTGTAATCCCGATATTAATAACAACCCCAATACCTGCAAGAGTTAATACACCTTCTTGCATCGTATAAACACCACTTCCGATAAAGGAAGCAAGTCCAACACTACATGTTTGAATTGGTGTTAGCTTAAAGCAAATACCCGTCATCACGCCAATAACAAGAGGCAATAAACTCATAGCAACAATTGATGTATCTAAAATAATTTGTAATTGAGGCACGTATGGAATAATTAGTTTTAGTATTTCTCCTACAAGGGCATTCGGAATTAAACAGACAACAATCCCCATGCTCATGCCGGTTAATACATTGTTAATAAAGTTTTTCATAAAGTCATTTCCCTTCTAATTAAAGCATTGTCTAAGTTGATGTTTTCCAGTGTAATACGCTTTGAATAATCTATCAATAGTGAAAATTCTGAAATTTATGAAATGTCACGCAATGTTTTTTAAATTTATGGTTTTTTTAGAAATTCGGTTTGTTGAAGCAGTAAAAAAATTCACAACTAATTAGAGGGGATTTTCACTTTATTTCATCAAAGACTTTATATGTAAGGATTAATACTTAAAATAATTTACAAATACTAACGTAATTTAATAATGAAGGGAATAATTCTTTAATCTAAAATAAATGAAAGCTGTTCTAAAAAGTAGTAGTTTACTTTTCAGAACAGCTTTAATAGTATTAAGCGGAAAATTGGGTAGCAAGTTTTTGAGAAAAATCATTTCGTTCCGTCTCATTCGCGGCATTCCACCATTTTTCTAAAAATACGCCAAGTCCAGGCAGTAAATGTTCTTCACCTCGTGAAATCGCATCGTTGACAATATCACTAAACTCATCTGCATTTTGACCTGTCACATTTGCTGTAATAGCTTGTCGAATTTGAAAATCCATATTTGAACCTCCTTTTTTTCTTACTATGTACAAATTCCAATAAATAATACAGATGAATTCATGATAGAATCACACATTTTATGATAGAATGAATAATCGATTAAAGATAAAGGACGGAATATGTATGAAACGAATTGAATCGACACAAAATGCATTAGTAAAGCATTGGAAAAAGCTTGTGACACAGCGCAAAGAACGTGAAAAAACAGGTGAGTATATTATTGAGGGGTTTCATTTAGTTGAGGAAGCTTTAAAACATAAAGAACAAGTTGTTCAAATTATTGTTCGTGAAGGCGTTGATTTACCTTTATTATGGGCAATTGATGATGTAGAAATCATTCAAGTAAATGATGCTGTGGCAAAAGAAATAGCGGAGACTGAAAATTCACAAGGGGTATTTGCACATTGTAAGCAACGCTCACTATCAGAAGATGAAATGTTTGATTGGCGTAGAGTCCTATTAGTAGATGCAGTGCAAGATCCAGGAAATATTGGGACAATGATCCGAACGGCAGATGCAGCCGGTATTGATGCAGTAGTATTGGGGAAAGGTTGTGTAGATGCATTTAATCCAAAAACTCTTCGTTCTGCTCAAGGTTCGCATTTCCATATTCCTGTTGTACGTGGAGATTTAATGGAGTGGATTGAAAATCTACAGCTAGATGGTGTCCGAGTATATGGAACGTCTTTAGAAGAGTCTATATCATATAAAGATGTTCAGCCGAGTAATGCATTTGCGTTAATCGTTGGGAATGAAGGTAGTGGGATTAGTCCACAATTATTAGCAAAAACCGATCAGAATGTCATTATTCCAATTTTAGGTGGGGCAGAATCCCTAAATGTAGCAGTAGCCACTGGGATATTATTATATACTTTTGTTAAATAAATTTTGATTCATAAGGAGTTTTGAGTAATAGGAACCTACTCAAAACCCTTTTTTTAGTAGAGTATAAATATATATTTCCCAATTTAAACCATTATATGAATAAAATTTCTAATTCTGATTAATCGAAAAAAAATTACTTTTTCAAGTTCATAGAACTGTCAATTTTAGAAACAAGTTTTTTATTGCTCGCTAGTGCGCGGTTTTACTATGTTTTTGGACATTATTTTGCAATACTAAAATAAAAAGTCTTGAAAACAGTAAGAAAAATGGTTTTTTTCCAATTTGATGTTTTGACACTTATTTGATGTTTAACTAAAATCGAGGGTGGTTAGATAATAACTTGAGCGATGTGCAAGAAAATAAATTATTTAATAAAGTAGGTTTCCCATTTATTATTTTGGAAAAAATATATACGAGCAGTTTATGTATGTATTTACGGGATAATATAATTTATTTCTACTATATGCATAGTAGGAATGGTGAAAGTGAATTATTCGATTGCACATGTATGATTAATTGGTCTAATTTTAAGCACTACTTGAAAGCGCTTAAGACAGTCTAACTAGCTCTATTTATTTTGGAAAGGAGTCCAACTATGAAAGCAAATATGAAGGGAACATTACTCTCTTTCATGGGACTAGGTGCTATGTTATTAGCAGGCTGTAACGATAAGTTAACAGTACTTGATCCTAAAGGTCCTCAAGCACAACGACAAGCCGATGACACGATGTTATTAATTTACTTAATGTCAGGGATTGTATTTGTTGTATTAGCAATTATGGTATTTATGTTAGTTAAATATCGTGCTTCAAAACAAAGTCCAGATTACGAGCCACCACATATTCATGGTCACTGGCTAGTAGAAACATTTATGATTGGTATTCCTGTTATCATCGTAATTTTCTTATCAGTAGTTTCTGTTAAGAGTAACTACATTGTAGAAAGTACGCCTGAAGGCTATGAAGATCAGGAGCCGCTTGTAATTTATGCTTCTTCATCTAACTGGAAATGGCACTTCAGCTATCCAGAACAAGGAATTGAAACAGTTAACTACTTATACATTCCAGCAGGTCGTGCAATTGAGTTTAAATTATATTCTCATGGTCCGATTACAAGTTTCTGGATTCCACAATTAGGTGGACAAAAGTATGCCATGGCAGACATGGTTACGACTTTACACTTAGCTGCTGACAACCCAGGCGAATTCTGGGGACGTAACGCGAACTTCTCTGGTCGCGGAACTGCAGAAAACACTTTCGATGTTACAGCTATGACACAACAAGAATTTGATGAGTGGGTAACGGAAGTTCACGAAACTGCCAAACCACTTACAGAAGAAAAATTCAATGAATTACTAGAACCAGGTCACTTAGGTAAGTCTACTTATACTGGTACACACTTAGAGTTCTCACCAGCTCCACATCACGATCACGATGATAATGAATCATCTGAAGAAGAGGATCACTCTTCACACTAATTATTGGAGTTATTACTTTTTGAAAGGAGTACTATTATGAAGGAATTTTTTGCACAGTTTGCTGTTCCACACCCAAGCACACTGATTTATATCGCAATGGCTTCAATTATCCTTGGTACAATTGCGTTAATTGCAGTCGTTACGTACTTCAAATTATGGGGCTATTTATGGCGCGAGTGGATTACAACTGTTGACCATAAAAAAATCGGTATTATGTACTTAGTAGTAGCATTATTAATGCTATTCCGTGGTGGCGTTGATGCCGTAATGCTTCGTTTACAACTTGCTGTTCCAGATAATACATTTTTAGATGCACAGCACTATAACGAAGTCTTTACAACACATGGGGTAGTCATGATCCTATTCATGGCGATGCCTTTCATTACTTTCTTCTTTAACTATTTAGTACCATTACAAATCGGGGCACGTGACGTTGCGTTCCCACGCTTAAATAACTTAGCGTTCTGGTTATTCTTCATGGGTATGGGATTATTCAATATCTCATTCATCGTGGGTGGATCTCCTGATGCTGGTTGGACATCTTACTTCCCACTAGCAGACAACGAGTTCAGTACTTCAGTAGGTACGAACTATTACATGCTCTCGCTACAAATTGCGGGTCTTGGTACGTTAATGACGGGTATTAACTTCATTACGACAATTATGAAAATGCGTGCTCCAGGTATGACATTATTCAAAATGCCAATGTTCACTTGGTCAGCGCTTATTGCTAACTTAATCATCGTATTCGCGTTCCCAGTTTTAACTGTAGCGTTAGCGATGGGTACACTTGACCGTTTATTCGACACGAAGTTCTTCGCGATCGGTAACGGTGGTATGGACATGTTATGGGCCAACCTATTCTGGGTTTGGGGTCACCCTGAAGTTTATATCTTAATCTTACCGGCATTCGGTATTTTCTCTGAGATTATTTCAACATTCTCACGTCGTAACTTATATGGTTATACGTCAATGGTATGGTCTATGATCGTAATCTCAGTATTCGCGTTCGCAGTATGGACTCACCACTTCTTTACAATGGGTCAAGGTGCATTCACGAACTCGATCTTCTCGATTACAACAATGGCAATTGCCATCCCAACAGGGGTTAAGATTTTCAACTGGTTATTCACAATGTATAAAGGGAAAATTGAGATGACAACGCCAATGTTATACGCGATGCACTTCATTCCTTTATTCACACTTGGTGGTGTAACAGGGGTTATGCTTGCGATGTCAGCAGCGGACTACCAATACCACAACACAATGTTCTTAGTAGCCCACTTCCATAACGTAATCATCCCTGGTGTTGTTTACGCGATGTTAGCAGGTTTAACATTCTACTGGCCAAAAATGTTCGGCTTCATGCTTAACGAACGTATTGGTAAAGCAACAGTATGGACAATGTCAATCGGTTTCGTGTTAGCCTTCATTCCAATGTATATCACTGGTTTAGATGGTCAAGCACGTCGTATGTACACTTACTCTGAATCAACAGGATTCTCATTACTAAACATGGTATCGTTCATCGGTGCTGGTATTTTAACAGTTTCATTCGTAATGATCGTTTGGAACATTTGGTACAGCTTTAAAAACTCTTCACGCGATATTTCAAGCGACCCTTGGGATGCACGTGGTCTTGAATGGGCGACACATACGCCAGTTCCGCATTACAACTTTGCGATTACTCCAGACGTAACTGATAGCTCTTCAGAAGCATTCTGGGATTCTAAAAAGCACGGTACAAAGTTATTCAAAGGCAAAATTGAAGACATTCATATGCCAAATAACTCAGGTCAGACATTCATCATGTCTGTATTCTTCTTCATCATCGGTTTCGCAATGGTATTCAGTATGTGGTACTTAACAATCTTCGGTTTAATCGGAGTTCTTGCTTGTATGGCATACCGTTCATTAGAAGACGACCATGGTTATCACATTCATGCACATGAAGTAGAAGAAACAGAAAAAAGCTATGAGAAAAAAGGAGGTGCGAAATAATGGGTAAAGTTAACAACAATGTTCCTTTAGAGTATTCTACAGAGGAAAATAACCTGAAAATCTTTGGTTTCTGGGTATTCCTAGGTGCGGAAATTATGTTATTCGGTACATTATTCGCATCATACTTCACACTTGTTGACCGTACAGGTAGCGGTCCAACTGGTGCGGAAATTTTTGAAATTACACCGGTGTTAATCGAAACATTCGTACTTTTAACATCAAGTTTCACAATTGGTTTAGCGATTCATGCAATGCGTCTTGGTAGTAAAAAAGCGACAATCAACTTCATGGTTATCACATTATTACTAGGTTTAGTATTCTTAGGCGTTGAGATTTACGAATTCGTACACTATGTGCACATTGGTGCAGGTATTACAGTAAGTGCCTTCACTTCGATTTTATTAACAACTTTAGGTACTCACGGACTTCACGTAACAATGGGTCTATTCTGGGGTTCATTCATTATTTACCAAATTGCAAAACGTGGATTAAACTCAGTAACTGCTGGTAAGACATTTGTATTCTCACTTTACTGGCACTTCCTAGATGTTGTTTGGATCTTCATCTTCAGTTTCATTTACTTGAAAGGAATGATGTAATCTATGGCTAAGTTCTTTCCAATCGGCCAAATTATGGGCTTCGTTTTCTCTCTAGTTTTAACAGTGATTGCAATGCTTGTGTACTTCACAGACATGTCATTCACTACAGGGATGATTATTCTATTAGTAACGGCATTCATTCAAGCTGGTTTACAGTTCATGGTATTCATGCACGCTGGTGAAACAGAAGACAAATGGTCAATTTACTCAAACATTCTTTACGGTATTGGTTTAGTAGTTGTTACTGTACTTGGTACACTTTTAATCCTTCTTTGGGATATGTAAGAGTAAAATTTACACATTAGTTGAAAATTGGTGAAAAATCGTTTAGACTGGTTGAAGAATAAATACTAAATGCTTTGACCGGGAAGAGTAATTATGTGAAATTTGTTTTAGGGAATGTAAGCCACTGACTGTAAGCTTACTAACAAATTGCATAGTGAAGTTCACCCCGCGAGCAGCGTCCGGGAGCCAATTTGGTGAAAGGATAGCCGGCTAGAGATAGTCGTTAGCTCAAATGAAGTGATTGCTTATTACAAGCAATAACTAGGGTGGTACCGCGAAACTCGTCCTCGTCCCTTTTTTAGGGGACGAGGTTTTTTTATTTTCTAAAAGATTTTTATAGGAGGCAAAGTTTTATGGAACAACAATTAAAGCAATTGGAACAAGAAGCTTTAGCGAAAATTGCCGAAGCAACAGATTTGAAAGCATTAAACGAAGTTCGGGTTGCGTACTTAGGTAAAAAAGGACCAATCACAGACCTTTTAAAGGGAATGGGTAAGCTTTCTGCTGAAGATCGTCCAAAGATGGGTGCACTTGTTAACACAGTGCGTGAAAACGTGACAGCTGAGCTAGAAAAGAAAGTAGCGGTATTAGAAGAGGCTGCCATTCAAGAGCAGTTAGAAAATGAATCAATTGACGTAACGTTACCAGGTGCACAAGTGCGTGTAGGAAATCGTCACCCACTTACTCGTGTTATTGAAGAAATAGAAGACCTATTTTTAGGGATGGGTTACGAAATCGTAGAAGGTCCAGAGGTAGAGAAGGATTACTATAATTTCGAAGCGATGAACTTACCAAAAGGTCACCCAGCACGTGATATGCAAGATTCATTCTACATTTCAGAAGAAACGTTATTACGTACGCATACTTCCCCAGTGCAAGCACGTACGATGGAAGCGAAAAAAGGAGAACCAATTCGAGTTATTTGTCCAGGTAAAGTATTCCGTCGGGATACGGATGATGCAACACACTCTCATCAATTCATGCAAATTGAAGGACTTGTCATTGGTGAAAACATTCGTATGTCTGATTTAAAAGGTACATTAGATGCATTAGCAAAGAAAATGTTCGGTGCAGAGCGTGAAATTCGCTTACGTCCATCTTTCTTCCCATTTACAGAGCCATCTGTAGAGGTAGACGTTTCATGTCATAAATGCGGCGGTAAAGGCTGTAATGTATGTAAATCGACTGGATGGATTGAAATTTTAGGTGCGGGTATGGTACATCCAAACGTACTTGAAATGGCAGGCTATGACTCAACACAACTTTCAGGCTTCGCATTCGGTATCGGTGCAGAGCGTATCGCAATGTTAAAATACGGTGTGGATGATATTCGTCATTTCTATACAAATGACACACGCTTCTTATCACAATTCCACCAGGCAGAAGTGTAAGGAGGACAAATGAAATGTTAGTATCGTTAAAATGGTTAAGCCAATATGTAGATTTCGCAGAATTATCGGCGGAAAAATTAGCAGAAAAAATTACCCGTGCTGGGATTGAAGTAGATGCAGTAATCGATCGTGCGCAAGGCATGACAAATGTCGTTGTCGGTCACGTAGTATCAAAGGAAAAGCATCCAGAAGCAGATAAATTAAATGTATGTCAAGTAGACGTTGGTGAAGAGGAATTACAACAAATCGTTTGTGGTGCACCAAATGTCGATGCAGGTCAAAAAGTAATCGTTGCGCGTCCAGGTGCAAAACTTCCAGGTGGCATTAAAATTAAAAAAGCAAAATTACGTGGTCAAGAATCGAACGGTATGATTTGCTCATTACAAGAGCTTGGTATTGAAGGTCGTCTCGTACCAAAAGCTTACGCTGAAGGTATTTACGTATTACCAGCTGATGCTACACCTGGTGTGGATGCATTAGAAGTTCTAGGATTACGTGATACAGTGTTAGAACTAGGCTTAACACCAAACCGTTCAGACGCAATGAGCATGCTAGGAGTTGCTTATGAAGTGGCTGCGATTCTTTCAAAAGAAGTAAAGCTTCCTGAAATTACGTATGCAACATCTTCAAAAAAGGTTTCAGATGTATTAAAGCTACGTGTTGAAAATACAGAAGCAAATCCAATGTACGCTGCAAAAGTTGTAAAAAATATTGAAGTAAAAGAGTCTCCACTATGGTTACAACATTACTTAATGGCTGCTGGTGTACGTCCACATAACAATGTAGTAGATATTACAAACTACGTATTAATGGAATATGGTCAACCATTACACGCATTTGACTATGACAAGCTTGCAACAGGTGAAATCGTAACGCGATTAGCAAAAGACGGTGAAGTGATCACGACATTAGACGATCAGGAACGTAAATTAGCTGCTCACAACCTTGTCATTACGAATGGGATAGAAGCGGAAGCAGTTGCCGGTGTAATGGGTGGTGCAAAATCAGAGGTTTCAGATGCGACTACGACAGTAGTTATTGAATCGGCTTACTTCAACCCAGCATCCGTGCGTCGTACGTCAAAGGATATCGGCTTACGTTCAGATTCTTCTGCACGGTTTGAAAAGGGTGTTGACCCGAACCGTGTACTTCCAGCAGCTGAGCGCGCAGCACAATTACTTGCCGAATTAGCTGGTGGTGAAGTGTTAGAGGGTACAGTATTAGTTGATGAGCTAGATAAAACAGCTGCACGCGTTGTCGTATCTCCTGATTTTATTAATGGTCGTTTAGGAATGAAAATTTCTTTAGAAGATATGCTTTCGATTTTAGAACGCTTAAAATTCGATGTAGAGGCAGCAAATGGGGTATTAATTATCGATGCACCAACGCGTCGCCAAGATATTAAAATCCAAGAAGATATAGTAGAAGAAATCGCACGTATGTATGGCTATGATGAAATTCCTTTAAGCATTCCAACAAGTGATCAAATTGGTGGCTTAACTACGTATCAAGCAGGTCGTCGAATCGTACGTAATGTGATGGAAGGTGCAGGTCTTTATCAAGCCGTTACTTATTCATTAACTTCAGCAAGTCATTCACAAAAATTTGCCTTAAAAGCAGAAGAAACAACGAAATTATTAATGCCAATGTCGGAAGATCGCTCAACGTTACGTCAAAGCTTAATTCCACACTTAGTGGAAGCTGCAAGCTATAACGTAGCACGTCAAGCAGAAACAGTCGCATTTTATGAAATTGGTTCAGTGTTCCTTGGTCAAACTGCTGAAGAATTACCATTTGAAGAGGAGCATTTAGCCCTTGTATTAACAGGTAAATGGATTGATAATACATGGCAAGGTGAGAAGAAGAATGTAGATTTCTTCGTAACTAAAGGCATTATTGAAGCAGTATTTGCAAAACTTGGCTTAGCTTCTCGCGTGTCTTATGTGAAAGCTCAATTAGATGGCTTACACCCAGGTCGAACTGCAGAAATTTTGTTAGACGGTGAAAAGGTTGGGGTAATCGCTCAGCTTCACCCACAAGAGCAAAAAGCATTTGACGTAAAAGAAACATACGTAGCCGAGTTAAACTTACATGCCATTTTAAAGGCGACGAAAGATGAATTATTCTATTCTGTTGTGCCACGTTTCCCAGTTATGACACGTGACATCGCATTAGAGCTAGATGTTACAACGCCAGCAGGTGAAATCGTGAACATCATTACAGGTGCAGGAACTAGTCTATTGAAGGATGTAAAAATATTTGACGTTTATGCAGGTGAGAAAATGGTTGCCGGTAAAAAATCCGTTGCCTTCTCATTAAAATACTTCGATCCAGAGCGTACGCTTACGGATGAAGAAGTGGTGACAGCCCACAATAAAGTATTAAAAGCATTAGCAGAAGCTGGCGCGGAAGTACGATAAATAAAAGATGAAAAGGAAGTGATTCGACGAATTGTTCGATAATCACTTCCTTTTTCATTTGTCCTTATTCACTAGTTTCGGCGCTCTCGCTTGTAGTAGACTTAAACAGTCCGACAAGCGCACCAGCAATACCGCTAATCAAATGTACGACACCGAATGTATAAAAGTTAATAAATACATGGTTCGTATATTCATTCAATACAGGGAAGCCGTAAATTTGTGAGCCCTGGGTTTTCGTATTCCCACCAAGGGAAGCATACACTTCATTTTTAAAATCAATGGCAAAGTAAATCATGACGACAAGCAGTGCAACACCAAATACTAAATAAATTAATCGCATCATCTGATCCCGTGCATGACGTGAGCTTTCGACGAGGAAGCGGTATGTAATAAATAAGCTTAAAAGAATAAATGGTGCAGTAAGAGCCATCCCTAATGCGCCAAGATTTCCTGCCTCTGCCACATCATCAGGCTTTACTGTGAAAAAGTGTTGAATAATCATAACGCCAAATAAACTAATGCCCATACTAATGAGCCAACTAAGACGTAGCATGTAAACCCTCCATATCTAATTCTTACTATACATGCTCTTCGATAACGATTCAATCAAAGTTCCTACTTCAATTTGCTTCATTTTGACGTATAATGAAAGGGAATTTCACTTAGGGGAGGATAAATGATGCTAAAAAAAGAAGAAACAGTACTCGTGTTAATTGATATTCAGGGGAAGCTAGCACAAATTGTCGATAATAGCGAGTTTATAATAGGGAATATTGCAACAGTTGTACAAGGAGCGAAGGAATTACAACTCCCTGTTTTATGGTTAGAGCAATATCCAAAGGGGCTAGGTCATACAGTAGAGACTATCGCCCAGCATTTAACGGATCAATCACCAATTGAAAAAATTACATTCAGTGCCTACCAAACGGAGGAATTTGTCCAAGCACTTGAGCAAACAGGTCGTAAAAAGGTGTTACTTGCTGGCATTGAAACACATATTTGCGTCTATCAAACTGCAGCAGATTTACTAGCGAATGGCTATGTAGTAGAAGTGTTGGCAGATTGTGTGTCATCACGTACAGCAACCAATAGTGAAATCGGTCTTCAAAAAATGATGCAGCTCGGCGCAACGATTACAAGCGTTGAAATGGCTTTATTTGAAATGCAACAAATTGCTAAAGGGGACAGCTTTAAAGCGATTAGTAGGTTGGTGAAATAGGCAGTAGTAGTTGTGGTAGTGTACCATATTAAAAATGAGTACGGGTTATAATAATATTTTAAATTCATTAGGCATATTCACATAAAATGAATATGTCTTTTTTATTTAAAAATTTTTGTAACACTTTAAAGGTTGGCTAGTTATTTATGTGAAGGGGGAACGATATGGACTTTGAGGAAATCTATCAAAAGTATTTTAATGATGTCTATTTATATATGAGATCGTTGGCATTAGATGAAAATATTGCAGAAGAAATCACACAAGAAACATTTTTTAAAGCACTGAAGTCCATTCACCAATTTGACGGTAAAAAAGATATACGCGCCTGGCTGTTTACAATAGCGAAAAATACATATTTTACGCATTACAAAAAACAGCAGCGTCAAATTAGCCAAATAGAGGAATCGGCACTAGATGTCCAAATGGTAGAGCATTTAGCGGATGAAGAACAAGCTTTCACGATTCACTATTATTTACACAGGATGGAAGATCCCTATAAAGAAGTGTTTACACTTCGTACATTTGGCGAATTATCCTTTGAGAAAATAGGGCAGCTTTTTGGGAAAAGTGATGGATGGGCGAGAGTAACGTTTTATCGTGCAAAAAAGAAACTAATTGTGCAAATGGAGGCGAGACAAGATGAAAGAAATTAAATGTACAGTAATTCAAGATCTGTTACCTATTTATGTAGATGATGTTGTGAGTGAAGATACGAAAGAGTTAGTGAATAAGCATTTAAAAGTATGTGAAGCTTGTCAAAAGGAATATGAACAAATGACGCAAACAATGTATGTACCGATTGAAAAAAATGTGACGTTGTTTGAAAAGGTCAATAAAAAATGGAACCGAAAAAAAATCTTACTAATTGGTGGCTCTTTTCTTACAACAGTGCTCTTGTGTTTAGCAGTATTTTCATATATTTTTCATTACAAAAAAACGATCCCTTATTCGACCGATTTATTTGCAATTGAACAGCAAGAAGATGGGGAACTTGTTTCAAATTACTTTGGAAAAAGCCATGCAGGTACGCATATGACACATCCGTTGAAGGTTGAAATCGATGGGGAAACAAAAAATATAAGCTTAATCTATTATGTGGAAACAATTGCAAATTCACCTACGAGTAATTTTTTAAGAGAGGATGAAAGGATAGGTCCCGAGCAATTTATGCTACCCGATAGTAAAAATGTTGATGAAGTGTATTATGGAGAGTTTGATCTTGAAAAAGTAACGATCACAAAAGAGCAAACATGGGATGAACTTTTGCAAGAAATGACTTTAATTTGGGAGAAATAAATAAAAAATATAATAATCCTACTTAGCGAAATGAAATTATTTATAAGTAAGAATGCTAAGCGTTTGTCAAAGACCATGAAAAGAGTACTCAGCTTTCATGGTTTTTTTGTTAAAATTTTTTTAAGGAAATAATTTTTAGGAATTTGTCCACTTTATCTACCCTTCAATCGTTATATTAATGAGGAGGTAATCAATGAATAAGCATGATGAACTTACCTCCTATTTATTAGAAATAGGTGGTGAAGTAGTAAGATTTTTAATCTCAAAAGGCGCAACTAAAGAAGACGCTGAGGACATTATACAAAATACGTTTTATAAAATCTATACGATGATTGACGATTTAGAGGAAATCAATTTACGTCCATGGTTTTACCGGGTTGCAATGAATGAGTTTATTGATTTGAAACGAAAAAAGCATACAAAACATCTTGAACTAAGTAATCAGCTGCAGGAGAAATTGGTAGATACTTCTAATCCAATGAAAAAAATACTTGATCAAGATGAAATTGTTTCTATTTTAAAAAACATCAAACCAGCATACCGGGAAATATTTATGTTGAAATATTATTATGACTTATCATACGAAGAAATTGGACAATTACTTGAACTTCAAGTTGAAAACGTCAAAAAGAAATTGCATCGAGCAAGAAAAACAATTCAATTAGAACTTGGGGGGCTACAAAAATGGATCAATCGATTCAAAGGGCATTAAAAAAGGCAAAAATAAAGCAATGGTTAAAAATTATTATTATCTCCTTCTTCGTTAGCATAGTGCTATTAATCGGTATGAATCGATTAGGCAATTATTTATCGTCGATTCATCATAAGAATTTACATGAGTCCTTATTTTTAGAGCATTCGATTACACAGCCGAATATCAATATTGACTCCCAAGTGACGGCTAACTCATCGATGTTTGGTGGGAATATTGTGACAAACCGATCAAAAAATATTAACGGATACCTTGTTCCATGGAGTACGTTAACAAGTTCCTACTCATGGTTTGGTGCATCTATTGACTATAATGAATTATTACCAGGTTATTTTTCCCGCGGTACGACAGAATATGAATACGATAAACAAACGAAGCAAAAGGTTCCAACGTTTTATCATCCTAAAATAATAAGTTATTATGACGGTGTTCAAAATCAATTGCCTGAGCTAATTAAAATGGACAATCATGTAGCAGAAGTAGCGATTTCTTTTAAAAAGCCTATGACAATGGAAGAAGTGAAAAAGAGTATCCCCGATGCCTTAAATATCGTATGGCTATACATGGTATCTAATATTGGAGATGAATCAAAGGGTCCTCTAGGGCAACCTGTTTATGGATATGCTGATAATGAGTTATCGGTAGAGGGGTTCCATACGTTCATCGAGAACCTTAAATTGTATGATGAAAGTCAAACAAATGAAATGATTCAGGCGTATATTAAAAAGAATGAGCAAAAGCCATTTTCTGAAGTAACTGTGTTGGGGGTTATGTTAACCGGAAGAACAGAAAGCTTTAAAGCACTATTAGAAAGTGAATATATTCGAGGTGCTTCTATCGGTGTGACGGTACCGATTGTTCCATATATTAAGCCTACAAAATAAAATAAAATAAAAACGTTAAATAGACGAACACCTCGAATGTGATACTGCGTTCGAGGTGTTTTATTCTGTTTTAATAGGATGTCTGAACAGCGAAATTTATTTCGTTTTCCGTCCAATATAAAGTAAGTGAGAAGACATTCCTAATAAATATGGATCCGCAGCTTTCTTAATAATTAAATCAAGAACTTTTTGTTCTTCGCCTTTTAATTTCCAATAATTCCAGCTTTCCTTAGTCATACTTGTAGCAATATTGGAGCCAATTAATTGGATACATTGAAAACCTTGCGATTCCATTAAAGGTTGAATTTCGTCAATGTCAAAATAATAGGCGCCTGTAAATCGATTTACTTCTGAATGATTAAAGCAACCAGATTTGGAAAACTGCTCAATTTCTATCATGCTATCATTCGGTCTCCAGTTTTCTGGATTTATTAAGGAATTAAAAATATGCTTCGTCCTTGGCATAAACGCAACAAAAACAATGCCATCTTTTTTCGTAACTCGATTTAATTCCTTTAATGCTATTATACGGTCTACTTCTTGTTGAAGGTGATACATTGGGCCAAGCATGAGCGTTGCATCAAATTGTTCATCTTCAATTTGTTCAAGTTTTCTTGCATCTGCGACTATAAATTCGCTAAATTGATTTTCTAACTTTAGCTCAATTGCTTTTGCCTCGGCAACTTCAACTAATTTAGGTGTTAAATCAGTCAAAGTAACACGGAAGCCTTCTTTAGCTAGAGCCATTGAATATTTACCAGGACCAGCACCATTGTCTAAAATTCTTCCTTTAACAGGTAAGTATTTTTTAATGTAGTGCCAATTCACATGAAATTCGAGTGGTTCTCTGTCCAATCTACCCCATTCATCAAATTGCTCGTAGTAATCAATAATTTCCTTCATAAGCTCCCTCCTTAAAATAAAAAAACTCCATCTCTAAAAAGAGACGAAGTTTGATTCGCGTTACCACTCTAATTGGTTAAGAACAATATTAACCCACTTACACTATAACGGTAGCTGCCGTTCATGCTTACTTTTCATTCGGCATAAATACTCCTGGACGAGTTCAGAGGTTTATTGACTGTTTTTCACCATTCAACAGCTCTCTTAACAATTAAATGCTCTTACTACTTCCAATCATCGTATTTTATTATTTTCTAAATATTACAATTTTTTATAATTTATGTAAATATTTATTTTTCTAGTAACGCAATCTATTTATTGCTTCTTAAAAATTTTCATCCTAGACAACACAATACAAACCGGAATTGCAATAATAATCCCTACAAAATTTTGCACAAGGTTTCCTGGGATAGATGCAAGTGGGATCATCCAGCTACTAAAAAGAACAGCCTCACAAACATAATAGCCTGCTAACATAACTGGAATTGAAACAATTACAGCAAAAATATTCAAGACTAGACTATCTCCTTGACGGTTAAATGACCAAGCAATCTTTCCAACTACATATCCTTGTAAACCACGTGCGATAAATGTGAAAGGTGCCCATAATGTCCATCCTGATACTAAATCAAATAATCCCATACCAAGTGCCCCTGCTATAGCACCTTTTTTAGGACCGAATAAAATCGATACGATAAAAAGCATAGCGGTACCTAAATGAACTAAGCCCCCATTAGCAGCAATAGGTAATCGAATATTTAGAAATAAAGTTGAAACGAAAACAAGTGCAATTAGCATTGCCGATAGTATTAAATCAAATGTACGTGTAGTACTTGTAGGTGTATTAATGTTTGTTGATGTCTTTTGCATTGAACAAATCCTCCAAACTTCTTCTTCTTACAGCTAAACTTTTAATCTATTCGCGAATAATGTTTACATTAACAAATAGTTGGTACTGTTAAAAGTGCCAAAATATTATAAAACATAGAGGTCAGTCTTGAAATTTAAAAAATACAAACAATTGCCTTGCATAAATAGTTGGAAAGATAATTGATTTTTTTTACAATTGGGCATTCTATATCGCCATTTTCCTAGCACGGTCATATCGTATGAAGAACCATTTTGTATGTAAATCTGCATTTATTATGAAGACCATAAATGGCGACAGAAGGAAGGAGAAGCATTGTGAAGTATGAAAATCAGAAGCAACGCGCCTTATGTGATGCACTTGAAGATTTAAAACGATTGCAGGACTTACTCACGAATTCATGGTCAAAATATTATGGTCATTTATTTACGAAAATAGTTGGAAGCGATACAATACCATTTTTTCTACTAACAACTGAAAGTAGTATGATGCGCATTTATGATTCAAAAATGAAATTAGAAACGTGCTATTTTAGAATTGAAGCAGTTGAAAAGTCGAAACAACAAATAACATTGTCTTTATTACGTGCCATTGACTCCGAAGAAAATGAAACGAATGTCATTAAGGACATCGTACGTTTAGAAAAGACAGATTCACAGGTGACAATTAATTTGCGCTCAATTTTAGCAGTACAGCTTTTAGAGCCGGCATTATTAAGTAGAGATTTATATGTAGAAAAATGGTGATGGTACGTAAAAAAGGGAGTGTATAAAATGACAACGATTGGCATGTTGCATCATCGGAAAGATCCCGAAACCGTGCTTAAATCGTATGCATTTGCAGCAGTAGCAAAGGCAGAGGGTGTAACATTTTTTTATTTTTCTCCAAGAACCGTTAACTTTACTACAAGAAAAATTCAAGGAAAAGTATTAGAAGATGGCGTCTGGCAAGACAGGACAATGCCTTTTCCCGATGTAATTTATAATGCGGGAAGTCCAGAGAAATTAGCTGTCTCAAGAAATATTATTCAAAAATTAAAAAAAGAAATTCCGTTTACAACTCATTCAATTGGAAATAAGTGGAACATTACGAAACGGTTACTCGAGGCAAAGGAATTTGCTACCTATTTAATACCGACGGAAACAATAAAAAATATAGAACAATTTTATAAAAATATTCAAGCTTATAAAAAGGTCGTATTTAAACCGATTGAAGGTCGTAAAGGAAAGGGCATTTATTTTATTTCTAGATTAGTAAATGGGTACGAGGTGCAAAAAGATACAGTAAAAGAACGTTTCTCTAAGGAGCAATTAGATAAGTTTTTAGAAGAGCAATTGGCGGAAGAATCATTTATTTTGCAGCCATACATCCAGTCGACGATGAAATCAGGGCAAGTGTTTGATTTCAGGGTTCATGTACAAAAAAACGGGGAGGGTAAATGGGTCATTACAACCGTATATCCACGGGTTGCACCGATTGGCTCGATCGTTCCAAATATAAACAATGGGGGCTTTACGAATTATTTAGATCCCTTTTTACAATTAGAATTTAAAGAACAGGCTTTTAACATTAAACGTATGCTTGAGCATTTTGGTCTGTCATTAGCGCGGCACCTAGATGACATTCAAATGGTAAAATTCGGAGAAGTTATCGATGAAATCGGTATTGATGTAGGCTTAGATGAAAATCATAAACTATGGATTTATGAGGTCAACTGGCGACCAGGGTGCCCACCAGCCTTTTATTTAGAATTAGATGTAGTTAGGCATACAATCCAATATGCCAAATATCTTGCGAAACATCAGCACGAAGTTAGACAAAAAATTAGCGAAGCACAAAATGAAATTTCAGTTGTAGAGAAGAAAGAGACACCGATTATCGCCATTACAGGGAGTGCAGGGAAAACGACAACGAAAGCATTTGTCGCATCGATTTTATCGAAGAAATGGAAGGTATTTGAGTCGAAAGATTACTGGAATACGACTGAGCATACGAAAAAGCATAAGGAGCTCATTGACGATTCCCATGAAGCTGTCGTACTAGAATACGGTATGGCATATCCAGGCGTTATTACAAGTCATTGTAGTATTATTCAACCTAATATAAGTATTGTCACAAATATTGGATTAGCTCATGTCGGCAATTTTGATGGAGATATTAAAGGAGTAGCTAAGGCGAAGTCAGAGCTTATACAAGGTATGGATCAAAACGGTTTACTTATTTTGAATAAAGATGACGACAATTCCAAGCATTTGTTAACCGAGCAATTTAAAGGGGAAATAAAAACAATCGGTATTCAACAAAAGGCGGATTATATGGCATATGACGTGGAGTATAAAGAGGATGGCATGGCGTTTAAAGTAAAACTTGGTGGTCAAGAGTTGCCAGTGTTTATTCCGATACTAGGAGAACATCATGTATATAACGCTTTAAACGCGATTGCTTTAGCAGATTTGTTAGGCTTTTCCCCAATGGATATTAAAGCTGGGCTAGTATTTAAAAAACCGCCAAGAAGACTTACACTTTATCATTGTCGGGACCAAATTACATTAATTGATGATACAGTACACTCACATCCACAAGGAGCAAGAGCAGCACTTGATGTACTATGTGCCATAAGTAAAAGGCGAAAAATTGCAATCATCGGGCAAATGCGGGAATTAGGTGATTTACGTGAAGAAGAATATCGTAAGTTAGGTGCCTATATTAGTGAGAAAAATATTGATCAATTAATTACGTACGGTTTCCGAACAGAGGAAATTGGGCAAGCGGCGCAAGAAAATGGAATGCCTGCCTCGCGCATCCACCATTTTATTAATAAAGATAAGTTACATGAACTGCTCAAAAAATTGGTGAGGAGAGGCGACACGATTTTAGTGAAAGGCGCGAGTAAAACGAATATGTTTGAAACAATTCAATATTTAGATCAACAATTTAAAGCATAAGAAAAGGGCTGTTTCGAATGTGTCTAATACATTGGAGACAGCCTCTTTATTTGTTTATGGTTCTCGCATATGAAATTTAATTAAGCGTGACGCTTGATTCGCTAGTCTTACCGCCTCACTAATTGATTTTCCTTGTGCGATTATATAGGCATATCGGTGTCCCATTGATAAAGGCGGAATAAGTAATGTACCTTTTTTAGGTTTAATATACACATCATATACACCTGGGGATTTTGTTGCACGTAGTTTGCCTGTCACTCGTTCTAAAATACCTTTACGTTTGACGATTAAATACTTTGTATAGACAAAATAGTGCTGGGTAGGCTGTAAATCGGGCTCTTCCCCAAGGAAAAGCTTTAACGTTTGTTCAACTAGATTAATTCCATAAGCAGCTTCAATCATCTTATTCATCGCTCCACCTGAAATGCGGGGATTAACTTCAACGAGCTTCCATCCTTTACTTGTTAAACGCAGTTCTAAGTGAAACGCACCCGTCTCAATGTTAAAAGTATTTACAATTGATTCGCATAATGCATCTAGACTAGTTACAAGATTAGGAGGTACGGTTGCAAGTAGCCTATAGCCTGTAATAATAAATCGTTTTCCTTTTGTAATGTCTTGTTTCATGACCGCGACGATATGTGGCTGATGTTTATACACAATAACCTCAACTAAATATTGTGGCCCCCTTAAATATTCCTCTGCGATGATCGTTTCTTCAGGATATTTTTTTTGAAGTGAAGTAAGATGTTTGTTAAACTGCTTTAAATCTTGGGCTAGTAAAACATCTTTGGAGCCCGTGGATTTAGGAGACTTTAGAATTAATGGAAAGGTAAGTTTACCTGAAACTTTTTCATTTGGTCCAATCACTTTAAACTGTGGAGAATAAGCTTCCTTCATTAAAAATTTTCGTGTTTCTTCTTTATCTTCCATCATTTCAATAGCTTTTGAAGATGTGAGATTTATGCAAAATTCGTCACAAAGTAGGGAGGCTATATGGACATAGGGGTCGACAAAACTGACAATTGTTTTAAAATCAAGTCCAGTCTTTTGAAGTTTCGTAATTTCTGTTCGCATTGCCTCCATATTGGTTGTATCGACAAAAACCATTTTGTGAATTTCAGGATATAGTTCCCTCTGTTCATATTGTCTGTCATTGCTTGTAAAGAGAACTATAAAATAACCTAATTTTTCAGCAACTCGTGTTGCTTCTCTACTTGATCCAGATTTATTGACACCGATAAAAAGGATTGATTTCAATTTCTTCACCTCCATTTTTCAAATGGATATACCTCCTCTTAAATGTATGGCAAGAAATAGATTTTGTATGGTTATCCATCATGTGTAATTCAAATATCTAAGTAGCATTTTTTTTCGAACATATGCTATAGAAGGAAGGAGTGTGAAATGAGTATGAAACCTATATCGGCGGACAGGTTAAGCACCATTGTTTCTGGAAAAATAACACACGGACCATCAGTGAATATTCATTATGGTGCGTACCGTCTAAAGCAAGTAAAGCATAAAAATACAGTTCTATTTATTGAAAAACGCATTTTGAGTTGGGACGAATTAAAACCTTTTTTTCCACTTGTACTTGTAACAGAATGGAAATATAGCGCTCATGAGCTTCCAAGTCAGGTGACAGTTATTGAAGTGGAGGAGTCAGAAGAGGCTTTTTGGAAATTTACCTATTTCTATCGTAATCAGTTTCAACTTCCCGTCGTTGCGATTACAGGTACCGCTGGAAAAACGACGACGAAGGAAATGACAAAGCATATTTTATCTTCATATATGAAAGTGACTGCTACACAGCTTAGTACAAATTCAAGGACAGCATATTTTCAATATTTATTAAACATTGAAGAAGATACCGAGGTTGCAGTTATTGAAACTGCAGTAGGTGCGCCAGGCGATATTTTAAATGCAGGAAGTTATTTTAAGCCTACAGTCGGCATCATTACAAATATTGGTGCACATCATTTAAATTACTGTAAAACCCTCGAAGGCTATATTGACGCAAAGAGTGAGATGTTAGAAATACTCGATGATAATGGGACTTTAATTATTAATGCGGATGATGAAAATACAAAGAAAATAAATTTCCAAAAATTTAATGGGAAATTGATTAAAATAGGAAGAAGTTTATCGAATGATTATGCAGCAAGTAACATTCAGTACGGTGAAAACGGAATGGAGTTTTTGGTCCATTATCAAGGGCAGAAACATCATGTAGAAGTAAGTGGATATGGGGAGCATCAAGTCTACAATGCCTTAGCAGCAATAGCAGCATCAGTAGAAGTTGGATTGTCAATTTCACAAGCAATTGCCCCATTGCGAACGTATCGGCCATTAAATAAGCAACTACAATTGTTTAAAGGCTTGAACGGGGCATTAATTATAGACGATACTTGGAGCATTACGACTACTTCATTAGAAGCGGGTTTAAAGGTATTAAATGAGTTAGCGGGTCGAAGGAAAAGGGTTGCCATCATAGGTACGATTACAGATATCGGCTCGTGGGGGGTCTTTATTCATCAACAGGCTGGCGAAATTATATTTAACGAAGGAGTAGATATACTAATTACAGTTGGAGAACATGCAAGAATAATGGGGGATTATGCATTAAAATTAGGCATAAAAGCAGATGTTTATAGCTTTAACAATGGAATTTTAGCTTATTACTTGTTGAAGGATTTAGTCGATCAGAACTCAGTTATTTTAATAAAAGGAGATATGTATAGTAAAACGATGTTTGAATTAGCGAGTAATTTAAAAAATAAAGAATGGAATCCTCCTCATTTTTAAGGAGGATTTTTTTGTTGGATTATTTTAAATTGTGACAAACAGCTTATAGGCTATAAAACACTTAATGGCAAATACACAAGCACATCGAACTTTAGAGGAATATAGTGTACTAATTTACAGATAGGGAGGAGAGTAAAATGGGAGGGATATGTCCGTGTGGTGTGAAAGTAGACGGCACTTCATTTTATCGAAAAGTTGGCTTTAATCAGGTACCTTATACGGTTATTGGAGATTTAACCTATAAAGCAGAAGTCTGTATTTCCAATCTTGCTAATTCAACATTAACCTTACGATTTGATGAAACAGGTATAGCAAATAAGTACAGTTTTCTTTTCACTGCGAATGCCATCAAGGATGTTATTTGTAGAGTAAGAGACAACACCTGTATCGTAACGGTGACTGGTACAGGAACAATTGAGTCGGAACAATATCCGTTCACTGCAGAATTTGTGGATAAATTAGAAAATACTACTAGTGATTTTGTTGAAAGCTTTGTAATTGAGGGGTTTTTCAACCAATTAGGAATTGTACCAATTTCAGAAGGGGCCGTTGTATCTTTAGGCTGTCAAAATTAAGAAATATCGTGTAGAAGATTTTCAGACGATAAAGGAACTCGATTTAAGGGAATGGGAGGAGGAGAAATGCAAGCAATCAGAGGAAGGGTAGGACAATACAAAATACTTGCACAGCATGATTCATTACGACCATATCTAGCTCCGCAAATTAATTATTCGAAAGATACGCTATTTGAAATGTTAGAGAGGTATGACTGCTTATATCTAAAACCGATTGTTGGAATGGATATTATTACAATTAATAAAATACAAGAAGTGTTTCATATAACGACAACTATACATTCTTTTGAAGCAACCGAACGAGAAACGGTTTATGAGCTAATACAAAAGGAAGTCAATAATAGAAGGTATCTTATACAGCCTCAAATAAATGAAAAATTTATTCCTATAAGAAATTACCGACGATTTATTACCGTTCAAAAAAGAGGTTTAAATTGGCGTGTTACGGCTTCAACAAAACAATCAAATCATTTTCAAGAATATATTATTTATTCTTCGCAACGGGCTAGTATACAAAAAATTGCTTTATTGGCGGCAGAACAATTAGGTAAATATTACTCGGAATGCGAGGCAATTGTTGTAGAAGTCTCATTCAATAGGATGGGTACTTTTTATATTACAGATTCATTTTTACACTTTTCAGTAAGTAAATGGAATCAATACCAATCCCTAGAATACCTAATGCCGAAAACGGATTTATTAACAGCAGCGACATTTCAATCCTTTTTACAAACATATCCCCTTATATTTTTAAAACCATGTAATGGTCAACAAGGTAAGGGCATTATTAAAGTTCAAAATGTTAATAGCATATGTTACGAAATTCATATGGGCAGACAAAAATGGGTTATACAAGGTATTCAACCAGTGTATGAGCATATTCGTGAACTAGCACCAATCGAAGATAATTACATTATTCAACAAGGGATAGAATTAGCAACAATTAAAAACTACTTTACTGATATACGTGTTATGACTAATAAGGATCAAAGCGATTGGCAAGTTACAGGGAAGGCTGTCAAAGTAGCAGGACCACATTTCTTTGTTACAAATGCAGCTCAAGCGGTTTTACCTTTAGAGTTGGCATTAAAGCATTCCTCAATACAACCTATCCATCATCCGAGCCTTGAAAAGAAAATTGATAAGGCTTGTTTAATGGCGGCAAATTTACTTGATCAACCTGCTGAACGCACGATAATTGGATTCGATGTGGGCGTTACAGATTATGGACAGATATGGATTATTGAAGGAAATTATGTGCCAGATATGTCATTAATTTACAGATTTAATGATCCATTGCAGTACGAGAATATTTTAAAGATTAATGTTAATCATTCAACCTAGTGAATTGAGAAAAATCTTCATAACCTAGTGGAAAGGGGGGGATATTATCCGAGCTATACATGTGAAAACGATTCGGCAAATACTAAAAGGGGAATTACTTAGTGGAGCGGAAAATTGGTACGTAAAACACGTAATTTATTATAATCGTCATGATTTAGTTGCGCCGAATACGTTATTATTTGTAAGTAAGAGCGACAAAATAAATTGGAATGAGCTAAATGTGAAAGCACCTGTAGTTATAATTTCAGATAAGCAAGAAGATGAACTAAGACATGCACTCCCTCAAACAACAGTTATTCAAGTGCGGAGTGTCTTGCAGGCGTATTGGACATTTATTGAATATTATCGTAATTTATTTGATATTCCAGTTGTTGCGATTACTGGAACGTGTGGAAAGACAACAACAAAAGAAATGCTGAAACATATTTTAAGTAAAGAAATGCCAGTGCAAACGTCCTTTAGTAGCAAAAATGAACCACGCCAATCCTTACCTTATTTACTGGGGATTAATAGTAATACGAAAGCAGCAGTATTTGAACTTGGACTAGGAAACTCAGGGAATATTAAGCATCAATGTAAGATTTATCAGCCAACAATTGGGATTATTACGAATATCGGTGTTCATCATTTAGATGGCTGTAAAGACTTAGCAGGTTATATAAAAGCAAAAGCAGAAATTTTGGAAGGGATAAGAACAGGTGGAACCCTCATTATCAATGCGGATGATGCCAATACAAAGAAAATTTCGTTAACAACTTTTCAAGGAAAGCTTGTAACATTCAGTATAAAGGATAAGGCAGATGTCTATGCGACTAAGCTGCAATTTGCAGCAAATGGTATGAGATTTCAAGTGCATATAGATAATAAAACATATCAAGCGTATGTCCCAGGCTTTGGAGAACATCAAGTGTATAATGTTCTCGCAGCAATTGCTACTGTAAGAGAAATGGGTCTTTCTGTTCAAAAAGCTATTTTACATTTAAGAACATTTAAACAGATGGAACGGCATTTACAGCTGTCAAAAGGTATTGGTGGAAGTACTATTATTGATGATACGTGGACAAATAACCCAACTTCAGTTGAAGCAGCATTAAAAGTATTACATTCAATAGGTAAAGGGAAAAAACTAATCGTTGTGTTAGGTGATATTAAACGACTTGGTCGGTTTGAAAAAAAGTATCATCGAGATATTGGCAGTTTAGTTGCGACCTATCCGATTAATACGGTCGTTACAGTTGGTACACGAGCGGAAGATATCGCAAAGCAAGCAATTGCGGATGGAACGAAAGCAGAAGTTCATGCTTTTAAAGACATACAAGGGGTGTTAAAGCTATTAGAGCCGAAGCTAGATGCGCGAACTATATTGCTTATTAAAGGACCTATGTCGAGTAGAGCGATGATTGAATTTGCCCAACAGTTAAAGCAAAAAAAATAGGGAATAAAGAAGAATCCTAATGCATAAACATAGGATTCTTCTTTTATATTATATCACACGTTTCGCTTTCACATAATTTTCTTTTGACCATGTTGAGTTGATATTTTGTTTGACAGCTGTCCCGCCTGTTTTCATCATGATATATTGATTGTTTCCAACATACACAGCAGTTTGGGTAATTTTTGTCCCGCTATTATCCTCAGAGAAGAATAGTAGATCACCAGTTTTTAAGTTGGCCTTTTGAACCGAAGTACCGACATTTGCTTGACTAGAAGCTAGTTTCGATTTTAAATCGACACCATTTTTTTGGTAGACATAATAAGTGAATCCCGCACTTGTAAACGTTAACGTGCTTTCATTATAGCTATAACCAAATTTCGTTTTTCCTAATAAGTTATTCGCAGTAGTTACAATTTTAGTAGCCGAAGCTGTTGTTGATGGAGTTTCCTGTGATGGTGTAGATGGTGTTGAAGACGTTGATCCATTAATTACACGTCGAGCAGTAATATAATGATCTTTATAATAATCTACCATCATCACACGAGTAATAACGCCATTAGAATTCGGAATAATTAATCGATGATCACCCGCATAAATCGCGACAAGTGAAGGAGTTTTAGAGCCTACTGTACTATTGAAGAAAACTAAATCCCCTTTCTTTAAATTCGCCTTTGATACGGCCGTTCCAAGCTTCATTTGTTCACTAATTGTTTTTGTTCCAAGTGACACACCCGTTGTACGGTAAATATACTCGACAAATCCGCCCATCGTAAATTTTAAAGAAGCGTCATTGTTGACAGATCCCATCGTTACTTTGTTTATATTGGCGTATGCCTTTTCAACAATTTTGTCCCCTGTAGTTGCAGGATTTGAAGACATTAGTGTTGGTAAAACACGGCGAGCGCCTACATAATTTTCCGTGTAATATGGTTTGCTATCTAAATCTGAAATAACAATGTTTTGCTTTGAATCGGCCATATGAATTACTTTATTATCGCCAATATACATTGCTACATGGTCAGGATCAGTTCCTGTTTTTTTACTTTTGAAAAATAGTAAATCTCCTTTTTGAAGATTGTTACGAGCAACTGCCGTTCCTTGTTGCATCATAGAGTCTTCATTGTAAGTAGCTAAATCAACCCCATTTTTCTCAAAGATATACATAAGGAATGTTGCACAAGAGAATTTATATGGTGCAGTAGGCTTATACTCAGTGTTACTATATGTCGCCTTTCCGATTAAACTTTTAGCTGTATTAATTAATTGATTTGCCTTGTTGGCAACCGCTTGATCATTATTTTGTGCATTAGCAGCAAATACCGGTGCTGGTTCGGTAATGACTGGGATAGCAGATAATGAACTAAAGCCAATCGTTAATGCTAATGTTGTAATAAAACGTTTTTTCATCCTATTTACCTCCTAAAACTTTGACACCATTGACTCTAGCATAGAAAATAGGGGATTCTCGGAGGAAATTGTTGCCAGAGTATTTTTAAGGAACGCAAAACCCACGTCATAATTAGCCTTAAAAGCATAAATTACAGTTTAATTACAAATGTTTCAGTTACCGGTATTTAGTGTGTATGGTAAGAACTGATTGAGATTTTCAAATAATTGGACAAAAAAAAGCGCTCCACTCATATATAGTGGAACGCTTAAAAAGTATAATATTTTAAATTAGAAGCATTGGAATGTATAAATACTGTCTGGATTTAGCGGTTGATAAGTCCAACCCCATCGTTGTCTCCAGCGGTAGCCAAGAATAATATTCCCCATTACAAATGTTGGATAAAACCAAAATCCTTGTTGATTATTTAGCCAGACATAGGTGTGCCTAAATAAACAGCTTCTCATACTACCTGAACCTGGCCGCCATGTAGCCATAGTAGGAGTAAACGTAGGTGGTGGTCCCATTGGAGGGGGAGGAATTTGACCGCCTCCTCCAGGTCCAGGTTGCCCAGGTTGCCCAGGTGGACCGGGATGCCCAGGTGTCCATGGTGGTGGGCCGCCGGGTGGTCCAGGTGGTCCAGGCGGGCCTGGTGGAAAGAAACCAGGCGATTGTGGCCAATTGAATGGCTCGAATTCTCCTTGCTGTCCATTAAATGGATTTACATTCACATATTTCCCTTCTTTCATGCATTTGCTTTACGTTATGCAAAAGGTTAGGGAAATGTCTGGGTTACTTAAGTCTTTCATCTAACAAGTCGCCTATAAAAAAGTGCCAGACATTAATTGATGTCTGGCACTTTCAAATACATTATTTTTTAGATAGCTCCGAATGCTTTTTACCATACGTAAAGTAAATAAACATCCCGATAATAAACCAAATGCCACAAGCAATCCATGTGTGGAATGATAATTGGCTAATTAAGAAAATACATAACAATAACGAAATAATCGGTAATACTGGATAAAATGGTACTTTGAAGCCGCCTTTCGGAAGGTTTTCATTTTTACGTAAATAAATGATACCTGCTGATACAAAAATAAAGGCAATTAAAGTTCCCATGTTCACAAGCTCTGCAAGAGTCCCCAGAGGAATAAAACCAGCAAAAAATGAAGTGATAATAGTAAAGATAACGGTATTTTTCACTGGAGTTTTACGCTTTGGACTAATTTCTGTCATCACTTTTGGCATTAAGCCGTCACGACCAAAAGCGACAAGTAAGCGTGTTCCACCGTACATCATCACTAATATTACTGTCATCATACCTACAACAGCGCCAAGTGAAATGATACCAGCAATCCAACCTTGATTAATTACTTGCATTGCGAAGGCAACTGGATCTGCTACATTAAGTTGCGTATAAGGAACGATACCTGTTAAGACAAGAGAGACTGCCACATATAGTATTGTACATATTAATAACGAACCGATAATTCCAATCGGCATATTACGCTGTGGATTTTTTACTTCCTCCGCAGCAGAGGATACAGCATCAAATCCTAAATAAGCAAAGAAAACAAGCGCGGCACCCGTAAACACTCCACCCATGCCGAATGGTAAAAATGGCGTCCAGTTTTCAGGTTTTACATAAAACATACCGACTAAAATGAATAATAAAACGACCAAAATTTTTACTGTCACCATAATAGCATTAAAACGAGTAGACTCTTTCATACCAAGGATTAGTAGGTAGCCCATAGCAAAAATAATAAAAATGGCGGGTATGTTAATAAACGTTCCATTTTCAGGATTATATGCTCCGGTTAAGGCGACGGGTAAATGAATATTGAAACCTTCTAATAATGAGACAAAATATCCTGACCAGCCTGTTGCAACGGCAGCTGTAGCAAGGCCGTATTCAAGTAATAATGACCAGCCGACTAGCCAAGCAATAATTTCTCCAAAAACAATGTAGCTATAGGAATAGGCACTTCCTGTTACGGGAACGGTAGAAGCGAATTCAGAGTAGCACATTGCCGCAAGTGCACACACAATTGCCGCAACGACGAATGAAAAGACAATACCAGGACCGGCATGTTGTGCAGAAACCGTACCAGGAAGGATAAAAATCCCTGTACCAACAATGGCGCCAACACCTAATAAGATTAAATCAAATGGTCCTAATGTTTTGGCAAGAGCAACACGACCTTCATTGAGTAAAAGGTCATTGATTGGTTTTTTTCTAAATAAATTTTTCATAATTACACCTATTTCTTTTTTACAATAGTCAAAATATTATCATTTCGTCGTGGAATAATAAAGAACTTTATTGAGTTGAAGCAATGAAGAAATGAAACATTGAAGGCAATAAGAAAATCTAATACTTTAAATAGAATAAATTTTCATAAAAAGAGAACAACCCTATAACTAGATAGGTTTATTTTTGGCATTTTTGCGCATTTTTATGAAAGGAAATTAATGAAAAAAAAGGAGAGGAAGAGCATAGGTTGCTCACCTCTCCAACAATTTTTTATTTTGTATAGTTATCGAAATAACCTTGGATGTAAATCATTGGTGTTCCTTTATCACCTGAACCCGAAGTTAAATCAGATAAAGAACCAATTAAATCAGTTAATTTACGAGGTGTAGTGCCTTGTGCAGCCATGTTCCCCGTTAAATCTTCTTCCTTATTATTAATATATTCTTTAATCGCAGCTTTTAAATCTTCACCTTTTAATTCAGAAAAGTCATTATCTGCTAAATATTTTAATTTAATTTCGTTTGGTGTACCGTCAAGACCAGGTGTATATGCTGGTGAGACAACTGGGTCAGCAAGTTCCCAAATTTGACCTACTGGATCTTTAAATGCTCCATCACCGTATATCATAACTTCGACTAATTTCCCTGTCGCTTCAAGAATTTTAGATTGAATTTTATCAACGATTGGTTGGCAATTGTCAGGGAATAATTTAATACCATCTTCTGTTGATTTGTTCGATCCAAGCAAACCGTATTTTGAATTGAATCCTGAGCCGTTTACTGATTCAGATAAAATGTTATCTAATCCAAATATTTTTTCAGCACCCGCAGCAGTTAATAAACGTTTTGTACGGAAGCGAGAATGAATATCACAAGTTAAAACGCTCTTTGTATAGTTTAAAATTGTTTTTGCATTGTTTGAGAAGATGACTTCCACTTCAGCGCCTTGTTCTTCGATTAGTTCTTTATAATATTCGATATAGTCAACACCAGTAAATGTATGTTTGTTATAACCAAAGTGACCACGGAACTCAGCTTCAGTTAATACATCTGTCCATGGGTTAATTCCTTTTTCATCCAGTTCATCTAATGTTACTAAATGGTTACCAACCTCGTCAGATGGATAGCTTAGCATTAGGACGATTTTTTTTGTCCCCTTTGCAATTCCTTTTAAAATGTTAGAAAAGCGGTTACGTGAAAGAATTGGGAAAATAACACCAACCGTATCATCTCCAAATTTTTCTTGTACATCTGCACCGATATCTGTAATTTTGGCATAGTTACCTTGTGCACGTGCAACAACAGATTCAGTTACTGTTACGATATCACGATCCTCGATGTCATAACCTTCTACCTTTGCAGCATTTAATGCCGTGTCGACAACGATTTGTACAATATCGTCCCCTTCATTAATAATTGGGCCACGAAGACCTCGTACAACTGTTCCTACTACACGTTCCAAAATAATCTCTCCCTTAATATAAAACGCTATTATCCATAACGTATGTATTTTAAATTCATTTCTCTTAAAGAATACTCACGAGGTTTACTATAACGTAATGATGTGATATAAGTAAAATTAATATTTCTAATAACAGATATAAGTGGTGATTATATGTTGGCGAAACTTGAATTATATCGAATTTTTAATGTTGTTAGTCGAAATAACAGCTTTACCAAGGCAGCAGCTGAATTATATATGACGCAACCAGCAGTGAGTCAGGCAATTTCGAAGCTTGAAAAAGAACTTGAAACGTTACTTTTTAATCGCACACCAAAAGGAGTTACGTTGACCAATGAAGGGAAATTATTACACGAGTATGTTAATTCTGCCCTAGGAATTTTGGATGCAGGTGAAGAAAAGATATTAGAATTTAAAAATTTACGTACTGGATTATTAAGAATAGGGGTAGGCGATACGATTTCCCGCCATTTTTTATTACCATATTTAGAAACATTTCATATTAAATATCCTGGGATTAAATTAAAAGTATTAAACGGTACAACAAGTGAAATATTAGCATTTATAAAAGCTGGAGAAGCCGATTTAGGGATTTGTAACCTACCTGTATACGATGAACAGCTTAAAGTCATACCATGTAAGGAAATTCATGATATATTTGTGTGCGGAGAAAAATATAAAAATTTAACGAAAAAGCCAGTAAGCTTGACAATGCTCATGAAATTACCGCTTATTTTTTTAGAGAAGAAGGCAAACTCTCGCAATTATGTGGAAAACTATATTAAAGAGCAGGGCTTTACGATTGCTCCTGAATTTGAACTTGGCTCCCATGATTTAGTGCTTGAATTTGCAAAAATTAATTTAGGTATTGCCAGCGTGACAAAGGAATTTTGTTTGGACTACCTTGACAGAGGAATTTTATATGAAATTGAACTACAAAATAAAATACCAAAACGACATGTGGGGATCGTTCATTTGAAATCCGTTCCGTTATCCCGAGCAACTCGAAAATTTATCGCGATTGTTGATCCCGCGATTGTCCATTAATTATAGAAAAAGAGGAAAAAATTATGTCAAATGACTTTAAACAATTTAAATTATCCCAAGAAATTAATAATGCATTATACGATTTAGATTATACATCGCCTACTGAAGTGCAACAAAAGGTATTACCCCATGCATTAGAGGAAAGGGACCTAATTGTTAAGGCACAAACAGGAAGTGGGAAAACAGCAGCCTTTGCAATTCCGATTTGTGAAAAAATCAAGTGGATTGAAAATAAGCCACAAGCCCTTATATTAACTCCAACACGTGAATTAGCAGTGCAAGTAAAGGAAGAGTTTACAAATATCGGTCGTTATAAAAGAATTAAAGCTGCCGCGCTGTATGGCAAGCAACCGTTCCGTTATCAGCAAGATGAATTAAAGCAAAAGACACATGTGGCAGTAGGGACACCAGGTCGTGTATTAGATCATATTGAAAAAGGAACATTAAAGCTTGATAAAATTCGCTACGTTGTTTTAGACGAGGCGGATGAAATGTTGAATATGGGTTTTATTGAACAGGTGGAGGCGATTTTAGCTCACCTATCAACGGAGCCGATAATGATGTTATTTTCTGCTACGGTACCAGAAGAGATTAAAAACCTGTCTGCTAATTTCTTAAATGAGCCAGTTGATATTGTAGTACATAATGAGGAGGCGGCTCCGAAAATTGAACATGGTGTGATGGAAGTAGGAGAGGAAGAAAAGTTATCCACACTAGCAAAAGTAGCGGTAGTTGAAAATCCAGATACATGTATTATTTTCTGTCGAACAAAGGACCGTGTTGATGAAGTGCATGACTATTTATATGACCGGGAATATAGTGTCGATAAATTACATGGTGGCATGGATCAGTCCACACGTCTTTTAGTGATGAATGATTTCAAACGCGGTGATTTTCGTTATTTAGTTGCAACAGATGTAGCAGCGCGCGGGATTGACATCGAAAATATTTCATTAGTCATTAACTATGATTTACCGATGGAAAAAGAAGCCTATGTGCACCGTACAGGACGAACAGGTCGTGCTGGTTTAGCAGGGAAGGCCATTACCTTTGTAACGCCATTTGAAGAGGAGTTTTTAGCAGGAATTGAAGAATTCATTGGATTTACGATTCCTAAAATGACATTACCTACGCATGAGGAGGTAGAAGCAAAGGTTGATGCCTTTGATAAAAAAATGGCAGCACGTCCCGAAAGAAAAAAGCAAAAGAGTGCAAAGGTCGATGCGAAAATTACGAAGCTCTACTTTAATGGCGGCAAGAAGAAAAAATTACGTGCAATTGATTTTGTTGGGACCATTGCAAAACTTCCGGGCATGACGGCTGCAGATATCGGAATTATAACAATTTTAGATGCGTCAACATTTGTTGAGATTTTAAATGGGAAAGGGCAGCTTGTATTAAAGGCGATGAAAACAACGCCGATTAAAGGGAAACAATTAAAAGTTCATATCGCAAATAATTAATAAATGAAAACCATTCACAGCTGAGTAATTACTTTGCTGTGAATGGTTTTTACTGTTTATTGTGTAAAAGCTTAATGTAATACCACATTAGATTTGCAAGTTCAATACATTCTGCCTCGTGACTCGTATCGACTAATGCTTCATGAAATGGCTTGAGAAGCGATTTAATGACCGACAAACGAAGCTGGTCGCGATTAAATTCATCTAATAGACATTCTGTAAGTTCACAACCAATAGCGTAAACTTTGTCATACTGTAACTCCTCATAAAAGCCATGAAGTTTTTCGATTATCATTTCTTTTGAAATGTTTTGGATAGAATGTGACGAATCGAGTAATTGGATTGCCCCTTGCGCGATTAAAATGTCTGGGCTTTCAAGCATAATAGGAATGATCGCTTTTATATTTCGATAAGCGACAAATACGATTTTATCTGTGTCAGATGAAGTGCCATAAATCATTCGAGATGCCATCGATAAATGCTGCACCATCCCAAAAAAGCAAATGGATATTTCAAAGGCATGGGGACGAGTTTCTTCGCCGAACACATCAATAAATCGATTAGCCACCCATTCAATTTCGATTAGGCGGTAACGTGTAAGGAGATCTCGGAGTTCCTTATCATTTGAATGAAAGATCCCTTCAAAAATAGAGAATAAATTTTGTTCCTTATATACTTGCATTAAAACTTTTATTTGTTCGATTAAAATCTCTTCATTCCCTGGATCTTGTCCGAGCATTAACTCATGTCGTCTTAAGCTTGCGATGTAGCGTGTTTGCTCCATGATGGCGATAAAACATTCATTTTTTGATGAAAAGTAATTATAAAATGTCCCTTTTGAAATCAAGGCTTTTTCTAAAATATCTTGAATTGATGTATTATGGAAACCTTTTTCGATAAAAAGTTGTTGCGCGACCTCAATTACTTTTCTTTTTCGCTGGTTCATAATGTTCCTCCGTTAAATTTATACTTTGATTCTAATTGGAAAAAGCGGAAATATCAACGTTATTGGACTTGTGGTATATTTTTGTTGAATTTTTTATACCTTGAGTATAAAATAGTTCGAGTATAAAAATATGATTCGAATAGAATTTAAGAAAGGACTTTGTACATGGAAAATTCTCAAAAAACAACTACAACGAATAAACCTCCGTATTTAATGATTGCGGTATTATTTGTCGGAGCATTCGTTGCCTTTTTAAATAACACACTATTAAATGTCGCATTACCATCAATAATGACTGCATTTGATATTGAAGATTATTCAACCGTACAATGGCTTGCAACAGGCTATATGCTAGTGAGTGGTGTATTAGTACCAGCATCAGCCTATTTGATAACAAAATTTAAAACAAGACCGTTATTCATTATTTCAATGGCCATTTTCGTCCTTGGTACTGCATTGGCGGCTTTTGCACCATCATTTGAGTTTTTATTAGCGGGACGTATGGTTCAGGCGGCAGGGGCTTCTGCGATGTCGCCGATTTTAATGAATGTAATGCTCATTAGTTTCCCAGTGGAAAAACGTGGTACTGCAATGGGGATGATTGGTTTAGTTATGGTATTAGCACCAGCAATTGGACCGACACTTTCTGGATGGATTGTTGAACATTATGACTGGAGCGTTCTGTTCAAAATGATCTTACCGATCGCAATCATTTCTTTAGCACTTTCAATTTGGAAGTTAGATAATGTATTACCAAATCGCCCAGCAAAAATCGATATTTTATCCGTTGCACTATCAACAATTGGTTTCGGTGGATTATTGTACGGATTCAGTACAGCAAGTACAGCTGGATGGGGAGCAATTGAAGTTTGGGGGACAATTGTCATCGGGACAATTGGTTTGATTTGGTTTGTCATCCGTCAATTACGTTTAGAAGAGCCATTATTAGATTTACGTATTTATACGTATCCAGCTTATGCATTAGCTTCGGTCATCTCAATGGTATTATCTGTAGCGATGTTCTCAGGGATGATTTTAACGCCTGCTTACGTGCAAAACGTTCGTGGAATTGAACCATTTGAAGCAGGTTTAATGATGCTTCCAGGTGCACTTATAATGGGGATTATGTCACCAATAACAGGTAAGCTTTTTGATAAGATGGGACCACGCATTTTAGCTATTGTTGGTTTAACGATTACAACGCTCTCAACAATAGGCTTAGGATACTTAGAAGCTGATTCATCTTATTTATACATTATTACGGTGTATACAATTCGAATGTTTGGTATCTCACTAGTTATGATGCCGATTATGACAAATGGATTAAACGCGTTACCAAACCGTTTAAATCCACACGGTACTGCAATGAACAATACAGCACAGCAAGTAGCAGGTGCGATTGGTACGGCAATATTAGTAACAATCTTCAACTCACACACTAAAATGCGTGCAGAGGAAATTGCTGCAGATATGCTAGCCAATGCTACACCAGGTGTTCAACCAACAGCAGAACAAATAGCACAGCTTCAAGCACAAGTAGGTCAACAGGCATTACTTGATGGCGTAACGTATTCGTTCATGATTTCAGTTGGAGTGACAATTGTAGCATTAATTTTAGCCCTCTTCTTAAAACGTGTAGATATTACAAAACGTGAAGATTATGTAGGACGAAAGCAAGAACAATAATCAATAGACGGTAAGAGAATTTGTGCTCTTACCGTTTTTTATTTATTTAATTAGGATAAAATAGGGAAATATAGGGAAGGAGTGAAAAGATGATGATCGAACAATTAGGACAAGTAATGCTTTATGTTAAAAATCAAGAGCAAGCCAAGAAATTTTGGACAGAAAAGCTTGGCTTTGTGGTTGTTTCAGATATTGATAATGGAATACGTGCAATAACAATTGCACCGAGTTCAGAAGCACAAACAAGTATTGTTTTACATGATAAAGAAACGATAGAAAAGATGCAGCCAGAGCTAACGTTAAGTACGCCATCGTTAATGTTTTACGCAAAAGATTTGGACGCATTATATGAAAAGTTAAAATCTCAGCGGGTCACTGTAGGGGAGCTTGTTAATATGCCGTTTGGCAAAGTGTTTAATTTTGCTGATGATGAAGACAATTATTTTGCAATCATGGAAAATTGAGAAAGGCTGGTTCCTCTGTTGGGGGACCAGCCTTTCTTTTTATCCTTTTCGTTTTTGAATAAGCTTTCTTGCTTTTTCTGTATTGGCAAAATGCCATTTTGCCATTGACTTTAATGTATCTTCACCGAATTTTAGCCATATTTTTGCAGCCATTTCGTCTACTTTTGCACTTGCGCCTTTTTGAAGGGGGAATCCAACGATTTCAGATAGCCGTTCCATTTCCTTTAAAAAAGCATATCTTGCTATGATAGAAGCAGTGGCAACAGCTACATGTAAGTTTTCAGCCTTCGTTGAAAATAATACATTTTCATTAATAATTTCTTTTTCGTTTTTGATGTGATTGTAGTAGATACCTCGTTCAGCAAATTGATCGATTAAAATGTAATCGGGTTTTTCAGTCTCCATCTTCGTCAGTACATGCTTCAATGCTTGATTGTGGAGTAATGCTTTAATTTTCCCTTGGGAATAGCCACGTGCTTGAATGTTATTATACTTTTCGTTTCGAAGGGTTAAAACGCTATGTGTACAAACTTTCATCAAGTCAGGCGCAATTTTTCGCATAAAATCATCCGTTAGTTGTTTGGAATCCTTTACACCTAATTCACGAACTAAAGCAATTTTGTCAGCAGGTACATATACTGCTGCGACAGTGACAGGTCCAAAATAATCTCCTGTACCTGTTTCATCTGAGCCAATAACTGATAGCGTGGCAAAATTGTCAGGTAGTTGATCACCTTTTGTGTTTGACACTTTAACGGTTGATTTAACAGCAGTGCCCCATCTCGCAGCTTCACGTTCTGCGCCACCCCCTTGAAACATTACTTTGCCTGATTTGTAAGCCGTAATGGAAGTATCGTAAAGCTTCGCTGCAAAAATGACTCCTGGGGCATTGCGTTCGATTAATTTTTCACTATAAAATTCTTTGATTTTGTGTTGCTCACTCATTGTTAACTGCAAAACGATATTTGTCATAAAAAATCCTTTCGAAAACATTCATTAGTTCATAGTATAACTATAGTATATGAAAAGAGGAAATCTCATATTATTCACACGAATACTTGAGACAATGCGGGGATTGTGTTGCTTAGATTAAATTGGAAATGGTATGATGTACAATATGAAAATGGCAATACGCATAAGAACAGGAATCGGGTTGCTTTCAAGTAGGATGGAAAGCTGTTTTACAAAATGGTATGTACTTGAATCACTGTTTATATATTCTTTTACGGAGGGATTATTTTGGCTGAGCAAGAAAAGAATCGAATTTCAGTAGAAATATACGGTCATACATATAAAATGGTTGGAACTGAGTCGACAGGTCATATGCGCTTAGTTGCTTCAATCGTAGATGACAAGATGCGTGAAATTAGTGTACATAACCCATCTTTAGACAGTGCCAAATTAGCAGTGCTGACAGCGGTTAATTCTGTTCATGATTATTTATTATTAAAAGAGCAGGTAGAAAAATTAGAAGAACAATTGAAACAGTTGAAGGGTTGACATACATGTTAGATTTATTTATTCTCGCGATTTTTATCATTAGTTTAATAATTGGTGCAAAACGTGGATTAGTCGTACAATTAATTCATATCGGTAGTTTTATAATTGCATTAGTTGTGGCAATAATTTATTACAAGCCATTAGCAGATAAGTTTGTATTATGGATTCCGTACCCAGGCTTTACAGAAGGTTCAACAATGACATTAGTGCTTGATACACTTGATGTTGACCGTACATTTTACCGTGTATTTGCCTTTGCGATTATTTTCTTTGTCGTAAAGATATCGTTGCAAATTTTAGGGTCAATGTTTGATTTCCTTACGTATTTACCTGTGATTAGCTCATTGAATTATGTATTAGGGGCTACGCTGTCCTTTGTAGAAGCATATATTATTTTATTTATAGGCTTATACGTAGTTGCACTTATCCCAATTGAGTCAATTCAGTCAATTGTCGATAATTCCTTTATTACAGGCCTTATGCTCGAGCATACACCAGTCATTACGAAAGTATTCCAAAACTGGTGGTATATTTACATGAAATAATTGAAAATCATTGCGCTATGCTTCTCTCGATTTTCGGGAGAAGTTTTTTCAGTAAGAAGGGGGCTTTTAAATGAACAAAAAAATTATTATTCGTACATTAGAAAAAATAGCATTATATATGGAGTTACAAGCGGAAAACCCGTTTAAAGTATCAGCATTTCGAAAAGCAGCTGCAGCTCTTGAAGCAGATGAACGTAGCTTAAGTGAAATTGAAGATATTACTGCAATAAAAGGCATCGGAAAAGGAACAGCAGCCGTCATTTTAGAACTGATTGAAACTGGGCAATCTAGCACATTAAAGGAATTAGAGGAAGTTGTGCCTAAAGGGTTAGTGCCATTAATGAAGTTACCTGGCTTAGGTGGCAAAAAGCTAGCTAAACTATATCAAGAGCTAAACATCATTGATGCAGCTTCATTGAGGGTAGCTTGTGAAACAGGGAAAGTTCGTGAACTTGCTGGCTTTGCAGTCAAGACGGAGGAAAAAATTTTAAAGGAGCTTGAAAGTTTTGGTACGCGAGCGGAAAGACTCCCAATTTGGCAACTGGAGCCGGTTGTATTGGAAATAAATGCATTACTTGCTAGCCTCCCAGAAGTTGAAAAGTTTTCAGTAGCCGGAAGCTTCAGGCGTGTTGCAGAAACGAGTAAGGATATCGACTTTATTGTTGCGACTGAACAGTATGAGCTTGTTCGTGAAGCGATTTTAAAACGACTAGCGATTTTAGAAACAATAGCTGCTGGTGATACAAAGGTGTCGGTTATTTTGGACCGAGAAGAGCCAGTTAGTGTGGATTTCAGGCTAGTAAAGCGTTCAGAATTTGCAACGGCATTGCACCATTTTACAGGCTCAAAGGATCATAATGTTCGCATGCGACAACTAGCAAAATCAATGGGCAAAAAAATTAGTGAATATGGCGTTGAGCAAGAGGATGGAACGATTCAAACCTTTGAAACAGAAGAGCAATTTTTTGCACATTTCAATTTACCATTTATCCCACCAACAGTGCGAGAAAGTGGGAAGGAATTAGATCGTTTACAGGAACTAAAGTACCTTGTACAACCTGGTGATATCGTGTCCGATTTGCATATGCATACGACATGGTCTGATGGTGCGCACTCAGTTACAGAAATGGGGGAAGCCTTAATAGAACTCGGGTACACATATGCAGTTATTACGGACCATTCCCAATATTTAAAGGTAGCAAATGGTTTAACTCCAGAACGCTTGGAGCAACAAAAACTAGATATTTATGCATTTAATGAGAAACATCCGAACTTCCGTTTATTCCGCGGAACTGAAATGGATATTTTGCCGGATGGCACGTTAGATTTTAATGACGATGTGTTAAAGGAGTTAGACTTCGTTATTGCATCGATTCACTCAAGCTTTACGCAGTCACAGGATAAAATTATGGCCCGATTAAAAACGGCTGTGGAAAACCCTTATGTGCACATGATTGCCCATCCAACAGGCCGCATTGTTGGCCAACGTGGTGGCTATGACCCGGATGTGCCGTTACTAATTGAATGGGCAGCTGAGCATGGCAAAATATTAGAGTTAAATGCTAATCCATATCGACTTGATTTAAGTGTTGAGTATTTACAGCTTGCTATGGAAAAGAATGTACCGATTGCGATTAATACAGATGCTCATGCAATTGATCAACTACGTTTTATGGATATTGGTACAAAATATGCGCAAAAAGCATGGTTAAAAAAAGAATTGATTGTAAATACATGGTCGTTAAAGCAATTTGAAACATTTATTAAAAAAAATAAAAACTAACTTAGAAAAACAGGAGGTGTTCTCATGATCGAAAAACGAGCATTGAAAACACTAGAATTTGATAAAGTACGTGAACAAGTTTCTGCGTTTTGTACGAATTCAATTGGTAAGCAAGCTATTGACGAATTAGTGCCTGAAACGAATTTTGAAACTGTTGTTGAGTTGTTAGAGGAAATGGATGAAGGCTTAGCTATTTTACGTGTGAAAGGTAATGTGCCAATGGGCGGCATTTTCGATGTTCGTCCCCATGCACGCCGCTCACAAATTGGCGGGATGTTAAGCCCGATGGAGTTAATGGAAATTGCGAGTACGATTCGTGCGAGCCGTATTTTACGTAATTTTATCGAGGATATCGAAGCAGAAAATACAATCGAAATTCCCCATTTTATCGAGCGTAAAGAGCAAATGCCTGTATTAACAGCGCTTCAGCATGAAATTAACGACTGTATTGATGATAATGGTGCGGTATTAGACTCTGCTAGTCCAGCGCTTCGCTCAATTCGCCAATCGTTACGCTCGGAAGAATCAAAGGTGCGTCAAAAATTAGAAAGCTTAACGCGCGGATCAAATGCGTCAAAGATGCTTTCTGATTCCATTATTACGATTCGTAATGACCGTTTCGTTATTCCCGTAAAGCAGGAATACCGTTCGCATTACGGTGGAATTGTGCATGATCAATCGGCATCTGGCCAAACATTATTCATTGAGCCAGAATCAGTTATTCAATCAAATAACGAAGTTCAGCGCTTAAAAGTGAAGGAAAAAGCTGAAATTGACCGTATTTTAGCCGAACTTACAGCAAAGGTTGCAGAGGTAGGGCATGATTTATTTGTACTTGTCCAATTACTTGGTGAAATCGATGTTATTTTAGCAAAAGGGAAATACGGACAAGCCAACAAATGTACAATGCCGAAAATGAATAATGAAGGCTTCACACGTTTAGTACGTGCCCGTCATCCACTATTGCCAATTGAAGAAGCAGTGGCAAATACGATCGAGTTTGGCCGAGATATTACGGCGATTGTTATTACGGGACCGAATACAGGTGGTAAAACGGTAACATTAAAGACGGTAGGACTTTGTACGTTAATGGCACAATGTGGTTTACCAGTACCCGCTTTGGATGGCTCAGAGCTTGCTGTATTTGAAAAAATTTTCGCCGATATTGGCGATGAGCAATCAATTGAACAATCCTTATCAACTTTCTCTTCACATATGGTGAACATTGTAGATATTTTAAGCAAATTTGACGAGCACTCTCTTGTCCTTTTCGATGAGCTTGGAGCAGGGACAGACCCACAAGAAGGTGCTGCTTTAGCTATATCGATTTTAGATGAAGTAGTTGGTAAAGGTGCACGCGTTATGGCAACAACCCACTACCCAGAGTTAAAAGCTTACGGCTATAACCGTCCTTCCGTAGTGAATGCAAGTGTTGAATTTGATATTGAAACATTAAGCCCAACGTACCGACTCTTAATCGGTGTTCCTGGTCGATCAAATGCCTTTGAAATTTCAAAGCGTCTCGGTTTAAATACAGACGTTATTGAACGGGCAAAGTCATTTACAGGTACAGATCGTCATGAGGTTGAGTCGATGATTGCCTCATTAGAAGAAAGTCGATTACGTTCAGAACGTGAAGCAGATGAAGCCCATGCATTACTAGAAGATGCTCAAGGGATTCGTGCTCAGCTAGAGGAGCGTTTACGCACATACGATGAAAAGAAAGAAAGCTTAGAGAAAAAGGCAAAAGAGAAGGCGCGTAAAATTGTGGATGAGGCGAAAAAAGAAGCCGAAAAAATAATTACAGAATTACGTGAGATGAAAGAAAATGCCGCATCAAACGTTAAGGAGCATGAGCTAATTGATGCGAAAAAGCGCTTAGAAGAAGCTGCGCCAATTGAAAATAAAGTATTACAAAAAGCAGTAGCTGCCCGTGAGCGTAAACAAAACCTCCAAGTAGGAGACGAAGTTAAAGTATTAAGCTACGGCCAAAAAGGAACAATTCTTCAAAAAGTAGCTGGCGAAGAATGGGTTGTTCAAATTGGTATTTTGAAAATGAAGCTACCAGAAAGTGATTTAGAATACATTAAGCCTGAAAAAGAAAAAGCTACACGCACAATGATGAATGTAAAAAATCGCAATAGTCATGTGAAATTAGAGCTTGATTTACGAGGAGAACGTTACGAGGATGCGCTTCTTCGTACAGAGAAATATTTAGATGATGCGCTTTTAGCAAATTACCCGCGTGTCTCGATTATCCATGGTAAAGGAACAGGTGCTTTACGCCAAGGGATTCAAAGCTACTTGAAAAATCATAAGCGTGTAAAAACATTCCGCTACGGTGAAGCGGGCGAGGGTGGCTTTGGTGTAACCGTTGTCGAGTTAAAATAACGCTTGCTCCTTATAAAAAAATCGCTAATATTAAAGATAGAAAAGTAACTTAGAGGGAGTTGAATGGATTGCAGCTAAGTTCAAGCTTTTGGCGCCATCCGCTCGTTGAAACAGCTGGCTATTTTAGCGTTGTTGTCCTATGCTTGTTTGTTGCGATGATTCTATTTGAAATCGTTACAAAATATAAAAATTGGGAAGAGATAAAAAATGGAAATGTTGCAGTAGCACTTGCAACAGGCGGAAAAATTATGGGGATTTGTAATATTTTCCGCTATTCAATTGAGCAGCATACATCATTTGTTGAGATGGTAGGCTGGGGATTATTCGGATTTATGTTACTAATTTTTGCCTATTTATTATTTGAATTTTTAACGCCTAAGTTTAATGTGGACGAAGAAATTGCAGCAGACAATCGTTCGGTTGGCTTTATCTCATTCACGATTTCAGTCGGTTTGTCATTCGTAATTGGTGCTAGTATATCCTAGGAGAAAAAAGATGGAAACATTGTCTAAAATTTTAATTGTTGTCTGTTTATTATTCCTAGCAGTAGGAATCTATTATATGTTTACAGTTTAAACTTTCATTAATCCATACAAGAGCAGGTAAGCTAAAGAAACTTAGTTTACTTGCTTTTTGTTTTAAAAAAATGTACTAGATTTCAAATTCATTTAAGAAAATTTTTAACAACAAAACTTTTGTGGAAAAATATATTTTAATAACAATAGAATCAATTTAAAGGGAAATGGAATAGGAATATTATAAAAGTCATAATATTATTTTGAGTAAATAAATGCATAAGCGAGAAAATAACTAAAAATTCGATTAAATAGTTTGAAAGAATTACCTTTTTTAATTATAATGATTAAAAAGTAAGAGCTTTCACAAAGGGGGAATTATTATGAGTGAAAAGGTTTGGTTATCGAGTTATCCGGAAGAAATTCCACATACGTTGGATATTCCGGCAATACCTGTACAGCAATTTTTAACACAGGCATACGAAGAAGTACCAAACAAAATTGGCTTGCATTTTATGGGGAAGGAAATGACATACAAGGAATTGTATGAATCAGCAATGAAGTTTGCTAATTATCTGCGTTCTCTAGGGGTGGAGAAGGGCGATCGAGTAGCAATTATGTTACCAAACTGTCCACAAGCGGTAATTGCATACTATGGTACGATGTATGCAGGCGGTATTGTCGTTCAAACGAACCCACTTTATACAGAACGTGAGCTTCAATATCAAATGGCGGATTCTGGTGCAAAAGTAATCTTAGTCATGGACATTTTGTATCCGCGTACAATGAAAATAATTAAAGAAACGAGTTTAGAAAATGTTATCGTTACGGGAATTAAAGACTATTTACCATTCCCTAAAAATTTAGTGTATCCATTTATTCAAAAGAAGCAGTATGGCTTCAGTGTAAAAGTGGAGCATAGCGGAACAAATCATCTGTTTACTGAAATAATGAAATCTGCTTCTACAAGCCCAATTGAGGTAGACTTTGATTTTGAAGAGGATTTAGCATTATTACAATACACAGGTGGTACGACAGGATTCCCAAAAGGCGTAATGCTAACTCATAAAAACCTCATTTCAAATACAACTATGTGTGATGCATGGATGTATCGTTGTAACAAGCGAGAGGAAACGATTTTAGGTATTTTGCCATTCTTCCACGTATATGGAATGACGACTGTATTAATTTTATCAGTGATGCAACAGGGGAAAATGGTGTTATTACCGAAATTTGATGCTGAGCAAGCATTGAAAACAATCGACAAACAAAAGCCGACATTATTCCCAGGGGCACCAACTATGTATATCGGATTATTAAATCATCCAGACCTTTCTAAATATGACCTCTCTTCAATAAAAGCATGCTTAAGTGGCTCAGCACCACTTCCATTAGAAGTTCAAGAAAGCTTTGAAAAAATTTCTGGTGGCCGTGTCGTAGAAGGCTATGGTTTAACTGAAACGTCTCCAGTAACGCATGCAAACCCAATTTGGGAAAATCGTATCAATGGTTCAATTGGTTTACCATGGCCAAATACAGATTCTGTAATTTTACGGTCAGGTGAAGCCGAAATTTTACCTCCGGGTGAAATTGGGGAAATTGCAATTAAAGGTCCGCAAGTAATGAAAGGCTACTGGAACCGTCCTGAAGACACAGCAATGACTTTCAATGATGGCTGGTTCTTAACAGGAGACTTAGGCTATATGGATGAAAAAGGTTATTTCTATGTAGTTGATCGTAAAAAGGATATGATTATTGCAGGTGGCTTTAATATTTATCCACGTGAAGTAGAAGAAATTTTATACGAGCATGAAGCCGTTCAGGAATGTGTTGTAGCTGGTATTCCAGATCCATATCGTGGGGAGACGGTGAAGGCATACATTGTTCTTAAAGAAGGTAAATCAGTAACTGAAAAAGAGTTAAATGAATTTTGCCGTAAAAATTTAGCTGCATATAAAGTGCCGCGCTTCTATGAGTTCCGTAATGAGCTACCAAAAACAGCTGTAGGAAAGATTTTACGTCGAACACTTGTTGACGAAGAGAAGCAAAAGATTGCAGAGCAACCAGCGGCAAAATAATATGGTAGTAAACTATTGACAGAATGTTTTACAAATTATAATATGAAAATATGAATGAATGGTCATTCATGTTTTCATATTTTTTTGGTGGTGAACAGCTTGAAACGAAATAAACCCAAGTATATGCAAATAGTAGATGCTGCAGTCATTGCAATAGCAGAAAATGGCTATCATCAAGCCCAAGTTTCTAAAATTGCCAAACAGGCTGGAGTAGCTGATGGGACAATCTATTTATATTTTAAAAACAAAGAAGATATTTTAATTTCCGTATTCCAGGAAAAAATGGGTATTTTCGTAGAGAATTTACAGGATATAATTAAAAGTGGAGAAACTTCTTCCGAAAAGCTCAGTCGAATGATTGAAAATCATTTCCAAGTTTTATCGAGTGATCGCCATTTAGCTACAGTAACTCAATTGGAGTTAAGACAGTCGAATAAAGAAATTAGATTGAAGATTAATACTATTTTAAAAGAGTACTTAGTATTACTCGATCAAATTTTAATCGAAGGTATGTTAAATGGAGAGTTTAATCAAGCAATGGATGTTCGTATTGCTCGTCAAATGGTCTTTGGAACAATCGATGAAATTACGACAACATGGGTAATGAATGAATATCGATATGACTTAATGGAACAAGCTCCAAAAGTTAAACAATTAATATTAAATGCAATTAAAGCATAAAAAGGGGATGTGGGGAAATGGAGTTTCTTAGTTGGACAGTAGAAGAAGGCGTAGCAATCGCTACGATTTCGAGACCACCAGCAAATGCGTTATCACAAGGTTTAATTCAGGATGTCAATGCATTGTTAGACGCGGTTGAGCAAGATGAATCGGTTCGCGTAATCGTTATTCATGGAGAAGGCCGTTTCTTCTCAGCAGGCGCTGATATTAAAGAGTTTACTAGTGTAGCATCAGGTGAAGAGTTTGCAGGGCTAGCGAAAAACGGTCAAGTTGTTTTCGAACGATTAGAAACGTATTCTAAGCCAATTATTGCAGCAATTCACGGAGCGGCCCTAGGTGGTGGATTAGAGCTTGCGATGGGATGTCATATACGTTTCGTTACTGAAACAGCAAAGCTCGGCTTACCAGAGTTATCGTTAGGAATTATTCCTGGTTTTGCAGGGACTCAGCGTTTACCACGTTATGTAGGTGTTGCAAAAGCAGCGGAAATGATGTTCACAAGTGATCCGATTTCAGGGGTGGAAGCGGTTCAGTGGGGATTAGCAAACAAAGCGTTCACAGATGAAGAGCTATTACCGAAAACGCTTGAAATCGCGAAGAAAATTGCGAAGAAGTCTCCGATCGCATTAAAAGCAGCAATTCAAATGCTGAATTATTCTAAGACACCATCATTTTATGAAGGTGTAGAAGCAGAGGCAGCGAGCTTTGGTGAAGTATTTGTATCAGGCGATGCAAAAGAAGGTATCCAAGCATTTATTGAAAAACGTGAACCAATTTTTACAGGTAAATAATATATCGCTATTTACCTGTAAATGAGGAATAAATTAAAAGCTTTTAGGAGGTCTAGATAATGAATATTTTTGTATTAGTAAAACGTACTTTTGACACAGAAGAAAAAATCGTTGTAGCAAACGGTAAAATTCAAGAAGATGGTGCAGAGTTTATCATCAATCCATATGATGAGTACGCAATTGAGGAAGCGATTCAAAAGCGTGATGCATTAGGCGGTAAAGTAACAGTTGTAACAATCGGTGGCGAAGATGCAGAAAAGCAATTACGTACAGCATTAGCAATGGGCGCTGATGAAGCAGTTTTAATTAATACAGAAGATGATTTAGATGAATTAGATCAATATTCAGCAGCTTATATTTTAGCTGAATATTTAAAAGACAAAGAAGCAGATTTAATTTTAGCAGGTAACGTTGCAATTGATGGTGGTTCTGGTCAAGTAGGTCCTCGTTTAGCGGATTTACTAGGCATCAACTACGTAACAACAATTACAAGCCTTGAAATTGACGGAACGAATGTGAAAATCGTTCGTGATATCGAAGGTGATTCTGAAATTTTAGAAACATCTTTACCATTACTAGTAACAGCACAACAAGGGTTAAACGAACCACGTTACCCATCTTTACCAGGGATCATGAAGGCGAAAAAGAAACCACTTGAAGAGCTTGAGTTAGATGATTTAGACATTGATGAAGATGATGTTGAAGTAAAAGTAGAAACTGTAGAAATTTACTTACCACCACAAAAAGCAGCTGGACGTATTTTAGAAGGTGACCTTTCTGCACAGGTAAAAGAATTAGTTAACTTATTGCACAACGAAGCAAAAGTAGTTTAATTTGAAAAATTCTACTCATTGAAAATGTTTAATTTTACGAAGATGGTAATGGAGGGATAATTCATGTCAAAGAAAGTTTTAGTGTTAGGTGAGGTTCGAGAAGGGAGCTTACGTAACGTTTCATTCGAAGCAATCGCAGCAGGTACTCAAGTTGCTGACGGTGGTGAAGTAGTTGGTTTATTAGTAGGGGATTCAGTAGCGGGGTTAGCACCTGAATTAGTAGCCTACGGTGCAAGCCGTGTGATTACGGTAGAGCATCCACATTTAAAAACATATACTTCTGACGGCTTTAGCCAAGCGATTTTAGCAGTTATTGAACAAGAAAAGCCAGAAGCAATCGTATTTGGTCACACTTCATTAGGGAAAGATCTATCGCCAAAAGTAGCATCTCGTTTACAAGCAGGCTTAGTATCTGACGTTACTGAAATTGAAGGCGCTGGAGATGACACAGTATTTATTCGTCCAATCTACTCTGGTAAAGCATTTGAAAAAGTAAAAGTTAAAGAGGGTATTATTTTCGCAACAATTCGTCCAAACAATATTGCACCACTTGCTAAAGATGCAAGTCGTTCAGGTGATGTTTCAACTGTGACGGTGGACATTACAAACTTACGTACAATTATTAAAGAGGTTGTTCGTAAATCTACTGAAGGTGTCGATCTTTCAGAAGCGAAAGTTGTAGTTGCGGGCGGTCGTGGCGTAAAGTCTGAAGAGGGCTTTGAGCCATTAAAAGAGTTAGCTAACTTACTAGGCGGTGCTGTTGGTGCCTCACGTGGTGCATGTGATGCAGAATACTGCGATTACTCACTTCAAATTGGCCAAACAGGTAAAGTTGTAACGCCTGACTTATATATCGCAGCAGGTATTTCTGGAGCAATCCAACATCTAGCTGGTATGTCAAACTCAAAAGTAATCGTAGCAATTAATAAAGATCCAGAAGCGAACATCTTTAAAGTAGCAGATTACGGTATTGTTGGTGACTTATTCGAAGTTGTGCCAATGTTAATTGAAGAATTCAAAGCGTTAAAAGTAAACGCTTAATCCATTCTTGACCTCCTTGAACGATTTCGAGGAGGTTTTTTATCTGGATGAAACTATCCATTTTGTAAGCATATTATTATTTTTAAATTGGCAAATCATGCTATACTACTAACAGATGTTATATAAGGAGGCTGTTTCAATATGGCAATTGTACACGGTACAGATCAAACATTCGCACAAGAAATTTCAAATGGTGTAGCTTTAGTAGACTTCTGGGCAGCATGGTGTGGCCCATGTAAAATGATCGCTCCAGTTCTTGAAGAGTTAGATGCAGAAATCGGTAACGACGTTAAAATCGTAAAGGTTGATGTAGATAACAACCAAGCAACTGCTGCAGAATATCAAATTATGTCTATCCCATCATTATTATTATTCGTAGATGGTGAGTTAAAAGCAAAAACTGCTGGCTTCATGCCAAAAGAAGCGTTAATCGATTTCATTAACGACAACAAATAATTTTTAAGAACGGAAGCCGTATATCTAATAAGATGTACGGCTTTTTTCTATGCTTAAAATAAGATAAACTAAAATGGAATGTCAGAATAAAAGGTGATTTAATGAATGCAATCATTAAGGCGAAATTAGAAATACTGCCAAATGAGCCTGGCTGTTATATTATGAAGGATCGCCAAGGGACAATTATTTACGTTGGCAAGGCCAAAATATTGAAAAACCGTGTGCGCTCTTATTTTACAGGCAGTCATGATGGGAAAACAGCTCGTTTAGTCAGTGAAATTGAAGACTTTGAATACATCATCACTTCAAGTAATATTGAAGCACTTATTTTAGAATTGAACTTAATTAAGCTACATGATCCAAAATATAATATTAAACTAACAGATGATAAAACTTATCCGTACATTAAAATTACGAATGAACGTTACCCTCGTATTATTACAACGAGAAAAGTAAAAAAGGATAAGGCGAAATATTTTGGTCCGTATCCAAATGCTTATGCAGCCAATGAAACACGAAAGCTATTGGACCGTCTTTATCCTTTACGGAAATGTGTTCAATTACCTCAACAAGTTTGCCTTTACTATCATTTAGGGCAATGCTTAGCACCATGCGTGAAGGACATTGAACAGAAAGTCTATGATGAGATGATTGAAAGTATTTCAAAGTTTTTAAACGGTGGCGTAGATGAAATAAAACAGGATTTAGAGCAAAAAATGTTAGATGCCGCAGAAAAATTAGAATTTGAACGAGCGAAGGAGTTTCGTGATTTAATCACACATATAGACAGCATTATGCAAAAGCAAAAAATAGTAACTGATGATTTAAGCAATCGAGATGTTTTTGGTTTTGCAGTTGAAAAAGGGTGGATGTGTGTACAAGTCTTCTTTGTTCGACAAGGAAAGCTCATCGAACGAGATGTTTCGATATTCCCGATTTATAACGAACCAGAGGAAGAGTTTTTAACATTTGTCGGTCGTTTTTACGATGAACCGAATCATATTTTGCCGAAAGAAATTTTTATTCCTTCGAATGTGGATGAATCTTTATTAGAAAAACTACTGAACTGTAAAGTAATCATCCCAAAAAGGGGACAGAAAAAAGAGCTTGTCGATTTAGCAACGAAAAATGCGTCGATTGCTGTTAGTGAAAAGTTCCAATTAATTGAGCGACAGGAAGAACGAACAATTGGAGCTTGCGAAGCACTAGGAGAAGCGATGAATATTTCAATCCCGTTACGCATTGAGGCATTTGATAATAGTCATATGCACGGGACAGACCCGGTTTCTGCGATGGTCGTTTTTATTGATGGGAAGCCTGCGAAAAAGGAATACCGAAAATATAAAACGAAGCAAGCAGCAAAACACGATGATTACGGTGCAATGCAAGAAGTGATACGTCGTCGGTATACGCGTGTGCTACGTGAAAATTTACCTTTGCCTGATTTAATTATTATTGATGGAGGGAAAGGACAAATGGAAGTGGCTCGAGAAGTGATTGAAGATGAGCTTGGATTAATGATTCCAATTGCGGGTTTAGCAAAGGATGATAAGCACAATACTTCACAATTATTATTCGGTGACCCAATTGAACCAATTCCACTAAAACGTACGAGTGATGGCTTTTATTTGTTGCAGCGTATTCAAGATGAGGTGCACCGCTTTGCCATTACATTTTTACGCCAACAACGACAAGCCAATGCCATCGTATCCGTACTTGATCAAATTGAAGGCGTCGGACCTAAGAGAAAGCAGCAGCTGATGAAGCACTTTGGATCTGTGAAAAAAATTCGTGAGGCTTCTGTTGAACAATTAGTGGAGTCGGGAGCGCCAAATAAGCTCGCCCAGGCAATATATAGTCATTTTCATGATGTATCATTGAATAATGACTAATGCTATGATAAAATAATTATTAATTCTATATTTTCTAACGATAGAGGTGCAGTATTCAAAAGTACATTGCTCGAGGAAGAACAAATCCATTGACAGCAATCGAAAGGGGATCCTGCCGAAGTGAAAAACGTATTGTTCACGTATTTTGCTGGTTTTACATTTAAGAGATGTAAGACTGTCAGAGCGTATGTTCTGGAGAGCTATCCCGAAAACATTTAACGTATGTTTATTATTTGTATTGACGGCGACTTTCCATGAACGTGGAAGGTCGTTTTTTTGTTTTAAAAAGACACTTCACGTTGCATATAAGAAAAATAGAAATGAACTTATGTCTCGTAACTAAAGGAGTGTATGTGATGCAAACTATTGTTGCAAAATTTGGTGGGCCAGCAATTGCTACCCCAGAAAAAATTCAACAAGTCGCAAAAAAAGTCATAAATGAGCAAGCAAAAGGCATAAACTTAGTAGTTGTCGTTTCTTCGATGGCGTCTGTTCGTAGAGAATTACGTCAATTCGCTCAAGAAATTACAGATCAACCTTCAAAGCGTGAAATGGATGTGTTAGTTGCCACTGGGGCTCAAATGACGAGTTCCCTACTAGCGATGGCAATTCAGGAGCAAGGTGGTAAAGCTGTATCTTTAACAGGATGGCAAGCAGGAATTTATACAAATTCGACACATCAAAATGCGCGTGTGGATACTGTAGACACAGCAAGATTAAAAAAACATCTCGCGTTAGGAGAAATTGTTGTTGTAGCAGGTTTCCAAGGAATTACTGAAGATGAATGTATCTCAACATTGGGCAAGGGTGGTTCGGAAACATCCGCAGTAGTTATAGGTGTTGCAATTGGTGCAGAGCGAATCGATATATATTCAAACGTCGATGGGATATACACAGCAGATCCGATGATTGTTCAACAGGCAAGCAAATTAAAAGAGCTCTCGTATGATGAAATGCTTGAATTAGCAAACTTAGGTGCACATATTCTACATCCACGAGCAGTGGAATTAGCAAAAAAATACTTTATGCCAATTGTCGTTCGATCAAATCAATCGGATGTAGAAGGTACATTGATTAAAGGGGATATAGAGATGGAAAAAAATTTAATCGTACGTGGCGTTGCGTACGAATCGGATATTATACGTTTAACAATTGGATATGACTCGTATGAAACCGCATCATTATCAGAAGTATTTAGTATTTTAGCTGAGCATGATATCAATGTCGATATCATCGTTCAAGCAGTGATCGATAATGTAAAACCGACCATTTCATTTACAATTTCTAAAGATGAGTTTGCGGAAAGCTTAAGAGTGTTAGAATCAAGTAAGCTATCATTAGGATTTAGCTTTGCTGATTTTGAAGTAGGGCTTGCAAAAGTGTCGATCGTTGGTTCTGGTATGGCGTCAAATCCTGGTGTTGCAGCGCGAATGTTTGCACGCCTCGGTAAGGAGCATATTCCTGTAAAGATGGTAAGTACTTCTGAAATTAAAGTTTCTGTCGTCGTGCCACAAGACGAAATGATACGTGCAGCAAATGTACTGCATGATGAGTTTAATTTAGCAGTGAAAGTTATGAATCAATAATCGAAAAAGGACCTATAAGCATAAGCTTACAGGTCTTTTTTTATCGTTAAATTTTCTCTTTTGAGTCCCATTTTACAGTAAATTTAATCGTATTCTTCTTAACATGCTTTTCTTCATAGCATTCTGTTAAATAGCCGAGTTGTTTTTGCTTTTGTTCTGCTAAAAATCCTGCCTCTAATCGGAAACAACGATGCTCAACATTTAGCGAGGATTCTTCATCAACAGTGGTCAGTATGTAATGCGCCTCATCCTTCGTCTCTTTTTCGAGGATTAATTGCCCCCAACCAGCCTCTTCGAAAAATGAAGCTGCTTCATCCATTGAATATAACGGGAATTTACGTGCTAATTCTTTACCTGCCCAATATAAAACATCTTCTTCATGCTTGCCGAGAATCGAATGAAGAAGATGATCACGGATAATTTCATATCCAAAACTTGGAATCGTTTTCATTTTAAGTCCTTCCATAGTAAAATACCTCTTTCATAAATTTTCTTATAATATAGATTCATTGTAAAAGAATCGAGATATAAGTAGAAAAAAACAAACTCAAAACAGTAAAAACCCGTTTTTAAAATGATTATAAAATATACGGAGTTGCCTTGACGCTAGTAACTGTTGAGAGTACAATGGACATGTCATAATATTGTACCATGATGAAATGTGCAGTCAATAAAACATCTTCTACAAAATAGTGACGATGTGATTGCAAATTTCAAGTACTAAGGGGGGTAACAGTTTTGTCGAAAGATCGTGAATTTTTATGGCGCCGCTTACACTCGTTACTAGGTGTAATCCCAGTCGGGTTATTCTTGGCGTTCCACTTATCTTTGAACTTCACTGCTGTTGGTGGTGAAGAGGTTTACAATAATGCAACAGGTGTTATGGAATTAGTTCCTCACTCATTATTGTTAGCTATGGAATGGATTATTATTTATATTCCACTTATGTTCCACGCATTTTATGGAGTGTACATTGCATTTACTGCTACACACAACACGAAACGCTTCAGCACATTCCGTAACTGGATGTTCGCATTACAACGTTTTACAGGTATTTTCCTAGTAATCTTCGTTGCTTGGCACATTTTCCAAACACGTATCCAAAAAGCTTTAGGTGCAGAAGTTAATTTCGAAATGATGGCTGAAATCGTTGATAACCCAGCGATGTTAGTATTCTATATCGTTGGTATCTTATCTGCAACATTCCACTTAGCAAACGGCTTATGGTCATTCTGCGTAAGTTGGGGTATTACTCAATCAAAAAAATCTCAGCATATCTTTACTTATATTTCAATGATCGTATTTGCAATCTTAAGTATTGTTGGTGTTGCAGCAATTCTTTCATTCGTATAATTGACCTTACTTAATCACTATACATAGTGAGGAAAATGTTTTGAATGAATTGTGAGTAAAAGTAATTAGTTAAATGAGGAGTGAGAAATAATCATGGCAAAAAGTAAAGTTATCGTCGTTGGTGGCGGTCTTGCTGGCTTAATGGCTACGATTAAAGCAGCTGAAGTTGGTACTGCAGTTGAATTATTCTCGTTAGTTCCTGTAAAACGTTCACACTCTGTATGTGCACAAGGCGGAATTAATGGAGCAGTAAATACAAAAGGTGAAGGGGATTCTCCATGGATCCACTTTGACGATACAGTATACGGTGGGGACTTCTTAGCGAACCAACCACCAGTAAAGGGTATGTGTGATGCAGCCCCTGGCATTATCCACTTAATGGACCGTATGGGTGTAATGTTCAACCGTACGCCAGAAGGTTTACTTGACTTCCGTCGTTTCGGTGGTACGTTAATGCACCGTACAGCATTCTCTGGTGCAACGACTGGTCAACAATTACTATACGCACTAGATGAGCAAGTTCGTGCACACGAAGTAGCTGGTTTAGTAACAAAATATGAGCACTGGGAATTCCTTGGTGCGGTAATTGACGATGAAGGCGTTTGCCGTGGTATCGTTGCACAAGATTTAAAAACTGAAGAAATTAAATCATTCCGTTCTGACGCTGTAATTATGGCAACAGGTGGTCCTGGTATTATCTTCGGTAAAACAACAAACTCTGTAATCAACACTGGTTCTGCAGCATCGATCGTTTATCAACAAGGTGCATCATACTCAAACGGTGAAATGATTCAAATTCACCCAACAGCGATTCCTGGTGACGACAAAAACCGTCTAATGTCAGAATCTGCACGTGGTGAAGGTGGTCGTATTTGGACTTACAAAGACGGTAAGCCTTGGTACTTCTTAGAAGAAAAATACCCAGCTTATGGTAACTTAGTACCACGTGATATCGCAACACGTGAAATCTTCGACGTATGTGTAAACCAAAAACTTGGTATCAACGGCGAAAACATGGTGTACCTAGATCTTTCACACAAAGATCCACACGAATTAGATATCAAATTAGGTGGTATCATCGAAATCTACGAAAAATTCGTAGGGGATGACCCACGTAAATTACCTATGAAAATCTTCCCAGCAGTTCACTATTCAATGGGTGGATTATGGGTTGACTATGACCAAATGACTGAAATCCCTGGTTTATTCGCTGCTGGAGAATGTGACTTCTCACAACACGGTGCTAACCGTTTAGGTGCGAACTCATTATTATCAGCGATTTACGGTGGTATGGTTGCAGGTCCAAATGCTGTTAAGTACATTAATGGCCTTAAAAAGCATGCTGAAGATTTACCAGAAGAAATCTTCACTCGTCGCGTACAAGAAGAAACAGAAAAATGGGAAGCTATCCTTAACATGGATGGTACAGAAAACGCTTACTTACTTCACAAAGAACTTGGTGAGTGGATGACTGACAACATGACTGTAGTACGTGTAAACTCTAAATTAGAAGAAACATATGCAAAATTAACTGAGTTACAGGAGCGTTGGGAAAACATCAACATCAATGACACACAAAAATGGTCAAACCAAGGTGCTCACTTCACTCGTCAGTTAAAAAATATGTTATACCTTGCTAAAGTTATGACGAAGGGTGCATTATTACGTAACGAATCTCGTGGTGCTCACTACAAACCAGAATTCCCAGAACGTGATGATGAGAACTTCTTAAAAACAACTATGGCGAAGTTCGATCCAGCAACGGGCGAACCAATTATCACTTATCAAGAAGTAGACGTTTCGTTAATTCCACCACGTAAACGCGACTACTCAGCGTAAGAAGGGGGAACTAAATAATGGAAACAGTAAATACTGGTAGAACAGTTCAGTTAGAAATCCTTCGACAAGATACAGAGAACGGAGCTACTCGTGTTGAGAAGTTCGAAGTTCCTTACCGTCCTGGTATGAACGTTATCTCTGCATTAATGTATATTCAAAAATATCCGGTAACTGCAGATGGTAAAACGACAACTCCTGTTACTTGGGATATGAACTGTTTAGAAGAAGTATGTGGTGCATGTTCAATGGTAATCAATGGCCGCCCACAACAATCTTGTTCTGCATTAGTTGATAAATTAACTCAACCAATCCGTCTAGAGCCAATGAAAACTTTCCCAGTTGTACGTGACTTACAGGTTGACCGCAGCCGTATGTTCAACGCACTTAAGAAAGTTAAAGCATGGGTTCCAATCGATGGTACGTATGATTTAGGTGAAGGTCCACGTATGCCTGAGCGCAAACGTCAATGGGCTTATGAATTATCTAAATGTATGACTTGTGGTGTATGTATGGAAGCATGTCCAAACGTGTCTGAAAAAGCTTCATTCATCGGTCCAGCTCCATTATCACAAGTTCGTTTATTCAACACTCACCCAACAGGTGCAATGAATAAAGACGAGCGTTTAGAAGCAATCATGGGGGACGGCGGTCTTGCTAACTGTGGTAACTCACAAAACTGTGTAGCTGCTTGTCCAAAAGGTATTCCTTTAACAACATCTATCGCTTCACTTAACCGTGCAGCAACAGTTCAAATGTTCAAGAACTTCTTCGGTTCTGATCACATGGTTGACTAATTAATAGATAAAAGGCTCTCACTTTAAGTGAGGGTCTTTTTTGTGCTCAATTAAATTAGCTGATCATTCACGTATGTAAAAGAAAATAGTTGTTAAAGTATAGGTCGACGTATATGGAATAAAATGTATTATCTTAATAAAGAATTCATGCTATAATGAACGAGTATTCATTATCGGGGGATGATGAGATTTCAATCAAAGGGGGATTTATAATGAGAGCAACATATATTCAAGATGTGACAGAATGGATGGCAGGATTTAGCTTTTCGACAAAGGTTCAAGTACGTTTTTCAGAAACAGACATGTATGGACATGTTAATAATACAAAGGTATTCGCCTACTTTGAGTACGCGCGAATTGAATATTTTAAAGCATTAGGCTTTGATTTTGCATCTCAATCAGGAGAAAAAAATATGCTTGTAGTAGCGGATATTCAATGTGATTACTTAAAGGAAGTATTTTTTGATGAAATGCTGACGATTTATGTAAAAACAGCCTCATTAGGAACGTCTTCTATGGATCTGCATTATTTGGTGAAAAATGAAAAAGAGGAAGTATGCTACACTGGACGTGGTACTTTAGTTCAATTGAACTATGAGACAGGAAAAGGTGTCCCACTTTTAGAAGAACAAAAAAAATTATTGCTTGGGAAATAGTTAAATGCCCTCACCAGCTTTGTATTACGAACATACTGTACAAAGAAGAGGATAGGAGGGTGTTGCAAAAATGAATCGACCGCAGCATCGTTCGCTGTTAACAAAAAGAGAACGAGAAATTTTTGAACTTTTAATTGAAGACTATTCAACTCGAGAAATATCGAAAAAACTTGGAATTAGCGAGAAAACCGTACGTAATCATATTTCTAATACGATTCAAAAGTTAGGCGTTTCAAGTCGAACGCAGGCACTTATTGAATTATTACGACTACAAGAATTGTCAATAAACTGAATGCATACTTGCTATTTTACGCAAAAAACATCAAAATAGAACTATGAAACGTTTCGAGGAGTGAATGGAGTAGATGAAAGATCAAAGCAAACATAGCTCTGAGTCTGTAGCAATCTTAGAAAAAGAGTTAAGATATATTTCACACTTAATTAAGCAAAAGGGTCGCGAAATTTTAAGTAATTATACTATTACACCTCCGCAGTTTGTAGCACTTCAGTGGTTACACGAATCAGGAGATATGACAATTGGTGATTTATCCACGAAAATGTATTTAGCATTCAGTACGACAACTGATTTAGTTGATCGTATGGAAAAGAATGAGTTGGTACAACGTGTTCGGGATGAAAATGACCGACGTGTTGTACGAATTCATCTTTTACCTGAAGGCGAGCGTATAATTCAAGAGGTAATCATAAAGCGTCGGGAATACTTACGCGATATTACGGAAGAATTTGACGTAGAAGAGTTCGAACAATTATCGAAGAACTTACAAAAACTACATTTATTAATGAAATAGGATAGAGGCGGTACTAGTGAATGCCCCAATTGGTGTAATCGATTCTGGAGTTGGCGGGTTAACAGTTGCAAAAGCCATTATGGAGCTTTTGCCGAACGAAACTATATATTATATTGGTGATACAGCGCGTTGTCCTTATGGGCCACGTTCTAAACAGGAAGTAAGAAATTTTACTTGGCAAATGGCAAAGTCACTGGAAAAAATGAATATTAAAATGCTTGTGATTGCTTGTAATACGGCAACTGCGGTAGCATTAGAAAGCTTACAAAAACATATGCCCTTCCCGGTGTTGGGTGTTATTAATGCTGGTGCAAGGGCAGCCATTAAAAAGACAAAACGAAATGAAGTTGTTGTTCTAGCTACAGAAGGGACGATTAAAAGTGGTGCTTACGAGCAAGCGTTATTATCGCTTACTACGAAAACCCATGTCATCCCACTTGCTTGTCCTACATTCGTGCCGCTTGTAGAAAGTGGAGAATACGAAGGGCAGTTTTCATACGACTTAGTAGCGAAAGGGTTAAAGCCTTTAGAGGATGAGCGTTTTGATACAGTCATTTTAGGCTGTACGCATTATCCAATTTTACAAAAGCAAATTGAGGCTGCAGTGGGACCAAATGTAAATGTTTTATCATCTGCAGAGGAAACAGCAAAAGATGTTGAAGCGATTTTACGTTATAATGGTAAATTGCGTACGGAACAAGAGCCACCAAAGCACGTGTTTTATGCTTCAGGCTCTGTTCCGATTTTTCGTTCCATTGCGGAGCGTTGGTTAGATCGTGGCGAATTAGACATTCGTCGAATTTCATTTCCTAAATAACGAAATAGCATATGACTCAAATAGATGTGTAGTCTATTTGAGTCTTTTCTTTGTTAGTCGTGTATTTGCACTTTAGACGTGAAAAAAAGTATGTTAAGATAAGTGCGCGAACAAATTGAGGAGGTCACCTATGACTAGACATGACTTACGAGCTGTGAATGAATTACGTCCAGTTCAAATTGAAAATAATTATTTAATGCATCCCGAAGGTTCTGTATTAATTACAGTTGGTAATACAAAAGTAATTTGCACAGCAACGATTGAAGATAGAGTACCGGGCTTTTTACGTGGACAAGGAAAGGGCTGGATAACAGCGGAGTATTCGATGCTTCCACGTGCCACAGAGCAACGCACACGCCGTGAATCATCTGCGGGGAAGGTGACAGGGCGCACAATGGAAATACAACGCCTAATTGGACGAGCATTGCGTGCAGTTGTGGATTTAGAAGCACTTGGTGAAAAAACAGTATGGATTGACTGTGATGTCATCCAAGCTGACGGTGGCACACGTACAGCGTCCATTACAGGGGCGTTTGTTGCGATGACTCAAGCTATTGCAAAACTTGCAGAAGACAAGTCATTTGAGAAATTCCCCGTAACAGATTATTTAGCGGCAACAAGTGTAGGAAAGCTAGCTGAAATTGGTGCAGTATTAGACTTAAATTATATTGAAGACTCTGCAGCAGAAGTCGATATGAATGTGATCATGACTGGTTCAGGACAATTTGTTGAGTTACAAGGAACAGGTGAAGAGGCTACTTTCTCTCGTGCGGAGCTAAATGAACTATTAGATTTAGGCGAAGCAGGGATTTCTCAGTTAATCGACATCCAAAAACAAGCACTTGGCGAGCTTGCAAACTTCATCGGAAAGGTAGAGGCATAATGAAACAAGTAGTAATTGCAACAAAAAATAAAGGCAAAGCAAAAGACTTTGAAGCACTATTCTCACCATTTGGCTATGAGGTCGTAACGATGTTTGAGGTGGCGCCAGATTTAGAAATCGAAGAAACTGGTACAACATTTGAAGAAAATGCAATTTTAAAAGCAGAAACATTAGCGAACTTGCTTGGTAAAATTGTAATTGCTGACGATAGTGGTTTAGCGATTGATGCACTAAATGGCGAACCAGGGGTATATTCAGCTCGCTACGCAGGCGATCATGATGACGAGGCCAATATGGTTAAGGTGCTTGAAAATATGAAGGACGTACCGGAGAAAGAACGTACAGCACGCTTTTGCTGCGCATTAGCGATTGCAGGACCAAATATGGAGACAAAAACAGTGTTTGGTACGTGTGAGGGAGTTATTGCTCATGAAAAGCGCGGAACAAACGGCTTTGGCTATGACCCAATTTTCTACGTGCCAGCACTAGAAAAGCATATGGCGGAGTTAAGTGCGGAAGAAAAAGGTGCGATTTCACATCGAGGCAATGCCATTCGTGAATTAGCATACCAGTTAGCGGAAATTTTAAAATAATTTTGATACGTCATCTTACGTTGGTACAGCGTAAGGTGATTTTTTATAGAAGGGTTTACCTATTTTGCTGTTTCAATTGCGTTGAATTTTTCGGTAAAAAATGTCACACTAATAATACGTTATTTTAAAAATGAGGTGATGGCATGAAACTATTAGTAATGAGTGATACACATGGAGATATAGAGGTTATTGAACGTGTGAAAAGCTTTCATCCAGATGCAGTGAAGATGATTCATTGTGGGGATAGTGAATTACCCTATTTTCATTCAGCGATGGAAAACTTAGAACGGGTAAAGGGCAATTGCGATCACGATCCAAACTATTTAGAAGAAATATTATTCCAAGTGAATGGCGAGCGCATATATGTAACTCACGGTCATTTATATGATGTGAAAAATTCACCGATGAAGCTGGTTTACCGAGCAAAAGAAGTGGGAGCGAATATTGTATGCTTTGGTCATTCTCATGAACTTGGCGCGGAATACATTGACGGGATTTTCTTTGTGAACCCTGGTAGTTTATTAAAGCCACGCAGTATTAAAGAAAAATCATTTGTAACGATTACAATCTCCAACACACATTTTACGTTAGATTGTTATGACGATAATAATAATTTAATCGAACAAATGTTTATTGAACGATAAAGTGTAGGAAAGCTGCTTCTTATTGGTAGGTAGGATATTCTATCTGGCACGGTAAGAGAGTATAATATTTTTATAGGGTATAAGGAATGCACCAGTTTTGCAGAGGGTGTCGAATGTTGGTTTTTGTAGAACAATGGCAGGCATGCGAATAAGCTTTTTATTTTCTTTCAATAATAATATTTGTAGAAAATGCTGTTGACTTTCAAGTTCTTGTAGCCTATAATAAAAATTGTCTTTCTTACCAATTGGTTAGAAAAACATGTCTCAGTAGCTCAGCAGGATAGAGCAACGGCCTTCTAAGCCGTCGGTCGGGGGTTCGAATCCCTCCTGGGACGTAATACGAGTAATTATGGTCAACATAATACAATAAAGAAAAACGCTTGAAACCTTGATATTAAAGGGTTTTGAGCGTTTTTTCTTTTGGGGTGGAAATATATGAAAAGCATTAAATAACATATAAAATTAAAATGAAGTGTACAAGAAGTGTACAAAGTGGACAAAAAATTAAGATGTGAACATGTTGATTGCAATCTCTTCATCACGTTCTTCCATCTCTTTTAATACATGATCATAATACTCCATTCAACTTATCCTGAACATATTCATTTACATAGAAAGGCATTTGTGATGAATGCTTTTCTATCAATGCAGTTATGCGTTGTTGTTCTTTTGTTAATGCCATTGTATTTCACAACCTTTACTATTATTTATTCCTATTGTGAGTGAGGAATATTGAATTTGATTTTAGTTGTATTATAACCTAATTCTAATTGTTCGCATAACATACAGGAGCTGATTGTATGCTGAGTAGATGTAAATAAACCGATCGGTAAGGGAAGTAAAGTATTTACTTTAAAATCGTTACCGAAATTCCAGGTTTATTCTAGTAAATTCACGAATATAACTCTTGCATTTTATTTACATTTAAAGTAAAAAAAGAGTAGGAGAGGAATGTACCTAATAAAGAGTGACAGTTGTTACTCAGATTACGGAGGATACAATACTATGAAAAAAATTAGGGCTATTTTTATTGGTGATGTTAGATTTGATGAATGTCCAGTTTTCGAATTAAATATAGAATCTAACTATTTTGAAATGATAATTGATAAAGAAATAAGATACAAAAAAGAAGTTGTAATAAAAGATGATGACTTCATAATTTTTAATGTAGAAGACGATATAGCGACAGTAATTAAAAAACAAGAAATAGAATAAGAAATCCTAAAAGAGTAGTTAAACTACTCTTTTTTAATTTAATTTACTTTATTTTACATAAAAGTAAATTAAATGTTGAAAATTAACTTTAATTCTAATATGCTATAACTATAAAATTAAAAGGAGTTGAAGTTTATGAAAAAGGTTATAAGTTCTTTAATGATTTTCTCTTTGTTCTTAGTTACGGTATCAAGTACAAGTCTAAATGTTAAGGCTAGTACGGTCGAAAAAGGTCATTACATAAATGATGATAATTTGACTGAAGAGTTGATTTTAGTAGATGAAACAGAGATTGAATACAATACAACTGTAGCACCTATTATTGCTTATTTATTGAGAAAAGCTGTAGTGGATGCTGTAAAAGATTTTGGGAAACAGGCAGTTATAGATGCTGTCATGAAAGAATTGGATTTACCAAAAGTAATTAGCGGTAAAAATCTTGTAAAAAAACTTAAAAAAGTTGGTTTTGAAGAAGTTAGACAAAATGGAAGCCATATTATTATGAAAGGTCCTAATGGTAAAACTTTCCCTGTACCTGACCATAAGGAAATAGCAAAGGGAACTTACTCAGACATAAAAAAACAAATCAAAGATGCTATAATACCTGACTGGCTATAAATAATATCTGACATATTAATAAGTTATTAAGGATGGCTCGCACGCCATCCTTTTCTATTGTCTGCAAACATCTTGCTAGTACCCGGAAAATTAGTAGAAAGCGCGTTATTTTATTGCAAACAATTTCATATACCACATAGAAAACCCTAAAATCGTGTAAACAGTTTTTCTCTACACAACTCAAACGTACCCATATGATCGGTATTCAAGCACTTCAAAATGTGGTATACGACTAGTTTGTTTACCTTTTAATTGTTCGCAAATACCTAATTCAGCTGAGTTGTTTGTAATATTAGCGAGGTCAGTATAACCAATTAAATTCCCTTCAATATCTATTCCCATACGAATAAAATTATTAGCAGTATTATTTACACATTTATGCCACCAAGAATAAACCTCATCGGGCTCACGATTCAGCTCCCATTGATTAGCTAGACAAAAATTTTCATGTCTGCTCCATTCTAAAACTGTTTCATAATCAGAAATAGATAGGGGTCTAATTTTCAGAAAATATGTATCTTTATTATTATTCATTACAATCACCTCTATTTAATTATCGTACCCAACCCCTCGTTTGGTATTATGAAAGGTTTTCGAACGGACGTAAGTGCATGCAATCCCATCCCATTCTGTTAAACTTAATATTACTATAAATTTTGTGAGAATTTGAACAGTACCACAAGCTTCGACTCTTTCAAATCCACTTCAAATACTTAGAGAGATATTCTTTTCTTCATATACCCCTGTACGGTTGCGTCCTGCTTTCTTTGCTGAGTATAAAGCTTGGTCTGCTTTGTTGAGTAACTGATGAAGTGTTTCTGCTGTTTCATAATTAGCTTCAGCTATGCCTAAACTAACCGTCACATTTAAAGAAGCCTTTTCAGTAACACAAACCTGTGACTCCATAGATGTACATAAGTCTTTTGCTAATGCTAAAGCGTCAATTTGATTGTAACCATTTAAAGCAATAACAAACTCTTCTCCACCAGACCTAGCAAACAGTGCCGTATCTGGGAGCTGTGTTTTACACCGATTAACGACATGAACAATAATTTCATCGCCTATATGATGACCATAAGTATCATTTACTTTTTTAAAATGATCAATGTCTAATAGGATGATCGTAAATGGAGTTGAATTCGTTGTAGCAGTAATAAAATCCTGTTCGCATTGTTGGAAAAATGCTCGTCGATTATTAATTTGAGTAAGCTCATCGTAATAAGCCTGACGCTCAAGCTGTAACTGTAATTCCTTCAGCTTCGTAATATCAGCAAAAATAATAATATACCCCTTACTATTTTTAAGATTTCGTAATGGTGAAATACTTATTTGATAAATCTTTCTATCTTCAGCTTCCCCGATTGTTAGTTCCTTCGTATTAAGTAAACTTTCAAAGTCATATGGGAAACTTTTATTTGTAAGCAGTTCCCACATATTTAAAAAGTTTAAGCCAAGCATTGTTTTATTCAGCTGTGGAAATATATTTTGAAATGCTTTGTTATATTCTATTAATTGCTTAGAATCATCAAGTACTACTACACCATCATTTATACTATTAAAAATAGTATCTTTATCAATTGGCATCATTGTAAATAATCTAGATGATTTAATTGACCATAAATATAATGCGGAAGTAATCCAAAGTACCATTGGGACAGGGTCAACGCCTCGAGGTGTTACATCTATTAAATATAAAAATGCCGTTATAATTGGAATGAGCTGCCCAAGGATTATTGTAATTGATTGGGGACGATATACTTTATTTGTTTCTTTCCAGCGCGAGCAAGCGAAAAGAAATGCCGCAAACATATAGGAGAAGCAAAAGGTTCCATGAACGAGATACCAAAAACCTTCCTCCTGATAAATAAATGGAACACCTAAAAATGGATCCACTTTAAACACACGATAATGTAAATGATGCCAATCATTTGTCGAAACCATTAAAACAGTTATAGTTGGAATCAACAGTACTAGCACTGCCATAATTTTTGAAAGATAAAAACCGTAATATTTTAAAACGAATAATAAACCTAAAGCTGGTGAAACTGCTATACCGATATATTGAACACTTGTCCAAAATTTAATTTCTTCTATACTTGTCGCAAGTAATCCAACTGCACTAGAAAAACAATAAATAGTTATAGTTGCCACATACGCAAGAAAATAATACACAATATTTGAATATGTATGTCGCTTATAAAATGCATAAATACATAAAAATAGATTGAGTACACCCGCTGCACACATAATCGATATATATGCGGTTATTTGAGCATTCACAAAAAAACCTCATTTCAATAGGATAGATATTTTAATGCAATTATATTTATAACAAATAATAAAATTCATTTCTATTTAATCCTTACCGTCTATTTTAAGGGGATTTGCTATCGTCCTTTGAAATTAAAGATAATATTAGTTGTTAGTTGTTAGTTGTTAGTTGTTAGTTGTTATTGGGGTGTGTAAGTCTACAAAAGAAACATAAGGAAGAATTATCTAATTGTTGTTAAAAAGGCATGTGTGAAGCTATGTGAAAGATTGCTGGAACATAGTAAAAAAACTTGCATTTAAAAAATCAATTTACATGCAAGTCGTATTAATGGAGGACGTGGCTTTATCAAAGCTTTTTTTCTTTAATGAAAATTGTATCAAGAAAGTTGGGGTATTGGTAGTGAAATGGAAAACTTAATTTTTAAATGAAGTATATCATTATTTCGTAGCCGCCCATGGTAAAAAGTAACGCAAAATATTTACTGCGAATTATCCTTATTTAAATTAGGTAAACAGAGGACGCATATCATTCCAACGACTGATAAATAGATCGATAAAATAAACCCTAGTGAAATTACGCCCATTTGGTCGATAAAATAGCCGAATATCAAATAGGTAGGAATACCACCTCCAATACAAATAATGTTATAAACACTAAAAACGCGCGCGATAAAATGACTTGGTACGGTAGTTTGTAGAATGCTAACAACGAAAATATTCAAAATCCCTTGCGAAATTCCTCCTACAATTAATACTGCCTGTAATAAATGGAGAGGCAGTTCCAGCGCAAAACATAACATCGCAAAACTAAAGGCGAATAGCGATAAATAGAGGCCGAGTTTTTTATTCAATTTTTCATATAAAATTGGGCTAATAAATGAGCCAATCAAAATGCCAATCATCGTCGGTGTTGTAAAAACAAATAAATTTTCAGCTCCTTTTCCTAATACTAGCCTTAGATAGCTAATTAAATATAAATCAATTGCTGAGCCTACCATCCAGCCTAAACCAAATACGATAAACAATCTTGAAAGCATTTTATCTTGCTTAATATAGGTAAGGCCTTCCTTGATAGCATCGAATAAACGATCTTTGTGAACTGGTTCAGGGGTCTGTTGATTTATTACACGCATAAAGAAAATAGATGCTAGGGCACCTACATAAAAAATTATTAGAAGTAAAAGCATTTCATAGACAGTTAAATTGAATTGGAAAAGAAGGGCAGTAAATGAATACGCAAGAAGCTTACCCGTCATTGTCATAACACGAAATAAGCTATTTGCTTTAGGAATATGGACGTGCTCTACAATTTGGGGCATCATAGCACCGCTTGCATTTACAAAAAAGAGATGAATAAATGTGATGATGAAGATTACTATAAAAATAAAGTAAGTCGAATAATCAGCGAATAATGAGTAAATGTAACATAGAAGCAGTAATAAAATACGAATTGCAACCGACTTGAGCATTACATTTTTTAGTGACTTGTTTTCGATATAAGCACCTATATGTAAGCCAAATATTAAAACAGGTAGAGCTGAGAATAAATAATAAAAAGATGTGCTAATACTACCACCGTCAAAAAGTTGAATCATGCTCAATAAAATAACGAATAAAGTGGCATCCCCGAACGAATTGAAAAATGTAGCAAAGAACAATAGACTAAAGTTCATATTTTTAAACATTGTACACCTCGAAAAAATTTATTAACCACCGGTCAATTTTGGGGTGAAGAAAAACTCTAGTTGTCTAGAGTTTTTAATTGAAATGTAACAAATTCATTTGCATCAATTTTCACTGCTTCAAATTCATCAACACGACCAATATAGTATAATATGAATCCGTGCAGAGCTATAAATGATGCATGTATAACATTGTTGCTTAAAGAATTGTTTTGCTGCATTTGAACGGTACTAATAAATTTATTTAAGCTTTCTTTTGCGGCATGTTGTTGGAGGGGGTCTTCCAACCCGTTCTGTTTTACAAACATAAAATCATAATGGCTTTGATTATTTAGGCCAAATTCAATAAAGCTTAAAAATAATCTTTTTGTTCCTTCATTTCCATTGTCTTGGCTCGCAGCATCTAACTTCCGGTTTAAAATCGCGAAATATTTCTCAATGACTCCATTAAATAGTTGTTCTTTGCTTTGGAAGTGATAATAAATGGATCCATGACTAACGCCTAATCCATTTGCAATTGAGCGCATCGACACCTTTTGAAAATCCATTTGTAATAATTGATGGTCTGCTTCTTCCAAAATCATTTCTCTCGTCAAACTGTCGCTACTTTTTTTTCTACCCAACGTTTTCACCTCTAATTGACCGGCGGTTAAATAAATTATAAGCGCTACAATATTGCATGGCAATATAAAATATTCCAGTTACAAATAAAGCGCACTTTTCAGCTTTGGAACAAAAATATTTAAACAATAATGGTATTTTATTCAAAAAAATAATTTTATTCTCAAATTATAATATATAATATAAAATAAGCAACTTAAAAAAAAAATGAAGTTGTAACTTTGGAAGTTCGAAATTATTTTACCTTGTTTGATCAATTGGTTTAGGGGGTAATTAGTAATGGTTGTAATGGAGTAATGTGGAATTACTAGATATTTGACAACAGTTCCTAGCAACTATGTAAAGGTGAAGGGAGCAATAAGTTAAGTATTGTGTCTAAATTCTTTACGTAGATGGAAAATTTTTTTATGAAAAGGAGTGTAATTGTATGTTATCCATACAAAAATTAACGAAAACATATCGTGGAAACAAAATGGCAGTCGATAGCTTAAGTATTGATATAGAAAAAGGTGAATTTATCGTCTTTATCGGCACAAGTGGCAGCGGGAAAACAACAGCCCTCCGTATGATTAATCGGATGATTGAGCCGACCAGTGGGAAAATTATACTTGATGGAACTGATTTATCTAAAATGAATCCTGTGCAACTACGTAGACAAATTGGCTATGTAATTCAGCAAATAGGGTTAATGCCACATATGACCATCCGAGATAATATTACCCTCGTACCAAAACTCTTGAAATGGGACAAAGAAGAAAAGGACAAAGTGGCGGAACGTTTAATCGAACTTGTAAACTTACCCAGTTCTTATTTAGATATGTACCCTTCCCAACTATCTGGTGGCCAACAACAGCGAATCGGTGTTATACGTGCATTAGCGGCTAATCAAGACATTATTTTAATGGATGAACCATTTGGTGCACTTGACCCCATCACACGTGACACACTTCAAGATTTAATGAAAGATTTGCAAGTGCGCCTTGGCAAAACCGTTATTTTTGTAACGCATGATATGGATGAAGCAATCAAGCTAGCTGACCGAATTTGCATTATGCATGAGGGGAAAGTTGTCCAGTTTGATACGCCAGACAATATTTTAGCAAACCCCGCAAATGATTTTGTACGTGATTTTATTGGTTCTCATCGACTTATTCAAAATAAACCAAGCGTAAAAATAGTAGATGAAGTAATGATACAGCCAATCTCTATTACAATTGAAAAAAGTTTGGATGATGCATTGCGTTTAATGGTATCAAAACGTGTCGATACGCTATTTGTGACAGATGCAGAAAAAAGATTGATAGGTTTTTTAAATGTTGAAAGCTTTACAGGTCCGCAGCGTACACAGCAAAGTATTAATGAAGTATTGCAGCGAGAGGTGATTTACGTTAAAACCGGGACAAAGCTGCAAGATTCTGTCCGCCGTATTTTAAAACGGAACCTTCAAAACATCCCAATTGTTGACCATGACCACAAACTAATTGGTTTAATTACCCGTGCTAATATTGTTGATACGATTTATGACACAATTTGGGGTGACGAGGAAGAAAATAAAAATGCTCTTCTTGTAAATCGAGAGGAGAATGTTCAATGATAGCCTTTTTTACGGAAAATAGCAGTGACATACTATTAAAAACATGGGAACACTTTTATATTTCTATTATTGCATTATTTCTTGGTGTATTCTTCGCGATTCCTCTTGGTATATTTTTATCTAAAACAAAAACAATCGCAAAAATCTTTTTAGCCATAACAAGTGTTTTCCAAACATTACCCTCTTTAGCCATTTTAGCTATTATGATTCCATTTCTAGGTGTGGGGAAAGTACCTGCCATTGTTGCATTGTTTATTTATACTTTGCTACCAATTTTAAATAATACTTATATTGGTTTGAAATCTGTTAATGCGGATCTGCGTAAAACAGGTATTAGTATGGGGATGACGCCATTGCAGTCTATATGGATGGTGGAATTACCACTAGCAATTCCAGTTATCATGGCAGGTATACGACTATCTGCTGTATATGTCATTGCCTGGGCAACACTTGCGTCATATATCGGTGCTGGAGGTTTAGGTGATTTTATTTTTAATGGATTAAATCTTTATCAAACAGAACTAATTATTGGCGGTGCATTACTTGTTACGGCATTAGCACTGCTAACAGATTTTATATTATCAAAGGTGGAGATTTGGACAACACCAAAAGGACTAAAAATAGAGAAATGAGGCCTAATAGGATGAAGAAAACGATTCTTTTATTCGGAAGTATATTGCTTGCGTTTAATTTTCTTGCTGGCTGTTCGATTGGCGGGGATCAAGCTAGCAATACTGAGAAAATTAAGATTGCAAGTGTTGTCACAACTGAATCACAAATTATGGGTTATATGCTTAAATATATGATTGAGTATTATACAGATGAACAAGTAGAATTAATCAATAATCTTGGTTCGAGTACTGTTGTTCATCAAGCGATGATCAATGGTGACGCAAATGTTTCCGCTACACGTTATACCGGTACAGACCTAACAGGCGCTTTAAATGCAGATCTCATAAAAGATCCAGCCGAGGCAATGGCCTTTGTGCAAAAAGCGTTTCAAGAACAATACAATCAAACCTTCTTTGACTCGTATGGCTTTGAAAACACGTATGCCTTTATGGTAACGCAGGAAACAGCACAACAATACAACCTCAATAAAATTAGCGACCTGGCTAAAATAGCGGCTGATATTGAAGCAGGTGTTGATACATCTTGGTTAAATCGTGAAGGTGATGGGTTTAAGGCATTTGTCAAAGAGTATGGGTTTGAGTTTAAACGTACATATCCAATGCAAATTGGTTTAGTGTATGATGCCGTCCAAGCAGGTGAAATCGATATCGTGCTCGGTTATACAACAGATGGACGTATTGCTTCATATGACTTAAAGGTTCTTGAAGATGATTTGAACTTCTTCCCTCCCTATGAAACAAGTGCGCTTGCAACAAATGAAATTTTAGAAGCAAAACCCGGAATTAAAGAAGTTATCCAGCGTTTAGTTGGCAAAATCTCAACTGATAAAATGCAGGAATTAAACTATTTGGCAGATAATAACTTAATGGAACCCTCTGTAGTGGCAGAAAATTTCCTGATTAAAAATAATTACTTTAGTAATGAGGAAGGTGAGGACTAATGGAAGATTTATCTCAATTAACTACGTATGAACAGCTTCTTTATTATTTTAAGGAAAATGGTCTTTATGTCCTTGAATTGTTCATTACTCATTTTTACATTTCAGTATATGGTGTTTTACTTGCTGCAATCATCGGAATTCCAATTGGCATTTTTATTGCCAAAAATATGAAGTTAGCCGGGTTTATCATTACATTGGCAAATATAATTCAGACTATACCGGCATTAGCCTTAATGGCAATGATTATGCTAGTACTCGGCTTAGGAAAAACAACGGTTATTGCTACGGTATTCCTCTATTCGCTGCTACCAATTATTAAAAATACGTATACGGGAATAACAACAATCAATAAAAGTTTAACGGATGCAGGGCGCGGTATGGGGATGACACGTAGACAAATCCTTTTTATGATTGAACTACCATTATCTTTATCAATCATTATTACAGGTATTCGTATTGCCTTAGTTATTGCAATTGGAATTACCGCAATCGGAGCTTTCATCGGTGCTGGCGGTTTAGGGGATATTATTATCCGCGGAACGAACGCAACTGATGGCACTGCCATTATTTTAGCAGGTGCAATTCCAACTGCATTAATGGCTGTTATTGTAGATATTGGACTTGGTTGGTTAGAGCGCCATTTCGACCCCACAAGACGCCAACAACGATTTAAAAAAGATTCTAATTCCAATGTTGGTGTGGGGTGATTGTAATAGCTTCGCGAAGTTAGAAATCCGGTGATAAAGCATTATAAATAACAAAAGACTTGCATTTAATAAATTCATCATTAATGCAAGTCATATAAATAATGAAGGTGGCCTTATCAAAGCGTTTTGTTTTTTAATGCGCCTGCATTTAAATTTTTCTGTTTTTGAATGAATAAAATAACAATGGCTTGGACTGTCATTGCAAATACGATGAAGATAAAATGTGTGTCGTGATAAAACATTTTAGAAATAAAATAAAAAATTGGTGCGGAGGATAGATAAGAAATAAATTGGTTTTTAGTTAAAAGGAAAATGATTGTTGAAATACAAGTAGTAACTAATAAAAGCTCAAATAGAATGCCAATTGATCCACTATCTAAGTAATTCTGTAATTCGTTAATATAGGTCATTGAAAATTTACCTCTCTTTTATCTTAATTAAATCAAATAATGCATTTACAAAAATTGTAACATGGAAAAATATTATTTGGAATATAAATGGTAAATTAAGATCTTAACAAGTTCCCTAAAATTAACGACCTAAAGCTCATTTAATGAAATGATTGTCATTGTAAAAATGGATAAAATTTGAAATACTTATTAAAGTATGGATAAATGGAGGGATCTAAAATGCGGCATTTTAAAGGTTACTGCTTGTTTCTACTATTCACCTTGTTGTTAACTGGGTGCGTAGGTCTAGAAAAAGAAATATCACCATCAAGTACAAAGTTAACTATTGAGTCTTACAACATGAGTGATATAGAAAGCTTGCTCATTAGTAAAACAGGAGTAGAGCATATTGAATTTTTCAAGCTTAACGGCACTTTGAAAGAAGATGATGATTTGCAATATTCAGTGGATGTGTTTGAAAACGGTAAGTTTAAAGAAGAGGTATTAAAAACTTGGGGTGAAATAGAAACAAACCATAAAGACAGCATAATTTCTTTTGGAATAAGTGACAATGGGGAAGATAATCATTCTTTAAAATTAATAAACGGTATTCCCTCTGGACTTGCAACAACGTTTTATTCGAATAACATGACGATGTATACTTTCAGAAATCTAATCGATGAAAAAGTTACATTAGAAAAAAATAAACCTATTTATTTAGCAGGGTGGTTAGGAACTACTAAAAACGAAATGCGTTCTGCTGGGGGAGAAAACGGGGAACTACCATCAGGTATTGAAGAGTCTGAACTTGCATTTCTATATAAAGTTTTATGGACTGAGAAAGAATAAAAAGGTGTCATAATATAATGTTGATTACTTTTTAAGGGGTGTATCCTTGCAGCTGCATCAACTAATCTTTATATTTGTTAACAATTAAAATCACCTATTATAAACCGTTTTTATTTTTTTAATCTTTTTTTGTTGGCACGAAAATCAAATCTTTATGCCCCATTTAGAACGTAATAGGTATTGAGTTCCTGTCGCGATGCTTTCGTCGCTAAAATAATAGTTCCTCTGCGATCTGGTTTATATTCGCCTTGGGAGCTTTTATTTGCATCGAAAGCAGCGCGGCAGATGAAATCACCAACCACCTTACCCTCTAGTCAATTATAAAATCTTCAAATATTTATTGCCCACCATACATAACCGACATTTCTAATTTTGTATGACTAACCTTTCATTGCAGAGCAATCAGAGAGTTATTACTTTTTTTTCAAACCAACCAAAAGCAATCTCTGCCTTTACAATTTCAAGGTTAGGCGAAACTAAGAATAGTACAAACGATCCATTGGGTGGAAATATGAATTTTCCATCTTCATCACTTGATAAAGTACTTTGTGGCGGAACAATTCGCTGAAATGCATTTACTCCTTTCTCTGGTACCCAGTTAATCAGCTCTGCAAATTTGAGTTGAACTTTTGGTCTAGGAAGAGGGGATAGAGCTGTATCTGCAGGGGTCACTTTATCTGAAATCATGGATTTCCCTATAATTATAGGATTAAACCAAATTTGAGCAATAATAGGTTCATTTGAGTGATTTGATATAGTAAATGCATTTACAAATAAATCTACATTTGAATTAGAGGGGTTAATTAAACCTCCCCAAGCATACTTTCCTTTTCCTAAACGAATTGTTTCAGTTTGACCAACAAAGTATCGTCCCTCTAAAGATTGATATAAAGGGTTTGGTATGGTAACCGTTTTATTAAATTTGTCATTATTATTCATCGTCATAAGATCACCTCTCTTCTTTCTAAAATAGTATGCTGATTAGAAACTAATTTGAATTTTTTTTGTTTTCAGAAATATACAAATGGGTAATGAAGTATATTCATATTTATGAATAACCTTTAGATAGTTAGTATTATTGTGCCTTTTCCTAAAGATGAGTATTGATAAATTCGAAAAGCCTTATATATGAATATAAGGCTTCCGAGATTTTAACAGTTAAAATCTGTTAGAAAAATTAAAGAATTTGAGTCAATTCAGAGTTCGCAAATCGTTGGGCATCAATGATGACACCTGAAGCCGTTCGACCGTAAACACTATATAATCCTCCAGTTTGATTCGGAACTATTTCAACTTCATATTGAAAAGCACCAGCTACATTTCGCGTTACAAAAGTAGAGGCATTAGCACCTGCTGAAAATGAAGTTGTCGAAAGTAATTGTCTTGTACCGTTAAGTCTATAAACTCGAACTACCCCCGTTAGTGTACCCCCAGTTAGATTAAGAACTTTAATACGAACGGTAGAGGCATTTTCTGGTTGATTTCCGGTATTTTCAACTGGACCAGTAGTTAATGGCATGTTTTCACCCCCCTTTAAACAAAAGGTTTATAACCTGCAGATTACATTTTTATAGTATGCATACTCTATTACATTCTCTAGTCATATTAATTATGTTTTAAAAAAATAATAATAAATTTGAGATAGTAATAGAGAATAAGTAAATAGAAATCTTTTAAAAAAACAGGAAACCTCTATTAGAATTATAAAAATTCAGAAGCAAAAAAGGGTTTAAAGAATAATTTATTAAGCAATAAAAGGGGACATCATTAAATAAAAATTTGGACGATATTTGACTTTCTTTTTTTGATGCAAAGCGTTGTTACGACAAAAACATACAGGATAAACTCTTATGATTAGTAGAGTCGTCGCATACACTTATAAGGATCATACTATTTTTCAGGAGGTTTGAGATGAAAAGAAACGCTTATGAAAAGATTTTTAAGGCAGGTATTGCGACAACTTTGGTTGCCTCAGCTTTTGTAGTAGCTCCAACGGGTGAGGTAAATGCACAGAAAGATTCGGGGAAAGATCACAAGAATGATTATAAAAATGACCACAAAAAAGAACATGGAAAAGATAAAAAAACCGATCAAAAAGTGGACAAGACAAAGCTACAGACGACGATTAACAATGTGGTCAATCGCAAACAAGTAGATTATACAGAGGATAGTTGGAATAAATTTCAACAGGCTTTATCAGAAGCTCAAAGAATATTAAGAGATTCAAAGGCAACACATTCGGACATTACAAAAGCAATAAATAATTTAATAGCAGCTATCGCTAATTTAGTCGTAACAACGCAACCTACAGAGGCGAAAGTTAATACATTTAAAGAATTAAAATCGGCCATTAATAATCCAAAGGTTAAGAATATTTCTATTCAAAAGGATATTAAATTAGAAGAAAAACTAAAGATTAATTCAGAAAAGCATATTAAAGGTAATGGTTTTACATTAACTGGGGAAGTGTCGAAAAAGGGAGACACTTCCTATGCATTACAATTTATGAAAACAGTTGGTTCCATAACTAATATTAAAATTAAAGGTGCGGATGCAGCAGTTTATGTAGATCGCGCTACTGTTACGTTAAGTGGCACTATTGATGTCACTGGAAATAAAACCGCTGGAATAATAGTATCCGGAGCTTCTGACGCAAAGAGCCAATCTTTCGTAAAACTAGTAAGTGCAACGCTAGTGAATCGTGATGAAACGAATACTAAACCGACAATATTAGAGGAACGAATTAAAAGTACAGATGAAACGATCAAAGTCGTTGGTTATGAAGGCATGTATATGGATTACAACCAAAAGTCAGCAAATCATTTACAAAGATTCTATTATTTAAATCGTGAATTAAGAGCGCCAAATCCGATAAAACGCTTCACTTTGTCACTAATGCATTCAAATGATACGCATGCTAATTTAAATCAAATAGCGAAAAAAGTTACAGCCGTGAAGGAAGTGCGCGCAGCAAAACCGAAAGCATTACTTTTAGATGCGGGAGACGTTTTTTCTGGGACATTGTATTTTAATGAATTTAAAGGACAAGCAGACTTACAATTCATGAATTTAATGGGCTACGATATTATGACGTTTGGTAACCATGAGTTTGATTTAGGGTCTAGCCCAGAAGGACATAAAGCGCTAGTAGACTTTATTAAAGGGGCTAAATTCTCATTTGTTAGCTCAAATATTGATTTTTCTAAGGATGCCAAATTTAAAGGTCTATTTAGCGATTCAATAGCAAGTAATCCGAAAAACGGAAAAATTTATAATGGGCTTGTAAAAGAAATCGATGGTGAAAAAGTAGGTTTCTTTGGGTTAACAACTGTGGAGACACGAGATATTTCAAGTCCAGGGTCTATTGCCTTTAAAAACTATATTGAAGAAGCGAAAAAAGCAGTTAAAGCATTTGAAAAAATGGGTGTAAATAAAATTGTTGCGATTACCCATATCGGATATGATGATAACCCAGCCATTGATAATGACTTAAATTTAGCATCAATGGTCGAAGGAATTGATGTCATTGTTGGAGGTCATAGCCATACACAATTGGCTCAGCCGATTGTCGTGGATGAAAACGGAACACCAACAATTATTGTGCAAGCTTATCAATATAACGAATACCTAGGCACACTTGATGTGGAATTTGATAAAAAAGGTGTAGTCGTACGACATGATGGTAAATTAATAAAAATCGCTGACAAAGTAGAAGATAAAGCGGCTGCCACACTTCTTCAACCGTATAAAGCAAAAGTAGACCAGATTGCCGCTCAGGAAACAGGGGCAATAGCAGTTAAAGCATTTGATAACCCACGTACAGAAGCGGATAGTGTTCGTCGCAATGAAACACCATTAGGCAACTTAATCACAGACGGTATGCTACAGAAAGCAAAAACGTATAATCCCAACGTCATCATGGCATTCCAAAATGGTGGTGGAATTCGAGCTGGAATCAATCAAGGTCCAATCACAATTGGAGAAGTAATTACGGTACTTCCATTTGGTAATACATTAGCAACGATGAATTTAACGGGAGCGGAAATAAAACAAACATTTGAAACGAGCTTGAAAGATCTCCCGCTTGAAAATGGTGGGTTCTTACATGTGTCTGGTGCAAAAGTGGAATATGATTCCTCCAAACCTGCTGGAAAACGTGTAGTTTCAATTAAGTATAAAAGCGCATCAAATACTTACATGGAACTTCTGGATAATACAACCTATACAATCGCCACAAATGCCTTTACAGCTAAAGGTGGGGATGGGTTTACGGTATTAGCAAAAGCATATGCAGAGGGTCGAGTAAAAGATTTAGGATTATCTGATTGGGAAAATTTCCGTGATCACCTTGTTCGTCTTAAAACGGTTGATGCGAACAAAGAAGGACGCATTGTAGATGTGGCAGGAAAGGTACCTGAACTTCCTGGAGGGACGATTAAAGATACAGATTTTTCTGGTACACCGCAAGCGCCAAAAGTATACAGTGGAAACGTAAGAGTAAATGTAACAAACGTAGCGCTTCTTTCTAATGCTGTAATAAAAGGAAACCTTATCATTACAGGGACTCTTCCAGGTATTTTTAATTTAGCGAATATACAAGTAGAAGGAAAATTAGACCTTACTGGACTTGATGCAAAGGACTATAATTTTAAAAATGTAAAAGTGAATGGAGAAACTCTTTTTTAGTTTAAGCGCTACATTCATATATAAAGCCCTATTAAAAATAGCAATTTAAAGGAGAATTGTTCAGATGAGCATAAAGAATTGGAAAAAGCAGTTGCATGCATTTTTATCGTTAATTTTAGTCCTAAGTTTATTTGTACCAACAGTAGGGTCAACGGTAAGTGCTGAAACGGTTGCTACGGATTTAATTATTTCTGAGTATATCGAGGGCAGTAGTTTTAATAAGGCGATTGAACTTTATAATGGAACAGGAGCAACAATAGATTTAAATGAATACTCACTTGAGCTTCATACAAATGGAGCAGCCACAGCAGCAAACAAAGTTACGTTGTCAGGTTCTTTAGCTAGTGGCGAGACGTATGTATTATATAATACGCAAGCAAATGCAGACATTCAAAGTAAGGGAAATTACCCGAGTAATGCCGTTATTAATTTCAACGGAAATGATCCTGTAGTTCTTCGGAAATCTGGAAATGTTATTGATTCCATTGGTCAAGTGGGGTCAGCTGCAAACTTTGCTGTTGATGTAACATTAGTACGAAAAAGTACTGTAACAAGTGGAGATACAGTAATAGATGATCCATTTGACTTTACGGGTGAGTGGATTCAATATGCGAAAGATGATACTTCTAATCTAGGGTTGCACGAAATGGGCGGAACACCGGTAGATCCAGTTGACCCAGAACCAACTAATCCAGATGTTATTTCAATCGCAGAAGCACGTAATACTGCGATAGGTGAAATTGTAACGATTAAAGGGATCGTTGCAGCCAACTTAAAAAATACGATTTCCGTTCAGGATGCTACGGGTGGTATTGCCGTACGTCCAACAAGTTTGCCAATAACAGTAGGTGATGAAGTAACCCTTACTGGGAAATTGGCTGATTATCGTGGGCTGCTTCAATTAGATGCATCTACAGTCGTTGAAAAGGGTGAAAATGTTGGCGCTCCATCAACGAAAATCGTGACTGGCGCGGAAGTGAATGAAAGCCATGAATCACAAATTATTACGGTAAATAATGTGTCGCTAACTGCTATCCAACAAGGAAGTGGTTGGGCAAATTTCACAGCTCATGATGGTACAGATTTTATCGTACGGGATGAAGGAAATTCTTTAGGGTTAGCACTAAACACGAACTATGAATCGATTACCGGTATTGTTCAACAGTTCGATAATGACTATCAGTTAATTCCACGTTCAACACAAGATATCATCATGGACAGTAAAACAATAACACCTGCAGTAGCAAGTCCAAGCAGTGGTACATTTGTTGGAGGCACGAATGTTACGTTGTCGACAACAACTGCCAATGCGGAAATTTTTTATACGGTTGATGGAACAGACCCAACAGATTCAAGTATTAAATACGAATCACCGATTGCGATTACAGAAAATACGGTTCTTAAGACCATTGTAAAAACACAAGACGGTTCATTAAGTGACATATCAACATTCACCTATACCATTACAGATGCCTTACAAATTCATGATTTACAAGGTGAGGGGCATAGATCACCATTTGATGGAACGGTTGTGGAAGGCATTCAAGGTGTTGTCACATATGCATTCACATTGAATGGTTCCTATTACTATACGATTCAAACACCTGATACATTGGCAGATCAAAATCCAAACACATCAGAAGCTATTTTGCTATATAGTGGAAGAAATGCTTGGTCCATTGAAGTAGGTGACTTAGTCTCTGTTTCAGGAAAAGTAAGTGAATATGCGTATGATGGGTATAGTGATGCCAATCAAACGGACCTAAAAACAACTCAGATTAATGTACGCAATGATCAAGGTGGGAATGTTGTAGTGAAACAACGAGGTGTAGCATTACCAACGCCGGTAATAATTGACGAATCTAACATGGATTTCAAGCAAATTGATAGTGATTCGTTTAATGTCTTCAATCCAACGATTGATGCGATCGATTTTTGGGAAAGTATAGAAGGAATGCGCGTTCAAGTAGGGAATGTTAAAGCGGTAGCACCACAGGAACATGGAGATTTGATTACCGTTCTTGAGAGCACACCTACGAATTCGATTCATGGTGGTGTATTATTTGAAGAGGGAAATACTAACCCTAATCGTATTCAGTTCCGCTTAGAGCCAAATGGAGCAGCACGTAACTTAGAAGTGGCGACAGGGGATAAATTTACTGGCCCAATTACTGGCATAGTAGGCTACTCTTATCAAAATTATAAAATCTATGTTTCTTTAGATGAAATGACTGCAAAATATCGTCAAGGAACAACAACTCCAGAAACGACAAAAATTGTAAAAGCCGAAGATAAGCTAACAATTGCTTCGTATAACCTTGAAAATTTTTCAAACAACAAGACAGAAACAACGAATGACAAAGCACGAAAACTAGCTCGAGCAATCGCAGTCGATATGCAAAGTCCGGATATTGTTGGTGTAACGGAAGTACAAGACAATAATGGCCAAACTGCTGGTAACTCAGCAGCAAACGAAAGTTATGAACGTTTAATTCAAGCGATTGTTGATGCGGGTGGTCCGAGGTACAGCTATCTCAATATTGATCCAATTAACAATGCAGATGGCGGAGCACCAAACGCAAATATACGAGTAGGATTCTTATATAATCCACAACGTGTTTCGTTACCAGATGGTATTCAACCGGGTGACGCCACTACTGCAGTAGGTTACGAAAATGGCAAATTAACACTAAATCCAGGTCGTATTGACCCAACTAATGCAGCGTTTAATAGTAGTCGTAAACCATTAGCTGCACAATTTGTCTTCCAAGGGGAGGAACTTATTGTCATTGCTAACCATTGGAACTCAAAATCAGGCGATACACCATTATTTGGCGCTACTCAGCCACCTGTGAATAATAGTGAGATTCAACGTAAAAATATTGCTCAAATTGTCTATAATTTTGTTAGTGATATTAAAAGCCAAAACCCTGAAGCGAATATTGTTTCACTAGGTGACTTTAATGACTACCAATTCGCACAAGCGTTAAAGATTCATGAGGGCGAATGGATGAGCAATATGATTAATAAAGTAGAAGAATCGGACCGTTACACTTATTTATATCAAGGAAATTCACAAGTTTTGGATCATATTTTAGTTTCTAATAATTTAGTAAACAAGACAGTGGTTGATATTTTACACATTAATGCAGACTTTACAGATATGGCGGGTCGTGCAAGTGACCATGATCCGGTGTTAGTGCAAATTGATCTAGCGGGTGGAGAAATAATTGAACCAATTATTGCTGAAAAAATAATCAATCTTATTAATTTCCAAACAAAACAATTTACTATTAATAAACGAAGTGTTTCCGTAACGATGGATGCACAATCTGTTATTACTGAAGGAATTTTATTTACAGGAGATTATGCAGAATTCTTAGGGGAAGGCTATGCAACGCATGAAGTAACGATTAAACCCGAAAATGCAGGGGCGATTATAGATTTTAAAGGAACCGTCGTGCAAAAAGTTATCATTGATGGGACAAATGTAAAGGAAGTCAGAGGCGGAGAAAATATACAAGAACTTGTATTTATAAATGGTGCTCTTAAAGAAAAAATTAAATTTGAATAAAAGAAAAATAACTAGGCACTCCTGAGAAATAGAAATAGAAATAGATTAGTTAAAAACCCGTATGCTACTCTGTAAGATTAGGTACAAGTAATTGTACATTATGTCTTATTCAATAGTGTTTCACTTATAATGTTACACATTAAATAAAAATGCACATTACTAAATGCAAATTTTAGTGATGTGCTTATTATTTTGATTAACTTTCACACCCAAATTTGTTAAAAGGGTTAAATACTTTACAATTTATAAAGAAAATATTGATATGGGAACACTCGTTCCTTTCGAGGGGGTATAATAATTGTATTGGTTTGACTATTGACCGAAGAATATTGGAAGTAAATACCGGTTACTTGTATTTAAAGATAACGAGCCCTTTATTCCTTTGACAGATTATTACCATGATTGTATAGGGAAAATTGATAAAAGCTCTGCGATATCATATTTGAAATACTTACTTCCATTTTTTAAATGGTTAGAGGTAGAAAGCAATTATCAAGGAAACAAAGTGCAATGGAATGATTCAGGGGAAAAAAACGCCTTTTACACCAACATGGGTTTGAGTTAGTAAATTTATATGGCTCATGGAAAAAAGAAAAGTTTGATGCAAATAGTATTTCAATGATTGTTCATGCACAATTAAAATAAATTTTATGCATAATATATTCTTCATAACGTTCCCAAATGCAAGCTGAACTGCACCCCATTTGTTAGACACATCTAACAAGGAGGTGTAGTTTTTCTATGGCCAAAATGAGCTCAGAAGATAAACTAGCAGCGGTTCAACGATATGTAAATGGGAATGAAAGCTCAAGAACTGTTGCTGCAGATTTTGGTGTTTCACATCGTTATTTATTAAGCTTAGTGAAACAATATCAACATAACGGTGTAGAGGTTTTTGTCAGACGATATACAAATTACACAAAAGCATTTAAACTAGACGTACTTAACTATATGGCTGAACATGGTACATCCTTTAATGAAACCGCTGCGTTCTTTAACATTGCAGGTGCTTCATCGGTACAGAATTGGAAAAAACAACTCGACACTCAAGGAGAAGATGCCCTTCAGCCAAAGAAAAAGGGGCGTCTATCCATGAAAAAAGAAACAACGAAACAACCTAAAAACGTACTAGCAGAGGGCTCTACAGAAGCACTTCAAGCGCGTATTAAGCAGCTTGAAATGGAAAACGAGTATTTAAAAAAGTTGAATGCCTTAGTTCAAGCCAAGGAAAAATCACCACGAAAGACAAAGTAAAAGTCATTTGTGAATTAAGGTATAAATATTCGGTGAAAGCACTTGTGGCGTATGCGGACATTCCACGCAGCACGTTTTATGATATGGCGAAAAAGTTCGATTTACCCGATCCAGACGCTGATTTAAAAGCTGAAATTCAAGCGATTTACGACGAACACGAGGGTCGTTACGGCTATCGTCGTATTCGTGATGAACTGGCGAATCGTGGGCAAAAAGTGAATCATAAAAAGGTTCAACGCATCATGAAAGAGCTAGGGTTAAAGTGCTTAGTGCGTATGAAAAAATATAAATCGTATAAAGGGACGGTTGGTGAAATCGCCCCAAATATTTTAGATCGCCAATTTACAGCAGAAGCTCCAAATGAAAAATGGGCAACGGATATTACAGAGTTCAAAGTATTTGGCGAGAAGCTTTATTTATCGCCTGTTTTAGATTTATTTAATGGCGAGATTATCACGTACACGATTGGCTCAAGACCGACATTTTTACTTGTTTCAGACATGTTAGAAAAGGCTTTAGAACGCTTACCTAAGGACCATCAGCTACTGATGCATTCCGATCAAGGCTGGCATTATCAAATGAAGCAATATCGCCACACGCTTCAATCGAGAGGCATTGTACAAAGTATGTCGCGTAAAGGCAACTGTTACGATAATTCAGTGATGGAGAATTTCTTTGGCATACTAAAATCTGAATTCCTCTACTTAAAGGAATTTGAAAGTGTGGAGCAGTTCAAAATAGAACTTAAAAAATATATAACGTATTACAACACGAAACGCATGAAGGCAAAATTAAAAATGAGTCCGGTGCAGTACCGAACTCAATTTATTCAAGCTGCCTAAGCGAAATTACCGTGTCTAACTTTTAGGGGTCACTTCAAGCTTGGTAACATTTCAAACAGCGACAAGTACTGTTAAATCGGTGTTTGTCGCTGTTTGTATTAGATAATAAAGCCCTAAGACGCTGCGAAAAATAATTTTAAAGAAGGCTGTTCGATCCACTTGTTCTGAGTGGCGATAACATTTAAAAAGAATCTCAATGAAACATTACCAAAGGCCGCTTTGGTAACTTGTTTAATTATCATCTTTATATATTGTGAATGTGTTTAATACATTTCCTTCACTATCTGTTAATACAGATGTAACTGATAGTGCATTGTGTTCTTTCATTCCTTTAATAGCTTGATATTTTAGGTGTTCTTCTAATTTCTCTGCAAGTGTATTTTCATCTAATATTTTTGTTTCAGGTATATTTAATGTTTTTGTTTCAGTCTTATTTGCTGTGATTGCACTAGGGATTAAAAAAATAAAAGAACTGAAAAGAACTGTAATCAGTATTTTTTTCATTTAAATATTTATCTCCTTTCGCTAAAACTTAAAATTTCAATTGCTACAAAATATGTTATTTCACCCGAAAATACCACCATTTTTTGGGTCCTGGTGCAAAAGTGAAAAAATAATTATTTTAGTTATACAAATACATACAAATAAACGTTCACACATGAAAGTTAGGTAACTATAAATCCCCCATTCATTTGAATGAGGGATTTGCTTTTGGCTACTTATTCACTGAATACATCCAAATCACGATTTTGTAACGTTTTGTGTCTGGGGTCCAGCCGACAAAACGCGGATATTATACGCTAAGAGATTTCCAAAAACGTTCGTTTATGAAATAACCTCTATAGCCCCTAAATTTGTCGTTAATATGGCTTAATTTCGCAAAACATATACCAAAATCAAAGTGCCAAAAAATACGACATAAAACCTTTTTGGTTAAAACTCTTATATATCAAGCTTTTCAGCCTTAACGTATAAAATATGCGTTTTGACGGTACTACCCCTGTCTGAAATACAGCAGTCGGTTAACTAAAAAATTACCTCAAGATTTATGAAACCTCTTATCGTAGAATATCTGTGGTTTGTGGACAGAACTCCTTTAAAGTATTTACTTTACTCATCACTAATGTGTGTAAATACTTCATCTATTTGCTTTCCCAATACTTTTGAAATCCTAAATGCTAAATCAAGAGAAGGGTTATATTTGTTTTTTTCAAGAGCGACTATGGTTTGTCGAGTTACTCCTACTTCTTTAGCTAGTTGGTCTTGTGTCATTTTTTTATGAGCTCTCCAAATACTAATTTGATTGTCTAACATACCTAACCTCCTATCTCAAATTGTTTGTTATTTCATAAGATAATTAGATATATGTTTACTGGTATTTCCGGTCATACAGGAAGAGACTCACTGCATGAATTAAAGCTCCTACTGATAAGCCGATTATCATGTAATCAAAAAGGAAATCTGGAGTAATCCTTTCGTTGTAGTAAAAAATGGTGATGAAACCCATTATGACAAATAATGAAGAAAACGAAATTTTAGCCGCTTTGCCCACTATTTGATCCCCTCTTTCGTCATTTTTGTTCTTATCTAAGAAATAAGCCCAATAAAGAATGGTTACGAGTAGCAAGAGTGTCGAGACAGTTGCGAACATATCAAGCATTTTAATACCCCCTACAATTTGTGATAAATTAACAGTAATATATTTTTTACAAAAAGTAAAGTATTTATAACAAAATGTAACAAATACCATACATATATTAAGTTGTTCGGAAAATTTGGTAACGTTAGTTTCTCCAGCATAAAAGCTTTGTACAAAAAAATTAGTGTGTGTTGGATACTTCAAAAGGCATTTGGAAATATAGAATAGCGTATTAAGAGAAATATTCATTTCCATACAAAATAACGTTCCCAAACGCAAGTTTGGGCGCACATCCAAAGGTCACGAATGTTGTTATATCAACGTATCGTGACTTTTCCTATGAACATTCTTTATACATTATTTTTTACAAATAGCTCAAACGGTTGATAAAGTAATATTTTTTGCTTGCTGGGTTTGTTCTTCACTTTGTATAAAATCCTGTATATTATTACCTCTATAAATCAGCATTTTTCTGAGGCTATTCCATAAAAATTATTCAATTAAATGTCCATATTCTGGAGTAAATAAAAATTTATGTAATGCAAGTGAGAGTGAAGGATTTAACTTAAACAAACCCGGCTGGTTAACTGAATAAATAGACTAAGGTATAAATGATGTTTGTAAAAAACTGATTATTGCTAAAATTATTAAATTAAATTACAATTATAGTAGTTATACAGGTGACATAAGTGAGATAACTTGTGTTGGTGTCCTTAATGGTTAAAAACAGTAATGTTGCACAGTGCCTCCAATCATATTGGGGGCATTTTTTATTTTCTAAGGAGAGTGAAAAAATTGATTTTAAAGAACGAGAATAATTACACAAACTTATTTGAAGATGTACATACTCATGTAATGGAAAGTGCTGAAAAGTTGGGTGCTAGTGGTGGTGCCATTTTTATTATCCGTAACGACAAAATCGTAACAGAGTCGTATTTTGGTAAACAGTCTAATGAAAAATACGCTCGAGATGTTCAAGTAGACACTCAATTCCATATTGCCTCTGTAAGAAAGGCTTATATCGGTTTTGCTGCGTCTTACGCTATATACAGGGGCTACTTTTCTATTGATGATCCAGTTAAACAGTTTGTAGATGATTCACATCAGTCCGCGTATGAAGGGGTAACCATTCGTCACTTATTAACTCACACACATGGGCTAAAAATTTGTGATGTTAATAAACTAGTAAGTGAATATAAACCTGGTGAATCCTGGGCATATAGAGGTCCAAGTATTGATCTGTTGACAATGATTATCAAAAAAACAACGGGACTGTCTGTTGCTGAAATCATTAAATCGCAAGTTATTGAACCACTAGGCTTTCAATCGACAGAATGGATTAGGATGAGTAAGCCTCATTTAAAAATTGCAGACGCTATTCGAGATGCAGATAACCCTTTTTGGACTGAGACGGATGTAGTAGATGGTTCTGGAATGAATATGTATGTGTCTGCAAAAGAGCTTGCTTTATTGGGTTACATTCATTTAACAGAAGGGAAATGGGGAGGAAAACAGATAATTCCTAGAGAAATCATTCAAATGGCTACATCCATTCAAACTCCTAACCCAACACTTCCTATTCAGAAGAACGGATTTTTATGGTTTGTAAAAGATACAAACCATAGTTTTAACCAAATAGGCGATACAGTTCCAAAAGGTTCCTATCAATTACTCGGGTACACCAATGTAGCTCTGCTCGTCATTCCAGAGGAAAACGTAGTAGCAGTAAGAATGCTCAACCGTTATGGTTCATCTGAAGGATACGATTATTTAAGCGATATTCGATCTTTTGGAGATACTGTTTATAAATGTTCTATAAAATCAGCAATACAATAACGTTAATGTTTGAAAGGTGTTGCAGAGCTATTCAAGTGCATTCGTTATTCTACAATCTGGCCATTTAATGGAGTAAGTAAGCTTTACACAAAAAAAGGAGTAATAACTTTGGGACAAAACACATCACATATTTACACACCTTCTAAACACTTTATTTCGGCTGCAACTATTGTACTCAACGACCAAAAGGAAATTTTGCTAATTAAAGGTCCTATTAGGGGTTGGGAAATGCCAGGTGGAATAGTTGAGGAAGGTGAGCCTCTGAAGGACGCGGCAATTAGGGAAACTAAAGAGGAGTCAGGTATTGATATTGAAGTTCTTATATTCTGAGGGGTATTTCAAAATGTGAATAAGTCAATTTGTAATACTCTCTTTTTATCTAAGCCAATTGGTGGCAAATTAATAACTTCCCCAGAAAGTTGAAGTGGGGTTTTTCCCTATCGAGCAGGCTTTGAAAATGATAACTATTGAAAACTTTAGACAAAGAATAGAGTACTGTCTTGATAGTAGCAAACAACTGGAAATTAGTAATAAGGGCATTGTTATTCAACCCTATGGTGTTATTTGAACAAAACGAGTACTATAATATCCGCCGCAACGGGTGCGATTGTTTAATAAGCATCACTGTTCTTATTAAACAACCATATAAGAACGATATTTTCTTACATAATCTGTGGTGTAGTATGGCTTCATGGATCGCAAACGGGGCATTAATCCAAGAAGGATTAAATGCCTTTTTTATTGAAGTAATTTTACTATCGGGGCAGGATAATTGAAGATAATTTATTGGAGGTTATTGATTATGAGAATGCCAACACATATAGTCGCAGTGGGCGGTATCGTAGAAGATGAACAAGGAAACATATTGTTAGTTAAAACGCATCATGGAGGGTGGGTTTTCCCAGGTGGGCAAGTTGAAGTAGGAGAAAACTTAATGGATGCTTTAACTAGAGAAATAAAAGAGGAAAGTGGTATAGACATACATATATCAAACCTAATTGGAGTTTATTCTAATACGGGAATTCACAAATGGCACGATAGTGTAACTGATGTTCCAACTAAACTGATGTTAGATTACGTTTGTAAGCCAATTGGAGGGCAACTTTCTACTTCCGAGGAAACAACAGAAGTCCAATGGATAAATAAAGAAAAAGTGTTGGATTTGATTTCAGCACCAGCTATTCGTACTAGATATAAAGCTTATTTGGACTTTGAAGGAAAAATAAATTATATGGAATACATTACTAAACCAGAGTTTGAATTAAAGGAAAATAGAACAATTTAGACCCCTCTTATTAAACTAACGGGTGCTTTAATTGAATATTCGCATCCCGAAATAATCAAACTTTTTTACAAAACCCAAACTAGATAAATAAAGAACCAACTGTTTTGATCAAACTTTGAATCAAAACAGTTGGTTTCTTTCTGTCTAAAATCAGCGTTTGCAACTTACCTTTTAATCGAACTTTATTAAAAAGCTACATATTACATATTACATAAAAATAAAAGCAGAATTAGTCCTTCAACTAATTCTGCAAAAAGCTATTATAATGTGTAACATTCTATTTGTCATGTTGTAAATCTTTAACATTAGAAAATAACTTGACTTTTAATAAAAGAAAATGCTTGCGGTTTTTTTTGAGAGCAACGTGATATTTATGAAAGATAAAAAAATCTAGCTATTCGAAGTTTTAATTGTTTCATATTGTACGTTCTTCTTTATTTTGTTCAGGTCCCTATCAATTTTACCAATTAACATATGTATTTCTTCATTTTCTGAAGCAGTAAAGGTTTCACCTCTTTGTTTGCTTAAAATAATCGTTTGATTAATTAGCCTCAAACAAGTCTTAATTAGAGCTAAATCCGTTTTGATCGCTTTTTTGTTTATAATGTCGATTTCATTCATATATACCACCCCTTTATTTATATATTCTTCAGTTTGAAGTAAATTCCTTCCAACAAAAAATCGTGCAGTAGGCACTGCTAAAAAAAACAGATTATCTGTTTGAAAGAATGTGAAATATGTCATTTATTATCGAACCATTTTTCGTTTTTACAAAAATATGAAAATAATTAACATCCTATTAACTATCCAACCTTAAACTAGAGGAAACTAGAAAAGGCGGTAGGAAAATGAGTAAATACCTTTCATCTAAAACAATGTTCGCTTTAGCATTTTCGGGGACAGTGATCGTAGCACCGAGTTTAACAACTGAAGCAGCTGGACAAGAATTTAAATTATCAGTCGATGCTCGTTATGATTCAGGAGTTCAAAACCCTGATGGTGGGACAACAGAAATTATTGCATATAACAAACACAATCATTCGATGTATTTAATAAATGGGGATACAAAATTAGTAGAAAAAATTTCGTTAGATTATTCCAAAGAAAATGCAATGAACCTAAAACCAGATTTTTCAGTAGACGTTGCTGAATTAATAAAAAAGATAGATCCTAATTTTGTATACGGTGGGCTAACAAGTATTGCAGTTTCACCTAATGAAAACGTTGTAGTAGCTGCAGTACAAGCAGATGATTATACAAAAGAAGGTTATGCTATATTTTTAACTGGTGAAGGAGAGCTATTAAGTGTTGTGAAAATTGGTGTACAGCCTGATAACATTACCTTCTCACCAGATGGATCACTAGTATTAACTGCTAACGAAGGAGAACCTCGTAACGGTTATGGTGAAGGAATTGTAGATCCATTAGGAACAGTGTCTGTAATTGATGTTTCGAATAGTTTTACGGATTTAACAACTAAAAATATTACATTTGAATCATTTGATCGTGCTGACAAACGTGCTGAGTTAGTAGAGGACCAAGTAATCCTAAAGAAAGATGCAAAACCATCTGTAGATTTAGAGCCCGAATATGTTGTCGTAAGTGAAGATAGCAATTATGCTTACGTTTCACTTCAAGAAAACAATGCCATTGCAAAAATTGATTTAACAACAAACGAAGCAATTTCAGTAAATGGATTAGGATTCAAAGATCATCGAGAAAAAGGAAATGAATTAGATCTTCTTAAAAATAAGGAAGCAAAACTTCAAAATGAAAATGTCTTTGGTATTTACATGCCAGATGGTATTTCAACTTATAGCGTAAACGGTAAAAACTATATTGTAACTGCGAACGAAGGTGACAGTCGTGAGTGGGGAGAAGAGGACACGCCTGTATTCCATTTAAACGAAAATGAAAAAGAGATAGATGGAAACGAAATCGTATTTTATGATACGGTGCAATATGACGGTTTTGAAAATGGAAAAGACTATATTTTTGGTGGACGCTCTTTCTCAATCGTCGATGCTGAAACAATGGAAATCGTATTTGATAGCGGCAGTGATTTTGAAAAAATAACGGCTGAGCTTTTCCCTGAATTTTTCAACACAACGAATGATGCTGTAAAGCTCGATAACCGCAGTGGTAAAAAAGGTCCGGAGCCTGAAGATGTAAAAGTAGGTAAAATTGGTGACGAGGTATTCGCATTCATTGGTTTGGAACGTATTGGTGGGATTATGATGTACAACATTACAGATCCGACAAAGGTCGAATTTGTCGATTATATTAATACGCGTGACTTTAGTGAAGATATGAAAGGGGACGTTTCTCCAGAAGGATTAGCATTTGTACCTGCTGAAAAGCCTCAATTATTAGTTGGGCATGAAGTGAGTGGGACTGTAACAGTATTTGATATCCTTGCTAAAGATATAAATGTGAAATTCCAAGATATTGAAAATCATAGTGCAATAAATGAAATTACGAAAGTCACACAAGCCGGAATATTAAATGGTGTCAACGAAACAACATTTGCACCAAATACCTCATTTACAAGAGCTCAAACTGCCACGGTATTAAATCGACTAGCGGGTAATACAAATACGAATGGGATAGAATGGGCAATTGAGAATAATTTAATGCTAAGTGGAACGGATCAAACATTTGCTCCAAACAAAGAAATTACACGTGAACAATTTGCCTATGCAGTTTATAACTATCTTGTTTTATCTGGTGAAACATTCGAAAGTACAACGAGAGAAAAATACAATGATGATGCAAAACTTAGCGCAGAAGCAAAACAAGCTATCTATGCACTTCAATCAAAAGGAATCATGATTGGTTCAGCTAAAAACTTCAATCCAAACAATTCATTAACTCGTGCACAAGCTGCAATCGTCATCAGTCGAATTTTAAACTAAACGATTTATTATCTCTTTAGTAAAGTCGAAAAATAGTCTTCTATTTTAAAAAAACAGATAGAAGGCTATTTTAATATGCTTTCTATCTGATCTGTTATTTTAAAGGCTGTATCATTTAATTTTTCTTTACTAAATAATAGGACGTGATCCACGCCGTAATGGGAATCACTAAAGTTACGCCAATTGCTGCACAACAGATTGTGATTATTTCCGCACTAAAAACTTTTGAATTAACGATTTCACCAATCGAATAAGATAAATCTTTAAACCATATTAATAATGCTAAATAGCTTCCAAAGAAAGCGAAAAAAAGTGTATTTGTACTAGTCCCTATTATGTCTCGTCCAATACTTAACCCAAATTGGAAAAGTTCTGTTCGCTCAATAATTGGATGATGAAAGTGCATTTCACGCATTGGAGATGAAATGGCGATAGCTGCATCTGTAATTGCACCTATAGTACTCATAATAATGACGGAAATGGCAATCTTCGTGAAATCTAAGCCGATATATAAAGAAAACATCCCCATTTCTTCTGTTTCTTCTTCACCAAATCCCTGAATCATCGCATAATGCGTTATGACGGCAATAAAAAAGAGTAAGATGATCGTAGTAAGTAGTGTTGAAAGAAAGGCCGGTTTCGTTTTACTATTCACTTCATTAATATAAAAGAGATTGATACAACTAATTGCGACACAGGCAATTATAGTTAATGCTACTGCATTTACAGTTGGAGCATTCATAAAGAAAATCGTAACGATGATTACACCAAAATTAAAAAATAACGCCAAAAAGGACCTTACACCTTTTTTTCCTCCTATTAGGGTCATGAATAGAAATAATAATCCAGCTAATAAAACGATTACATTCATAGTCTAGCCTTCTTTCTATTTATAAAGAAAATGGTTGTATAGAGCCCGATTGGAATTGTTAAAACAATTCCGATTCCTCCTGCTAATGCTCGAACGAGTTCTAAGGAAAGGTTCAATGAAAGTGTGTAACCGAATGGAGAAGCATTTTTAAAATAAAGTATGAGCATAGGAATGGAACCACTTACATAAGCAAAAAATAGAATATTCGTCATTGTGCCCATAATATCTTTACCAATTTCCATGCCAGATTGGATCAGTGCTTTTACTGAAATGGTATGATCTTTCTCATATAATCCAAAAATTGAAGAAGACATTGTTATCGCTACATCCATTACAGCACCTAGCGAACCAATAAAGAGTCCGGCCATAAATACCGTTTTATATGGTCGTGTGATAAACTGTAATTCCTCATAACGGAGCCCGTTTTCACCTGTGATTAACAGACATACATATGTAATGAGGAGGGCAGTAAATGTACCCAATAATGTTGCGATTATAGCTGCATAGGTCTTCTCATTAACCCCATTCACCAATAATAAGGAAACGACAGTAAATAAAATAATACTAATACCACAAATCCATAAAAGGCTTTGGTTCGCATGTTGAATATAAAGATCTAAAGCAAATGATAAGAGGGTGGCATTAAATAGTAAACTAAAAACCGATAACAAGCCTTGCTTTTTCCCAATAATTAATAATACAAAAATAAATACCCAGGCAATGATGGCTAAATATTTATCCCGTTTAACGCCGGTAATCGTTCCAGTTATTTTTTGACCTTCTTCGTCTTGCGCATTGATTGTAACAAAAAGTTCATTACCTACTTCGTATTTATGATCAAAAGCCTGTGATTTTGAAAATTCATTTGTTATATGAACAAGTGATCCTTTATTCTCTCCATTTTTCATTTTTGCAATTATTTGTTGTGTATATAATGTATCTTCGTTATTATGCATATCCTGAACGTCGATTGTACTCTCAATATTTGATTTGATTACTTCCGCAATCGTGCTTTCATATAAAGCGTAATTGTTAAAAACAAATATAATCGAACTAATACAACAAAAAAGAACAGCAATAAAAAAAATACGTTGTTTTAATAGTATTCTGCTATATAAATTTTTAATAGTATGCATTTATACACGTCCTTCTATAAATATTGATTGAATAGCACCGCTTAAGTATTAGATTTTTAAGAGAACGTTAAGCAACGTTAAAGAATTATTCTAACAAAGTAAACGAATCTTGACCAATGGATTTCCTTTAGTTTATTACGATCACGAGTAACTGTAAGCGTCATATTTATAATATAATACATCAAACGGGTAAATTGTTTTGTGTTAAAATAATCTATAAAATACTAAAATTTTCTCTTTCGGTGCATATATTTGTGAATTTTGAGGGGGTTGTAAATTGTGGGCATGAATGATTCTGGACACTTTAATAGTAAAAGTACACATGATTATTTACAGCAAGTAATAGACCAATATAAGACCGCTATTCAAAATTTTTATGTTTTATTTATTTTTGATGAGCTTGAAACACAGTATGATTATTATTTCTTATACAAACAACATATGTCAGAAGGATCTATCATTTCTTTGGATCAAAATGATATGTTTTCTACTTCAAAAAGTTTTGTATTAACAGAAGACGCATATTTACAAAATGAGGAGCTATTTTATAAATTTCGTATACAGGCGAGAAACCGTACAATCGAAAAGATGGCGAAGTCTGTCATATTTTATGTTGTTGCACAAAATGACCATGCGAATTATTCCATTTTAAGTAATCAACAGCTACTTGATGAGGCGCTTGAAAAGACAAAAAGAATTATACAAAAGTCAACATTCATTAGTGACCCGATTACATGGGATTATTTTTATAGTTGGTGTAGAGCTCAGTTAACGACACTTGTTTTTGAGGAAATGGTCATTACATATGGTGTGAATGGTCTAAAAGAATTAACACCATTCCAATTAAATGACTTATTTTTCAAGTTATTAACAACCAATTTGACGAGTAATAAGGAGTTTATAAATAAGTTTGCACGCGCGGTTGATTTATATATTCAAGAATGGCAACGAAAAATTATTCATGAATTAAACAATAATATTCAAACGTATTTACGAATTGAGAATGCAGTTGAAAAGCAAGAGGTTAAACGAGGGGAACGAGATTTTTTACAAATGACAACGGTTCCAAATTATATAGTTGTTTTAAACAGTGTTATTTATCATGCAGTGCGGGAAGCAATCTATCGACGAGATTTTACTCAAGGTGAGCCAGATTCTTGGCCAAAGTACCACTTTATTAAAGGGAAGACGAAAGGGCATATTCGCATTATTCCAAAATTAGAAAAAGATAAAAATAGAATGAATTTAAACGAAAATTCTTTAATTATGGCACATAATATCGTACAAAAATTATCAACGATTGATGTCGATGTACTTGATATTTTATGTAGCTTGTTTTTGCATAGAGCAAAACATCCTGAGGAAGTAGTCGAAATCGAATTAGCAGATATTTTAGTGATGCGCGGCTTAAAGGCAAAGTTAGGTGGAGAAGGTAGGCGTGGCGGCTTTGAAGCAAAGCAAAAAGAGCAAGTGATACAGGCTTTAAGTAATATTCAAAGTTTATGGCTGACGATTGAAAAAACGGTATTGTATAAAAACAATCAACCTGTTCAAGTTGGCGTACAAGGAAGAACTTTTCTGTTTAAATACAAAGACGGAAAAGAATATGTAGTGAATAAAGAAAATTGTAGCAAAACGATTTCATTTACAGTTGATAAAGTTTTTGCAAAATATTTAACCTCATCGCAAAGACAGGTTGCTTTATTGCCGATAAAGGCACTTCGATATCATGCATATCGGTTCAATTGTGAAAAGCAACTATGTCGATATTTGAGTTGGCGTTGGCGCACACAAGCCTTTAAAGGGGATTTTTTGCAGTTAAATAAAATTAGCACACTACTAGAGGCTAGTGGTGAAATTTTAAATGAACGCTCACCGATGCGAACTCGTGAAAGATTTGAAAAAGCACTTGATCAACTTACAGCCGACGATATTGTTGCAGCTTGGCACTATGTAAATTGGGACGAAAATTTAGCGTTAAGTAAAGGCTGGACAAAATATTGGCTGAATACATCTGTTGTGATTGAGCCATCGGATGTTGTGAAGGAGCATTACCGCTCGATTAAAAAAGTTAATAAAAACACTGCCCTACAAAATGAAACCGCTTTAAAAAAAAATGCAGTCCATCGAAAAATAGGTGAACGCTTACTTGAAATTCGCAAGGAATATAAACTCACACTACTAACTGTAGCAGAAGAACTCCAAGTATCAGCTTCCTATGTCAGTAATATTGAACGTAATCAAGCAAAGCCATCTGCAAAACTAAGAATGAGAATAGTAAAGTGGATGGAGAAGTTTGATTAACCGACTTTACTAAAAAAATAATTTAGGAATATCGTGTTTTTGATATGCCTTCCCTTCGTTAACGCAACTGTGTTAGTATTTTATAATTGTAAAATGTAAGGCTTTTCCAAAGGTAATTTGAAATTACTTTCGGAAAAGCTTTTTTAGTGGCTAAAAAGTATAAGATTTTAAGGGAATCCACATAAGTAAAGACATCATTTCGTTCTATTTTAGTATGAAATGTGTTTTTTTAGTATTTGTGAATGCGCTTACAATGTGTTGGTGTCGAGGTTAAATCGCGTGATTGTCGGGGTTAAAGTGTGCATAGAAATTTTCATAGAAATTTTCAGGTTAGCTATATCAACGGCTGAAGTACTTTATTTTAAAATAGTATGGTCTTTATAAGTATATAAATTTAGATTTCATAATTTTCTTATTATTCAAAAAACAGGAGGTAAAATATTGTTACAGATGTGATATCTGATGAAAACAATACTAGGGGTGATAGTTGATGACTCAACAAGTAATAGGTTATGAATCGTTAAGGCCATTGTTAAACCCAAAGTCGATTGCTGTATTAGGTGCATCAGAAAACAAGTATAAAATCGGGCATTTACAAATTCAAGCTTTAATTGATGGAAAATTTCAAGGTGATATTATTCCTATCCACCCTTCAGCAAGTGAAATTGCAGGGTTAAAAAGCTATCCAACATTAGCAGACGTACCGAATGAGATTGATCTAGTTATTTTTTGTGTTAGCTACAATCAAATAAAAGCAGGGTTAGTAGCATGTGCTGAAAAGAAAGTAAAGTCGGCCATTATTTTTGCATCAGGTTTTTCTGAAACAGGTGTAGAAGGTCAAAAGTTACAGCAAGAATTAGCACAATATGCGCAACAACATGGCATTCGCCTAGTTGGACCTAACTGTGTAGGGCTTGTGAACACTTCAAACGGCCTAATCGGAACCTTTTCACCAGCTATTTTAACAGTACCAATGAATGGAAAGAAAGGTGTAGGTTATGTGTCTCAAAGTGGCGCATTTGGTGTTTTAACATATATGGCCGCTGCTCAACATGGGATTAGCTTTAATTATTTCATTAGTACAGGAAATGAAATGGATGCTAGTTTTGAAGATTTCGTTGAGTATATGGTGCACGACGATGAGACGAGCATTATTAGTGGCTATTTAGAGGGAACAAAAAAACCAGAAAAATTAAAACTTCTAGCAAAACAAGCTTTAAATAAGAAAAAGCCTATTTTACTGATGAAAACAGGGCGTAGTAATGCAGGTAGTCGTGCGGCAGCATCTCATACAGGTGCATTAGCTGGTTCAGATAAAATATATGATGCCTTTTTCAAACAATATGGCATTATCCGAGTGGATGATTTTGAGGACATTATTGCATTTTCAAAATTATTTAATCCAGAAAAGCTACCTACTGGTAAAAATACCGTAATTATTACGAGCTCAGGTGGACGTGGGATAAATGAAGCCGATCGCTGTGAAAGCTATGGCTTAAATATCGTCGAGTTATCAAAGGAGACACAAGCAGAAATTCGTAAAACATTACCGGAATATGCAAGTGTCAGCAATCCGATTGACTTAACTGCCGCAGCTTCTGTGACTAACCCAGAATTTTATTTGGCGCCGTTAAAGGCACTAGTAAATGATCCAGATGTAGATAACATTATTTTCACAGATTTCCCATATGTTTGGGATGAAAATTCGCCAATGTTACAAGAGTTTGTATCGATTGCGAAATCAAGCAATAAGCTTATAGGTATTTTCCCATTCCCACTTGAAGGAATGACTTATCCTAAAGCAACGGAAACGCTTGTTGCAAATGATGTATCTGTTATTTCGGGTACTTTAAACCCTGTGCGCGCTTTAGCAAAGCTTGTGCAATATAGCTCATATGTACAGATGAATGAACAGGCATATGATGTTGCGGCAGATTTTGGCCCAGCCAGTATAGAGGATTTATTAAAGCCTGGGACTACATTAAGTGAATCTGAAGCTAGTCAAATACTAGATCGATACGGAATCCCAACGACAAAGCGCTATATCGCAAAGGAATCCGAAGAAGCTGTTGAAATGGCGAAAGAAATTGGTTTCCCCGTTGTTTTGAAAATCGACTCACCACATATTCCACATAAAACAGAAGCAGATGGAATTCGATTAAATATATGTACTGAAGAAGAAGTACGTAAAGCATTTGAAGAAGTGATGGCAAATGCGAAAGAGTATAATCCCGCTGCTACGTTAAATGGTGTATCAGTGCAAGAGATGTTACCAAATGGTGTTGAAGTTATTATTGGCGCACATAATGATGACACATTTGGTCCAGTTATTATGGCTGGCTTAGGTGGGATATTTGTAGAAGTGTTTAAAGATATAGCTTTTAAAGTAGCACCATTATCAAGTAAAGATGCATTTGATTTATTAGAAGAGCTACAAGGAAAAGCGCTTTTACATGGTGCACGAGGAAAAGCTCCTGTAGATAAAGAGGCAATAATCGACGTACTTCTAAAAGTATCAAATCTTATGAGTGACAACAAAGATACGATAAAAGAGCTCGATATTAATCCACTTATCGTTTATGAAAAAGGGATAAAAGCTGCTGATGCGATGATCGTCGTACAGGAGAAGGTATCCGAAATACAAGTAATAGGAGGATAAGTTTCATGGAATTAGCACATTTAGTTGGAAAATCAGGTGAGCCCTTTGTATTTCAAGTGGATCAACGTCATATTCGTCAATTTGCACAGGCAATAGGTGACCTAAATCCATTGTACACAGATGAACATTACGCAAAAACAACTGTACATGGTGGGATTATTGCGCCACCTTCCTTTCCGGTAGCGATTAGTCCTGATAACGGTGAGGAATTGGATTTAGGTCTAGATTATCGACGCATGCTTCACGGTGAGCAACAATTTATCTATACAAGACCGATTCGCCCTGGTGACGTATTAAAATGCCAATTAAAGGTGTCAGATGTATACGAACGTGAAGGGAAAAACGGCAAAATGGAGTTTTTAGTACTCGACACAGAAATTACGGACGAGGCAGGTAATCACGTCGTAACAAGCCGTACGAATATTATTTATCGACCACTAGTAGTGAATTGATTATTTGTGGGCTGAGTTTCTCTACTCAGCCCGATAAAGAAAGGAGCATTCTTAATGGTTCAATATGATCAGTTAACAGAGGGACAACAGCTACCAGCACATACAAAGGAAAAGGTAACGAAAGTTCAGCTTGTAAAATATGCAGGTGCATCAGGTGATTTTAACCCGTTACATACGGATGATGCATTCGCTCAAAAAATTGGGTTACCGGGTGTTATTGCACACGGCATGCTTGTAATGGGATTTCTCGGCGAATACATCAATAAATTAGCGGGCGATGTAGCTGTCGTGAAGGATTTTAAAATGCGCTTCGGTGCAATGACAGTGCCAAACGATATCATTACATGCCAAGGTATTGTTAAGAAGATTTATGAAGAAGATGGAAGGCAAATCGCTGTATTAGATTTATTCGCAGAAAAAGGTCCTGGACAAATCGTTGGTTCAGGGGAAGCGATTTTACAATTTTAATTCGAAGGAGAGTTAGAAGATGAGAACTATTCGAAATAAATATGCCATTGTTGGTGTAGGGGAAAGTAAACGTTCAAAAAATTCTGGGGTAACACCATTACATTTAGCATTAGATGCTGCACGTGCAGCAATTGCTGATGCAGGTTTAGAAGCAAAAGATATCGATGCATTTATGAGTTATTCAGAGCATGATTCTTGTACACCTCATCAAGTAGCAACATATTTAGGGGTACGTCCCGGTGTAGTGAAAGAAATTGTAGGTGGTGGCAGTAGTACCGAATTATTAATTGCAGATGCAGTTGGCCTAATTGAAACAGGTCAAGCAAAAACCGTTTTAATTTACCGTGCGATGAACGGGCGCTCTGGTATGCGGATGGGCGGCGGTGGTTGGAGTACAGATTTACTTCAATCAGCCTTTGAAGGAGGTAGCTTTATCATTCCTTACGGCGCGGGAAGCCCAGGGCAATGGTTCGGTTTATTTGCGACACGTCATATGCATTTAAACGGTTTAACTCAAGAGCATTTAGGTCATGTTTGTACGAGCTTTTACGAGCATGCGCAGCGCAACCCAAATGCATTCTTCTATGGCAAGCCATTAACATTAGAAGAGTATATGAAAACAGCTCATTTAAGCTCACCGTTTACAAAGCATGATTTCTGTTTAGAGTCTGATGAAGCGAATGCAATTATCGTGACTTCTGCAGAGCGTGCAAAAGATTGTAAATCAACACCTGTTTACATTATGGGAATGGCTGCTCGTCAATCTGTATCGCATGCGCACTACTGGAAAAACGTAGATGAAGTTGCTTCAGATTATGTTGCACCGGAACTTTATAAGGCAGCTGGCATCTCACCAGAAGATATTGATGTAGCGTCAATTTATGATTGCTTTAGCTGGGTGGTGTTACGTCAATTGGAGGCGTATGGCTTAGCTCCAAAAGGAGAAGTGGGTGATTTTGTAGCAGCAGGAAACTTGAAGTTAAATGGCAAGCTACCTACGAATACAGCTGGTGGGATGTTATCTGAAGGCTATACGCACGGAATGAACAACGTGCTTGAAATTGTACGTCAAGTACGCCATGAATATGCTGGTACTAATCGACAAGTTGAAAATTGTGAAATCGGTATTTGTACAGGCTGGGCTGGACCAGATATTGCAGGTGCAATGATTTTAAGTAAATAGGAGGGTTTTATTATGAGTGAAGAGACAAAAGTAAAATATGAAAAACCAATTCCATTAAAAACATTAGATAATACGCCTTATTGGGATGCTGCTGATCGTCATGAACTTGCATTGCAAAAATGCAATTCATGTAATGCATATAATCATCCTCCAGGTCCAAGCTGTGCAAGTTGTGGAAGCGTGGACGTTATTTGGGAAGATCAAGGAAGTGACATTCAAGGGAAAGTGTATTCCTATGTTGTGTCATACCGACCATTTTTACCTGGTTTCCAAAACGATATTCCGTTAGTCATTGCTGTAATAGAGTTGGATCACCTGCCAGAAGTAAAAATTATCGGCAATATTTTAGATGGCAATGCAGATAATATTACAATTGGATCCGCTGTAAAAATGGTTTGGGAAGATGCGTCAGAAGATCGTGCAGTTCCACAATGGACACTAGCATAAATACTTTTTAAGAAGGGGGTAATAGACATGGATTTTTCATATACAGCGCAAGAAGAGCAGTTTCGTATGGAACTACGTTCTTGGTTAGAAACAAACTTACCTGATGGCTGGTTGGATGGCACGTTTGAAATGCCTGAGGAGCAAGCAGCTTACGGTCAATTTTTACGTGACTGGCAAAAAAGGCTCTCTGATGGGCGATGGGCAGCGATTGCATGGCCAGAAAAACATGGTGGTCGTAATGCAACGCTTATGGAAGAAATTATTTACCATCAAGAAATGGTACGTGTGAAGGCACCACCGCTAGTAAACTATGTTGGTTTACATATGGTTGGACCAACATTAATGCATATTGGAACACCTGAGCAACAGGAAAAATATATTCCAAAAATTTTATCGGGCGAAGAAGTTTGGTGCCAAGGGTATTCTGAGCCAAATGCGGGTTCAGACTTAGCAGCAGTTCAAACAACTGCCGTCAGGGACGGAGATAAATGGATTATTAACGGTCAAAAAATTTGGACGAGTTTTGCACACTTTGGGGACCGCTGTTTTTTAGTAGCTCGCACGAGTAAAGGGGAGAAAAAGCATCATGGTATTACATGTTTCCTACTCGATATGAATCAACCTGGCGTAGAGGTACGTCCGATTATTCAAATGGATGGAGAGCATGATTTTAATGAAGTGTATTTAAATGATGCCGTTGCATATGACAGTGAAATAATTGGTCAAGTAGATGATGGATGGCGCGTAACAATTGCACTTCTTATGCACGAACGTACAGGTATCGGCGCCCAAGTATTTTCACTCGAACAGCAATTTGACGAATTAGTAGACTTAGCGCAAGCGGTTAAAGAAGATGATGTGGCGATTATTCAAAAAGCAGATGTGCGTAAACGTATGCTAGATTTATATATTAAATCTCGTGGATCCCTATTAAACTATTACCGTAATTTAACGAAGCAGCTTAAAGTGGGGCATCCAGGCGTTGAAGGATCGATGGATAAGTTATTCGTGAGTGAAGTGACGAAAGAATTGTTTGCAGAGGCTATCTCTTTACAAGGACATCAAGGATTATTGTGGAAAGATGATGCGATTTATGGCAAGTCCTATTGGCAAAAAAATTATTTATATTCATTTGGCCAAACAATTGGTGGCGGTACGAGTGAAATACAAAAGAACACGATTGCAGAACGTATATTAGGCTTACCAAAAGATGTAGGACGATAATCTATAAAGAGGGTGAATGATCATGGATTTTTCATTAAACCAAGAACAGGAAATGTTTCGTGAATACGTTAGAAAATATTTAACTGACATGGAACAAACGAAAGTAGCACGCGATTACATTGAAAATAAAATTGAGCATGTAAAAACCGTACTTTCCGAGCTACACGAGTTAGGTTGTACGCAATTAAATATTCCAGAAAAATACGGTGGTATGGGTTTAGGGAAACTAGATTTAGTGCCGATTATGGAGGAAATGGGCCGCGCAGTAGTTCCAGGACTCTATTTAGAAACGAGCGCATTTGCTGTGCCAATCATTGAACAATTCGGTATAGAAGAGCAAAAGAAAACTTATTTACCGCAAGTGGCAAATGGTGAAGCAAGTTTTACGATTGCTTGGCTAGAGCCAGGTCGCAGTTATAAGCAACATGGAATTCAAGTGAGAGCCGTTGTAAATGGAGAAACGGTTGTAATAAACGGTGTGAAGACTCAAGTACCAGATGTTGAGCTTGCGCAATATTTAATCGTACCTGTGCTAATTGACGAGAAAGTTACGGTATTAATTGTTGATAAAAATGCACCGGGCATTACTTTACGTAAGCAGAAAGCATTTGATGAAACACGTAAGTTAACAGAAGTGACACTTGAAAATGTGGAAGTACCAGTTAGTCAAATAATCGGTGGGATTGGTGAAGGCTGGCCAATTATCCAAGAAGGTTTATTGTCTTACAATGCAGCTTTATCTTCTGTTGCGGTAGGTGCAATGGAACATATTGTTGGGATGGCAAGTGAATATGCAACAATTCGTGAACAATTTGGTAACCCAATTGGAAGATTTCAAGCGATAAAGCATCGTTTAGTTGATATGAAGCTAGATTTAGAAACTGCTCGTTCCCTTTCTTATTATGCGAACTGGGCACTTGAAACAGCTTCACAGGACCGTATTGAAGCAATTTGCAGTGCTCGTATTTTTGCAACACAGGCGTTTATACGTACATCTGCACACAATATACAAATTCATGGAGGGATTGGCTTTACGGAAGAGATTGATTGTCATTTATTCGTAAAGCGTGCCCGTTTTTATGAAAATTATCTAGGTAATATTGAACAATATTATGAGCAAGCAATTACAGCATTAAACTGGGAAAATACAGAACAATCGGTAGTGAAAGAAACGATTTTAAGCACACAATAATAGTTTTGATTTGTAAGAGCAGTCATTAATAAATAAATATCGTAAATTAAGTTGTCACTAAGTTTAGGAGAGATTTCTCATTTGTAAAATACGTATTTCGTTTCTTACATGAGAAATCTTTTTTGTGTACTTGTTTTCATAATTAGTAAAGACAAAATTTAATTTAGAGGGTGATATGATTGATTTTCAAAACTTCTAGAACGGTTGAATCTTTATCGTACAAACAAAAGGTATTATTAATGGTTGGTATTTTCTTATGTATTGAATTAGGATTAATGGTTTCTTCTGAGTTTTCTGTCGCTCTTCCAAAAATTATTGAAGATATTGGCGGTGTAGAATTTTATTCGCTTGTGTTTACTGTTAACTTAGCAGTTTCGGCAATTGTCACACCGATTGTTGGGAAGCTTAGTGATATGTATGGACGACGTCGGCTTTTGATTATTGGTATTTAAATTATTTTAGTTTCTGAAGTGCTGACACCGTTACTTGTCTCGAATATTTATCACTTAATGATTTTCCGTGGCATTCAAGGCTTAGGAGGAGCGGCAACGGCAGTTGTTGGTTTAGTCGTAATTAGCGATATTTTTGATATTGAAAATCGTGCGAAATTTTTAGGCTTTTACGGGGCATTAAATGCATTAACAGCAATCGTTGCACCAACTGTTGGTGGTATTTTCGTTCAATATATGTCATGGCATTGGGTATTCTACTCAATCGCACCAGTTGGATTGTTTGGTTTATTCTTTGTTATAAAATATATGCCTGAAATTCCGAAAGCTAGAAATGCAAGTTTAGATTTTAAAGGAATCACTATTTTAAGTATCGCTATATTAACTTTTGTAGCTATAACAACAGTAGGTGGAACGCGAGTACCTTGGCTGTCCCTAACAATGCTTATGCTAGTTCTCGCTTTAGTAGCGGCAGTAACATTATTTATCACTAGTCAAAAGAAAAGTGTCGATCCAATTATTCCATTGCACTTATTCAAGTACCGTGTATTTATAATTTGTTTACTTTCAGTATTTGCCATGATGTTTGCTGCAACAGGGTTAATTTATTTCTTACCAATGTTCTTACAAAATATTTACGGTTTTACACCAACCGAAACAGGTTTATTTATGACTTATCGGGGTGTGACATCCTTTATATTTGCAGCAATAAGTGGCTTTATCGTTGCTAAATTAAAAGACTTCCGCTTAGTTGCAATTGGGGCAATGATAATTTTTGGAGGCACAATATTTGTATTAACGTTCTTCACTACATCGATTTCATCAATAGCAATCACAATCATTTGCTTAATTTGGGGGTCATCAAGTGGAATTTTAATTTCCATTTTCCATACAGGAATTCAAATGAACTTACCGAATAAAGACATTAGTATTGCAATGGGGGTAGTCCAGTTATTTGTTGCCATTGGTTCACTATTAGCAACGTCCCTATTAGGTTTATTTTTACGAAATGCAAATTTAAGCTTGGGGTTCAGTTATTTATTATTCACATGTTTAGGTGTCGTTTTATTTGCACTAGTCGTATTTATCGTGGCGTTACAACGTCGTAATTTACGAGCTGAATCAGAAACAGAGGCTTTAAAACAGCAAAACTTAAATGAGGAGCTAGTTTAAATTGAAAATGCTTTTATTAACTTGAAGGAGGATATGACATGGTACAAGTATTAGAAAAAAAGTTACAAGAAATTTTTGGAAAGCAATCGATGTATCAATGGGAGGCACGTAAATCCACAGCGGAACAGCGTGCACAAAAATTGTTGAAATTAAAGGAAGCAATTTTAAGTCGGATGGACTGCTTTGTAGAAGCAGCAAACAAAGATTTTGTGACACCTAATTCTACAGCACAAAACCAAATTTATTCAGTTATTCATGCAATAGATTATGCAATAGAAAACGTAGCAAATTGGATGAAGCCAGAGCCGGTTGAAAATCCGCAAGATGGTGAAGCGTATATTTTATATGAAGCACGCGGACGTGTTTGTATTTTTGGTACTTGGAACTCACCAATGTCTGTAACAATTCATCCACTTGCAGAGGCACTTGCTGCTGGGAATTGTGTTGTACTTAAACCAAGTGAATTTAATCCGAACTATAACAAAATTTTGCAAGAAGTAATTGAATCAGTATTTGATGAGCAGGAGGTGGCGCTTGTCCAAGGGGAGGCCGATGTATCCGAACAGTTATTAAGGTTGCCATTTGATCACTTCTTCTTTACAGGTAGTCCACGTATTGGGAAAATTGTCATGCGTGAAGCGGCCAACCACTTAGCAGCAGTGACCCTTGAGTTAGGGGGGAAATCACCAGTTATTATTGATAAAGGATATGATTTAGTCAAGGCAGCACAAAATTTAGTTTTCGGGAAAATTTTAATGGGCGGACAGTTTTGTATTTCACCAGATTACATTTTTGTGCATGAGGAAGATTTAACTGCTTTTGCTGCGCTTTATCAACAAATGACAGTAGGGATGCTATACGATGATGGCAAAATCCGTTCAGTAGAGCGTACGCAAATTGTCAATGAGCAACACTATAAGCGTATTAAAAACTTATTCGAAGATGCGCTAGCAAAAGGTGCGGTTATTTTAAGTGGTGGTACATTTGATGATGAAAACCGTTTAATTGAGCCTACTTTACTCGGTGATGTGACGGCTGAAATGCTTATTGCTGAGGAAGAAATTTTTGGTCCTTTAACATTTGCACACACGTATACGGAAGTAGAGGAAGTTTTACGCTATATTCAAGCGAACCCGAAGCCGCTTGCATTATACATGTTTAGCGAGAATGAGGAATTCCAACAAAAAATATTGGCGTCGACTTCTTCAGGTGGTGTAACAATTAACGGGATTTTCATGCATAATACTCATTTACCATTACCATTTGGCGGTGTTAATAATTCTGGAATTGGTAGCTTCCATGGTATCCATGGGTTTAAAACATTCTCACATAACCGGGCGATTTATAAAGTGAAATGATCATCTAAGGATATATCTAAATACCAAGGCCTTTTAATAAATACTTTTAAATTTAAAGGTACTTTCTATTTAAATTGAACAGAAAGTACCTTATTTCATTTGCAATTAAGGTTATTGCACATCTTCCGCTAATGCAGTAAATATCACACCGAGTCCATAAGCACCTGCGTCTGGGTAGCCTAGACTTCGATCTCCGACAGTTCCTGCACGCCCCATACGGGCAACAATGTGTTTTGTTGCCTCAGCACCTTCAACAGCGGCTAATGCACCACGTTTAAAAATGTCAGCGAATGTCGTTTCGTTAGCTGCTTCTGACCAAACATTCGCACAAGGAACGAATGCATCGATTAATGTTTTATCACCGACAACAGCACCACGTCCAAAGGAACGTTCACCAGTTGTTTGAATGCCTTTCACTGCTGCTTGGAGCATAGCTGCAAAATCCGATACCGCTAAAAATTCTTTTCCTTCAACTGCTTTACCTGCTGCGCGGAAGGCTGAGCCCCAAATAGGACCTGATGCGCCACCACAATGCTCCATGATAATCATCGAGCAATGATATAAAAATGCATTCATCGATGGTTCGCTAGTAAGCTCTGTCCATTCACGTTTTAATTGTTTAAAACCCTTAGCGACACTCATGCCGAAGTCGCCATCTCCTGCATAGGAGTCCAATTCACAGAACGGCACTTCGTTTTCAATAATGACTTCGCTCATTTTATCGATGTAATAATGCATGTTTCCTAATGAAAATTGCTCGTTTATGATTTTGGCAAATTGCTTATTAGTTTCTACTTTAAAAGAAGGCTCCGCTATATTGTTTGCTTGTTGTATAGGTTCAAGCATTTGAATTGGTTCTACCTCTCCGTCAACTTTAAATGCTGGTGTAGAAGCAGGAGCATTGAAATATTGCTTCAGTTCATCATCTAATTTTAATATAGATAAGGATGCTCCAGCCATATCAATGCTCGTCATGAAATTGCCTACAAATGTACGGTGAACATTGACACCTTGTTTAGTAAGAGTACGAATGACGCTATTATTGAATACATATAGCTCTTGAAGAGGTGTTGCACCAAAGCCGTTGATTAAAACTGCTACTTCGCTTACATTGCCTAAATCATTTAATAGATCCTTTACCATACGTTCTGCTAAAGCGTTTGCATCCATCATTTTCTCACGACGAATACCAGGTTCACCATGAATTCCAACACCATATTCCATTTCATCTTCACCTAAAGAGAACATGGGAGTCCCTTTAGTAGGAACGGTACACGATGTATACGCAAAGCCGATGCTTCGAACATGACCTGCTGCTTTTTCTGCGATTTTTTTAACTGTTGCAAGATCAAACCCAAGCTCAGCTGCTGCCCCTGCAATTTTATGCACAAACACTGTACCTGCAACACCGCGGCGTCCGACAGTATACAAGCTATCCTCAACAGCGATATCGTCATCGACTTTTACGTAATCAACAACTATCCCATCTTCAGCAGCGAGTGCAGCACCATTTTTAAAATTCATTATGTCACCAGAATAGTTTTTAATAATCATTAATACGCCTTGCTCCGTCGCTACTTGTTTGATCGCTTGATAGACTTGGATTTGTGATGGGGAAGCAAAAACATCTCCAAATACCGCTGCATCAAGCATTCCAGCACCTACAAAGCCTGCATGCGCTGGCTCATGACCACTGCCACCACCACTAATTAAGCTCACTTTACTTTTTTTTAGCTGACGACGGAAAATCACTTTATATTTTTCGTTTAATTGAAGCTCTGGATGTGCAAGTACGAGACCGTTACACATTTCCATTACTAAATTTTCTGCTTGATTCATTAATTTTTTCATTTATGATACCTCATCTTTTTTAATTTTTTGGTAGGACAAAATTTGTCCTTTCATCATACATAAATATTCCTTGGAAGTCTGATCTAAAAGGGGTTTAGTGCTTTTAATTAGAAAAAGCGATCCACTTAGTCAATTACAAGAAGCCACACTGTGCTTGTCCTTTCTGTTAAAGCATGATTCCCCCTACAAGTTCATACAGTAGGAATGATGATAAGTACGGTAAAGAAGGTGCGCATTGAAAAAAAGTATACAAATTGCTGGTACATTTGTCAGTTTAGTAGTTGGTGCAGGCTTTGCATCTGGACAAGAAATCTTGCAGTATTTTACAAGCTTTGGCTTGGTAAGCTTAGTTGGCTGTATTGTAGCAACAATTATATTTGCTGTTCTAGGGATGACCCTTGCTCAGATTGGCACTGATTTGCAGACTACCTCCCATAAGGAGGGGATTCATTATATTGGTGGCCGGTTTTTTGGTCCAGTGCTCGATTTGTTAATTTCATTTGTGTTATTTGGTATTGGGATTGTGATGTTAGCTGGCGCTGGATCAACATTTAATCAAATGTACAGAATCGAGCCTTCCGTAGGAAGTATGCTTATGACATTAGCTGTGATTTTTACTCTTTTGTTGAATGCAGATCGTATTATTAACATTCTTGCGATAATAATGCCCTATTTAATGGGGGTAATCTTATTACTTTTAGTTTATTCATTATTTACAATGGATTATTCCATTAGTGAGCTAAATGTAATGGCAAAAAATCAGCCTTCCGCAACTTCTCATTGGCTATCAGGTGCAGTATTGTATGTTTCCTATAACATTGCAGCAGGGGCAGCGATGCTTATTGTCATGGGGGGGACGACAAAGGATCGAAAGGTAGCTAGGCGTGGTGGGATATTAGGTGGAATCATTCTTGGTTTATTAATTTTTTTAATAAACGCGGCCCTTTTTGCAAAAATGGATGTAGTGAGTGGTGTTGAAATGCCAACTCTTAAGCTAGCAGAACAGATTCATCCAATAGTTGGTATGATGATGGCAATTATTTTGTTAGGGATGATTTATAGTACAGCTGTCGGAACACTTTATATTCTCGCAGTAAGATTTGTGAAGCCAGATGGGTTATCATTTAAATTAGTAGTCATGCTGCTATGTTTAGTCGCTTTTGCAATTAGTCTCATTGGTTTTACAACGTTAATCACCAACATGTATGCGATTATGGGTTATTTAGGAATCGTTTTAATTATTGCGGTTTTGTTTTCATGGCTACGGAATACTAAAGTTGCTTAAATTAAATTTAAAATAGGACTGGCTAGTAAAAATTATTTTTTTCCTTTCATCAAAATCATAAGCGTATCAAATTCTAAAGGATTTGATACGCTTTTTTTGGGGAATCAAATAGGTACGTAAGTTTTTTACAACCAAAACTTATTAGCTCCGTCTAATAAGTTTGAAAGGGTGTGGAGAATGATAGAACGAGAGAGCAAACAAGTAGAAATTAACCTAGATAGGAGTAAAGAGGAGAAGCTTGAATGGCTAATGAATGAATATGGGCAAAAAATTACTAGATTAGCATTTACATATACGAGGCAAAAGGAACTTTCTGAAGATATTGCTCAAGAGGTTTTTATTAGATGCTTCGAGCACTTAGACAATTTTAGACACGAATCTACGTATAAAACATGGCTTTATCGTATTACTGTAAATCTTTGTAAGGACAAGTTAAGGAGTTGGTCATTCAAAAATATTGTCCTAGCTGAATTTTTTTCGACATCAAAAAGCACAGAAAAAACTCCTGAAATAGAAGTATTGTACCTTGAGGACAAACGCTTAATTTCTAAAAAAATTCTTTCGTTACCAGTGAAATATCGAGAAATAATAATCTTTTATTATTACGAAGAAATGTCATACAACGAAATATCGGGTTTATTAAATTTGAGTATACAAACAATTAAGTCCCGCTTACATAAGGCTAGGCAACTATTAAAAAAGGCATTGGAAGGGAGCAAACTGAATGGATGATTTATTTAAAAATATCGCAAATCACTTAAATAAAACCGTGATGAAGGATATTGATTTTAATGAAAAAAATAAAGACTATGTTAGGAAAAGCTTATCCAAGCGGAGGAGCAATCGATTCAGTCTAAAGTCTATTTTCACTAATCTTTTACCGATTAGTTTAACTGGTCTATTATTTATAGGGGGAACTTATTACTTCATTACTGAGTTGGAAATCTTTCCACAAGAAAAACAGTTGGCAAGTACAGATAATTACGAAGGGGACCCGCAAGAACCGATAAATGAAAGTCCTCTTTATACACCTCCTATACAAGAGGAATCGTTTGAAAACATGACAAAAGAAGATGTAGTACGAAAGTTATTAAATTCAGTGGATTATTTTCACACTGCAACCGGGAAATTTGAAGAGCATGTAACCTATTATGATGATTCCGTTAGTACAACCATTGTTGAATATACATTAAGTATAAAAAATAAAATTGGTGGCATCGAAAAAATTACAGATTTATTTGATGAAAAGGTGATGGGTTCTGAGGAAAGAATTCAAGAATATGTTTATAATCATGAAAAAATCTGGTATATAGATAGTGAAAATAAAACATATCATGTTAATAGCTATGAACCTCAACCTGCTAAAGAAATGACCACACCAGAGAAGATAGCTGATTTCAAATTTAAAAAAATCTATGAAAATAATGAGATTTTCAGGGAGAGACCACCAATTGGAGCTTCGGGTATGTCTTTATTTCCCTATGAGTTTGCAGCAAGTTATTTAAAAAATATGCAACTTTGGGAAATTGAAAAACAAAACGAAAAATTATTAGGTCATAATACCATTGTTTTAAATGGAAAAATGGATGAGAAAGTAATTACTAAAACAAAATTGAAAGAAACAACGGATACATTCCGCTTTTGGGTAGATAAAGATACAGGAATCTTAATTAAATACGAAACGTATGATGTGGGAGGTCAACTTATTAGTTATCTCCACCCTGAAAAATTAGAGATTAATGTGCCGGTTGATCTAAGAAAATTTGTTCCCAACTTAGAAGGCTATAATAAAAAAGAAACACTTGATAAATTTTAGCTACTGATAACAACTCAGGGAACGCTTAGCTTTCCTTGAGTTTTTTGTATATTATTCCCATTTTATTGTATGATGGTGACAAAAGGTAAATCTTTTAAAAACCATTTACATATTGGAGTGGTGAATATAAAAAAGAAAAAGTATTTATTAGGAATTATCGCTGTGATTTTAGTTATACCTATTATTTATGTACAAAGTAACAAAATAATCTATGCTAACAAAGTGTCACAATATCTTATTGAAGAAAAGGGTTATAAAAAAGAAGAAATTAAAACAATTGAAGGTGTATGGGGGAAAAAGCTCCCGGCCTTTTATGTAGTCGTTATTTTTAAAGATGAACCGAATATCGAATATACTTATTTTGCCCATAGCAAAGTTGGCCAATTTGAATTTAGATCGATTAATGGTACATCAGTGTCAATTGATGAATTAATAAACTATGAATCAGATTAATAGGAAGGTTTGAACTTGGTTGGGATGGCCTTTTAGACTAGTAACAGGTGCATAATTAAACCAGCAAACATTAAGTGATTAATGTCTGCTGGCTAAGGCATGATTTGGAATCTTAATCGTTTCGATAGTGAACTATGGATGTAGGGGCTAATTTTTTATCATTCTATAACCAACGCCAATATGTGTTTGAATATATTTTTGTTGACTCTCACTTTCAATCTTTTTTCGCAATGTAGCCATAAATACTCGTAATGATGCGACATCGTTCTCCCAAGTACTTCCCCAAATTTCTTTTGTAATGTAGTTATGGGTTAATACCTTTCCAATATTTTTGGATAAGAGAACAAGTAATTTATATTCTATGGGTGTTAAATGAAGTTCAGTCCCTTTTAGGAAAGCACAGCCCGCCGCATAATCAATCGATAGATCCCCATTTGCAAAATGTAAATTTTGTTGGGCACTATCTGTGTGATGATAATGAATTCTCCGAATCGCGACACGTAAACGTGCGAGAAGTTCTTCGACAGAAAAGGGCTTCGTTAAGTAATCATCAGCTCCTGCATCGAGCGCATCAATCTTATCTTGGTCCATGCTCCGTGCACTTACTACAATAATCGGCATGGTAGACCAGGATCGAATCTTTTTAATAATTTCAACGCCATCCATATCAGGTAATCCTAAATCTAAAATGACGATATCAGGGTTGTGAGAGACAGCTTCTAGTATTGCCTGACTACCATTACTTGCAGTTAGGAAGCGATAGTTTTGTGTTTCTAGTGTTGTCGTAATTAAACGTTGTATCGCTTCATCATCTTCTACAATTAAAATAAATGGCTTACTCATAAGTCAACCTCCTGTGTTTGTAATGTAAAACGAAAAATCGTACCTGATGGACTCCGATCATGGACAGTTAACGTCCCGCCATGTGCTTGAATAATTGATTTACATAAAGCTAAACCAATCCCCATACCTCTTCGACTATCTGCTATACCTTGATTTACCGTATAAAACATTTCAAAGAGCCTCTCTTTTGCAACCGTATCAATCCCATTTCCATTATCCGCTACTTCAACGACAATCCAATTATCTATCTTATTTGTGGAAATAACGATTTCCGAACCAATAGGTGTATACTTGATCGCATTATCAATTAAATTAATAAGAACTTGAATGATTAAACGAGAATCAAGTTTTGCCATGATGAGATTTTCAGATTCTTCAACCTTAATAATATGTTCAATACGTTTGCGATTAATATGCTTGAGCGCTTCTTCGATTACTTCTTCAATCAGCTCAGCTTTCATATTAATTTGCATCGTGCCTTCTTCGATCCGTGTAATAGAAAGTAAGTTTTCTACTAAATTAATAAGCCATTTTGCATCATCATAAATATCCTCATATAAACGAATTTTTGTATTTTCATCAATGTGATTACTACTACTAAGTAATATATTAGCATTGCCTGAAATGGTCGTTAAAGGTGTACGCAGGTCATGGGATATAGCTCGCAATAAATTTGCTCGTAGTTGTTCATTTTTTGCTTGGGAAACAGCCTCTTCTCGCATTCGAATAAAATATTCCCTTTCAAGCGCTAAGGCGCATTCACCAAGGATAGATAATACTAAATTATTTTCAAATGTATCAAGTGTTTCCGATTGATTTAATGGTATCCCTATAACACCATATACATTTAAGTTAGTACGAACTGCTAAATATAAGCATTTGGCACTGCTTAAAGTATTTGTTGATGCTCCGGCGTGTTTATTGTTTTTAAATACCCAAGTTGCAACGGCTAATTCTCTTTCTGTGAGTAGTTCAGTGGTATCACAATAAGTTTCTTTATTTAGAACAATATTTGGTTGTACTAACTCGTTTTCAATTGTTGGATAATAGACGATTTGACGATTTAATAGTTTAGCTAATTGTTTAGCAGTTGTATTTAAAATGGCCACAGAACTAGTTGCCTGCTGAAGTAACTGGTTTGTTTCTAGTAATATTTTTGTTCGGTAAGCTGTTTCAGCGGAAACTTGCGCCTGTCTTCGAAGTTTACTTGCTAACGTACCGATTGAAAATGCTGTGATAAACATAATAACAAATGTAACTTGATAACTTGATTCTCTTGCGGTAAGGGAATACATTGGGTCGGTAAAAAAGAAATTAAAGGCAATGACACTTAGTGCAGCCATTAATATACTAATTAACCGGTTTGCAATTAAAATAGCCGTTATTAGGACGCCTAGTATATACATATTAATGATGTTTGTATCACTAAATTCAAGCTCTTGAAATAAAAAACCTACAATTGTTGTGAGAGCTAAAATGACACCCATTTTGACTAAATCAACGAGTGCGAAAGAAAATTTTACTTTTGCTTCTTTTTTTGCTTTATAAGGTTTAGTTTGTTGATCTGGGATAACATATATATCTAAATTCGGAGCTAACAGTGTGAGCTGCTCTGTAAATGATTTTTTTATATGAAGAAAAGTGCGTTGTGTATTGGAACGACCAATGACAACTTTTGTGACACTTGTATATCGTGCGAATTCAGAAATTTGGAAGGCTACGTCTGTACCGTGAACTTTTTCAATTGTTGCACCGAGCTGTTCGGCTAAGCGCATATTTTTTCGTAATCTTGCCTTATTGTTTTCGGTCCAGTTGGAAAAAGAAGGCGTTTCAACAAATAAGGCTGTGAAATGTCCTTTAAAAGCATTGGCCATACGTGCAGCGTTTCGAATAATTTTCTCGTTGGAAGGAGAGGACGATAAGCATACTAAAATATGTTCTCCCGCATTCAACTGATCTTTTATCTTTGATTTAGTTTTTTCCGCAACATAATGGACACGGTCAGCTGTACGTCTTAAAGCAAGTTCGCGCAACGCAACTAAATTTTCTAACTGAAAGAAGTTTAGAACCGCTTTTTCCGCTTGCAGCTGCTGATAGATTTTTCCTTCATTTAACCTTTCTAAAAGGTCTATTGGCTCAATATCAACTAATGTCACTTGATTGGCTTCATCAAAAAAATAATCAGGAATTCGTTCCCGTACAATGACGCCTGTAATGGAAGCAACTAAATCTTTTAAGCTTTCAATATGTTGAACATTCACAGTTGTATAGACATCTATACCCGCCTTTAAAAGCTCCTGAATATCTTGATAACGTTTAACATGCCTCGCCTCTACAGAATTGGTATGGGCAAGTTCATCTACTAATAGTAGTTGGGGTTTTCTTGTTAATGCAGCATCTAAATCAAACTCCTGAAGCGTTATCCCTTTATGTTCAATAACATGTGTCGGTAATTGCTCTAGTCCCTCTATTAATGCGGTTGTTTCTGGTCTTGCGTGTGGTTCGATATAACCAATCACAACATCTATTCCATGACACTTCATCTCATGGGCTGCTTTTAGCATTGCATAGGTTTTACCGACACCAGCTGCATAACCAAAAAAGATTTTTAACTGTCCCTGGTGTTGCTCTTTTTTAATGGTGAAGATCCGTTTCAGAATTGTATCAGGGTTTTCTCGCTCGAAATTCATCCTCATCCCTCATTTATCATTCTAGTTTTTACAATAGTATAGCGTTGTAGATGTTAACGCAGAATAAGTATATACCTATCAGACATTAAGATTGTATAAAGATTTTCCTCTACGTGTCTCCTTTCACAATGATGCTTTCATTCAAATTCTCCATCTTAATACAATCTTTATTTTATTCATTGTCTTCCTAACACTATATTAATTTTGAATTTTGTATTGTTGTGTTAGAGGGGGAATGAGCATGCAATTTATTATTAGTACAATTGGAATATTAGCAGTCATTTTACTGTTTTACTATATTGTAATTTTGCTAAGGGGGGACCGAGCATGATGAATTTAATACTTCAATACGCCTTGTATTTAATTATTCTAGTACTACTTGCAATTCCACTTGGTAAATACATTGGAAAAGTGATGAACGGAGATCGCGTTATCCTTTCAACAATCCTTCATCCAATAGAAAAAAGCATCTATAGTTTATTAAAAATAAAGCCTATTGATGAAATGGATTGGAAAAAATATTTCGTCTCCGTATTACTCTTTAGTGGGATAGGCTTTTTATTTCTCTTCATTTTACAGTTATTACAGGGAGTTTTAATTGGAAATCCTCAAGGTGTTCCGAATATGAGCTGGCATTTATCGTTTAATACAGCAATAAGTTTCATCACAAATACAAACTGGCAAGCTTATACGGGTGAAGCACAAGCTTCCTATTTAGTGCAGATGATTGGGTTAACAGTTCAAAACTTTGTCTCAGCAGCGACAGGAATTGCTGTATTATTTGCACTTATTAGAGGGTTAATGCGAGTGAAAGGCAATAGTCTTGGTAGCTTTTGGGTTGATATAACGAGAGTGAATTTATACATTCTTTTACCACTAAGCTTCGTCATATCAATCGTTCTCGTTTCACAAGGTGTTGTTCAAAATTTGAAGTCAGCTGAATCGGTGCAATTACTTGAACCAATTGCAATTCATGAAGACGGTACGCTAATTGAGGGAGCTACAATTCATATTGCAACAGATGAAGTCATTGTAAACGGGGAGGTCGTAAAGGATGCCCAAATTATAACAGAGCAGTTTGTTCCAATGGGAACAGCCGCGAGTCAAATTGCAATTAAACAATTAGGCACAAACGGCGGAGGCTTCTTTGGCGTAAACTCAGCACACCCACTGGAAAATCCAACAGCACTTTCTAATTTACTCGAGTTGCTTGCCATATTAATAATTCCTGTCTCATTGTGTTTCACTTTTGGCTTCATTATAAAGGATAAAAAACAAGGCTATGCGATATTTACTGCGATGTTTATGATCCTTGTATTAGCAGTTTTTGGTTTAGCGGTAGCAGAGCATATGGCTACGCCGCAACTTGCGCAAGATGGATTGGTTGATTTATCAATAGGTGAGCAAGCTGGGGGCAATATGGAAGGGAAGGAAGCGCGGTTTGGTATTGCGTCATCTGTAATTTGGACGGCATATACAACAGCGGCCTCAAATGGTTCGGTGAATTCAATGCTAGATAGTTATACGCCACTTGGAGGCATGATTCCAATGGTATTAATGCAACTAGGTGAAGTTGTTTTTGGTGGTGTTGGTAGCGGGCTATATGGCATGTTATCGTTTGTGATTTTAACGGTATTTATAGCAGGGCTAATGGTTGGACGTACACCGGAATATTTAGGGAAAAAAATTGAACCTTATGAGATGAAATGGGCGGTGCTTTGCTGTTTAGCAACACCAATGGCTATTTTAGTAAGCGGTGGCATTGCAGCTCTAGTTCCAACGATTGCAAATAGTTTAAATGACTTAGGTCCGCACGGGTTTTCAGAGTTTCTATATGCTTTTACGTCTGCAGGTGCAAATAATGGATCTGCCTTTGCAGGATTTGTAGCAAACACACCTTTTATAAATGTAATCTTAGGTTTATCGATGGTATTTGCTCGTTTTGTTCCCATTCTTTGTGCATTAGCGATTGCAGGTAACCTAGTTCAAAAAAAGAAAATGGCGGCAACTGTAGGTACGTTATCAACGAACAGTGGGTTATTCATCTTTATATTAACGTTCGTCATACTGTTGATTGGGGCCTTAAGCTTTCTACCAGCGATTGCACTTGGTCCAATTGCAGAATATATGATCATGTTACGTTAGGAGGAAATTGAAAATGACGACAGAAACGAAAAATATATTATTAAATAAACGTTTACTTTCAAGAGCATTAAAAGATTCTATTTTAAAATTTAGTCCGATAGATCAATCAAAAAATCCAGTAATGTTACTCGTATATATTAGTGCAATTTTAACGTCAATATTATGGATTATATCCTTATTTGGTATAAAGGATGCCTCTTCAAGTTACACGCTAACGATTGCAGTCATCTTATGGTTTACCGTACTTTTTGCTAACTTTGCCGAAGCAATCGCTGAAGGAAAAGGGAAAGCACAAGCCGATACTCTAAGAGCTGCCAAAAAAGATGTAGCAGCAAACAAATTAATAAGTATTGAAGATTTAGATAATATCGAAGTTGTTTCCTCTGCCATCTTGCAAAAAGGTGATCTTGTGCTAGTGCGAGCAGGGGAACTAATACCGGCTGATGGTGAGGTTATAGAAGGTGCTGCTTCAGTCGATGAAAGTACGATAACCGGTGAATCTGCTCCTGTTATACGAGAAAGTGGTGGTGACCGTAGTGCAGTAACAGGCGGTACAGTCGTTATTTCAGATGCACTTATTATTAAAGTGTCTAGTATTCCAGGAGAGAGTTTTTTAGATAAAATGATTGCCATGGTTGAAGGGGCAGCACGTAAAAAGACACCGAATGAATTAGCGCTTCAAATATTCCTTGTCGCATTATCCATAATTTTTATTTTAGTAACGCTGTCGTTGTATACATTTACTTCCTTTTCAGCCAATTTAGTAGGAGAAAGGAATCCAATTTCGGTCACAACACTTGTTGCATTACTTGTATGTTTAGCACCAACAACGATTGGGGCATTGCTTTCAGCAATTGGTATTGCAGGAATGAGTAGACTTAATCAAGCAAATGTTCTTGCAATGAGTGGACGTGCGATAGAAGCAGCAGGTGATGTCGATATATTAATGCTGGATAAAACAGGAACAATTACAATTGGTAACCGTCAAGCAACAGCTTTTGTTCCAGTTGATGGTGTCACAGTTGAGGAATTAGCCGATGCTGCTCAGTTATCGTCGCTGGCAGATGAAACACCTGAGGGACGTAGCATTGTAATACTGGCAAAAGAGGCATTCGGAATCCGTGGACGATCAATGAAGGAACAACCATTGCATTTTATTCCTTTCAGTGCGAAAACGCGCATGAGTGGAGTTGATTTTGCAGGTAATGAAATTCGAAAAGGTGCAGCTGAAGTTATTAAAACTTATATACAACAACAAGGAGGAACGTATAGTAAACAATGTGAGGAAGCTGTGAGGCAAATCGCAGAAAAAGGTGGAACACCATTAGTTGTGGCAAAAAATTTTAGAGTGTTAGGTGTTATTTACTTAAAAGATATAGTGAAACAAGGTGTACAAGAGAAATTTGCAGACTTACGCAAAATGGGCATAAAAACGATCATGATTACTGGAGATAACCCGATAACTGCAGCGGCAATTGCAGCAGAGGCAGGAGTTGATGATTTTTTGGCTGGTGCTACGCCTGAAGCAAAGCTTGAGATGATAAGAGCGTTTCAGAAAAAGGGCCATCTAGTTGCGATGACAGGTGATGGAACGAATGATGCCCCAGCGCTTGCACAAGCAGATGTAGCCGTTGCAATGAATACTGGAACACAAGCTGCAAAAGAGGCAGGAAATATGGTTGATCTTGATTCCTCACCAACAAAATTAATTGAAATTGTTCGAATAGGGAAGCAATTACTAATGACAAGAGGTAGCTTAACGACATTTTCTATTGCCAATGATTTAGCCAAATATTTCGCGATTATCCCAGCATTATTTATCGATTTATATCCCGAGCTAAATAAGTTAAATTTGATGCAATTGAGTAGTCCAAAAAGCGCAATATTATCAGCAATCATTTACAATGCTTTAATTATTATTGCATTAATTCCGTTAGCACTTAATGGAGTAAAATACCGTGAATTACCTGCAGAAAAATTATTAACTAGAAATATTTTTATTTATGGACTTGGAGGTATTGTTACACCATTTATCATGATTAAGTTAATCGATATTTTACTTGATCTAGTTATTTTTTAAAAAGGAGTAATGAGAAAATGAGCTTGTTAAAAGTTACATTATGGAGAGCAATTTTAATCTTTCTAGTGTTCACAATTGTATGTGGGGGTATCTATCCTTTATTGATGACGGCATTTGCCCAAGTAACATTTCCTGAAAAAGCGAATGGGAGTTTACTTGAAGTAGACGGGAAAATGTATGGCTCTGAATTGCTAGGTCAACAGTTTACTGAACAATCACACATGTGGGGACGAATTATGCAAATCGATACAGCAACTTATAAAGATTCAGAAGGGAAATCATTAATGTATGCATATCCAGCTAATATAAGCCCTGCCAGTGATCAATATGAAGCATTGGTAGCTAAACGGATTGTTACTATTCAAGAAGCCCATCCTAACAAAGTTGGGGTGCCAGTTCCAGTTGATTTAGTGACAGCTTCAGGTAGTGGTTTAGATCCAAGTATTTCTATTGCAGCTGCTATGTATCAAGTGGAGAGACTAGCTGAGCATAATCACCTACCGATAGAAGAAGTAAAAAGAATAGTTCGCGAATGTACAGAAGCCCCATTATTCGGCCTATTTGGGGAAAAAACAGTAAATGTATTAAAAGTGAATTTAATGCTAGAGGGCATAATAAAATAAATCCTTTCTAGTTGTTAAAAATATTCCTCCCCATAAAATGTAGTGTTAGATTTCACTCTAGCACTACATTTTTTTATTTACATCCCCCTTCTTTTACTAATTATAATGGTCCTTAAGTGTAATTTGGATTTTATAAGACCGAGTGACAAAAGTCATTGTTTTAAAATTTTTAAATGCTACTTATTAGCCTTTTATACCAAAAAATAGATTTTTTAATAAAATATATCTTGATTTTCATATTTTTCTAAACATATTATTGTTTTTGAAGAATTTGATTTTTTGTATTTTTTTGATTAAAAGCAATATCGTTCTTCTCTTTGGTTAAGAACTTTCGATTGATTGAAAGTTCCAATATCGGAATTTTTAAATATTTATATTTATACACTAGGAGGCAACAATATGAAAAAAGTACTTTCAATTGCAACTGCAGCAGCAATGGCAATTAACATCGCAAGCGTTCCATTTAATGTACTAGCTGAAGAATTACCAAATCAAAATGATGCGAAAACCGCAATAGAAGGAGAAGTGGACATATCCTATAAAACGGTAGTTAGTAAATTTAGTTTGTATGGGAAAGACTTATTAAATGCTTATAACGAAGTTTTTAAAATGGATAACGCTAATATTAAAGCAATCGAGAATAATGGTGGAAGGTATTCTAACTCTTATCTTTCATATGCAATCGACGAGAATTTAACGACTCATTGGGAAACAGGGAAACCGAATAGTGAAAACTTTACGAATGAGGTAGTGTTTACTTTAAATGATTTAACTGAATTAAATCGTATTGTATACGCAGCACGACCAGGTGGAAAAGGCTTTGCCCAGGAGTTTGAAGTTTACGGCTCTACGACTGATGAGGGAGATAACTTCACATTTATTGCCGAGGGAGAATATAAAAAATCAGTAGGGGATGTCATTGAAATAAAATTCAACCCTACGCAATTTAAGCGTCTAAAGTTCGTGTTTAATAAAGCAAATCAAGATTGGGCAAGTGCAGCAGAATTTAGCTTTTATAAAGAAGATGCACTATGGGATCAAATGGCATCGTTATTTACCGATAGTAGTAAAAATGAAGTGTCAGCAAATTATAATACGGTAGAAAAACTAAATCAGTTCGAAAACGAGGTCAAATCGCATCCTTTATATGAACAATTTAAAGAAGATATTCAAAATGCTAAAGCCTTATTAAATACACAGCAAATAGAAGTGACGAAAGCGATTGCGAAGCCGTTTAATCATTATGGGAATGCTCACTACTCAGCGCTTTACAGAATGGACTATTCGAATATCCAAAGTATTACAAACAATGCAGGTCACTATAGTAGTGCTGTAATTGGGAACGCTGTGGATGGCAAGTTAGATACATATTGGGAAACGAACAAAGCGAATACATCGATTTTCTCGAATGAAGTAGAAGTAACATTTAAAGAGGCAGTTACGTTAGAACGCCTTATATATGGAGCGAGACCATCTGACCGTAAAGGCTTCGCTGAAGAGTTTGAAATTTATGCTTCTCAAACCTCTCAAGGGGATACATATCAACTTGTATCAACGGGTCAGCACAGCATGATAGCTGGATTAATAGAGGCAAAATTTGAACCTACTACATTTAAACGGTTGAAGTTTAAATTTAAGAAGTCAAATCAAAATTGGGCAACATTAGCTGAATTAGCCTTTTATAAAGAAGATGTAATCCAAAATAAAATAAACAGTTTATTTAAAGATGCTACGATGAGTGCAGTTGCGGACGAATACAGTACATTAAACCAAATCAATGAACTCGAAGAAGCAGCAAAATCGCATCCTTTATATGAAACATACAAAGAGAGCCTTGAGCAAGCTAAAAAAATTGTCAAAGGAGAGTTAGTGACAGCAGGAAGAATTATTGAAGCTGAACAGCACGGCAATATGGTCAGCCATGCTCAACAGAAGCTAAAAATGTCATATGGAACAAACAATCAACCAACAGGTATCTCGGCTAGAGCGGGTGAAAAGATTACAGTATATGTAGATGCCGATGCAAGTGGGCCTTTACCACAACTTGTCTTCACACAACAAGAAGGTAGCTGGAATGCATGGGCAAAATCTGTCAATTTATATCCAGGTAAAAATGAATTTACTGTTCCAACGATCTATACAGGAAATGTTACCCAAGGTGGACCAATTTATATCGTCAATCCTTATACCCCAGAGCAACAAACAAAAGCACCTATCATTCGTTTTGAAGGGGGAGAGAGATTCCCTATATTTACAAAAGATACGAATGTAGAGGAATTTAAAGCGTTTTTAACCGACTATAACAATCGATTAAATGAGGATAAAGCAGCACATCCTGATGTAAAAGAGCGTGAGTTAATTGATGTAGTAGAAATAGTAAGTGATCGAATTATCTTTACAGGCACAGCTTCACAAGCATATAACCAGTATATTACGAATAACCTTGATCCTTTGGCTACAGTAAATGGATATGATGTCTGGATCAAGAAGTTATTTGACTTCTCTGGTCTGGACGTAAGTAGTGAAGTGCATGATCCGAAACTTATTCGAGAAAATATACGATTGATGCAGCCATATGGTGCAATGTATGCCGCAGGCAGCCATACAGGCATACAACGAGGAACGGTTCCATTCATGTTCAGTGATTTTAGTAAAACTTATCCAGGGTGGGGGCTAACACACGAGATTGGTCATCGCATGGCTGTAGGTGTAAGGGAATATGGTGAAGTAACAAATAATATGGTATCGATGGCCATGTCTGTCGATTATAATTCCATTGATAACCGAATTCCATTTGAAAAAATGTATAGTTATTTAATCGCTGAAAACAAATCGGTAATGAGTGATTTATCCCTTCAAGAAAGATTAGGTGCCTTTTGGCAGCTTGAATTAGCTCACCCTGGCTATTGGTCAGAATTAAATAAATACTATCGTGATAGATCCGTATCACTCCCGAATGGTGATCTTTCTAAGCAACAATACTTAATTCAATTTTCTTCAGAAGTATTAAATCAAGATTTAAGTAGTTATTTTGCTAGACATGGGTTTACGGTAAATGAAGAAACAAAAGAAGCGGTAAGCCAATACTCTGCTCCTAAAAAAATCTGGTATTTAAATAATAGTGTAGTAGGTTATCAAGAAAATGGCTTTAATAAAGATGCTTCTGTTGATGTGAGTATAAAACGTAACGAAGCAAATGAAACAAATACATTAGCACTTTCGATAGATTCAACAAATAAAGAACATATCCTTGGATATGAAATTATTCGCAACGGTACGTTAATAGGGTTTACTTCTACTTCAACATTTGTCGATAAAAATTTGGATGTAAATGAAAACTATACTTATGAAGTCATTGCCTATGATAAAAAACTAAATAGCTTAAAACCCGTAGAAGTGAAAGCATTTAAGCCTACAATTTCCATTGAAGACGAGTTGACACTTAAACTAAACCAACAATTTAACCCAATTGATTTTGTGAAAGCTGTTGACTATCAAGGAAATGATATTACAGAAGAAGTCACAATTAACTCCAATGTGGATGTAACAAAAAAAGGGAACTATGAGCTTGTTTATTCGGTAAACAACAATGGTGTTACAGAGACGAAAACAACGCAAGTTACGGTAGTCAGTGATTTTGAATATGTATCGGATATAACACCTGTAGTAGCCAATATCGCGTGGGGAGGTTATAAAATCGATAAATCTCCATCTGGTGGAACAATTGGACTGATTCGTCAAGGACTTGAAACAACTTACGCGAAAGGAATTGGCGCGCATGCTAGGTCCGAAATCACCTATAACATTGAGGGCGAAGGTTTTGATTTCTTTGAAAGTTATATTGGTATTGATCAGGCGATGAGAGGAAATAACAGTTCATCTGCAAGATTTGAAGTTTGGGTAGATGGTGAAAATCGCTTTGTGAGTGATGTATTTGGAGCAAACATAAGTAGTGAATTTGTAAAAGTACCTGTAACTGGTGCAAAAGAAGTGAAATTAATTACAACAGATGCCGGAATGAACGGAAATACAGCTGACCATACAGTGTGGGCAGATGCAAAGTTGACAAAAAGCTCTAGTGTACCAGTGCTTAAGGTAACTTCTGAAGCAACGAAGCTTGGTCAGCCTATTGATATTAAAGGTCAATATTCAGCGATAGATGCAGAAGATGGTGATTTGACTTCGCAAGTAGTAGTGACAGGTATTGAAAAAGTTAACTTTAATAAAGCTGGTAAGTATGAACTTTTCTATACGGTAACTGATAGTGATGGAAATACAGTAACAGAAACGAAAACAATTGCAGTAGTAAACATGGAAGACTATCGCTACCTTTCAGATTTTGATTGGATGTCCACACAGAACAGTTATGCGGCTCCAAAAAAAGATAAAGCAACGAGTGGAAATAGTTTAAGATTAACAGCTAATGATGACAGCGAAATAGTTTATGAAAAAGGGATTGGCGCACATTCTAATTCGACAATCGTATATGATTTAACAACAAATAAAGATGCCGCTTACTTTACTTCATATGTTGGTGTGGATCGACAAATGTATAATACAGTAGGATCTGTAGTGTTCCAAGTATACGTGGATGGCGTAAAGCAGTTCGACAGCGGATTAATGACATCTAAAGTACCTCAACAATTCGTTGAAGTAAACATTTCGGGAGCAAAGGAATTGAAATTAGTCGTAACCGACGGCGGTAATGGAAATGGCTCTGACCATGCAACATGGGGAGATGCTAAATTCCATAATGCAAATGCGGATCGAGTATATACAGGTGATTTAGAAACTGTATTGGTAGCTGTGGAAGCAATAATTACAGAAAACTATTCGGAGACTAGTGTGCAAGCTTTACAAACTGCCATAGCAAAAGCGAAAGAAGTATTAGCAAACAAGATGGCGACACAAACAGAAGTAGATGGAGCATTAGCAGCCTTAGAAAACGCGAAAACAAATCTTGAGGAAATTGATTTAAATCAAGTAGTTACGATTAAAGATTCCAATTTGACCAATGCCATTAAAACTACATTAGGCTTACAAGGGGATATCACACTAAGTGATATGTATAAACTGACAAGCTTAACAAGCGAATCACAACGCGTACGATCTTTGGAAGGCTTGGAAAATGCTAAAAATTTAGAGACATTAAATATGATTGGAAATGAAATAACTGACTTCTCTCCCTTAAAAGAATTAAGTAAATTAACGACATTGTATGCTGATCCCCAGTTTGTTGAAATGGGAGAAGTAAAAGGTCCAGTAGTTAATGTAGACAATATAGTCATCGGTTTAGATGGAAAAAAAGTGAAACCTAATGTAGCTGAATATTTCCACACGATTAACAAAGAAGTCAAAGCGATAGATGTAAATGCATTGGATGAAAATCCAGAAACGTTTAAAATTGATCTTACAAACGAAGACAATGGTCTATATTGGCTTGGGCTTTCTTTTAAAATTGAAGAAAACACAGTCATGTTACGCTATTTGATTAATAACAAATAAAACTTAGCACTAAAATAACCGAAGCCCAGCTCCCTATTTTAAAAAAAGGAGCTGGGCTTTTTAGCTATGAAGTAATTCTAAGTTTAGGAGGAACCTCGGAATTTAATTTCCAGGTTTAAGTGGAATACGTAACTCAGCTTCGCGATTATGAATTGTATAATTTGAAATGTAAATGTCGATGTTTTTCTTGTCAAAATTCTTATATACATCCATACTTTGATTATTTTCGTCTCCAAAAATACCAAAAATAGTAGGTCGTCCATAATTTTTTTCCTTACCTTCTAGATAGAAGGTTTGATTAACCCCACCAAATTTGCGGTCTGGGCTTACGGATTCTACATAGAGGTTATTATCTTTCATATAATATTTCCATGAGATTGGATAACCTTTAATAGAAGTCGTTAAGCTTTGAGGTGTCGCTGATATATTAGTCAAACTGATTGGCTTGTCATGACCATTATACTCATCTACTCGGTGATTAGCGATAAACGTAATTGGTTGTCTAGCTAAAGATGTAATATCAATACCTTCAAGTTCAAAACGTAGCTCCGTCTTTTTAGGGTCTCTTGTATCCCACATGTTTCCGTTTAATAGAGTCCCACCTACATCAAGTTGATAGTCCATATAAGGAAGGCGAGGATAAGTCTTTTCATGATGAAGTACAAGGCGGACTTGGGTCGGTGTCACAATCATTTCACTAATTTCAGTTTTGTTAGGTACGTTTGGTACAGCGATCTTTAACACGTCTTTAAATGATCCATTTTCTACTTGTTTTTTAGATAGAGCTAAATTTAAGTTCCAAGTATTTTTGGCGGTAGCTAATGGATAATTATAGACTAGTTGAAATTGGGTCCCCTCTGCACGTAATGCATTAGTTTTAAATGTTTGCTTGTTTACATATTCACCTTGTTCACCTGGACCACCGTATACAGATGCTTCAACTTCTAAAATAGTATTCAAGTCATTTACAGCTTCGATATGAGCAAAACTGTTTTTCTCCATTTTTGTATCAGACAACATAATGGAAGAGATAAGTAATGTTTTATCTTCGGTTGGTTCAAAAGCTTGTATTCTTACACTTTCAATTCCATCTTTCTGAACGGTGAAGTTTTGGGTATTTGTATCTTTAGGATTGTAAGGAATAGTTTGCTTTTTATCATCGATGAATTGAATATTCTCTATTACAAACTGAACATCTGCTTTCTGTCCTTTTACAATCCAGTCCGTCTCAAAATAACCTTGAAATACACCGAGCTCATCGTTCCACTGGGTTGAATATCTACCTTCAATGAGCTCGCCATTTTGATCTTTAAGCCCGATATGGTCAAAGATTATATCCTTCCCGTTCCATGACTCACCGGCTTTTAAGCTATATAGTATGAAGGTTCTATTTTCGTCCATAAAAGCTGTCTGTACGGTCAATGTTATATCCTCTTTTGTAATGGATTGCTCAATTGCTTGTCCTAGTCCTTGCTCAAAAGCAGATTGAATACCTGCTCTATGGGTAAGTAATGTGGACCAGTCATAAGTTAATGCAGCATAGACTGGTGTAACCATCAAAGCTACTGCTAGTCCTACTACTAAAGCAAATCGTTTTTGTTTTCGAAGACGATTTTTAGTTGGATTAACATCAGGATTTTTTAGCTCATCTTGCTTAATACTATGCCACATCTGATCAAAATCAGGGTACGATATGTTATTTGGTTCTTTCATTTGGGTTTTTAGCTTGTTTTCAAAACGTTCCAAATTGATTCTCTCCCTTCAAGAATGAATGATGCTTGTAATCAACTTTTTTGCGTAGAATCTTCAATGCCTTATGAAGTCTCGACTTGACAGTGCCTACAGGAATATTTAAGGTTTCTGCAATTTCCGTCAATGATAGCTCACCAATATAGCGTAGTGTGATGACTGCCAGTAACTTCTCTGGAAGTTGCTTAAGTAGTTCGTCCCATTCGGCAGCTTCTGCTTTTTCTAGTAAAATGGTGTCTAACGATTTCACCGAGGAAATCATTTGTTCGTGTAACCGTTGTACTTGATTCTGCTTTTCTCTTTGGGTCTGATTCTTTTTAATAAGATTTAAGCAATGATTCATCGTGACGCGCATAAGCCATGCGCGTAAATGCTCAACATTTCTCCAATCTTGGCGAAAGACCGTAATAAATACATCATGGCATACATCTTCTGCATCTTGGGTGTTTCGAAGCATGTAATAGCAGGTACGGTATACATCTTTGTTATATAAATCGAATAAATCTCGTTCTGTCAATTTGAGACACTCCTTTCTTTGCGGTATACATTATAAACAAATGACTTTTGGAAAAGGTTCATTTTTTATCCCAAGAAAAAAGGGAACGCCTAAAAGATAGGCAGTTCCCTTCATTTATTCCTTAGTTAAGCTAAAGTTTGTTTATAAAGTTAGGCTACACGAAGTTCCTAACCCATATAAACACTATCACATGTTCCACCTATTGGTTCATAAAAACAATGTTGTTTAAATTGACCAGTAAAAGGTTGATTGTACCATGTTGGAGGACACTCCCCAAATGGATTAAAATACCAAAGGGCATATTTCGCTGGATGGACTCTCCAATATTCTAAATTTTGCCTAGCTAATCTTCGTTCAGTATCTCTTGCTCGTTGATAAAACATATTTCCTTTTTGTACAGCCTCAAAAGAGTAATTGTTTCCTTGCACTTGAAAAATAACGTCTTCAATTGTTCGGACATCTCTAAAGTCTAAACAATCTGCTATAGCACGATTAACGATTACATTGCCAACATATAACATCCCTTGCTTGCCTTCACCTTCAGCCTCTGCTCGCATCATCCTAGCCATTAAATCAACATCTGCTTCTCGGTATTTTATTCTTGGCATTTATTCACCTCATAGCTATAGTATGAAGAAAAGCCTAAAGTGATGTCATTTTTTAGATGCTTTTGTCGAACGTTTCTTGAAATGTTTTATGTAATTTTCTAAAATCCTTTTTTGTTTGAAGGTGAATTAATTTTTGATGAAAAGGCATCAATATTTCAGCAATTTCATCTTGGTATTTTTCCTCATGTTGATTATTCCATTTATGCATACTTTTAAGCATGTTTATAGTTGGTTTATAATTTGATTTTTCTATTCTTAAATACTGTTTAGCAAATCGTTTGTTAATTCGGTATAGTCTTACATATTTAGAAGGCTCATAGTATATAATTTTATGTGCTTCAGCTAGTAGTGGTTCGACCCAAGAATGTGTATGTACACCTTCTATAATCCAAGCATCTTCCTCTAATATAGTAGCGATAATATTTGTAATTGTTTCATCTGTACGTCGAATATCCCCGGTAGGATTACGCTCCCATACAATATTATCAATTTCAAAATAAGGGATAAAAAATTCTTTAGTAAGAGTTTTTGCTAAAGTTGATTTACCACTTCCTACAGGACCAATAATGTGAATCTTAACCATGTAACACACCTTCTCAACTGTCAACCTTGTTGTTTTTTTTATATGTAAATTTATACATTTATAGTAATCTATGATTAAAGCAAAATCAATTTTGCAACAAAGATAGTTATTTTTAAATAATCGAATTACCATATAAAGTGAATAGTTGATATTTTAGGGATGTTTAAAAATAGATAAGCAGGAGGAAATAGAGATGTGCTCAGAAATTAATTCACCACGTATTGTTGTTAGTGCTATTAGTTCATTGATTGATAGAACTATTGATATTCAAGTAATTGATTTACAGCCGCAACAGGAAATAGAAATAAGAGCAAGGCGGACAACTAATAGTTTGAAGCCATTATCTTTAGAATCTAATGCAAAATATAGAGCTAATAATGAAGGAATAGTCGATTTAAATACACAGCAACCTTTATCAGGTACATACTCGGGGATTAATGGGATGGGATTATTCTGGTCATTTGAAGTAGTGGAAGTGCAAGAAAATATTAAAAAGGATGATCGACCATCACACCCTTTATCACCGCACATTATTACGTTATCCCTTTTAATTGATCATGTTCTTGTTGATGAAGTTGAAATCAAAAGATTATGGCTAGATGAACAGATTTCCCGCTATTCAGTCAAAGAACATGGACTTGTTGGAACTTATTTTTACAATGAAAACATAACAACGCCTTTGCCAGGAATAATTATACTTGGTGGCTCAGAAGGTGGGATATATGAATATCCTGCTGCGTTATTAGCATCACATGGTTTTTCAGTGTTAGCCCTTGCATACTTTGGTGTCGAGAGTCTTCCTAAGAATCTAGTCAATATTCCACTCGAATATGTAAAAACAGCGATTGACTGGATGAAACAACGTAACGAAGTAACAAATGGCTGGTTAGGTATACATGGAACATCAAGGGGAGCAGAACTTTCATTATTATCAGCTAGTTTATTTCCAGAATTACGTGCTGCTGTAGCATTAAATGGATTCGCTGTCGCGTTTAGTGGCATTGTCCCTTGGACTGATGAAAAAACGCTTCCCCCAGCTTGGTTATATCAGGACAAACCACTACCATATCTCTCGCCAGAAAATCCGATAGCGGTAGCCCTTTCATGCAAAGATATGTGGAATGAACGAAGAGGAAATCCACTTGGACAATGGTATAGTGCTTTAGCATCTGATCCAGAAGCAACAAAGAAAGCAGAAATCCAGGTAGAGAAAATAAATGGACCTGTATTAATTATATCCGGAGAGGAAGATGATGTGGACACGGTTGGTCTCTCACAGAGGGCTATAAAACGGTTGGAAGAACATCGATCGCCTTATCCATATGACCACCTCATTTACCCTGGAGCAGGTCATTCAATCGGAATCCCTAATTTAATGATTGCCTATAAGCAAGGAAATACAAAGGATAATGCCTATGCAAGTAAAGATTCATGGGCAAAAACCATTGCCTTCTTTAAAAAAAGCTATTATAACTACATCATGAAGGAGGAAATTTTATGAATGTAAGAAGCGCAACATTAGAAGATGCACAAGGAATTGCAAAAGTTCATGTGGATACTTGGCGTACAACCTATGAGGGAATAATTCCTAGTGAATTTTTAGCAAAATTATCATACGAACAACGAACAATGCTTTGGCAACAAAATATTGCAAAACAAGATAATACTGTATTTATAATAGAAAATGATAAACAGCAAATAATTGGGTTTGGAGATACATGTAGAAGAGCGAACAATATTGATCTGAAGGCTACAGATTTAACCTCACTTTATTTATTACAATCTTATCAGGGAAAAGGGCTTGGGCGCCTTTTATTGAAGCACTATTCACCCGCATAAAAAATGAAGGCTATGAAAAAGTTTTTGTTGAAGTATTAGAAGACAATCCTACCCGATATTTCTATGAATACTTTGGCGCGCAATTTGTTAAAACAGTGCCCATTACAATAGGTGGGCAACGATTAAATGAATCTATATATGTGTGGCCTTCTGTAGATGAAGTACTAAGAAAATTAAACAGGGAATAAAAAATACGTTTTAGAAAGGGGATGTATCAGTTATGCAAATTCGTCCTATGCAAATAGAGGATATCGAACAGATGGAAGAGTTAATGGCCCAGTTAGGCTATCCTGCTTCAATTTCTATTTTGCAGGAAAGATTTAAAAGACTATTGCATTTACCGAACTATCATACATTGATTGCGGAAACAAATGGATCAGTTGTTGGATTAGTTGGCATGTGTCGACAAGATGCTTATGAGTTTGATGAACAGTATGTTCGCGTGCTGGCTTTAGTAGTGCATAATGATTTTCGTAGACAAAATATTGGTCAAAGCTTGATGCGAGCTGTCGAAGAGTGGGCGAGGGACAATCATTGTGTAGCCATTACATTAAACAGTGGGAATCGAGAAGAACGAATAGCCGCACATAAATTTTATGAATGCCTAGGATTTCTCGGAAAAAGCACAGGGTTTTCTAAAAGATTAACAGAAAACTAACTTTTAGGCTGAAATTTTCTATTTGTTAAATAAAAATGAGAATGCAAGACTTGTACAAAGTCTTGCACTTATTATCACTTTAATATTTATAAGATTGGCCACCATCTATCGGAATGACCACACCATTAATAAAGTTTGCTTGGTCCGAAAGTAAAAATGCTACTAAGTAGCCAATTTCCTCAGGCTTACCAAAACGTTTCATAGGGTTTGATTGAACAAATTGCTTACCGGCTTCTTCCCAATTTTCACCGCCTATTTGACGGAGTGAACCTTCTACCATCGGTGTCATAATTGCACCAGGTGCAATAGCTTTAATCGTAATCCCAAATTGACCGTATTCAACGGCAGAGTTTCGTGTTAAACCAACAACACCGTGTTTACTCGCTGCATAGCCGGATTGATTGCCGACACCGCGAATACCACCTACAGAAGCTGTATTGACAATTGAGCCAAAGCCTTGCTTTTTCATCTCTTTTAGCACAAACTTCATACCGTAGAAAACGCCATTTAAATTAATCGAAACAACTTTATGGAATTCTTCAATACCAAAGTCTTCCGTTAAATTTTGTTTTCCTTCAATACCCGCATTATTAAAGAAGCCATCAATTTTCCCAAACTTATCAATCGTTTGTTTTACAAAATTCTCGACTTCTTGTTCCATAGCAACGTTTGCTGTAATAAGTAGTGGGTCTATATTAGGAGCAATATCTGCCACTTTTTTCTTTGTTTCCTCCAAACCTGCCTGATTTAAGTCAACAAGTGCTAGCTTTGCACCTTCCATTGCTAATTGTAATGTGGCCGCCTGACCTAAACCTGATCCAGCTCCAGTTATAAGAACAACTTTATCTTTAAAACGACTCATCTATATACCTCCAAGTTAAACATTATATAAAGCGCCATCGATTGTGTAAGGCTTTGAACTAATGTAGTTTGCTTCATCCGATAATAAAAAGGCGATTAAGTTAGCTACTTCTTCTGGCTCACCGGTGCGTTTCATTGGAACAGCATTATTATAAGCTGAATGAGCGGCTTCAGCTGGTTTACATTTACTTATTCCAAATAATCATATTTCCGAGCTTCATCTGCATATGCTTGTGAAATTTGACCGTTTAAACCTTCCTCTTTGGAGACGTGTAATTCTTCTAGTGGCGAATACATGTCTTTATTTTCATCATCACTATATAAATCATTGTAATGGTCAAAATCGCCCTCAAAGTCTGCAGGGGTATCTGAATTTCCGTACTGGGCAACAATTTGGAATGAATCTTCATCATCTTGAAGTACGTCATTCGCCTCTCGATTGGCAAATGAATTATCTACTGGTGGAAGAATAATTTCTTCTTCAACAGGGCGATCTGTTGGAATAGCTCTCGCTTCCGTATCATTAATACAAAATTCCGTATACGGTATCGCAACTAAGCGATCATAAGGAATGTCTTCATGACATTTTGTGCAAACTCCATACGTACCATTTTCCATCCGTTCGAGTGCGGAATTAACTTGTGATAATAAATCCTCGCTATGCACCTTTAATGCTAAATCCTTTTCGCGGTCATATAATTCAGTTGCTAAATCTGCAGGGTGATTGTCAAGCGTTGATAATTCATCTGTTGAATCACGTAAGCTGCTATGGGCTGTTACTTCATTTTCTCGTTCATTTTTAACATTTATTAAATCGTTTTTTTGGTGGATGAGCATCTTTTTTAAATTAGCTAGTTGTTTGTCAGTGAGCATGGTCACACTTCCTTTCGTTCGTAGTATGGGCGAAATAATGGAAATTATTTAATATCTTTGCGTAATGAATGAAGTTCTACTTTCTTCATTCATTTTCAATAAAATAAGGCACTATAACCATTGATATCGTATAGTTCCATGCGTATGTTGCAATACTAGTATGTGTTAAAGCATCAATAATCGATTATTTAATTGTTACATTACTTACAGCAACGAGATAGTAGGAGGGAATTGGATTGGCAAGTACAGAAAATGCATTGTCCATTTTTGCTTTAGGTGGCATTAATGAAATTGGTAAAAATATGTATGTTATTGAATATTCAAATGAAATTATGATTATAGACTGTGGTGCAAAATTTGCAGATAAAAGTCTGCTAGGGGTGGATTTAATTATCCCAGAGCTTACGTATTTAGAAGAAAATAAAGACAAGATTAAAGGATTAATTGTAACCCATGGACATGAGGACCATATTGGCGGTATTCCGTATATGCTTAAAAAATTAAATGTGCCAATCTATGCTTCTCGATTTACGCTTGGATTAATCGAAATAAAATTAAAGGAACATAAATTACTTCGTGAAACGGATTTAATTGAGATAAATGCAGATTCTCGTTTAGAATTTAATCAAATTGCAGTCACATTTTTTAAAACAAGTCATAGTATTCCAGACTGCCTTGGGTTAGTTTTCCACACACCTGAAGGAAAAGTTGTCCATACAGGAGATTTTAAATTCGACTTAACACCAGCGAATGATCAGTCTTCAGATATTCATAAAATGGCGGAAATCGGGACGGAAGGGGTATTAGCATTAATTTCTGAAAGTACGAATGCAGAACGGCCTGGTTCCACACCTTCTGAACAATTAGTCGGTAGTCATTTAGAAGAAGAATTTATGAGAGCAACAGGGAAAATTTTTATTTCTACATTTGCATCAAATGTCAATCGGATTCAGCAAATCATTGATGTAGCCATTAAAACGAATCGAAAACTAGTATTGCTAGGGCGAAGTATGGTCAATGTAGTTTCTGTTGCCATGAGACTCGGTTACTTAAAAATACCAAATTGGATGCTTGTAGAAGCCCGTGATTTAAATCAAATTCCACCGGAGCGTGTAGTAATTTTATGTACAGGAAGCCAAGGAGAGCCACTCGCCGCCCTTTCTAGACTGTCTACTGGTAGTAATCGAGATGTCAAAGTTGTTCAAGGCGATACAGTTATTTTTGCTGCTTCACCAATTCCTGGGAACGAAAAGGATGTATCAAAAATCGTAGATAATCTCTTCCAGCTGGGAGCGAAGGTTATTTACGGAAGCTCAAGCATAACAGGAATGCACGTATCAGGTCATGGCTATCAAGAAGATTTAAAGCTTATGCTAACTTTAATGAAGCCGAAATATTTTATTCCAATTCATGGAGAGTATCGAATGCTCCATATACATCGTTTATTAGCCGAAGCAGTTGGCGTACAAAAAGATCATACTTTTATCCTTAAAAATGGAGAAATCGTTGATATTGTGAATGGGGTAGCGCGGCAAACTCGAGACATACCTGCAGGGGATACGTATGTGGATGGCATTGGGATTGGAGAAGTAGGAGAAATTGTTTTACGCGATCGGAAGAAACTTTCTGAAGATGGCATGTTGGTAATTGTTTTAACGATTAGTAAGTATGATGGCTCAATTATTACGAATCCAGATACAATTTCCAGAGGGTTTGTTTATGCGAAAAATTCTGAAGAATTAATTCTTGATATTAATGATTTAGCGAAAACAGCTGTTAGCAATTTTAATGAGGCAAATCCATATGCTATGAAAAAAGCAATTAAAAAAGCAGTGGACCAATATGTTTTTACATTAACAATGAGAAAACCAATGATCCTACCAATAATTATTGAAATTTAAGCTATTTAATCTAAATAATACTAAATGAATTGCAACTTAAAAACTGCCTTGAAAGGTCCTTTAAAAAGACCATATTCAAGGCAGTTTTTTTGTTTAAAGCATTTTTAATAATGCATCTTCACCGATCATTCCTTTGACAATGCCACAATTTTCAGCTTCATAGGTTACGGACTCAAGGGGTGCTTTTAATAAGTCATCGATCGTGCGCACGCCGACTGCTCGACCGGCAATAATCTTCCGGTCTGCTAACTTGTGATTTAAAAGTCCGACATCCAATGCACCGCACATAATATAACCGCGTTCATTTGAAATGGTCAGCAATGTCGTTTTTGGCAAATGAACCGTTACAGCAGTAAATAAATGTCCTTGAAGTTCAATTGTTTCCGTTGAGACTATATAAATCGCCCTCCTACAATATACATATGGTAAAGGTCCGAAAGGTGTTCGTTTTAATTTAATTTCGTAAAAAATGATTGTTTAGTAGAGGGATTTCGACATAAATTTTAATTCAATATACTTCTAAAGGACTAATATGATAGTAAGTAAGTTGCTAGATAAATAATAAAAATATATAAAAAAATATAAAATTTACTAGATTTTTCTGACAATTTTACCTATTATAAACTCATATTCTTTCTCTATAAAACATATATTATTATGTTTTTCTATTTAATATTTAGAGAAACGAATAACTTTTCTATTAAAGTAATAAAGCTCATTAAAAGAGAGAGAGGGGGAGCGATAATCTATCATATTAGGAACAAAAATTCAAAGTTTCCTAAATGCTCAAAAATAGTTGTTAATCAAAAAGGAGGAGTTGGGATTTGAAGGAAAAAGGATTTCGTAAACATTTCGCAATACTGTTAACTTTCTTATTGATATTCTCGATGCTTTCGCCACTAAACGCATCAGCAAATGAAGAAGGTGGCTCATTTAAGCATTCTAATTTTGATGAAAGTACGATGCTGGCAAAAGCAGCGATAGCAGAACAACTTAGAGTCCATACAGGGGCAGCTACTTTACACAAAGATTTACAAAATATATCAGGCAGTGAAGAAATTCCAGTCATAATTCATTTATCGGAAAAGCCTGTAGCCCTTGAAAAAGGGATATCGCAATTTAGTGGACGTTCATTTAGTAGCAATGCTGAAGCAATAGTAAAGGACAACGTAAACACTCAACAAGAACAAGTAATTAGTGAGATGAATGAAGAAAATGTTTCATTCACACAAGGCTATTCATTTGATACGGTATTAAATGGCTTTGCAGCGACTGTAAAGGCAGATGATATTGATAAATTAGTAAACATCGAAGGCATTACTCTAGTAGAGCCAGATGTTATCGTGCATGCTTCAGAAGAAGTGGCAAGTAGCGGTGATGATGACTTTAATCAGCAAGGACAAGTTAGTGCCTTTATGAATACGAGTAATTCATTCTTAGGTATTGAAAAGCTTTGGAATGAAGGCTATGAAGGACAAGGGATAAAAGTAGCCGTACTAGATACGGGTATTGATGCTTCACATCCGGAATTTGCTGGAATATATAAAGGTGGGAAAAACTTTGTTCCACATACAGGTTCAGATTATGCACGACCACGTGCTGATGATGATGCATCAGAAACTTCTCCGTTAGATCGCCCATCAAATCGACCTGAATTTAATACAAACGGTAGCGCGTTCTATACATCTCATGGTACTCACGTTGCTGGTACAATAGCAGCAATCGGTGCAAATGAGTTTGGAATTAAAGGGATTGCTCCTAAAGTGGATTTATATGCATACCGCGTATTAGGGGCGTATGGTAGTGGTTCAACTTCGGGCATTATTAAAGCAATTGAAACAGCTGTTATTGAAGAGATGGATGTGATCAATTTATCATTAGGTGGTGGGTCAAACTCTGAAACGGACGGAGCTTCATTTGCAATTAATAATGCTATGATGGCTGGAACGATTTCTGTAGTTGCAACAGGTAACTCTGGACCGAATCGTGGAACAATTGGTACACCTTCTACTTCTCGTTTAGGAATTGCTGTAGGAAATACAACAAATCCTGAATTAATGCATAACGGACAAGTAAATATTTCAATTGGTGACTTTGAATATTCTAAGCAGCTGGAGCTAATGGCTACAACATTTGGTCAAGATGTTGCAGTACAATTAGGAGATGAGTATGAGTTAGTAGCCATTCCTGGTGTCGGAAATGTATCAGATTTTGATGGCATTGACGTAGAAGGGAAAATCGCTCTTATTGCTCGTGGATCTATCGCATTTGTTGAGAAAATCGAAAATGCGAAAGCACAAGGGGCAGTAGGGACAATCATTCATAACTTTGCTGGTGGTACGAATGCACCGAATGTATCAGGCGTATTTTTAGGGGATTCATTTGACTTTATACCTACGTTTGATATGTCTGTAACAGATGGGGAAGCGATTCGAGCAGCATTAGCAAATGGAGAGGGCACAATTTCATTTGATTTGTTTGGCTCAGTTTCGACAGTAGGTGATCAAGTAAATGACTCGAGTTCACGTGGACCTACAACACCAAACTTTGATATTAAACCAGATGTAACAGCACCTGGTACGAATATTATGTCAACAATTCCGATGTACAAAGCAGATTTCCCAGATGCAAGTTACGGTCAAGCGTATGCCCGTAAAACGGGAACATCAATGGCAACACCTCACATAGCAGGGATTGCAGCACTTGTTAAACAAGCAAATCCTAGCTGGAGTGCATTCGATGTGAAAGTAGCATTATCGAATACAGCAAAAATATTGAATACAGCGGAATATGATGTATTTGAGCAAGGTGCAGGTCGTGTTGATGCCTATGCAGCTGCACATCCAAGTGCGCTTGCTTATGCGATTGATGAGGCGTTATTAGATAGTAGTGGTGCCATTGTTGAAAACTTAAAAGGTACTGTCACATTTGGTACACAATCGTTAAAAACAGGTCCGATATCTGTAACGAAACAAATTTTAGTGAAGGATTTAAAGGGTATTGGCGGAACGTATAACGTCTCTGTTGATGTTACAAAAGGTTTTGGAGATGCTGCAATTACGGTTGATAAGCCAACCTTTACGTTAAATGGCGAAGAACTTTTAACGGTTACTTTAACTGCATCACAAAATACAGCAGCGAAGCTTGGTGACGAACTGCTAGGTTATATTCATATTACGGCAGTGGAAGAAGATTTGAGTGATGTATCGCTTTCTGTAGATCGTACAGAATTAAATATGAAAAAAGGCGAGAACATTCAACTGAATGTTATAGAAACGACAACACCAGTTGCAAGTCCATATACAAATATTTCATTACCATTTGCAGTAGACTTTGGTGGAGTTGCACCAACAGAAATTCGCAATATGAGAATTTCTGAAACGGATCTTTCGTTTAATGGAGACGGTGTTAAAGATTCAGCTTTATTATCGTTTACTTTGACTGGAAATGTAACAACAAACTTCATTGAAATTTGGGATATTATGAATCCAGATGGTGGGGTTTACCAAGATGGTTATATTGGTTATTTACATGCAGGAAATTCATTAGCTGCAGGATCATACACGCTTAATGTTGGTGGACAATATGTTCCATGGGGTGGCACGGGAGCAGCAACAATTCCTGATGGATTATACACAATCGATTTCAATGCTTCTTCTTCTACAGGACCTGTTGGCGCATATGTTGGACCAATTGTTGTAAAGACAACAAAGCCTGAAATTACAGGTGAAATTACTGATGGAATCGCAAGTGGTCTAATTTCAGATAAATATATCGAGTATAATGATGCATTAGCACAATATGGGCTAAACTATGATTTAAATACGAAGCTTTCGGCTTCATATGTAGTAACAGAAGATGGTGTACCATCTGGAGCAGTGCCAATTACATTAAATCAAGATGGTTCCTATTCATTCGATTTGAGTACGTTAAATGTAGCAGCGCATAATGTTGTGACAGTAGTTGTTCAAGATGCTGCAGGCAATAATAATGAGGTAGTAATCTTCGATAGTGCTACATTACCAGCAAACCCAGCTACACCAGAAATGAAAGAGGAAACAGGTGAGCAAGAAGATTCGGAAGTACCAGAAGAGTCAGGTGAACCAGCTGATTCTGAAACACCAAAAGAGTCTAATGATCAAACAGACTTAGAAACAGAAAACGATTTAAATACAGCTAAAAACTCAACAACTCTAATCGCTTCATTAACACCAATTAAATCTGCATCATTAACAGAAGTATTAGAACAAGATTCATCCAATCAACAAAAAAGTGAAGAAGTAACTTCACAAATAGAAGATACTATTACTCCTATGATTGACATCGAATCACTTCCAAACTTAACACTTACTGAACCTATATTTAATGAAGTACCATATAGTGGTGATACAGTAGAACAAATTAATCAGTTAGATGGACCGGCAAGATATAACGTCGTTACATCTCCAACAGTTGAAGACGTTACACAACTTGCGACATATACTGTTGCTAATAACAAGGTTGCGACGGTTACAAGTCAAGGTTTAGTAACTGCTAAGTCTTCAGGTACTACAACAATTACTGTGAAATACGGCGGTAATGAAGTAAAGGTTCTTGTAACAGTTTCTAAAAAGGAGAAGCCAGTTAAACCTGGGAAGCCAGAAAAACCTGGAAAACCAGACAAGGACAAGCCAGGGAAACCTAACAATCCAGGGAAACCAGATAAACCTGGGAATTCAGGTAATCCAGGGAAACCAGATAAACCTGGGAATTCAGGTAACCCAGGGAACCCAGGTAATCAAGGTAAACCAACAAAGCCTTAACAAGTAGATTTATTTAAATTTGCTAATCAATAAAGATGTTTCAAACCCTTATATGATAAGGGTTTGGGGCATCTTTTTTATTTCTGTTTATTCGATTGCTGATTTTTATCATGATTCGTTTTATTGTTTTTATTTTTTGCCTTCGCATCGAATTCAGGTCCAAATTCTTCATTTAAGTTGTCGTTCGGGTTATTATTATTACTATTTGTTTTATCCAAATCTTTACTTCTGTAAATTTCAAAAGGGTTATGCGTTCTTTCATTCATTGTCTTTTTGTTATTTTTACTCATGATCGTTCACCTCCTAGTTTTTAATGTGTACAACTTGAAAACGTTCTATTCTTAGAATGCTAGCCGTTTCATGCTGTTAAATGGACAATCCCGTACACATAGTAGCATTTAAAAAACAAATTAATATTATACAACTAAAGAAATCTTTAACGTAAGTTCGTTCATTTATTTTAAAACGTGGCTTGCAACATTGATAGATCAATAGATAAGGGAGAGTATGTATGCCAGCTATTACAGGTGATCAGTATATTAAACGAATTGATCAGCTCCAGTCCAATGTTTGGATAGACGGAAAACAAGTAACAGGGAATATTTCGGAACACCCTGCTTTTAAGGGAATTATGAAAAGTCAGGCGGCATTGTATGATTTACAGCATGATTCTTCCCTTATAGAAGTGATGACCTATCCTTCTCCATTGACAGGAGATAGGGTTAGTTTGTCATTTTTACAGCCGAAATCAAAGGAAGATTTAGTGAAACGGCGAGAAATGGCTCAACAATGGGCAAAGTTGAATAATGGTTTGATGGGGAGAAGCCCAGATTACATGAATACGGCTTTGACGGCATTTGCCTCTTCGATCAATTTTTTAAAAGGAAAGGAAAACTGCTACCCTGAAAATTTAAAAGCATATTATGAATTTGTCAGGGAGAATGACTTGTCTTTAACTCATACTTTTATTGACCCACAAGTGAACCGTTCGAAGTATTATGTTGAATTGGATGACGAACCGGTAGCTGCATGCATTGTTGGACAAAATGAAGAGGGTATTATAATTAAAGGAGCAAAGCTACTCGCGACACAGGGTGGCATAACTGATGAAATATTAGTCATGTCAGCCAGCTGGAATACCGATGAAAAGTTTGGCTTTGCATTTTCACTTCCATGCAATACAGAGGGATTAAAGTTTGTTTGTAGAGCTTCCTTTGTTGGTGGAGATTCTCAATTTGATTATCCATTGAGCTCCCGATTTGAGGAAATAGATTCAATGGTTGTTTTCGACAATGTTTTAGTACCTTGGAGTCGTGTTTTTTATTGTAATAATATTGAAGTTTCCAATACATTTGTAAATCATTCAGCATTTCAATCTTTAACTCTGCATCAAGTAGTTGCTCGACAAATTATTAAAACAGAATTTATTTTAGGTGTAGCATTAGCGATTGTTGAAACGATTAATATTAGTGAATTTGTGCATGTCCAAGACAAGATTTCGGAAATAATTGTTGCACTGGAGACGATGAAAGCTTTTTTAATTAAGTCAGAGATTGAAGCGGAAATAGATGAGTATGGGGTTATGCGACCAGATATTCATACACTAAAGGTGGCCATTAATGTTTATCCGAAAATTTATCCGAGGTTTACTGAAATTATTCAACTATTAGGCGCAAGTGGTTTAATTAATATACCGTCAGAAACTGCTTTTCATAGTGAACTTAGAGGAGATTTAGATCAATATTTACAGTCGAAGGCACATAATGCAGAGGATCGCATAAAGATTTTCCGCCTTGCTTGGGATTTAACGATGAGTTCATTTGGTACGCGGCAAACAATATATGAACGGTTTTTCTTTGGGGATCCAGCAAAGTTATCTGGACAATTATTTAATTCATACAATAAAGAACCGTATTTAGAACGTGTACTAAATATGTTGAAAATAGAGTAGATTTTAAACCTTTACATTCATTAAAGTATACCCGATTGTGCATAAACAATCGGGCGCTTTTGTTGTATTCATCAGAGGTATTCTTTAGCAAAGGACGATAATTTTTACTGGAGTTGTTTGCGCTGGAATACTTCTAGTTGTTGCTCCATAAATGACAACTAAATTTCTGTTTGCAGGGCTATTTGTAAAAGACTGTGAATTTGTTAATAGAATAGGTGTCTGTGGAGAAAGGTTTATTTGTAACTGTCCATCACTACTTATTAATTGCCAATTAAAAAAATCAACTTTTACATTTTGATGAGGTTGTTCTTTTACAATGACAAGTGCAGCATATTGAGGAGGATAGATGAGTGGAACAGGGGAATTCCCGTCATAATAACCAGTAATTCGATCCCCAATCGCTAATGTCTCATGATCCACTACATAAGTAGATGGAGCTACAACAAAATTAACAATTCCACCTTGATGATTGCTCACCGAAAATAACTTATAGCATCCTGTATTATTGGTAGCTGTAGTCATAAAGTCTGAAATATTTGTAACAGTACCTTGAAAGGATTGAAATTGAACCATTTTAATTAAAACCTCCATTTAAAGTGGAATCCATCATTTTACAGTATGCGATAAGTGAAACGATGTGCTAGCTAAAAGCGAATTATTGTCTTTTATGAATTGCTCTATAAAAGTTTGGACAAGCTATATAAAAGACTATTTAAATGATTGGGGGAACTGTTATGTCTTCCATAGAAACAGTTAATTGGATAAAAGCGCAAATCAAACGCACAAATGAATTAACAGAGAAGAATCTCGAATATGAAGATAAACAGGCAAAGTTAATTTACATTAAGCCCCTTATTAATCAGGAACTACTTCAGCAAATTATTATTAAGCCTTTTTTTGAGATGTCTACGGAAGAGCAATTTAAACAATATCTACACGCATTACCACAGTTTCAGGAAATTAATTCAAAAGATCAGCTTCAATTAGACATCATGAATGGAAATGTCCTCGTGTTCATCCAGGAGGAGTTTTACTTAGTAGATATTAAATTATCAACTAATGATCAAGTAAATACAACATCTGTTGAAACGACTATCCATGGCTCCCAAATTGCATTGAGTGACAATCTCATGACGAATATAAATGTTATTCGCTCGAATTATCATCAGCCTTCCTTATTCGTTGAATATCATCATACAGGAGAAGTGAATAAACATAAAGTTGCAATCATATATGATCAAGCGAAAGTAAAAGAGGATGTTTTAGAGATAATTCAAAAGAAGCTTGGGAAAGTAGATAAACAACTAATTACATCAACTACTCAGTTAAATAATTATTTAAACAATAAGCAAATCTCTTTATTCCCGCAAATGATGATGACTGAGCGACCTGACCGTATAGTATACAATTTGGCTGGTGGTAAAGTTGTTTTAGTAGTGGATGGAAATCCACAAGCGCTCATTGCACCAGTGTCCTTTTTTGATTTTATGACGACAATGGAAGACAATTACCATACATTTTTAATTTCTCTATTTCTTAAATTTCTTCGATATGCGGGGTTATTCATCAGTATCCTTCTACCGAGTTTGTATATCGGCATTACCTCATATGCACCTGAAGTATTTAGAACAGAAGTAGCTTTAGCAACAGCTGGCAGTAGGGTAGGCATCCCCTTTTCTTCATTTATTGAGGTATTATTTATGCTATTTTTCATGGAAATGCTATTAGAAGCAAGTATACGACTCCCAAAGGCAGTTAGTGCAACTGCTACAACTGTAGGAGGGCTAATTCTTGGAACAGCCGTGACGGAAGCCTCGCTGGCATCCGATATTATGGTCATAATCGTTTCAGCAGTAGCCATTTCAACCTTTGTCATCCCAGTAAATGAAATGGCATTTTCGATTCGTGTTGTAAGGCTAGTCTTCATACTTATCACAAGTCTATTAGGTTTAGCGGGATTAACACTCGGTTTTTATGCCTTAATTATGTATTTAATTAGTATAGACAGTTTCGGACAACCATACATGAAATTAGATCTTTCACCGAAAAAAAAGTCGAAATCGGAGGGACAAACTTGAGTCGATTTTATTACTACTTAATATTAATTAATATGGCGGCTAATATTATCGCCTCAGTCCCAGTTATTCTACTAAACCATCATAAGGATGGCGCAGTTTCTTCTATGCTTATTTCAATAGTAGTTGGTATTATTCTTGTCATTGTCTATACTCGTTTTTTTAATTCCTTTCCAGGGATGACGTTACCAGAACTATTGAAAAAAACTACGGTCAAATGGTTCTATCAACCATTTGTATTTTTTTTAGCTGTCATATGGTTTATAGCTGGTTTAATTACATTAATCACCTTTACGTTTCTGCTTATTCGTTTTTTAACACCGCAAATGCCGATTATTCAAATTAGCTTAACCATTATCTTGTCTGTGATTTTCGGATGCTTAATGAAAACTGAAAGAGTGTTGTATACAGTTGAATTGATCTTATTAATTACTATTCCCCTAATTCTTTATATCTTTTTTAAAGCGTACAGTAGTGATAATTTGCAATGGGATTTTGTTAAGGAAGCAGCTTTATATGTAAATCAAATGCCGAATTTCAACGCATTTTCCGCTAGTTTTTATTTATTTTTAGGGTCTGCCAACTTGTTTCTCTTTAATCGTTTTTTTACCGAAAAACAAAACTTTGGATGGAAGCAAATAATCATCATAGCATTTATATCTATTACAACATTGTTTACGACATACTTTATCCCGATTGGCTTTAATGGTTTCGAAAATATTAATGAACTTATATACCCGTGGATTGCAACATCCGATTCTTTAAGGATGGAGTTCTTTATTATTGAGCGTGTACTATTTGTCTTCTTATTGTTTTATTTAGGTATCGCCTTCTTAAGTATTCTTGTTCACTGGCATGTTTCAATGGAGTTTTTAAAATTTGTATTCAAATTAGATAACATTAAATACAAGGAAAATATCATTGGTAAATTCTTTCCGATTCCTTTCTTTATAGGGATATCTTTATTTTGTGTGCGACAACTAAACGAATATGAATTATTCCGTTATACAACTTATTTTTATAACGTATTAGTCTTTATTTTTCCGGTAATGGTCGTTTTATTTTTCTTTATAAAAAGGAGGATGAAATATGCCAAATAAGTACTTAAAAGCGAAGCGATCCTTGTTAATATTTTTTCCTATTTTCCTTCTACTTATGGGCTGTGAATTTAAAGATATTGATAAAGATGTATTTGTCGCTATGATTGCAATAGACAAATCGGATGAAGAAGATAAACCTTATAAAGTAACGTTAAAGCTTTATGAGCCAACTGGTTCCTTTAAACAGGCAACTAAACCAGAATATTCCTATTTGACGCAAACAGGGGAAACGATATCTGAAGCAATCCGTATTTTAGAATCCTATTCTGATAAAAAACTGGAATTTGGGCACTCAAAGCTAATTGTAATTGGAGAAGATCTTGTTTTAGAGGATGGAAAAAACGGGGAAATATTAGATTTCTTGATAAGAAGACCGGATATACAAATGATATCTTGGATTTCTGTTGGAAGACCTACCGCAGAAGAAATAATTAAAACCGTTCCACAGGGTGAAACTGCTGCCTATCCAGAATTATTCAATTACTTTGATCATAATGGGACAGAAAGTCAATACATTGTTACAACGTATTTATATATTTTAAGAAGAAATATGAAGGAAGAGGGGATCGATACGGTTGTACCAATAATAGAAATTAGCCATGAAAATTCGCACTTTATAATTAATAAGTCTTATCTATTAGCCAACAGGAAAAAGCCACATGAACTTAACACACTAAATACATCACTTTTTAACATGCTAACCAATAATACAAATTATTTAGACCTTGTTATAAATGAGGATGGAGAACATTTTATTGCGAAAATCGATACTTTTAAATCTAAATATAATGTAAACGTACAAAATAATGAAAACATAAAAATCGATATAGAAATAAGTTTATATGGGTATATATCCGAATCAATAAAACCATTGAAAAATAAGGAACTAGCCCATTATAATGAATTGCTCAAGAGGGAATCGGAAAAGAAAATTACTGAATTTTTCAATGACATGATTAAAACGGGATATGACCCCTTAGGATTTGGAGTTAATTATAAATCTAAAACACTTCATAATAAGCGAATGAGTAATACTGAATGGAAAGAAGCTTATAAAAATGCGGAGGTTAATGTGACTATAAAACCTGGTCTTAAAAGTACAGGTTCAATACAATAAGGAATTTTTGTGCTATGAGGAAATTAAATTATTTGAATATAAGTCCACACTTTACTTAATTTGAATACAATGGGAAAAACAAAGGAATGACACTAATGCCGATTTCATTTCCTGTTTCGATTCAAACGTTCAATGTAAATAGTGGTCCTAAAAAGGTAGTATTTTATCCTCAAGTTTGTTTTCTACACAATCATTCGCTAAAGCAGCTTATTAATCAAGCAATCGTGTTTGAAACGCAGCAGCTAATATATACCCAAGTTGGAAATATGCCATCAACCGTAGCTGAAATGCTCGGTTCCTATGAAATCAAAAACAACCAGCGTGATGTATTAAGCTTGTCGTTATTAAATTATACCTATCACGACCGTGCTGCCCATGGAATGACCTATATCAAATCGTTAACGTTTGATTTAGAAAAGGGAAGTAGTATTCAATTAAAAGATTTATTCAAGTCTGGTAGTGATTATATTGGGAGGATATCAACGATCATTCAAGAGCAAATAAAGGAGCGAGATATTCAGTTACTCGAACCGTTTAATCAAATACGACCAGATCAAGATTTTTATATAGCAGATAAAACGTTAGTTGTGTATTTCCAACTTTACGAAATTACACCGTATGTATATGGATTACCGATGTTCCCGATTTCTGTGTATGACCTCCAAGATATTGTGAAAGAAGATGGCCCTCTCGGAAGAATGGCACAAAATGGATGAGTAAGTTAAGTATAAGAGGCTGGGATAAAACCAAAACATCATTTTTCTCGAGTGAGAAAAATGATGTTTTTTTGTAATTGGTTCCCGTTGCGAGGACGCTTTCCGGGGGCGTGGCCTGAGCCTGTATTCTCAGGCGTCACGCTATTCCCCAAGGAGTCGCCCCTCCACTACAACCAATTTATTAAGTATCCAATTTTTAATACTGTACTTAACCGTAAATAGAGATATTTTCACTTCTGTCCCAGCCACTTTTGGCAATGGTATGGATTACCAACCGCGCTTGTATGTTTCAACTGTAGCATCCATTTTAATTTCCAATTCCTTCGCTGCATGGTAAGCAAAATAAGGATCACGTAATAATTCCCGTCCAATAAAAATCAAATCTGCTTGCTCGTTTTGTAATATCATTTCTGCTTCCTTTCCAGTTGTAATAAGACCAACTGCACCAACAGGAAGACCGCTTTTCCTCACAGTTTCTGCAAAAGGAACTTGATAGAGCGGGAAAGCATTTATTTCAGCTGGAACAACCGCACCTGATGAAACATCGATTAAATCAACACCCTGCTCCTTCATCCATTCACCAAATTCTATATAATCATCTGGTGTTAATCCGCCTTCAGCATAATCAAATGCTGAAATACGAACAAACAACGGACCATCCCAAATTGCTCGGATTTCATCGATTATTTTACGTAGCAAACGATAGCGATTTTCTGCATTTCCTCCATATTCATCATTACGGAAATTGGATAATGGAGATAAAAATTCATTAATTAAATAGCCGTGGGCAGCGTGAATTTCTAAAACTTCAAAGCCAGCCTGTTTTGCTCTTTGTGCAGCTTCTTTAAAGGCCAAAATAACTTTCTCAATTTGGGCAATAGTAAGTTCCTTAGGCGTTTTATATTTTTCATTGAATGCAACAGCGGAGGGAGCAAAAATGTCTCCATCAACAGTTGCTTTCCGTCCTGCGTGGGCAAGTTGAATACCTGGTATCGCACCGTATTGTTTCATTTGAGATGTCAGTTGAGTAAGTCCGGGGATTTGCTCGTCTGACCAAACACCTAAGTCTTTATCGGTGATACGTCCTTCGGGTGTCACTGCTGTTGCTTCGGTTAGTATAAGTCCGGTACCTCCGACTGCACGGGACACATAGTGAACGACATGAAAAGGCTGTACTTTCCCGTCCGTATTCGCTTCATACATACACATTGGTGCCATAACGATTCTATTTTTAAATGTTACGTTGCGTAGTTGTAATGGTTCAAATAAACGTGCCATTTTTATTCCTCACTTTCTACGAAAAAATATCACTATAAAAATTATAACAGATACATTTTATTCTGGCTAAATGCATAATTTTATACAAAGAAAGCGCTTTATTCTATTTTATGTATTTTAATTTCTATATTGTGTAGAATTTTCTGTTAATTCTGTATTTTGTAATAGTACAGAAAAAAATTCTGTTATTGTTATACTACAAATTAGAAAACAAGGGGAATGACAATGAACGCAATTACGTTAGTTATTGGGGCAATTTGTATTTTAGTAATCGCCTACCGCTTTTATGGTATCTTTTTTACAAAAAAGGTATTGAAAATTAATGATGATATGCCTACGCCCGCCCATGAAAAAAACGACGGACAAGACTACGTGCCGACGAATAAATGGGTAGCTTTTGGTCACCATTTTGCGGCGATTGCAGCTGCAGGTCCGTTAGTAGGACCTATTTTAGCAGCACAATTCGGATATTTACCAGGCTATTTATGGTTATTAATTGGTGCCGTTATTGGGGGAGCAGTACATGATGCAGTTGTATTATTTGCATCAATGACAAAAGGGGGTAAATCTCTATCAGAAGTAATGCGTGAAGAGCTTGGTCCAGTTGCCGGCTTTTGTACAGGTTTAGCAATGCTTTTCATCATTACGATTACGATGGCTGGATTATCAATGGTTATTTTAGGGGCATTAGCAGAAAATCCATGGGGTACTTTTGCGGTTGCAGCAACTATTCCAATTGCGATGCTTATGGGACTTATAAACAAATTTACAGGTAATTTAAAACTTTCAACCTTACTCGGAGTAATTCTTCTAATTGGTGCAGTCTTCTATGGACCGAACATACAAGGAACTTGGTTAGGAGATTTTTTAACATTAGATAAAGCAACATTATCGATATTATTACCGATTTATGCATTTTTCGCGGCAGCATTACCAGTGTGGTTCCTATTAGCACCACGTGATTATTTAAGTAGCTTTATGAAAATTGGCGTATTCATTGCCTTAATTATTGGGGTATTTATTATTAATCCCACAATACAATTTCCAGCAATTATTCCTGATTTCTTAGGCGGTGGTGGGCCAATTGTGGCTGGTCCAGTATGGCCGTTCGTATCGATTACAATTGCCTGTGGTGCTATTTCAGGCTTCCATGCTTTCGTAGGATCTGGAACGACACCAAAAATGTTAAATCGTTGGGAAGATATTCGCGTTGTAGGATTTGGGGCAATGTTAGTGGAATGTGTTGTAGGGGTAATGGCATTAATTGCTGCAACAGTATTACATCCTGCAGATTACTTTGCAATTAACTCAACACCAGAAAGATTTGCGCAGCTTGGTATGACTGTTGTTGATTTGCCAGTACTTTCTGAAGCGATTGGTATGGATTTAGAAGGTCGTACAGGGGGGGCTGTTACATTAGCAGTCGGTATGGCAGCGATTTTCGCAAAGGTGGAATGGTTTAGTCATTTAACAAGCTATTTCTATCAGTTCGTCATTATGTTCGAGGCGGTATTCATATTAACTGCAATCGATGCGGGTACTCGTACAGCACGTTATTTAATTCAAGATTTCTTAGGAAATGTGTATAAGCCATTAAAGAAAACCGATTGGCTACCCGGTGCAATAGGGGCAAGTGCATTGGCCTGTCTAATGTGGGGATACTTACTAAATTCAGGGGATATTGCTTCTGTATGGGCATTGTTCGGTGTATCAAACCAATTAATGGCCTCGATAGGTTTAGTTTGTGGTGTGACATTTGTGTTAAAAATCGCAGACAAGCGTATTTATGCGCTAACATGCTTTATACCGTTGTTATACCTATACATTACGGTAAACGTTGCAGGATTCTGGATGGTGAAGAACGTCTATTGGAACTCAGCAGCAGGTGGTTTCAACGTATTAAACGGTATTTTATCAATCATTATGCTTACACTCGGTTTAATTATCGTAATTACTTCAGTTATGAAGTGGCGAGAGCTTTGGGCGCATCCTCGCTTTACGAAACAAGTAACAGCTTAATTACTAAACATACAAAAGGGGCCGGAACATAAATAGAAAGCTTATGTATTTTGTAAAATATAAATAGTAAAAATAAACTTTATTTAAATTGGTTGAAGTGAGGGGTCGACTCCAGCGGGAACAGTACTCGGAATAGAAATCAATTTTACGCGTATCAAAAAATACAATTTTTCTCCGTAGAGAAAAATTGTATTTTTGTTTTGTTCTAGCCTCTTTTTATTTGCTAAAGAAGGACATGATGAAATGAATAAAGTACCTTATTTTAAATAATATTTATTTCTCGATTTTTAAAATTGGTTTTATAGTAATTCCAGTTTTGGAATCTTCGAATGCTTCATTAATTTGGTCAAAATCATAATATTTCACTAATTTATCAAATGGGAAAGAACCGGCCTTGTAATATTCTACTAATTTAGGAATAAACACGCGCGGTACAGAATCACCTTCAATAACACCCATCATTGTTTTTCCTTCGGCCATTAAATCATTGTGCACATCGATCGGCATCTCAGGTGTTACTCCAACAATTGCACAAGTACCTAATGGACGTAACGCATTTAAACTTTGTTTTACAACTGGTGGTACGCCTGTTGTTTCCACTGCATAGTTTGAGCCACCGTTTGTAATAGCTTTAATTTCCGCTACAACATCTACATTTCGTCCGTTTAGCGTATGTGTAGCCCCTAATTCTTTCGCCAACTCTAAACGTGAATCGTGTACATCTACCGCAATAATATACTGACAGCCTGCAATTTTAGCAGCCATTAATGCTGATAATCCAACTGCTCCACAGCCATAAATAACAATCGAAGAGCCGAATTCAGGCTTAATACGATTAAGTACTGTACCTGCTCCTGTTTGAATGCCACACCCTAGAGGACCTAGTAGTGCTAAATCAACATCCGGATCAACTTTTACGACATTTCGCTCATGTGCAATAGCAAAAGTACCAAATGATGATTGGCCGAAGAAAGTTGAAAGCTCTTCGCCGTCTTTACTTAAGCGTTTCGTATGATCATCATGAATACCACCAAAGTTTAGATCATTAAAAGTATCGCAAACTGTTGGATGCCCAGTTAAACAGTTAGGGCAAGACCCACAATGGGCGAAAGAAAGAACAACATGGTCCCCGATTGCTAAATCTTTTACACCTTCTCCAATCTGTTCAATTATCCCTGCACCTTCATGACCAAGAACAGCTGGTAAAGGCGCAATAGCTAAATCACGCGCTACTGCATCCGTATGACAAACACCAGTTGCTACTATTTTAACAAGTACTTCATTTGCTTTTGGACTGGCTAACTCTACCTCTTGAATCTCAAATGGAGCACCTTGGCCTTTTGTCACTGCTGCTGTAATTTTCATATGATAACTCCTTTCAATTTGAAAATAGATTATTCCCCGAAATCGTATTATTTATCCAAAAAGAGTACAATATTTGAAAAGGAATATGCTTATTCCATTGGAGTAATATAAGAGGTGTAATGATGCAAATTTTACAATTACAATATTTTTTAGCTGTTGCCCGTGAACAGCACATGTCAATGGCCGCACATACATTAAATATTTCACAATCTTCTTTAAGTAAAACGATTGCTCGTTTAGAAGAAAGCTTAGGGGTATCCCTTTTTGACCGAAACGGTAAAAAAATTAGCTTAAATAACTATGGGATAAAGTTTGCTGAAGAGGCAGAAAAGGCATTAACGATTTTAGAGAACGCGAAAGAAACGATACAAGAAATGGCAAATTTAGAAGGAGATAAAGTAACAATCAGTGTTATGAGTTCTACGATTTTGCCGCCAACATTTAAAAGTTTCTATGACCGCAGACCTAATGTGAAAATTATACAATCTATTTTACCAGATCAAATTGCGAAGGACCGACTTATGAATGGGGACTTAGAGCTTTGTATTTCTAATACGCCAATCACAGGTATAGGAATAGAATGGTTACCTGTCGTTAAGGAACGATTGGATTTACTTGTCCCACTAAATCATCCATTTGCTAGATATGATGAAATCGATTTAATCGAAGCAAAAAATGAACGCTTTATCGGGTATAAATCTGGTTTAGAATCTACTAGTATGTTCGAACAATGCTGTTTAGCGGCTGGATTTGAACCGAATATCGTTTTTGAAGGAACAGAAATGTCAATTGTTTTACAGCTTGTCAATGAAGGACAAGGTATTACATTTTATCCTCAATTTTCATTTGTCGGAGAAAATTTAAAAAATACGAAGCTAATTCGCATAAAAAATCCTGATTGTTATCAAATGGTCGGGTTTGCATGGATGAAAAACCGTGAAGTTTCCTATGTTGCTAAGCAATTTCGTGAGCATATGGTACGCTCATTTCAATTAATTAATGAATTAAATAAGTAGTAAATATTACGAAAGAGAGGCATGTAAGAGTAAGATAAAATTAAAACTCTCCATGCCTTCTTGATGTTATTTCTGCTCTTTTTTGTATTCTAAAATGTCCCCAGGTTGGCAATCAAGTGCCTCGCAAATTGCTTCTAGTGTTGAAATACGAATGGCTTTTGCTTTTCCATTTTTTAAAATGGACATATTCGCTATCGTTATACCAACACGTTCAGAAAGCTCGGTAACGCTCATTTTACGCTTTGCTAACATCACATCGATATTGATAATAATCGTCATCGTTTACACCTCAAATCGTTAAATCATTTTCAGATTTGATTTCTAGTGCACTTGTTAGAAGCTTTTGAAGGACTGCTGCAAAAACAGCAATGACCATCGAAGCAAAAACGATAATCAACGAAAATAGTACAATCCCAGGTGCATCATCTAACTCTGCAATCCTAAACAAAAAAGGCAAATCTATAATAAATAATACACTAATGATAATGGCACAAAGTTTTATTTTTTTCAGAGCGTGAACTGATAAAGTTGAAAATGCGTTGTTTTGATCGATGTACGTTAATAATTTATTTGTTTGAAAAAGAGCATTAAAATAAGGAATCGCAGCTAAATAGAGTACTAACACCATCGGAATGAATATTGTAAATTCCTTCGTCTTAGGAACAGTAATTAAATCGTACGTTAGCCATGTTAAAATTGCCGCAATTGGTAAGCCGATAATAAAAACTACAACTTTTAAAAAGAATGTTTCGCGTTTCATTTTTGACACCTCACTTTACTGTTTGTAATATCGATATTAAATCATGATTTATTGAATTACAACAAAAACATATCGAATTACAAAATATAATTATCGTCAGTTAGGGTAGATTTCCAGCGTTAAAACTAGTATTTTTTTATTGGAAATGAGAAAATACTTTGTATATGAAAGGGGACTTGGACATGGATATTACACTATCATTAAAGAAAATTAAAGATCTCTGTGGCACCATTTCCTTTAAAAAGGGACAAACATTTTATAACACAGGTAAAGTACAATTCAATGAATGTGCACAAACTTACTGGGATGCAACGGTTAAAAGTACGGAGAAATTTCAAGTGAGAATTGAAACGAAGCCCAATGTAGGTTTACAAGTAAATTGTACTTGCCCTGCATTAGAAGGCTTTAATAAAAACTGTCAGCATATTGCGGCTGTATTACTAGCGATTTATGATCATCAAAAACAGCAACAAATATCGAATGAAGCTCGACAGCAGGAACAATTTATGCCTGAATTATCCAACCGTTTTTTCTCTATTTTTGATAATACTCACATACGATCGACTGGGCATCAGAGGCACTTTGAAGAACGAACTTTATTGACACCTCATTTTTGTTTAATGCCATTACAGTTCAATGAAGAAGCGAATTTATTTGGTTTAAGATTAACAATTGAAGGTGTGCCTGTTCGTTCCATTCGAACATTTTTAAATGCGTTTAAGTATGGGCATCATTATTTGCTGTCGGATGATCTTTTATATGATGCAAAACAATATTGTTTCATGACAGAGCCGGACGTTTTATTGCAGCAATTAGCAAATGTTGTGAAAGATGAAGCTTTTTATATAGATACACATTTACAAAGAAAAAAAATTGAAATAGAAGAAGATATGCTAATCATCCCACCTTCTGCTTGGTTAAGTGTAAGTCCTTTATTCAAAAAAAGTGAGGAAGTTTCATTATTGTACAATAATGAAAAAACGTATCCTGTAGTAATTATGGATGAAGCACCATCACTCCACTTTTATGTGAAGGAACAAGGGCAGAATTATGAATTGAAGGTACGTGGGTTTGAACGAGCAATATTACTTAATGATTATCAAGTTGTGTTAATTGAGGGCAAAATTTATGAATTGTCTAAGGAAAGTTTAGCTCAATTAGTAGAATTAAAAAGTATGCTCGAAAAAAGTAAAAAAGCTGAAATCGAAATTTCACATAAACAAATCGATTATTTTATGGAACATGTCGTGCCAAAGCTTAAAAAAATTGGTCATTTAGAATTATCTAAAACGTTAAGGCAACAACGTATGAAAACACCATTAAAAGCATTCCTTTATTTAGACCGTGTAAAAAATCGTTTACTTGCCGGTCTTGAATTTCACTATGATCAATTTGTCATTCAACCGCTTGAAGAACAGGATTTATCAAAGGAATTATTAATTGTTCGTGATATTGAAAAGGAAGCAACTATTCTTTCAATCATGGATGAATGTGGCTTTACGAAAACGGACGGCGGCTATTATATGCAAAATGAGGAGTTGGAATATGCATTTTTATATCATGAGTTGCCAAAGCTGAAGGAATTTGTGCAAATATATGCTACATCTTCTGTGAGACTTCGGATTGTAAAGGAAAATACATTTCCAAAAATTCGTGTCAAAGTCCAAAAGGAGCGAACAAATTGGCTGGAATTTAAATTTGAGATGGATGGCGTTTCAGAAAAACAAATTAAAGAAATTCTTGCAGCATTGAAAGTAAAGCAAAAATATTACCGCTTACCTGATGGGGCCTTAATGTCTCTTGAAACAAGGGAAATGGAAGAAATACAACGGTTTCTAAGAGAAATTCCTGCACAAGACGATCATTTTGAATCATCATTTAATTTACCTGTCCTTGACAGTATGAAATTTTTAGGAAAATTTGAGGACAGCGATGTCTATATGCTAGAAGATTCCTTTAAAAAAATGACAACACAGCTTTTACAACCAGAAGTGAATAATTTTGCGGTACCAGAAACATTACAAGCCATTTTACGAGATTATCAAAAGCAAGGATTTAATTGGCTAAAGCAGCTTGCAAGCTATGGATTTGGAGGCGTATTAGCGGATGATATGGGTCTTGGGAAAACGATTCAAAGTATTGCCTTTATTGTTTCAGAACTTTCAATCATTCGCCAACGAAAGCAGCCAGTATTAATCGTTTGTCCCTCGTCTTTAGCGTATAATTGGTTGTATGAATTTATGCAATTTGCACCAGAAGTTGAGGCACTTGTCATTGACGGAAATGTTGTAGAAAGACGAGCTTTACTAAGAAAAATTGAAGAGCAGGATGTTATTATTACGACATATCCTTTGCTGCGAAAAGATTTGCCCTATTACGAGTCTCAAATGTTCCATACTGTATTTTTTGATGAAGCACAAGCCTTTAAAAACCCGCTCACTCAAACGGCACGTGCAGTGAAGAAAATTCAAGCCGAAAATCGCTTTGGCTTAACAGGCACACCTATTGAAAATTCATTATCTGAGCTGTGGGCGATATACCGTGTCATTTTCCCGCAACTTTTCCGAGAACTTGAGGAATTTAGTCATATGCAAAGGAAAGATATTGCACGTAGAGTACGGCCTTTTTTATTACGCCGCATGAAAGAAAACGTGTTATTGGAGCTACCTGGAAAGGAAGAAATGCTCGAATCGTCGGAGCTCTTTCCGGAACAAAAGGCGCTTTATGCTGCTTATTTAGCAAAGCTACGTTTTGATGCACTAAAGCATTTAGATAAAGAAACTTTTCAAAAAAATCGAATTCGAATTTTGGCAGGGATAACACGTTTACGACAAATTTGTTGTCATCCAGCACTATTTGTAGAAGGATATGAAGGTAGATCAGCGAAATTTGAGCAACTATTGCATATTTTAGAGGAATCAAAAGCATCAGGTCGACGAGTATTAATTTTTTCTCAATTTACACAAATGTTAAAGCTGATTGCTACTGAGTTATCAAAGCGAGGTCAAAGCTATTATTATTTAGATGGACAAACATCTTCTGAAGAACGAGTTGCGCTATGCAATCGGTTTAATGAAGGAGAAAGAGATTTATTTTTAATTTCACTAAAGGCTGGAGGTACTGGCTTAAATTTAACTGGTGCAGATACCGTAATTTTATATGATTTATGGTGGAACCCAGCAGTAGAAGAGCAAGCGGCTGACCGGGCATACCGTATCGGACAAAAAAATGTCGTACAAGTCATTAAGCTCGTTGCAAAAGGAACGATTGAGGAGAAAATGAATCAGCTACAAGAAAGCAAAAAAACATTAGTAGCCGATATATTGCAGGCAGATGAAAAAATGTCACCAACCTTGACTGAACAAGATATACGAGACATTTTAATGATTTAAAAAGGTATGGGGAATATTAATTCCTCATACCTTTTTTATTAATTTTTATTGTGGAGTTCGAACAATTAATACATCACATTCTGCATGACGCACGATTGCTTCGGTATTTGAACCGATAAAAATTTGCTCAACAGCATTTAAGCCTGTTGCGCCACAAATAATTAAGTCAGCCTTTACAATGTCACCAAGCTGTTTTGTTAAAACCTGCTTTGGAACACCCTTTGTAATAATAGGGTTCACATTAGAAATGCCAGCATCAATTGCTAAAGTTTGGTATCGTTCTAACAACACTTCACCATGCTTACGTACAAGTTCAACCATATTTTCATACAGCATGTCAAATGAAGTGGCAACACTTGTATCGATCACATGCAAAATATGTAAAGTCGATCCTACATTTCGTTTTGCAACATCAATTGACTTTAAAAAGGCGAGCTCTGCTTCTTGTGAACCATCTACTGCGACGACGATATTTTGATAATGATTAGCCATGAATAATACCTCCTTTACGTTATTCACCATTATATCAAATAATAGGTATTTCGGGAAATGAGGAGTAAATTATTATACTAGAAAACTAAAAAGCATCGAAAATGGAACTGCTAGTAAACATGTAAGACCTACAAATGTGTCAAACTCAGTCGTACGTCTATAGCTAAAATACATAATAGCAGCTCCTAAAATTACGCCAAATGCTGTTAAACCATTAAAGGTTACGGCAAATACAGCTAAAAAACGTAACAATGTATAACTAATAAAAATAGCTAAAAGTGCTTGTATAATTGATTTGATTTCGCCATCGTTATAATGAGTCATAGGAATTTCCTCTCTCTATTTAGAAATTAGATTTTACTGGTTACAAATAATAGCATAAATTTATTCAGTTCACAAAAAAAATTTTTTAGTCTATAATCAATACTTGTTTTGAAGCGAGTAATTGATGGAGGCGTTAAGAGTGGAAGAATATACGCTCGTAGAGCATTTAACCGAATTAAGAAAACGGCTAATTATTACTATACTTGTATTTGTAATTACACTAGCAATTGGTTTTTATTATTCCCCAACTATTTTGAATGAATTAAAATCACATGATGTGGCGCAGGGGGTCGAGTGGAATTTATTTAATTATACAGATGGCATCATGATTTACTTACAGTGTGCCTTAATTATTTCCATTGCACTTACGCTACCAGTTGCTATGTATCAAGCTTGGCAATTTATGAAACCGGGACTGAATGAAAAAGAACGAAGAGGAACTTTTATTTTTATTCCTTCGGCGTTCTTACTGTTTGTATTAGGTGTAGCATTTGCTTACTTTGTGTTATTTCCATTCATGATGCAGTTTATGAAAACTATAAATGAGTCAATTGGTGCAACAGAAACATATGGAATGAACCAATACTTTACATTCATGTTTGGAATTATTATTCCTGTAGCTGTTATTTTTGAATTACCCGTAATTACTGGATTTTTAACAAAGATCGGCATTATTAGTTCTGTATTATTAAAAAAGTCGAGAAAGATTGCATATATTTTATTAGTAATTATCGGTGTTTCGATTACGCCACCGGATTTCCTGTCCGATTTTTTAATTATTGCACCAATGATACTATTGTTTGAATTTAGTATTATAATTGCTAGTTTTATCGAGAAGAAGGAAATGAACAAACAAATTACTATTTCACAACATGGCAGCTAATTGTAGCTGTCTTTTTTGTGTTTGAGTTTTAATAAATCCATTGTCAGAAAGCAGATATTTATCCAACAAAGTAAGACAGAAATGTTGGATTACACCACATATTGACATGTTTTAATGATTGTGTAACTTTTTCGAAAAGTTTACTGTTAGAAAGGAATCATTTCATTTGGATAGTTTAATAAATAATTGACAGATTTTAAATGGGAGGATAAAGATGAGCGAGAAAAAAGAATCAACGCTTGAGAAAAAATCGTCAAGACGAGACTTTTTGAAAAATTCTGGGGTTGCAGTTGGAGGCTTAGTATTAGGGGGCTCTTTAGGTTCGTTATTTACGAAGCGAAGTGAAGCACCAGCACCGGCTGTTACAACAAGTACACATAGTGAGCATGTCGATTTTACTGAAGCGCTTCAATTTTTCCGTAGAAAGTCGGATTTTAATGCAATAGCTGCAGCTATGGAAACAATTTATCCAGAAGACTCAAACGGACCGGGGGCAATTACACTTGGCGCACCATATTTTTTAGATAAGCAACTTGCGGGGCCTTGGGGAACAAATGCAGATGACTATCGTAAAGCACCGTTTCAGCCTGGAGAAACGCCGTTAAATAATGGTGAAATTTTTATTGAAGGTGCTCGTAAATTAAATGCGATTGCTAAAAGTGACTATGCTGCCGATAGCTTCAGCAGTTTAGAAGAAGAACAAAAAATTTCAGTATTACAGAAATTTGAAGCCGGCGAGGTTGAAATGAATTTAGTTGCATCACCAGTCTTTTTTAATTTATTACGCGCGGCAACATTACAAGGATGTTTCTGTGATCCACTTTATGGTGGAAATAAAAATATGGCTGGCTGGAAAATGAAAGAATTTCCAGGTGCACAAATGTCGTATCTTGCATACGCCGAAAAAGAGGAATTTATTAAAATTGACCCGGTTTCAGTTGGCGGGCATTCACATTAATGCTGTAGGAGGAACACCATGGTTAAAGTATTACCGAAAGTTGACGTCGTAACAACAGGGATGGGATGGACAGGCGGTATTGTTGCTGCTGAACTAACAAAAGCTGGCTTCCATGTAGTTGGACTAGAGCGTGGTGAGGAACGTTCAGTTGAAGATTATTTAATGGGGCATGACGAATTAAAATACAATATTCGTAAAGAATTAATGCAAAAATTAAATAAAGATACACTTACATTCCGCAATAATTCAAGTCAGGAAGCACGACCTGTACGAGACGAGGGAGCTCTTGTTTTAGGTACAGGTACTGGTGGTGGTGGTGCACACTGGGGAGCACAAACATATCGCTATTTTCCATACGATTTTGAAATTCGTAGTAAAACGGTTGAACGTTATGGAGAAAGTAAAATTCCCGAAAATATGTTGCTGCAAGATTGGGGAATTACATATGACGAGATTGAGCCATATTATACAAAGTTTGAACAAATGGCTGGGGTTTCAGGTGAAGAAGATCCATTAGCTGGTCACCGCTCAGCACCTTACCCAACACCAGCATTAAAAATGGCACCCGCGATGAAAATGTTTCATGAAGCAGCTGAAAAATTAGGCTACCACCCTTATCGTGTACCTACAGGAAATGTATCTGAAGAATATACAAATCCAGACGGTGAACAATTGCATGCTTGTCAATATTGTTCATTTTGTGGGAACTATGGCTGTGAATATGGTGCGAAATCTGACCCAATTGTAACGGTAATCCCAACTGCACAAAAAACGGGGAAATTAGATTTACGTCCACACTCGTTAGTTACACGCATTTTAACGGATGGGAAAAAAGTTACAGGTGTTCGTTATCGAGACGTTCGTACAGGTGAGGAATTTGATCAACCAGCTGATATCGTAGCAATGACAAGCTATATATTTAATAATATTCGTTTACTACTTTTATCGAATATTGGCGAACCGTACAATCCCGAAACAGGAAAAGGTATGATTGGTCGTAACTATACTGACCACCACACAATTTTAGGTGCAACTGGCTACTTTGAGGAAAAGAAATTTAATAGCTTCATTGGTACTGGTGCTTGGGGATCTGCTTACAATGATTTTAATGCGGATAACTTTGATCATAAAGATGTAGATTTTATCCATGGGGGTCAAATTGAAATGCACTTAATGGGCAATGAACCAATTGCTAGTAACCCAGTGCTACCAGGGACACCGTCTTGGGGGAAAGAGTTTAAAGAGAAATCTTTACATTATTATCACCGTACATTAACCGTTGTATCACAACGTGCATTTTTACCATATAAAGAGAATTATTTGAGTTTAGATCCTACATATAAAGATGAGTATGGTGATCCGTTATTACGTGTGACATTTGACTATCATGAAATGGATTTCAAACGTCAGGAGTTTTTATCGGAGAAATGTGTTCAAATGTTAGAAGAAATGGGCGCTGACACAGTTATTGCCCATCCAATGGCAGAGCACTTCAGCGGTCGTTTTACATTCCAACACGATGCAGGTGGGGCAATTATGGGCGCTAATCCAAGTGACTCAGCCGTAAATAATTACTTACAAATGTGGGATTATGAAAACTTATTTGTATGTGGTGCTTCTGCATTCCCACACTTTGGACCAACAAATCCAACACCAACAATGGCTGCTTTAACATACCGCGCAACTGAAGGTATGATTAACTACCTAAAAAATGGTGGTGGCTTACTAATCCAGCCGAAATAAATTAGAAAGCTAGAAAGGAGATCTGAAAATGCCAAGTATTGGTGTACCTGGATTAATCATTATTTTAGTCATTGCATTAATTTTATTTGGTCCAGCTAAACTTCCTCAATTAGGGAAAGCAATTGGTGAAACGTTACGCGAGTTCAAATCATCAACACGTGAATTAGTAGAGGACAGTGACATTAAGAAAAATGATGAAGAAAAGAATGAAGTAAAATAAGTTTCTTCTATTATATAAAGGAAAAGGTAAAGAAATCGTTTTGATTTCTTTACCTTTTTTAAATAAAACGAAATGAACTCGCGGTCGTTTTAAAAATCGATAGTAAAGTTGCTGATATTTGTTCCGGTTTTTCGGAAAACCCCCGTTTGATCCATTCTAAAATAACACCATACGATCCATACATTTTATATTCATTATAGTGGTTCACTGTAATGATATTTTTTTGTTCATCAAGAAATAGCATACTAGAAAAAAGTCCTTTAAATTGTTCTAAAAATCGTTCATTTAATTGTGGTAATGTATCTGAAACAACAAGTAATTCATAGAAATGCCGATGTTCATATAGATGGTTGAAAAATGTATTATGATTTCGGTTCTCAATTTTTTGATATGGGACTTCCGTATTTACTTGAAAAGGTTCTCGAAACGATTTTTTTAAAAGGTGCATCATTTCCTCTAATAGTTGCTGTGCTAAGTCTTCTTTATCTAAATAATATACATAGAAGGTGCTACGGTTATAATCTGCACGGTCTACAATATCAGTAACCGTTACTGCCTGATAGCCCTTTTGTTTTACTAGTGCAATAAAGTGCATTTTAAAAGCGTTTTTTGTGCGACGTATTCTCCGTTCTTCCAAATCAAATCCCTCCGAATGTAAATTATAACAATTTTTTGATAATAATGAAATAAGCAGATTAGATTAAATCCCTTATAAATAACTAGAAATTTGTATAATTACATGACGCTTGGATTATTTTGGATGAATAATAAAAATAGAAAAAGAGAAAAAGCTGTACGGAAAGTAATCCTTTCATACAGCTTTTCATGAATAATTACTATGAAGTTTTAGTAATGATTGGAATGAACTTTAAAATTTTTTGAATACGAAATGCGAAAAACCCAGCAAAAATTGCTAATACAATATCTTTTGGCATTGGAGGGAGCATCCATAACCAAGCCATTGCAAAATTAAAGCCATCTGGAGCAGCAGCCCATAATTTGTATGCGAAGTACATCCAAGTTGTACCTAAAATATAATTAATAGCTGTTGCGATTAATGCAGCAATGACATAGGATGTTCTTGTTTTATAGTGCTCCACAATTTTCCCTGCAACGTAAGCACTAAGTATAAATGTTACGATAAACCCGAATGTAGGGTATAGGATTGCAGAAGGACCGCCTAAAAATTTGGAAAAGACAGGAGCTCCAGCTAGCCCGATAAATAAATATACTGTACAAGCAATTGCACCTTTCTTACTTCCGAGCACTAATCCTGCTAAAATAGCGAAAAATGTTTGTAATGTAATCGGAACGCCCCCAATTGTTAAAAATGGAGCGAATGCAGTAATATTTGCGCCTATCATTATAAGTGTTGCAAATAATGCACTATAAATAAGATCGATTGTTTTAAAGTTACGCATGTTCGAAACAGTTTGCATATAATTACCCCTATTCGTTAACTTGAATTCCAATATTAATTGACGTAAATATACTAGAATGCGATATTTATGTCAACTGTTATTTATAGTTAGTTAACGCAAAGTGGATATATAGTTTTATTTTTTTTAGATGAAGAGAAACACCTATATCATATCAATTTTCTTTTTGCTAAATTATAAGAGAATAATTTTTTAATTTTAAATAAGGATTTGTTACACTTGATAGAAATTCAATTGTCAAAAGAACAGCAACAACAACTCCATGCAAGGTTAACGATTGAAAACATTGCTCGACTAAAAGTGTGTGTATGGATTGTCATTTTATTAGGGGGAGTTGTGTTACGAGATGGACCATTTCTCCAATATTATGCTTTAATATATATTTTGTTATTATCAATTTCTGCAATAATTTTATTTGTTATTTACAAAATTTCAAAAATACGAGACGGGAATAAGCAAATAAAATATTATTTCAATATATTGAGAGTTTATTACGCTTTTTTATTAATATGGGGTGTTGCGGTTACGATTATGGATCAACGAACATTTGGAAACGTAACCGTTTATTTAACCAATTTGATGATTGTTACATTATTCTTTGTTGTAAGTCCGAAACAATACATAATTGTTCATACTATACCAGTAGTCTCACTATTTCTTGGCATTTTCTTTATTCAAGAAAACGTTGCTATGGCGATAGAACATTTTATAAATATAACGGTATTTATTATTTTTTGTATGATAGGTTCGCGCATGATCTATGCGAATTATTGTAAAGGATTTAATCAGAAAATGCAGCTTAGTATAAAAAATGAGGAGCTTGCTATATTAGCGACAGTTGATTATTTAACACAAGTTAATAATGTTCTAGGTATGAAGCAATATATAGAAGAGCAAAATAAAAAACCGCATGACAATATAACGGTGATGCTGTTCGATATTGATTCTTTTAAGTTATACAACGACCATTACGGGCATTTAGCTGGCGATGATGTATTAAAAAATGTTGCATTAGCAGTTAAGAAGGTCTTATTACATGACCATTATATTGCGCGAGTTGGTGGTGAGGAATTCATCATCATCGCTTATGATTTATCTAATCATGAAGCGAGTCAATTAGCAGAAAAAGTTCGTTTTGAAGTTGAAAAGCTTAAATTAGAACATACTCAATCAAAGACATCTCCTTATATTACGATAAGTTTGGGCTACGTAACAGAGCAAGTATCTCCCAATCATTCCTTTAGTTCATTACATCAAAAAGCAGATGAAGCATTATATCGGGTAAAGGAGAATGGTCGAAATCAGACACAGGGCTATATGGCCATGTATAATTAAAAATGGTCTCAGCAACGCTAACAATTATTATTCGTTCAGTGTTGCTTTTTAGTTTATCGGAGGGGAAAAGGATATAATGTATATCATACTTTTAGAAAAGGGGCATAGCCAATGACGCAACAAAGTCAAAATTTTGGTTTTCATTTTGAAAATAGCTATAGGACATTACCAGAAACGTTTTATGCACAGGTCCCATTAAATCATGTAAGCGATCCGTCGATTATTATTTTTAATCGAACACTTGCAAATGAATTACAGTTACATGCAGATAAACTTTCGAAATATGGGGCAGCTATGTTAGCGGGGGATGAGATGCCACAAGACGCTGCGCAAATCGCACAAGCCTATGCCGGGCACCAATTTGGTCATTTTAATATGCTTGGAGATGGGCGTGCACTGTTAGTTGGTGAACATGTTATGACGGATGGGAAACGTGTCGATATCCAGTTGAAAGGTACTGGACGTACACCTTTTTCCCGTGGAGGCGATGGACGTGCGGCACTTGGTCCTATGTTACGAGAATTTATTATAAGTGAAGCGATGTTTAGTTTAGGCATTCCAACAACACGTAGTTTGGCTGTAGTATCTACCGGTGAGCCTATCTATCGAGAAAAAGTGCTAGAAGGTGCGGTACTGACGCGTATTGCTTCTAGCCATATCCGTGTTGGGACTTTCCAATATGCTGCTAATTTTTGCGATAAAGAGGAATTAAAGGCGCTAGCGGATTATACGATGAAACGTCATTTTCCAGAAATCCTACATGCTGAGCAGCCATATATCGCAATGCTAGAAAAAGTGATAGAACAACAAGCCGCATTAATTGCAAAATGGCAAAGTGTAGGATTTATTCATGGGGTTATGAATACAGATAATATGACCATTAGTGGTGAGACAATCGACTATGGTCCATGTGCATTTATGGATACATTTAAACCAAAGACTGTATTTAGTTCAATTGATACGCAAGGACGTTACGCATATGGCAATCAGCCAGCAATTGCCGGGTGGAATTTATCCCGTTTTGCTGAAAGCTTATTGCCAATCATTGATGAAGATGTGGATCAAGCGATAGCATTAGCGCAAGCTACCTTGGAGCAATTCCCTTCACTTTATGAGACGTATTACTTTAGTGAAATGCGAAATAAATTAGGCTTGCTGACGACCGAGGAAATGGATGAGGAATGCATTTTACAGCTTCTACAAATAATGGAGCAATTCGAAGTAGATTATACGAATACATTTCGTGCATTAGCGGATAACGTTCGCTCCAAAACACCCTTTTTCGAATCCGAAGCATTTAAAGTATGGGAGAAAAAATGGCTCTTGCGAATCGAACAACAAGAAACGTCGCTTGAAGAAGTAATGCATGTAATGCAGTCAGTCAATCCGGTTGTTATTCCAAGAAATCATCTTGTAGAAGAAGCAATCAATGCTTTTGTAGAAGGGGATTCAACACCATATTTAACATTACTTCATCTTTTGACGAATCCCTATCAAATCGATGAAGAACACGAACATTTTACACAGCCACCAAATGATGACATTCCACCATTTGTTAGTTATTGTGGAACATAATAAACTGAGGGTGGGACAGAAGTAAAAATTTCTCAATTTATGGTAAAATACAGTATTAAAAATTGGATACTTAATAATTTGGTTGAAGTGGAGGAGTGTCACCCCGGAAAGCGTGCCCGCAACAGAAACCAATTACAAATAAACATCACTTTTCTCACTCGAGAAAAATGATGTTTTAGTTTTGTCCAGCCTCTTTTTGCTGTTTAAAAAGTTTATGAATAATAAGACTTATCTTCTTATGCGAATGATTTTATTGTTTTGATTTCTGAAAATTCATTTTTAAATTGGAAGTTTAACGAAATAATCTTTATAATCCTACTAAGACGAAGACGATAACTGAATCAATGGTGGAGGTAAGTATATGAATGTTTCACAAATAGTAGATAAAATTAATGAGCTTTTTAATGTAACAAATAAAGAAATTTATACGAGTGAATCGGGCATTACATACGATGCAAAAAGAAGAGTTAAAAAAATTGGATATTGTGTAAACCTAACGCTTGAAACGATAGAGGAGGCAAATATTTTGGGTGTTGATATGATGGTGACACATCATGATGCATGGGATGAAATATATGGGTTAAAAGAGGCATGCATAAAAAAACTAGAAGAGTATAGTATAAGTCACTACTATAATCACTTGTCACTTGATGACTGTAACTTTGGAACAAATGATAGTTTATTAAAAAAATTGAACTTAAGAAATGTGAAAAGTACACATGAATGGGAAGGTTTATATTTTGGTAGAATCGCAGAATATGATGAAGAAATCAATTTTAATGCGTTAGTAACTAAGATTGAAAATTTACTTGAAGAACCAGTTAGATATTGGCAGTTTAATGACAAAAAGGTGAGGCGAGTAGGCTTAGTCTGTGGCAATGGAGGGTCAACAACTTGCCTTAAGGAAGCAGTTGAAAATAATTGCGATGTATACATTACAGGTGAATGTAATTTATATACGATTCAATACGCTAAGTTTAAGGGGATAAATCTGATTATTGGCAGTCATACTTTTACAGAATTCTTTGGAATTCAAAGTTTAGCATGGAAATTGATTGAGAATCAAAAAGAACTTGAAGCAGTGAAAGTTAACGAAGAGCATTATGAAGCGAATCTAAAATAAGTCATTTAAAAATTTCTTAAAATTACAGAAGCTATCGTTTTGATCAATCTTTCTTCAAATCGATAGCTTTTTATATGTGTTGAAATTTAGCTCTTCTCGGTAGTATAGAGACTATGTTTTTTATGAAATGGGACCGTTTTATATCGAAGCAACATTTGGCCATTGTTATGTGCATTTTAAAATAATTGTGCAATTTGAACAATTTTTCTGAAAGCAGGCGTCTAAGCTGTAGAATTGAAAAGAGGTGAGTTGTCGTTGGAAGAAATCATAGAGCAATACGGGGAATATTTATATCATTTTAGTTATTTATATGTAAAGGATCGTCAACTTGCAGAGGAAATTACGCAAGACGTGCTAATGAAATATTTGTTACATAAAGATGACTTTCGTAGAGATGCATCATTAAAAACATATATAACCCGTATTGCAATTAATTGCTGTCATGATGAGATACGAAAAATAAAACGTAAATCGCTTATTTCAAAATTATTACCGTTGGGTAGAAGTGAACCTTCCGTTGAGCAATCGTATTTATCAAATGAAGCTTATACGACTTTAAAGGAAAGTGTTTTTGCGTTGCCAGTGCATTACCGTGAAGTAATTATTTTATTTTATTATGAAGAGTTTGATGTGTCCGAAATTGCTAGTTTATTAAATGTATCACAAAATACCGTACGTACAAGGATTCGTAGAGCAAGAGAACTGTTGAAAAAAGATCACGAACTGGAGGCGATATTTTATGAAGGAATTTAAAAATCGGCTAAAACAAGAATTGCAACAAGATGTACCATTTACAAATGACATTAAACAACGTTTATTGCAGACAAAAAAAATAAAAAGAAAAGGTAATTGGCAAGTCATTTCGGTTTCTATTGTTACATGTTTTATTATTGGGGTATTACTGTTTACGCAATTTTTTCCACAAAATTACTTTCAAACGGCTAGTGGGGAAAATGAATTATTGCCGATAATAGATGATGTGTCCGGTTTAGAAGTTATTAATCCACGTTATGCAAATATAATAGGGGAACAGTGGATGCTAAATTTTTTACCTATGATCGTTGATAAGCAAGCGTCAATTACGTACGGAGATTATGTTGCTTTTTATGGAACGGATGGGCTAATCGTTTCAACGATTTTTGGGCTAGGAAATGATAATGTGACAATGAATCAAGGGCAAATTTTAGTTAATAATAAAAGTTTGAAAGTTCATCGGTTAAATCAACCAATAAAAGTAGAAGACATGAACAACCCATTTCATAACCCCTATTTAGTTCGGAGTAGAGGAACAACGCCAGCGCCATTTAGTGATCAAACTATTTCGACTGAAAAAGATGAACTCATTGTTTATGATAACAATCTTGAAAACGGCAATACTATATTAAAAATCCATGAAAATCAACTCCTTGGTAAAGTTGTTGGATTCCAAAATTTTAAGCTTACATTTGAATTGACAGATGAGGAGCAGCGAGTATTTACTAGCTATAAAATGGATTATAATATTGAACGTTTAAAAGATATGACGCCACAGGCAATTGTAAAAATGTTTTTACTAAGTGATATTGAACAAGATTATCGCACATATGAAGCGCTGTTTACATCGAATATTAATGAAGAAACAGAGAGTGTTCGTCGATATTATGAAAAAACGAAGCGTGTGCGTCAGGAAATGTTTACAAAAGAATTGAATCAACTGATTATTGGAAACCTTTTTGCAGGGATAGAAAATGCACATTTTGAGCAGCGAACGGACACGGTAGGGGTTATTAAATTTAATGCAACGAATGCTATTAATGGGGGAGAAACTGAGCTGACTATGGAAAGAAATGAACAAGGGATTTGGCAACCAGCCTTTAGTAGAGCAATCTATTAACTTATAAGAAACAGGTTGGGGTATATGTAGAAAGCTTTGTATTTAACAAATTTAAATAATAAAAATTTTATGCGAATCAAAAAAATACAATTTTTCCCCGAGGAGAAAAATTGTATTTTTGTATGGTCTCGGCTTCTTTAAAATTTTTAAGACAAGCGCCCTTTATAATCCTCATAATGGAATGAACGAATGACTTTCAAACCATCTTGATCATTGTATGAGCATATACTCGGCAAATTTACACCGTTGAACATATGTGTTTTTACCATTGTATAGTGGGCCATATCTGTAAAGACAAGCTTATCACCTGGTTTTAATGGCTCATCGAATGAATAATCGCCAATGATGTCGCCCGCTAAACAAGTCATTCCGCCTAAACGATACGTATATTGTTTTTCATTTGCTTGACCAGAGCCGATAATATGTGCACGATAAGGCATTTCAAGTGTATCCGGCATGTGGCAAGTGGCAGATGAATCAACAATTGCTAGCTCCATGCCATTTTGTACGATATCTAACACAGTAGCTACTAAGTAACCCGTGTTAAGTGCAATGGCTTCACCAGGCTCTAATATCACCTTTACATCATACGTCTCTTGAATACGCTTAATTAAGCGGATTAAAAGCTCCACGTCATAGCCAGGCTTCGTAATATGGTGACCACCACCGAAATTTATCCATTTCATTTGGTGTAAGTACTCGCCGTATTTTTCCTCAAAATGCACTAAAATGCGTTCTAGTACATCTGCACCCTGCTCGCACATCGCGTGGAAGTGAATCCCCTCTACGCCATCAAGTTCATTTGGTCTGAAAGAATCTACTGGAATACCTAAGCGTGAATTAATATAGCATGGATCGTAAAGTGGTGTTTCCACTTCTGAATAGCCTGGGTTCACACGTAAGCCAATTGAAATATTCTTTTCGTGGTTTTGCACCTTTTCTTTATATTTACTTAACTGATCGAATGAATTGAAAACGATATGATCTACATACGTTAAATATTCATCGATTTCATGCTCCGCATAAGCTGGAGCATAGGCATGAACTTCTTTTCCGAATTCTTCAAAGCCAAGACGTGCTTCGAATAAAGAGGAAGATGTAATGCCAGCTAAATAATTTCGTGCCATTGGGAATGTCGACCACATTGAAAAGCCCTTTAGAGCTAATAAAATGTCACAACCTGTACGGTCCTGTACGGATTTTAATAACTCAAAGTTACGCTCTAGTAAACGTTCATCAACGACAAAAGCAGGTGAAGGTGCTTGCTGCCAATCAATGCCTGTCTCTTTTTTTAGAGCGGCATTCATAATTGGCTTTTGCACTGTATTCGCGCCCGTCATTATGCATCTACCTTGTTTTTAGAAGTAAATTCTAAATCTACTAGATCTGGTGTATCTGTTTCTTGCCATGGTAAGCCCCATTTGTTTAATGCGTCCATGAATGGATCTGGATTGAAGTCTTCCACGTTCCAAACACCTGGTTTTTGCCATTCGCCATTCATTACAAGCATTGCACCAATCATAGCAGGTACGCCTGTTGTGTATGAAATCGCTTGTGAACCAACTTCTCGGTAGCACTCTTGGTGGTCACATACATTGTAAACATAGTAAGTTTTTTCTTTTCCATCTTTAATACCACGTACAATACAGCCGATATTCGTTTTACCCTTTGTAAGTGGACCTAATGTTGCCGGGTCAGGTAAAACAGCTTTTAAGAATTGAATTGGTTGAATCATTTGGCCTTGGAATTCGATTGGCTCAATTGAAGTCATGCCAACATTTTCTAGAACATTTAAATGTGTTAAATATTTTTGACCAAATGTCATCCAGAAGCGGATTTGTTTTAATCCTTTAATGTTTTTCGCTAAAGATTCTAATTCCTCATGGTAAAGAAGGTAGCAATCTTTTTCACCGATTTCTGGTAAATTGTATACCATTTTGTATTCTAAAGGCTCCGTTTCTACCCATTCGCCTTCTTTCCAGAAACGTCCGTTCGCCGTAATTTCACGAATGTTTATCTCAGGGTTGAAGTTTGTTGCGAATGGAAGTCCGTGGTCTCCACCGTTTGCATCTACGATATCGATGTAATGAATTTCATCGAAGTGATGCTTTTGCGCATGCGCTGTGAATACGCCTGTTACACCTGGGTCGAAACCAGAACCTAGAAGTGCAGTAATTCCTGCTTCTTCAAAACGCTCTTTATAAGCCCATTGCCATTTATATTCGAATTTAGCCGTATCTAAAGGCTCGTAGTTTGCAGTATCTACATAGTGAGTCTTCGTTGCTAAACATGCATCCATAATTGTTAAGTCTTGATATGGTAAAGCTACGTTAATTACCACATCTGGTTTAAATCCATTGATTAGGTCAATTAGTTCCTCAGTGTTATCCGCATCCACCTGTGCTGTGTGAATAATCGTTTTACCACCATCTAATTTTTCCTTTAAAGCATCACACTTAGATTTTGTTCGACTTGCGATCATAATCTCCTCGAATACTTCTGAGTTTTGTACACATTTATGTACCACTACGCTAGCTACTCCGCCAGCACCAATAATCAATGCTTTACCCAATTTCTTGTCACGCTCCCAATCATAAGTTTATTTGTTGTTTCATTTGAAACAAGATTGATTATATAGAATAGCTGAAAAGTTAGCAATTATGTTTTATAAAAAATTTTTTTTGAACAAAATTTCTTATACAATCCATAAATTTTCTGGTTTGTGTTGAAGGTTGAATTGTAGGATGTAAAAGGAAAACAGGTATGTAATCCATTGTTGAATTACATACCCGTTTTGTTAAAAAATTATTTCACCGTTTCTTTTTGAAGTAACGCATCCTTGTTTGTTACTGCATCAACTGCCTCATATATTGTACTTTCAAAATGATTAACCTGTAACGAGGTAACACCTTGGATTGTTGTACCTCCTGGGGAACATACTTGGTCAATTAATGCCCAAGGATGAGATTCAGATTGTAAAACCATTTTTGCACTTCCTAAAACAGAGCTCGCAGCAATCTCAAGGGCCATTTGCTTAGGCATTCCTTCGCGAACAGCTGCCCGTGCAAGTGAATCTATATAAAGATACGTAAAAGCAGGGGAAGCACAGCCGATTGTTGTGAAAATAGAAAATAGATTTTCTGGAAGCTCGACAATTGTTCCGACCGTTGCAAAAAGCTGTTCTATTAATGCTTTTTGATCGCTGTCTGTAGCAATTGTTGAGTAGCAGCTTGTCGATGCGCCAATCGTTGCGTTAATATTCGGCATTACTCTAAAAATCGTATTATTTGAACCAAGATGCTCATGTAAATAGTCTAGTGATTTACCTGCCGCAATCGAAATAACAATTTGATTCTTATTTAAATGCTCTTTAATTGTTGGGAGAACATCATCAAACATTTGAGGTTTTACTGCGATAATGATAACATCTACATCTTTTATTAATTGCTCAAGTGAAGGGGACGATTGAATACCATATTGATTTACAAGAGCCTCTGTTTTTTGAGGAGAACGATTAATGCCATAAATGTCCTCAGCGTTAAAATCACTGCTCGAAATCATGCCTTGAATAATGGCACTCGCCATATTCCCTAAACCTATAAATCCATATTTCATAAAAAACTTCCTTCTTTCATTACTAAACACGTTTCGTAAAATACATAACTGTGTTCGAATTACATAGCGCTTAGTATACCTTAGAGGATGGACATTGCATAGAAATGTTACTGAAAATAAATAAAACTAAGGATTTTCGCAGAAAATAGTTTCAGCGAAAAACCCTTAGTATTTTTTATAGGAAATATGCGTTTTTAATACCAACTGGCCAGTCAACCATTTGATTATTTTCTACTTTTACTTCTAGTATAAGTATTTCGTTTTCGATTGCTTCAAGTAACCAGTCACTATATAGTTGCATTGGTTTTTCCTCTTGAACTAGTGTTTTTAATTCATTATTAGTAATCGATAAAATCTCGTATTCGCACGTAATTTGGATATGTTGCGGAATAATTTGCAATGAACCAATTTTAATTGTTCCAGGAATTGTTCCATTGATTTCAATTATATGTGTTGTAACTACTTGCTTTTTGTGATCAACTTTTGTCTCTGTAATAAAGTCGAATTTTACCGGATATTCGATATCGTTCACTAACGCGGTACTTCGGCTTATGACGCTTATTGGTAAATTTTCTAAGGATTTTTCAAAACGTGTTTTAAAATCGAGTAAACTATTTTCGGAAAGTACAACCATAAAAACCACTCCTCATGAAAGGTAATTTCTACTTTGCAAATATTAAATGGATAGATTAAATGATGGGAAAAGCGGGAATATTGAATTAGAAAAGAGACTTCAAATAAATAAAAACTCCTACTTATTAGTTATAAGTATATACATTTTATGGATAAAGTAAAATATTTGAAATATAAATTTTGTGAACTATTGTTGTCATGAAAGATCACAGGTAAAATAAATGCAATTGATAAGAATGGAATTAAAAATTCTTATCATTTTTGGAGTGATTTTATGATGAAAAAAAGGAATTTAAAACGGCATGGGAATGTAGTATTGTTTCCAGGAACTATTGAACGCATGTTAGAGGAAGCAAGATTATTAGCTGAAAATTATCAATATCAAGAAGCGAATGCTTTGTTTGAAAAAGCGTTTGAATTAACTGAAGGGGACGAAATATCATTAAGTGTTTATGCATATTCGCTATATGAGCTGAAAAACTATGAGCGAGCGAAAGAGGTTTGTGAAAAGTTACTAATGAATGGACCAAGTGCGTATTTTGAAGTAATGGAATTATATTTAACGGTTTGTATGCAACTGCGGCAATTTAAACAAGTAGAAAAAATTATTGAATCGTTATTAGATGAAGAAGTAATTCCATCCGATCAACTAGAAAAATTTCACCGATTAAAAAAGCTAAATGCAGAAATTGCCCAAAACCAAAATACCCAGTTAAATAATGAAATCATTGAAGAAGATGAAGCGTTACAAGTTGAACTGGATGCAAGCCATTTTTTACAATTACCTTTACAGCAACAGTTAATGCGCATTCACGAAATAACAGAAATAAATATTCGGCCTTATATTAATGAGGTGAAAGAAATTATTGAACATGATTCGGTTCACCCATTTATACAAAGTTTATTACTAATATTACTCGTTGAGCAGGAAGTTCATTTACCTATTACAGTGTCAAAGTTTGACCAGGTAAAGGAAATTAATCCGGCAGAGCTCGATTTACCAACAAAGTTGGTACAATTCAGTGTCATTTCAAACATCCTTTTAGAGCAATTAGAACATGAGCCATCTACGCTAGAGTTTGTTCAACATTTAATTGCAAAGCACGCAATTGTGTTATATCCATTTGAATGGCTTCATTTTGACAGTGAAGATGTTGCAATAAGCTATATTGATTTTGTAAAGATGATGTTTGGTGAAGTGAAAGAAATGGATTACGAAATTGTAGAGTTTTTACAAAATTTAGAAAAAATTACAGATTTACAAGAGTAGTGAAAAAAGTTGAAACATTGAGCATCTATGTTATACTAAAATGGTTGTCAAATTATATAAACGACGAGTTTGTTAAACAAACAAAAGTTCACTTTGGAGGTCATATACATGTCAGTAAAATGGGAAAAACAAGAAGGTAATCAAGGTTTATTAACAGTTACTGTAGCTGCTACAGAAGTTGATAAAGCTTTAGACCAAGCTTTCAAAAAAGTAGTAAAACAAATTAACGTACCAGGTTTCCGTAAAGGTAAAATGCCTCGTAACGTATTCGAAAAAATGTACGGCGCTGAAGCGTTATACCAAGACGCTTTAGAAATCGTAATTAACTCTTCATACCCAGAAGCTTTAGACGAAGCAGGTATTGAACCAGTTGACTACCCAGAAATCGCTGGTACAGAAAACTTTGCAAAAGGCGCTGAATTCACTTACACTGCAACAGTTACAGTGAAACCAGAACCAAAATTAGGTGAGTACAAAGGGTTAGAAGTAACTAAACTTTCAACTGAAGTAACAGATGAAGAAGTTCAAAACTTAATCGATGCTCAATTAGTTAAAAAAGCTGAATTAGAAATTAAAGAAGACGAAGCAATCGTTGAAGGCGATACGGCTGTTATCGATTTCGAAGGTTTCGTAGGTGACGAAGCATTCGAAGGCGGTAAAGGTGAAGATTACGCATTAGAAATCGGTTCAGGTTCATTCATCCCAGGTTTCGAAGAGCAATTAGTAGGTGCAAAAGCTGGCGAATCTAAAGATGTAATCGTTACTTTCCCAGAAGAGTACCACGCTGCTGAATTAGCTGGCAAAGAAGCGAAGTTCGTTGTAGCTGTTAAAGAAGTTAAAACAAAAGTTTTACCAGAATTAACAGATGAGTTCGCAAAAGAAATTGACCCAGAAGTTGAAACAGTAGAAGCTTTACGTGCAAAACTTAAAGAAACTACATTAGCGCAAAAAGAAGCAGATGCAGAAGGTTCTTTACGTGATGAGTTAGTAGAAAAAGCTGCTGCAAACGCTGAAGTTGAAATTCCACAAGGTATGATCAACACAGAAGTAGACCGTATGATCCAAGAGTTTGGCCAACGTTTACAAATGCAAGGCATGAACTTAGACTTATACTACCAATTCTCTGGTCAAAACGAAGAAGCATTACGCACTCAAATGGCTGAAGAAGCTTCAAACCGCGTACGCGTTTCATTAGTATTAGAAGCAATCGGCCAAGCTGAAAACATCGAAGTAACAGAAGAAGACATCAACACAGAAGTTGAAAAAATGTCTGCACAATTCGGTATGACTGCTGACCAAATTTTAACTGCTTTAGGCGGTACAAAAGTTCTTGAGAACGATATTCGTACACAAAAAACAGTTGAGTTATTAGTAGAAAACGCTAAAATCTCTAACTAATTTAAAAAGTAATAAAGCGATATCCAACTTTTATAGTCTTCAATGATGATTCTCCATGGAAAAGAATCATCATTGAATGTTTTATAAAATTGTTAATGAAGTTACTGAAGCGTCGATAATAAATTTATAAAAAAGAAATTTGAATAACGCTAAGTATTTTTGACAAGGTACGGATCTCCCGTGCCTTGTTTTATCACATAATCTAAATTTTGAATTTATACATAATTTAAATGTACTCAATATTTTATAAAAGATAGGATACTATCAGTTTTTGTTTTTTGAATAATATATAGTACTATATAATTAATGCAATGGAGGAAGCTTGCCATTGGATGCAATCAATTTATTTGATAAAACGAGTAGAATCTTGTAAGATTGTTGCTTGAATAGGGGTGAACCAAATTGTTTAAATTTAATGATGAGAAAGGCAATTTAAAATGCTCTTTTTGTGGTAAACCACAAGAACAAGTTCGTAAGCTGGTTGCAGGACCAGGCGTATATATTTGTGATGAATGTATCGAATTATGCTCAGAAATCGTAGTGGAAGAGCTGGGTATCGAAGAGGAAATCGAATTCAAAGACATCCCAAAACCTAAAGAGATTCTAAATATTCTAGGCGAGTATGTAATCGGACAAGAGCGTGCCAAAAAAGCGTTAGCTGTTGCTGTATATAATCACTACAAACGTATTAACTCAAACTCAAAAATCGATGATGTAGAGCTATCAAAATCTAACATCGTTTTAATTGGACCTACTGGTAGTGGTAAAACTTTACTTGCTCAAACATTAGCTCGTATATTAAATGTACCATTTGCAATTGCAGATGCGACAAGCTTAACAGAAGCGGGTTATGTTGGAGAAGATGTAGAAAATATCTTATTAAAGCTAATCCAAGCAGCCGATTATGATATTGAGCGTGCTGAAAAAGGGATTATTTATATTGATGAGATCGACAAAGTTGCTCGAAAATCAGAAAATCCTTCGATTACAAGAGATGTATCTGGAGAAGGTGTACAACAAGCATTGTTAAAAATTCTAGAAGGTACAGTTGCAAGCGTCCCTCCACAAGGTGGTCGTAAGCATCCACACCAAGAATTTTTACAAATTGATACCTCTAATATATTATTTATCGTTGGTGGTGCGTTTGATGGTATTGAAACGATCATTAAGCGCCGTCAAGGTGAAAAAGTAATCGGCTTTGGTTCAAAAGGAAGTAAATTTGAGGAAGAATCAGGTTCTTTAATGTCTCAATTAATTCCTGAAGACTTACTAAAATTCGGTTTAATCCCAGAATTTATTGGTCGTTTACCAGTTTTAGCAACTTTAGAGCAATTAGATGTAGATGCTTTAGTTGAAATTTTAACTGCACCGAAAAATGCTTTAGCAAAACAATATCAAAAAATGTTAGAGCTTGATGATGTGGAGCTTGAATTTGAAGACGATGCACTAGTTGAGATTGCAAAATTAGCAATTGAACGTAAAACAGGTGCGCGTGGTCTTCGCTCAATTATTGAAGCGACAATGTTAGATGTGATGTTTGAATTACCGTCACGTGAAGATATTAAAAAATGTGTGATCACAGCGGAAACAATTCGTGATAAAGCAGATCCTAAGCTTCTGTTAGAAGATGGTTCAGTATTTAAAAAAGAAGATAACGAAAAAACATCAGCATAAAATAGCTGGAAATATAAACCAAAAATGTAGCTGACTTAGACTTCATAAGCAAGTCCAAAGTCAGCTTTTTCTTACAAATGAAACTTACATATTGGTTTGATGAAAATTTTATGAATAGCTGACACATACTTAAAATGCGGGTTGTTTTTAAGATTTGGATGGAGGTGAATACCCGCGTGACAAAAAAATTAGAAAATATGCCAGTTTTACCTTTAAGAGGCTTACTTGTTTACCCTACTATGGTTTTACATATTGATGTAGGCCGTGAACGTTCTGTAGCAGCATTAGAACATGCAATGTTAGGAGATAGCACGATCTTTTTATTAACACAAAAAGATTTACGTGTTGAAGCACCGGTGAAATCTGATTTATTTGAGATGGGTACACTAGCCAAAGTAAAGCAAATGTTAAAATTACCAAATGGTACATTACGAATTTTGGTGGAAGGTATTCATCGCGCGAAAATGACACGCTACAAGGATGAAGACAAATTTGCCGTTGCAAACTTGGAAGTGTATGAAGATGAAGTAATAAAAGATTCTGAAACAGAGGCATTAATGCGTACGGTATTAACGTATTTTGAAAAGTATGCTAAATCTTCAAATAAAATTACGACAGAAACCATCGAGTCGGTTTTGGATATTGAAGAGCCGGGGCGTTTAGCAGATGTCATTACTTCGCATTTACCGTTTAAAATTGCAGAGAAACAAGAAGTTTTAGCGTTAACGAATATTAAAAAACGTTTAGATCACTTAATGATTCGTCTGCATGATGAGCAGGAAATATTAAATCTAGAGAAAAAAATTAGTACAAAAGTAAAGCAAGCAATGGAGCGCACGCAAAAAGAATACTATTTACGTGAGCAAATGAAGGCGATTCAAACAGAGCTTGGGGACCGTGAAGGAAAATCAGGTGAAATTGCAGATTTACGTAAGAAGGTAGAAGCTTCTGGTATGCCAGAGGCTACGCAAAAGGTTGTATATAAAGAATTAGATCGCTATGAGAAATTACCTGCTGCAAGTGCAGAAAGTGGTGTAATTCGTAATTACTTGGAGTGGCTTGTATCGATTCCATGGAGTAAAAAAACGGATGACCGCATTGATATAGAATACGCTGAGGAAATTTTAAATCGTGACCATGACGGTTTAGAAAAAGTGAAAGAACGTGTATTAGAATATTTATCTGTACGTCAATTAATGGCTTCTTTACGTGGACCTATTCTTTGTTTAGCTGGACCACCAGGAGTAGGGAAAACAAGTTTAGCACGTTCGATTGCTGAAAGTTTAGATCGAAAATTTGTGCGTATTTCACTTGGCGGAGTGCGTGATGAATCAGAAATTCGTGGCCATCGTCGTACGTATGTTGGAGCAATGCCCGGTCGAATTATTCAAGGGATGAAAAAGGCAGGGACAATAAATCCTGTATTTTTACTTGATGAAATTGATAAAATGTCAAACGACTTCCGCGGTGACCCTTCAGCTGCAATGCTTGAGGTGTTAGACCCGGAGCAAAACGGAACATTTAGTGATCATTTCATTGAAGAGCCATATAATTTACAAGATGTATTGTTCATTGCAACAGCGAATGATTTAAGTACAATTCCTGCACCATTACTGGACCGTATGGAAGTAATTAATATTCCAGGCTATACAGAATATGAGAAAATTGAAATTACAAAAAACCATTTAATCCCGAAGCAAATGAAGGAGCATGGTTTAAAGAAAGCTCAATTAGTAATTAAAGAAGAAGCAATAACAGATTTAATTCGTTATTATACACGTGAAGCAGGAGTTCGTAACTTAGAGCGTCAAGTGGCAACAGTTTGTCGTAAAGCTGCGAAAATCATTGTTTCAGGTGAAAAGAAAAAAGTAACAGTAAGCTCAAAAGTATTAGTAGATATGCTTGGTAAGCACCGTTTCCGTTATGGTCAAGCTGAAACTGAAAATCAAATAGGTGTAGCAACAGGACTTGCCTATACAACAGTAGGTGGGGATACACTGCAAATTGAGGTTTCATTAACACCTGGTAAAGGGAAGTTACAATTAACAGGGAAGCTTGGCGAAGTAATGAAGGAATCGGCTCATATCGCATTATCCTATGTTCGAACATTGACGCATGACCTTGGATTAGACGCAGATTATTTTGAACAACACGATATTCATGTCCATGTACCAGAAGGCGCTGTACCAAAGGATGGACCATCAGCAGGGATTACAATGACGACTGCGATCGTGTCTGCGATTACAGGTAAGGCAATTAAGCGTGAAGTAGGTATGACAGGTGAAATTACACTGCGCGGTCGAGTATTACCAATTGGCGGCTTAAAAGAGAAGTCCTTAAGTGCACACCGAGCAGGTTTAACAACAATAATCGTTCCACAAGATAATGAGCGAGATATTGACGATATTCCAGAAACAATACGTGAGCAACTCACATTTAAACTAGTGTCTCAAGCAGAAGAAGTTCTTGCGATTGCACTAGATGGAGGTTTTAGTAAGTAATGAAAGTTCATAACGTTGAAATGATCGGTAGCTTTGTTCGACCAGAGCAATTCCCCGAAGAGGGTTTACCTGAATTTGCATTAGCGGGGCGTTCGAATGTCGGAAAATCTTCGTTCATTAATCGTATGATTGGCCGTAAAGCGATGGCGCGTATTTCGTCAAAGCCTGGTAAAACGCAACAGCTAAATTTCTACAAGATTGAAGACCAGCTGTTTTTTGTAGATGTACCGGGATACGGCTATGCGAAAGTATCAAAATCAGAGCGTGCTGCATGGGGGAAAATGATAGAAAAATACTTCATGGGACGAGAGCCATTAAAGGCAGTCGTGCTTATTGTAGATATTCGTCACAACCCAACGAATGATGATTGTATGATGTATGACTTCTTAAAGCATTACAACATTCCAGTTATCGTAATTGCAACGAAGGCAGATAAAATCCCAAAAGGTAAATGGGATAAACACAAAAAAAATGTACGTGAAACATTACAAATGGACAAGCAAGATCCATTAATTGTTTTCTCATCAGAAAAAGGGCTCGGTTTCGAGCAAGCTTGGGCCGAAATTGATGCACGTATGTAAGCTAATTCAAAGAACAACCTCTTTTTAGGAGGTTGTTCTTTTTTGTTATGGGCCGTTATTTAATCAACGTAAAAAAAATGATATTTTTACAATGTAATCATAATAATACCTTGATATACTGCGATTTTGACCGATAAACAAGGTAGGAGGTGCTACATATGGATATTGCAGCATTAGCGATGTCGATGAAACAAGCAGAATTAATGCAAAATGTTTCATTGGCTGTTACAAAACAAGCTATGGAATTTCAACAGCAAAGCGCGGAGCAACTAACGGAAATTCTCGATGCGCCACACCCAACATTAGGACATACAATTGATGTATCCGTATAATTGATACCGTATGAAAAAATGCACAAGCTCGAATTATTTGGTAAACTATACAAATGATTATGTAATGATTAACAGATTTTACAAATTTTTCGAGCTTTTTGTTACAGAACATAGAAAATACAAATGATCGAAAATGACTTTGATATAATTTTTTAGAACAGAAATATTAAGGAGGCGAATTAATTGCTAAAAAAAATTTCCGGCCTTTTCATAGCAATTATTTTTATTTTAGCTGCATTTCCAGTGGAACAATTAGCTGAAGCAGCAACTACATATACCTTTGTGGAAATAGTGGAAGTAGATACATACGATAATAAAGGCAAACCAATAGGTACTGCTATTACGGGCATTAAAGTAAGAAATAGTGCAGGTAAAGTAACGACGTTGAAGGTTGATAAATCAACGGTATACTATATCAATAATACAGCAACGAATATATATGGGTTCAAGGCAGGGATGCAAGTTTCTGTAGCAATGGGATTAAATAAAGTACGAGAAATGCGTGCTAGTACGAATAGTGGAAGTGGAGAAATTGTTGTCAACAGCAAGCAATTAACTGGGGTTGTAACACAGATTGACCCGAACGGATTACAAATTCGTGTGAAAATTGATGGCTCTTCAATACGTACATTTACAATGAATAAAAATACCGAAGTGTTCAAAAATAATTCTTCCGTTGATGTAAGTACATTATATGCTGGTGATAAAGTTCGACTAACATTTGCTACAGCTACGACTTCGACTATAGCTGAAATCGATATTATCAATACATCGGCAATTATGGTGCAAGAGTTGTATAAAGCAAAACTTAATACAATTAATACGAATAAAAATTCAATCAATGTACGAAATGCGCATCCATTATTAAACTGGCGTTTTGGTACACAAGATACAATTGCTCAATCGAATTTTTCTTTTACAAATACAACTTCAATTTATGTCGGCAATAAAAAAATCACAAAAAATCAATTAAAAAACTATCGTAATAACGATATGTATTTCGTAACGACGAAGCAATTCAGTAAAGAAGTAGTGAACAAAATTATTGTACTTTCAAACAATGAAAGAACATATTATGAGCCAATTTCACGTGTGAATCTTGACTTCAATGTAATCGAGCTACGTAAATCATTGAAGCTGGATTATCATAGTGGTTCAATTTTAATTCGAAATGGTCGATTAGTAGATCCAGAAAGCTTAGTCGCATTGAATCTTGATCAACAGGCAATCTCAACAACAGCATTTGTTATTACTGATGGACATGCCAAAAATGACTATGCGCATGTAGTGAATATTACAAATGATGGACTCCTTGCACCAAACCTATCAACAGATCAACTGTACTTTGGTGTCATCGATGTTGCAGATATGTTAGCTTATCGATTAGATTTAACGAATTTAGAGCGCTTTGATAATCATTTCTGGAATACAAATAACGATGTAACTGAATTTGCATTTAGTAATTCAACAAAGGCCACGGAATTGGATGGAACAACATCGTTTAAAGTAATTCCAGAGCTTGATTTAGATTTATATGATAACTATACGAATTATCCAACAAATCCTTACTATGGCTACTTCTACGTAAGAGATGGTCATATTCAGGGAATTCATTTTGTACCAGGACAAGCCCGTTCTACCATTACATTTACGGGCCGTATAGCAGAGGTAAAACTAAGTGCAAAACAAATTGTCGTGAAAGATAGTAGTCAATGGAACCAAAATGGTAACTGGAACTATAACTCGGGAGCACATACTTTAAATTTATCACAAGCTATGATTGTGAAAAATGGTGAGGTAATTAACTTTACGGATTTAAAGCCATCTGATCGTGTAGTAGCACTTGCCAAATCTTCTTCAGATGTACATGTATTATTAGTAAATGAATAGTTCGCTTAATGACATGTGGGGTTTCCTACATGTCAACAAGCGTTTTTAGGACAATTAAAACAATGAAAAATTGAATCAAGTATTTTTTAAGAAATGAGGGACAGTTTTGTGAATAAAAAAACAATATTTATTCTAACTTGTTCGTTTTTAATGACTTTAATACTTGTGTTACCGACAAGTGTTTTTGCTCAAACGCTTGACCTGACGGGTGGGGTTAAAAATGAATATGAATACGAAGAATATATATTCTTAACAGGGAATCCGATAAAATTTACAGGGACTGCGAAAAATGTTTCTGTATCAGTAAAAGAAAATAAAGGGAAGTTAACTGAGACGTATAAACTAACATTAACTGGACCTAATAATGCAAAGTTAACACGTAATTTCACGTATACATATGATGTCACGAATTATGATCAAGTTGGGCAAAGTTCTGCAACCGGGGAAGTGACGAAGTTTACTGAAAAGATTACTATTGGTAATCAAACCTTTACATTAGCAGATTATCAATTATCTAAAAGTACTATTACTGATAAACGTCCTGCATCTGATTATTATACGGGGAATGCAGTAGCTCGAAAAACGTATACAGTAAGTGGAAGTAGTCGTAATGCGAATGCCCAAACAATTACAGTACACGCGGATAGTCGAAATGAAGGATACGAAAATTTCTGGGGAGCTACTGAAACACAAATTACAGAATTTGAAATTGAGTATGCCGATGGGAAAATTGGGACAGTCATTAATAAACTATCAGCTGGAAAAAATAAAAAATTGGAATATAGCGAAAATGATGCGACGTTATCAAGCTTCATTGGAAACTATAAAACGGTTAGTACTGCAGATATGATTTCAGAATATGAGTACGATTTACCAAATGCCCGTGGTAAAGTAGCAATCGATTTAGAGTATATGCCTAAGCTTGAAATGTTGAAAATTCCAAAATTCCGTGATTTATCATCGAACTGGGCACGCGAACATATTGAAAAACTGTACTCACTAGGAATTTTAGATGATCAATCAAATTTCTTTTCGCCAAATACACCAATGTTACGCTATGATTTTGCGGTAGCGATTGGAAAAGCGATTGATTTACGTGTGCTAGAGGATACATCAAGTCGACGAAAAACAACGCAACCGACAATTTTTAAAGATGTAAAGAAAACAACAAAAGACTATAACTACTTAGTTGCTTCTGTTAATAAAGAGGTTATTAAAGGAATAACAGCTAATACATTTGATCCAAATGGTTTTTTAACTCGTGAACAAGCAGCGACAATTTTAGTGCGTGCACTTGGCTTAGAGGAGAGAGCACCAGATCCAGGTTATACGACGTCTTATAGAGATGATTATAAAATAGCTGATTATGCAAGGGATTCCATTTACATTGCAACAGAATTAGGGTTACTTCAAGGGAGTAATGGTTCGTTTGATCCGAAGGGGACTTTAACACGTGCCCAATCGGCAGCAATCATTGAACGTTTTTTACTCTATTTAGAACAAGATTTGAAAGAAAATTATCGAGACAATATTCTATTTTTTAACTAGGGGGTGCTACTGTGAATAAAATGAAAAAAGTGATGGCCGTGTTATTATCAACTCTCTTAATGATGACACTTGTTTTCCCATTTGGTCCGATCGAAGCAAATGCAGCAACTACCAAAATTACCGATATGAATACGACAAATGGGAAATATAAAGCTGCTTCATGGGCAGTAGATAATGGCTACATGCAGTTAAACAATGGCAAATTCCAAAGTGAATTGCTTGTGAGTGAATTACAATTACTCCAAATGATTGCGAAATTAGATCGTAATTTTAACTTTAACAGTACAAATCCAGATACACTTTATGGTTATTATGGCGAGTTGAACCTTCCCTTATATGGGGTTACTAATAAAACAAAGCGAAACGCTAATGTGTCCCGCAGTCAATTTGCACGTATATACGCAGCGATAAATGGACTTGATTTATCAGATATTCAAGCGGTTCAATATTTATATATGAACGACATCTCGCAAGGAACAACAGGTAAACGTACGTATGAAGATTTTAAACCAACAAGTAATTTAAACCGAGGGGATATGGCTGTATTTTTATACCGTACAGTCCAGCAAGGTTCAATTGCAATTGAAGGGTTAACTACTTCACCAAATGGTCGCGACAACAAAAAAATTACATTGCCTTTAAACTTTGTTGAAGGAAAAGATTCGACTGTTACAGTAAAGCCAACACCAGGTACGAATGATAATGATAAAGAAAAACGACCAGATATTTATAAAGCAGTAAAAAGCATTAATGTTGAATCTGAGGAATTAATTGCAAATGGAATTGATTCTACACTCATTTCGATTGAATTAAAAGATAGTTATGGTAATGATATTTCCTTTGATGAATCATTAGCATTTAAAGTTACTTCTTCGGCTGGCGGTACTTTTTCTGAAACAAACGCAAGCACTAGCGGGAACTCGACAGTTGTATATACAGATGGACCGCAATTAGATGTATATGTGACTGCACCAGCTTTAACAAAATCTGTAGTAGATACAATTCGTTTTGAAATGGTCAATCCAACTAATCAATATTACACATATAAAAATCAAGTAATCGAAGCAAAAGTTCGTTATGTACCAAAGGCAGAATTAAGAATTTCATATGAAGTACATGATCCAGATCAAACAGATTGGATCACAGGAGATGTAGACCCAGGTGTAAAACCATTACCGGCTTTACCTCAAGGTGTTGTTAATGGGGTAACTATACCGTTTACACAAAAGGGGATTATTACAATCTCAGACTTTGATGAAGACCTGAAATTATTCAGCGGAACGAAATGGGAAACTTATACGAATCCTACAACTGGGCAGCTTACGCAGGGGGAAATCTCCTCTGAAGAAATTCAGTACGGTAACGCCGAACTAAAATTAGAAGGTCAAATCATTTCAGTATGGTTATTTGAACAAATTTTAGAATATATGATTTATGGTCTTGAGCAAGAAGAAAATGATTGGGGCGGCTTAGGAAGCGCGAAAGTAATGTACACGGTGAATAGTGAAGGGCGTGCCACATACGATTTACAAGGGGTAATGAGTGAAGAATTCACAGCCCAATTTGATTCAACTGTACATGCTGCTGTCATTTACTTAATCAATATTTTACCGAAAGCTGACGATATTACACTTGCGCATAAAGACAGTGTATTAGCGATAAAAGCGATTTATGACAAGCTTAGTCAAATGGATAAAAACATTTTACAAAAAGGTTTTGCGCAAGCTATTGGTAAGCTTGAAGGGGCTATGTCAAAAATTGAAATATTACAAAAGGGGCAAGAATTAGAAAACCGTCCTGATGGTATGGATCGTTATACGAAAGTTATTGTCAATTTAGTATTACCAAGTGGGGTAGTCATTACAGATTATAGAGGGACAGTAGAGGTCTCATATAATGGTAAGACAAAATTAGCTTCTTTTGATACAAATACAAAGGATTATAATGATGGCACAGGTCATGCTGGATCGGCAGTGTTTTATTTCGATGATGTCATTTATGGGAACCAAAAAGTAACGGCTCGCCTGGTGGATACAGATCCACGCTATGATAAACTGTTACAAAGTATCATTGGCACAACAACATCGAAAACAATTTTTACAAACCCGAAATTCGAAAAAAATATGTGTTCTTTGGATGCAGAAGTATCATTTGTAGTTGACCATTCAGGCTCAATGAAAGCACGCGATCCAAAAAACTTTACTTCATTAAAAGTAAAACAGACTGTGAAACAATTAGAGGCGGATTTAAATCATGTATACCGCTTCAATAAAAAAGCTATTTTTGAAACGTCCGGTGAATCAGAGACAGTAGCTAAAATGCCAAGCCTATTGCAATATAAAAGTGAAAATCGAGGAACGAATGTAATTGCTTCTGTTACTACGGCTATTAATAATTTTTCAAGTAACAGTGCAACGAAAAAGGCTGTAGTATTGATTACGGATGGTAAAACAAATCGTAATGGTATTGATCAAATGATTAATTTGGCAAAATCAAAAGGTGTTGCCATTCATACAATTGCAGTAGGTAAGTATACAAGTGTTAATGAAACGTTATTAAAGCAAATTGCAACAGAAACTGGCGGAACATATATGAATGTGAAGGAAATTCATGATATCCATAGTGCATTGCAATCAATTATTACGTCAGTTTTATGTAATAAAGTAGTATCGAATCCAAGTTGTGCAAATGGCGACTTATTATTTAACCAAACGTCAGTTGTGATCGAGAAGGAAAAGGTTCGTTTAATGGCCGATATTAATACTTCTTGTGATAATATTAAAAATGTACGAGTAGTGTTTGAATCTCCTAGTGGTAATAAACAATTTGATTTACCATACCGAGGATCATCTCGATTTATGCATCGACCAAACTTATATGAATTCCCAGTACTTGACTTATATGTAGATGTAGAATTCCAGGCTTTAGATAGTAATGGAAATATAATTGCATCTAAAATGCACGTTATGAATAGTTCTAGTAATTAATGTTAAAAATACCAAGTAGACTTTGCTTGGTATTTTTTTCTTTTGGGTATAAGCATTGAAAAGAGTAGATAACTTTGTTACACTTACATTAGAATTATTCTAATGTAGAAATACTTTCATAGCATGTTCACAAAATGTGCATGATTCGGTATTTCTTTATGATACAATAGGATTTATGAATTAGAACGTGTGAGGTGTGGAGATTCATGCATACATTAGTAGTAGGCTTGAATTATAAAACAGCGCCAGTTGAAATTAGAGAAAAGCTATCTTTTGTGGAACAAGATATTCCAAATGCAATGGCGGCGCTACAACAACAAAAAAGTATATTAGAGAATGTTATCATTTCAACATGTAACCGTACAGAAATCTATGCGGTAGTAGATCAATTGCATACAGGACGTTATTATATTAAACAATTTTTAGCGGATTGGTTTAATATTCCTGTAAACCAATTTGAAGATCACCTCTTTATTCGAGAAGAGGATAAATCTTTAGATCATTTATTCCGTGTAACAGCTGGTATTGACTCAATGGTATTAGGGGAAACACAAATTTTAGGACAAGTGAAAAAAAGCTTCCTCCAAGGTCAAGAAATCGGTACTACTGGAACCGTTTACAACCAATTATTTAAACAAGCGGTGACATTTGCAAAACGAGCACATAGTGAAACGGCAATTGGCGAGAATGCTGTCTCCGTATCCTATGCTGCCGTTGAACTTGCAAAGAAAATATTCGGGTCATTACAAAACAAGCATGTTGCGATTTTAGGTGCAGGTAAAATGGGAGAGCTTGCTATTCAAAACCTATACGGGAATGGTGTAGGCAAAGTAACGGTCATTAATCGTACTTTTGAAAAAGCGCAAAATTTAGCCTCAAAGTTTGATGGGAATGCAAAGGCAATGAATGAATTACAATGTACTTTACTTGAGGCAGACATTTTAATTAGTTCAACTGGGGCAACAAATTATGTCATTGACCATGATTTAATGAAGTATGTTGCCAAGTTCCGTAAAGGTGATCCATTGTTTATGGTTGACATCGCCGTTCCTCGCGATTTAGATCCGAAAATCGGTGATTTGCCAAATGTTTTCTTATATGACATTGATGATTTACAGGGGATTGTCCAAGCGAACTTAGCTGAACGTGAGCGTGCTGCAAGTGAAATTATTAATATGATTCAACACGAAATCATTGAATTTAAGGAATGGTTTAAAACACTCGGTGTTGTTCCAGTTATTACAGCGTTACGTAAAAAAGCAGCATCAATTCAAGAAGAGACAATGTTAAGCATTGAAAATAAAATGCCAAACTTATCAGAGCGTGAACGAAAAATTTTAAATAAGCATACGAAATCGATTATTAACCAGTTATTGAAAAATCCGATTTTACAGGCAAAGGAATTGGCAAATTCAGATGCAGCTGCTGAACAATTGGCATTATTCCAGCAAATATTCGGCATTGAAGAAGATGTACAACAGGAAGTTCGATTACAACAAGTAGAAAAATCGACAGAGACGAGCTTACAACAGGAAGTACAAGCCAATCCACGATTATCTTATTAGAAAGATACATTTGCGCCCAAACGTGATGGTTGGCCTGTCTTATGTCGTTTTCCTATCGACTTAAATAAAAAATAAGCGTTTTCGTATCTCTATGGTAAAATTATAGATATGTAAAACGCTTTTTTCGATTTATTATAAAGAGAAAAGAATTATAGGGGAAGGGTGCATATGGCAGAAGTAGTAATGACTAGACTTTATGAGCTTATGATTGTACTTTATGCGCTCAGTATTGTTTTATATTTCACAGATTACTTATATAAAAATATAAAATTTAGACGTGTCGCGTTTTGGTTTGTGTCCACAGTTTGGGTGTTGCAAAACGTATTTTTATTATTATTTATTATACAAACGAAGCGGTTTCCGATACTGTCCTTATATGAAGGAGTATTTTTCTATGCATGGCTGCTAACGACACTTTCAATTGTGCTGCACTGTATTGCACGTGTAGATTTGCCGGTCGTACTATTAAACTTTTTAAGCTTTATTTTTGTCACGATTCATTTATTTGCACCTCAATCGTCAGAACAAATTGTAGGAGAGTCACTCGTTTCAGAAATGCTATTTATTCATATTAGCTTTGCGATTACCTCGTATGCGGCATTTTCAGTTGCCTTCGTTTTTTCATTATTATATTTAGTTTTATATCGCATATTAAAACAAAAAAAGTTGAATCATCTTTGGTCAAGATTACCAAACTTACAGCAAATGTTAAAATGGATGAATCTATCTACCCTTGTAGGAATTCCATTATTTATTATTAGCATTGTGCTAGGTCTAGAATGGGCGTTTGTCTCTCTTGAAGGGGTTTCTATATTAGATGTTAAAATTATAGGCTCATTTATCGTGTCGTGTCTTTATTTAATAGCCTTTTTACTGCATCGAAAAGGTGCTTTATTAGGCTCTTCGTACGCGATTGTGCATTTATATTTATTTTTACTTGTTGTCATTAATTTCTTCCTTGGCAGCAAATTATCTAGTTTCCATCTATGGGTTTAACAGAAAGGTCGGAGTGTATTGAGAAAAATTATTGTAGGTTCACGAAAAAGTAAATTAGCATTAACACAAACAAATTGGTTCATTAACGAGTTAAAGTCAGCAGGTGTACCATTTGAATTTGAAGTAAAAGAAATTGTGACGAAGGGTGACCGAATTTTAGACGTGCAATTATCTAAAGTTGGCGGAAAAGGCCTATTTGTTAAAGAAATTGAGCAAGCTTTATACGATAAAGAAATCGATTTTGCTGTTCACTCGATGAAAGACATGCCTGCAATTTTACCAGAAGGCTTAGTTATTGGCTGTATCCCTCCACGTGAAGACGCACGTGATGCCTTTATTTCAAAAGGTCATGTGAAGTTTGCAGATTTACCGAAAGGGGCTGTAGTAGGGACAAGTTCATTACGCCGTAGTGCTCAATTATTACAAGTACGACCAGATTTGGAAATCAAGTGGATTCGCGGGAATGTAGATACACGTTTAAATAAGCTAGAAACAGAAGATTATGATGCGATTATTTTGGCCGCAGCTGGTTTAAAGCGCCTTGGCTGGAGTGCCGATGTAGTCACTGAATATTTAGATACGGATATTTGCTTACCAGCTGTAGCACAAGGTTCCCTTGGAATTGAATGCCGTGCTGATGATGTCCAATTATTAGAGCAATTGGCGAAATTAACGGATGCAACTACATGGAAAACAGCCCATGCAGAGCGCGCATTTTTAGCGGCTATGGATGGTGGCTGTCAAGTACCAATTGCAGGCTACTCAACAGTTGATGGAGACAAAATCACGTTAACAGGATTAGTTGCTGCTCCAGATGCTTCCGTTACTTATAAAGAAACACTAACAGGCCATGATGCAGATGCTTTAGGAAAGGCGGTAGCTGCAAAACTTACAGAGCAAGGTGCCTTTGATCTAATTCAACGTGTAAAGGCTGAGCTTAATGCCGAGTAAACTCGCAGGCAAAACCATAATATTAACAGGCTCTTCTGTCGTACAACCGATTGCCCAGTTAATCGAGGAAAATGGAGGGAAAGTACTTCATTTTCCGCTTATCGAAACCGTTGAATTGATTACGCCAGAAGATCCACAATGGCTTGCACAATTACAAACATACGACTGGCTTATTTTTACGAGTCAAAATGCGGTGACAAGCTTCTTTTCGAAATGCGTACGTTATCAAGTAGTTGTACCGAATCATTTGAAAATCGCAGCGGTTGGTGAGAAAACAGCCGCACGATTACAAGCGAATGGCTTACAAGTTGATTTTATGCCAACAATTTTTAGTGCAGATGTGTTTGTGCAACAATTTGCCCTTGCAGAAGGGGAGCGCGCGTTATTTTTGCGTGGAAGTTTAGCAAAGGATACAATTCGTGCTAGTATTGCTGTAGATGAATGGACAGTTTATGAAACAAAGTCTTGTCTAAAGCATTTAAATGACTTAGAGAAAGCTTTAGTTCAATGTGAGCAACCTATTGTCATATTTGCTAGCCCATCAGCAGTAGACATTTACGCAAAACGAATTGTACCCGATTTAAATTGGGGTTATGTGAAATTTGCATCAATAGGGCATGTAACGACCGCTGCACTCGCAAAGTACGGCGTGACACCAATCGTTCAACCTAAAACATATACAATGCAGGCTGTCATTGAACAGCTCATCTTGGAGGAAACAACAAATGACTGAAATTACATTCCAACGTCACAGAAGATTACGTCAAAATGCCGCAATGCGCGCATTGGTAAAAGAAACTTATTTACAAAAGGAAGATTTAATTTATCCGTTATTCATTATTGAAGGCGAGAATGTTAAAAATCCGGTTAGCTCTATGCCCGGTGTATTCCAGCTGTCATTAGATAATTTAGCAGCAGAAGTGGACGAGATTGTAAATTTAGGTATTCGTGCTGTTTTATTATTCGGTATTCCTGCAGAGAAGGATGCAGTTGGTACAGGTGCCTTCCATGATCACGGAATTGTTCAAAAGGCAACACGTTTAATTAAAGAGCGTCATCCAGAATTATTAGTAGTGGCTGACACTTGTCTTTGTGAATTTACTGACCACGGACATTGTGGCGTTATTGAGGGCGAGCAAGTACTAAATGATCCTTCACTCGATATTTTAGCGCGTACTGCTGTTTCACAAGCGAAAGCTGGGGCAGATATCATTGCGCCGTCAAATATGATGGACGGCTTTGTTGCGGCGATTCGTGCAGGATTAGATGCAGAGGGATTCGAGCATATTCCAATTATGTCTTACGCCGTTAAATATGCTTCAAGCTATTACGGCCCGTTCCGTGAAGCAGCAGAGGGGGCACCGCAGTTTGGCGATCGTAAAACGTACCAAATGGACCCAGCTAACCGCATCGAAGCAATTCGAGAGGCAACTTCTGACGTACAAGAAGGCGCAGATTTCTTAATCGTCAAGCCTGCATTAGCATATATGGATATTATTCGTGACGTGAAAAATGCGTTCCCGGTGCCTGTGGTTGCATACAATGTATCGGGAGAATATTCGATGGTGAAAGCAGCAGCACAAAATGGTTGGATTGATGAAAAATCTGTTGTTTTAGAAACGTTACTAGGGATGAAGCGTGCAGGCTCAGACTTAATTATTACTTATCATGCAAAAGACGTTTGTCGTTGGTTGGAGGAAAAATAAGATGCGTTCATATGAAAATTCAAAAGAGGCATTTAAAGAAGCCGTTGATTTAATGCCAGGTGGGGTTAACTCACCGGTACGTGCATTTAAATCTGTTAACTTAGACCCGATTTTTATGGAATCTGGATCAGGTGCAATCATTAAGGATATTGATGGCAATGAATATATTGACTATGTTTTATCTTGGGGTCCACTGATTTTAGGACATGCACATCCTGAAGTCGTGACGGCAATTCAAGAGCAGGCTGCAAAAGGAGCATCATTTGGTGCACCAACTGTATCGGAGAATAAATTGGCGAAATTAGTAATGGATCGTTTACCTTCAGTTGAAATGATTCGCTTTGTATCTTCAGGTACAGAAGCAACGATGTCAGCATTACGTTTAGCACGTGGTTATACGGGACGCGACAAAATATTAAAATTCGAAGGCTCTTACCATGGGCATGGGGATTCATTGCTAATTAAGGCGGGTTCAGGTGTTGCCACTTTAGGTTTACCGGATTCACCAGGGGTACCGGCTGATATTGCGAAAAATACATTAACAGTAGCGTACAACGATTTACAATCAGCAAAATTAGTATTTGAAAAATTTGGTTCAGATATAGCTGCAGTCATTTTAGAGCCAGTAGCTGGCAACATGGGTGTTGTACCTCCACAACCTGGCTTTTTAGAAGGGCTACGTAAGCTAACAGAAGAAAATGGCACATTATTAATATTCGATGAAGTTATGACAGGCTTCCGTGTCGACTACGGCTGTGCACAAGAATATTTCGGTATACAGCCAGACCTTACTTGCTTAGGAAAAGTAATCGGTGGTGGTTTACCAGTCGGTGCATTCGGTGGTAAACGTGAGATTATGGAGAAAATTGCGCCTGCTGGTCCGATTTATCAAGCAGGAACTTTATCTGGTAACCCACTTGCAATGACTGCAGGGTATGAAACTTTATCACGTTTAACAAAAGATTCGTATACCTATTTCCGTAAGTTAGGTGACCAATTAGAGGCAGGTTTCCGTGAGGCTGCAACGAAGTATAACATTCCTCATACAGTAAATCGCGCAGGTTCTATGATTGGCTTCTTCTTTACAAACGAAGATGTAATTGATTTTGAGTCAGCAAAAACTTCGGATCTAGCGTTATTTGCAGAGTACTTTAAATTAATGGCTGAAGAAGGTATTTTCTTACCACCATCACAATTTGAAGGATTATTTATTTCAACAGCTCATACAGAAGAGCATATTGAAAAAACAGTTCGAGCATTCCATACCGTGTTTGAAAAATTAGCTCGATAATTTAGGACGAACTCATAAATCTCCTTTCTACGCATAATTTATTCGTAGAGAGGAGGTTTTTTTATGCAACAATGGGAGATGAATGAAAATTTTATTTTCCCTAGTTTTTTAGGGAATGTTATTGGAACGCCGTCAATTCAAGTAAAACCAAGTTGGCAACAACAAGTAGAAAATGAGTCTGTCTTATTAAATGGTGTTTATGTCATTAAAGGGCATGTTCAATTTGATTTTAATCCAATTGAAGATGAGCAACAGCCTCAAGGGATACTCATTGAGCACATTGATGTAGAACAAGACCAAGCGTATTTTGAATATGCCATTCCATTCTCCATCGATTTCCCAAAAGAGGAGGTCGAGACAGTTACAATAGAAGCGCTGTCGCCAAAGTTAGTAGCTGACAAGGGCTCCGCATGTAACTGTAGTTGGCAAGTTCAATGTCATCTTGAGAAAAAGGCACCAGTAGTTGCTGAAACTGAGGTAGTGGAAGCACCGGTTGTGGAAGCACCTGTAGTTAAAAAAGCTATTGTTGAAAAGAAAGTTGTAGAAGAGCGGGTAGAAGAGAAGCCTAAAAAAGAAATACTGGCAGAAGCTATTGAAATGCCTCCACTTGTTGAGGCAGAACAACTAATAGTAGAAAAGCTTGTGATTGAGGACTATAAGGAACGAACGGTTGCAGCTCCAAAAGAAGAGCAGCTAGTTCAAAATGAATCGCTAAAATTATCTACAAAAGAAGCGAAACAAATTGAAGAAGAAGCTGACTTTTTTGAACAGCTTGCGGAGGCATACAGCATTGTTAAAGTTCATATGAGTAAAGTAGAGAAGTAGAGGATTCCTCTAGGAATTTTTTTATGTTCAAGTAACTAACTGATTATATTAACTAAAATTAACCCGTAAATGTTTGAATCGAACATTTACGGGTGTTTTGTTGAATAGTGTGTCTGCTTAAAAGTATCCATTCTAGTTTTAACTTCATCACAGATGTTTGCCGGGATTAATTATACTTTATTGAGGGGATTTTTAATTCACATGGGGTTTGTGCTAAACTCGGGTCTTTTTGTGGTTTGTTAATACAACCTAGTGCATTAAATAAAATCGATTGATAGTAAATAGCATAAAATAATTAATAAAATAAATAATATAATATCTCCTGATGTAGGGAAGAAAATCGTCCGAATTCCTTGGAAAATAGCAAGTGGGATGATGCAGCCTTTCATCAAAAAGCGAAATTTTCTTAACCAAGGAGGGAGTAAGTATGGATTGTAATTTTTGCGCAACTTCATCATCTCCTTTTACATAGTATATGTTGAAAACAACGCTTATGTGCTGTTGGAAAACATTTTCCCTTTGTTAAGATTAATTTAAAAACATGTAAATATTGATACGAATGGTGGCGTTATTGTGTAGTATGTAATCATGGAAGTGTATCTACATAAGGGAGTAAGAAATATGTTAAATATATGGACGATTTTTGTAACTGCATTAAAGCTTGGGCTTACTTCATTCGGCGGGCCCTCTGCACATATAGGGTATTTCCAACAAACGTATGTGAAGGAAAAGAAATGGCTAACAGATAAACAATATATCGATTTAGTTGCTCTTAGTCAGTTTTTACCTGGGCCTGCATCAAGCCAAGTAGGAATGGGGATAGGGCTTAGAAAAGGCGGAATATTAGGCAGTCTTGTAGCCTTTATTGGTTTTACTATGCCATCAGTTATAATCCTCATTATCTTTGTAATTTTCATGAAAAGCTCTACAATCAATATGGACTGGTTAATGGGTTTAAAGCTCGTAGCAGTTGCCGTTGTAGCGCAGGCAGTTTTTGATATGGGTAAAAAGATAATCGTATCGAAAAAGCATGTTATTTTGTTAGTGCTTGTATTAATAGGGCTTTATTTCTCAAATTCAATCTTTTCACAAGTCATTGTTATTTTTAGTTGCGGACTTATTGGTCTTCAATTATTTAAACACCATAATCAGACAGAGTATGAGCCTGTATTTTCAAAAAAATGGGGAGCATTCTCATTACTCTTATTTTTCGTGCTATTAATCGGATTACCAATAATAGCGAATATCGTAAGTATGGATTGGATCAAGCTTTTTAGTCAATTTTTTATAGCGGGTTCATTTGTATTTGGTGGTGGGCATGTCGTACTACCATTGTTAGAAACGCAATTTGTAGGAACATATGTGACTGCGGAAGAATTTTTAGTTGGTTATGGCTTGACGCAAGCTGTCCCAGGGCCATTATTTACCTTTGCTAGCTATTTAGGTATGGTGATCGGCGGAATTCCGATGGCAATCATGGCAACGATTGCGATTTTTTTGCCTGCATTTTTATTGATAGTTGGGGCATATCCATTTTGGGCAATGCTTAGTCGATACGCACAGCTAAATGGAGCAATAGTGGGGATGAATGTTGCAGTAATCGGTATTTTACTAGCTGCCTTTATTTCACCAATTGTTTCTACAACGATTACGAGCTGGATAGATGGTGTTTTTGCATTCATATTATTGATGCTGTTGTCCAAATTTAAATGGAAGCCTTGGATAGTCGTTATAGCAGGAATTGTTATTGGAGTTACTTATTATAGATAGTGTAAATACGCTACTTGAAATTTTAACAAAAACCTATTACAATTGAGGTCAACTATATATGTGAAGCGAAGATTAGGAAGAGTATGTTTGATCATGTTGTGAAGAGAGGAAACGGTAGCTGAAAAGTTTCTACAGCATACAAGCAGAAGGTAGCCTATGAGCTGACTTAGTGAACAAATAGTAGCTAAGCTCCGGTTAAACACCGTTATCGAATGAAGTGCCGATGTGCTTAAGAATTGTGAGATTACGCGGGCGCTTGATATGACAGAGGCTTAAAAGAAAGCGTTTGTCAGTCAAGGAACGACGAAGCGAAGCAACCAGAATGAACTTAAGGTTCATGAGGATTGCTGAGTGAGGAGTGACGCAGAATGCGAACGCTTTACTTAAGCCGACGGAAATAAAGGTGGTACCGCGAATCAACTCCCTCGTCCTTTTTAAAGACGAAGGGAGTTTTTTATTTTCATTCAACTATTTGATTTTATTTAAAGGAGCGAATCATTATGACGGAAATTACAATGCCAACAAAGTATGATCCGAAAGAAACAGAAGCCGGCCGCTATGAATGGTGGTTAAACGGTAAATTTTTTGAAGCAGACCCAACGAGCGAAAAGGAGCCATATTCAATCGTTATCCCACCACCAAACGTAACAGGTAAATTACACCTTGGTCATGCTTGGGACACAACATTACAAGATATCTTAACTCGTATGAAGCGCATGCAAGGCTATGATGCATTATGGTTACCAGGTATGGACCACGCGGGTATTGCTACGCAAGCGAAAGTAGAAGAAAAGCTACGTGGTGAAGGTATTTCTCGCTATGACTTAGGACGCGAAAAATTCCTTGAAAAAACATGGGAATGGAAAGAGGAATACGCTTCTCACATTCGTGCGCAGTGGGCAAAATTAGGTCTTGGTTTAGACTATTCAAAAGAGCGCTTCACATTAGATGAAGGTTTATCGGATGCGGTAAAAGAAGTCTTCGTAAAATTATACGAAAAAGGCTACATTTACCGTGGTGAGCGTATCATTAACTGGGATCCAGCGGCAAAAACAGCTCTTTCTGACATCGAAGTAATTCACAAAGAAGTAGAAGGTGCCTTCTACCATATGGAATATCCGTTAGCGGATGGCTCTGGAAAATTACGTGTAGCGACAACACGTCCAGAAACAATGCTAGGCGACTCTGGTGTAGCTGTACACCCAGAAGACGAGCGCTATAAGCATTTAATCGGAAAAACAGTTATCTTACCAATCGTAGGCCGTGAAATTCCAATCGTAGCAGATGACTATGTAGATATGGAATTCGGTACAGGGGTTGTAAAAATGACGCCAGCTCACGATCCGAACGACTTTGAAGTTGGAAACCGTCATAATTTAGAACGCATCTTAGTAATGAATGAAGACGGTACAATGAATGAGCTTGCAGGTAAATATAACGGTATGGATCGTTTTGAATGCCGTAAGCAAATTGTAGCGGACTTACAAGCAGCGGGTGTATTAGTGGAAATCGAGCCACATGTACACCAAGTAGGTCACTCAGAGCGTACAAATGCTGTTGTTGAGCCTTACCTTTCAAAGCAATGGTTTGTTAAAATGGCACCACTTGCGGAAGAAGCTTTAAAAATGCAAGCAAACGAAGATGAAAAAGTAAACTTCGTACCAAATCGTTTTGAAAACACATATAACCGTTGGATGGAAAACATTCATGACTGGTGTATTTCACGCCAATTATGGTGGGGTCACCAAATTCCAGCTTGGTATCATAAAGAAACAGGTGAATTATACGTAGGAAAAGATGCACCTGCAGATGCTGAAAACTGGACACAGGATGAAGACGTACTTGATACGTGGTTCTCTTCAGCTTTATGGCCGTTCTCAACGATGGATTGGCCAAATGAAGAGTCAGAGTTATACAAACGTTACTACCCAACGAGCACATTAGTAACAGGTTATGACATCATCTTCTTCTGGGTAAGCCGTATGATTTTCCAAGGGAAGGAGTTTACAGGGACACGTCCATTCAAGGATGTATTAATTCACGGTTTAGTACGTGATGCAGAAGGACGAAAAATGTCTAAGTCATTAGGTAACGGGGTTGATCCAATGGATGTTATCGATCAATACGGTGCCGATTCATTACGTTACTTCTTAGCGACTGGTTCTTCACCAGGTCAAGATTTACGTTATTCAACAGAAAAAGTAGAATCAACTTGGAATTTCGTAAACAAAATTTGGAACGCTTCACGCTTCGCTTTAATGAACATGAACGGTTTAAAATTTGAAGAAATCGATTTAACTGGAGATCTATCAACAGCTGATAAATGGATTTTAACACGCTTAAACGAAACTATTGAACGTGTGACAGCATTATCGGATAAATACGAGTTTGGTGAAGTAGGTCGTGAGCTATACAACTTCATTTGGGATGACTTCTGTTCTTGGTACATTGAAATGGCGAAATTGCCATTATACGGCGAAGACGAAGCGGCAAAATTAACAACTCGTTCAGTATTAGCTTACGTTTTAGATAATACAATGCGTTTACTTCACCCACTAATGCCATTCGTAACAGAAGAAATTTGGCAGCACTTACCACATGAAGGTGAATCAATTACAGTAGCAGCTTGGCCAACTGTAAACGAAGCATTCAACTTTAAAGCTGAAGCTGGTGAAATGCAACTATTAATGGATATTATCCGTTCTGTTCGTAACATTCGTGCGGAAGTAAATACACCAATGAGTAAACAAGTACCGATGACAATTTTAGCGAAAGATGCTTCAGTTGCAGCAGTACTAGAAGCAAACAAAGGCTACATCGAAAAATTCTGTAACCCAGAAACACTTACGATTGGTGCAGATTTAGAAGCACCAGCTCAAGCAATGTCTGCTGTTGTATCAGGGGCAGAAATCTTTATGCCACTAGCAGGCTTAATTAACGTGGAGGAAGAAATTGCACGTTTAGAAAAAGAGCTTGAAAAGTGGGCGAAGGAAGTAAAATTAGTTTCTGGTAAGCTATCTAATGAACGATTTGTAGCGAAGGCGCCAGAAGCGTTAGTAGCAGCAGAGCGTGAAAAATTAGCGGACTATGAAGCGAAATATGCAACAGTTGAAAAACGTATTGCTGAATTAAAAAATATGTAGTTTTAATCGAAAGGGGTGCCGCAAGTCGGTGCCTCTTTCTTTCTAATAAATTGTTGGGGGAGAGAATGACAATGTTTCAATCGATGGAACAATGCACAGATTTCATTTTTCGATTAAAAGCGAGTGAATATAAAGGTGAGCCATTACAATCAGCAAGAATTATATTATCCGCTTTAGGTAATCCTGAACGGAAGACGAAATTTATTCATTTTGCAGGGTCTAATGGCAAAGGGTCTACGCTCAATGCAACCCGTGAAATATTAATGGCTCATCATTTAAAAGTAGGAGCTTTTATTTCGCCACACTTAGAACGTCCAAATGAACGAATTACGATTAATAAATTACAAATTTCAGATAAAGATTTTTTGCGCATTATGAATGTTATTGCGGATGTAGTGAACAATCAATTAAAAGGGAAATTCCCGAGTTTCTTTGAAATTATGACATTAATTGCACTACAGTATTTTTCTGAGCAGAAGCTTGATTTGGCGCTACTTGAGACGGGGATTGGTGGGCGTCTTGATTCGACAAATGTCATTACACCAGAGGTTTCCGTAATTACAACTATTTCGTTAGAGCATACGGATATGCTTGGCACGACATATGCGCAAATTGCAGCAGAAAAAGCGGGAATTATTAAAACTGGAAAACCTGTCGTAATAGGCGTGAAAAATAGAGAAGCCTTAGCAGTTATTCAAGCAGTAGCGGAAGAAAAAAATGCAAAAAGTTATGTTTTAGATAAACAATTTTTTACACAAAAAACGGGGACTACTAGCTTCAGCTATTACGGAGATTTAACAATCGAGCAACTAGAGCTGGCAATGGTGGGACAACATCAAGTATCGAATGCGGCATTAGCAATTACTGCGTCTAAGTTATTTTTACATACTTTGAACATCCAGCATGTGAAAGAAGCGTTAAAACGTGCAAAGTGGGATGGTCGTTTTGAACGAGTTGGAGACAATATCATTTTAGACGGAGCACATAACTCTGAAGGAACGAGCGCTTTAATTGAAACGCTTCAACTTGTTGAACCGGATAAAAAATATAAATTTGTGTATGCGGCACTTCAAGATAAAGACCATGCTGTAAGCATTCAATTAATGGATAACGTGGCTTATCAAATGTATTTTACACAAATTGATTTGCCACGCGCGGCAAAGCCAAAGGATTTGTGTGAACAAAGTAAGCATGAGATAAAGAGCGCGCATGACAACTGGAAAAGGTTAATTGATAAGCAAATGAATGAATTATCGGAGGATGAATTATTAATTATCACGGGCTCATTGTATTTTATTGCAGAGGTGCGCGGAGAATTTATTAAAAAGGGACTGATTTGATGATTCCACGTTTAGAAGAATATAAAATGCGTTGGCATGTAGAAAGTGAGCGTGCGATTAAACCAGGTTTGGCTGCGATATTAGAGGCACTTGAAGCGTTGGGAAACCCTCAAAACACACTAAAAGTTGTCCATTTTGCCGGAACGAATGGGAAGGGTTCGACATTAACATTTGTCGAGCATTTAGCGCGCCAGCATGATCTTACAGTTGGGAAGTTTATGTCACCGTGTATTGTTGATGTGCACGATCAAATTCAAATCAATGGTAGACCGATTAAACCAAAGGAAATGGATGCAATATTTCAACAACTTGTAGCAGCTGGTTTAAGTGGCAAGTTAACGGATTTTGAATTATTAACGACAGCAGCTTTTATCCATTTTAAAGAACAGCAAGTAGATTTAGTTTGCCTAGAAGTTGGTATGGGAGGGCGCGAGGATAGTACGAATGTTGTAATACCAATCGTTTCAGTCATTCCGAGTATCGCATTAGAGCATACGAATTTTTTAGGGAATACACTTACATTAATTGCGCATCATAAAGGCGGAATCATAAAAGACAGTAAACCAACCGTTATTGGACATTTACCTGAGGAAGCACGTGAAGTAATTCAGCAAATAGCTAAGGAAAAAAATGCGCCTCTATATGAAATGGGAAAGCAATTTGATATAAAACAGCATGGAAACGGTGAAGAATACATAAATTCACATCGACAGTTGACTATTTCAGGTTTGCAGCGGCAAATGTTAGGTATTCACCAAGGACATAATATGGCGCTTGCTATTACAGCGTTTTTTGAAGTTGCGGATGCATTAAAAATTGAGGTAATAGAAGAAAAAGTGCACGTGGCAATACGAGAGGCACAATTGGCCGGTCGATTCGAAGAGGTTTTGCCAAATATTTACTTTGAAGGTGCGCATAATCCTGCGAGTATTCGGACATTAGTTCATACGGTTAAAAAACACTTTCCATCTAAAAATATTGAATTTGTAATGGGTATTTTAGCAGATAAAGATGTAGAGGAAATTCTGACGATATTAGAAGAAGTAAGTGATACTTTTTATTTTGTTAATATTGCAAATGATCGTGCTATGGAAGCAACAAAAATTTATCAATTAAGTCATGCAGGTAATAAGATTATTATAGACGATGTCGTGGCATTTTTACAGCAGCCTGTGGAAAATTGTATTCGAATTGTTACGGGCTCCCTTTATTTACTAAGCGAAATTCGTCGAAAATTAAATGCATAAAAGTTGTATACTGACAAAATATATCGAAATAACAAGAAAACTTTTAAAGGCGAGTCGACATCACTCTCGCCTTTTTTTATATTTTTTTTGGTAAAGTTTGCTATAAAAAGAGGTGAGTATATGCCAATAATTCGAACAGTAAGAAAAAGCTCAGTTGCACAAGCGATGTTTTTTGGAGGATTAACTGGTTTAGTAGGCGTTATTGTATTTATTTTTATTCTACAGTTACCTTCCAATGAACAACAAGAGGATGAGCTCGCTTCGACCACACAAGTATCAAGTGAACAAGAAGTAGTATCACAGTCTTTTTTTGCTTTGCAGCATGGTGTTTTTTCAAACTTTGATAGTGCTGCTCAGTTTTTAGCGTCATATCCAACCCTGAATAAATCCACTATCTTTGAGGTGGATGATCAGTATTATATTTGGTCACAACTTGATCAAGAAAAAGTAGAAGGCGCAACGTTAACAACCCCTAGTTCTTTTTATAAAAAAATGACATTATCAAGCAGTTGCCCTACTACTAGTGAGCTTCAACTTCCCAATCTACTTATGGATGAAAAGTGGCTTTCTGTTGAAACGTTGACAGACGCACAACAGGCGAATGTGCCAAAGGATTGGGGGACAAATCTTGCAGAAGTTCAAAAGTTAACGAATCAGGTTAATGTTATTCGGCTGCATATGTTAATGAATTATTATGAGCAATTAGATTGTTTGAAAGTGACGTTTTGATAGCAAAACGTCGTTAAATATTTTTTTTTGAGTTTGTTTAACTAATGCAAAGTTTTTCAAATTTCCAATTGTCGTTTACTATAGTAAATAGGAGGATTGGAAATGAATTTTACTACGAATGAACAAATTATTTTAGCTTCAGCATCACCGCGAAGAAAGGAATTGCTCGGAATGCTTCGCGTACCGTTTTCAATACAAACGAGCGATGTTGAAGAAACAAGTGTACAAGCTAGTACGGTGCAACAATATGTAAAAGAGGTTGCATTATTAAAGGCGCGTGATGTCGCCAAAAAATGCGTCGGAAAACTTATTATTGGTGCCGATACAATTGTTGTTTTTAATAATCAAATTTTACACAAGCCGAAATCCCCTGAGGAGGCTGTACAACACTTATCCCAGTTGAGTGGAAATCGACATGAAGTAATGACTGCTGTCGCGATTATTCAACCGGATGGGGTAGAAACAACATTTGTCGAAGTTACAAACGTTGTATTTAAAGAAGTTTCCCCTAAAATGATAGAAGCATATGTGCAAACAGGAGATCCGTTTGATAAAGCAGGAGGATATGGAATCCAAACTAGTGGAGCTTTACTAGTAGATCGAATTGAAGGAGATTACAACAATGTAGTTGGTTTACCAATAGCAACTTTAGTACAAAAATTGCTTACTTTACACCTACTAAAATTAACTTTTTAGGAGTGATGTAATTGTCTACCCACCCGTTAATGAATATAAAAATACATGATGTTCATACGTTAGATCGCCCTCGTGAAAGATTGATTCGTCAAGGAGCAAAAAGCCTTTCTAATCAAGAGTTAATTGCGATTTTATTAGGCACTGGCACGAAGCAGGAGTCCGTATTAACTGTTGCCAATCGTGTTTTACTTACTTTTGAGAAGTTACACAATTTAAAGCATGCAACTTTAGAGGAAATGAAGGATATTAAAGGGATTGGAGAAGTGAAGGCGGTTTTACTTTTAGCGTCAATTGAGCTAGGTCGTCGTTTAGCGTCAAAAGAGTTAGAAGAGCGCTTTACTATTCGTTCCCCTGAGGATGCAGCATCTTTTTTAATGCAGGATATGACATCACTCACTCAGGAGCATTTTGTTTGTTTATTTCTTAATGTAAAGAATCAAGTACTACATAAACAGACGATTTTTGTTGGTAGTTTAAACGCTAGTATCGTACACCCAAGAGAAATTTTCCGCGAAGCTGTAAAACGTTCTGCGGCTGCCATTATTTGTTCGCATAACCATCCGAGTGGCGTGCCAACTCCAAGTCCAGAAGATATTGAAGTAACAAATCGACTGCATGAAGCAGGTAAAATAGTCGGAGTGGATTTGCTTGATCATGTCATCATCGGGGATCATCAATTTATCAGTATGAAAGAAAAAGGGTATTTTTGATTATTTTAGACTCTCTTGTAATCCATTGTTACAAGAGGGTCTTTTTGTTTGATAATAAAAATATAAATATCTTTTTCAACAGGCATGCATAATTTAGCAGTTTCGTCGATACAATCGTAAAGAAATTATTATTTTTGTAATATAACTGTACGGATATAAAGAGATTAATTGTTATGGAACTTTTGTATGTTATATTCGTCATGTGTATGTGGTTATTTTGTTAAATCTTACATATTAATTTTAATTGTTTCAAAATGAAAATAGAAATACAATAGAAAAGTGGCGTTATGCAAAAAAACATTCGACAAAAGTCGGGATTCAGTGCTTGTGACACTATAATTTTTTGACGCAATTCGTTATAATAGAGCGTATGATTTTAGCAATATCATAAAAGATAGAATGGCTATTTAAGAAAGGGAGTACTAAATTTGTTTGGATTAGGGAATAAGGATGTCGGGATTGATCTTGGCACAGCGAATACATTAGTGTTTGTTAAAGGAAAAGGAATCGTACTACGTGAACCTTCAGTAGTAGCGAAAAATACGAAATCAGGCGACATTGTTGCAGTAGGTAACGATGCGAAAAATATGATTGGTCGTACACCAGGATCAATCGTTGCTATTCGTCCAATGAAAGATGGTGTAATTGCAGACTTTGAAATTACGACTGCAATGATTCAATACTATTTAAAAGAAGCTATGAAAGCATCAGGTTCTAATTGGAAGAAACCTAACGTTATGATCTGTGTGCCATACGGCATTACATCTGTAGAGCAACGTGCAGTTATTGATGCATCTCGTCAAGCTGGTGCAAAAGAAGCGTTTACTATTGAAGAACCATTTGCTGCGGCAATTGGTGCTAGTTTACCAGTTTGGGAGCCAACAGGTTCAATGGTAGTTGATATCGGTGGCGGTACAACGGAAGTAGCGGTTATTTCACTTGGTGGTATTGTAACAAGTGAATCTGTACGTGTTGGCGGTGATGCTATGGATCACGCAATTATTGCATATATTCGCAAATCTTATAACTTAACAATCGGTGAACGTACTGCGGAATCGATTAAAGTTGAAATCGGTACAGCACGTGCTGAAGGACCAGCTGAAACGATGGAAATTCGCGGCCGTGATTTAGTAACAGGCTTACCTAAAACAATTGAAATTACTTCTGATGAGATTTCAAAATCTTTACATGAAGCAATTATTTCAATTGTAGATGGCGTTAAGAAAACATTAGAACAAACACCACCAGAATTATCAGCTGACGTTATGGAGCGCGGTATTGTATTAACAGGTGGTGGCGCATTACTACGCAATTTAGATAAAGTAATTAGTGATGAAACAAAAATGCCAGTATTTATTGCAGAAAATCCATTAGATTGTGTTGCAATTGGTACAGGTAAAGCATTAGACAATATTGATTTAATTCGTTCACAACAACTGAAGTAAGGAGGACTTGCGGTGCCACATTTTACAAATAAAAAATTAATCTTGCTGTTAGTTAGCGTAATTTTCCTTGTGGCATTGATTGGTTTCTCCCTACGTGATCGTCATAACGCAACATTACCTGAGCAAATTATTAAAGATACTGTTGGCTTTGCGCAATCTATTTTTGCAAAGCCAACAAACTACATAACAAGTATTTTTAGCAATATTGATTCGCTGTTAAATACGTATGAAGAAAATCAACGCTTAAAAATGCGCTTAGAGGATTTTGCGGTATTGCAAGCAGAGGTAAGTACTTTAAAAGCTGAAAATACTTCATTACGTGAACTAACATCGATGGAGGGAAGTTTGCGTGATTTCAACCCGATTCAGGCGACGGTCATTGCGAGAAACCCTGATCAATGGGAAGAAAAAATTATTTTAAACAAAGGTACAGCAGACGGTGTTGAGAAAAATATGGCCGTCATGACTACACGGGGACTTATCGGTAAAATCGTAATTGCTACGCCGTATACATCTGAAGTGGAACTTCTTTATACAAATAATGAAAATTATCGTGTTTCAGCTATTGTAATCAATGAAAAAAATAAAGAAATTCACGGTTTAATAGAAGGTTATGATGCAGAGCGCAACGAATTACTATTAAAGCGAATCGACTCAAAAGTAGAATTAAAAGTAGGCGAGAAAGTTCTTTCATCAGGTCTTGGAGGGATTTTCCCGAAAGGTATTTTAATTGGCGAAGTAACGGAAGTAACGACAGATGACTTCGGTTTAACGAAAATGGCCTATGTAAAGCCAGGAGCGGACTTCTCTATGCTAGAAAATGTTATCATTGCAAAGCGTAAAACGATTGCAATTGATGGTTCTGATGGTAACGCAACAAATGAAGATTTAACGAATGGACCTGCCCCTAAGGAAGATGAGGAGGAAGAATAATGCTCACTCGAATTCTAATTCCGTTAGTTGCAGTGCTATTATTTTTGCTTGAATCCGAATTTGCGATGTTTTCACCAATCACGTGGAACGATCAAACGTTTATTTTAGTTCCTCGGTTTTTAATTTTATATTTAATCTTTTTAGCCATTTATTATAATCGTAAAAAAGCGATGATTTATGGCTTAATTTTTGGGTTATGTTTCGATGTATTTTATATTAATATCATTGGGTTATATACATTTTTATACCCAGCAGTTTGTTTTATTGCAGCGTGGTGTGTAAAACGTATTCACCCCCATCTACTATTCTCTACAGTTTTAGCAATCTTATTAATAAGTTTGCTAGAATTTGCGTTATATGAATTTTTCTATATGATACAGTTTACTACAATGGCATTAAAGCCGTTCATACTTAATCGACTTTTGCCGACAATTTTGGCTAATTCTTTATTTTTAATGATGCTCGGGTGGGTATTTAAATATTTAATAAGTGCCCGCGTACTTCAACGTGCTCAGCAGCATTCTTAATAATGTAGCGTGAGGTGACTTGTAAGCTATGAAAAAACAACTAGTCCATATAAAAGGGACGAAGGATGGATTGGTACTTCGACTAGACGATCAATGTTCTTATACAGATTTAATTGAAGAACTTGGAAAAAAAGTTACAGAAGGTCATCTTGATGGTAAAATAGATGTACAATTGCATCTGGGGAAACGTTATTGCACACCAGAACAAAAAAAGCAATTAACAAAGCTAGTAGAACAACAGCCTAATTTACGAGTAAAAAAGGTTTATAGTGATGTACTTACAGTGGATGAAAGTAAACAACAGCTAGAGGAAAATCGTTGTGATACTTTTGTTGGTATTGTTCGTTCTGGACAAGTTCTTCGTGCAACTGGGGATATTCTTATTTTAGGTGATGTCAATCCGAATGGGCGAATTGAAGCGGGAGGTAGTATTCATATTGCTGGTAAGCTAAAAGGCATTGTCCATGCAGGCGTTAACGGTAATGATGAAGCAATCATTACCGCTTCTCATTTTGAACCGACACATGTTTTAATTGCGAATCATGTGGAGGTCATGACAAATGAAACACAGTTTTTGATGCAAAAAACGGATCAATTATTTGCCTATATCGGTGAAGATAATGCAATTTGTTATGACAGAATACAAGAAGTAAGAAATATCCGACCGAATTTATCAACATTTAAGGAGGGAGCTAAATGAGTGAAGAAGAATTATTATTCGCTAAGAATATTGATGAAGCAATAGCTCAAGATGCTACCTTACATAAGGAAGGGGCCGCTAATGTGGGAGAGGCAATCGTTATAACTTCAGGAAAAGGTGGAGTCGGTAAAACAACTACGACTGCTAACCTAGGGACTGCATTGGCACTTCAAGGGAAGAAGGTTTGTTTAGTCGATACAGATATCGGACTGCGCAATTTAGATGTTATTTTAGGTTTAGAAAATCGCATCATCTATGATTTAGTTGATGTTATTGAAGGGCGTTGTAAAACACATCAAGCACTTGTTAAAGATAAACGTGTCGATGATCGTTTATATTTACTCCCAGCCGCACAAAATACAGATAAAAATGCCGTAACACCGGATCAAATGAAAGTTTTAGTTGATGAATTAAAACGCGAATTTGATTATGTATTAATTGATTGTCCAGCGGGTATTGAGCAAGGATACCGTAATGCGGTAGCTGGAGCAGACCAAGCCATTGTTGTAACGACACCTGAAATATCAGCTGTACGTGACGCAGACCGAATCATCGGTCTTTTAGAACAAGAACCAATTGCAGCGCCAAAGTTAATCATTAACCGTATCCGTAAAAATCTAATGTCAAATGGTGATGCTATGGATATTACGGAAGTAACAACGCATTTATCAATCGATTTATTAGGAATTATTGTAGATAGTGATGATGTTATTAGCTCTTCGAACAAAGGGGAGCCAATTGTAATGAATCCAAATAATAAGGCATCATTAGGCTACCGAAACATTGCACGCCGTATTTTAGGGGATTCCGTCCCTTTAATGACATTAGAGGACGACCAACCTAAAGGGATGTTTGCAAAATTAAAATCAATCTTTAAATAGTAAATGTAGGAAGTTGTCGAATTAGTTGGCAACTTCTTTTTGAATTTAATTCAGGTGTTACACATATTCTATAGAAAAAGATAGGATGGTGAGCTTGAAAAAATGGCAATGGCTCATCGCGAGTGTATTGTTATTGACGATTTTTCTTTGTAACACGTATGGGAATTTAGTTGTCAAAAGAAGTGTGAATAAAATTGTTTATAGCTCTGAAGATTTATTGTTTATGCGCTCTGTCATTATGGATATTGGCTTTCGAAATGAGCAGCAAGTACCTGTTTCAGCAGATCCCTCAATAGAACAATTATTAACGTATCAGTCAATTGAGCGATATAATGAGGGGTTTTTATTGTCCTATGAGCAACCAATCGTTTTAACGGCATTGTATGATGGATTGATTGTATTTACAGGTCATACGAGGTACAACGGGAAAACGATCTCAATTTTATATGGAAATGGGATTACTGTCACATTTGGTTATGTTGATCAGTTTGACGTGTTACCATATTCGGCTGTCTCAAAAGGTACTTTGATTGCAACGAAAGAAGCAGGGAAATTATATATTCAAATTGAAGAAAATGGAGTATTTTTAGACATAAAACAAACAACTCAGTGGCTGAAAGAACTTCACCAATGAAACTAGTCATTCATCCGTTATTTCTTATACTTTTATTTTTCATTATTTTATACGGCAATATCGCACTATATAGTGTCATTATTATTTCGCTATTATTTCATGAATTCGGTCACTATGTGGCAGCTAAGCTTGTCGGTGCTAAAATTGAACGTTGTGTCATTGTGCCTTATGGTGGGGAAATGAAAATAAAAAACGAGTTGGCACTCTCTTATAATCAGCTGACAATCATTGCATTAGGAGGGCCAATCGCTTCAGCAATTGGAATGTTTGTAGCTTTGTATCTTCCTGATAATTTTACCGAACCCTTTTTTTATATGAATTTTCTATTGCTTGCAATTAATCTCATCCCGATTTGGCCATTAGATGGCGGAAGATTGCTTTGTTATCGCCTACTAATGGCCAATCCGAGAATAAAAGTTTATGAAATGTATTTGTCCGTATCTTTTTATTTACTTACAATGATAATTATCGTACTATTATGTTTACTGCCTCGATCTCTTTCCTTAGCTGTGTTAAGTCTATTTTTATGGAGCAAAGTAATAGGAGAATGGAGAGTTCGAAAATACCGTTCTGCATTCGAAAAACTTGTAATGAACAGGTTGACTTGAATGGTATGGTGTGGTAGTATTTTAATGTTATTGTTTGTAGCACCCGTGCTACTACAACCGCGCTGAACAGGTTTTAAGTACCGTTTTGGTCACCTGCAATTCCGGGCGAGTCTGAGTCTAAGAGGAGGTGCATTTTAATGTACGCAATTATCGAAACTGGTGGTAAACAAATCAAAGTTGAAGCAGGTCAAGAAATCTATGTTGAAAAACTAGGTGTAGCTGCTGACGAAATCGTTACTTTTGACAAAGTTTTATTCGTAGGTGGAGAAACAGTTAAAGTTGGTGCTCCAACAGTTGCTGGCGCTACTGTAACAGCTAAAGTTGTTAAAGAAGGTAAGCAAAAGAAAATTACTGTTTTCAAACTGAAAGCGAAGAAAAACTACCGTCGTAAACAAGGTCACCGTCAACCATACACTAAATTAGTAGTTGAAGCTATCAACGCTTAATAAGTGAGGTGATAGAGAGTGATCACTGTTACAATTTACAGCGATGAAAATCGTAAATCGTATGGATTTGAAATATCTGGTCATGCATTGTCTGATGTATATGGTCGTGATTTAGTATGTGCAGGTGCTTCTGCTGTTGCCTTTGGTGCAGTAAATGCCATTCCACATGTTACTGGAATTACACCTGAAATTGAACAAGGTGCAGAAGGTGGATACTTAAAAGTAACTATTCCTGAGAAACCAGATGCTGAAACAGACGAAAAATTACAAGTACTTTTGAACACAATGGTGACGCAGTTTTATACAATGACTGCTAGCTATTCAGAGTATATCGAATTGAAATACAAAATGGTCTAGGAGGTGGAACATTATGTTATTATTAACGTTAGATCTTCAATTCTTCGCATCTAAGAAGGGTGTAGGTTCTACTAAGAACGGTCGTGACTCTGAGTCTAAGCGTTTAGGTGCTAAACGTGCTGATGGTCAATTCGTTACTGGTGGTTCAATTCTTTACCGTCAACGCGGTACAAAAATTTACCCAGGTACAAACGTAGGTCGCGGTGGTGACGATACTTTATTCGCTAAAGTCGATGGCGTTGTTAAATTCGAACGCATGGGTCGCGATAAGAAAAAAGTGTCTGTATACCCTACAGCTCAAGAAGCATAATTATTGCAATTAAAGGACTGCATTTATTGCAGTCCTTTTTTAAATGAATAATTGAAATTTTCCTATAGTATTATCTATGTCGTTTGGGCAGGGAATTAAGGGAAAAATGTTGAAATACTTGTTATACTAATGATGAAACTGTAAATCGGAGTGAGTAAAATGACCGTTTCTAACTTAACTGTAAGTGAAGCTTTACGTTATGCAAACCATGATTTTTTAAATCATCTTCATTTAATTCAAATGAATTTAGATTTACAACGAGTAGATGACGCAAAAAAAGTAATTGAACAACTATCTGAACATTGTAAAATGCTTTCTAACGTTAATCAACTTAAGTTACCACAAACGGTAGAATGGCTTCAAACGGTGAATTGGAGATACCCCGCTTTACAGATGCAAATGACGAGTGATGTACTGGCATCAGTCAATGCTAAGTACGATGGAGCTATTGTTCAATACTTGGAAAACACAATTATTCATGTATATGATGTGCTTGATCCTTATGAGGAGCAGCAATTACAATTGGACATTGAAGCAAACGGTAAAGATTGTCAGATTACTTTTCATTTAAAAGGAAAATGGCAACAATCGTGCTTTTTAACAGAACAGAATATATTCAATGTGGAAACACTAGAAGAAACGAATACTTCGTGGAAATATGTTATTCACATTTATGAGGAGTGAAAGAAATGTTTGTCGATCACGTAAAGATTTACGTTAAAGCCGGAGATGGCGGAGATGGGATGGTTGCCTTCCGTCGTGAAAAATATGTACCAAATGGTGGTCCAGCAGGCGGTGACGGTGGACACGGTGGTAACGTCGTATTTGAAGTTGAAGAAGGATTACGTACATTAATGGACTTCCGTTATAAACGTCACTTTAAGGCGGAACGCGGAGAGCATGGTATGAGTAAAGGAATGCACGGTCGTAAGTCACAGGATTTAATCGTAAAAGTGCCACCTGGTACAGTCGTGATTAATGCAGAAACAAAGGCTGTAATTGCAGACTTAGTTGAGCATGGTCAAAAAGCGGTTGTTGCAAAAGCTGGACGTGGTGGGCGCGGAAATTGCCGCTTTGCTACACCAGCGAACCCAGCACCAGAGCTTGCAGAAAAAGGAGAGCCTGGCCAAGAAATAGATGTAATTTTAGAATTAAAAGTATTAGCAGATGTAGGTTTAGTAGGATTCCCATCAGTTGGTAAATCTACATTGTTATCGGTTGTTTCGTCGGCAAAACCAAAAATTGGTGCGTATCACTTTACAACGATCGTACCGAATTTAGGAATGGTCGAAACAGATGATGGTCGTTCATTTGCAATGGCTGACCTACCAGGATTAATCGAAGGAGCACACCAAGGAGTGGGTCTTGGTATGCAATTCCTACGTCATATCGAACGTACACGTGTTATCGTACACGTAATTGATATGTCAGGTATGGAAGGTCGCGAGCCATATGATGATTATGTAACGATTAACAATGAATTAGAGCAATACAATTTACGCTTACTAGAACGTCCGCAAATTGTTGTGGCAAACAAAATGGACATGCCAGATGCAGAAGAAAACTTAATTGAGTTCAAAAAGAAAGTAGGAGAAGATGTGAAAATCTTCCCGATTTCAGCTGTATCTCGTCAAGGCTTAAAACCATTATTATTTGAAATTGCAGACTTATTAGAAGTAACACCAGAATTTTTACTTCACGAAATTACAGAAGAAGAATCAGATGCGGTAGTACTTTACAAGCATGAAAGTAAAGGTGTCGATTTTGAAATTTCACGTGATGATGACGGTTCATTTGTACTTTCTGGATATACAATTGAACGTCTATTTAAAATGACAGACTTTAGCCGTGAAGACGGTATTCGTCGCTTCGCACGTCAATTACGTGCAATGGGCGTTGATGAAGAATTACGTAAACGTGGTGCACAAAATGGCGACACGGTTCGTTTAATGGAATTTGAATTTGACTTTGTTGATTAAGGGTTAGGGGGATCATAATGAAAAACGTTGCCAATCAGCGATATTACTTAGTGCGTGAAGATGTCCTAACGGATGCCATGCAAAAAACTTTAGAAGCAAAGCAGCTGCTACAGAATGGAACAGTCGCTTCCATTTGGGATGCTGTAAAAGAGGTTGATTTGTCTCGGAGCGCCTTTTATAAATATCGTGATGCCGTTTTTCCGTTCCACTCTATCGTGCAAGAAAGAATATTAACGGTTTTTATTCAATTACAAGATCGGAAAGGTACACTTGCGAGACTTCTTGAAACAGTTTCCGATGCCCATTGTAATGTATTAACAATCCATCAAACAATTCCTATTCAAGGTCGTGCAAATGTGACATTATCACTTGATGTAACGAGCATGACTTATGATTTAGATGAGCTCATTCGAAGCTTAAATCAGCTAGACTTTGTCGAATCAGCTGAAGTAATAAGCTCGGGTGCCTTATAATAGAAAAAACAATGGCTGTCTCAAAGCATATAAGAAAAATAAGCTATGGGACAGCCCTTTCTTATTGTTGAATTCACTGAAAATTTAGAACGGAAGATTGGAGGACAAAAAAATGTCTGAAAACAAATGGGAGAAAAGAATAGCATATTTAGGACCTGAAGCTTCTTTTACATATTTAGCAACGAAGGGGTTATTTCCTAATGACTGGCATATCCCATATACATCTATTCCTGAATGTATTGAAGCGGTATCAGAAGGAAAAGTGGAACTAGCCGTTGTGCCAATAGAGAATGCATTAGAAGGTTCTGTACCATTAACTGTAGATTATTTATATCATGAGGCAAATCTGTTTGTAACAGCTGAGGTCATGTCAAAAATACAACAGCATTTACTTGTGAATAAAAAATTTGCCAATGATTTAGAAGGGCTTGAAGAAATTTATTCACACCCACATGCATTGGCACAATGTCATAAATATTTATTTTACAATCATGGTCGGGTAAAACAAACACCTTTTGCTTCTACAGCTGCAGCTGCAGAGCTCGTTTCTAAAACTGAGGATCGTTTTATTGCGGCAATTGCCAATGAATCAGCTGCTCAAAAATACGGCTTACATATTGCTCAGCACAATGTTCATGACTTTCATTTTAATCATACACGATTCTTTGTGTTATCGAAGCAAAATATTCGCCACGGTCTTGTGCCATTACAAGCACAGCCTAAAACAACATTCATGCTAACATTACCGACGGATGTTTCAGGTGCCCTTCACCAAGTATTATCGGTTTTTGCATGGCGAAAGCTAAATTTAAGTAAAATTGAATCACGCCCACTTAAAACAGGATTAGGGAATTATTTCTTTATAATTGATATACTAGCTGATGAAGAGGACGCGATGATGAAGGGTGCTGTTGAAGAGCTAAAATCTCTAGGGTGTGAATTAAAATCCCTTGGCACGTACTTTACATACGTCACTCCAGAGTGAGGTGAAGAGCATGCGTCGTATTGTACTATTTGATGGGGAATGTAATTTATGTGATGCAAGTGTACAGTTTATTTTAAAGCGCGACCCTAGTGGTATGTTTCATTTTACATCATTACAAAGTGAAATAGGGCAATCGTTATTATTGGAATACAATATTCCCGCAACAACGAATAGCTTTTTGCTACTGGAAGGGGAACATTATTTCACTGAATCGACTGCGGCATTAAAAGTAGCACGAAATCTTTCAGGGTTTTGGAAACTATTTTATTTTGGCATTGTTATACCGAAGCCACTACGAGATGTTGTGTATAAATGGATTGCAAAAAATCGCTATAAATGGTTTGGTAAAAAGCAAGAGTGTATGTTGCCAACTCCAGAACAAAAAGGTCGATTTCTAATTGATAAAAAATAATATTCGATACTTAAGGCTCTCAAGTAAACATAAGAGAGCCTTATTTTTTAAATTTTCTTAGCCATCGTTACCGTTTTAATAGCTGCTCCATTTGGTTTAATAACATCATATTCGTGAATAATTTGATAATCAATGGATGTATATAAATAGAGGTTACGCGGAACGTTATATCTTACGTTGCATTGTACTTCATTTAGCCCCTGTTGCTTTGCAAAATCCTCCAGTTTAGTTATGAGCTGTTTCGCGTAGCCTTTTCCTTGTTCAGCAGGTAACACGGAGAGGCGATAAAAATAAAGCAGATGCGCTTTTAATAAGAAGCGAACGGTAGCAACAGGCTTCCCTTCAACGATGGCCGTTAAAATTTTTGTGCCATTTTGTAATTCCTCATTAATTTGTTCTACTGACTCATCTAATGCGCTGGAGGGGGTTGGGTCAGTCGCGTATTCTGCAAATGCTTTTAACTGAATGGATAAATTAGTTTCAACATCTTCGTTTAGAATAATGTTCAATATAGCCAATCCTTTCACTTTTGTATAAATATAAAATAAATTGAATAAATAGTCAAATGAATGTTTGAAAGAACTATATAATAGAATAGGAAAAGGGACTGCAATTAATTGCGTCCCTTTCAAGCTCTAATTTTCAATTAAAATACCATGTTCACGTAATTTTGCCTCTGCTAAATCTAAACTTTCCTCTGTTAACGCACTAATTACGTGCAAATGTGTCCCATCTGTTAATGCAGAAAGATATTGAGCTTTCGTTTCAGCAACCCGTTTGATGAAATGCTCGACCTCTAAACGGTTTGAAACCATAATTGAAGCGGTTATTTCACCATATACTGGATGTTCAACAATCACACTTTCAACAGTTACACCACAATCTACTAAAATGAATAATTCTTCCTTGGCCTGTTCGGATGAATGCATACAAACAATTTTTCGTTCATGTTTTGTTTGCTGTATATTGTGCATATAAATATAACCTTGACTCGTTGCAACGATTGGTTCATTTCGTGCCTTTAATAAATTCATATCATTGACAATCACCTGTCGAGATACGTTCGTATGCTTTGCCAAGTCTGTGCCTGTCATAGGCTGCTTTGCATTTTTTAAAATGGAGAGTAGCTCGTTGCGTCGCTCTTCACCAAGTAACTTCTTCATAATTTCCACCTCAATTGACAAACATCGTGCTCTTAGTTTACCACAAGTTGCTATGCTTGATGGAAAGTTTGTGGCAACGTGGTAACTTACGCATATGCTATTACGAGAAAAGGAGGAAGAATGTGCGCGTTCATATTGTTCAAAAGGGAGATACATTATGGAAAATTGCCAAGCAATATGCCGTTGGATTTGAAGAGTTAAAACGTTTAAATGCCCATTTAGCAAACCCGGATTACATTGTACCGGGGATGGAAATTTATTTACCAGAAATGGTTGTGAAAAAGGAAAAAGAAGTTGTGCAACAACAAGTTGTAAAGGAACATATAAAGGAACAAGTAAAAGAACAAGTAAAGCCTATAAAAGAAGTTGCACCAGCGCCGAAGCCAATACCAGCACCGATGCCGGTTCCAGTCCCACAAAAACCATTATGGCAAGGGGATATTTATTTTCAACCGCCCCCACAGCCAATGTCATTACCATTCCAGCAAACGCATGTACATTTTCAGCCGACAATTGAACAAACAATGTCAATGCCTATACCACAGCCAGTCGTTATGCCACAAATGATGCCTCAGCAACCAATTATTATACAGCAGCCAGCACCACAGCCAGCACCACAGCCAGAAGTTAAGCCGCAACCACAGCCGGTACCGCAACAACCAATTTATATTGAACAGCCTGTACATTGGCACCCTCCGATGCCACAAATGCATCATATGCCAACTTGCCACAAGTGTGGACATGGAATGAAAATGCCAGAACCGCCTCGAGTTTTACCAATTCGCCAAGAGGAATCATCAGCTATGCCAATGTGTGGATGTAAAGATAGAGAACATCAAGTACGTAATTATTATGAGGAAATACAACAAATGATGTGTATGCCAAATCCTTGTTGTTCACCGCATATGATGCCATATCCAATGCACATGATGCCACAAATGCAACCAGTACCTCATCCGATGCACATGATGCCGCAAATGATGCCGCAAATGATGCCACAAATGGATCCACAAATGATGCCACAGATGATGCCTCAAATGGATCCGCAAATGATGCCACAAATGATGCCACAAATGATGCCACAAATGGATCCACAGATGATGCCACAAATGAATCCAATGCCACATCCACAGAAGCCATGTCACTAGTAATAAAGGAAAATTGTTGGCAGTGGGATTCGCCAAAGGGCTCATTTTTCATGAAGTATTATGAGGATGCCTTTCTTGCACAAAAAGTGAAATTGATTCATCATCAACTTGAAAAAATAAAGTTTCCTTATCATGTACCTGTAGAAAGAAATGAGGATGCGCATATTATCAAACAGCGCTGGTATGAAGGAAGAAGTGCAAATTATCGTCAGCCAGATGATCGAAAGTTGACGTTACATGTACTACAAACATTGCATCAAACGGGTAAGGAAATTGACTGGACAGAACTGAATTTACTCCCTTATTATGGGTTGAAAGAAAAGTGGAACCGTCGATTCGAACGATTTATTGAGCATGAATCGGCATTAACAGAATTGCTGGAAGATAATTATAAAAAAATCGTTAAACAGGCTGAAAAGGCATTAACTTATATTGAAGCGACAAAATACGTACCCGAACGACAAACATTACTTCATGGCGATGTCGTACACCATAATTTTATGATTGGTGACGAGGGGATAAAGCTTGTTGATTTTGATTTAGCTGCATTAGGTCAAAAAACAGATGAAATCATATTATGGTTACACCGTGTTTTACCGAACGTCAACTACAATTTAACGGATTTGATGAATGAGCACCCTACTTTACAAGAAGTGAGGCATAAGCTCCATTATTTACTTTATCCAAACGAAGTGATGCGAGAAGCATTGTACTATTTAAAATTATCACCAAGACAGCAGCAAGCTTGTTATCCTTTTATACAATCTGTAGTGAGTGAATGTATATTCTATGAAAAAAAATTAAAACGTGCCATTGAAGCATTACAATAGTGAATTTTTAGCTAGTTTAAAAGGCAATCAGTATCCCTTCATGATGTGATATGGTAGAATAATTTAGACTGTCTCAATAGAGGCAGTCTTTCTTCATGTAAAATGCAACATACGTTCGGTGATCGCTCTGTGATGTGCTATAATAGATGCAGAAATGTGAGGGATGAACGATGTATGATTATTTAAAAGGACAAGTAACACGTGTTACACCAGAATATATTGTTTTAGAGCAGCAAGGGATTGGTTGGTTGCTATATACGCCTAATCCTTATGCATTTAGACAATCTGCATTAGAGCAGCAAATTTTTGTTTCGATGCAAGTTCGCGAAGATGCACAAAATTTATATGGCTTTCATAGTTTGGAGCAACGTGAATTATTTAAAAAACTGATTCAAGTATCAGGAATCGGTCCAAAGGGTGCTTTAGCGATATTAGCAAGTGGTAACCCTACGTCCGTTATACAAGCGATTGAAATGGAAGATGAAGCTTTTTTAGTACGTTTCCCTGGTGTTGGTAAAAAAACTGCACGCCAAATGATTTTAGATTTAAAGGGCAAGCTAGGTATGTTACTAGATACAGTCGAACTCCCTAGTAACGAGGATGAATTGCCGTTATTTGGTGTAAATCCGAATAAGCATGAGCTTGAGGAAGCGTTACTTGCTTTAGTAGCGCTTGGCTACTCAGAAAAAGAGCTTGATAAAATTAAACCGCAGCTCGATGAAGATGACTCTTTATCAACAACAGATGGCTATATTAAACAAGCACTTAAATTATTATTAAAAATGAAATAAAAGGGAGTGAAAATCATGTTAGACCGCGTACTTTCAGGAGAAGCTTCAGAAGCAGAAGAGCAATTAGAACTTTCCTTACGACCACAAAGACTTATGCAATACATAGGCCAACATAAAGTAAAGGAAAATTTAAAAATATTTATTGAAGCGGCAAAACTTCGTCAGGAAAGTCTAGATCATGTTCTCCTTTATGGTCCACCAGGTTTAGGGAAAACGACATTAGCGATTGTTATTGCGAATGAGATGGACGTTAACGTCAAAATGACAAGTGGGCCAGCAATTGAGCGTCCCGGCGATTTAGCTGCGATATTAAGCTCTCTTGAAGCGGGCGATGTCCTATTTATTGATGAAATCCATCGCCTGCCACGTGCGATTGAAGAAGTTTTATATTCTGCAATGGAAGATTTTTGTTTAGATATTGTCGTTGGAAAAGGACCAGAAGCCCGGTCGATTCGCTTAGAGTTACCGCCATTTACACTTGTTGGTGCAACGACTCGAGCAGGTGCTTTATCTGCCCCGTTACGGGATCGATTTGGTGTCCTTGCGCGATTAGAATATTATGACGAAGAGGCATTAGCGGAAATTGTTATTCGTTCAGGAACGTTATTTGGAGTCGAGCTAAATGAACAGGCAGCAGGTGAAATTGCACGTCGTTCGCGCGGGACACCACGTATCGCCAATCGGTTATTAAGGCGTGTACGCGATTATGCGCAAGTATTAGCAAATGGTATTGTTTCACCAGATCTTGCGAAACAAGCATTAGAGCTTTTACAAGTAGATCCTCGAGGGCTTGATCATATAGACCATAAGCTTATGCAATCATTAATTGAACGCTTTGGTGGAGGTCCGGTTGGTTTAGATGCACTCGCTGCTTCAATTGGTGAAGAACGTATTACGATTGAAGATGTGTACGAGCCATATTTATTACAAATCGGTTTTATTCAGCGAACACCACGCGGACGTATGGCAACGGATCTTTGCTATACACATTTTGGCTATCCGCCAGCACAAAAAGAATAGAAGGAAGTTTTAGACGTGAGAGTAGAAGATTTTGATTTTCATTTACCAGAAGAATTAATTGCACAAACACCTTTACTTGACCGAACTGCGAGTCGTTTAATGGTTGTTAATCCAAATTCATTAGAAGTTGAGCATCATACATTTGGGCATATTTTAGATGAGTTACATGCAGGGGATTGCCTTGTATTAAATGATACGCGTGTATTACCAGCTCGTCTAATGGGTGTTAAGCCTGATACGGGTGCAAATATTGAGTTGTTATTATTAAAACAAACAAATGAAGATGAATGGGAAACACTTGTAAAACCTGCGAAGCGTGTGAAAGTAGGGACAGTTGTAACATTCGGTGACGGCTTACTAACAGCCACATGTACCGGCGAATTAGATCACGGTGGTCGTACGTTTAAATTTGAATACGACGGAATTTTTTATGAAATTTTGGATAAACTTGGTGAAATGCCACTTCCTCCATATATACGTGAAAAATTAGATGATCAAGATCGTTATCAAACAGTTTATGCAAAAGAGCGCGGTTCTGCAGCGGCCCCAACGGCAGGGCTTCACTTTACAGAAACGTTGCTTGAAGCAATTCGTGCTAAAGGCGTTGAAATTGTCTTTGTAACGCTTCACGTTGGCCTAGGTACTTTCCGTCCAGTAAGCGTTGATTCAATTGAGGAACATGATATGCATTCAGAATTTTATAGTGTATCTGAAGAAGCTGCGGAAACAATTCAACGTGTTAAAGATGCCGGTGGTAAAGTTATATCCGTTGGAACAACATCAACACGTACGCTGGAAACAGTTGCATCAAAAAATGATGGCAAAATTGTCACAGCACAAGGTTGGACAAACATATTCATCTATCCGGGCTATGAGTATAAAGCAATTGATGGACTGATTACAAACTTCCATTTACCGAAGTCTACATTAGTTATGCTAGTCAGTGCTTTAGCTTCGAAAGAATCAATTTTAAACGCTTACGAAAAAGCAGTTGAAGAAAAATACCGCTTCTTCAGCTTCGGTGATGCGATGTTCATTCGTCCGAAGAAGTAGTTTGCAATTACACTAAAATCTATATACAATTGTTATTTGTGTAACACCTACTATTTTTAGTAGGTGTTTTAATTCGATGTACTGTTTTTACATTAGAAATGAGAGGGAAAATAGAAATGACAGAAATGACACAACAACCACCAATTCGTTACGAATTAATTAAAACTTGTGCCCAAACAGGAGCGCGTTTAGGAATCGTTCATACGCCACACGGTTCATTTGAAACGCCAACATTTATGCCAGTTGGAACACAGGCTACTGTAAAAGCGATGAGTCCAGAGGAACTAAAAGAAATGAATGCGGGTATTATCCTATCAAACACGTATCATTTATGGTTACGTCCAGGTAATGAAATCGTCAAAAAAGCAGGTGGCTTACACAAGTTCATGAACTGGGATCGTCCCATTTTAACCGATTCAGGTGGCTTCCAAGTATTCTCGTTAAGTAAATTCCGCAAAATTGAAGAGGAAGGCGTTCACTTCCGTAATCATTTAAACGGTGACAAATTATTTTTATCTCCAGAAAAAGCAATGGAAATTCAAAATGACTTAGGATCAGATATTATGATGGCCTTCGATGAGTGTCCACCATATCCTGCGACATATGAGTACATGCTAGCATCAGTAAATCGTACAACACGATGGGCGAAACGTTGTAAAGAAGCGCATCAGCGTTCTGATGAACAAGGTCTATTCGGTATTATTCAAGGTGGCGAATATGAGGAATTGCGTAGACGTTCAGCAGAGGCACTAGTAGAACTAGATTTCCCAGGCTATGCAATTGGTGGTTTATCTGTTGGTGAACCGAAAGATGTCATGAATAAAGTATTAGACTTTACAGCGCCGTTAATGCCAGCAAATAAGCCACGTTATTTAATGGGTGTTGGTTCTCCAGATTCACTTATTGATGGGGCGATGCGCGGAATTGATATGTTTGACTGCGTATTACCGACACGTATTGCGCGAAACGGTACGTTAATGACATCTGAAGGCCGTATGGTCATTAAAAATGCGAAGTATGCTGAAGACTTCCGCCCTATTGATGATAACTGTGATTGCTACACTTGTAAAAACTATACACGCGCATATGTACGTCATTTATTACGTACAGAGGAGACATTCGGCCTCCGCCTAACTTCTTACCATAACTTACGCTTCTTAATTAAATTAATGGAAGATGTACGTCAAGCAATTCGTGAAGATCGTTTAGGTGATTTTAAAGAAGAATTCTTTGAAAAGTACGGCTATAATAAGCCAAATGCAAAAAATTTCTAATAATATGTCGAGATTTAAATATTCTTTGATTTTTTTTGAATTAATAGAGTTTTTTAGCGCAAAATCTAGCAAATCTGTACTATACTAGGTAAGTGAGAAATAGAAAGGGGGCAAATCGAAAATGGAAGGTTTAATCCAATTTTTGCCAATTATCGTAATGTTTATTGCGATGTGGTTCATTTTAATTCGTCCAGCACAAAAACGTCAAAAAGCTACGATGCAAATGCAAAACAACTTAAAGCGTGGTGACCGCATAGTAACAGTTGGTGGTTTACATGGTGAAGTCGATGCAATTGAAGATGCAGTTGTATATATTTTAGTTGACGGGAATACACGTTTGAAATTTGAACGCCAAGCAATTGGTCGTGTAGAATCAGTTTAAGTAGTTGAAAAAGCTTGTGGAAAATAATTTCCACAAGCTTTTTGTATAGTCAAAATTGATTTTGCCTATTCTTTAAGTATGATGCTTAAAAGAAAAGGGTGAACATATGAATGACTATCTGTTAATTTTATTTCGAACAGTTATTTTATATATCATTTTACTCGTAGTATTCCGATTGATGGGGAAGCGAGAAGTAGGAGAGCTAAGTATTGTTGATTTAGCAATTTTTGTATTAATGGCTGAAGTTGCGGCATTAGCACTTGATGATGTACATAATCATTTTGGTAAAGCCGTTTTGCCTATTGGTATATTATTTATTATTCAATATATAAACTCCTTGTTAATTTTAAAAAATAAGCGTCTACGTGATTTTATTGAAGGCGATCCATCGATGATTATACGAGACGGATGGATAATAGAACAGGAAATGAAAAATCAACGCTACAATTTAGATGACCTATTACAACAGCTTAGGGAACAAGGTGTTGGCTCAGTGCAGGATGTCGCCTATGCGTTTTTGGAGCAATCTGGAAAGTTATCGATTTACCGTAAAGATGATACAGAACTAATAATGCCACTCATTTTAGACGGATATGTCGATCAACGACATTTAAAAATTATTAATAAAGATTGCGAATGGCTGGAACAAGAATTAATGGTCATGGGTTATCACAATATAAAGGATATTTTTTACTGTAGCTATGAGAAAGGAAAATGGTTTGTCCAGTTAAGTTCTCGAAAAAATTGAACGAACATATTTCAAATCCTGTAGTTTCAACTGATTTGTGATGATTAATAAGGATGTCACCATAAGAATCGTTACAGTGCAGGATGCGTATAACGAAAGATTTTGAGTAAGAATTGGCTGTATAAAACACGTCACAATAAAGATTAAATAAGGTAAGACAAAAAATCTAAAGCCGACTGCAATTTTTTTATGCTGTCTAATAGAAGCAATGTGTAAAAAAGATGTAATTAAAACGCCAAACCCGATAGCAATAATCGCACCGTGTTCCTGGATAGAAGATTGCGAAGCTAATAAATAGAGTAAAAATAATTTTCCGATTCCACCATAAATGGAGTTCATCATCGCAACACGGGCTTCATCAACGGCCTGTAAAATAGAATGTAACGGACTTTGAATGTAATAAAAATAGAAAATTGGCGCCAAAATTTTCATGTACCCTCTGTTTTCTTCCAAATGAAACAGCTGCATCGTAAGTTCATCTCCATGTAAAAAGAAAAATGCCGCAGCGCCACATCCAATAATTGAAGAAAGCCGCAGTGACATGCCGATACGTTGATTAAGCAATGTCCAATTTTTACTTGCTAATGCACTACTAACAGCCGGAATTAGTACAATTGCAAGAGCATTTGGTATAAAGGATGGAAATAACAATAATGGAATGTGAACACCTGAAATAACACCGTAAAGAGTTGTTGCAGCACCAGCGGTTATACCAGAAACCGTCAAAGCTTTTAAGAAGACGATTGGTTCTAAAAACCATGTAAAGGTTCCAAATAATTTACTACCTGCAGAAGGAATAGCGATATTAAAAATTGGTTTGACAAATGTTCCTTTTGTCGTCGCTTTCTTTAGGTTCCGCTTCGATTTCCAGTAGTAGTAGCCCAAAAATAAAAAAGAAAATACTTCTCCCATTGCCGTAATACCCATTGCGACAGCAGCTGTTTTTGCCGGTTCACTTGGAATGATAAAGTATGGAAGTGCAAATACGATTAATCCGATACGAACGAGTTGTTCAAGTAACTGTGCCCATGCTGTTGGCGCAATTTTTGCTAAACCTTGTAAGTATGCTTTCATTAAACTAGAAAAAATAACAAGTGGTATTGTAAATAAGCTAACGTATAGAGTAAAAATTAAATTTTCATTATGTAATAAGTTTTTAACGATATATGGAATAGTAAGCATTAGTATAGGCATGAAAATAATAATAGACAAAACGGATAACTTGATTGCTGTCCGCATAATTACTGAAATATGTTCGTCCTTATTACTTGCATGATAGTGCGCAATAAGTTTAGCAACGGCAATTGGAATGCCTAATTGAATAAGTGAAATAAAAAATATAAATGTAGGATAGGCTGTCATGTACAAACCGACGGCCTCTTCACCTGCAATCCGCATAAATTGCATGCGATAAACAAAGCCAAACAGCTTAGAAATAAAAATGACAAACATTAAAAATAGTGTTCCTTTTAAAAATGACCCCAACTACCTTATCCCTTCTCATTTTTAATTGATTCAATTACAATACTTATATGCAAGGACTACGTGAGTTAAAACTAAGGTGTGGGAGTGAGTGTATTGGCAATTCCTTATGCAAGTTTATACGAAAAAGTTCAAATTATTTTAAAAAATAAAATTGAGGAGTTTCACTATTTTGGTTATAATTCGATAACAGAACAAGAATTATGGGAATATTGCATTAATAAAACTTGGCGTAAACGAGATATTCAGTCATTGAGGTTGTATGAATTAACTTCAGGAATATTAAATGTATCCGCATCGGAAATTATTAATTACTTACAAGTAAATGGATTGAAGCAAAATTTGTTTGAAGTAGAAATTTCAGACGATGAACTGTCTAATTTATTTCAGCAATTCCCAAGTAGCTTGTCCGAAAATAATGAAAAGTAATTCATATAGTCTAGTAATAATTTGACAGTTAACGTAAGCTGTTTCATAATGAGAGTGTTGTGCTTTTCAAAGTTATGGATTATTATTTTTGAAAAGTAATGTATTGAATTGTGAATTAGATACATAGTTTTGCGGGAAAGTTTTGTACGTTCCCTTCGTGCGCTGTTCCGTGCGAAATTGAGGAGGATTTTGAATGAAATTAGTAAACCGTATCATTACGTTTGTTCTCGTTGTAGCATTGCTATTTACTGGAATGGGCACAACGGTAGAGAAGGTTTTAAACGATGTAAAACTCGGTCTAGATCTTCAAGGTGGATTTGAAGTACTTTACGAAGTTGAATCACTAGTCGATGGACAAGAGGTAACGGAAAAAGTTCTTGCGGATACGACAACGGCTTTAAATGGCCGTATTAATGAGTTCGGTGTAAGTGAGCCGAGCATTCAAGTCGAAGGGAAAGATCGAATCCGTGTACAGCTAGCGGGTTTAGATGATCAGTCTTCGGCACGTGAGCTTTTATCAAGCACAGCCAATTTAACATTCCGTGATGTGAATGACAATATTTTATTAGATGGTACGGATTTAAAAGAAGGCGGTGCAAATGCTTCCTTTGACCAACAAAACCAGCCAATCGTATCGTTAACATTAAAGGATGCTTCAAAATTTGCAGAAGTAACAAAAAAAGTTTTAGCAATGGGTCCACCAAATAACTTACTCGTTGTATGGTTAGACTTTGAAGAAGGCGTCGATTCTTATGCAGCAGAAGTTAAAAAGGCACCAAAGGATCAAAAATTTAAATCGGCTGCATCTGTTTCACAAGTATTAAATACGACGGATGTTATGATTTCGGGTAACTTTACAGTAGAAGAAACGAAAAACTTAGCGTCGATTTTAAATGCGGGTTCATTACCAGTTAAATTAACAGAAATTTATTCAACGTCTGTTGGGGCACAATTTGGTGAAGATGCCTTAAATGATACAGTATTTGCGGGTATTGTCGGCGTATTATTAATTTTCGTCTTTATGCTACTTTACTATCGTCTACCAGGTTTTATTTCGATTATTACGTTAACAATCTTCACATATTTAGTATTAATCGTATTTAACGGGATAAACGCAGTATTAACGTTACCAGGTATCGCAGCGATTGTATTAGGTATCGGTATGGCCGTTGACGCCAACATTTTAACAGCAGAACGTGTTCGTGAAGAGTTACGTGTTGGACATACAGTGAAAGAGGCCTTTAAGCTAGGTTCAAAACAATCATTATCTGCTATTATTGATGCGCAGTTAACGACATTACTTGCAGCGGCAGTATTATTCTATTTCGGTACAAGTTCTGTAAAAGGTTTCGCAACAACGTTAATTATCTCGATTCTGTTGTCATTCGTAACAGCAGTATGGGGATCACGTCTGTTACTAGGCTTATTAGTAAATAGTGGCTACTTCAATAATCCAGCTTGGTTTGGTATTAATAAATCGAAACAACATCATATCGATGAAGGCATTACATCTTTAGACTTATCAACAAAGTTCGATAAACTTGACTTCGTTGGTAATCGTAAAAAATTCTATGCCTTATCAACAATTATTTTAGTCATTGGTATCGGGATTTTAGCAGTATTTAAATTAAACTTAGGAATCGACTTCTCAAGCGGTACGCGTGTGGAAATTAAAGCGAATAACGAAATTTCTCAGCAAGAAGTAGTAGATTACTTAGATAAGATTGGCTTCCCGAATAGCGACGTTGTTATATCCGGTGAAGAAAAAGATACAGCGGTAATGCGTTATAAAGATGACTTCTCACAGCAAGAAGTATTAGACTTTAAAGCACAAGTAATCGAAGAGTTTGGTCATGAGCCAAGCTTAAGCACTGTATCAGCTACAGTAGGTAAAGAGCTTGCTTTAAATGCGATTTATGCTTTAACATTAGCGGCTATTGGTATTATTATCTACGTAGCGGTACGATTTGAGTGGCGTATGGGTCTAGGTGCAATTATTTCCTTACTGCACGACGTATTCTTTATGGTTGCGATTTTCAGTGTACTTCGTTTAGAAGTAGATATTACGTTTATCGCAGCAGTATTAACAATTGTCGGTTACTCAATTAACGATACGATCGTAACGTTCGACCGGATTCGTGAAAATATTGATCGAAAAGAAACAATTACAACAAAAGAAGAGCTTGCAAACATTGTTAACAAGTCTCTACGTCAAACATTAGGACGTTCTGTGAATACGGTGTTAACTGTAATCGTTGTAGTAGTAGCATTAGTATTTTTAGGTGCTCCTTCAATTCAAAACTTCTCAATTGCACTACTAATTGGTTTAGTGACAGGTATGTACTCATCAATCTGTATTGCAGCACAAGTTTGGTATACTTTAAAAGCACGCGAAATGGACAAAAAAGGTACTTCGGTTGTGAAAAAAGAGAAAAAACAATGGGGTTCAGACGAGCCAACTGTATAATTAAGTCGAAAAGGTATTTTGTAAACAGTTTTGCTTACAAAATACCTTTTTTAATTTCTTCTATATTAACTGAAATTAAATTTTATGAAAGAGTACTATTTTTTCGGTATAATGGACTGCATGAGGAAGTGAACATACATGATTAAATCACAAAAATTATGGACGATTAACGAGCCGAATGAACATCTAATAAAGGAATTAAGCAATGAGCTAAATATTTCAACGATTGCAACAAAGATTTTACTAGCAAGAGGTTGTGAGACGGCTGAACAAGCGAAAACATTATTAAAAATAGATGAAAGTCAATATCATGATCCATTTTTAATGGCCGGTATGGAACAGGCAGTTGCACGTATTGAACAGGCACTAGATAACGGTGAGAAAATTTTAGTTTATGGTGATTACGATGCGGATGGAATAACGAGTACAACGGTACTTCTTAATGTCTTAATGGATTTAGGAGCAGACGTTGGCTTTATGATTCCTAATCGTTTTACACATGGTTATGGACCGCATGAAGAACTATTTAGAGATGCTGCTGCAAAAGGTATTGGATTAATAATTACGGTTGATAATGGGATTAGTGGGATTGAACCAATTAAAATTGCTCGTGAGTTAGGGATGGATGTCATTGTAACAGATCACCATGAGCCAGGTGACGTTTTACCCGATGCGAATGTTATTATTCATCCACGTATCCCAGAAGGTCACTATCCTTTTGGAGAGCTTGCAGGAGTGGGGGTAGCATACAAGCTAGCTCATGCACTTTATGGGGAGCTACCAGAACATTTATTTGAATATGTGACAATTGGAACGATTGCGGATTTAGTGCCCCTTGTAGGAGAGAATCGCTATTTAGTGCAACGTGGATTAAAAGCCCTTCAAACATCTTATAATCCTTGGGTTCCAGCATTATGTGAGGCGTCGGGTGTCAACCAAAAGGACATTACCGAAGAAGCAGTTGGTTTTTATTTTGGACCTCGCTTAAATGCCATTGGTCGCTTAGGAAGTGCTGAACCAGGTGTACGTTTTTTAATGAGTGAAGACCCGGTACAAGCCACTCATTTGGCAAAAGAATTAAATGAAAAAAATACTGAACGTAAAAAAATTGTAGAAGATATCGCCAATGAAGCAATTGAAATGATTGAAAATACACCACATATTCGTAATTCTTTAGTGTTAGTTGTCGCACAGGAGGGTTGGAATGCTGGGGTAGTTGGAATTGTTGCTTCCCGTTTAGTAGAAAAGTATTATCGCCCAACAATTGTGTTATCCATTGATTCTGTAAAAGGAACAGCAAAAGGCTCTGCACGTAGTATTGAGGGCTTCCATTTATATAATGAATTAGCGAAAAATCACGATATTTTACCGCATTTTGGAGGGCATCCAATGGCGGCTGGTATGACATTAAAAGCAGAAAATGTCGAGGAACTTCGCATAAGACTTAATGACCAAGCAAAGCAATGTTTAACAGATGAACAACTCATTCAGAAATTACAAGTCGATGTACCAATAGAATTAAGTGAAATTACAGTTGAGGCAATTGAAGAAATACGCAAGCTTGCCCCATATGGAACAGAATTTCCGAAGCCAGTTTTTGCGATTCAGCAAGTAAAAGTAAAAGCTATGCGCAAAATTGGATCAGGAGAAAATCATTTAAAAATGGAGCTAGAGGATACGTATAGTTCACTTGATGCAATTGGCTTTGGAAAAGGCTATTTACATGATGAAATATCGTATGGTATTGATCTTTCGTTAGTAGGTGATTTACAAATAAATGAGTGGCAAGGTAAAAAGAAACCACAATTTATGATACAAGATGTAGGTGTGAAAGACTGGCAATTATACGATTACCGTGGGAAAAATCAAATTGCAAATTGGCTACAAAAAATTCCGTTAGAACAAACAGATTTTGTTGCCTTTTCAGCTGAGACAAAAGCACATTTTGAGCAGACAATTTCAAAAGATATTATTTATGTGACCGGTGAAAACAATTTGCAAAGTTTACGTGGAAATATTGTTTTACTAGATTTGCCGAATAACGTAACATTATTGGAGCAGCTTTTAAAAGAAGTAAAGATTGAACGAATTTATGCGCATTTTTATACAGCTAAATCACAATATTTTGAAGGTATGCCATCCCGAGAGCACTTCAAATGGTATTACGGATTTTTAAAAAAACGTCCGACCTTTAACCTGGATCAACATATTCAACAATTATCACAACATATTGGACTAAATATTGATGTAATTAAATTTATGACAAAAGTGTTTTTTGAGCTAGGATTTGTTACAATAGAGAATGGTTTGACGACAGTAAATGAAAATGCGCCGAAGAAAGCACTTTCAGATGCACCGTCATATAAATCGCGTTCAGAACAAATTGAATTAGAGCAAAAGCTATTATATGCCACGTATATAGAGTTAAAACAATGGTTCGATGAACGATTGAGTTCTTGAGGAGGAACAAGGAGCAATGGATTTAAAACAATATGTAACAACAGTAGAAAACTGGCCAAAAGAGGGTATTAGCTTTAAAGATATTACAACAATTATGGATAATGGTCCCGCATATAAATATGCAACAGACCAAATTGTTGAATATGCAAAAGAAGTTGGTGCTGAAATTATCGTAGGTCCTGAGGCACGCGGCTTTATCATTGGGTGTCCGGTTGCCTATGCTCTTGAAATTGGCTTTGCACCTGTGCGTAAACCAGGTAAATTACCACGTGAAGTAATTTCTGCTGATTACGGCTTAGAGTATGGTACAGATACATTAACGATGCACAAAGATGCAGTAAAACCAGGTCAAAAAGTATTAATTTGTGATGACTTATTAGCAACTGGTGGTACTGTGGAGGCTACAATCCGTTTAGTTGAGCAATTAGGTGGAGAAGTAGTAGGTTGTGCATTTATTATCGAGTTACTTGAATTAAACGGTCGTGCAAAAATTGGCAACGTTCCAGCGAAAACATTAATTCAATATTAATTTTTTGAACTACGGTACAATATTCATGTATCGTAGTTTTTTATTATTTATGTAAATTAGTTCAATGATTCTACATATTTGGCTTTTCTATAAAACTAAATTGCTTACTGTCTTTACATTTGCTAGCTATATTTTATACAATTAAATTTATATTTAATGTGAAAATTAATGGAACAAGGTGGACAAACAATGGCGAAAGAACAAATTTTGGCGCCCGAAGATGTTTTCGAGCTCGTAAAGTCGTATATGAATGAAGAACACGTTGCCTTTGTCGTAAAAGCGTATGAGGTGGCGAAAGAAGCACATAAAGAGCAGTTCCGTAGCTCTGGGGAACCGTATATTATTCATCCAGTACAAGTTGCGGGTATTTTAGCTGAGCTACAAATGGACCCTGAAACTGTTGCAGCTGGTTTTTTACATGATGTCGTTGAAGATACAGAAGTAACACGTGAAGATTTAGTCAACGAATTTAGTGAAGAAGTGGCAAAGCTTGTTGATGGAGTAACGAAACTAGGGAAAATTAAATATATGTCGAAAGAGGAGCAACAAGCAGAAAATCATCGGAAAATGTTTGTCGCAATGGCACAGGATATCCGTGTCATCTTAATTAAATTATCGGACCGCCTTCACAATATGCGCACGTTAAAGCATTTACCTGCTGAAAAACAACGTCGTATTTCCCAGGAAACGCTCGAAATTTTTGCGCCGCTTGCTCACCGTTTAGGAATTTCCAAAGTAAAGTGGGAGCTTGAAGATACGGCGTTACGTTATTTAAATCCACAACAATATTACCGCATCGTCAGTTTAATGAAGAAAAAACGTGATGAGCGTGAGGCGTATTTAGATAATGTTATGGCAGAGATTAATTCACAGTTGAAAGAAGTCGAAATTGAAGCCGATGTTTATGGACGTCCGAAGCATCTATATAGCATTTATCGTAAAATGGTGCTACAAAAAAAACAATTCAACGAAATTTATGATTTATTAGCAGTGCGTATTTTAGTCGATAGTATTAAAGACTGTTATGCGGTAATAGGAATCATTCATACATTATGGAAGCCAATGCCTGGTCGATTCAAGGACTACATCGCCATGCCAAAGCAAAACCTATATCAATCTCTTCATACAACGGTTATCGGTCCTTACGGAGATCCCCTTGAAGTACAAATCCGTACGAAAGAAATGCATAAAATTGCTGAGTTTGGTATCGCAGCACACTGGGCATATAAGGAAGGAAAAACCGTTGATGAAAATGCTCAAAATATCGATCAAAAATTAACTTGGTTCCGTGAAATTCTAGAATTCCAAAACGAGTCGTCGAATGCCGCAGAATTTATGGAATCATTAAAATTTGATCTGTTTTCAGATATGGTATACGTGTTCTCACCAAAGGGTGATGTTATTGAATTGCCAGCAGGATCAGTGCCAATTGACTTTGCGTATCGCGTACATTCAGAAGTCGGAAATAAGACGATAGGTGCAAAAATAAACGGCAAAATGGTACCACTAGATACACCGTTAAAAACGGGTGATATTGTCGAAGTATTAACGTCAAAGCAATCCTTTGGACCAAGTCGTGACTGGATTAAAATTGCCCAAAGCTCTCAGGCAAAAAATAAAATTAAGCAATTCTTTAAAAAGCATGTGCGTGAAGATAGTGTTATTAAAGGGAAAGAAATGGTTGAAAAAGAAATTAAGGCACAAGAGTTTGAATTAAAGGAAGTTTTAACACCTGAAAATATTAAACGTGTTATTGAGAAATTCAACTATACCCACGAAGATGACTTATATGCAGCAGTAGGTGTTGGCGGCATTACGGCACAGCAAATTGTTAATCGCCTTGCTGAAAAAATGCGTAAAGAGCGTGAGAAAGAAGAAGCACTTGAAAAAATTGTGAAAAACATGAATAGCCAACCGCCGAAGAGACGTACAGAATCTGGTGTCGTTGTAAAAGGAATCGAAAACTTATTAATTCGATTATCCCGTTGCTGCACGCCTGTTCCGGGTGATGAAATTGTAGGCTTTATTACAAAGGGGCGAGGGGTATCAGTTCACAGAGCGGATTGCCCAAACATACAAGAAGATGGTTATTTAGAGCGTCTAATTGAAGTTGAATGGGAAAACGCAATATTACAAACACGAAAAGATTACCCGGTGGATATTGAGATTTCGGCCTTTGACCGTCCTGGTGTGTTAAATGATGTGATGCAAGCAGTAAGTGAAGCAAAAACAAATATTTTAGCGGTGACAGGTCGTGCAGATCGAGATAAAATTGCAACCATTCATTTAACAATTGCAATTTCAAATATTTCAGGTTTGCATAAAGTAGTAGAAAAAATTAAGCAACTGCCTGATATTTATTCTGTGCAGCGTGTTATTAATTAATAGATAGAAGGATGAAAAAATGCGAGTAGTATTACAACGTGCAAAAAATGCATCAGTTACGGTAGATGGCACTGTTACAGGTGCAATACAGAAAGGTTACGTCCTGTTAGTGGGAATAACACATACAGATACAGAAGAGGACATTGCCTACGTAGCAAAAAAAATTGTGGATTTACGAATTTGGGAAGATGAAGAAGGAAAAATGAATCGCTCGATTGTAGAAGAAGGTGGAGCAATTTTATCGGTTTCCCAATTTACATTGTATGCGGATACGCGTAAAGGAAAACGCCCGAGTTTTGTTGAAGCAGCAAGACCCGAACATGCGGAGCCGCTTTGGCTAGCATTTAACGAACATTTAAAATCCCATGGGTTACATGTTGAAACGGGGATCTTTGGTGCAATGATGGATGTAGCCTTAGTAAATGATGGCCCTGTGACAATCATTGTTGAGTCTAAAGTGAAATAAAGTCAATTTACTTTTGCTGAAAAAAATAGACAACGAACGAATCACTCCTGTTTGGCATATTGTACAGTATGCTTGTAAAGGAGTGATTTTTTTGGTTCAAGCTAGTCAATATTCAAATATGTATTGGTTAGAAGCGATTCAACCGTTCCTTGGTCAAATGGTTGCGGTTCAACAAACAGGTAATCGTGTACAGCACGGTATTTTGGCAGCAATTTGTCCAGATTATATCGTACTTGATGTTTGCCGTACACCATTTTATATTCGTATGGAACAAATTGTGTGGGTAACGCCAGTTGTAAAAAAAGGATAGGAAATACGAATAGGCACGTTCTAGTTGTCATATGATTACTATGATAATTTAGGAGGTGCCTTATTGTTCCAACGTGTCAATCGTTTGGCTATAGATTTACCAAATGTCGAGTACGGTGATGCAAATGCAGCGAGTGCTGTTCAAGAGCTTTTAGGTGGTAAGTTCGGTGAAATGTCGACATTGAATAATTATATGTATCAGTCGTTTAATTTTCGTGGGAAAAAAAAATTAAAACCATTTTACGATTTAGTAGCAAGTATTACGGCTGAAGAATTTGGTCATGTTGAGCTAGTTGCAAATACGATCAATTTATTAAGTAAAGATGCGTCTTTTGCAGCTGAACCGAATGTTGCACCACTTCAAAATGCCAAAAATTTGCGTAATACACAAAGCTTTATTGCCTCTGCTCAAACTGCCTTACCGGTAGACTCAATGGGAAAACCTTGGACTGGCGAAAATGTATTTTCCAGTGGGAATTTAGTATTAGACCTTCTGCATAATTTCTTTTTGGAATGTGGTGCGCGTACACATAAAATGCGTGTCTTTGAAATGACGGATCACCCTACAGCACGTGAAATGATAGGCTATTTATTAGTACGTGGTGGTGTACATGTCGTTGCCTATGCGAAAGCACTTGAAATGGCTACTGGTGTCGATGTGACAAAGATGCTACCAATTCCAAGCTTAGACAATCATATTTTTGACCAAGCGCGGAAATATGAGGATCGAGGCTATGGAAATGTACTATTTACATGGAACTATGTTGGCGATTATAAAGATATAGACAAAATTTGGAAGGGTACTCATCCGATGACGAATGCGCCATTAATTGTGCAGGAAGGGATTCCGAAGGGTGGGAAAATTCCGGATTTAGATGAGCTACCAGAAGAATTTGCTCCAGGTATTGGTCCAGAAGAATTCCAAATGATCGCTAAGCGCTTAATGTCAAATTTGTAAATAAAAGGACAGATTGATTCGAAAAAAGAATCTCTCTGTCCTTACATTATTTTTGGCAATATGTTACGACTGTATCAAAATCTAAATCTCCACCAAAAATCGATAACGCGCTTCCTATCGTTACATGCAATTTGCCTTTTGCAAGATCATGGAATTTTTCTAAATCAATCAAAGAACGTACGCCCCCTGCATAAGTAGTAGGAATAGTTGTCCACTGAGCTAAATCACGCACTAAATCCTCCTGCATGCCACTACGTTTCCCTTCTACATCGACCGCATGGATTAATAATTCATCACAATATTGTTCGATTTGCTGTATTGATTTCGCGTTTACTTCAAAATCACTAAATTTTGTCCATTTATCAGTGACGACAAACCATTTCCCATCTCGCTTACGACAGCTTAAATCAATGACAAGCTGCTCTTTGCCGACAACGTCAATCAACTGCTTTAGACGTTCCATATGAAGCATGCCATCATGGAAAATATAGGATGTAACGATGACATGGGATGCCCCTGCATCGATATATTTTTTTGCATTATTAGCTGTAATGCCACCACCGACTTGTAAGCCCTTTGGGTAGCTTTGTAAAGCGCGAATTGCAGCGTCCTCATTTCCCGGACCAAGCATAATGACATGTCCACCCGTTAATTTATTTTCTTGAAATAATTGTGCATAATAGGATGAATCATGCTCGGATGAAAAGTTTTCAACGACAGCTTGATCTTTATAACCAAGCGTACTGCCGACGATTTGCTTTACTTTTCCATCGTGTAAATCAATACAGGGTCTAAATTCCATTTTGTTCACTACCTTTTCTAAAACATCATGTCCTATCATACCATTACTCCTACTCAAATTAATAGAAAAATCAGACGCTTATTCGGTGTTTTTAGAAAAGCTTAATAATATAAGACAGTCAATTTTTCGTATGGTAAAATGAGCATACGAAAAAGTTAGGAAAGTGTGGCATGAAAATGGCGGAGAATTTGAATTTATTTGATCTCAATAAGTTGTTTATTTTAGGGCGACCAATTGGGACTATTTTTCATAATGCAACAAATATGTATTCCATTGTTCGTGTCAAAATTCAGGAAACGAATATTCAATATGACGAAAAGGAAATAATTATTGTTGGTTATTTCCCTCAACTTGTGGAGGAAGAGCTGTATCGTTTTACAGGGCATATGAAAAGCCATCCGAAATACGGCATGCAATTTCAAATTGAAACCTTTGAAAAAGAGGTGCCGACAACGGAGCAGGGTATTGTTCATTATTTATCAAGTGATTTGTTTTCAGGCATTGGACGAAAAACGGCAGAAACAATAGTTGAAAAACTTGGGATGGATGCACTTAACAAAATATTAGAAGATCCATCAGCACTAGATGTTGTTCCACGGCTATCTAGTGAAAAGAAGTTACAAATCCGTCAAACAATTGAAGAAAACTTAGGACTAGAGCGTGTCATGGTAAGGTTGAATGAATGGGGCTTCGGTCCACAGCTTGGCATGAAAATTTATCAAGCTTACCGGGAAGAGACGATTCATTTATTAACTGAAAATCCGTATCGACTAATTGAAGAAGTCGACGGAGTCGGTTTTATTCGTGCGGATGAACTTGGGGCAAAGCTAGGAATTACAGGGAATCACCCGGACCGAATTAAAGCTGCAGTTTTCCATGTACTAACTAACGCGGCGCTATCTGAAGGGCATGTTTATTTAGACGCGGAGATGGTACTACCAATGGTAAAAGATATGCTCGAGCAAAGTCAGCGTATTGAAATTCCATATGAAGCCATTTCCAAAGCGTGTATAGACATGCGGGAAGAGTCAAAAATTTGTGGGGAAGAAACGCGTATGTATTTACCTTCACTCTATTTTAGTGAAGTGGGTATAGCGAGTAAAATTCTTGACTTGAAAGAAAAAAATAAACAATCTGAAAGCTTTTCACAGGATGAAATTCGAAAAGCGATAGGACAGGTAGAAGAGCAATACAATGTAGCTTATGCGCCAACACAAGCACAAGCAATTGAAACGGCAATAAATTCTGCGGTTATGATATTAACTGGTGGACCAGGTACTGGGAAAACGACGGTAGTGCGAGGTTTAGTTGAGGTATATGCAGAACTTCATGGGCTATCATTAAATCCGAAAACCTATGCAGAAAAAGAGGAACCCTTTCCTATTGTCCTAGCTGCACCGACTGGACGAGCGGCGAAGCGCCTTGCTGAATCGACAGGCTTACCTGCGATGACAATTCACCGCTTACTCGGTTTTAACGGACAAGAAAAGGATGAGGAAACAGAACGAGAAGTGACGGGTCGACTCATCATAATAGATGAAATGTCGATGGTTGATACATGGCTTGCCCATCAATTATTGAAGGCATTGCATGAAGACGTACAAGTTGTTTTTGTAGGGGATCAAGACCAACTGCCCCCAGTAGGACCAGGGCAAGTATTAAAGGATTTACTTGCCTCGAAGCAAATTCCGACGGTGGAACTAACGGATGTGTATCGTCAAGCAGAGGGATCAACAATTATTGAGATGGCCCATCAAATAAAAAAAGGGGTCATTCCAAAAACTTTAACGACAAAGACATCGGATCGTTCCTTCATTCAAGCTGCGGCTGGCCAAGTGACGGGTGTAGTCACACAAGTTGTGAAAAGCGCAATCGCAAAAGGGCAAGCAATTCGAGATATTCAAGTTTTAGCCCCAATGTATAAAGGGCCAGCTGGAATCGATGCGCTAAATAAAGAAATTCAACAGCTCGTCAATCCGAATGACGGAACACGGAAGGAAATTGTGTTCGGTGATACGATTTACCGTATAGGAGATAAAGTATTACAGCTAGTGAACCAACCAGAAAATAATGTATTTAATGGGGATATGGGTGAGGTCATTTCAATTATTCGAGCAAAAGAGACGGTTGAAAAGCAAGACCTGCTCATCGTTTCATATGATGGAATCGAAGTTACTTATCAACGACCCGATTTAAATCAAATTACCCTTGCTTATTGCTGTTCCATTCATAAATCTCAAGGGTCTGAGTTTCAAACTGTCATTATGCCTGTTGTTCGGGGCTATTCTAAAATGCTCCGTCGTAATTTGCTCTATACGGGAATTACGCGGGCAAAAAACTTTTTAATTTTATGTGGAGAGCCAGATGTATTAGCAACTGGCTTAGCAAAAACAGACGATTTAATGCGCTTGACGTCCTTAAAAATGCGATTAAACCCGACTGTTGACGAGCATGAAGAAGTGCCAAAAGAAACTGTACCTGTAACAGAAACACCTAGTTCTAAAGAATTTGAAATGAAAAATAAGCAAAATACAGAGAAACAATTAAGTTTATTAAATGTCTCAGACTCACATAAAATCGGCGAATCACTACCCAATCATTTAACGACTGAAACGGCACCCTACATCCATCCTTTAATTGGAATGGATGGAGTATCGCCATATGATTTTAACGAATAAATTTTATAAACTAGCAGAAATTCGATTGAAACAGAATTTCTGCTAGTTTTTTTATTTTGCTATATGTTTAATTATCTCAGCTAAAGGTATGGAAATATAATTGATCAGATATTCATAACACATGTTTAAAAAACCTAATTTTTTAACAATATATTGTTATGTTTTATTAATTCCATAAGTAAAAGTCAGAAATTTAAAAAGAAACAATTTTTTATTGTTGTATTTCCAACTGTGTTAGTATAGATATCGTTCATATGACGTCCGAAGTTAGATGTCATTAATTGTAAATGAAAAGGTTTACAAAATAAATAAAGTAGGTGCAAATATATGGATTTCTTATGGGGGATCATTGGGATTTTATCGGTTTTAGGTATCGCCTTTGTTTTATCAAGCGAGCGAAAAGCTGTTAAGTGGAGAATTATTTTATCAGGGTTATCGGTACAAATTATCTTTGCCTTTATCGTGTTAAAGTGGGAGTATGGTCGTGAAAAGCTTATGCAGCTTTCAGAAGGTGTACAAAAACTAATCGGGTATGCAAATGAAGGGATCGTATTCGTATTTGGTGGCTTGGCAGATGCAGAGAAGGTAGGATTTGTATTTGCAATGAGCGTATTAACGATTATCATCTTCTTCTCTTCTTTAATCGCAGTACTATATTATTTAGGCATTATGCAATTAATTATTAAAATTATTGGTGGTTTCCTATCGAAAGTTTTAGGAACGACGAAGGCTGAATCAGTAAACGCTGCTGCCAATATTTTCGTAGGACAAACAGAGGCTCCACTTGTTATTCGTCCTTTCTTAAAGAAAATGACGAAATCACAAATGTTCGCTGTTATGACTGGTGGACTAGCTTCTGTATCAGGTTCAGTATTAGTAGGTTATTCATTACTTGGTGTACCATTAGAATATTTATTAGCAGCAAGCTTCATGGCTGCGCCCGCAGGTTTAATTATGGCGAAGTTAATGATTCCAGAAACAGAAGAGGTTGATGAAGCAGACTTCAAATTAGAACGTAACTCAGATGCAACTAACGTAATTGATGCAGCTGCAATGGGTGCTTCTGATGGTTTAAAATTAGCTGTTAACGTCGGTGCTATGCTTCTATGCTTCATTGCATTGATTGCATTATTAAATGGTTTATTAGGTGGAGTAGCTGGAATATTTGGTTATGAAAATGTAACACTTGAAGGTATTTTAGGTTATGTATTCGCACCACTTGCATTTGTTATTGGGGTTCCTTGGGATGAAGCAGTACGTGCAGGTTCGTTCATCGGCCAAAAGCTAATTTTAAATGAATTTGTAGCTTACTCAAACTTTGGTCCAGTAATCGGTGAGTTCTCTGATAAAACAGGAATTATCATTTCATTCGCGTTATGTGGATTTGCTAACTTAAGCTCGATGGGTATTTTAATCGGCGGATTAGGTGGTATGGCACCAGAAAAACGCAGTATGATTGCAAGCTTAGCTGTAAAAGCTGTAATTGCTGGTACGTTAGCTTCATTATTATCAGCTGCAATTGCAGGGATGTTTTTATAAATTTAAATTAATAGATTATAGACTGTGCTTAAAAACATTTAAGCGCAGTCTTTTTTGTATGGTCATGTACATTAATATTGGATTTCAGTAGCAAGTTGCTGTAATGCTTCAATATTTGTGAGTAAGTAACCACGATTTTGCTTTGTTAAATAACCCGCATCACTAAATTGTGCGAGAACGTATAACAAATGCCTATAGGATACCCCTAAATATTCACATACTTCGGTATGCTTTTCTTTGTAAAAATGTTGGTCCGAAGATAGTAAAATAAAAGATGCGAGTCTATTTTCAAGAGGGTATGCTTGATTTTGTGTATATTTTGCGGTTGCGGTAGTCGTTTTTTTACTTAAAAATAAACAGAGCATTTTTAAAAATACTGGGTCGGCAAGTAATCGCTCTTTTACTTCGCGAATTGGGATAGCGAAACAAATTGATTTTGTAACGGTTTGAATGCCCTTTGAATACCGTTCTGTATTTAGAAGTTCTATTTCCCCCATAAAAGTTGGGGAAGTTAAAAAATCTATTAATGATATTTTACCATTTTTATGGGTAATATAAAGTTTTGCTTTTCCTTCAATCATGTAATATAAATAATCAGGAAACGATTGCTCGTGAAATATAAATTCACCTTTTTCAAATTCATATACATAAATATAGGGTGTAATATCAAATGAAAAATATTGTGAAATAGGGTATTTCTGAATATAGTGTATACTTTCTTCTTGTGGTAGCTTTCTCAAATTATATGGCAACTCCTCATCGAAAAATATGAGATATCTCACATTATTGTATATTTTATCGTGCTATTATTCAACAAAGGAAAGTTGGAGGGATATGGAATTATGAACAATCAACGTTGGTTAGCCAAAAACTTTTTTACGTTTTTTTTAACGTGGGGAGTTTTTTTACCATATTGGACAGGGTGGTTAATTAATGATAAAGGGCTAACTGTATCAGAAGCGAGTATTATAATGGGGTTCGGACTCGTTGCGAGAGCAATTTCGACGATGTTTATTTTCCCCTATGTTTCAAAGGTTTTAAGTAATAAACGAGTGCTTCTTTTCTTTACAGTTGCATCATTAATTGTGACGTTTCTATACATACCAGTGGACTCATTTGAAGGGCTATTTATTATGACGATGCTCTTTAGCGCATTTTATCCGGCATTATTACCGGCAGTAGAAAGCAGTGCGTCGACCCTTATGCAACAGGGGGATATTCATTACGGGAAAGCGCGTTCTCTTGGATCATTTGGTTATGTAATAGCAGTTTTAGTTATTAGTATGTTTACCGGCGTTTATGGCGAGCAAGTTATTTTATGGAGTATGCTACTTGGGTTGACAGCATTATTAGCAATTCAGCTTATGCCAGCACCACAAGTATTAACAATTCCACCATTACAAGAAAAAAGTTCGAAATCATTGTCAATACAGGGGTTATTTGAAGTGAAAAGTTTCTTCATAGTCCTAATCGTCGTCATTTTATTACAAGGTGCCCATGCGTCGTATTACAACTATGGCTATATATATTTACAAGATTTAAATGTAAATCCTTTTTATATAGGGATGATATTAAATGTAGCGGTGCTTTTTGAAATCCTTTATTTTTTAAAGGCAGATACTTTTTTAACAAAGTGGAAGCCATCATCACTTATGTTACTTGCCGCTATAGGTTCAAGTGTCCGCTGGGTAGCGATATTTTTATTCCCAAGTATGACAGTATTTATTATTACTCAGGCATTACATGCATTATCATTTGGTGTTGCGCATTACGCATTTATTCGTTATATAACGAAAGCATTGCCTAAAGAGCAAATCCCAAATGCTCAAGGCATTTATTCTGCGTTGGCAATGAGCTTAAGCGCGGCTGTCCTAACTTTACTAGGTGGAGCACTCTATGAAATTGAACCAGGTTTGTCGTTTTTAGGGATGGCAATTTGTACAGTGCCAGCAATCTTTATAATTTTAATAACACGCAATCGATTTGATTATTAATTCGACAATAGCAATTGACAGTAAGCGTGCATTTTTTTATAATGTAATACAGAATAAAATGAAAATGATGACGGAAAAAGTAAGCATTTTGAACGTGTTTAGAAAGAGATTTCTTGGCTGAAAAAATCTCCACAAGTTAAATGCCGAAAGCTACTCCAGAGTGCAGCTAATCCCTGCCGTATGCTTACGTTACAAGCGCTTGAGATATAATGTGTTTTCGCATTATAAATTAGGGTGGTACCACGAGATACAGTCTTCGTCCCTTTACCGGGATGAGGGCTTTTTTTGTTTTAAATTATCATTCTAACAATTTTTACGAAAGCTCTGCTAAGCAACTCATCACTAGACTATTTAGGAGGAAACACAAATGACAAAGAAAAACATGACAGCATCTGAAATTCGTCGTCTTTACCTAGAGTTCTTCAAAGAAAAAGGACACCATGTAGAGCCATCAGCACCATTAGTACCAATTAATGACCCATCATTACTATGGATCAACTCAGGGGTCGCAACATTAAAGCCTTATTTTGATGGACGTATTATCCCAGACAATCCACGTATTACAAATGCACAAAAATCAATTCGTACAAACGACATCGAAAATGTTGGGAAAACAGCACGTCACCATACATTCTTTGAAATGTTAGGTAACTTCTCAATTGGGGACTACTTCAAAAAAGAATCGATTCATTATGCATGGGAATTTCTAACTGACCCGAAATGGATGGGCTTTGAACCGGAAAAGCTATCTATTACAGTTCACCCGGAAGACCAAGAAGCGTATGACGTATGGCACAATGAAATTGGCATTCCTGCTGAACGTTTAATCCGTATTGAGGGGAACTTCTGGGATATCGGTGAAGGTCCATCTGGTCCAAACTCTGAAATTTTCTATGACCGTGGAGAAGTGTACGGTTTTGGTGCACCAGAGGAGGAAATGTATACAGGTGGAGAAAATGAGCGTTATTTAGAAATTTGGAATCTTGTATTCTCACAGTTCAACCACAACCCAGATGGTACTTACACACCACTACCTAAGCAAAACATTGATACGGGAATGGGCTTAGAGCGTATCGTATCAGTTGTACAAGAAGTACCAACAAACTTTGATACGGATCTTTTCATGCCAATTATCGAAAAAACAGAACAGTTTGCTAATCGCAATTACAAACGCCCGAGTGAAGTAGATTTAAAAGAGATTTTCGGATCGGCGGAAGATATTAACACACCGTTCAAAGTAATTGCAGACCATATTCGTACAGTGGCATTTGCTATTGGTGACGGGGCATTACCATCAAACGAGGGACGCGGATACGTATTACGTCGACTTCTTCGTCGTGCAGTTCGTTATGCGAAACAAATCGGTATTGAAAAACCATTCATGTTTGAATTAGTTCCTACTGTTGGCGAAATTATGCAAGACTTCTATCCACAAGTAAAAGAAAAAGAAGCATTCATTCAACGTGTTATTAAAAACGAAGAAGTTCGTTTCCACGAAACACTTGATGGAGGTTTAGCAATTTTCAATGAAGTGGTAGAGAACCAAAAAGCAAAAGATGAAACAGTTATCCCAGGTGCCGATGCTTTCCGTTTATACGATACATTTGGTTTCCCGATTGAGTTAACAGAAGAGTATGCGGAAGAAGTAGGAATGACAGTAGATCATGAAGGCTTTGAAGCAGCGATGGAAGCACAGCGTGAACGTGCTCGTAACGCTCGTGCTGATGTAGATTCAATGCAAGTACAAAATGAAGTTCTTTCAAACTTAAAACAACAATCTACATTTATTTACAACGTATTAGAAGCAACAGGTACTATTGCAGCGATTGTTGTAAATGGTCAAGAAACAAATACTGCTTCAGAAGGTCAAGAAGCGTTCGTTATTTTATCTGAAACGCCATTCTACGCTGAAATGGGTGGACAAATTGCTGATACGGGTATCATCGAAGCAGATGGTTTCACAGCAATCGTAAAAGACGTTCAAAAAGCACCAAATGGTCAACCGTTACACACAGTTGTAGTAGAATCAGGTGAAATGCATGTTGGTGATACAATGACTGCGAAGGTTGATAAAGAAAAGCGGAGCATGATTTTGAAAAACCACACAGCGACACACTTAATGCATCGTGCATTAAAAGATGTGTTAGGTGACCATGTAGCACAAGCAGGTTCTTATGTAGGTCCAGACCGTTTACGATTCGACTTTTCTCACTTTGGTGCAGCGACAAAAGAAGAGCTTGCACAAGTTGAGTTAGCGGTAAACGAAAAAATTTGGGAAGATATCGAAGTTGTCATTCAAGAAATGGATATTGACTCTGCAAAAGCAATGGGTGCTACTGCCTTATTTGGTGAGAAATATGGAGATGTTGTTCGTGTCGTTGCGGTTTCTGATTACTCAATCGAGCTTTGTGGTGGATTACACGTTCAGCGCTCTTCAGAAATTGGCTTCTTCAAAATTGTTTCTGAAGGTGGTATCGGTGCGGGAACTCGACGTATCGAGGCAGTTACTGGTAAAGCAGCTTACCTAGCTGTTAAAGAAGAAGAAGCGATTTTAAATGAAGCAGCAGGTCTATTAAAATCGAACGCAAAAGACGTAGCAACACGTGTTGCTTCTTTACAAGGTGACTACAAAGAATTACAACGTGAAAATGAATCATTATCACAAAAAATTGCCAATGCACAAGCAGGTGCTGTATTAGATGCAGCGCAAAAAATTGGCGACGTAACGGTTTTAGCTACACGTGTCGATGCAAAAGACAACAACCAATTACGTCAAATGATGGACGACTTAAAAGAAAAAATGGAATCGGCTATTATCGTTCTTGGTGCAGTAGCGGATGATAAAGTTATGCTATGTGCTGGTGTAACAAAAGACATCGTTGGTGGCAACTACCATGCAGGGAACATCGTAAAAATGGTAGCAGAAGCAACCGGTGGTAAAGGTGGCGGTCGTCCGGATATGGCGATGGCTGGTGCAAAAGATGCTTCTAAATTAGACGAAGCATTACAAGCAGTTTACGAGCATGTAAAATCTTTATAAGTAGAATCTTTATTGAAATCATGGAGCATATTTGAAGTGCTTGCTGGAATAAGTTATAATAAGGGAAATGGAGATGGGGTAATGTCGCTCCATCTCTTTATTTCTGAAAGCGAGGTGCTGGTCTTGAGTTCTTTCGATCAAACGATGAAATTTAGTTTTCCTGAAGAGTCAATGGAACAAGAAGTAAAGCAAGTGATGTTAAAGGTGTATTCGTCATTAGAAGAAAAAGGATATAACCCAACTAATCAAATTGTGGGCTATTTGTTATCTGGTGACCCGGCATACATCCCTCGCCACCAGGACGCACGTAATTTAATCCGCAAGCTTGAGCGAGATGAAATTTTAGAAGAGCTCGTAAAATTTTATATTAGAAAGAATACTGAGGCGGACAAATGAAAATTATGGGTCTAGACGTCGGCTCAAAAACAGTCGGTGTCGCAATTAGTGACGCGCTTGGATGGACAGCTCAAGGAATTGAAACTGTAAAAATTGATGAAGCAGCAGGCGAATTTGGTATTGCACGTATTAATGAGCTTGTGAAGGAGCACAATGTAACGGAATTCGTTGTTGGCTACCCGAAAAACATGAATAATACAGTTGGTCCTCGTGGGGAAGCTTCTGAAAACTATAAAAAGTTATTAGAAGAGACTTTTGGTTTCCCTGTGAAGCTGTGGGACGAGCGTTTAACAACAATGGCTGCAGAACGAATGCTTATTGAAGCAGATGTAAGCCGAAAAAAACGTAAGCTAGTCATTGATAAAATGGCTGCTGTGATGATTTTACAAGGTTATTTAGATAGTAAAAATTAATCGTTGTAAAATCAGTAAACATTGCGCTACATTAAAAAGCTTTTTGTTCTTTATTTTAGGAACATTTGTGTATAATGAGTGAGCAATGCTTAAATATTATGAAGAGGTGACTATAAATGTCAGAACAACAACATCACATTACAGTAGTAGACGAGAATGGTAACGAACAACTTTGCGAAATCTTACACACATTCGATTCAGAAGAGTTCGGTAAATCATACGTATTATATTCTTTAGTAGGTGCTGAGGAAGACGAAGAAGGCGCAGTAGAAATTTTTGCTTCTGCATTCGTTCCAGCTGAAAACGGTGAAGATGGTGAATTAATTCCAATCGAGACTGAAGCTGAATGGGATTTAATCGAAGAAGTATTAAATCAAATCGAAGACGAATTAGGCGAAGAAGAATAATTCTATCGATATAAAAAGAAACAGAGGAGGCAATTGCCGACTCTGTTTTGTTATTTGGTCGAAAACCGTTAATTATTTTTGGTTACATCCATTTAATGAAGTCTACTTAAGGAGGAACAAATATGGAAGAACAAATTTTTACATTACAAACAGAAGACGGTGGCGAGCAGCAATGCCGAGTTGTTTTTACATTTGATTCAGATGAGCATTCTTATGTACTATTTTCACTTGTTGGCGACGAGGACACAGGTATTTCAGCATTACGTTATGAGCTGGATGAAAACGGTGAAATGGCTGCCTTTTCAGACATCGAAACAGACGAAGAATGGGCAATGGTAGAAGAAGTGATGAATACAGTTATTGCTGAATTTGGCGCAGATCAAACAAACTTCTTTACGATTACAAACGATCAAGACGAAGAAGTGATGTGCCAAATTTTACATCGCTTTGAGCATGCGAATAAAAACTATTTATTTTACGCAATTTTCGAAGATGACGAGCCAAATTTAGAAGAAGTATTTGCATCAGCCTATATCGCAGGAGAAAATGGTGAAGTAGTAGATTTGTTACCAATTGAAACAGACGAAGAATGGGCAACTGTTGAGGAAGTATTGGCTTCACTAGCCCAGCATTAATAGAAGGGCAGCAATAGTGGATGGCCTAGCAATAAAATAACTTCTATTCAGTAAGCCCGTAATCAAATAACGCATATAAAGCGCTAGGCACCTCCGGTACGATAGACGTATCAATCAAAGGAGGTGCCATTCTTATGCCCGCAAACAAATTGACCATTGTTCCCGTCAAACTTGATCCTCTTCCAACTGAAGCTTCTTCGTTTCATTCTTCTCAATACAATGCTGCACCAGGTTGTGTGATTAAAACCGCTGTAGCTGAAATAGCTTTCTTCAATGGCGTAGATGAACGCATCATCCAAACTATTATGAAGGAGCTGAAAAATCGATGAAGCGTGATTTTACGAGCGTACAAAACATCTATATTATTTGCGGGAAGACCGATATGCGCAAAGGCATCGATGGTCTCGCAACGCTGGTTCAAGATTCTTTCGAATTAGATCCGTATAGCGATTCTATTTTTCTCTTTTCAGGATGGAGTAAGGACCGCTATAAATGTTTGTATTTTGATGGAGATGGCTTTGCCATGCTTTACAAACGATTGGATAATGGTAAGCTTCAATGGCCAAAAGATGAAAATGAGGTGCGAAGCCTTTCACAACAGGAACTGCGCTGGTTATTAGAAGGATTATCTTTACAACAGCCGAAGGCCATTGCGAAATCTGCAAAAGGTGTCTTTTAACTACATCATCAATAATGGTATAATTACCCATATATAAAATTGGACGGAATGTGGTGAACGATTTGATGCCTGTTAATCAAAAGCAAGAAGAACAAAACGAACGTATTATTCGATTACTTGAGCAACAACTAGCTCAGTCAAATCGACAAATAGAAGCCTTAACAGAGCAAGTTCGCCAATTAACAAAAGCGTTATATGGCTCTAAATCGGAGAAAGCCAAGTATCAAGCTCCTGATGGACAAGTCTCTTTATTTGAAGACGATCCGTCTTTTAATGAACCTGAGCAGACAGAAGAACAAAGCACCGATACGGTTAGTTATACGGTTACTCGTAAAAAGACAAATAAAAAACGAAATGATTCGTTTCGTGAGGATATTGAAATTGAAGAAATTCATCATCACCCAGCCAACTTAGCTTGTGAGTGTTGTCAGGGGGAAATGGTAGAATTCAGTTCTACGTTGATACGTGAAGAGGCGAAATTCATTCCAGCTTCCCTGAAGCGCGTGCAGCATTTTGAACATGTGTATGAGTGTAAATTGTGTAAAAACGATGCCCTACGAAAAGCTCAAATTAAACGTGGTAAAGCACCACAAGGTGCTATCCAAAGAAGCATTGCTGGCCCAACTGTTTTGGCCAAGCTTATCTACGATAAGTTTATTCAGTACTTGCCTCTTTACCGTCAGGTAAATGAATGGGAACGCCATGGCCTACATACAAACGATAAAAATCTTTCCAATTGGGTAATACGTGTGGCAGAAGATTGGCTTCAACCACTTTATGATTTGATGAAGCAGCTATTAACGGCAAAGTCTGTACTGCATATCGACGAAACCTATGCACAAATAATCAAGCGTTCTGATGGAAAGCCAGCTCAATCAAACGCTTTTAATTGGGTATGTCGCAGTGTACAAAGTGAAGGCCCCATTATCGTTTTATTTAAGAGTGCTCTTTCTCGAGGGCGAGCTATATTAGAAGATTTAATTAAGGGATTCAAAGGCACTGTCATCTGTGATGGGTATTCAGCTTATGGTCAATTACCGCACGTTCAATTCGCCAACTGTTGGGCGCATGTACGCCGTTATTGGCTAAAAGCCGATAGTAAGAATGGCCGAATAGGCGTGCAATATTGCGATCGGTTGTTTCATATCGAGCGTCAAATCAAACATCTTTCAGCGGAAGAGCGCGTGAAAGCTCGTCAACAAGAAGCAAAACCGATTGTCGATGAATTTTTCGATTGGATTGATCGTTCGCCTTTCTTCGGCAAAAATGCTATTGCGAAAGCAGCTGAATATACATTAAGCCGTTCATCTGAGTTAAAAGTTTTCCTTGAAAATGGGGACGTTGCTATTGATAATAATCCCGCTGAAAATGCGATTCGTCCAAATGTCATTGGTCGCAAAAACTGGCTTTTCTCTGTGAGTGAAGCAGGTGCGAAAGCGAATGCCATTTGTTTAAGTTTGGCCGAAACAGCCAAAGCAAACGGAATTGATTTTTATCAGTATCTGGTAAAGCTGATGACGGAATTACCTAATGTACCGTTTCATCAGCAACCAGAGATTTTACATAATTACATGCCTTGGTCGGAAAATATTCAAGCCACATGTGCAAAATAGCCAGCTATCTGAAAAAAATTTCAGATAGCTGGCCGATCGTCGTGCGTACCGTGAAGGTGCGCTATTTTTTTATATTTCGGGCTTACTCTATTCAAGCTTAACTAGTTCATATAGCTAGTTAAGCTTTTTTATTGGAATAATTTCTATTAATTACGGGTCTATAATATTTGTTGGGGTTTCTATTAGAGGGCATTAATAATACTTCGAAAGTCATCAAGCGTAATGCATTTGCATTTAGGGAGTATGAACACTTCAAAGCAAGAAAAAGTACTATTAAGTAAGTGTATAAAGAAGTAGGTATACACCTTGGTCTACAGAGAGTTGATTGGAATGGAGGACGGCAGACTCCCGCGGAACAGCACGCTCGGAAAATCCACTACCAACGGGACGCATTCCGTTGGTAGTTAGTTGGAGCCGTGCCCGTGGAAAGCGTCCGCCCTAATAAAAATCAACAGACTTGTTTAGAAAAAACAAAAAGGTAGTGCCGATTGATGAATCATTATGACATTACCCCAACATTTGACTTAGAACCTTAATTACGTGTAATTGAATCTTTATTTGAACAAAATTCAACAAGTATCGTCTACATAAAAGAATGAAAAATAGAACTAATTGTAATAGTTTCTACAGTTTTATTGTATCAACTAGAATTTTTTTGTATCATATGAAAGAGATAAAGGGGGGAATCCCGTGCTAGATGAGGATAAAAAACAAGCAATGTTTGAAAAGATGAAAGAACGAAAAGGAGAAGTACGAACTGTGCGAAGAATCGTTTCCATTATAGCTATAGTAGCGCTCATTATCATCGGGATTGGTGGTTATTCTGGATATAATTATGTTTCTTCTGCCTTAGAGCCGATGAATCCAGAATCAGATAAAACAGTTGAAGTAGAAATTCCAATGGGCTCTGGCATTACCGTAATTTCGAATATTTTAGAGAAGAAAGGCATTATTAAAGATGCACAAATCTTTAAATATTACACGAAGTTCAAAAATGAATCGGAGTTTCAGGCGGGAAATTATTCATTAACCCAATCGATGACACTCGATGAAATAATTGAAAGTTTAAAAACGGGTCGTGTTTATCGTGAACCAGTATTTACGATGACAGTTCCAGAAGGTTTAACGCTGGAGCAAATTGCGAAAATTGTAGAAAAAAATACATCGCATTCTGCCGATAAGTTTATGGCGAAAGTCACAGACAAAGCATTCGTTGAACAAATGATTGGTGAGTTCCCTGATTTATTAACAGAAGAAATTTTACAAGAGAACATACGCTATGCGTTAGAGGGTTATTTATACCCGGCGACATATCCATTCTTTGAAGAAACACCAAGCTTGGATGAAGTGATTAAAACGATGCTAGCATCGACGAATACTGTCGTGTCGGAGTTTAAAGTTGTGCTAGAAGAAAAAGACATGACCGTTCATGAGCTATTGACATTTGCTTCATTACTAGAAGAAGAGGCAACAGCACAAACTGATCGTGAAACAATTGCAAGTGTATTCTATAATCGTATGAAAATCGATATGCCGCTGCAAACAGACCCAACTGTTTTATATGCGTTAGGTTCACATAAAGATCGGGTATTATATGAAGATTTAGAAGTTCAAAATCCATACAATACTTACAAAAATGTTGGTTTACCACCAGGACCTATTGCAGGTGCAGGTAAAACATCGATTGAGGCATCATTAAATCCTTCAGAGACGGAGTATTTATACTTCCTAGCAGATAAAGAAGGAACAAATCACTTTGCAAAATCTTACGATGAACATTTGGTGAATATTGATAAATATTTACGATAAGTAGAGTAAAAGGAATCGAAGTACTTTATTTTGTCCATAAAAAAATGGATTTAGTAAAGATTATTCGCATTCCTTTTATTTTCGTGCTATTATAAGTTGTGATTTTTTTGTCCTTATATTATAAACATTGTAGGCGCAAACATCTAAGTTTCGTCTTTTTTCTTATGTTGAAAATAGATGATAGGAAATAGGGCAGGTAGAAGGAGATTGACGAATGGAATTATCAGACGCTTATATTGCTTCCTTCATTCCTGAACGTGATGAATTGCTGTTAGAAATGGAACAGTTTGCGAAAGAAAACCATGTACCCATTATGCAATTAGCAGGTATTGAATCATTAAATCAACTATTACGTATTCAAAAACCGAAATCAATTTTAGAAATAGGTACAGCTATTGGTTATTCAGCTATTCGTATGGCACAAGCGTTACCTGAATGCCAAATCGTAACGATTGAGCGAGATGAAGCACGAGTCGCGCATGCCAAACAATTCATTGCAAGATCAGAGGTAGCAAATCGTATACAAGTCATTGAGGGAGATGCGTTGGAAGTAGACATTGAAACTATACAATCTACTTTTGATGCAGTTTTTATTGATGCCGCAAAAGGGCAATACATGAAGTTTTTCGAAAAGTATTCGCCACTTGTACCATCTGGTGGTGTATTGTATATCGATAATATGTATATGCATGGACTTTCAGATTTAGATATAAAAGAAGTACCGAGAAGAAAAAGAACAATGATTCGAAACTTAAAAACATTTTCTGAATGGATAATGGCACACCCTGATTATACGAGTGCATTTTTCCCAGTTGGAGATGGTTTGTTAATTTGTTTGAAGAGGTGACGAAAGGTGAAAAAACCAGAACTATTACTTACACCACAATCAGTTGAGCATATCGTTGCATTATTAAATGCAGGTGCAGATGCTTTTATTATTGGTGAACAAAAATTTGGCTTACGTTTAGCTGGAGATTTTACAGTAGCTCAAGTAGAAGAAGCGACTAAAATTATTCATGCTGCAGGTAAAAAAGTGTATGTAGCTGTTAATGCTTTATTCCACAATGATCGATTAGAAGCATTAGATGCATATTTAAAGGAAATGCAACGTATCGGTGTTGATGCATTACTTTTCGGTGACCCTGCCGTTGTTGTTGCAGTTCGTGAATTAGGTATTACAATTCCTCTTCACTGGAGCCCAGAAACAATTGCAACGAACTGGTTCCAAGTGAACTATTGGGGCGAACGTGGTAGTAAACGTGCCGTCTTAGCACGTGAACTATCTGTAGATGAAGTAATTGAAATTAAAGAAAATACGAAGCATGAAATCGAAGTGCAAGTGCACGGTATGACATGTATGTTCCAATCAAAACGTTCGTTATTAGGAAACTATTTCTTATACCGCGACGAAGCGATGGAAATTGAAAATCGTAAAGAAAATAAAAACATGTTTTTACATGACAAAGAGCGTAAAAATAAATATCCAATTTATGAAGATATGAATGGTACGCACATTTTCTCACCTAACGATATGTGTATTATCGAAGAACTTAATGATTTATTGGAAGCAGGCATCGATTCGATGAAAATTGATGGTGTCTTACAAACATTTGACTATGTTGTAACGGTGACAAAATTATACCGTCAAGCGATTGATACGTATTTTGAGCAAGGTGAAGATGCGTATGAAGCAATTAAATCAGATCTATTCGAACAAATCGAAGCAATTCAGCCAGCGTTACGTCCACTAGATACTGGCTTCATCTTCAAGGAAACAGTTTACTAGAGAGGGGTTTAAAAGCAGATGCTTCAGTTAATACAAAATGAAAAAATCCGTGAAACAATTGACGGAAAAACAGTCATCACAAAAAAACCAGAGCTTTTAGCACCAGCAGGAAGCTTAGAAAAATTAAAAGTAGCCGTACATTATGGAGCCGATGCGGTATTTATCGGTGGACAAGAGTTTGGTTTACGTTCAAATGCGGGCAACTTTACGATCGAGGAAATGAAAGAAGGCGTAGAGTTCGCAAATAAATATGGCGCGGTTATTTACGTAACGACAAATATTTTTGCCCACAACGAAAATATGGATGGTCTTGAAGAATATTTACAAGCAATCGAGGGTGCAGGCGTTAAAGGGATTATCGTAGCAGACCCATTAATTATTGAAACTTGTAAAAAAGCAGCACCGAAACTAGAAATTCACCTTTCTACACAGCAGTCCTTATCAAACTGGAAGGCAGTTAAGTTTTGGAAAGAGGAAGGTTTAGAGCGTGTTGTACTTGCCCGTGAAGTAGGTGGCGAGGAAATGCGCAAAATGAAAGAGGAAGTTGACATTGAAATTGAGGCATTCGTGCACGGTGCAATGTGTATCGCATACTCTGGACGTTGTACATTATCAAACCATATGACAGCTCGTGACTCAAACCGTGGTGGTTGCTGCCAATCATGTCGTTGGGATTATGATTTATATGAAAATAAAGAGGGCGAAGAAGTTGCACTGTTTAACGAAGGTGAAGCGCCATTTGCCATGAGCCCAAAAGATTTAAAACTAATTGAATCTATTCCTCACATGATTGAGTTAGGGATTGATTCGTTAAAAGTAGAAGGCCGAATGAAATCAATTCACTATGTGGCAACAGTTGTTTCTGTTTATCGTAAAGTAATTGATGCATACTGTGCAGATCCAGAAAACTTCAAATTCGAAAAAGAATGGTTAGAGGAATTAGCGCGTTGTGCAAACCGTGCGACTGCTTCTTCGTTCTTCGAAGGGGAACCAAGCTATAAGCAGCAAATGTTTGGCTTCCACTCACACAAAATGAAGTGGGATTTCGCTGGTTTTGTAAAGGATTACGATGCAGAAACACAAATCGTTACGTTAGAGCAACGCAATTACTTCTCACCAGGGGATACAATTGAGTTCTTTGGTCCAAACATCGAAACATTCAAAATGACAGTTGGTCAGCTTTGGGATGAAGATGGTAACGAATTAGATGTAGCGCGTCATCCACTACAAATTGTGAAATTTAAAGTAGATCGCCCGTTATCACATTTTGACATGATGCGAAAGGAGAATAAATAAATGACAAAGCGTCCAGTAGTTATCGGGATCGCAGGCGGTTCTTGCTCGGGTAAAACGAGTGTTACACGTGCCATTTATGATGTTTTCCGTGACCATTCAGTTGTTGTAATCGAGCAAGATTATTACTATAAAGATCAAAGTCATATGACATTTGAACAACGTCTTGAAACGAATTACGATCATCCATTAGCATTTGATAATGACTTATTAATTGAGCATATTCATCAATTACTTACCTACAAAGCAATTAATAAGCCTGTTTATGATTATGTTCAGCATACACGCTCATCGGAAGTTATTCATGTTGAGCCGCAAGACGTTATAATTGTAGAAGGTATTTTAGTGCTTGAAGATGAGCGATTACGTGATTTAATGGATATTAAATTATTTGTGGATACTGATTCAGATTTACGTATTATTCGTCGTATTCAACGTGATATTAAAGAGCGAGGACGTACGGCAGATTCAGTCATTGATCAGTATCTTTCAGCAGTGCGTCCAATGCACAATATGTTTATTGAGCCAACGAAGCGTTATGCCGATGTTATCATCCCTGAAGGTGGCGGAAATAACGTTGCAATCGATCTAATGGTAACGAAAATAAAAACAATTCTTGAATCTGATTCAATTGTGTAATATGATGAGGTAGTATTTACAATATTTTCATCTTCTAGATATGTTATTGTACTACTTATTTAATACAAACTTAAATATCTATTATTGAAATTCGGCTGCTAGCACACGCTGTGTAAACACCTTCTAAAAAAGGTGCCTTGCACATATCGTAAACTAGTAGTCGGGTTTTCTGTTATTTATGAACGAAATTGTTCGTAATTAATAAACGATAAAAAGAAAACGATTGCACACATTGATCAAGCAATTGTTATGAGAATTACGAAGGAGTGGGAACTATGTCAAATGAAAAACAATATCCTATGACACTTGAAGGAAAGCAAAAATTAGAAGATGAATTAAACACGTTAAAAACAGTAAAGCGACCAGAAGTAGTAGAGCGTATTAAAGTGGCTCGTAGCTTTGGTGACCTTTCTGAGAACTCTGAGTATGATTCAGCAAAAGAAGAGCAAGGGTTTGTAGAAGGCCGTATTTCTTTAATCGAACAAATGCTTCGTAATGCTTTAATCATTACCGAAGATGAAACAACTGGTGCCGTTTCTTTAGGTAAAACGGTTACTTTTGATGAACTAATTAACGGGAAGCGCGCAAACTTTGAAGAGTCATACACAATCGTTGGTTCTGCGGAAGCGGATCCAATAGAAGGTAAAATCTCAAATGACTCACCAATTGCAAAAGCATTGATGGGTAAACAAGTTGATGATGTAGTAAAATTAACAACTCCGGGTGGAGATATGGAAGTTGTTATTTTAGAAATTAAATAATAAAGAAAAAGGATGTTCCGATTTTTATTCGGAAATCCTTTTTTCAATTTGTGGAAATATGTGCTTGTCTGAGACATTCCAAAAGCTTTTTGCTAAAATAGATGCATCATGCATAGGGGGAGATTGTATGGAGCGTAAAAGACGATTTCAAACACGAGCACAGTATGCGGAAGAAAAAGCAAAAGCATCAAAGTTCCAAAAATTTGATAAAAATTTAAACTATTTAATTGGGCTTGTCGCAGTAGGTATTATAGCCACATTAATTTTTATTCTTTCTCAAGACTCAGAGCCAAAAAACGAAGCAGCGGATGATCAAGAGGACATAGTTGCATCAACAGAACAAAATGAACAGCAAACTTCTCAAGAAGAACCAAATTCATCAACAAATGATGATGAACAGACAGACGAGAATAATAACATTGAGAATGGGACAAACCCATCTGAAAATGAAGTAGCTACTTCTACGGATCCACTTGTAAAAGAAGTTCAAACAAATCCGGATTGGCCAGTCTACCCAACTCAACAAACAGGGGAACATGTATCGACATTCAAAAAAGGCGATATTGATTATGAAGAAAAGCTTAAGGCGATTTTTAGTGTGACAGACTTAGAGCAGGAAAACGCTATTGTCTTGAGAGTTGGTAATAACGGCAGTGCCAAATCGGCTATTGCGGTTGTTACGTCAATGGACAAAGAGAAAAAATACCGTGTTAGTATTGAATGGCTTGACGGAGAAGGGTGGAAACCGACAAAACTTGAAGTATTAAATTCACTTGAAGGTGCTTATTAAAGCTACTTTTCCTTGACGAAACACTAGTAGATTGATTATTTTTAGTAGAGTGTTTGAAAATTAGGAGGAATACCATTTATGAAAATTGCAGTTATTGGCGCAATGGAACAAGAAGTAGAATTATTACGCGACGCATTAAAAAATACAACAACTGAAACGATTGCCAACAGTGAATATACAACTGGTACATATGAAGGGAAGGAAGTTGTGCTATTAAAAAGCGGCATTGGTAAAGTAAATGCGGCGATGTCGACTACCATTCTTTTAGAAAAATACCAACCAGATGTTGTCATTAATACGGGCTCAGCAGGCGGTTTTGATACATCGTTAAATGTGGGCGACATTGTTATTTCGGATGAAGTACGTCACCATGATGTTGATGTAACAGTTTTCGGATATGAAATTGGCCAAATGGCTGGGATGCCACCAGCTTACCACTCAGATGAAAAATTAATCGAAGTGGCAAAACAAGCAGTAACAGAAGTTGGCGAGCATCCATTTGCACTAGGACTTATTTGCTCAGGTGATGTATTTATGAGTAATCCAGAGCGTGTAGAAGCTGTTCGTAAAGACTTCCCAACAATGAAAGCTTGTGAAATGGAAGCGGCGGGTGTTGCGCAAGTTTGTCACCAATTCGGTACACCATTTGTTGTGATTCGTGCTTTATCAGATATCGCAGGTCAAGAGTCAAACATTAGCTTTGATGAATTTTTACCTGTAGCAGCTAAGCATTCAACACAGATTGTATTAAAAGCAATTACAAAATTATAATTCATTATTCGTTCAAAAAAAGACTTCATGACTGTTAAAAAAGTCACAGTCAGTTTTTTTAATAAATGATAGTGTACTAATAGAGTAACTTTCGTTTTTTAAGGAGGCGAGGCAAATGGTATTTTTAATGGCAGTTGCAGTGGGGATTACAACGATTGCAGGGTTACTAATGTTTGCTGAAACAAGTGAAGGTATTGAGTAAAAATCTATAATAAATAAACGAGGTGTTTTGTAAGCTATTTAAAACTTACAAAACACCTGTTTTTTATTCCTTATGTTCGTTATGTTTAAATTGCTGATACAATTTAATGAGTGCACGCTTTTCGATTCGTGAAACATAACTTCGTGAAATATTAAGTAATTGAGCAATTTCCTTTTGGGTAAGTGGATCAAAGTTATGAAGCCCATAGCGATAAGATATTATTTCAAGCTCACGAGGTTCCAAAGTATTTAAATAATTATAGAGCTGTGTAAAATGCTCCTTTTTTTCAATATGCTCCATTGCAGAAGGCTCTTCTAATTGCAATAAATCACGAATCTGAAGAGATTGACCATCTTTATCTGTTCCAATTGGTTCAAAAAGGGATACATCTTTTTGAACTTTTTTTTGTGCCCGTAAATGCATTAAAATTTCATTTTCAATACATCGTGCTGCATAAGTCGCGAGACGTGTTTTTTTCTCGGGCGTAAAGCTACTCACTGCTTTCATCAAGCCGATTGTTCCAATCGAAATGTAATCATCTAAAAGCTCATGGGGTGGGTGGAATTTTTTTACGACGTGGGCAACTAAGCGCATATTTCGCTCTATTAGTTCAATTCTTGCCTGTTCGTCGCCTTCCATATAGCGTTGAATTACTTGTGCCTCTTCTTCACGAGAAAGTGGTTTATAAAATGCCTGCCCCTTTAAATAACCAAGAAGTGCAGGGAGTTCAAGCCAAAGTTGAAGCAAAGAAGTAACAAAACCGCTCAAGTAAAAACATCCTTTCGTCTTTTCGACAGTATATGACAAATTACTCGAGGAAATGAAAAAAGTGTAAGAGCGGATTTGCTCTTACACTTTTTTTAATGTAAATGTACTTACCATTAAAACCGCTAAAACTGGGAATAACACTAAATAAAATGTTTGGTTGAAAACATTTATAAAGAAATAAGAAATCGTCAGTAATGTACCTGCCGCTGTAATCGGTAATCCAACAAAATAACCTGTAGAATCCATAACATTAAAGCGCGCTAATCGTAGTGCCCCTGCTGCAATAAATAATACTGGCATCATCATTCCCGTTACACCTGCATCCAATAATACCATTTCGTACATTAACAGTGCTGGTGCAACACCGAAGGAAATAATATCTGCCATGGAATCGAGCTGTTTACCGAGTTCCGACTCTTGATTGAATTTACGTGCTACTTTTCCATCATAGCGATCTAAAAAAGCGGCGATGAAAATCAATAATACACTATAGCTATAAGATTCATTTAAAGTGGCCATAATCGCAGCACCACCAAATGACATATTCGTAATTGTAATAATATTTGCTGCATTTGATTTTATTTTTTTTAATGTTGAATCAACTTTTTGAAGTAGAAACATCGGAAAACACTCCTTTGCTCATCAGCTATTTTCTATTATACTTCTAAATTTAGAAAAAGGTAAGACTTTATATGCAATATAACCTTTTCTTGTCCGCTTATACATTATATAATTTACCTTTACCGAATTAACCGGCAGTATGACATAATTGCCCAATAAGTGAAGGCTAATAATCAGTGGGAAAGTTGGCTGATTAAGATTCACTATATACTCACATTGGAGGTCTATCGATGAAGGAAAAAATATATCAAAGCTTAATAGAACTTTCAAATGGAAAACTCTCTTCGAAAATTTTACAACGTGTGGCACAGTCGGGCGTTAGTAAAAATTTCGTTCGTAGTTATAGTAATATATACGGAATTAATTTAAAAGAAGTTTCAAAATCTGCCGAGCAATTTACAAGTTTACATGATTTTTTTATTCGTCAATTAAAGAATGATGTTCGTCCAATCGATCAAACTGCAAATATGTTTGCAAGTCCAGTTGATGCAAAAATTGAAGCGTTTGGACAAATTGTCGATGGCATGACCTATACAGTGAAAAATAAGCCGTATTCATTAGCGGATTTACTGGGGAGCGAAGCACAGGCAAAGCGCTATGAAAATGGCCAGTATATCGTCTTCTATTTAAGTCCAGCTGATTATCACCGTATACACAGCCCGATAGATGGTGAGGTTACTCGACAATATGTATTAGGGCAAAAATCGTATCCTGTGAATCAAATGGGCTTACAATACGGGAAAAAGCCATTAAGTCATAATTATCGTATGATTAGTGAGATTGAATATGACCAATCCCATTCAGTTGCTTTTATAAAAGTAGGGGCAACATTTGTAAATTCCATTAAATTGACAAACATTACGACGAATTGGCGTAAGGGCGAAGAGATTGGTTATTTTGCATTCGGTTCAACTGTTGTCATGCTATTTGAAGAAGGGGCGATAGAATTTAATAGTAATGTAGCGTATGGACAAATGATAAAAATGGGAGAAGCATTCGCCACTATGTTATAATAAATAAATACTAATTTTGAGTAAGGGGTTACGACTTTGTATAACTTTTTATTACCAGATGAATTTGTAAACAGTGTATTTGAAATTACACCGGAAAAATTAAAAGCGCAAGGAATTAAAGGGATTATTACGGATTTAGATAATACGCTAGTGGAATGGGATCGTGCAGATGCAACTGAAGAACTTGTTGCATGGTTTGAAATGATGCGTGAAGCAGGCATTAAGATTATTATCGCTTCAAATAATAATGAGCAGCGCGTACGAACGTTTGCAGAACCCCATGGCATTCCATTTATTCACCGAGCTAAAAAACCGTTAGGCGGGGCATATTATGCGGCGCTAGTTCAGTTGCGTCTTCGTCGTAATGAAGTAGCGATGGTAGGGGACCAACTTTTAACCGATATAATGGGAGCGAAGCGTCAAAAGCTGTATACCTTTTTAGTGCGTCCAGTAGCAGATTCTGATGGTTTAGTAACAAAATTTAACCGTTTCGTAGAACGTCGTGTATATAACGATTTAAAGCGAAAAGGGCAATACCCTTGGGAGCAGTAGGTCCAAGAGTTGTATGATCACTATTTTGTGGTACATACAAAAGAGTAAGGAGGAACTTATTAATGAACGAAATGCCACAATGTATTGGCTGTGGAGCAGTAATCCAAACGGAAGATAAAAATGCATTAGGCTATGCACCAACATCTTCATTAGAAAAGGAAACGATTATTTGTCAACGTTGTTTCCGTCTAAAAAACTACAATGAAATCCAACCAGTTAGCTTAACAGACGACGATTTTTTACGTATTTTAAATGGTCTTGGACAACAGCAAGGTCTTATCGTAAAAATAGTAGATATTTTTGACTTTAACGGCAGCTGGTTACCAGGTTTACACCGTTTCGTAGGAAATAATCCAGTACTTTTAGTTGCGAATAAAGCAGATCTTTTACCAAAATCGGTTAAGGAAAAGAAAGTGATTAACTGGTTAAAGCGTGAAGCAAAAGCACTTGGCTTAAAGCCAATTGATGTCAAGCTTGTCTCCGCCCATAAAGGAATAGGCATGGCTGAGGTTGTGGAAGCAATTGAAGAATACCGAAATGGACAAGATGTCTATGTAGTTGGGTGTACAAACGTAGGGAAGTCTACGTTTATTAACCGTATTATTAAGCAAGCAACAGGTGAAGGGGAAGTAATTACGACATCTCATTTCCCTGGTACGACACTTGATATGATTGAAATTCCATTAGATGACGGCTCGGCATTATTTGACACACCAGGCATTATTAATCATCATCAAATGGCACATCATATTGATTCTAGTGAATTAAAATATATTATGCCGAAAAAGGAAATTAAGCCAAAAGTGTATCAGCAAAATCCAGGGCAAACATTATTTATTGGAGCACTTGCTCGTTTTGACTTTATTCAAGGAGAACGTTCGGCATTTACGGTGCATGTAGCAAATGACTTACCGATTCACCGTACAAAATTAGAGCGTGCAGATACATTATACGCAGAGCATAAAGGGGAGCTTTTAGCACCGCCTACTGCTGCTCATATTGATAAGCTACCTGAATTAGTGCGTCATGAATTTTCCATTAAAGAAGGAAAGACCGATGTTGTTATTTCGGGCTTAGGTTGGATTACCGTACAACATTCGAATGTTGTTGTAGCAGCTCATGCACCAAGAGGCGTCGAAGTATTTATCCGACCATCGTTAATTTAAATTTTTCAAAAGTCTTGTAAGAAGGAAGTAGTCATATGAAGAAGTGGTTTGCGGTTATTGGAGATCCGATTGCTCAGTCAAAATCTCCCGAGATGCATAATGCATGGTATGAAGAAGGAAACGTGGACGCAACGTATATTCCAATTCACGTAAAGCCTGAACAGCTAGAACAGGCAGTTGCGTCGTTTAAGCTACTTGGTACTAGTGGTTGGAACGTCACAATTCCACATAAACAATCAATCATTCCCTTTTTAGATGAATTAGATGAATTAGCCGAGAAGATGGGTGCTGTCAATACGGTTGTGCGCACTGCTGATGGAAAGCTAAAAGGCTTTAATACAGATGGTCCAGGCTTTGTGAAATCTTTAGAAGAAGTAATTGGTTTGGAGCATCGACCTGCACCAGTATTACTTATTGGTGCAGGTGGTGCTGCACGGGGAATTGCATTTGCACTTAAAATAGCAGGTTATTCAACGATTACAATTGCCAACCGTACCCAACAAAAAGCACAGCAAATTATAGATGAGCTAGGTGAGGGAGAAGCAATTTCTCTTGAGCAAGCTGAAAAGCATCTAGCCCAATACAAAATTTTTATTCAAACAACGCCAGCGGGTATGTCAACAGGAGATTTTGCCTTACCATTTTCTCTAGAAAAGTTCCCAGCAGAAGCAATTGCCGCCGATATTGTGTATAATCCATTAATGACGCCATTTTTGCAAGCGGCTGAGCAAAAAGGTGCAACAATCGTAAATGGTCTTGGAATGTTTGTACATCAGGGAGCGATTGCTTATCAATACTGGCTTGGTGAGTATCCAAATACAAATGCAATGATTGCTCGTTTAACGAAGCAATTAGGAGGAAAATAAATTTTATGTTAACAGGTAAACAAAAACGTTTTTTACGTGCAGAAGCGCATCACTTAGATCCAATTTTCCAAGTTGGTAAAGGTGGCGTAAACGATGCAATGCTTGCACAATTACGTGACGTATTAGAAGCACGTGAATTAATTAAAGTACGTATTTTAGATAATTGTGAAGAAGATAAAAATGTAGTAGCAGAAGAATTAGCTGCTGGGACACGTGCGGAACTAGTCCAATTAATCGGCTTAACAGTTGTATTATATAAAGAATCACGCAACAGCAAAAAAATCGTATTACCAAAAGCACAAGCGAAATAAGGTGAACATAGATGAAGAAGGTTGGTCTTTTTGGCGGCACATTCAATCCACCACATATTGGACATTTAATTATGGCCAGTGAAGTGTATGCAGCATTAGATTTAGCAGAGGTACGTTTTATGCCAAATGCAAAGGCGCCACATAAAGAAGTTTCAACATCCGCTACAAATGAGCAACGCTTACATATGGTTGAGTTAGCGATTCAAGATATCCCATACTTCAACGTAGAGCGCTTTGAAATGGAACGAGGCGGTGTATCATATACGTATGACACGATGAAGGCGATGCGCGAGCGTGAACCAGATGTAGCGTTTTATTTCATAATCGGTGGCGATATGATTGATTCGCTACATACGTGGTACCGAATCGATGAATTAATGGAATTAGTTCACTTTGTTGGTGTAAAGCGTCCAGGTTCAGAGGCAAAAACGACGTATAATGTTCAAATGATTGAAGCACCCGAGATCAATCTCTCATCTACATTTATTCGTAATCGATTACAGCAAAAGGGAAGGTTAGATTTTTTAATCCCAACAGCTGTAGAAGAGTATATCCGAAAGGAAGGTCTTTATGGAGCGTCAACAAATGTTAGCGGCCATTAAAGGTCGAATGCCTGAAAAGCGTTATATTCACACGATTGGCGTTATGGAAACAGCGATTTTATTGGCACAGCAATATGGCGAAAATCCAGCAAAAGCTGAAACGGCAGCAATTTTACATGATATTGCCAAGTATGCAGATTTCGATTGGATGCAACGTATTGTAAAGGAGCAAAATTTAGATGAACGTCTACTTGGCTGGAATGCAGAAATAGTACACGGACCAGTTGGAGCTTGGATTGCGCAAACTGAATTTAATATCCTTGATGAGGATATTTTAAATGCCATTCGTTACCATACAACAGGACGAGTGAATATGACAAAATTTGAAAAAATAATTTATGTAGCCGATATGATTGAACCAAACCGTAAATTTGATGGTGTTGAGCAATTGCGACAGTTAGCTAATGAGGATATTGACGAGGCCTTTAAGGCTTGTGTAACACACACATTAAGCTTTCTAGTGCATTCTAGACAAGCAATTTATCCGGTGTCAATCGAGTGCTACAATAGCTTAATGAGAGAGGATTAACCTAAATGAATGAAACTTTATTAAATATTACGTACAAAGCAATCGATGATAAGCGAGGAGAAAATATCGTTGCATTAAATATGCAAGGAATTTCATTATTAGCTGATTATTTCATTATCGCAGAAGGTAGCTCAGAGCGCCAAGTGCAAGCAATTGCACGAGAAATTAAAGATAAAGCAGAAGAAGCAGGCTATGACGTTCGTAAAATGGAAGGCTTCGATTCAGCTCGCTGGATTTTAGTTGATATGGGTGATGTTGTTGCACATGTTTTCCACAAAGATGAGCGTGCATATTATAACTTAGAGCGTTTATGGGGAGATGCTCCGCAATTAGATGCACCACAACAAGACAATGAATAGTTATGAGCGTTTTGCTGAGGTGTATGATGAGCTTATGACGGATATTCCATATAACAAATATGTTGAGTGGATTCGTCATTTTGCACCTTCAACGGAATATCCTCAGCTCCTTGATATTGGCTGTGGTACGTGCACATTGGCTTTAATGCTCCATCAAGCAGGTTACATGGTTTCGGGCATTGATTTATCAGAAGAAATGCTCGCTGTTGCAAGTGCTAGACTGGAAGCTACCGGTGTTACAATACCGCTTTATGCGATGTCGATGGATCAGCTTGACGGCTTTGAAAATTTAGATATAGCCATTATTCCAATCGATTCCATTAACTACGTAAAAGAGCAACAAGATGTAGTAGAGACTTTACAGCGTATTTACGATAGTTTACGTGATGGGGGGCAGCTATTTTTTGATGTGCATTCCTTATTCAAAATGGATGAGATTTTCTTAGATGGTCCATTTACATATGATGATGGTGAAATTACGTATATTTGGCATACAGAGCCTGGTGAGTATCCTCATTCGGTGTATCATCAGATGACGTTTTTTGTGCAGGCGAAGGACGGTTTATTTGAACGTTTTGATGAGGAGCATTTCCAGCGTACATTTGCGATAGCGCAATATGAAACATGGTTGAAAGAAATTGGCTTTACACATATTGAAGTGACAGCAGACTGGACGACACACTCGCCATCTGAGGAAACAGAGCGTATTTTTATTCGTGCTATCAAATAGGCTGAAATAGAAAGTTTCAGCGTTTTTAATAAAAACATCTTTTCTTGAACTATAGGTATTTGTATAGTGGAATTAAGCTCCATATATACAACCTTTTTAAGAAAGGGTGTTTTTTGCTTTGCAATCATTTCTAGAGAAATACAAAAAACAGCTAGTAATATCAGGGGGAATTGGGGTTGCACTACTGTTTTATTTGATTTTTATACAACAGCCATCCGGCACTCCTTCGATTGAAACTATTGACCCGATTGCTACTTTAGCTTCTCCTAATGGAATGGAAAATGCTGAGCAATCACTTCCTGTTACAAGCTCTCCATCACCTCCTCCGATTATGGTCGATGTAAAAGGTGCGATTAAATATCCTGGTGTATATACGCTCGAAGAAGGACAGAGAATTGTCGAAGCAATTGAAATGGCAGGCGGCTATACAGAAAATGCAAATGCCACGTTAATTAATCATGCACAAAAATTACAGGATGAAATGGTCATATACATTCCTAAAATAGGGGAGGAGCTAACAGGAACAATGGGGGAGCTTATTCAATATGCTGAAAATAGTGGCTCTTCAGGGAATGCTAATAATTCTGGGAAAATAAACTTAAATAAAGCGTCAGAGAGCGAATTAACTCAGCTTCCCGGTATTGGACCATCGAAAGCAAGTGCCATTATTAAGCACCGAACTGAACAAGGTCAGTTTCATTCTATTGAAGAGTTAAAAAATGTAACAGGAATTGGAGATAAAACCTTCGAGCAATTAAAAGACCTAATTGATACAAAATAACTGGAAATTTCCGAAATATCTTACATTGCTATAAAAAGCAACACCGTTTAAACTGAAAAGGAATTGAAATTTTGGGGGTTATCATATGGAGCGTATTACATGGGATCAATTTTTCATGGCACAAAGTCACTTACTCGCATTGCGTAGCACATGTACAAGACTGGCAGTTGGAGCAACAATTGTTCGGGAAAAACGCATAATTGCTGGGGGATATAATGGTTCAATTTCAGGCGACGAGCATTGTATTGAACAAGGATGCTACGTTGTAGACAATCACTGTGTTCGAACTGTACATGCAGAAACAAATGCGCTACTTCAATGTGCAAAGTATGGAACGCCTGCAAACGGAGCGGACCTTTATGTTACGCATTTCCCTTGCTTACCTTGCTCGAAAACAATCATCCAAGCAGGCATTAAAAATGTGTACTACGCAAAAGATTATAAAAACAATTCATACGCAATGGATTTATTTAATAAAGCAGGTGTGAATGTTGTACATATTCCTTTTGATGAAGCGAAGATTGATTTTTTAAAGGATGAGAAATTTGCGTTAACATTTGAGATGCTCGAGAAGCTTCGTGAACTTGGTGCTAGCAGAGAGGAATTGATCCCTCTCGAGGAGAAGATGCATGCTTTATTTGGTCAACTTATTCAAGCATAACTGGATTTTTTACGCCTTATCGGTTTTTATTGGTGCTCTTGCAGCCTTTGAATCGGTAAGGCTTTTATTGTTGCTAGGGCTAATAATGGCGTTTAGCCTATATAAAAAAATATGGAAAATACATGTGCTTTTTATTGCATTACTAGGCATTTTAGCATATAGCTATTTTTCATTAGAAGTGAAAAAACTTCATATCCCAATTACGTTGCCAGCAGTTTTTACTTGGACCGATGAATATAAAATCAATGGCACGATGCTCCGCGGTTTTATGAAAGATAATGCGGGTGAAAAGCTTTATGTAACATACGAATTGAAGAGTGAGGAGGAAAAGCGTCTATTTGAGGCCCAGCAGCTCGCTGGTACGCAGTATTATGTGTTTGGTGAACAATTACCCACATCGGTGCCAGCGCATCGTTATGGCTTTTCTATGGAGTATTACTTAAATAGTAAAAATGCTCGTGGAGTTGTAGAAATAAATTCACTTCAATTTGTTGCGAAGAAAAAAACAATACTCCAGCCTTTGTATAACCAACGATTTACTATAAAAGAGCATATTGAAAGGACTTTCCCTCCTTCATTAGTTGCTGAAGCACAGGCACTGTTAATCGGGTTGCAGGAAAATGTCGATGAGGAATTGACCCGTGCCTATCAAAAGCTTGGAATAACCCATTTATTTGCTATATCTGGCTTGCATGTTGCCCTAGTGTCGTGGCTGTTTTTTCAGCTTCTTCTTAGAATGGGCGTTCGTCGTGAGGTTGCCACAATCCTTTTGTTAATTGCGTTACCAATGTATGCAATTATAGCTGGGGGAGCACCGTCAATTTGGCGAGCTGTTAGTGTAGTTGAATTAATTCTACTCGCACAATATTTTCGTATCAAAATTCCAATGGATGATGCTCTTTCCATGAGTTTCATTTGTTTTGTATTAATCGAACCTGGGGCCATATTCCAAGTAGGATTTCAACTATCTTATTTAGCTACTTATAGCTTAGTTTACTCGAGCCATATTTTAACTCGCTATTCGAACTGGTTGGTCCAATCGTTTTTCATTACCTTCGTTTGTCAAATTCTCGTCTATCCTTTATTGCTCTTTCACTTTTTTGAAATTAGCATATCCTCTTTTATTACTAATATTTTCTTTGTACCATTATTTTCATTTATTATTTTACCGATTAATTTACTCCTTTTATTTTTAAGCTATTTACCACTCTCTCTCAATACACTAATTTTTCATATATACGAACCTGTAAGGAATTTCTTAACGGACTTTATATTTTTATTACAGGAGCCAATTTATCAAATGTGGAATCCAGGGAAGCCCTCAATATATTGGCTTGTTATATTATATGTAAGTGTCTTAGCTGCCTTTTATTTAATGGATTGTACAGTAAAGTGGAAAGTCGTTTCACTCGTGCTATTTCTACCAGCCGTTGTATTTCATTTCCACACTTATGCACATGCAGACTTGAAAATTGCGTTTGTCAATGTGGGCCAAGGGGATTGTGTTGTCATTGAATTGCCTTACCGTAAGCAAGTTATTGTGATCGACGCAGGTGGAATACTTCGATTTGAACAAGAAAAATGGAAGCAGCGGCAATCATTATATGAAGTAGGGCGCCAAGTTGTCGTGCCATATTTAAAAGGGCGCGGCATTCAAACAATCGATACATTTATTTTGTCCCATGCAGATGCAGACCACGTCGAAGGCGCTGAAGAGGTTTTAAGGGAAGTCCGGGTGAAGGAAGTACATGTAACACCTAATTCATTAACAAAACCAGTTATGAACGATTTTTTAGAAGAATTGGGTGGATTGAAAACAAAGGTAAAGGAGCGAATGGCTGGGCATCATTGGCAAGTGGGAGAGGTATCTTTTCATTATTTATGGCCGCAAGATACGATCTATGACGGAAATAATGATTCTCTTGTGTTATTGATTCAACAGCAAAGTTTTAAAGCATTGTTTACAGGAGATTTAGAAAAAGAAGGGGAACAGCAGCTTGTTAAGCAATACTCACACGTAATTGGCAATATTGATTTATTAAAAGCCGGTCATCATGGAAGTAAAACATCGAGTATCGAAGCATTTGTAGAGCTCACTTCTCCAAAATATGTTGTCTTTATGGCAGGGGAAAATAATCGTTACAATCATCCCCATGTAGATGTAACTAATCGTTTTGAACAACGTAAAATTCCATATGTAACGACAGGCTATGATGGAACTATTGAAGTGTTCGTAAAGGGAGGTAAAATGGTCATTGAAAAATCAACTGATTAAGTTGTTAAGTAAAAATAAGTTGAACAAGACAACAAAAAACGGAACAATTCCCTTCACATTTAGGAATAGCTCCGTCTTTTTCCTTCTTTTAGAGAAGTTCCATCTTTCTGGGTGGCGAGAAGAATAACCTTTTTAGCTACGAAGTGCTACTTCTACGATAATCGCAATGATGAACATTGTGATGAAGAAGCCGCCACCGATAACGAAACCATAGCCTGCATCCGGAAAATCATTGCCAGCCATAGCACGCCCACGACCTTCAAATGGGTTTTCGCTAACGTAATTTGGATCTTGATGTCCTGCCATAAGTATCCCTCCTAATCTCCAATCATTATAAGACAAACATGTAAAAAATTCTATATGAAATGCTAAATATTCCTTTTATTAGGGAGTTAGTAAGTATTAATTTAGACAATATTTTGAAATAATTAGTCGGGTCTAATGGCTATGTGAATTCAGTTTTGTTTCTTTATTAAACAGAGAGACTTTTTCACATTCTCAATAAATGATAAAATGTGTATACTATAGTTTACACACTGTTAAGGAGGTTCCCGAATGATAACGAACGTATGGCAAGATTTTAAAAAAGGGAATTTCGCTCCGGTTTATTTACTTGTTGGTGAAGAATCTTATTTTGTGGATGAAACGATTAAACAATTAAAAGCCGCCCTTAGTAAAGATGAGGAAGCGGAAGTAATGACATTTGATTTAAATGAACAAAAAGTCGATTATGTAATCGATGAAGCAGATACGATTCCTTTTTTTACAGAACGTAAATTAATTATAGCCAAAAATGCCTCGTTTTTAAAAGCAACAGAAAAGGGCAAAGAAAAAATTGATCATGATTTAAAACGTTTAGAAAATTGGTTGGAAAATCCGACTGATACAGCAATTACGGTATTTATTGCACCTTATGAGAAACTAGATGAACGAAAAAAAGTGACGAAGCTATTAAAGGAAAAGAGTGTCGTACTACTAGCCGAAACGCCACAAAATCAAGATTTAAATGTGTGGATGCAAAGTGAAGCATCTAAGTATGGGAAAGTAATTACCGATACGGCCATGAATAAATTGTTTGAGATGGTCGGTCCAAATATGCTACAACTTCAAATGGAAATCGAAAAGATGGCCCTTTATTTAGGGGAGGAGCATGAAATAACAATCAATCTTGTAGAAGATTTAGTAGCAAAAACCCTTGAGCATGATGCCTTTAAAATGTTAAATGCGTATTTAAATCATAATCAAGAAGAGGCACTCAAAATTTACCATGATTTGTTACGCCAAAAAGAAGAGCCTATAAAATTAGTAGGACTACTTGCAAGCAATATTCGCACGATGACACATATTTTCTATTTACAAAAGAAAGGATATCATCAGCAGCAAATTGCGAAACAACTAAAGCTTCATCCGTATCGTGTACAAGTTATTGCCAATCAAAAAAACCGACCGACTGACCACCGTTTGCTACAGGCGCTATACAGCTTAGCAGATGTTGATTTACAATTAAAAACAACAGGTGGTAACCGCGAGCGTCACTTAGAATTATTTTTAATGAAAAAGTTATAAGAAGCAAAGAGCGGCTGGGACAGAAGTGAAAATTACTCGATTTACGGTAAAATGCAATATTAAAAATTGGATACTGCATAAATTGGTTGTAGTGGAGGGGGAACTCCTGGGGGAAGAGCGTGACGCTTGAGACTACAGGCGCAGGACACGTTCCCGGAAAGCGTTCCCGCAACGGAAACCGATTACAAAAAAACATCATTTTTCTCACTTGAGAAAAATGATGTTTTGGTTTTTCCGTATTACGAAAAAAGCCAACTGCTCTAATAATAGAACAGTTGACTTTTGAAGTTACAATTAAGCTTTTTTCGCTAAACGAGACTTTTTACGAGAAGCCGCGTTTTTGTGAATAAGACCTTTAGAAGCAGCTTTATCTAAAGCTTTAGAAGCAGCAACTACTAATTCTTGTGCGTTTTCAGCTCCAGCAGCGATTGCTTGCTCAGCTTTCTTAACTGTTGTACGCATAGCAGATTTAGCTTGTGCGTTAGCAGCGTTAGCTTTTTCGTTAACTTTTACACGTTTAATAGCAGATTTAATGTTTGGCATTACTTTCACCTCCTAGATATTAGGTACGAGATGAGTATTTTCTCACTTAGTTCATGTGTCAATACAACAAAAATCATTCTACCAAAGGATTGGACGAAATGCAATACATAAATGCAAAGAATATTTACTTGACAGTTTGTACACACTTCAATTGGAGGTGTTCAAATGAGAAAAATTGAATGGAATCGAACGGATTTAATTGATGAGTCAGAAGAAGTTGTATTACATCAGACGAGAGAGCAAAAGGAACAGCTTCGTCGAGATAAAGGCGTTCACATGGAAGAATCGCAACAAAAACGTGTAAAAATTACGAAAGTGGAAGTAAACAAAATAGGAGAAGAACAAATAGGGAAAAAAGAAGGTACGTACATTACGTTATCAATCCCAACATTAACCGTAGAAGATAAAGACGGCTTTATGCAATTGAAAGAAAACTTGTTAACTTATTTTACGGAGCTGCACAAAGACATTTCCTTCACTGAAAATTCGAAAGTTCTAGTAATCGGTTTAGGAAATAAAACAATTACTCCTGATGCGATTGGTCCATATACAATTGATGCAATGCATAAAATGCAATCGGAATTATCTGAGCCGGAATTTATTTTATATGCTCCTGGTGTTACAGGGCAGACAGGTTTTGAAACGAGTGATTATGTACATGCATTAACGGAGAAAATAAAGCCTGCATTAGTCATTATTATAGATGCACTTGCGACAAGCGGTAGTGCGAGGCTTTGCCGAACAATACAATTAACCGATACAGGGATTCATCCCGGAGCAGGTGTAGGAAATCAACGAAAAGAAATATCAAAAGAGGCGCTAGGTGTTCCAGTTACAGCAGTCGGCATTCCAACCGTTGTAGAAGCACCAATTCTAATTGCGGATGCAATTGAATTAGTCTTTCGTTCAATTGCAGCAAAAATCGCAGAAAAAGGAAAACCTTCTAGTAAATTATCTGTCACAAGTTGGGCTCCGGTTAATGAAGAAGTAGATTTAACGAGTGTCGAACCTATATTTGGTCAGTGGGCAACTTGGCCAAAAGAAGATCGAAGACAATTGTTTGAAGAAGTATTTAGCTCGCACCCTGAGCGACTTATCGTCACACCAAAAGAGGTCGATTTTTGGCTGAGTCAGTTTGCGTATTTGCTTAGTGAAAGTTTATTTGAATGGATAAAAAATGCTAGAAAAGCGTTCTAATTTTGCTACCTTCTCCATATCGTAGTGGAGAAAGGGTGATATGAATGCAAAAATTGAAACGCTTTAGCTTACTCTTATTATTTTTATTTACTTTACCAATTGCAATTGGGCAACTACCTTTTCCAAATAATGAAGTGTCACCAAAACCAAAGGAGCCGGCTCATGTTGTGTTCGCAGCATCACAAGCGCCCGCACAGCAACCAGCCATCCAGTCAACCGATCCGTTTCATGTTTTATTGTTTTATACGCATTCCCATGAATCGTATAAGCCAGTAGTAGCACAATCGAAAGGGTTACAAGCAGTGTATGATGAACAAACAAATATTTATTCCATGCAAGAGATGATGCAGTATTATTTTAATCTTAATCAAATCACAACAACTGTTATGGATTTCGATGCAATGACTGAAATGAAAACGACTGGCGCAGCATTTCATCAAGCTTACGATGTTGTTCGACCTGTTTTAAAGGAAAAATTGAGTCAACAACCATTTGATCTAGTTATTGATTTTCATCGAGATTCTGCACCAAGCAGTGTGACAACATTAGAATTGAATGGGGAACGATACGCAAAGGTAGCTTTTGTCGTAGGAGCGGAGCATGCAGGCTATAGCTCTAATTTAGCTTATGCGACAGCACTTAGTGAACAGCTCAATCGAATGGTACCCGGTATTTCACGAGGGATCATGAAAAAGCAAGGAAAAGGTGTCGATGGCGTTTATAATCAAGACTTATCACCAGAAATGCTTTTAATTGAGTTTGGTGGAATTGATAATAATGATGAAGAATTACAGCGTACGATGGCTGTCCTTGCACAAGCAATCCAAAAAGCGTTTATTGAAATGGCTGTTTAAGCATTTTTTTGTCTAATATAGCACTTTTAAATGGCATGTTAGCGAATTCGATTTTGTCCGTTTGTCGTTGGTTGTTGTAGTTTAGCGTCTTTTCATAGTATAATTTATATTACGAAATGCCTCTAGCGTTCATTTACCTCATTGTAAATGAACATAGAGGCTGTATTTTAGTAGAAAAGTAAGTGGATAATATCTACATACGTAGTGACACCACCCTTGTACGTAGATGGGATTAGGTGTTTTTTCTAATTAGGAGAGGACAAATACATGAACCGAGAAGAACGTTTAAAACGACAAGAAAATATCCGAAATTTCTCGATTATCGCACACATCGACCACGGGAAATCAACATTAGCTGACCGTATTTTAGAGTCAACAAAATCTATAACACAGCGTGAAATGAAGTCGCAGTTACTAGATTCAATGGATTTAGAGCGTGAGCGTGGCATTACGATTAAATTAAATGCGGTACAATTAAAGTACAATGCAAAAAACGGGGAGCAATATACTTTCCATTTAATCGACACACCTGGACACGTCGATTTCACTTATGAAGTTTCACGATCGCTAGCAGCTTGTGAAGGTGCGATTTTAGTGGTAGATGCTGCGCAAGGTATTGAAGCACAAACATTAGCAAACGTTTACTTAGCATTAGATAATGATTTAGAAATTTTACCGGTTATTAATAAAATCGATTTACCAGCAGCCGATCCAGAACGCGTTCGCCAAGAAGTTGAGGATGTAATTGGATTAGATGCATCAGAAGCGGTACTTGCTTCTGCAAAAGCAGGGATTGGGATCGAAGACATTTTAGAGCAAATTGTAGAAAAGGTACCTGCTCCACAAGGGGATCCAGATGCCCCATTACAAGCGTTAATTTTCGACTCAGTTTATGATGCATATAAAGGGGTTATCATTTCGATTCGTATCGTGAACGGTACAGTAAAAGCTGGAGATACAATCAAAATGATGGCAACTGGTGCAGAATTCGAAGTAATTGAAGTAGGTATTCACACACCAAAAGCAGTTCCACAGCAGGAATTAACAGTTGGAGATGTAGGTTACTTAACAGCATCGATTAAAAATGTTCAAGACACACGAGTAGGTGATACTGTCACGTTTGCAGGCAACAAAGGGGCTAGTGAACCATTAGAAGGTTACCGTAAGCTAAACCCAATGGTATATTGCGGTCTTTACCCAATTGATACAGCTCGTTACAACGACTTACGTGAAGCGTTAGAAAAGCTAGAGTTAAACGACTCTGCCCTACAATACGAAGCAGAAACATCTCAAGCTTTAGGTTTCGGTTTCCGTTGTGGTTTCTTAGGACTTTTACACATGGAGATTATTCAAGAACGTATCGAGCGTGAGTTCAACATCGATTTAATTACAACGGCTCCTTCTGTAATTTATGAAGTAAACCTAACTGATGGTTCGACATTAAAGGTGGATAACCCATCTATGATGCCAGATCCACAAAAAATTGATCGTATTGAAGAGCCATATGTAAAAGCAACGATTATGGTTCCAAACGATTACGTTGGGGCTGTAATGGAGCTTTGCCAAAAGAAACGTGGTAATTTCTCTGGAATGGATTACATTGATTCAACGCGTGTAAAAATCGTTTATGAAATGCCATTAGCTGAAATCGTATATGATTTCTTTGATTTCCTAAAATCAAATACAAAGGGTTATGCGTCATTTGACTATGAGTTAATTGGTTACCAACCTTCGAAGTTAAACAAAATGGATATACTTTTAAACGGTGAGCAAGTCGATGCACTAAGCTTCATCGTACACAAAGACTTTGCTTATGAGCGCGGAAAAGTAATCGTTGAGAAATTAAAAGAGTTAATTCCTCGTCAACAATTTGAAGTTCCGATTCAAGCAGCAATCGGTCAAAAAATTATTGCACGTTCTACGATTAAATCGATGGGTAAAAACGTATTAGCAAAATGTTACGGTGGTGACATTTCTCGTAAGCGTAAATTACTTGAAAAGCAAAAAGCAGGTAAAAAACGTATGAAGCAAGTCGGTTCAGTAGAAGTACCGCAAGAAGCATTCATGGCGGTACTGAAAATGGATGATAGTAAATAATCTAGATATCCCTTTTTAGGCTTCTATTCAATTAGTAATGTAATTAAAAAAGGCCATAGCAGTCCTCCATCATTGGTGTACCGCTATGGCCTTATTTTTCACTTTTATCAAGCAATGTCTGGAACAGTATGTATTACATAGAGAACCCAAATATATTATAGATTCAATGTTCTTTTAATTTTCTTTACTTCTTTTGTTAAGTAATTGAGCTGTTGATGAATTTCTTGTAAATTAGCATTACTATTGCCGTTGTTACTTGGGCCACCATTCGTCGCATTATTCTCAGCTGCAGCTTGTTGGGTTTCTTATATTGCAAGCGCAGCAGCAACAGTAGCTAGCCCATCACCTAGTGTAGTAATGATACCTGCTAAAACAGCAAGCGTAGCGGCTTGACTGATAGGGTTTTCCTGTGCTGCTTCACTATTGTTCTTTTGGTTATTATTTTTCATAGCTACAGCCTCCGTAAATATCGATATATAAATTATATGGAAGCATTCGTAACAAGGATGGGACTATACCTAATTCGTGATTTTTTAGTTGTATCAATTACACATGTGTGATTCGGACAGAGGAATCATATTAGATTCCTTTCTTTTTGAGTTCATTGTTTGTTTTTGATACAGTAGATTTAGAGGAAATGAAATCCAATTTAAAATGAGGCATTTGAAATGACGGACATTTTAGATTTTTTGCTATTTCGAAATGAAAAGCTCGAAAGGCAATTAATGAAAATTTTTGAACGGGCGAATTCACCTGCTGACCGGGTGGATGCACTATTACAACAACAGGTAGTTCAGCTAGAGGACCATAAACTATTTTTAGCTTTTCTTGCCTATTTAGAGGAACAACAAATAGAGCCTCAGCAGCTATTTAAAAATGTTTTAAAACTTCCTAAGCATCAGTTTGAAGCGATGTATGAAATGAACTGGTCACAAGTAATTAAATTAAGTGTCACATTTCTTACAATTTTGCGGACAAATGATCAAGTTAGCTATAAACATTTCGTTGACTAGCTTGTATATGACTTATGACATTCGCTATAATGATGAAATGAGTAAAAGTAATTGAGAGGGGCATAAGTCGATGAATGAAGAACAACGACTAGCTAGTCAGCAAGTAAAACAACCGAAAGAAGAAAAAGACTATAGTAAATATTTTGAAAAAGTATTTACAGCTCCTTCGCTAAAAGACGCAAAAAAACGTGGTAAAGAGGAAGTAAAATATCATAAGGACTTTGATATCGAAGAAAAGTACTTAAAAATGGGGAACGGACGTAAATTTTACATCCGCACGTACGGCTGTCAAATGAATGAGCATGACACAGAAGTGATGGCAGGTATTTTCATGCAGCTTGGCTATGAACCAACTGAATTAATCGAACAAGCAGATGTTGTTCTTTTAAACACATGTGCAATTCGTGAAAATGCAGAAAATAAAGTATTTGGTGAGCTAGGCTTCTTGTTAAAATATAAACGACGAAATCCAGAGATGCTTATTGGTGTGTGTGGATGTATGTCACAAGAAGAATCAGTAGTGAACAAAATTTTAAAACAGTACCAACATGTGGACATGGTATTTGGTACGCATAATATTCATCGATTACCGAACATTCTACATGACGCATACATGTCAAAGGAAATGGTCGTTGAAGTATGGTCTAAAGAAGGGGATGTTATTGAGAACCTTCCGAAAAAACGGATCGGCTCAATAAAAGCATGGGTAAATATTATGTACGGCTGTGATAAATTCTGTACATATTGCATCGTACCATATACGCGTGGTAAGGAGCGTTCACGTCGTCCAGAAGAAATTATTCAAGAAGTGCGTGAGCTTGCTGCACAAGGCTACAAAGAAATTATGCTTTTAGGTCAAAATGTAAATGCTTACGGTAAGGATTTTGAAGATATCGAGTACCGATTAGGGGACTTAATGGACGAATTACGTAAAATTGATATTCCACGTATCCGTTTCACGACAAGTCATCCACGTGATTTTGATGATCATTTAATAGATGTGCTTGCAAAAGGTGGCAATTTAGTCGATCACATTCACTTACCAGTGCAATCAGGATCAAACGAAATTTTAAAAATTATGGCGCGCAAATATACGCGAGAGCACTTCTTACAATTAGTCGAAAAAATTAAAGTAGCAATTCCTGGTGTAACACTTACTACGGATATTATCGTTGGTTATCCAAATGAAACAGAAGAACAATTCCAGGAAACACTTGATTTATATCGTCAAGTTGGCTTTGATATGGCATTTACGTATATTTATTCTCCTCGTGAAGGAACGCCAGCCGCAAAAATGGTTGACAATGTTTCAGAAGAAGAGAAAAAAGAACGTTTGCATCGCTTAAATGCAGTCGTAGCAGAGTATTCTGCAAAAGCTTTAAAAGATTTAGAGGGTCAAATTGTAGAAGTTTTAGTTGAAGGTAGTAGTAAAAGACGAGATGATGTATTAGCGGGTTATACACGTAAAAATCGTCTCGTAAACTTTGAAGCCGATCCAAAATACATTGGAAAGCTTGTTCACGTAAAGATTTTAGAAGCAAAATCTTACTCATTAATGGGTGAGTTTGTAGAAGAAGTTACTGAAGAGGTGGAATTGGTAAAATGACAAAATTATACACAAAAGACGAAATCGTTGAAAAAGCAAAAGAAATTGCGCATATGATTGCCAACACAGAAGAAGTAGAATTTTTCAAAAAGGCAGAAGAGCAAATTAATGAAAATCAATTTGTTCGTGAAAAAATTGCCTCATTAAAAACGCTTCAAAAGCAAGCTGTAAACTTCCAACACCTAGGCAAGGAAAAAGCATTAAAAATGATTGAAGGTAAAATTGCCGGCATCGAGGAAGAAATTGATGCATTACCTGTAGTAGTGGAATTCAAGCAATCACAAACTGAGGTAAATGACTTACTACAATTAGTATCAAATGCAATTGCAAATAACGTAACAGACGAAGTAATCGCATCTACAGGCGGTGACCTTTTAAAAGGTGAGACAGGTTCAAAAGTACGCAATAGTGTACCAGGATCTTGCTCATAATTACGGAAAAAAGATTCTCCATTAAAAATGGGGGATCTTTTTTTTTTTTTACTTGATTCTTAATTACTATAAATTAAAATGTTATTTAGATATAATTATCATACGTAGAAGTATATAATTTCTGTCGATTTGTGTCGTATTTCCTAGAAAAGTTTGCTATAATTTTTAATTAGTGTAATTAATTTGAAAGGATATAATATATGTACAAATTTGACAACAAATGCCTTAGTGATAAAGATATGTTTTTCTCGTTGTGTCAGATGGCAAGACAAGTAGATTCAGCTGTTGTAATAGTCAATCCGAAAAAGGGTTATTCAATAGATTATGTAAATCATGTCTTCACTCGCATGACCGAATATAGTGAATTTGAAATGACAAATGCTAAATTATCTATTTTACATGGCCCGTTGACAGATATGCTAAATGAAGAAGCCATTCAAAATAGTTTTGAAAATGGTTTACCATTTAATACGTCATCTCTCTATTATCGTAAAGATGGTTCAGCATTTTGGAATGACGTTCAAACAATTCCTATGAGGAATCAAGAAGGAGAATTACAATTCTGTGTTCTTGTTATGAAAGATGTTACTGAAACAATGAACATAGAAGCATTAATTGAGTTAGAACGGGACGTATATTTTAATCTTGAAAACGGAACGCAACTAGATGATGTTTTAGGGGATATTTGTAAAAAAGTTAGTTCGACTTTCGGAAAAAAATGTTATTGTTCCATCGTCTTTTTTAATAGTATTGATCAAACAATTAGTTTTTATGGACAGTTTGCAGAACAGTTAACAGCGATGCGACAGCACTTATTAAGCGGGAATTATAGCGGGGAACAGCTGTTTTTAAAGCAACCGATTATTATTAAGGATATTCAAGATTCCCCTTTTAATGATTTGTATAAACAGCTATTGATGGAAAACAACATCCAATCGTTTTGGAGCCAGCCGATTTTAAGTACAGAAGGCATAGTAACAGGCTTATTTACAATGTATTTTGAACAAGAAGCAGAGCCACAAGCAGTTGATTTTAAATATTTAAATCGTGTTGCCCCGATCGTTACGTTAGCAGTGAAGTATGTCGAACAACAAAATGAAATCGTTCGTTTAGCTTATTATGACGAAGCAACAGGCTTAATAAATATAGAGAAGTTCAAAAGGATCATGAATCGTTATGTCGCTACAGGATGTGAAGGACACCTCTATATTATAGAGCCAGGTGAATATCAAAAAATCATTGAGTTATATGGGCGTCACGGAGGCGATGAAATTTTACGTCAAATTGCTTGCCGGTTACAAAATCTTTCAATGTTTGAAGATTCAGTTATAGCAAAATATACAAATTCAAATTTAATCGTTGCAACACGCAAAACAATTGAGGAATTAAATATTTCACAAGTCGAGATAGATGCTATCTTATCGGAGCCGTACTATGTTGATAATAAAGAAGTGTATTTGACTTTAAAATTAGGTACTTCTAATTTTAGTGCAGAAGTTCCCTTTTCAAAAGCGATTCTTCAAGCAGATACCGCCCTTTGTCATGCTTTAAAGGTAACGGGGACAGTCATTAAAAAATTTGATAAACAGCAAGTTGCGATTGTTCAAGAAGAGATGAATATATTTGCGCAAATCTCAAAAGGATTGAAAAATAGCGAATTCTTTCCGGTGTTGCAACCAAAAGTTAATATTCAATCAGGTGAAATTGTCGGCTTTGAGGCATTAGCGCGTTGGAATTCTCCGCATATTGGATTTATTTCACCAGCCCAATTTATTCCGGTAGCTGAAAATTCGGGGAATATTTATAAAGTCGATCGACAAATCTTTAAGAAAGTGCTGCAATGGCAAAAGCAGCGATTACAAGAAGGGTTGACGTTGTACCCAGTATCAGTCAATATTTCACCACGCTACTTTTACAATCCAACATTTGTCGAAAGCTCGATTGAACTAATTCGAGCATTTGGTATAGAACCAAAGTATATAATATTTGAAATTACGGAAAGCATCGAATTGGTTAATATGAGGCGAGCAAAAAAAATAATCAATGAATTACATAATTACGGCATTGCGACATCTATTGATGATTTTGGCGTAGGCTATTCATCGTTAGGGTATTTACAGGAGTTGCCGTTTAAGGAAATAAAAATAGATAAAAGCTTTGTAGATAATTTAGCTGAGCCACGGATGAATGCAGTCATCAAAACGATTGTCGATCTTTCCCACAATTTAAGGATGACAACTGTGGCCGAAGGTATCGAAACAGAAGAACAACATAAAGAATTAATGCGAATAGGTTGCATTACTGGACAGGGATACTATTACTATAAGCCGATGCCAATTGAAGAAGTGAATCAATTGTTAGCAACTAAATAAGATGAACATGATGGAGGAGCAACTATTCAAAGGGATAGTTGTTTTCATTTTTATTATTTGAAAGTTGAATGTTTCATTTCACCCTTTAGGCAACCGCCGCATACACTATTGCGAGTAGTTGAAGAAAGGGGAGATTTTCGGTGAAGCGTTTACGTCAAATCGTGACGAAAGCGGTTATAGCAAAAGGAAAAAAGCGTACCGAATCTAAAGAAACGCTTTGTCCACCGAATGCGCCGACGAGCATTCTCGGCTGTTGGGTAATTAACCATAACTATCAGGCAAAGCGAGTAGGAAAATTTGTTGAGGTTTCAGGGAAATTTGATGTCAATGTTTGGTATGCTTATAATAATCACTCAAAGACGGCTGTATTTACAGAGACGGTTTCCTACAAAGATCGAATTAAACTATCATTCCGTGATGGGGATATTATTGATTCAGACGATGTAAAAATCCGAGTATTGCAACAACCAAACTGTATAGAGGCGGTTATTTCTAAGTCAGGTGATAAGTTCAATGTAACAATTGAACGTGAGTTTTTAGCTGAAATTATTGGAGAAACAACAGTTGTAATTAATGTTCATCCATCTGATTTTGAAGAAGATTGGGATTATCAAGAAGAAAGCTCGATGAACCCATCAAGTTCATCAAGTTCATCAAGCTCATCTAGTTCCTCATCATCAAGTTCTGCAGGAAATGATTATGATTCGTCATCTTTTTCGTAAAATCTTAAATTTTTGCCCAAGCATTGAATGTGCTTGGGTTTTTTTGTTGCAATAATTCACGATGTTCTATGCGCATATAAGGAAAATCCATGTACTAGTGGTATAATAGCTAATACAAGTTTTAATAAATGAGGGAATAACGAATGACTACATATACACCAATGATGCAGCAATATTTGCTTGTCAAACAAGACTATCAAGATGCTTTTTTATTTTACCGTTTAGGAGATTTTTATGAGTTATTTTTTGATGACGCCATAAAAGCATCTCAAATTTTAGAAATTACGTTAACTGCCCGTGGTGGCAATACCGACAATCCGATTCCAATGTGTGGAGTTCCACACCATTCCGCGCAGGGTTATATTGAGACGTTAGTTGCAAAGGGCTACAAAGTTGCGGTGTGTGAGCAAACAGAAGATCCAAAGCACGCAAAAGGTGTAGTGAAGCGCGAGGTGGTGCAAGTCATTACTCCAGGAACAATCACCGTAGGAAAAGCGCTAGATGGCAAAACAAATCACTTCATTGCAGCGGCAGAAAGTATTTCGCAAAATGAAATTGCTTTTTCATATTTAGATGTCTCAACGGGTGAGGCACATGCAACAATTCTTGAAGGAGATGCAAAGGAATTGTTACAGCAATTGCATACTTATGCGATTAAAGAAGTTGTTGTAACGGAGCAGCTTCAGTTAGTATTAGGTGATATTACAGCAAGTAGTGGGATCGTCTTGTCATTAGAAAATGAAGAAATGGACGCAAATAGCGCGAAGCAATACATTGACAATATACCTAACGCATTACATGGTGTTGCAAGACGTTTATTGCATTATGTCGAGCGTACACAAATGCGTTCGTTATCACATATTCAGTCGTTTACGTATTCGGAGGCGAATAGTTATTTACGGATTGATACGAATTCAAAGCGTAATTTAGAGCTTATTCAATCAATCCGTGGTGGGGACTCAAAAGGTACATTGCTATGGCTATTAGATGAAACAGTGACAGCAATGGGCGGGCGAAAATTAAAGCAATGGATGCATCAGCCACTGGCCAATAAAGGCGCGATTGAAGCACGTCAAGCGGTTGTAACCGAGCTGTTAGAGGAATTTTTCCTTCGAGATGAATTAAATGAATTACTAAAAAAAGTGTATGACTTAGAGCGCCTAGCTGGTCGTGTTGCATTTGGTTCCGTTGGTGGACGTGATTTAGCACAGCTTCGTGACTCGTTACGCCAAGTACCGGCTATTCAGCATAAATTAATGGATAGTGGTCGTGAAAAATGTGTGGCGCTAGGTCGAAGTTTAGATTTATGTGAAGACATTGAAGAACTACTATCGTATGCGATTACCGATCATCCGCCGATTTCGATTAAAGAAGGGGATGTTATCAGAGATGGTTACAACGAACCACTTGACCATTACCGAGATGCGTCACGAAACGGCAAGGATTGGATTGCCCAACTAGAAACAAAAGAACGAGAACTGACTGGAATTAAAAATTTAAAAATCGGATATAACCGTGTATTCGGTTACTATATTGAAATTACGAAATCACATTTAGGAAATACCGATTTGGCACGTTTTGAACGTAAGCAAACGTTAGCGAACGCAGAGCGTTTTATTACAGAAGAATTAAAAGAAAAAGAAGCGCTTATTTTAAATGCGGAAGAGCAAAGTCTAGCACTTGAATATGAGTTATTTGTGGAACTGCGTGAAAAGCTGAAGGGCTATATTCCACGTGTACAAGCATTGGCAGCACAAATTAGCGAACTTGATGTATTACTAAGCTTTGCGGTTGTAACAGATAAATATCGTTTTACTAAGCCTGTATTCCATGAAGGGCGTGCCTTGAAAATTATAGAAGGCCGACACCCGGTCGTGGAAAAAATGCTAAATAAACAAAGCTACGTACCTAACGATTGCGTGCTTACAGATGACAAAAATATGATGCTTATTACTGGTCCGAACATGTCAGGGAAAAGTACGTATATGCGCCAAGTAGCGTTAATTGTTGTTTTGGCACAAATGGGTTGCTACGTACCAGCTGCAGAGGCAGTTTTACCAATTACCGACCAAATTTTCACACGCATTGGGGCAGCGGACGATTTAGCAGCTGGACAGTCAACATTTATGGTAGAAATGTTGGAATCCCAACATGCAATTACACATGCAACAAAAAATAGCTTAATGCTATTTGATGAAATTGGTCGCGGTACGTCAACATATGACGGTATGAGCCTTGCTCAAGCAATGATGGAATATATCCATGAAGAAATTGGTGCAAATACGTTGTTTTCAACACACTATCATGAGTTAACAGATTTACAACAAGAATTAAGTAGACTGCAAAATGTTCATGTAAGTGCAACTGAACAGGATGGACGTGTCGTATTTTTACATAAGGTAAAAAAAGGTGCGGCTGATAAAAGCTATGGTGTCCACGTTGCAGAGCTAGCAGAAATGCCCCAAGCCATTTTACAACGTGCACGAGTGCTATTAACACAATTTGAATCAAATGATCGTGTGCAAGTAACGGCTATTGACAAAGAGCCGGTCATGCCTCAAATAACAGCGCCCAAACACGAAATGACCGATGAAGATCAACAGCTTTCATTATTCTCATTAAATGATGAGCCAACTATATCTCCAGAACAACAAGAAGTGTTAGAAACAATCGGCAAATTAAATGTTATGGGTACTACACCTATGCAGGCAATGACGTTATTATATGAGCTACAACAAAAATTAAATTCGAAAAATTAAGGAGGGTCGTGTGATGGGGAAAATACAAATTATGGATGAATGGCTATCCAATAAAATTGCGGCCGGGGAAGTAGTCGAAAGACCTTCCTCCGTTGTAAAAGAGCTTGTGGAAAATGCCATTGATGCTCATAGTACATCGATTGAAATTTTTCTAGAAGAAGCAGGACTTACGTCAATTCAAGTTGTGGACAACGGAAGTGGAATGGACGAAGAAGATGCATTAAAATCCTTTTCCCGTCATGCTACTTCCAAAATAGAAAAGGAACAAGATTTATTCCGTATTCGGACATTAGGGTTTCGTGGGGAGGCGCTTGCTTCGATTGCATCTGTTTCGAAGCTAACACTACGTACCTCAGACGGTGATGGAGGAATCCATCTTTATTTAGAAGGTGGCCATCTAAAGGAACATAAGCCAACTGCATTACGTCGTGGAACGGATATTACAGTAGCGCAGCTATTTTTTAATACGCCAGCCCGTTTGAAATATTTAAAAACAATTCAAACAGAGCTCGGACATACGATTGATTTTGTCAATCGTATTGCGTTAGGCTATCCGAATGTCGCAATAAAGCTTGTGCATAATGGTCAAACTCTTTTACAAACAAATGGGCGAGGACAAGTACAACAAGTGCTCGCAGCTATTTATGGGACACATAATGCGAAAAAAATGCTCGCTTTTGAAGGTAGTAATAATGATTATAAAATTCACGGCTATGCATCACTTCCAGAAGTTACACGTGCATCCAAAAACTATATGTCCCTTTTTGTAAATGGTCGATGGGTAAAGCATTTTGTTATTCAAAAGGCGATTACAGATGCCTATCATACGTACTTACCAATTGAACGTTTCCCGATTGTTTTATTATATGTAGAAGGGGATCCGCAATTAACGGATGTTAACGTCCACCCTGCAAAGCATCAAGTACGATTAAGTAAAGAGCCTGAACTATTAACATTGATTGAAGAGACAATTCGAAAAGCAATTCGAGAGGTAATCCGTATTCCACTTGCAGAGAAGAAGGAAAAGCCAGTACGCATACCAAGTGAACAAATGAATATTTGGAACCCCTCTTCCTCTAAGGCACCAAGCTTTGATGAGCAAAAAATGACATCGATTGTCGAGCGATTGTCGAGTGAGCAAATGGTCGTTAAGGAACCATCTATCCCTGTTCCTACAATTGAAGAACCGTCTATGCAGTCACAAGAAAGCATAGACGAACGACAATCAACCTTTACACAAACTGAACGTGCTACTACACAGGACACAACGTTTGATAAAGTAAAAGAACAATTTGAGCCGGTGCAGGGGCAAGATGGACAACAAGAAAAGCTTCATTTTCCACCAGTTGAAATTGTAGGACAAATTCACGGCACATATATTGTGGCGCAAATGGAGGATGGCTTTTACCTCATTGATCAGCACGCGGCACAAGAGCGCATTAAATACGAGTATTTCCGTGATAAAGTGGGAGATGTTAATGCGAATGAACGACAGGCACTGTTAATGCCGTTAACATTCCATTATTCGGCAGATGAGGCGCTACGATTAAACGAATCAAAAAACAGCTTAGAAGAAGTTGGGGTGTTTTTAGAGGAGTTTGGCCAATCCTCCTTTGTCGTTAGAGAGTATCCGACTTGGTTCCCAAAAGGGGAGGAACAAGAAATTATTGAGCAACTTATTGAGCAAGTACTAAGCGCTCGGAAAACGGATATAAAGAAATTACGTGAAGATGCAGCAATTATGATGAGCTGTAAAAAATCGATTAAAGCCAATCACTATTTAGATCAGCAACAAATGGAGCGTTTAATTGAAGACTTACGTAATGCAGACAATCCATTTACTTGTCCACACGGTCGACCTGTGTTAATTCATTTTACGTCCTATGAGGTGGAGAAAATGTTTAAGCGTGTAATGTAAGCCATTAATTTGAAGGGGTGTATTGAATGGAGAAAAAAACGTTTTATATGACAATGACAGACGGCCATCAAGTGTTTGTTCGAACTTTTTATCCAGCTAAATCAATACGTAGTCATATTCATATTTTACACGGAATGGCTGAACATTCAGCTCGTTATGAATCATTTGCTAAGCAATTATGTGAGGAAGGCTATGTTGTTTCTATGCATGACCATCGGGGACATGGCTTTACCGCCCAAAAAAATGGTCAGCTCGGGTTTTTTTGCGCAGAAAATGGGTTTGAGCGAGTTGTCCAGGATGTATTTGAAGTGTTAGAAACGTTAAAGCTTGAACTAAATATAGCCAGGCCTATTTTATTGGGGCATAGTATGGGGTCGTTTATTGCCCGACGATTTGCGCAGAAATATAGCTATTTTCTTGAAAAACTAATTTTAAGTGGGACAGCTTCTCCAACTACGGCTGAAAAGGCAGGTCATTTTTTTGCCAAGCAATTAGTACGTATCCAAGGGGCTACTTCGCCAAGTCCATTAATGAATAATTTAAGTTTTGGTAGCTTTAATCGTTTTATTGATCGACCAAAAACTAAGTTTGATTGGTTAACAACAGATGTAGCAGAAGTTCAAAAATATATAGATGACCCATTATGTGGTTTCATTGCGACAAATCAATTTTATGTAGATTTAACTGAAGGTATGGCATTTCTTGATTGTCCATTCGAAAATTCCCGAATACGCCATGATTTACCAATTCTCCTTATAAGTGGAACGGAGGATCCTGTAGGAGATAAAAATGGTAAGGGGGTTGTAAAAGCCGGGCAACAGCTAGTAACAGCTGGGGTGGAAAATGTATTAGTGTATTTATTCGAAGGAATGCGTCATGAAATATTGAATGAAAGAAAAAAAGATCAAGTAATTGAAATAATTGTACGGTGGTTAAAAAATGAAAAAAAAATATGATGTCGTGGCGATCATTGGTCCAACCGCATCCGGGAAAACAGCATTAAGCATTCGTCTAGCAAAAGAAATTGATGGCGAAGTGATTAACGGAGATTCGATGCAAATTTATCGAAATATGGATATTGGTACAGCAAAAATTACTGAGCAGGAGATGGAAGGAGTTCCCCATCATTTACTCAATATTAAAGAGCCAACAGAAGGCTTTTCTGTAGCAGAATATCAACAGCTTGTACGCAGTAAAATTGAGGAAATAAAATCGCGCGGTAAAACACCCATTATTGTCGGTGGTACAGGGCTTTATGTGCAATCTGTCTTGTATGATTTCCAGTTTACGAAGCAAGCGGTCAACGAAGAAGTACGAAGCATGTATTATGAGCAATTAGAGCAGCTTGGACCAAAAGCGATGCATGAAAAATTAGCAAAAATTGATCCAGCCAGTGCAGCAGAAATTCATCCAAATAACACGAGAAGAGTGATTCGTGCATTAGAAATGGCTGAGCTTGCGGGTGTGTCTCGTGCAGAAGAGCAGTTTAACCGCGGAGATGTACCACTTTATAAGCATCTTATCATCGGGATGAATATGGACCGTGAAACATTATATGAACGCATTAATTTACGGGTGGACTTAATGTTGAAGGCTGGTTTACTTGACGAAGTACGTGCATTATATGATGCAGGTATTAGAGATGTTCAAGCAATTAAGGCAATTGGCTACAAAGAATTTTATCAATATTTCGATGGGTTTATTACATTAGAAGAGGCGATTGACCAGGTGAAGCAAAACTCCCGTCGCTACGCCAAAAGGCAATTAACTTATTTCCGAAATAAAATGGAAATTGAGTGGATAGGGAACAATTGGGAAGAAGTAAAAAAATATTTTTAAAATGTTCTAAAATATGAAGGGAAATCTTTTCTTAAAAACGAATAGTTAATTAATGTGTGTATTTTAAAAAGAGGGAGATTGAGTGATATATGAAATCAATGAACTTGCAAGATACGTTTTTAAATACCTTACGAAAAAATAATACATTTGTTACAGTATTTTTATTAAATGGTTTCCAATTAAAAGGTTCAATTAAATCCTATGATAATTTTACAGTGCTGTTAGAGACAGAGGGCAAGCAGCAATTAATTTATAAACACGCCATTTCAACCTTTGTCCCTGCTAAAAACGTAGCATTAGTGGAAGAAGAAGCGTAATTGGTTAAAACCGCTAGCAGATTGTTGTTGTATCTATTATAATGTCTAGGACACCTAACAGATGGAGGACTTATTCATGAAAACAATGACAACTGATGAACTATTAAACTTATTAGATGCGAATGAAGATTTGAATGTAATCGATGTGCGTGAAGATTTTGAAGTGGAAAATGGCATGATTCCAGGTGCTGTACATATCCCACTAGGTCAAATTCCAGATCGTACAGATGAACTGGATACATCAAAATCATATATTCTTGTATGTAAAGGCGGCGTTCGTAGTGCCAATGCGTGTGAGTTTTTAGAAGCACAAGGTTTCGATGTAACAAACCTTGAAGGCGGAATGATGGCCTATGACGGCGAATTAGAATTTAAATAAATTGAAGGAGCACAGCCGTTTTAAAAACGTTGTGCTCCTTTTTATTTTTGTGCATAGTTTATTTTCTTTGACGGTAAACGCCATCCGCATGTATAGGAGAAAATACGTAAAACCGTAATGACTATAAATAATGCATATAAAAACAAATCACCAGTTAAAATTTCAAGACCTATTAATAACCCTGCACTTGCTGCCCAAACACCATAAATCTCGTGACGAAGAACGATGGGTCTTCTTCCAGCAAGTAAATCTCGAACAATCCCTCCACCTGCACCAGTTAATACCGCTGCAACAATGACAGCGGATAATGGCAAATCTTGATGTACCGCATGCATAGCTCCTTGGATTGCAAAGGCAGATAAACCAATTGCATCAGTAAAGTTTCCCCAACGATTCCAATGCTTGATTAAATGATGTGGCATTAAGAAGAAAATTGTAATAGCGGCTAGCGCGATTTGAAACATCATTTCCTGACTCCAAAGTGTTGAGACAGGTAAACCGATTAATAGATTTCGAATTGCCCCGCCACCAAATGCCGTTACAATTCCTAAAATGTATACACCAAAAAGGTCGTATTCCTCCTCCATTGCAACAATTGCTCCAGAAATGGCAAAGGCAATCGTACCAATGACACTAAAGACATCCCAAGCCATTAAACATCCCCCTTAATAAAACACATTTTGAGCATCAAAATGCTTTATACTGATTTTTATTATAATAGAAAGCTAATTTTCTCTATCAAAAAATACAACCGAAAATGAGAATAGCAGTTTTTCGTAATTTCGTCAAAATTATAGCTATTTAAGGTATAATGAGAGAAGTTTGAAAAGAATGGAGTAAGAAAAATGGCATTTCAATCAAGTTTAACGAAAGAAACAATGGAGCTAGCAGCACGTATTGAAGAAAAAGTACAACTATACCATCAGCAAGTAGATGCGCAAGCTTTCTTCAATCAGCAAAAAGTGCTTGCAGCTTTTCGAAATAATCAAGTAAGCGATTTTCATCTACATCCTTCTACAGGCTATGGTTATGATGATGAAGGTCGTGATAATTTAGAGCGAGTTTATGCAGAAGTTTTTGGTGCAGAGGCTGCAATTGTACGTCCTCAAATTATTTCTGGAACGCATGCAATTACATTAAGCTTATTTGGCGTTTTACGTCCAGGTGATGAGCTCCTTTATATTACAGGAAAACCGTATGATACATTGCAATCAATTGTTGATGGCGGTGAAAAGGATACGGGTTCTTTAAAAGATTATAAAATCGGTTATGCCCATGTCGACCTTATTGACAATAAGGAAGTAGATTGGGAAGGCGTGAAATATGCAATTAATGCGAATACAAAGATGATTGCTATTCAGCGCTCAAAGGGCTATGCAACACGCCCATCCTTTACAATAGATGCGATACAAAAAATGGTGACAACTATTCGTGAGCTTGCACCTGAGGCGGTTATTTTTGTTGATAACTGCTATGGCGAGTTTGTCGAAGCATTGGAGCCGACTGAGGTTGGAGCAGATTTAATGGCAGGTTCATTAATTAAAAACCCAGGTGGTGGTTTCGCGAAAATTGGTGGTTATATTGCTGGACGCGCGGATTTAGTTGAAAAATGTGCTTATCGTATGACTTCACCAGGCATTGGTGCTGAAGCTGGTGCTAGCTTAAATACGCTAGCTGACTTTTATCAAGGCTTCTTTATGGCACCACATGTTGTTGCACAAAGCTTAAAGGGTGCCATTTTTACTTCGGCAATGCTAGAAGAAATCGGCATGACAACATCGCCACATTACACGGACATTCGTACGGATTTAATTCAGTCAGTGTCGTTCCAAACCGCAGAACAAATGGTAGCCTTTTGTCGAGAAATTCAAGCAGCATCACCGATTAATGCGCATTTCGCACCAGAGCCAGCCTATATGCCAGGCTATGAGGATGATGTTATTATGGCAGCAGGTACATTCGTACAAGGATCTAGCATCGAATTAACAGCAGATGGTCCGATACGTCCACCATACACGGCATTTGTTCAAGGTGGATTAACCTATGAACACGTAAAATATGCGATTTGCTCAGCAGTACAGAAGTTAAAATAGTTTTTCTATAGTCGCTCAACGAATTGGGCGACTTTTTGTATACTAAAATCAAGTAAAGTTTAATGTATCGAATTAATTTGTATTTTCAGATCATTCTCTCCATTTGGTGTAGATTTTCTGTTTCATACACGTTATGTTAGTTTTTCTTACATAGAATTGACAATGTAAGTTACAGGTCGTATTATATTTGCAAGGGAGGTGAATTAAATGAGTAGTGAGATTCGACGTTCAATGCCATTATTATCCATTAGCATTGTTATGCAATTAACAGATTTAACAGCAAGACAAATACGTTATTACGAAGAACATGATTTAATTCAGCCACACCGTACAGAAGGAAATCGACGGATGTTCTCGCTAAATGATGTCGATAAGTTATTAGAAATAAAAGATATGTTAGAGCAAGGGGTTAACATGGCAGGTATTAAAAAAGTATTTGCAATGAAAAATGACCCTGCGATGAAAGAAAACGGTAAAGAAATTTCAGATGCAGAATTACGAAAAATTTTACGAGAAGAAATGCGACAAGCACAGCGTATGCAAAAATCTTCTATTAGGCAAGGGGATTTATCACGTTTCTATCAATAAAAACAACGTGTAAATTATATAGTGAACTTTAATCAGTCATTAGGGGTTCACCCGCAACTGATTATTAGTCTTCACCAATGGAGTCATTTAAATAATCGATTTAATCGGTACTGAACAAATTTAGGAGTGTGGATATAGTGGGTAAATACACAAAAGAAGACATTAAAAGCCTTGTACAAGAACATGAAGTAAAATTTATTCGTTTACAGTTTACTGACATTTTAGGAACAATTAAAAACGTTGAAATTCCTGTAAGTCAGCTAGACAAAGCGTTGGACAACAAAATGATGTTTGACGGATCTTCAATCGAAGGTTTTGTTCGTATTGAAGAATCAGATATGTACTTATATCCTGACTACGATTCATTTATGGTATTCCCATGGACTGCAGAAAAAGGGAAAGTAGCACGATTTATTTGTGATATTTACAATCCAGACGGAACGCCATTCGCTGGTGACCCACGTAACAACTTAAAGCGTGTATTAAAAGAAATGCAAGAGTTAGGTTTTACAAACTTTAACTTAGGACCAGAGCCAGAGTTTTTCTTATTCAAACTCGATGCAAAAGGTGAACCAACGTTAGAAGTAAATGACAATGGAGGTTACTTCGACTTAGCACCAACGGACTTAGGTGAAAACTGCCGTCGTGATATCGTTTTAGAGCTTGAAGAAATGGGCTTTGAAATTGAAGCTTCGCACCACGAGGTAGCACCTGGTCAACACGAAATTGACTTTAAATATGCAGATGCGATTACAGCTTGTGACAACATCCAAACATTTAAATTAGTTGTTAAAACAATTGCACGTAAGCATGGATTACATGCTACATTCATGCCAAAACCTTTATTTGGTGAAGCTGGATCAGGAATGCACTTTAACGTTTCTTTATTTAAAGAAAAAGTAAATGCATTCTATGATGAATCTACAGAGCTAGGCTTATCTGAAACAGCAATGCAGTTTATGGCAGGTGTATTAGCGCACGTTCAAGGCTTTACGGCGATTACAAACCCAACTGTAAACTCTTATAAACGTTTAGTACCTGGTTATGAAGCACCTTGTTATGTTGCCTGGTCTGCTCAAAACCGTTCACCACTAATTCGTATTCCATCTTCTCGCGGTATTTCTACTCGTGTAGAGGTACGTTCAGTGGACCCGTCAGCAAATCCTTATTTAGCAATGGCTGTAATTTTAGAAGCCGGTCTTGAAGGTATCCGTAAAGGGTTGACACCTCCACCTGCAATCAACCGCAACATTTATGTGATGAGTGAAGAAGAGCGTAAATCTAATGGAATTGATAATTTACCAGCAGCTTTAGATGATGCTTTAGCTTTACTTGCTAAGGATGAAGTTGTGCAAGCAGCTTTAGGTGAGCACATTTACGCAAACTTTAAGGAAGCAAAAGAAATCGAGTTCGACATGTACCGTTCAACAGTACACCAATGGGAACGCGACCAATATATGAAAATGTATTAATTCATAGAATTAAAGTGTTAGGGCCACGGTGCTCTAACGCTTTTTTTTGTCGTTAAAAAAATATACAATAGAACTGATAATTTAAAGGGGTGTATGCAATGGAGTTTCAAACAGTTATGCACGAGCTAGAGGCATTAGGCAAAGAGCGTTCGAAAAAAATGTATATGTCAAATGGAGCGAAAGAACCGGTTTATGGTGTTGCGACAGGTGCAATGAAGCCGATTGCGAAAAAAATTAAAATTAATCAAGAGCTAGCAGAACAGCTATATGCAACTGGAAATTATGATGCAATGTATTTTGCTGGCATTATTGCTGATCCACAAGCGATGACTGAAGAGGATTATAATCGTTGGATTGATACTGCATATTTCTACATGATTTCTGATTACATTGTCGCGGTGACTTTGGCGGAGTCTGACATTGCACAGCAAGTTTCAGATAATTGGATATCAAGTGGTGATGAACTGAAAATGTCAGCTGGTTGGAGCTGTTATTGTTGGCTATTAGGGAGCCGAAAAGACCATGAATTTTCCAGAGAGAAACTACTTGCTATGCTGGAGTTGGTGAAAAATACGATTCATGATGCACCAGAGCGAACGAAAGTATCGATGAATAATTTTGTCGTTACAGTAGGGGTATCTTATGTACCATTGCATAAGGAAGCATTAGAAATTGCACAAGCAATTGGAGGTATTGAAATAAAGCGAGAAACTAAAAAGCCATCTCAATTGAATGCCTATGAGTCAATTCAAAAGCAAGTTGAAAAAGATCGTATTGGCTTTAAACGAAAATATGTCAGATGTTAAAAATGTAAAATTTCATGCATTCCCTTGTTTCATCGTATGGAGTTGATTAAACTAAAAATAAGAAACGAAGAGGGGGCTTATGATGAAAAAAAGTATTGCGATTGATATGGACCAAGTATTAGCAAACTTTTACAAAAAACTGAGAATGACATACAACGAAAATTTCGGTACAAATTTTACAGATGAAGAATTTTTATTAACAACACAGCGTGATTTACCAAGAGAAGACGCTAAAAAATTGTTCGCAATTTTAAATGAACCGGACTATTTTAGAGATTTAGAAGTATTGGATATGGATGCAATCGAGGTTATACAAGAGCTACAAGAGCATTATGAAATCTATATTGCAACAGCAGCGATGGATGTTCCTGGTTCATTTAATGCAAAATATGATTGGCTCATGAAGTATTTACCGTTTTTAAAAAGACAAAACATTGTATTCTGTGGAAATAAAGCGGTTATACATACCGATTATTTAATCGATGATAGCCCTAATCAATTAGCTGCCTTTAAAGGTACTGGTTTACTTTATGGAATGCCATATAATGCAACAACAGAAGGGTTTATTCGTGTGAATAACTGGCAGGAAATTAGAAGCTATTTTCTTAAAGCGTTAGTAGTTTAATTCGGAGGATGAATTGTCATTTGTGCAATTCATCCTTTTTTTGATAAAGGAAATCCCACGTATACTGACCTACAATGACCTTTACTTTATTGCGCGGGAAATGTCGAATATAAAAAAATTGTGACGATGATAATTTATTTCGTAGTTCTAGTAATTTGCAGTAAGATGATAGTATAATTTGAATAGTCCGAAAAATATTTTAGGCGATTACTAGTAGCTGAGAGGGTGGTTCAAATGAAACCAGTTATCGGGTTAACGATGTATGATACTAACAAAAAATTAGATATTAATAATGCGTATTTGCACTCTATAGAACTAGCGGGAGGAATCCCAATCTGTATTCCCAATGCAACGGAAGATACAGTTGAGGAATTATTATCAAGGGTTGACGGTTTATTATTAATTGGTGGTGAGGATATAGATCCATATTTATTTGGAGAAGAACCACATCCGAAAATTGGCCCGGTTGTAAGGAAACGTGATGATAGTGATCTTCTATTAATGAACTATGCCTTTAAAAAGCAAATGCCGATATTAGGTGTATGTCGTGGGCAACAAGTAATGAATGTAGCTTTTGGAGGCACTATTATTCAAGATATTCCTTCCCAGGTTGAAAGCCCACTTTTACATAAACAACCATCAAAGCGTGGTGAGCTAGCACATAGTGTGGAGGTGTTAACACCAAAGTTTAAAGAAATCTTTGGCGATAATACGTTCCGAGTTAATACGTTCCACCATCAATCAATAGGAAAGTTAGGCGAAGGTCTTAAACTATCAGCTGTTGCTAAAGATGGGGTTATTGAAGGAATTGAGCATGAGGCGCATCCGTATTGTATATCTGTACAATGGCACCCTGAGGAATTAGCACCAAACGGAGATGTTTATGCACAACGCTTGTTTAAAAGCTTTGTAGATGCTTGTAAGCAGTAATTATAGGGTTCTAAGTAGAAAGTATAACCAAAATAATAGGGCGTATCTGAAAGTAATTCTTTTCAGATACGCCCTGTTTTATTAATGAACGTTACGATATAAACCAACGACTTTCCCTAAAATCGTTACTTGATTAACTATAATTGGCTCCATTGAGCTATTTTCAGGTTGTAAACGGAAGTACGTTTTTTCCTTATAGAAACGCTTTACAGTTGCTTCATCATCTTCTGTCATGGCAACGACTATTTCACCGTTATTTGCTGTTGAACATTTCTTAACGATAACATAATCACCATCTAAAATTCCCGCTTCAATCATGGATTCTCCCATAATTTCCAACATGAATAATTCGTCTTCTGAAGAGCCATATGTATCTGGCAGAGGGAAGTATTCTTGAATATCTTCGATTGCAGAAATCGGTAAACCAGCTGTAACTTTCCCGATTAATGGTACGTGAATTACACCTTGCTTTGGAACGGTAACATCTTCTTGCTCTAAAATTTCGATCGCACGTGGCTTTGTTGGGTCACGACGTATAAGCCCTTTACTTTCTAAACGAGCTAAATGCCCATGGACAGTTGAACTTGAAGCTAATCCAACAGCCTCACCAATTTCTCGAACAGATGGTGGATAGCCTTTTGCACGAACTTCCTCTTTTATAAAAGCTAGAATTGCTTGTTGTCGCTTTGAAATTTTTGATGTCAACTTACTCACCTCTTTATATACAATGATATTTTTTATTACGTTCAGTATAGCAGTATGCGAACAAAAATGCAAACATAGGTTCGAAAACATGTTGACAAAAACATATGTTCGTATTAATATGAGAACAAACATTCCGAACATATATTCGAAAAGGGGTAAATCAAAATGAAAAAAATCCAGTTAAATAGCTTTGTATCAATGTTTTTATTATTTTCATTTATTTTAGTTGCACTTATTTATATTAAAGATGAAAAAATTGAATTATACGAACAGATTACAATTGAGCAAGGTGATACATTATGGTCGTTAGCCGAGCAATATAGTGGTAAAATGACTAAACATGATTGGGTTCATGCAGTAATAAGGGATAATGCATTACATAGTGAAGATGTGATCAGTGGACAAGTATTAGCAGTTCCTGTTGAAAAAAATTCAGCATATATTGCTGAACGAAATGAACCGTCTCATGTACAATCTATAAAAGTAGCGAGAGAAGATAATGAATCAAAGTAAAGCAGCACTCTATTGTCGTGTCAGTACTGAAAAGAACACGCAAGAAACATCATTAGTACGTCAACAAGAAGAATTAACAAAATACGCAAAATCATTTGGCTTTCAAGAGCTTGCAGTATTTAAAGATCAAAGTAGTGGCTTTGATGTCGATCGAGATGGCTTATTAGACATGCTTGATTACATGAAGGAGCAACAAATAAAAGTTTTATTTGTACAGGATGAAACACGTTTAGGGCGTGGTAATGCACGTATGGCGGTTTTACATCTTATTCAAAAATATGAAGCAACGGTATACTCATTAAATGATGCTGGACCACTTGCCTTGAACGAAATGGATACAATGCTGCTTGAGATTTTGGCTATTGTAGAGGAATATCAGCGTCGGATGCATAACGCAAAAATTCGTCGGGGCATGCGTCGAGCGGTGGAAAATGGTTACATGCCACAAAACAATTTAAAAAACCGAGGCAACATTGAAGGGCGCGAACGGAAAGATGTACCTGTTGAAGAAATTGTTCAATTACGTCAAAAAGGGTTAACGTTTGCAGAAATCGCCACAACCCTTTCAGGACTAGGAATACAAATTAGCAAGGCAACCGTTCATCGAAGATATATTGAATATATGGACCGACTTGAAGAGTAAACACTTGCACTTCAAGTCGTTTTTTCATACCTTTGTATTATTGTAATAATGAAAGGTGAGAACGATATGTTATCGAAAGAAAAAATCGCTCGAATTAACGAGTTATCAAAATTAGCAAAAGAAGGTAAACTGACAGAGGAACAGGCGAAGGAGCGTACAGCACTTCGTAAAGAGTATTTAGATGTATTCCGCTCGACAATGCGCGATACAATTGAGCACGTTAAAGTGGTTGATGAAGAAGGTAATGATGTTACACCAGAAAAATTAAAGCAAATTAAAGAACAAAAAAAATTCATTAATTAACATTAATTTTAATTAATATGACATATTTATCATTAAGTATGTCATATTTCTGAAACGTTTAGAGAAATGATTGTTTTCTTCATCAATTTTGTCTAAACTGTAAGATGAAGAAAAGTGAAATTTTATACTGTTTATTTCACAAATATATAGTTCGAGAAAGGATGTCACATAATGACACAACAGATGGATCAGCAAGCAATTAACGCAATCCGTACACTATCAATCGATGCAATCGAGAAAGCCAATTCTGGTCACCCAGGCTTACCAATGGGTGCTGCTCCAATGGCCTATACGTTATGGACAAAACAACTACGACATAATCCACAAAATCCAAAATGGTTTAACCGTGACCGCTTCGTATTATCGGCAGGACACGGCTCTATGCTTTTATATAGCTTACTTCACTTAGGTGGTTACGGTTTAGAGATGGAAGAAATTAAAAACTTCCGTCAATGGGATTCTTTAACACCAGGACATCCTGAATTTGGTCACACAGTTGGGGTAGAAGCAACAACAGGTCCACTTGGCCAAGGTATCGCGATGACAGTTGGAATGGCAATGGCGGAACGTCACTTAGCGGCGACATACAACAAGCCTGGCTTAGACATTGTCGATCACTACACATTTGCACTTTGTGGAGACGGTGACTTAATGGAAGGTGTTGCTGCAGAAGCCATTTCTCTAGCAGGTCACTTAAAATTAGATAAGTTAATTGTGTTATATGATTCAAATGATATTTCACTTGATGGTGATTTAGAAAAGTCATTCTCAGAAAACATCCAAAAACGTTTTGAATCTTACGGATGGAACTACTTAAAAGTTGCAGACGGTACAGATATTACAGCTATTAATAAAGCAATCGAAACAGCAAAACAAAATACAGGTGGTCCAACAATAATTGAAGTAAAAACAGTAATTGGTTTTGGTTCTCCTAACAAATCTGGTAAAGCAGACTCTCACGGTTCACCACTTGGTGCTGAAGAAGCCGTATTAACAAAAGCAGCTTATGCTTGGGAGCATGAGCCATTCCACGTGCCGGCTGAAGTATATGACACATTTAAAGCGGCAGCTGATGTACAAGGTGTTCAAGCCGAAGCAGCTTGGAATGAAATTTTTGAGAGCTATAAAGCAGAATACCCAGAGCTTGCTGAACAATTTGTCAACGCAATGGAAAATAAATTACCAGCAGACTTTGCTTCAGAATTACCAGTATATGAAGCAGGTAAATCTGTTGCAACACGATCATCTTCTGGTGATGCAATTAATGCCATTGCGAAAAAATTACCATCATTCTTTGGTGGCTCTGCTGACTTAGCAGGTTCAAATAAAACGACGATTAAAGGTGCTGGTGACTTCTTCGCAGAAACGCCAGAAGGCCGTAACATTTGGTTCGGTGTACGTGAATTTGCGATGGGTGCAGCATTAAACGGTATGGCGTTACACGGTGGCTTAAATGTATTCGGTGGTACATTCTTCGTATTCTCTGACTACGTTCGTCCAGCGGTTCGTTTATCAGCATTAATGGGCTTACCAGTAACATACGTGTTCACACACGATTCAATTGCTGTAGGGGAAGATGGTCCAACTCACGAGCCAGTTGAACACTTAGCTTCATTACGAGCGATGCCAAACCTTTCTGTTATACGTCCAGCAGATGCGAACGAATCAGTAGCAGCATGGAAGTTAGCGGTAGAAAGTGAATCAACTCCTACTGCGTTAGTATTATCTCGTCAAAACTTACCAGTGCTGAATGTAGCAAAAGAAACTGTGTATGAAGGCGTTGCAAAAGGGGCTTATGTAGTATCACCAGCAACAAAAGAAACACCAGATGCAATTTTAATTGCGACAGGTTCAGAAGTTTCTTTAGCAGTGGAAGCTCAAAAAGCATTATTAGCAGATGGAATCGATGCTTCAGTTGTATCAATGCCTGCGATGGATCGTTTCGAAAAGCAAACAAAAGAATACAAAGAAACAGTTTTACCAAAAGCTGTAACAAAACGTTTAGCAATCGAGATGGGTGCATCATTGGGCTGGCATAAATATGTAGGCTTTGATGGCGATGTACTTGCAATTGACAAGTTCGGTGCATCAGCTCCAGGTGAATTAGTTATGGAGAAATACGGTTTTACAGTAGAAAACGTAGTAGCGAAAGTAAAAGCACTTTAATACGTATAGCAAATGTGCTTCGGACAAAACTATATTTTTAGAAGAAAATTAGGTTTCCGATTAGTGGAAATTTGATAGTTATTGAATTGATTGGAGTGCAGGGTCGACTCCCGCGGGAACAGCACGACGCCTGAGACTACAGGCTCAGGCCGTGCCCGCGGAAAGCGTACCCGGAACGGAAGTCAATTCCTTCCATAGCAAAAAAACAGGATTTTTCTAAAGAGAAAAATCCTGTTTTTTATATTTTGTCCCGGCCGAATTTTTTATATAAAATTTCAATTGAAAACGTGCTTAAATCGGCAAGGAATGGTACGATAAAGGTTGGAAAAAAGCTAGGTACTATGTGAGGAAGTGAAAATATCATGACAACTGACCAAATACAAAATGACATTACAAAATACATTGAACAGCAATTATTTTTACTAACAAATAAAGCAGATATGGAAAGCTTTGAACAAGTGATTCAACAAAATGTTTCGCAAAAACGTGAATCCTCATCGTCTAAAGAAGATTTTTACGATCGATTAATGTTAAATATTGCGTATTTTGTAGAGAATAAAACAGCATGGTCCCAATTAATTCGTATGACATATGGCGCTGGACAAGTTCCAAAAATGAGTTATCTCGAAAATGAACTAATGGCGCAACAAATGCGAATCCGTCAAGACGTTGGCGAAAAAATGGACGACTATACGAGTGCATTTCATAAGCAGTATGCGGCGTTAAAAGTGACGGATGAAGATGTCATTTACGATTATGCCTATGCATCGGTAGAACATACATTACGCATTGATTTTTTAACGCATGTAACAGTAACCAATGCTGATATTTTATGTAAGGGCGATATTGATGAGACATTGAAAATAATAGAAGGCTACATAGCTTATCATGCAGATCAAATCGTCAATCAAATGACGCTTTCTTAAAGGAGAAATACAATGAAATCACCATATATTTTTTTACACAAAGCTCCACAAAATGATGGACAAAAAAAGCCAGCTATCTTTTTATTACACGGTCTAGGTAGTGATGAAAACGATTTATTGCAACTAGTTGACTCGTTCTCGTCACAATGCCACATTTTTAGCTTACAAGGACCCATTAAGCATCGACCAGGGTTTGCTTTTTACACATTTGAAGAAGAGGGTAAACCACATCGTGAGATTTTTGATAAAGTATTAAAAGCTACAGAAAGCTTTATTTTAGAAGCAGTTGAAGAGTACAATTTAGATCCAAAACAGCTTTATGTTGTTGGATTCAACCAAGGAGCAGCTATTGCCCAATCGTTAGCGATGGTGATGGGGAATGCATTGCGAGGGACAGTAGCATTAAGTGGCTATTTACCTGAATTTGCTGCGTTAGAATACAGCAAAAAAACGATGGATGAATCGAAAATTTTCATTTCACATGGTGAATATGATTATGATTTCCCATTTGTTTGGGCGGAGCATGCAGTACGCTTTTTTAATGATTACGGAACAAAAGTAACGTTTAAAACATACCCAGTTGGCCATGGTGTGTGCGAACAAAATTTACAAGATTTAATAGCTTTCATAGCAGAAGATTTAAAGACAACATTAAATTAATATTAGAAAGGGGTACATGATAGTATATAATCATGTACCCCTTTCTAGTTTATTCAGTAATCAAATTTTCTGCTTCCTCAATAGACATTGGCTTATAGAAGTAAAAGCCTTGTCCAGCCGGACAGCCTAGCTCCTGTAGCATTATTAGCTGTTCCTCAGTTTCGATTCCTTCAGCAATGGCGCGCATATGAATATTTTCAGCAAGCTGTATGATAGTTTGGACTACTGCATACATACCTGGTTCATTCATTGCATTGATAAAGCTTCGGTCAATTTTAATTTCAGAAAATGGCAGTTTCGGTAAATAGCTTAAGGATGAATAGCCAACGCCAAAATCATCTATGGAGCTTTCAATACCCAGTTCATTTAACTTCATTAAAATTTCTTTTGCTTTTGTAAGATCCTCAAGTTCTATGCTTTCTGTTACTTCAAATTTAATATATTTTGCTGGAACATTGTATTGTTTAAATAGTTTAATAATATTATCTAAAAATTTGGGTTCATAAAAATGATCAGGCGATACATTTAAAGCGACAGGTAACACCTTTTTGCCTTGATTAAGTAAATTTTGTAGCCATGTTAATATCGTTTTAAAGTTTAATAAATCTATTTCTTTAATTTTCCCTGATTTTTCAGCGATTGGAATGAACTGAGCTGGGGAAACATTTCCGAGTACATGTGAATGCCAGCGAGATAATGCCTCGAACCCTTCTACTTCTAATGTTTTAATATTTATTTTTGGTTGTAAATGTACGTAGAATTCACTATTTTGTATTCCATACGTAAGCTGATTGAAAATTTCCATTTCAACGGCAAGTGGCTTATTACTATTCTCTTCATATTCTGCCACACTTGTACCATTAATTTTTCTTGCTTTAGATAATGCGATATCAACTTCATGAATACATTGTTCGATCGTTTTCTGCTGATTGAATGTCGTTACGCCGATTTTTAATGTAATATAATTTTCAATACCGTTAAGGATAAAGGGCTTTTTCGTTAACGAATCAATGAGCAGTTTATAAATAGACCAATCCAATGAATCTGTTTTAGTTCCAACAATTATTGAATTTGAAAAACGCGCAATAAAAAAATCATGGGGTGCCGTAAGCTGGTACATGCGTTTTACAATTTGACTTAATAGCTCTGATCCAGCATTACGTCCATATAAATCAACAATTTTATTGTATTCGGTTGGGTGAATTAATGCAGTAAAGCCACTTTTCCCTTCAGTTAGCCATTGACTTAATTTTGATTTAAAGTAATGTGCATTTGGCAAATGTGTTTCTACATCATAAAAGGCTAACCTTCGCAGTTCATTTTTTTGAATTGCATACTTAATCGCTAGCTGTATAAGTAAAGTAAGTCGATTTAAATAATTGATATCTGCCTGCTTTAATTCAATATTATCTTGGTTAAACAATGTAAGAATGCCCATCATGTTTTTTTGTGAAACAATGATTGGTTTTGTCCAAGAGCTATATAGGTAATTTAACTGATTGGTACACAATAACTGTTCTTGCTGTTTTGTAAGAATAAATTCTTTAAGGTAAATTGCGGAATCATTAAACCCAATATTCGGTGTAATTTTTAATAACTCGAGCTCGTTTATAATTTCAATTGGTAGTGTATTAGAGCCTATAGAATTTAATGTTAATTCATTATCAAAAAGGTGTATTGTACAATAAACATCACGAATATAATATTTTTCAATCTTTTTAGTAATTAATGATAATATCGATTGTAAATTATGATCTACATCAATTGCTTCATATACTTCATGTTCAAGCTTTGAAAGCATTTTATTCAAAGCTAATTCTGTATTATCCTCACAAGTTAATAATAGGAGCTGAGTCGTTTGGTGTTCATTTTTAATCGGATGGATTGTGATTTTATGCCAAAATGCAGAACCGTCCATTGTATAATGTACTAACGTGAATTCTTTGGCTAGCCCATTTTTCAAATGATGGTGCAACTCCTGATAAGTGTCTAAATTTGTTCGATGCCCATTTAAGATTGTTAAGCTTTGTCCGACTAAGTTTTCTAGTTTATAATTGGTTAGTTTTAGAAAATCATCGTTCGCATGTAAGATTGGTAAGTTTGAATCCTGGTAATTAATGATGACCGTCCCTTTTGAAAGTTGGTTACTTAAAGTTTTTAACCAAATTAATAATTGGTCATTGGATGGGGGAATTAATTGTTTAATTAGCATCGAAAACACCCCTTTTTACTAGGTATATTTAACAATTAAAGTATAACAAAATTCCCAGTAAATGAAAGTGAAAATATAGAATTGTTTGAAAAATTCGTATTTACCATGACTTAAGTATGAGAGAATAGCTTTTTACGTATAAAAAAACATTCTCCTCGTAATGAAGGGAATGTATTTGGAAAGTAGGTTCGTCTATTTTTCTTTATGAAATAGTAACTTTTAAATTAATTGTCTCATATTATTTAAAAATATACGATTTAAGAAGTATAAATTTGTAGTTGCTCTATATTATTGCGCTATGTATACGTTATAAAACTGTTGTAATGCGTCAAGCCCTTTTTGCTCAATTAAAGTATTCCCATGAAACAACAGTTTAACTACTGTTTCATCTTCTATTATTAAGCCATCCTTTATTAAAAGTAATACTTCGATTTCACCGTTTTCAAGTAACTGTTTTTTTTCGATTCCTTGAAAATCTTGATCCGAAAATAATCCGTTATCTTTCCATGAACCTGTAACTTTTAATTGTTGGGCTTGTTCATCATAATTCCACTGTACATCGCGTAAAGTAGTTTTAAAAAGGTCGTTTATTGTAAAATTTTCGTTTTCGTGTTGAAGCTCTATAGCACGAATGTTATGCACTTCTATTGAAATAGCAGAAGCTGCGTCGTCTGCTCTAGTTGAAATGCCAGATACGGCTTCTTTAATATCACTACAGCCTACAAGTATTAATATTGTAAAAATGAGTAATAGCAGTTTCTCCATTAGAGTCCCTCCATCGTTTATATCGTTATTTCCATCTTACTAAATTGTATTTCTTGAAACATGCCAAATTCGCACTTGATTGTGAAATATTTGTAACAACCAACTGGATTATATAGAAAGATTAAATTTTTATCGTCACATTAAAAATCCGTATAAACAGTGTCAATTGTGGGAATGTAATAAGTAGAAGTGTTTTAAGTGGAATGGATAGTATGGCAACATCGGTGAATAAAGATGAAAGAGGGTAAAGTACGTTGAGAATTAATGACGAGTTATTGGATAAACTTGGCGTTTATTTCGTTTATCATGAGGTGTATAATCGCTACGGGATAACATTCGAAAGTTTTGTCGACCGCTGGACAAGAGGAATCATTGATTTATAAATATGAATGCTTATTGAATATAAAGATGAGGTTTTACAATATTTTGAGACCATTACATGATACGTAAGGAAAACAGTTGAGGATACTCAATTGTTTTCCTTTTTTTCTTTCTAAATGGATAAAGTTACGTTAGGATGGAGGCATAGTTTGTAAATAATATGAAAAGGAGTATTTATATGAAAATACGCGATCGAGGTATTCAAATTGGTCATATGCCAACAGGCAAAAACAATTGCATTACAGATGTACAAGGAGTTCATGTAGGTCACGTCACAATTGATCAGCCAATTAATGATGAAGGGGATGTAGCATGCACGGGAGTAACTGCTATCTTGCCTCATGGGGGAAATATATTTCAACAAAAAGTAACTGCTGCGAGCTATGTAATAAATGGGTTTGGTAAAACGACAGGACTTATTCAAGTAAATGAACTTGGTTTAATTGAATCTCCAATTATGCTGACAAATACTTTTAGTGTACCTGCTGTGACACACGGAACACTTCAATATTTACTCAAAGAAAATGAAGAAATTGGTGTCACAACTGGAACAGTGAATGTAGTTGTTGGAGAATGTAACGATAGTCATTTGAATTCTATTCGACATTTATTCGTTACCCCGGAGCACGCGATACAAGCAATTGAAAATGCCACAGGTCAAAAGGCCGATGAGGGAGCAGTCGGCGCGGGAAAGGGAATGGTTTGCTTTGGTTATAAAGGGGGAATCGGTACGTCTTCTCGTATTGTAGACGTAAAGGGTTCGGCGGATTCATATACAGTTGGATGTTTAGTATTAACCAATTTTGGCGCAAGTCATGAAATGCAAAAGGACCGATACAAGGGAAGTAATGAGCAACAGCAGTCAACAATTCCTCCTACGGATGGTTCGATTATTATAATTCTTGCGACAGACATTCCATTAAGTAGTAGCCAACTAACACGCGTTGTAAAACGATGTGGCGTAGGACTTGGACGAACAGGTAGTCATTTTTCACACGGTAGTGGGGATATTGTTATTGGTTTTACAACCGCTCATCAAATTAATCATAACGAAAGCAATTATATGGAATCACGCCAACAAATACGAGAGGACCACCCGGTTATGAATGAACTATTTGCTGCGGCGGCGGAAGTAACCGAAGAAGCAATTATGAATTCATTGTCCCAGGCAAAAACAACAAAAGGCAGAAACGGAAATATCGTCGAGGCGTATCATTTTTAATTTTTTTCCTAAAATAGATGAACGAATTTTATATGATGTAACATATTTAATTGGGCTGAATATAATATTAAAGTTTTACTTTATTACTATTATTTAAACATTTCTAATATTTTTAATATTGGTTTATTAATCAAGAAAAAAACTTCCATAATCGAAATATATATGGTATTTTATTAATTAATAACAGAATAATCTAAATTTTATAATATTTTATGTATGAATATTTATTACATAATAGAGGTGTTACACAATTAAAGAAAAATTATTTCAGCCTATAGAAATGGTGATTCCTACGACTATTAAACCGATCATAAAAGAAAACAAAGAGCCGTTAGTGCAGATCAAACCGATTATGCATCGACTTTTCATTTATGCAAGTTATTACGAACATAATATTCCGAATAGTTTGAAAAAAGTTTATTTACGTGAGCAAACTGCGAAGCAATTGTTCGTTGCGCTCTCTTATTTACCTGCTCAATATAGCTTCATACTTTATGATGGCTTTCGCCCTCTTCAAGTACAGCAGTTTTTATTTGAGCAAATAAAACAGAAAATTAGGAAGAAAAATCCAAACTGGTCAGTGGAGGAGATTCAATCAGAAACATTAAAATATGTGGCGTTTCCGAGTATTGAAGATGGTTATCCTGCACCGCATTTAACGGGAGGAGCTATTGACTTAACAATAGGTGATGCTGATGGGAACCCACTAGATATGGGCACTGCTTTTGATGAAACTACGGCCCAATCAGCAACTGCTTACTTTGAGTCTTATCCTCAAGAAAATCTAGTAGCTTTGCAAAATCGAAGACTATTATTTAATAGTATGTCATTAGCTGGTTTCAAAAATTATGAGGAAGAATGGTGGCATTATGATTTTGGCAATGTTACTTGGGCAAGAAAATCGGGCTTAAAGCAGGCGATTTACGGGCCTATACATGCAACAATTAAACAAAATGAACTAAAGGAGTATTATTTCAAATGAAAGTATACATTAGTGCAGATATAGAAGGGATTACAGGAACAACAACATGGAGTGAAACTGAATTAAATTTACCGGATTATATACAGTTTCAACAGCAAATGACAAAGGAAGTACTCGCCGCAATTGAAGGGGCAATAGCTGGTGGAGCAACAGAAATTTTATTAAAGGACGCCCATGATTCAGCACGTAATCTATTATTAGAGGATATTCCTGAAAATGTAAAAATAATTAGAGGTTGGACAAATGAGCCCATGTGTATGGTCGCAGGGCTAGACGAAAGCTTCGATCGTGCAATATTTATCGGCTACCACAGCGAGGGGGGGAGTGAACGCAATCCATTAGCCCACACGTTAAGCTTATTAGCAGATGTCAAAATTAATGGAGAATATGCAAGTGAATTTTTAATTAACACATATGCTGCAGCCCTTCATCAAGTTCCAGTTGCCTTTGTGAGCGGTGATCAAGCATTAACAGAACATATTGCGCGTTATAACGATAATATTGTGACATTCGCAACGAAGGAAGGCGTAGGATCAGCAACAATTAATGTAAGCCCACAAAAGACATTGAAAGAAACAAAGCGCCTTGTTGAAGAAGCAATGAAAGTAGATCGCAATAAAATTCAAGTAACGTTGCCTGAACATTTTAACGTAGAAATTATTTACAAAGATCATATGAGGGCTTATCGTAATTCATTTTATCCGGGTGCAAAATTCAAACCGCATAATACCGTTCAATTTGAAACAACTGATTATTTCGAAGTACTACGCATTTTACAATTTTTAACGTAACAGTAGGTGATGATATGAAAATAGCTCAAGTAAAAGTAGGAATAGTAGAAGCACCACTTATTACGCCTTTTAAAACGGCATTACGAACTGTACATAATATTCAAAATATAGCTGTGTACATTACGACAGATGATGGTCAAGTTGGCATAGGGGAAGCTGCACCAACCCAAGTCATAACCGGAGAAACAGTTAGCTCCATTCAATACGCAATTGAGCAAGTTATTGCCCCTGTTATTAGCGGCATTGAAATTGATGAAATTGCTTTATTATGTGAGCGCATTGACCAATGTCTATATAAAAACACGAGTGCAAAAGCGGCTGTAGAGATGGCTTTGTATGATTTATGGGCAAAAAAATATGATGCACCCTTATATAAAATACTTGGTGGCTATCGAGACAAGTTAACAACAGACATTACCATTAGTGTGAATGACAGTGAAGAAATGGTAAAGGATAGCCTAGAAGCAGTAAATCGTGGCTTTTCAATATTAAAAATAAAGGTTGGGAAAGATCCAAAAGGGGATGTTGACCGAGTCATTGCTATTCGTAAAGCTGTTGGAAATGAAGTGGTTTTACGAGTTGATGCCAACCAAGGCTGGACACCTAAAGAGGCGGTACGAATTATCGGACAGCTAGAAGATAAGGACGCACAAATTGAACTTGTCGAACAACCTGTTCATTACAGCGATATAAGTGGCATGCAATATGTAACGAATTATACGCAAACAAATATTTTGGCTGATGAAAGTGTCTTTTCACCAAAGGAAGCATTTGAACTCATTGAAAGACGTGCAGCAGATTTGATCAATATTAAATTGATGAAAACGGGCGGCATTTCAAAAGCTCAGCAAATTTGTCATATTGCAGAGGCAAGTGGTATCCAATGCATGATTGGCTGTATGTTGGAAACAAAAATAAGTGTAAGCGCTGCTGCTCATTTTGCAGCTGCAAATAAAAACATCACAATGGTCGATTTAGATGGACCGAGTCTTTGTGTTAAAGATCCGATTGAAGGTGGACCAATATTTGAAGGCGAAAGTATTCAAATGATTGAAAAGCCAGGATTAGGATTTTTACTATAGGTTGCTTCATTGTGCGAACGAAAGATAAGCGCATATGGACACCAAAACCAAAAAAGAAAATGGGGGAAATGACGTGAAAAAGTATTTACTTGCTTTAACATGTATGTTTGCACTTGTTTTAGCCGCTTGTGGCGATGATTCATCTGGATCTGACGGAGCGAAAGATTCAAGTAAGCCAGTAGAATACAGAACTGTATATTCTGGTGAAATTAAAACTTTAAACTACTTAAAAACTTCTGAAACAAATGAATTCGCAGTTGCTGCAAACTTAGTTGATGGACTTATTGAATATGATGAGTACGGTGTTGTAAAACCTGGTTTAGCAGAAAGCTGGGAGCCAAACGCAGATGCAACCGTTTGGACATTTAAATTACGTGAAGGCGTAAAATGGGTAGATCATGAAGGAAAAGAAGTAGCAGATGTCGTTGCACAAGATTTCGTAGATGGTTTAAATTACGTACTTGACGCGAAAAACGAGTCTTCTACGGCTTGGATTGCAACTGTTGTAAAAAACGGTGATGCATTCTATAACGGTGAAATTACTGACTTCACGGAAGTTGGAGTAAAAGCAATTGATGAAACAACATTAGAATACACATTAGAAGGGTCAACGCCATACTTCTTATCGATGTTAAACTATGTATGTTTCTTCCCTGTAAACGGTGCGTTTTTAGCTGAAAAAGGGGAAAGCTTCGGGACAACTCGTGAAAACTTCTTATATAATGGTGCGTACATTTTAGATAAGTTCGAACCACAAAATGAACGTGTACTTGTAAAAAACAGTAAATACTGGGATAAAGACGCTGTGAAAATTGATCGCATCCGTTACAAATACAATAAAGAAGCTGCTTCTGTAGCACCTGAAATGTTCTTACGTGGTGAAATTGATGGCGCAACAATTCCGACATCAATTTTAGATCAATGGTTAAAAGACGAAGAGAAAAAAGATCTAGTACGTCAAAATACAAACAACTTCTATACGTATTTCTATGCACTAAATTTCAATCCGCAATTTGATGCAGAGTATGCGCCAGAAAACTGGAAAGTGGCTGTCAATAATAAGGACTTCCGTAAATCGTTGTACCATGCACTTGACCGAGTATCTGCGATGTTAACGGTTGAGCCATACAATCCGCAAGATTTAATTTCAAATACAATTACACCGAAAAACTTCGTAGACGTTGAAGGTGTTGATTACACATTACTAGAACCTTTAAAAGCAATTACTGAAAACGAATCATTCAATGCTGACTTAGCGATTCAACATAAAGAAGCAGCTGTAGCCGCATTAACAGGGAAAGCAACATTCCCAGTAAAAGTTGTCTTACCATATAACTCTGGATCACCAGAGTGGGCAAACAGATCACAAGTTGTAGAACAACAATTAGAAAAATTATTAGGTGTAGATTATATCGATGTTGAATTATATGCGGGTCCTGCGACTGGATTCTTAGGCGAAGTTCGTCGTCCAGGTAAATTCTCAATGATCGAAGCAAACTGGGGTCCTGACTTTGCTGATCCATCAACTTACACAGATCCATTCACTGAAGGTGGAACTTATAACAAACCGGAGCTAGCTGAAGGGTACAATGGTGAATACCAAAAATTAGTTGATGCAGCGAAAGCAGAAGTAGAGCCTGCAAAACGTTATGAATTATTCGCACAAGCAGAGGCGTTCTTAATTGAAGAAGCATTTGTAATTCCTTACGCTGTTGGCGGTGCAGGTTATGTTGCGTCAAAATTAAATCCATTCGAATCACAATATTCTCCATTTGGTGTAACATCTGAGAAATTTAAAGGGCAGTCACTCCTAGAAAAGCCAATGAGCAATGAAGAATACAAGTCTGCTAAAGAAGCATGGGAAAAAGAACGTGCAGAAGCTTTAGCAAATGCTTCAAAGGAATAGATTCGCGCTTTTAGTTTATGTTAGGTCAGGGGATGACAGAATTTTTTCTGCATCTCCTTTCTTATTTTATTAAAAATGGTTCTAATTAAGAGAATGTACTGAGGAGGATGCACCTATGCTCAAATATATTGGAAAACGATTGGCACAATCGGTTTTCACGTTATTTATTATTATTACGATTGTTTTCTCCCTGTTACGACTAATGCCTGATGAAGGCTATTTAGGTGCTGCAGCAGAAAAAATGTCGGTAGAACAACAAGAAGTATACTTAACAAACTTAGGATTGCGAGATCCATTAATTGTACAGCTAGGGAACTTTTATGCAGATTTATTCCGAGGAGATTTAGGAAAATCCATAACATACCGTACAGATGTACCGGTAGTGGATATTATCCAAGATAAAATGATGTATTCCATCCTGTTCGGTCTAGGGGCAGTTATCTTATCGTTATTGGTAGGAGTACCCCTCGGTATTTTAATGGCCCAGTTAAAAGGGCGCTGGCTAGATCGTTTAGGTACAGGCTATATTGTATTTGTCGTTGCTGTACCAGCAATGGTGTATTTCTTAATGATTCAAATGTATATTACAGATTGGTTGAAACTACCGATGTTGTTTGATGAATATAATCCAAATAGCTTTATTTTACCATTAATTTCAATGGCACTAGCCCCAATCGCTTCTTATGCCATGTGGATGCGTCGCTATATGGTAGATGAGTTAAACAAAGATTATATAAAACTTGCTCGTGCAAAAGGGGTAACAGAGCGCAAAATTATGTTCCAACACGTATTACGTAACGCCTTTATTCCAATGGCACAATATTTACCGGCGACCATTTTATTTACGATAACGGGTTCAATTTATATTGAATCGTTATATTCAATTCCTGGTATGGGTGGATTATTAGTAGATGCCATTCAGCGTCAAGATAATAATGTCGTACAAGGATTAGTTCTTGTCTTTTCTTCACTGGGGATTATTGGATTAATTTTAGGGGACTTATTAATGGCGATTGTCGATCCTCGAATTAAGCTAGGGAAAGGAGATAGTGTACGCTAATGGGCCTATATTCAAAAGAGATTCAGAGTATTTCGGATAAATCAAATGAACAGCTTTTCGAATTTGCAGTAGCAGATGAGAAAAAAGCGGAAGAGACGGCCTATTCAAATTATTCTTATTGGCGTTCAACATTCCGTTCATTCTTAAAAAATAAAATCGCCGTATTTTTACTCTTTCTTGTTGTATTTTTAATTGCTTTTACATTTATTCAACCATATTTACCAGATCAAAAATCACCGACAGAAATTTATATTAATCCAGATACAGGTATGCAAGACCGAAATGTTTCCCCGAACGATGAGTATTGGTTTGGTACGAACTCAATTGGTCAAGATTTATGGTCTCGTATTTGGGAAGGGACTCGTACGTCGTTATTTATCGGCTTTAGTGTCGCTGTTATCGAGGTTATTATCGGTTTTACAATTGGTGCTTTATGGGGCTTCTCTCGTAAGCTCGAAATGCCGTTTACACAGCTTTATAACATCGTAGATAATATTCCGACGACGATTGTGTTAATTTTGATGTCCTATATTTTAAGACCGAGTGTCTCTACTATCATAATTGCAATGTGTATTACTGGCTGGGTGGAGATGGCTCGTTTCCTGCGAAATCAAATTGTTATTTTACGAGATCGGGAGTACAACTTAGCTTCGAAGACATTGGGAACACCAAGCTACCGTATTATTATTAAAAATCTATTACCTTATTTAATTTCAGTTATTATGCTACGCATGAGCTTAGCGGTACCATTTGCGATCGGCGCAGAAGTATTTTTAACGTACATCGGCTTAGGGCTTCCAGTAAGTGTGCCATCTTTAGGAAACTTAATTAATGAAGGTCGTGTATTAATGATGTCACCAGATTTACGTTATCAATTAATTTTCCCAAGTATTGTTTTAAGTGTGATTACAATTGCCTTTTATATTATCGGGAATTCATTTGCGGATGCAGCTGATCCGAAAAATCACGTGTAAGGAGGATGGCGTTATATGGAACGAGAAAAAATATTATCAATTGAAAATTTAATTATTAAGTTTAAATTGCGTGGTCAAACATTAACAGCCATTCGTGATATTTCTCTAGATTTATATAAAGGAGAAAGCCTTGCAATTGTTGGGGAATCCGGCTCTGGTAAGTCTGTTTTAGTGAAATCCATTATGGGCTTACTCGATAAGAATGGCTTTATTGATTCAGGAAGAATTTTATATGATGGACATAATTTAACCCAGTTTAAAGCAGAAAAAGACTGGTTAAAGGTGCGTGGAAAAAAAATCGCCATGGTTACGCAAGATCCGATGACGAGTTTAAATCCATTAAAGACAATTGGTAAGCAAATTGAAGAAAGTGTCGTTCTTCATCAAGGTGTAAAAGGGAAGCAAGCATACGAGAAAACATTACAGCTATTACGAGATGTTGGGATTCATGATGTAGAACGTCGTTATAAGCAATTCCCACACGAGTTTTCAGGCGGAATGAGGCAGCGTATTGTTATTGCTATTGCTATTGCATGTGACCCGCAAATTTTAATTTGTGATGAGCCCACGACAGCACTTGATGTAACGATTCAAGCGCAAATATTGCAGCTATTAACAAACTTACAAGAGAAGTATGGTTTATCTACGATTTATATTACGCATGACCTTGGTGTTGTAGCGAAAGTAGCAGACCGGATTGCCGTTATGTATGCAGGCGATATTATTGAGGTTGGTAAAACGAATGAAGTGTTCTTTGACGCCAAGCACCCATATACGTGGGCTTTAATTTCTTCGTTACCTCAGTTAGGCGTGAAAGGTGAGGAGCTTTATTCAATTAAAGGAACCCCACCAAACTTATTTAAGGAAATAAAAGGGGATGCATTTGCACCGCGTAATCAATATGCATTAAAAATTGATTTTGTTGAGCGACCACCGTTCTTTAAAATATCAGCTACCCACTATGCACGCACTTGGCTGTTAGATCCAAAAGCACCAAAAGTCGACCCTCCAGAAGTGTTACAAGCATTTTTTGAAGAAGGGAGACGTTATGCATATGACGAATAAAGAGCGTGAAAAAATTATTGAAGTGAAAAATATTGATATTATTTTTGGAGCTGGTAAAAAGCAATTTAAAGCAGTAGATAATGTAAGTTTTGATATTTACAAGGGAGAAACATTTGGGCTAGTAGGCGAATCAGGATCAGGTAAAACAACAATCGGTCGGGCCATTATGCGTATTAATCCTGTAACGAACGGTGAAATTTTATTTCATGGACAAAAAATTAATGGCCGAATAAGCCGTGGGTGGGATAAGGAAATTACGCAGCGCATTCAAATGATTTTCCAAGACCCAGGGGCATCTCTAAATGAACGTGCGAAAGTTGACTACATTATTTCAGAGGGCTTAATTAGCAATAAAAAATATCGTAATGAGCAGGAACGAATCGACAAAGTGAAGAAGGCACTTCTTGAAGTGGGCCTTTTACCAGAATTCGCTTCTCGCTTCCCTCATGAATTCTCTGGGGGGCAGCGTCAACGTATTGGGATTGCTCGTGCACTTGTGATGGAACCGGAGTTTATCGTTGCAGATGAACCGATTTCAGCACTAGACGTTTCGATCCGAGCACAAGTATTAAACTTATTATCAAGCCTTCAAGAACAACGTGACTTAACCTATTTATTTATTGCCCATGATTTATCAATTGTTCGCTTTATTACGGATCGTACGGCCGTTATTTATAAAGGGAAAATTGTTGAGCTAGGAGAAACAGAAAAATTATTTAATAATCCATTGCATCCTTATACGAAGGCACTTCTTGCGGCAGTTCCAGAGCCAAATCCTTATAAGGAGCGTCAAAAAAAGCTTCAAGTATATGACCCATCCGTACATCAATATGAGATGGATCCACCTGAATTTGTTGAAATTGAGGAAGGTCATTTTGTGTTAGCTAATAAAGAAGAACAGGCACAATATAAAGCCCAAATTGAGGCGAGAGGAGTAACGTCATGACTTTAACCATTCCAAAAGCATTGAAAAAAGGCGATACGGTAGCATTAATCAGTGCTTCTGGCGCAACGCCCTCTGAGAGGCTACAGCCAGCAATTGAAGCTGTTGAAAAGCTTGGCTTCAACGTGATTGTCGGTGAAACCTGTACGGCACGTCATGGCTATTTAGCGGGCTCGGATGAATTGCGTGCAGCAGAGTTGAATGCGATGTTCGCCAACCCTGATATTGATGGGATATTTTGTATTCGTGGTGGCTATGGTGCGACGAAAATTTTACCTAAGCTCGATCTAGAAATGATAAAAAATAACCCGAAAGTGTTTGCAGGTTATAGTGATGTGACGGCTTTACATATCGTCTTCAATCAGCAATGTGGCTTTGTCACGTACCATACACCGATGCCATCAACTGAGTTTATAAAAGAACAGATGGATGATTATACATGGCGCTATTTTATTAACAGTGTGACAAATACTGCTTGGAATAATTACTTGCTAGAAAATGTTGCAGGAGAAGAAATGACAACGGTCGTTGAAGGTACTGCAACGGGTGTATTAACAGGGGGCAATTTAACACTTGTTGTTGCTTCTTTAGGTACACCTTATGAAATTGATTTACAGGGAAAAATCTTATTTTTAGAAGACATTGATGAAAACGAGCAACGCATTGATCGTATGCTAACGCAGTTACAATTAACGGGCAAGCTTGATGGATTAGCAGGAATTATTTTAGGTGCTTGGACAGATTGTGGACCACCAAATCCGAAACAACCAGAAAATAGCCTACGCCTCGAAACGATTTTTGATGAAATTTTAACACCGCTTCGAATTCCAATTTTAATGAATGTTACGTGTGGGCATGTTCTGCCGACGATGTCCTTACCATTAGGAAAAACGGTGGCAATGGATGCAACAAATAAATCGCTTCGTGTTATTGGGTGATTCCATGGAAGCGAAAATTCACGAATTAATTGAACAAAGTCCATTTAAAGTACATGTGGTGGTGGAGGACTATAAAGAAAAAATACCGCCAATAGGTGTTCGAGAAGACGAAGTGTTTTCAAGTGCTAGTGTTATTAAAGTACCAATATTAATAGCGGTGCTACAGAAATTACAACAAACCGGTGGGGACCTTTACGAAACATTTCCAATTGCCGAGGAGAATATTGTAGATTTCAGTGTATTAACCGAGCAAAAAGTGAAGTCCGCTACATTATACGAGCTATTACTTTGGATGATCATAACGAGTGATAATACCGCTACAAATGTATGTATTGATTTTGTAGGGATGGAGCAGTTCCATCACTATTTTAGGGCATTTGATTTAAAGGCAACGAAAGTTCAGCGGAAAATGATGGACTTCGAACGTCAACAGCAAGGCTTTGATAATGAAACAACAGCTGCAGATATGCAACGATTATTTAAAAAAATATATGAGGGTGAGCTTTTAGAACAAAATTGGAACCAAATCGCCGTTGATATTTTAAGTCGTCAACGTAGCTCGGAATCATTAAAACGCTATATAGGTGACAATGTGAAAATCGCACATAAAACTGGTGGACTTGATACGGTCGATCATGATGTTGGCATTGTGTTTAGTGACATTGGTGATTATTTTATTGGGGTATTTGTGACCGAAGTAACGAATAATGACGAAGCGAAGCAGCTAATCGGGGCCATTTCGAAAATCGTTTATGACACATATAGAACGTAAGGAGGGAGAAAGGGTGAATGCAATTGTTAATGTTCGTATAGCCACATTGTTTTTAGAGCCTAATCTTTTAGCAGAAGTAGCCGACGAGGCATTATACGGAATGCCAGTCGAAATTATAGAAGAAATTGATGAAAGCTGGGTAAAGATCCGTACTTTTTATCGCTATGAGGGCTATGTATTAAAGGAAAATTTAATTATTGGCAATGAGCAGGTTTCAGCATGGATTACAACAGCAAATAGCGTCGTCATACAAAGCTTTGCTGATGTACTTGCTGCACCTAAAATACAAAGTACAACACTTATTTCGTTGACACGTGGTGCCTTTCTTCAACAAATTGATGAAGAAGGGTTACCACAAGAATGGTCTAAAGTTCAATTAGTCTCAGGTGAAACCGGTTATGTGCGAACTGAATGGGTGCAAGATCGTATAAAAGTATATACATTAAATGAGGAGTTATTCCGTCAGCAGGTTGTGCAAACAGCGTTTCGTTATTTAGGTACACCGTATCGTTGGGGAGGTAAATCACCTTTAGGCATTGACTGTTCAGGGCTTTGCTCCATGGCATATATGTTAAATGGTGCATATATTTATCGGGATGCAAATATTGTAGAGGGTTTCCCTTTACGCGAAATTACACAAGATGCTATGAAGCGAGGGGATTTAATTTTCTTCCCAGGTCATGTGGCAATGTATATTGGTGGCCAACACTATATTCATTCTTCGTTAGGTGGTAATGAAGTAAATATTAATAGTTTAAATCCACAGGATGAAAACTATCGAGAAGATTTAGCGACGACCATTACGGGGATTGGGAGTATATTTTAAAAGAAAAGCAACAGAAAAAGGTGATGAGTAGAAGTTTGAACTGAACCCCGAATAGTAGACACTTTAGAAAAAAGTGACCTATTCGGGGTTTTTTCTATTTTCATTCCTAGAAATCCCCGTTATACTGACCATACGATTTAAGAACGGGAGAACATCATGAGTAAAATAATTTTTAACGAACATCAACGTCGACAAATTGAACAGAATCCAAATGTCGTTTTGATAACCGATCGATCTATTCAATATACAGTAGCTTTCAAATTAAAAGCTGTTCAAGAAAATCTAAAAGGCAAAGGGCCTACCGAAATCTTCAAAGCTGCAGGCTTTGATTTAGAAATCATCGGGATTAAAAAAGTTCAAAGTGCTGTTCATAGGTGGAAGAAAATTTATCAAACATACGGTGAGGATGGTTTTACACAAGAGCGTCGTGGAAAAGGCAGTACAGGTCGCCCACGTGCCGAAAAATTATCAGCTGATAAAAAGTTAGAGAAAGCAGAAGCTCGTATTCGTCTATTGGAAGCAGAGCTAGCGCTCTTAAAAAAGCTCGACGAAATGGAAAGGCAGGCGAAGAAGAATCGTTTTTAACACCCAAAGAAAAATATCAAGCAATCAGTGAAACGATTCGATTATTTCAACTCAAAAATATGACACGGTATCTTTGTGAAGTAGCAAATGTCAGCTCGAGTGGTTACTATAAATGGCGACAAAATATGGAGAAACATTCATTACGTGAAGAAGCTGATTATCAAGATTATCTTTTACTAAAAGTAATCTATGATGAAGCAAAAGGCAAAATTGGTTATCGAGGGTTTTATATGGAACTGGTGGACCAATTAGGGAAACCGATGAACCATAAAAAAATTCTTCGATTGATGCGTAAATTTAATTTGTATGCGAAGGTTCGTCGTGCCAATCCTTATCGACTTATAGAAAAAGCGAATGAAGCACATCGTCAAATTCCAAATTACTTAAATCGGGCATTCAAACAAGACGAGCCAGGAAAAGTCTTCTTAACAGACATTACCTATCTCCAATATAAGGGTGGCCGTACGGCTTATTTATCATGTGTAAAAGATGTCGCAACGAGAGAAATCGTTGCGTATAAACTAGCTACTACTCTTAAATTGTCGATTGTTTATGAAACACTTGAACAATTAAAACATCATTTGGATGGGAATCTTCATCCGGAAGCAATGATTCATTCGGATCAGGGGTTTCATTATACACATCCAGGATTTCAGAAGCTTGTGAAAGACATGGGGTTAAAACAATCCATGTCACGTCGAGGAAACTGTCTAGATAATGCGCCAATGGAATCGTTCTTTGGTCATTTTAAAGATGAAGTCGATTATCATGAAGCTGAAAGTTTCACGGAGCTACATACACAAGTCATTGACTATATCACGCATTACAACCACACAAGAAAGCAATGGACATTAAAAAAGATGACTCCGGCGAGTTACCGAAGTCATCTAATCGCAGCCTAATTAAATGGCTATCTTGTTTTTTATTAAACTGTCTACAAAATAGGGTTCAGTTCAGTTTTTCTATCCATCACCTTTTATAATGTATTGCTTAAAAGTTTTTACAAATCCATTCGTTCGCTTCGAGCCAATTGGATACGCGAATTACGTTAGTTGGTACTGGCTTTTGATTGTACGGTGTATCGAATAAAACAACTGGAATGCTTAGCTCCTCTGCAATTTGAACAGCATTGTCATGCTTATCTTCAAAGAATGCTTCCACTTGATGCTTTTTTGCAACCTCAAGCTTGTTATGACTACCGATTAACTCAATGTGATCATAGGGCACATTAAATTCAGCGAACCAGTTTTTCGTAACATCAAACACATTTGTACCACGCGCGGATATATAATAGAGCTCATATTTTTTTTGCCACTCTGTTAAGATCGCTTGGGCATCCGCTGCAAGCTCACTCACTTGATACATGTATGGCTCATTTTCTTTAAACCATAAATTGAATTGTTGACGATCAACAGGATGTGGAAAGCCACTTAAAAAATCGTATTCCGTTACATCAGCAATCGTCATATTAATATTATATTGTCGATTAATGTGAGGAAGTAACGTAGCAGGACAAGTAACCGTCCCATCAATATCAATTCCAAATCGATGTTTTCCAGCAACCATTTCAATATACTCCTCTTTATGCGTTCGCGTTTGCTTCTGCTTCACGTTTTTCAGCCATTTCAGCAGCTAATTTATCAATCTCTTTTTTCAGTTCTTCTACCATTGTTTCTTCTGGTACTTTACGCACTGTTTTGCCCTTCATAAATAGTAGGCCTTCTCCACGTGCACCTGCAATACCGATATCAGCCTCACGCGCCTCACCAGGACCGTTAACCGCACAGCCTAGTACAGCTACCTTTAATGGGACATTTAATTTAGAAATATATTCTTCTACCTCATTGGCAATTGAAATTAAGTCAATTTCAATACGGCCACATGTTGGGCATGAAATTAATGTAGCCATATTGGATGCAAGCCCGAATGATTTTAATAGTTCGCGAGCTACTTTAATTTCTTCCACTGGGTCAGCTGATAAGGAAATACGTAATGTATTCCCAATCCCCTTAGAAAGAATTGCGCCTAAACCAGCAGCTGATTTTACAGTACCAGCAAATAATGTACCTGATTCTGTAATACCAAGGTGAAGTGGGTAATCAAATGCTTTTGCCGCCTTTTCATACGCTTCAATTGCAAGGTTAACGTCAGAAGCCTTCATAGAAACGATAATATCGTGGAAGTCTAGGTCTTCTAATATTTTTATGTGATGTAATGCAGACTCAACCATTCCGTCTGCAGTAGGGTAGCCATATTTTTCAAGGATGTGGCGCTCTAAAGAACCAGCGTTTACACCGATACGAATTGGAATACCTTTTGCTTTAGCGGCATTAACAACTGCCTCAACTTTTTCACGGCGTCCGATATTACCTGGGTTAATACGTACTTTATCAATACCGCCTTCAATTGCTTTTAATGCTAACTTGTAATCAAAGTGAATATCCGCAACTAATGGGATATTAATTTGTTTTTTAATTTCTGGAATCGCATTTGCTGCACGTTCATCAGGAACAGCGACACGTACAATTTGACATCCTGCTTCTTCTAAACGTTTAATTTCAGCAACTGTCGCTTCAACATCGTGTGTTTTTGTCGTACACATACTTTGAATTACGACTTCATTATTGCCACCAATTGTTAAATTACCGACACGTACAGGACGCGTTTTCGTACGGTGAACGATTTCACTCATGAAAATTCTCTCCTTCTCAGGCTTTTAAATGTCTAATCGAATGATTCGATTAATATATATGTAAGCCGTCACTGAACTTTATTTTATCAGTGTATGATTCGAAGGACAAGGAAGAAACGCTACGATTTCATTTTGAGCACATTTCTTCCGTTTTTACGTGAATCGGAATTAATACTGTATCACCTTGTACGAGCGTTTGTAATTGTAAGTGCGGATTTAGTTCGTAAAACTTTGCTAATCTTTCAGGAAAGGTCATTTTCGTAGGAGAAGGTGTTGCGGAAAATAGACTGTAAATGGTATCGCCTTCCATTATTGTAACGGTCACATAAGAATATTCATCCTTTTCCACACAGGGAGCAGGTGCAGCATAAAAAGAAGTCATTGGAAGTGTACCTTCTTGTATATCAACTTTAATAACGAAGGCAAGTATCAGAATAATAATCGAAGCTATGAGAAAGCGCAAAAAAATCCCCCCGTTTATCATATAATTTACTAGTAAAAGTTCTTACTGAATTATATGTTTACGAGAAGGATTCATTCTTTATTTTGCTAAAGGATATTTAGTTAATGCAAGAATAATAAACAACATTGTTATAAATACACTAACAAGCGTCATAATAGTTGGTGAAATAGGGAATAGGCTACCGAACATCGTTATAAATGTTGCCCATGTACATGCAAAAACTGCTGATCGCCAAACTTGACGATATTCCCCGCGTCGCTTCATTGGATTGATAAAAAGTTGTCCAGCAAGGGCATACAAGCTAACTTTAACAAAGTACACGACGGTGTTCATGACAAATAACATGACAAGCGCAATCGGATACACAATCCATTGTATACTTTTCGCATATTGTTCGATTTCTGAATAGCCAAATATTTCATTTGTACCATTATTTAAAAACTGACCAAATGAAAATGCTGTCAGTAACGCGATCATTAAAAAGGCATATTGCATTACTTTACCAATGGATAATATTCGATAGGCGCCTAGCTTTTTAGGATTTGTTAAACTATCAATTAATAATTGCATGTGAGAAATTTTCATATGTATTTTGTCTCCTTTTGCAGTAGTTTAACATGAAATATTCTCCATTAACATTGGCTAGAAGGAAATTGAAACTTTTCTTCATTTTTTACGTATAGTTGGTCTAGAAGTGATTTAAATAATAAACGATAAAAAAAGTGTTTTTAAAGGATGTGTAGTAAATGGAAATCGTCGCGTGGGTTATTATTATCGCGTTATTTATCATCGCGTTTGTTGGGCTTGTTTATCCGATAATTCCGTCTGTATTATTTTTACTCGGAGGGTTTATCGCGTACGGTCTATTTTTTAGTTTTAGTCATTTTCCATGGTGGTTCTGGGTTATTGAAATTTTGTTCGTTGCATTGCTATTTGCAGCGGACACTATCTCAAACTTAGTCGGTGTGAAAAAGTTTGGTGGCTCTAAAGCTGGTATGTGGGGGAGTACCATTGGTCTACTTATTGGACCGTTTGTCATCCCATTTGCAGGGATTATAGCTGGCCCGTTTATCGGTGCAATTATAGGAGAACTTTTAGTAGAGCGAAAATCCATTAATCAGGCCGTGAAAGTGGGTGTTGGATCGGTCATTGGATTTTTAACTTCAGTTGTTACAAAGGGGATTGTACAGGCGGTTATGATTGTTTTATTTTTTATTGCAATTTAGGCTAGTGTATTAATTGAATTTATACAGCCATTTGTCGTACACTAGTTTTGGAAATGATTACAAAGGGATGTGCTAGGAAGCAAACCAATATTTCCGTCAAAAGGCTGAAATGTACAATTTACTATTTTTTTCGTTGAAGGTAGCGCTTATTTTTGATAACCTAGTACTGTAATCAACATTAAAACATTGTTCCAGGGAGGAATACAAAATGGCTTACAAATTACCAGAATTAACTTACGCTTATGATGCATTAGAACCACATATCGATGCAAAAACAATGGAGATCCACCATTCTAAACACCACAATACTTACGTAACAAACTTAAACGCTGCTGTAGAAGGTACTGAATATGCAGACAAAGATATTAACGAACTAATCGCTGATATTGATGCATTACCAGCTAACATTCAAACTGCAGTTCGTAACAACGGTGGCGGTCACGCAAACCACTCATTATTCTGGGAAGTAATCGCTCCAGGCGGTTCTAACACACCAGTTGGCGAAGTAGCTGCTGCGATCGACGCAAAATTTGGTTCATTTGACGCTTTCAAAGAAGAGTTTGCTAAAGCTGCAACAACTCGTTTCGGTTCAGGTTGGGCTTGGTTAATCGTTGACGGTGACTCTGTTGCTGTAACATCAACTCCAAACCAAGACTCTCCAGTAATGGAAGGTAAAACGCCAATCCTAGGCTTAGACGTTTGGGAGCACGCTTACTACTTAAACTACCAAAACCGTCGTCCAGACTACATCGGTGCTTTCTGGAACGTAGTGAACTGGGACGTAGTAGAAGCTAAATTCCAAGCAGCTAAATAAGTTTATTTAGTCGCCATATATTGCATACTCAAAACGCATGAGAAGTTTCAATACTTTTCATGCGTTTTTTCATGACATTTTTTGTGTGATTCGGTAAGATTTCTTTAATTAGGAAAGTTTGGAGTGAAGTATATGTTTGATGAATTTATCGCACAGATTGATGAAAAATGGCATGCTGCATTTGTACAGCTGATGCTAACGGTAGATGAAAATATACCGTCAGGCTTTGAAAAGACGCTAACAGGTAATATGATTGCCTATAGTGTACCGCTTGAAGCCTATCCAAAGGGTTATCATGTCACACCAAATACACCACTACCATTTTTGAGTATTGCCCCACAAAAAAGGCATTTAGCACTCTATCATTTGGGGATGTATGCAGATTCAACATTATTAGCATGGTTTAAGCAAGAATACGAAAAAACTGTACCTACAAAGCTCAACATGGGTAAAAGCTGTATTCGCTGGACTTCGACGAAGCATATTCCATATAACTTAATCGCACAGCTTTGCCAAAAGATGACGATCAATCAATGGATTGAGCTTTACGAGAAAACGCATTTAAAAGGTTAAAAGCTCATATCTTTAAAGCGAATGAAATTTACTAAATATTGATTAATTTGTTCGGGTGTCTCTTCGTAGTTATTATGATGCCACTGCAAAATAATGCCGATAATTGCATTGGCCGTATAACTAACAAAATAATCGATTTGTTTTTCGGGCATTTGTTGGACATGCTCATTGTGAAAGGACAAAATAAATGATCGAATTGTTGCAAAAAGCTTTTGATAATAAATCATTGGAATTTTTTCATCGAATACGATGCGATAAAATGACTCATACTTTTTAACATGATGGAAAATTTGAATCATTTCAGGCGTTAGCTGTGAAATATTATCTTGCGTCACATCGTAGGGAAACTCATAGGATAGCTTTAAATCTTTGACGATTTCAGTGAAATAGCGTTCAAATACACCGTGGACATTTTTGTAATGTAAATAAAATGTGCCGCGGTTTATTTCTGCAATACGGCAAAGCTCCGCTACCGATATATTTTCTAAAGATTTGTTTTTTAATAGGATAAGCAAAGCACGTTGCAAGCTTTCATGAGTCTTTTTGACACGTAAATCCATAAATAAATTCTCCTTTTTTGAACACATCTCTTAAAAAGTGTTGATTATTGAACGAAAAGTACATTTTCTGTTGTTTGTACATTTATTTTGTTTTGATTATAATTTTTATTGAACAGTTGTACAATATCTTGTTTCTGAAAGGGAGTATTTATTATGAAATTAAAAGATAAAGTAGCGATCGTAACGGGCTCTGCATCTGGTATGGGGAAAGCGATCGCTGAAGCTTACGCGAAAGAAGGAGCAAAGGTAGTCGTTTCAGATTTAAACGAAGCAGGTGCTAAAACAGTAGCAGATGAAATTATTGCTAACGGAGGTCAAGCATTTGCAATCGCGACAAACGTAGCAAAAGACGAAGATTTAACAAAACTATTCGATACAACAATCGAACAATTTGGTCAATTAGACATTTTAGTAAATAATGCAGGAATTATGGATGGTTTTGAGCCAGTAAATGAAATCAAAGACGATCGTTGGGATTTAATTTTCGCGGTAAACACAACATCAGTCATGAAATCAATGCGTATTGCTACTGACCTATTTTTAAAGCAAGGTCACGGTGTAATTATTAACAATATTTCTGCGGGTGGCTTAAACGGTGGTCGCGCAGGAGCGGCTTATACAGCTTCTAAACATGCTGTTGTTGGGCTAACTAAAAATACAGCATTCATGTACTCACAAAGTGGTATTCGCTGCAATGGTATTGCCCCAGGTGCAGTTATGACAAACATTCAACAATCGATGACAAATGTTAGCCAATATGGCGCAGGTCAACAGCAAAAAGGTTCTGCATTAATTCCACGTGTTGGTAAGCCAGAAGAAATCGCTAACTTAGCAGTATTTTTAGGCTCTGAAGATTCAAGCTTCATTAATGGTCAAATAATTACTGCAGATGCAGGATGGACAACTTACTAATTTTTTAAGACAGCTTTGTAGGTGAAAACTTACAAAGCTTTTGTCAATTAAGGAACTGCTGTACGGAGATGTATGTGCAGTTCCTATTTTTTATGCTGTATAACTAATGTAGTAGCCAGCTAGGGCAAGTCCAATCCCAAGCAAAATAGTACTTGTTAAATAACTAAATGCAATTGGATATTTTCGTTGTTCAATGAGCTGAAACACTTCAAAGGAAAAAGTTGAAAACGTTGTAAAAGCACCTAAAAAACCAATTGCTAACAATGAGTACCAGCCTTCACTAACTTGTATTCCAAACGTAACTCCTAATAAAAAGGAGCCTAAACTATTTACAAAAAAAGTAGCCATAATATTTGATATGTTTGTTAGTTTATTACATAATTGGGTTATGCTATAACGAGCCATTGCACCAAAAAAACCACCAAGTGCTACTAAAAACATTCATTTCACTCCTTTTTACCCATTAAGAATCCGAGTGCACTTAGTAGGAGACAACCTACAGCAGTACTAAAAATATAAAGCATGGCAAAGAATATATGACCAAGCTGCAACAGTTGAAATGCATCTAAGCTAAATGTTGAAAACGTAGTAAAGCCTCCTAAAAGCCCAGTTGTAATTCCAATTCTTAAAGTAGGATGATACTTAAAAGACTGCCTTCCTATTAAATATGCTAATAAAAAGCTTCCACCCCAATTTATACATAAAGTTGCTATAGGAAAATCTGTTATAGAAATTAAGCTGCTTATCCAGTAGCGTAAAACAGCACCAAGCGAGCCACCAATCCCGACTGCAAAATAGGTCATGCTATCACCTCAAAAATCGTTCTTGCATTTATTTTGAATGGAATCTTTAAAAATGGAAACCTTTATTTTTTCTGGACCGTCTAAAAGATAAAGGAAAGTGAAGTCCACTCTTTTTTCATTGATAAAGGGGTGTTATACTTAAATCTATGATTTAAAATGTATTATTCACATATTTAAGAAAGGGGAATCTCATTTGCGAAAATTACCACAAAATCGCACACCAAATCCAAAGGCAAAGCAGCGCGCGAGCTTAACTTTTCGGATGAATGTCCTTTTCTTTTCAATATTTGTTCTATTTTCGGTATTAATTTTCCGTTTAGGATACTTACAAATAGTAAAAGGTGAGGATTATGTTCTAGAACTAGAGCGTAAAGAGGAAGTACGGGTAAATACGAGTGTACCACGAGGTCGTATTTTTGACCGTTACGGAAGAATTTTAGTAGATAATCAGCCTGAAAATGCGATTACATATACAAAAATGCAGACAACCAAGTCCTCTGAAATGCTTGACATTGCTAAAAAGCTAGCACATTTAATTGAACAGCCAACCGATAAAATTACACAGCGTGATAAGCTAGATTTTTGGATTTTATTAAATCCGGATGATGCGAAGGAAAAAGTTACACAAGAGGAAATGAATGAGTTCCGTGAGCAAAACGAAGAATTAGAAACAAAAGCGTTTAATGCAGAATACGACCGTCGTATTCGAGAACGAATTACAGATGAAGAACTCGCTCAATTAACGGATAATGATTTAGAAGTGTTAGCCATTTACCGAGAAATGATGACAGGCTACAGTTTATCACCACAAATTATTAAAGGTGAAAACGTAACTGCTGATGAATTTGCGCGAGTATCTGAAAATTTAACTGATTTACCTGGGGTCAACACGACAACGGACTGGAAGCGTGTTCGATTGTCCTCGTTAGCAGTATTAGGCCGTACAACCGTTCCAAGTAAAGGTGTACCAAAATCAAAGCTGAATTTCTATTTAGCACGAGACTACTCACGAAATGACCGAGTAGGAGAAAGTTATTTTGAAGCCGAATATGAGGAAATTTTACAAGGTGAGAAATCAGTCGTTAAAAACTTAACAAACAAAAAGGGGCAAGTTGTTGAGACCGTTACAACCTTTGATGGAGAGCCAGGTAAAGATTTAGTCACAACCCTCGACCTAGAGCTACAACAAAAGGCTGATGCGATTTTGGAACAGAAGCTATTAGAATTAAAATCATATGGTAGTTCTGCCGAGCTTTTAGATCGTGCCTTTTTAGTGGCGATGAATCCGAAAACAGGAGAGCTACTATCCGTAGTTGGGAAGAAACTCGAGTATGATGAGGAAACGAATGAACGTTATGTCATCGATTATTCCTATGGAACGTTTACAACAGCCTATGAAGCAGGGTCGGCTGTAAAAGCAGCGACAGTATTGATGGGTTATAATGAAGGCATCATTAAACCAGGTCAAGTAATGCTCGATTCTCCAATGCATATTGGTAATATTACGTTAAACTCATTATTTAATAAATATGGTAGTGTCATGCTAGATGATTTAACGGCACTTGAACGATCATCCAACATTTACATGTTTAAAATTGCGATGGGTGTAGGTGGTAGAACATATACCCCTGGGATGCGCTTCAGTTTAGCAGATGGCACATTGCAAAAAATGCGTAATGAATATGCCCAATTTGGTTTAGGTGTACCAACAGGTGTGGATTTACCAGGAGAAACAATTGGTTATCAGGCTGATCCGGATACAGATGTAAAAATGCTGAACTTAGCTATTGGTCAGTTTGATACGTATACAACATTACAACTAGCCCAATATATTTCAACAATTGCCAATGGTGGCTACCGTATTCAACCACGCATGCTAAAAGAAATTCGTAATCCTTCAAAGGATGGAGAAAATTTAGGGCAAATTGTTAACGAAGTAACACCGACTATTTTAAACCGTATTGAAAATAGTGAAAAAGAAATTGCCCAAGTGCAAGAAGGGTTACGTCGTGTTTATTTCGGTGCCAATGGATCAGCAGCAAGTAGATTTAGAGATGCTAATTTTACAGCAGCTGGTAAAACAGGTACTGCCCAAGTAGTTTACTACGGACCTCAGAAGGAGAAATATGGTACCGATACGATTAATATCGTACATGTAGGCTATGCACCATTTGAAGATCCAGAAATTGCGTATGCAATTATATACCCTTGGGCAACAACGAACTTTGATATTTATTTACCACAAGGAAATGAGACAGCTCGTGAGTTATTGGACGCTTATTTTGATTTGAAAAAGAAATATGTAGAAGATGGCCTTTCATCGAGCAAAGTCGAAAAACCAATTATTAAATCTTCTACTGAAACATTAAATGAAGATGAAGATGAGGAAACGGTTAACGAATAAATTGAAATCCCGTAGTGTTACGCTACGGGATTTTTTTAAGAAATAAAAATCTAACTTATAAAAGTACATATTAGTGGAAAGTAAGGAGAACATGCGATGCGTAAAAAACTTTTACATACTGTAGTCATTGTTGGAGCATTAAGTAATGCGGTGATTTTAGCCATGATGGACATGCCCATTTGGCTTATTGTATTAATGTCAGTTATTTATGTTGTCATTTTTGAAGGGCTACTTTTAGTGTTAGAGCCTCGGTTAGTGCGAGCCGAACGAGAGAGAAATGTAAAGGTCTATCCATTTTTACATGAGCTTGTTGATGCGAAGAAGGCAACTGTCACGCTACGAGATGGGACAACCCTTTACAATACAACTTTTGAAGGCTATGCCCATCCAAAGGACGCGAAAACGATTCTATTACATACGCAGACCGTTAAAACAAAGAAGGCGCCAGCAACAATTACAGAACATGAAGTTAAACTTATTAACATTAAGTCTGTTAAAAAGCTTCAATAAGTCGAAAATGAGACATTTTGCAAAAAAACATGCAAAATGTCTTTTTTTATTTACAATCATTTACTTTTAATTAACGAGCGAAAAATATTCTCTCAACAAACTATCTTTATAGTATGAATTGTAAGAAAAAACATTTTAATAACAAGCGGAGGAATTACAAATGAAAAAGTGGCAGTACTTAACATCAACAGCATTACTAGGTTCAGCATTATTTTTAGGCGCATGTGGAAGTGACGAAGATGGCACTTCTTCATCAGCTGAAAGTTCAGAAGAGGCTTCATCAACTGAGAATGCAGCGAAACAAGCTGAATCAGGCAATGCACAATTAACAGGTAACGTAGCGGGAGATGGTTCTTCAACGGTAGCTCCAATCACAGAAGCATTAGTTGAAGAATATGCAGCCGTACAAAAAGACGTTCGTGTATCTGTTGGTGTGTCTGGTACAGGCGGCGGCTTCGAAAAATTCATCAATGGTGAAACAGACTTCTCAAATGCATCTCGCCCAATTAAAGATTCAGAAAAAGAAGAGCTAGCAGCAGCAGGCATTGACTTTACAGAGTTTGAATTAGCTTACGATGGTTTATCAGTAGTAGTTCACCCAGAAAATACATGGGCTAAAAATTTAACAGTAGAGCAGTTAAAACAAATTTGGATTGAAGATGGTACAGAAAAGAAATGGTCAGATATAGACCCTTCATGGCCAGCGGAAAAAATCGTATTCTATTCTCCAGGAGCCGATTCTGGAACGTATGACTACTTCGATGAAGTGATTTTAGATGGTGAAGACATCGTAAAAACGGCTACTTTATCTGAAGATGATAATGTACTTGTACAAGGTGTAACAGCAGATAAAAACGCAATTGGCTACTTCGGCTATGCTTACTATCTAGAAAATAAGGACAAGCTTCAAGTTGTTACGGTTAATGGTGTTGAGCCAACAAACGAAACAATTGAATCAGGGGAATATTCTCCATTATCACGTCCATTATTTGTATACGTGAAAAATAGCGCAGTAAAAGATAGCGAAGCAGCATTCGACTTTATCAAATTTACTTTAGAAAATGCTGGTGAAATGGCTGAAGTTGTCGGGTATGTAAAGCTACCTGAAGAAAAGTACAATGCCAGCTTAGAAGTATTAGAAGGATTAAAATAAGCGAATAAAAATGAATGTGGGGTGGCGTCCTGCCCCTCACATTTTTATTTCAACAGAAAGTAGAAGATGGATATGAATTTGGAAGGGGAATACCGTTCATGACGACAAAGCAACATGAACCAGTATCTGTTCAGGCACTCATTGCAAAGTCCCGCAATCGCAAAGGAAAGAAAGTCATCGAAAGGATCGTACCAGCAGGACTTTTTTTAGCTGCAACAATTTCGGTGCTTACGACGTTTGGGATTGTATTTACACTCATTTTTGAGACAATCGAATTTTTTACCCGTGTATCAATTACTGATTATATTTTCGGAAAAGAATGGCTACCGTTTTCAGGAAAAGAGCCGTTATACGGTATTTTACCGTTAATACTTGGAACCTTTAAAGTAACATTAATTGCTATATTGGTTGCAGTTCCATTTGGCTTAGGGGCAGCAATTTATTTAAGTGAATATGCTTCAGAGCGAGTTCGTAAAACAGTTAAACCAATTTTAGAAGTACTAGCAGGTGTTCCAACAATTGTATACGGATTTTTTGCGCTCACTTTCATAACACCGATTTTACAAGCGATCATTCCGAACTTAAAAATCTTTAATGCGATTAGTCCAGGGATTGTTGTAGGAATTATGATTTTACCAATGATTACATCTATGTCAGAGGATGCGATGAGTTCTGTCCCACGTACTATTCGTGAAGGTGCACTAGGACTTGGCGCCACGAAGTTCGAGGTAGCAATTAAGGTCGTGCTACCTGCAGCATTATCTGGTATTGTGGCATCTGTCGTACTTGGTGTCTCCCGTGCGATTGGTGAAACAATGATCGTTTCTCTTGCCGGAGGATCGACACCGAGATTTGATTTTGGCTTCACAGACTCTATTCAAACGATGACAGCTTACATCGTACAAGTAACAACAGGAGATGCTGGGTACGGTACGACCATATACTATTCAATTTATGCGGTTGGCTTTACGTTATTTATCTTTACATTAATGATGAATTTACTAGCCTCTTACATTTCAAAACGCTTCCGAGAGGAGTATTAATATGCGCTACTTACAACACGACCAAGTGATGAAACGAATGAACAAGCGCCTCGTTTCAAATAAAGTTTGGAAAATAGTTTTCATTGTTGCAACTAGCTTTGCTCTAATTTCACTAGGAATGCTACTTTATCGGATATTATCACAAGGCTTAGGATATTTAGATTGGGGCTTTCTAACAAGCTTTGCATCGCGCATTCCAGCTAATGCAGGGATTAAAGCAGCGTTAATCGGATCGCTTTGGTTAATGTCTGTTGTCGCACCTGTTTCAATTATATTAGGTGTCAGCACAGCCATCTATTTAGAAGAATATGCAAAGAAAAATAGGCTAAATGACTTCATTCGTATGAATATTGCAAACTTAGCAGGTGTTCCTTCGATTGTGTTTGGTTTACTAGGATTAACCATTTTCGTTCGTTTATTAGGGTTAGATAAAAGTATTTTAGCAGCTGGCTTTACAATGAGCCTATTAATCTTACCAGTAATTATCGTTGCTTCGCAGGAGGCCATTCGTGCTGTCCCAAATGAGCAGCGGGAAGCCTCTTATGGTATGGGTGCAACGAAATGGCAAACAATTGTCCGTGTCGTGCTCCCAGCAGCAATTCCAGGTGTTTTAACAGGCAGTATTTTAGCGCTATCGCGTGCTATTGGAGAAACAGCACCACTAGTTGTCATTGGTATACCAGTCATTCTACAATTTTTACCAACAGGCTATCTAGATACATTTACGGCTTTACCAATGCAAATTTTTGACTGGGCGAAACGTCCACAAGAAGAGTTCCAATATGTCGCTTCAGCAGGCATTATCGTACTCATGCTTGTGCTCATCTCGATGAACTCAGTAGCGATTTATATTCGAAACAAATTCCAAAAACGATATTAGGAGTGGGATTCATTGATTCAAATTAAAGAAACGCAAGGTAAAAAAACACTTGACCATTCATCAAATAGTAACCCAACAGTAATGGCTTCAAAAGGATTTAACTTATGGTATGGGGAGCACCATGCCTTAAAGGATATTAACTTAGATATGAAGGAAAATGAAGTAACAGCTATTATTGGTCCATCTGGCTGTGGAAAGTCCACGTATATTAAAGCGCTGAATCGTATGGTCGAACTTGTACCAATCGTCAAAACGACAGGGGAAATTAACTACCGAGGTCGGAATATTTTTGATGCTGGTTACGAAGTGGAGGAGCTACGAACAAAGGTAGGGATGGTCTTCCAAAAGCCAAACCCATTCCCAAAATCGATTTATGATAATATTGCATATGGTCCACGTATTCACGGTATTAAAAACAAAAAAATCTTAGATGAAATCGTTGAAAAATCGCTCCGTGGCGCGGCAATTTGGGATGAAGTAAAGGACCGCCTCAATCAAAATGCTTACGGATTATCGGGTGGTCAGCAGCAACGTATTTGTATCGCCCGTTGCTTAGCAATCGAGCCAGATGTCATTTTAATGGATGAGCCAACAAGTGCCTTAGATCCAATATCTACGTTAAAGGTAGAAGAATTAGTCCAACAAATAAAACAGCAATACTCGATTGTCATTGTGACACATAACATGCAACAAGCGGCACGTATTTCTGATAAAACAGCCTTCTTCTTAAATGGTGAAGTTATAGAATATGATAATACCGATACTATTTTTTCTACGCCGAGCGATCAGCGTACAGAAGATTATATTTCAGGTCGATTTGGATAAAAGAAGAGGGGCAATATGAACATGATGCGAGAACGATTTGAACATGATTTAGTTTCTTTACAACAAGATTTAATGGAGCTCTGTGATAAAAGTATTGATTCACTGGAGTTGGCCTTCAATGCCTTTTTGAAGAAAGATATAGATATCGCGTTACATGTCATCGATACAGATTTAATGATCAATCGTTTAGAGGAAATGATAAATGATCGCGTAATCTTATTAATTGCAAAGCAACAGCCGGTAGCAACCGATTTACGCCGACTAATTGTTGTGATTAAAACGGCAGCAGATATGGAACGAATCGGTGATTATGCAGTGAATATTGCAAAAGAGACGATTCGTATAGGGAAAGAGCCCTTTGTCACGAGTATTGAACCAATCGAGGAGATGTTTCATAAAACAGCATCAATGCTTCGACAAATTGTGGAAGCATATATGGAAGAAAATACGGTTAAGGCAAAGGAAATTGCCCAGCTTGATGATGAAGTAGATGCTTTATATGGCAATACAATAGGAAATTTAATGAAGCTCAATGTGTCTAATGAGCATGTCGCACAAGTAACAAATCTATCATTCATCTGTCGGCATATTGAACGAGCAGCAGACCATGCAACCAATATTGCAGAGCACTTGTTTTATTTAGTAAAAGGGAAGCATTATGAATTAAATAACTAGTACAATGAGTATAAGGGGAGCACCCCCTTATACTTTTTTTGTTTTTTTGAAACGCTTTTACATTGAGAGTCGTTTACAGTGTAAGAAAGGAGGCTGGACGTACTTGCAGGAACAACTTGAGAGCATCATGCATGAGTTTAGTGGGCATTTATTGCGTCTTGCATACTTTTATACGAAAAACCGCCATGCTGCTGAAGATATTGTACAGGAAGTATTTATTAAGTTTGCAAGCTCAGATTACGAAGAGCGAGGTCAATTAAGAGCTTATTTAACAACAATGACAGTCAACCGTAGTAAAGATTACTTGAAAAGCTGGGCGTATAAAAAAATACAGCTTGAATCGAAATGGTGGATGAAAACATCGGATCGAGATCATTTAGTACAGCTGGAGGAACGTTCACAAATTGGTGCGGCCATTTTAAAGTTACCACTAAAATACCGTGAACCAATACTGCTGTATTATTATGAAGAAATGTCAGTAGGGCAAGTAGCTAGCATTTTACAGCTCCCAGAAAACACCGTAAAAACAAGATTGAAGCGAGGACGCGACCAGCTAAGACCAGTGTTAGAAGGCGAATGGGAGGTGCTATCTCATGAATGAACTAAAAAAGGCGTTACACGATGTGGCTGGAGATATGTCGGAAAGTGAACGAGCTGTAAAAAATGCTGTACTTTATAATAAAAAGCGTAAAAGAAAAATGCCATTATTAATTGTTCCTACAATCGTAATAATCATTTTAACAATCGGCATTGCATTTTGGGCGGTGCCTAAAGGATTTGATCAATTGAGTGCACAAAACTCAATTAATGAATCACTTTACTCCTATTATATGGAATTTCAAAAACTTAGTTGGAACGACGGAACAGATGAACAATATCGTTACGATGCCTACATGGAGATGCTACAGACGTTAGGAATAATTGAATATGCGAAAAGTATTGGGTTAAAAGCGACAGATGAAGATTATGCTGATTTAAAAGAATCATTACAATTTATAGAGGACAGTTATGAAGTATTTCCATTTGAGTCGCTTTCAAAAAAGGAATATAAGAATAATGTGCTACCAATTCTACAGGAAAAAGCAATTTATCAAAATCTATTAAAAAACAAATGGTATGAAACGTTTCCAGTTATGACCGATTCGATCGCACAATTTTATAGTAACCGGAAAGCTATAGTATATATGGAGGAGCAATACGAGAAACAACTAGCGTATTTTAAGGAGCAGCAACAAATTAAGACTTTACCTTCTTCATCATTTACATCATTACCAAAAACAGGTGTTGTTGCGGCCGTAAATGACAATGTGTTTTACTTTATGCAAAATAAAGTTGCGCAAGAGCTTGATGAAATACCACTCGAGCAATTTCAGACGACAAGCAGTACAAATAACGGCTCATTAAATGCGTGGATTATTAATGATGAAAGTGTTTCCTTACAAGTTGGAGACTATGTGAAGTTAAATGCGTCAGGCTGGAATACAGAGGAAAGTAACGGGGAAATCGTTATGCTAGCATTGCCTGATAGTATTGAAGTTTTACAACGACAATCAGATGGAAACAATATAGAAGAGGTAACATTAAATATAGAAGATAGCTTGCGATTAGAAGAACTGTTAAAATCAGCGAAATGGGAAGCAAATTCATTGATTAGAATATATAGCGATTTACCTTATTACATTGTGCATACGAAAATAACTTCCTATAAAATTTGGAAAACATCGCAACGAAGATTTTATATCATGCCCTTTGGTGAAGACAACTTTACACAACTGACACAAGTAAAAACGAGTGAATTAGAACAAATTTTGGATAAAAATAAAACAAAGTAACTTCTTCCTAGTTTACGAACGTGCTACAATGTGAATGAGTAGTAATAAGTGTGTAAGTTAACGCCTAACTTATGCCAATAGCAAAGGAGTAAACAAAATGTTAAAAACAATTGTATTTGATCAATTAAAGCAAGCAATGAAAAATAAAGACACATTAGCAAAAGGTGTTTTAACACTTGTCAAATCAGCACTTGATTCTGCAGAAAAAGAAAAGGGTGCAGAGCTAACACCACAGGAAGAAATTGCGATAATTAACCGTGAAATTAAGCAAACTAATCAATCACTAGATGGCGCAAAAACGGCTGGACGTGACGATTTAATTGAAAAAGAAGAAGCAAAATTAACGATTTTAAAAAGCTTCCTTCCAAAGCAATTATCCGAAGAAGAAATTATTGCAGAGCTTCGAGCAGCAGGGATTACTTCTGGAATGAATATGGGGGAAGCAATGAAAATTGCGAAGCCTCTACTTGATGGTAAAGCAGACGGTGCAGCAATTTCAAAAGCAGTTAAATCTTTAATTTCTTAATGCTGATAAAGACAATCCTTGCATGATGCATGTAAGGTTTGTTTTTATCCGATGACAAATGCTACATAGGAGGATAATTATGAATTTACATGATCAAATTGAATTGTATAATCCTACAAACGAGCAAGAAACAAAAGATCGTGATTTGATTTTGCGTGCTATGGGCACATTATCTGATGTGTTAACGCGCAATAATGAAATATTACACTTTACAGCTTCAGCAATCGTATTAAATCCAAGTCGTACACATGTATTAATGGTGTACCATAATATTTACAATTCATGGAGTTGGACAGGTGGACATGCGGACGGGGAGCCAGATTTATTTAAAGTGGCGAAAAAAGAGCTAATGGAAGAAGCAGGCTTAACAGAAGTAAAGGCAATTCAAGAAGAGATGATTTCTCTTGATATTTTGCCAGTAATCGGACATAAGAAAAACGGTAAATATGTCGCTCCACATTTACACTTTAATGCAACTTATTTATTTGAAGTACAAGATGATGCCCAGCTCCAAGTAAAGGCGGATGAAAACAGTGCAGTAAGTTGGATTGCTATAACAGAAATAGCGGAGAAGTGTTCAGAGCTCCATATGATACCGCTATATGAAAAAATAATTGGTAAAGTAAAGCAATTACAAATATAAAGTAAAAAGCAATCTTCTGAATATTAGAAGGTTGCTTTTATGTATTAGGAGATGAATTAATCGCTTACACTCTCTAATTCAATGTTTTCAGGGCGTGTTCGAATGTTTTCATGGTAACGGCGGACATCTCGGTAAGGTAAAAGACGCGGTTGAGCCCGTAAATCGTCTGCATCCATTTGAAATTGGGCAACACGCCCTTTTGCTAAAGTGACAAGGCGTTGAAAAGGGTTGATCGCAAGTGCCTTTGAATATTTTCCGAATAATGTAAGGTTATGACCTGGATTAAAATATAAATTTAGAATAGCGCGATTATGAGCAATTGCGTGGGGCGTATCACAGCTATACCAAATATCCTTAAACGTTACACCTAATAGGACAGCATACTCGATCGCATCAAGTATTGGCACTTCCTGAAACGAATCAGAAGTGTCTGAATCCAATTTAAAAACTTTCATATGGGGATCAAATGCATGTAATTCATAATAAATTAGTGGAATTGGGGGCATTTTAATACGCTCTTTAAATGTTAAATTAGATGGTGGACGTTTTGTACATAAAAATAAATTATTACGTGTAAAGTAAGCGATTTCTTTCCCTATAACTTGTTGATATTGTGTGTTTTCATAAATAATAGCGTAGAACATAGTTGAAAATTGTACAATTCGATATAAATGATTGTCGTAGTAACTTGATTCTATAAAATGAATGCAGTCCTCCATTGTATCGAAGCCTTCATAAAATGAATAACTTTCATATATAGATAACAACCATTCCCGACACAAACTATCCTCTGTTTCGAAGCCAATTGTATCATCTGCAATTGTACGTGATGTAACTAACTTTCCGTTAGATTGACGTAAAAAACGATTGGCTAGTAAATATTGGACTAGTCTAATTTCATATTCCTCTTGCATAATATCTGGGGACAAATCCTATCAACCTTTCTACAAAATGAACCTTTTAGATTTATTTTTAATTATATTAAATAGGTATTATTTATTATAACATATACTTTCACACGTTGAATTGAAATCAAAAATTAATTATGGTAAAATTATCTTTAATTCAATATATTTGAATTCGAGATTAATAAGTATGGAGGAATAATCGTGGAATTTGTAAAATTAATCGAAAAAAGACGTTCAGCAAATAATTTTCTTGAAGGTGTCGTAATTACGGAAGCCGATTTAAAACCTGTGTTCGACGATGTAAAACTAGCTCCTTCAACATTTAATTTACAACATACAAACTATTATGTAGTGCTCGATGAAGAAAAAAAGGAGCAGATTCGAGAAGCCGCCTTTGGACAATACAAAGTACATACAGCTGCGGGAGTTATTATTGTTACGGCTAACCGTTATGCCTATAAAGATACAGCTTGTTTAAATCAAGGGATGCTAAATTTGGGAATTATGACGGATTCGCAATTGGAGCAAATGGTCCAAGAAAATACAAATTTTTATGAGCAGCGCGGGGAAGATTTTATGAAGGAAGATGCGATTCGAAATGGCTCGTTGTCAGCAATGATGTTTATGCTTGCTGCTAAAAACCGTGGCCTAGATACGTGCCCAATGAATGGCTTTGATCCTGAAAAAATTCGTAACATATTAGATATACCTAGTTCCGATGAGATTGTCTTAATGATTACAATTGGCAAAGAAAAAGAAAGTAGTCGAAATTTAAGAGGATATCGTAAACCAGTAGAAGAATTTGTAACTTATATGAAATAATGAAGTATAAATGCTTCCTAAAATCAAGAGAATAAATAAAAAAAATAATGGATTGTACGTGAGAATGTGAAATAATTTCACAAAATTGAACATGCCTGTGCTAAAATAACGATGTATCAACAAAAGGGAGGCTGTTTTTAAATGGCGAAAAAGAAGAAAGAATATACAATCGCTCCTGAGCGTGTAGAAGAAGCATTATTAATCCAAAACCGTATGTTAATCGAATTATTTGTTCAAGTATTAGATGAGCAATTAGTTATTGAGCGCCCAATCCTACATGAACGTTTAGAAAACTTAATCGAGCTATCTGGCCATGACCGTGAGTTAAAAGATACTTTACACGGTTTAACTGAAAAACTGTAATTACATACAATATGTATGGTACGGCATCCGAGCTTTCGGGTGTCGTTTTTTTATGGGGACATTTCCTTTTAAATTTCTTCCCGCTACAGTTTGAATTACTACTTTTTCAAGACGATTTTCGCTATACTAACGATATTCATTTATATTTTGATGGAGGGTTTTCACATGACAAATGATAGCAGGACACTTTTAAACGATGAAATTCTTCATTTTTTATATAGCAAAGCTTCATTTCAAGGACTATCTGAAGAAGAACAGCAGCAATTTTTACTCCGTTTTCAAACGGATGATGTTTTTAAAGAAATAATCGAAATATCGATCGCATTAGAAGAAACGATTACAGAAGTTGAAGCAACGATGCCAAAAATCCAAGATAGAGATTTTTTATTGTCTCAACAAGAACAAAAGGAAGTTTTAAAAGAACGGATGGTTGTTAATGGTAATGTTTATTATGTACCATTTGACGAACTTGATCATATTTATTCGCCAATGATTATTGCTCTCCAACAATCGAATACGATGGAGGAGTTTGATACGTTTTGTAAAGGCATCATTTTACCGTTGTTTAATTTATGTGCACTTCAAAGACGCGATATAATCATTTTACCATTTGGTAAGGAAACGAAAGCACCATTACACTTTAAAAATGGCATAATGGACACTCCTACATTTGATTCCTTTTTAAATGGGGAGCATGGTGGAGAAGCGGCAATTGTCCCTGTATTGACTAAAGCGCTCCAACTATTTAAGAACGATCCCATTAACAATCAACGGGATTTAATGATTATAACTGACAATCAATTTACAGATTTTAATGATTTAATTCAACAGGATGTCACACATACGTTAAGAGCACTCAATATTGATGTTTCAGTAATTGCGATGAGTGAAATTGACTTTGAAGTACAGCCGATTACGTTTGCCGATAAAGTATTTTTTGCAAATGAATGATTGGGGAAAAATGGAAATGTATGTTTATAATTGTCATTAACGAATCCTTTGCGGGTTCGTTTTTTTGTATTTAAAAAGGGAAACCATGCATAATGTCGAATTATTCTACTATATAGATAGATTACTTATTTTGCAGAAACGGAGTGTTATGATGTATACAGCGTATTGTCGCACTTTTCAAGAATCATTAAAATTAGGTATGAAATTTATGAATTGGCGAAAACCACAGCTTCTAGAAGGTGAAAATAGTTTATTAAGGCTTCCAGAATTGATTAAAAGTTTACATTATAAACAACTATTAATCGTGACGGATGAAGGAATCGCCAAATTGAATTTGATGGATCCATTATTAGCCGAGTTACAGGCACTGGAAATCAATTATGTCATATACGATAAGACCATTCCTAATCCGACGTTTACAAATATCGAAGAGGCACTTCAACTTTATTATACAAATCATTGTGAAGCTATTATTGCCTTTGGTGGTGGTTCTCCTATGGATTGTGCAAAGGTAGTAGCAGCAAGAGTTGCGCGTCCTGAGAAAGAGATTCCTCAGCTAAAAGGATTGTTTAAAGTCCGAAAAGAAATTCCTACATTATTTGCAGTACCGACAACAGCGGGTACTGGAAGTGAAGGAACAGTTGCAGCCGTCGTTACAAATAGTAATACGCATGAAAAATTTGCAATTAGTGACCCGGTTTTAATCCCACATTACGCAGTGTTAGATCCACTATTAACCGTAAATTTACCAAAGCATATTACATCGACAACGGGGATGGATGCTTTAACACATGCAGTAGAAGCATATATCGGAAGAAGTAATACTGAAGAAACACGCAAATATTCTCGTGAAGCAGTAAAGTTAATTTTTAAATATTTACAGCGTGCATATGACGATGGGCAAGATGTCGAGGCTCGAAAGCAAATGCAACGTGCTTCATACTTAGCAGGCTTAGCCTTTACACGAGCATATGTCGGCTATGTCCATGCGATAGCACATACTTTAGGTGGCTTTTACCAAGTGCCGCACGGTTATGCGAATGCTATCATTTTACCGCATGTTCTACGTTTTTATGGGGATCATGCAGCCAAGCCATTAGCAGAGCTAGCTAATTTAGTAGGAATCGGAAATTTTAGCGATAGTGATGAAAAAAAAGCACAATTATTTATTGAAGCAATTGAAAAAATGAATGAACATATGGCGATTCCGACAAAGGTGGAGGGGATTGTCAACCGTGATGTACCCTTAATGGTAGATCGCGCATTACAAGAAGCGAACCCATTATATCCTGTACCGAAAATTGTGAAAGAAGATGAGATGTTTTACCTTTATCAAATAATTCAAGCTTAATAGTAGTATGCAAATAAAAAATAGAACTTCCGATTAATTAAAGAAGTTCTATTTTTTATAATGATTTTCAACATGGAAATTTAACAGAGCGAATTATTTAAATACCTAGCAGAGTAAAGCCCGTCATCTAAGCTACCTCAACAGCACCTATAACATTATTGAATATGGGTCACAATCGAGCACATTTCTTGAAGTGGAATTGTACAATCACCCAATTGATGCTCTGGGAAGGCTGGTTATTTAACTATCGCAGTAGTTTAGTGGAGAAGGATTTTCCCTTGTGAAAAAAATTAATTAAATAAAATGGCTATTGCTGTGGAGTTGAAGTGGCAGACAAATCTTACCTATTTCTATAAAAAATTTCAAAGAAAAATGGTAAATTATATTATAATATATAGCAAAGGTAAGGTTTGTATACTGCAGAATTGTAAAATATTATACATAGAGAATAATGAAATAAAGAATATGGTGAAGTGGGGTTGAAAATTGGAAAAAGTTCTTGAAAAATTAAAGGAAATAGAGTCTGGCGAAGTTGGAATTATTATTTTTTCTCAAGTAAAACAAGAAATAGTTTTATCATTAAATACAGGTTTATTAGTACCTCTTGCTTCTGCAGCAAAAGTTGCAATTGCCTTTTGTGTCGCAAAATTGATCGATGAAAGACACTATAAATGGACTGACATTGTTGAAGATATAACTTTAAATCCAAAAGAGGATAGTAAAGTAATTTATCCTCAATTTCAAAATAGAGAAAACTTGGAACTTCGAGATGCAGTGGAAGTAATGGTAGCCTGTCACGATAGCTTTGTAGCGGACAGGATTGTTCAATTTTGTGGAGGATGGGATTTGTTTAACCAAAAATTAAAATCCTATTTTACAAACATAAATATTACTCAGAACCCCAGAGATTTAGATAATAAGGGTGAATTGAATGAGCTGTTAGAACTTTTACAATTAATCTATCAAGGGTACAAAATTAATCCTGAACTATGGATCTCAGTTATAAATGGTTTAGTTAGGCAACGAAGTGATATAGATGGCATACCGAGCCATTTTTTAAATCATATGACTGGTGGATTAGATAATGTTGTAGTCGATATTGGGATGCTCGGTGAGTTCTCCAAAAATCCATTATTATTTGTTTTGGGGGCAAAGGAATTACCAAGTCGATTTAAAGAGAAATTAGCAGATGAAATACTTATTGATGCCATGAAACTAATTTATGATGAATATTGTAATCAAGAAGAGGATCAGGAAAATAAAAGTATATCTATTTCAATGTTATAATGTACAACTAATACTTTAAAAAATAACTTTATACAGGTCTAAACAAAATAACAATCCCAAATGCCAGTTTGGAAAGAAACTGAAATCCAAGAAATGCTGTTAAACCAACGTTTCTTGGATTTTCCTTTAAATATTAATTCATAAAGCTTTTTATCGTTCCTATACTTCAATTACAATGGTTTTAGCTGAAAAATTTTAAATATAATTGGGTGCTATTGTTGTAAATTTTTATTTATGAAAGGTTACCAACCATATGTTTGAGAATATAAAAAAGTGAAAGCCAGGGGGTTTTTCCTTGACTTTATCTATTGTCAATTATATAGATTAATTAGCAGTATTCTAAAAAAATTGGATTAACTTTGCGGAAAAAATAAATTCTTCTATTAATTGGTAATATTGAAGTTTTTTTTGGACAAAAGGATTTAGAACATTTATACTGATTTTTGTTCCTTAAAGATCGAATTAATATTAATAAATATAGAGTTTATAACAGATTACTAATTTAAAGGTAAGGACTTAATAGTATTAAAGTGTTTTTAATTGGTACAAAGAATAAAGAAATTAAATGAAATAGCCCTTATTTCATCAGTCGGTGGGATGGGCTATTTCATTTTTGGGGAAATAATTTAGCAAAATATGTATTTAATAGTAAGGAAGTATTGTTTTGATATGAAACGTTTTAAATTAAAACTAATAATAGTGTTATCTATAGTATTAGTCATATTCTTTATTGGAATAAGTATGTATACTTCCTATATAAAGATTGAAGATACAGTGGAAGAGGCGATTGCTAACCAAAATCTTGAAGCTGCCAAATCCATTGCAAAGGCAATTGATCTGGAAACGTATGAGCGATTTTTAAAAAAACAAAATCGTGATGAAGATTATTGGACAATACGACATTATTTGAATGATGCCCGTGAAAAACTAGGTGTATTATACGTCTATACTTTGGAAATAGACAATCCTACTACATCGGAAGTTTTAATTGTAGGTTATCCTGAAAACAAGGATAATCCAAATGATTTTCTAATAGGTGAAGCTTGTACTGTACCCAAAGCCCAAGTGAAATTAGCGTATGAGGAAGGAAAGCAATTTGTAACAGAGATACTAGAAGATACGAAATATGGTCATCATTATATAACTGTTGGGACGCCTATTATGAATGGAAAAGGGGAAATCATTAGCTACCTTAGCATTGATATTAGTACGGATACACTTGACGGGATTAAAGAAACAGTTATTAATAGTAATATTGTTTTATTAGTACTCAGTGGACTTTTTGTTATTATTGTTATTATTTCTTTCTTCCTTTTACAAAAGTGGTATCAAAAAGAAGTTGGAACTACTGAGTATACTTATCAAAAGGAAATTAAAACGTTAATGGCTTCTGTCTCATCATTAAGGCACGATTATATTAATCATATCCAAGTTTTACATGGATTTCTGCATATAGGTGAGGTAGATCAAGCGACAAAGTATGTCGATTCTTTGTCTAAAGACATACAGGCAATTGAAACCATTAAATTAAATTTTGATCACCCGGGATTAGCGATATTATTGCAAACAAAAAAATTAACATGTCAAAATCAACAAATTGATATACAGATAACCGTTGATGATAATCCATTTGATAACATAAAAACGATTGATTTAATCAATATATTATCTAACATTATTGATAATGCGATAGAAGCGACAATGGAGTTGCCAGAGGAGCAACGTAAAATTACAGTTAGCTGTAAAGCAGACGAGTTATATTATACGTTCTCGATTACGAACGCTGGGCGAAAGCTACCTGACAAAAATCAAATTTTTAAACAAGGCTACTCAACGAAAAAAGTAGAGAAAGGAAGAGTTAGAGGACAAGGTTTGTTTATTGTTAAAGAAACAATTAATAAATACAATGGAACGATTACACTTGATACAATAAACGAAAAAGAGACAATAGTGATTGTGAAAATCCCTACTAAGTAAATAGTAAAAGGTTATGGTACAAATTCAAATGACGTGCCATAACCTTTTTTAGTGGAAAGAAAGTTTTTATTTGAGAAAGTTATTTGATTTTGTTTTGTATGTTTTATTAATCCTTGTAACACTAACCATCTAACTTATCGGCTCTGAAAAATGCGGTTATTTAACAATACCGATACTATCAAGTGGATAAAATCTAATAGAGGTTTTTCCAAATACCTTTTCCATTGGTACTAATCCCACACTAGAATATCTACTATCAATACTATTTCTCCTGTTATCACCTAATACAAATAAGTAGCCTTATGGTATCGTTGAATTATCTGTTAAAGACTGTAAAGTGAAATCTTGTGTTAGTGTACCAGTTTCTAGTAGCTGTTTTTTATGCAAATCTAAATATGGTTCTTCCAAGGCTTCATCGTTTATATAAAGGGTGTCATTTTTATAAGCAATATTGTCTCCTGGTAATCCTATGACACGTTTAATATAAAGCTCATCATTAGGGGTTTTGAATACGATAACATCAAATCTTTCAATACCAGAAATTTTCTTACCAATTTTATTTACTAAAACGAAGTCTCCATCTTCATATGTTGGCATCATTGAAGCACCACCTACTCTAGTTGGGGAAACAATAAATGTCATCGTAGCGATAACAAAAACACAAGTTATCACTGTAGACTTAACCCAGTCTAATAATTCCTTTATCGTTGATTTATGCAAAATAAACCACTCCTCGAATTAACATTAATTCAATTATAAACCATTCTTTCTGCTTGTACTATTCTACTCGGAGTAAAAATATAAAACCTTCCCAAAGCGATGTTCATTGTGCCAAGGATGGTGGAGGCAGACACGATGATGGTCACGAAAGCGTTGTCACAGGATGTTAAGTTTTTAGCATTCGTTCCTATACTCCTACTACCATGACAAACGCAGTTAATTAAAAACTTGATGTGGGGTTGTGTGAAAAGTACTTACTTTTCACACAACCCCTTCGCTTTACGGAGATTTTTTAAATTAACTACTTTAGATTACTTCATCTGTTAGCTAAGTGGAATCTTTCTCCACCCATAAAACTGCATAACGTCTTTTAATCATATAAATCATTTCAATTCCCACCTTTCATATTTTTGAATTAACAAAATTAATATTGACGAAGACGAACAAAATTTTCTACTTTTCTTTGGTTCTCTTCAAAGATTTTTTTCGCATTTTCATCATGAGGTGCTTTCTCAATAGAGATCTCACGCTCACGTTTTGTAATAGCTATCGTAAGAGAAAAAATATTTAATATCATGGATTATCACCTCCTTAAATTCCCCTGAAAAATGAAAAAAACCGTAGAGAGACTCTCCCTACGGTAAAAAAAGACACAAAAATACCGTAGGGCACACTTCTCCCTGCGGTATGGGTATACTTAATTATAAAAAAAGTTAAGCGATCCATTCCAATTTGGTCGAATGTGTGACTGTTGAAGTTGTAACTACAAGTGACATTAATTTATTGATTACGATCATTTTATTCGACCTCCTTAAGAATTTTTTGATTACTGTGTAAGTATACCTGACTTGTTATTATTTGTAAATGTTTTTTGTGAGTTTTTTTAAAATATGAATAGTTAGAAGAACGCTTTGTTACTTTCCCATGTGAGTAATTAACGCAGCAGCTTAGTTCTAAAAGGAGGAATTTGGGTTCTTAAAAGAATTTTTGAGAAGCTATCGTGATGATATTTTTTTCGAACAAATTCCTTTATTGTACAAGGGAATGGTGATGAAGAAAGAGAAGTATACTTTAATACTCGCTGCTCCATCTCTATTTGGATAAAAAGATATTTAGATACTTGGGAGAATGAAGATTCTTGTTTGTTTATAACGAAACGAGAAATAATAGTTAAAGTTTTGTTAAATGAGGGGAGAGAGATTATGAAATTAGATGGGTCTATAGCAATAGTGACTGGTGCAAGCCATAATCAAGGAATTGGAACAGCTATTTGTCGTAACTTAGCAAAAGAAGGAGCAGATATATTTTTTACACATTGGGGTTCAAATGATGATTGGGCAGTAAATTTCCAAGATGAAATTATACGAGAAAACGGAGTCAGATGTGGGAACTTACAAATAGACTTGTCCGAACCAAACTCCCCATTTAAACTACTTGATACGGTTACTAACCAATTGGGCTTACCAACAATATTAGTTAATAATGCAGCACACTCCACCAGAGATGGATATTTGAAGTTAGATTCAAAAACACTTGATGATCATTATGCAGTAAATATGAGAGCAACTTTTCTTCTGAGTGTTGAATTTGCTCGTCGCTTAAAGCTACAAAATAAATTGATGGGCAGAATTATCAATATGACATCAGGACAAGCACTTGGACCGATGACGGGTGAATTAGCTTATGTCGCAACAAAGGGAGCTATATCAGCTTTCACACTTTCTTTATCGGCAGAATTGGCACCATTAGGTATTACTGTAAACGCAATAAATCCAGGTCCTACTGATACAGGCTGGATGACAGATGAGATAAAAACTCATTTAACAAGTAAGTTCTTGTCAGGGAGAGTTGGATTACCTGAAGATGCAGCAAGGTTAGTATCGTTCCTTGCCAGTAAAGAGGCACAATGGATTACTGGACAAATAATTAACTCAGAAGGAGGTTTTTTAAGAGCTTAGGTTGTTAAACTAACGGAGGCTCTAGTAGATATCTGAATTATAATTATTCTTCTATTTGTATGGTTATTTGCACTTATTGAGACAATGGAAAAAAAGATACATGCATGCTTAAAACTAATAATTTTTAACATAATAAAAGTAATGATAAAAGTTAAAGGTGTGATTGGCTTGAGAAGGGCAGTTTTTTTAGATCGAGATGGAGTAATAAATGAAGTGCTAACTGATCGAGTGAAATTTGTAAATAAACCGAATCAATTTTATTTTTTACCTGGGGTAGAAGAAGCAATTAAAAGATTAAATGAGTATATTGATTATGTGTTTGTCGTAACGAATCAAGGTGGAATTGGGTTAGGTTATATGAAGGAAAAGCAATTACATAAAGTTCATGACTATATGGTGGCTGAACTGGAGAAAAAAGGAGCAACGATTCATGAGGTTGCCTATTGTCCGCATAAACCAAAGGCTGGATGTAAATGTAGAAAACCAAATAGCAAAATGATCATAGATTTAGGAGAAAAATACAAAATTGATCTTGAAAAATCATATATGGTTGGAGATACTGATACGGATATTCAGGCAGGTAAAAAAGCAGGTACAAAAACAGTTTTTATTGGTGAGAGTGACCCAATAGCAGATGCAGTGTGTCCAAATTTAAAAGAGGCAGCACAATGGATTATTCGTGATATTAAAAATAATAAGAAATAACCCCCGAAGGATTATTATCTATTGTGGATTTTAGTAGTTGCAACACTCAACAATCGGGGAGCTACCTTTTTGAATAACGAAAGTCTCTTTTTTTGCGTTATAGGGTAAGATTGTGGAGTAAATGAAGTTTTGGTAGCTTTTAAAATTAGATATAATATCATTTTATATAAGTTATATCATTTATTTTAAAAGTAATTATTTTAAATGAAACGTAACTTAATGGAAGAAGGAGCTTTATGAATATCACCACAGTGAAAGGAGAAGTTTTATTACCAGAAATATTTATAGAAGACATAAGAAATCAGTTAAATGCTATCGGTATATTAACTGTCGGAAATTATGATCATGTTATTTCTTATACAGAAACAAAAGGGTATTGGAGACCTTTAGAAGAAGCAATTTATTATCCCACTAAGCAACTAAGTAGTAGCTGCTAGTTCGAATATTCCCTAAGTTTCATTAGGGAACATTATTTAATTATGAGGTGTATAAGCTATTATCCCAAATTCAAACTACAATTTTGTGAACTTCGCCTGTAAAAAACATCATTAATCTCATCAATGAAATTAAGATACCAATATAAAAGGGCCAAGGGTTATCTTCTTTTTCCTTATCAAATGTAAAGTAGGTTAGTATACAAAAAATCAGAGTAATTATGGATAGACCGTATTGCGGGAAAAGGAATGCCAATATACTAAGTACAACCGCTATCATACCATACGGATTTTGAATTCGAATATGCTTCATTTGTTCCTCAGTTAATTCCACATCTTTGTCTCCCCAAATATCAAATTTTTTCATTTTGTTAAGTAACTCAATTATTTTTTTAAAGATATCCATAATTCTCCTTTAAAATTTATAATATTCTTTAAATATAGTACGAAATAACAAATATAATAGTTTCAAAATTTTGGGATTTTTATTTTAAATAAAAGCGTCCAATCCCGCTTTGGGAAGGTTAATTTTTAGCATTTTAATACGTATTGATTATTATTTTCACAGGGTATTTTATATACTAAAACGAATCTGAATTAACACAAGGGTTGTTTTTATCTTTGTCGAATATAATTATTATAATAAATTGCTGCAAAATTCAATTATATAAAAGGGGAGTAAAAGTGGATCTATTACTTTGGATAACTATCGGTTTCATAATAATCGGATTTGTTGTTCTCGCTTCTATGAAAAAAAGTATGGAAAGTAAGGTCGCTTTTATAAAAGCAAATCCGGAAGACGAGGGAAATTCATCAAAAGCTAAAGCTGTAATTTGGTGGATATGTGGCGTCACTATTTGGGGGATAGGGAGTATGTATTTTTTTGTTAGGTGTTTTGATAATTACTTTGGATAACTGATTACAAATTCAATAAACGTTCCCAAATCGAAGTTGAAGTGACCCCTAAAAGTTAGACACGGTAATTTCAGGCAACCATTTGGGCATGAGTTCGATATTGTACCGGGCTCATACCTTTTAATTTTGGCTTAATCCGTTTTTTATTGTAGTAGTTGATATATTTTTCTAGTTCTCTTTTGAATTGCTCGATATTTTCAAATTCCTTTAAATAGAGGAATTCAGATTTCATGATGCCAAAGAAATTCTCCATCACGGAGTTATCGTAACAGTTACCTTTACGGGACATACTTTGCACAATGCCTCTTGTTTCAAGACTGTGGCGATATTGTTTCATTTGATAATGCCAGCCTTGATCCGAATGTATTAATAGCTGGTGGTCTTCTGGTAAGCATTCTAACGCCTTTTCTAACATGTCTGAAACTAGGGAAAAGGTTGGCCTTGATCCAATTTTATACGTAATAATTTCACCATTAAATAAATCTAAAACAGGCGATAAATAAAGCTTTTCTCCAAATAATTTAAATTCAGTAATATCAGTTACCCATTTCTGATTTGGTGCTTCTGCTAGAAAGTTACGATCTAAAATATTTGGCGCAATTTTACCGACTTTACCTTTATATGATTTATATTTTTTCATACGTACTAAGCACTTTAAGCCTAGCTCTTTCATGATGCGTTGAACCTTCTTATGATTCACTTTTCGCCCACGATTCGCTAACTCGTCACGAATACGACGATAACCATAACGACCTTCATGTTCATCGTAAATCGCTTGGATTTCGACCTTTAAATCAGCGTTTGGATCTAGTCGATTCATCTTCTTCACTATATCGTAATACGTACTGCGTTTAATTTCTGCGAATGCCACAAGTGCTTTCACCGAATATTTATGCCTTAATTCACAAATAACTTTTACTTTGTCTTTCGTGGTGATTTTTCTTTGGCTTGAACTAAGGCATTCAACTTTTTTAGATATTCGTTTTCCATTTCAAGCTGTTTAATACGAGCTTGGAGTGCTTGAGTAGAGCCTTCTACTGCTATTTTCTTAGATTGTTTAGCCGTTTCTTTTTTCATGAATAGACGCCCCTTTTTCTTTGGCTGAAGGGCATCCTTTCCTTGTACTTCGAATTGTTTTTTCCAATTTCGTATCGTAGAAGCAGCCGCTATTTTAAAAATGGCAGCGGTTTCGTATAAGGACGTACCGTGTTCAGTCATGTAGTTAAGTACGTCTAGTTTAAACTGCTTCGTATAATTTGTATATCGTTTTACAAAGGCCTCTACACCGTTATGTTCATATTGTTTCACCCAAGTTAATAGGTAACGATGGGATACCCCTATATCTGCCGCTACTTTCCTTGAACTTTCTTTTCCATTTATATATCTTTGAACCGCTGCTAATTTATCTTCTGGACTCATTTTAGCCATAGAAAAAACGCACCTCCTTGTTAGATGTGTCTAACAAATGGGGTGCAGTTCAAGTTTGGTTACACTGTGAAAAGGGACAAATGTTATTAAATGATATGCTCCCCATTAGGTAGACAGATTAAAAAATAAAATCTGTTTATCGAATGGAGGGCATTTTTTTGTCTAATAAAACATTTTCATTAGAGACGAAGATTTCAGCTCTTAAATACCTAGAGGAAGGTCGTTATTCTGCAAGAGAAATTTGCAAGATGTTTAATTTGAATCCAAATCGCTTATATGAATGGCGCGCTAAATATCAATTCGGGGGCACAGATGCATTACTTCGTCCCGTTAAAAATAAAAGATACCCTAAAGAATTGAAAAAAAACGCCGTTGAAGATTACCTAACAGGCAATTATTCAAAGTATGAGATCATGATTAAATATGGAATCAGTGGTCGAAAAGTATTCAATAGCTGGTTAAAAAAATATAATAGTCATAGTGAATTAAAAGACTCGAATCAAAGGATGAGCCAAACTATGACTAAAGGAAGAAAAACTACTTTTGAAGAACGAATTGAAATCGTGAAAGCTTGCTTAACAAATGAAAAGGATTATAAAACAACAGCGGTTCAATATGATGTGACTTATCAACAAGTATATCAGTGGGTGCGTAAGTTTGAAGATGGTGGCGAAGCATCTCTTGAAGATCGCCGTGGGCGAATGAAATCAGCAGATGAACGTACACCAGAAGAAAAATTACGTATAAAAATCAAAAAAATAGAACGTGAAAATGAAAGATTACGTGCTGAAAATTTACTTTTAAAAAAGTTAGAGGAAATCGAAAGGAGGCTTCGTTAAGTAAACTTCGTACGCAAAGTCATTATCTAGCTATTAAAGAACTGGCAGAAAAAGAAAAATTTCCGATTCTATTACTTTGTAAATTAGTGAATGTTTCACGAGCAGCTTATTATAAATGGTTAAACCGCCAACCGACATCACATGAACTAGAAAACAAGCAGTTAATCGAATCGATTGAACATTTATATAAGCAAGTAAATGGTATTTACGGTTATCGTAGAATCACGATGACAATCAATCGCCAACGAAAAAAGAATGGCTTAAATAAAGTAAATAAAAAACGTATTTATCGTCTTATGCAGATTTCCGAATTGCAGGCAGTTATTCGACGTCGTCCCAAAAAGTACCGTAAGGTAACACCAGATTACACAGCTGAGAACGTATTAGCACGTGAATTCACGGCCGAAAAGCCAAATCAAAAATGGTGTACAGACGTAACTGAATTCCAGTATGGAAACGGTAAAAAGGCTTATTTAAGTGCGATTATTGATCTTTATGACAAATCTATTGTGAGTTACAAATTTGGACAATTAAATAACAATGATTTAGTTTTCAAGACGCTTAAACCAGCTATACGCCAATTAAATAAACAGGAATTTCCTATCCTACATAGTGATCGAGGATATCAATATACATCAAAAGAATTTAAACGAATCATGGAGAAAGCCAATCTGACACATAGTATGTCGAGAGTCGGCCGCTGTATTGATAATGGACCGATAGAAGCGTTTTGGGGAACTCTAAAAGTAGAGAAGTATTATTTACATAAATTTGAGACGTATGAAGAGTTAAAAAATGCGATTGATACGTACATAAAATTCTATAACAACGAACGATATCAAGAAACATTAAACGGCTTAAGTCCTAAGGAATTCAGGTCTCAAGCCGCTTGATGAATTTTTATTATTTCGACTGTCTACTTGACGGGGTGCAGTTCATAAATCAACGTTTGTCTCTTTTTGCGAGGAATATTGGTTATACAGCCTTTTATACAAATGGTGCAACAAATTGATACAGCAGCATTTATACTTGCTGGGGTTGTTCTTTAATTTGCATAAAAACTTGTATAGCAAATCGCATAACTTTATAAATCTGCACCCGTTCTAACAATCCCCCAGAAAAATGTTATAATAGTGATAGGTAAGCCTTTGACGTTATCTCCAGCTTTTCCCCCACTTCACACCGTACGTGCGAGTTTCCCAGCATACGGCGTTCCAATTAATTCAATTCATTCGATTTTTATGTAAGGACAAGATGTAATGTGGAATTAGATTGCTTCGTTCAGACATTGCTCACGCAATTCATTTACTTTCATTAGTTGCTTTTTATCTAGTTGAAGTACTTTCATGAGTACTTGAATTTTCTCGAGGTCTTTAAGGTGAATTAGTCTATGAACTGATTCATGTACAATGGTTAAGTTACCATAGGAATCATCCTGCGATAAATAATATGGTGTTTTGTGATGGCAGTGCCAGTCATTAAAGCTAAGTACAGTACCAGTTACTGCACACTTTCCATATTGCGCAATAAATCGACTGATACGATTATCATTATATTCAATGGAGCGTTGAGGAATAAATTGTTTCATCACGGCAGTAAGAGTGTGTTTATTAATAGCTCTTAAATCATGATGAATCTTATTTCTACCTTCGGTAGTATAGTTACAGATGGTTTGTGAGAAGTTTAGGTTTATTCGGCAACGTTGGGCATGAATTGGAGCGAGTGCCATTTCTTTAATTTTGTAAAACTTGCATTCATATCCGTTATACCTTTTTCGTAAAGATTTCGTGAGGTCTTGAGACGTCGCTTCTTTTCTAATGCCTTTTAAACGATTGTGTAGCGTTCTATGGATACGGTAGTTCAGCTCAGTTAGATCATCTGTTATGTGTGACGCTGCGGCGTAATAGTTTTGAATACCCATGACAACTGTATTAAATCGCCAAACATTTTCAATACATTGATGTTTTTGTATTGTCTTTGCGGCTTTTTTCAATTTTATTTGTGCATTGTTTAGAGCCTTCTTGGTCATATGTGAATGCGCAACATATAGGTTACGCTTCGTTGTTTTCTTAGGATGAGCTTTTATACGAAAGCCTAGAAATTCGGAAGAATTTTTCTTCAGATTCACAACTTTCGATTTCTCTTCGCTAATTTCTAAATGCAAACGTGTAGAGAGAAAATCTTTAACTGCATAAAACATTCGTATTGCTTGTGAACGTGTACGACAGATGATTTTAAAATCATCAGCATACCTCACAATATAGCAATGTTTTAAGTTCGATTTCTTTAATGCCTGATTCATATTCGCCTTGTTTTTATAAGCCTTCTTTGTTTCAAAGTTTTCCCATTGATTACTAACCCACCAATCAAGTTCATTTAGTACAATGTTCGATAGGAGTGGTGATAGTATTCCGCCTTGAGGCGTTCCTTTTGTTGGAAAACCTTCAGCTAAGATTTCTGCTTTTAAAAGGCGAGAAATAATGGAAAGAAGAGCTTTATCCCGAATACCCATTGTCCACAATTGTTTAAGCAGTTTTGAATGATTAACATTGTCAAAAAATCCTTTAATATCAACGTCTACACAATGATATAGACACGCTCGATTTATCAATGTTTCGAAACGTGCCTTAGCATGATGTGTACTGCGATTTGGTCTGAAACCATAGCTATGTTTATAGAATCTTGCCTCACAAATTGGCTCTAATACTTGTAAAATACACTGTTGAAATAACCTATCCCAGATTGTCGGGATACCTAGTGGACGTGTTTTCCCATTTGCCTTCGGAATAAATACACGTCGTACTGCTTGGGGGCGATAGAGTGCAAACATCTTCTGTATCGTTGATACAACTTCACATATTTGTAATTGCTTAATATCTTCAATTGTTTGGCCATCAAACCCAGCCGTTTTACTACCCGTATTTTTCTTGATATTACGGTACGCTAATTGAATGTTTTCACGTGATTGTATTATATCTAATAAATCATAAAAATTTTGACCATCAACACTGCGAGCATATAACATATCAAATTGTTTTTGCATGTCATAGTACTCGTTATGTCTCAGTTTCTTTCGTTTTAACAAGTCGGTGGCTCCTTTTGGAGCTGAACCTCTATTAGTCTCACAAGAACCTTATTAATCGTTGAAGAACTGCCTTTCATGGTGAATAAATCTTGTATTAATCTAGTGGCGATCCCTCCACGTTCATTACACGCTTCAACGGTACTGTGCCACCACTTTCACTGATATAAAGGAAAGTTATATATTCGCTAATCTCACGATTATTTTCCTTTCCAACGTTTCATCGAGAGTAAGCTCTCCACGTTATCAGCTTACCACGTTGAATATTAACTATTATGGAACAAGCTTAGGTGCCTCCTATGAGCCTGTTAGCATTGCATGTGCCTGTAACACAAGATGGACTTTTATATTGTTGATTCTTACTCATCCATAGCTAACCTCACATTTAGTGATATACACATTTCTATGTATTGCCATTCTAGACCCGTACATTCAGAGGTTCGTCAGCAAAGTAGTTTATTATCCTATTATGTTGCATTCTCACCTTATTCGTTCAACCCAAGCACTATGATTTACACCACCCCATCGGGTAGGATTTCGTCAGCCAAACTGTTACGGTAAATTCTTGCGCCTATTAGCCGAGCTTATAACACACTTTTCCTTACTAAACAGCGTGCTATTCGACGCAAGGGGAGCCTTTCAGAGCGTTACCTCATCATTCGACTCCTTGATAATATCCTTCAATTTAATATAAATTGCCTAGCCTTTACCGAGATTGTGTTAACCACATCTCATTTAAGCTAAGAACGTGTCGCACCAACAATATGGCCCGATTGTTGTATAAAGTTTTATAACAGTCCACAACTAATCATTTTATTATATTGGTTTTGCTCTAAGTTCTCCAAAATACTAAATAATAATTATTTTTTATACACTTTCGCGTAAAGTATGTAGTGTTTTATTATTAACTAATTTATTAATAAAACACTACGGAAATAAGAAAAGTGCTTTATTCAATTATAGAGCCAGATTTTGGAGCAAACATTTATGTTATATGCTAATATATTTTAAGAAATGTACAAGTAACGGATAGCTTAACAGCCAAAATAAGCAGAATTTGAACTAAGAAAATTTCACTTTTTTTTGCCCCTTAACGGATAACCCCCTAACACTCGATCCTTATGAGACCGAGTTAGTTATTGGCAAAATTGCAATTTTACAGGTGGGCTTTAGTTTAATATTAGACTAGTGGTTGTTTAATTTATTTAAGAATAGGAATCAGATTCTAAATCTTTGGAGGTTAGGCCCTTGAAACAAACCATTTATTTACTTAGACATGGAGAAACCGAATTAAATGTAAAAGGGTGTTATCAGGGAGAACTTGATTCAACACTAACTTCCAACGGCATTGAACAAGTAGAAAATAATGCTAAAATCCTAAAAATGCTTATAGACAACCCTAGGGAGTGGGAGTTTATTTCCAGTCCATTAGGAAGAGCACAACAAAGTACAGATATAATATGTGGAATTTTAGGTTTCGATAAAAGTAAAGTAATTACGGACAACAGATTAAAAGAAGTCTCTGTGGGTAAATGGGCTGGTTTAACCATAAAAGAAATTGAAAAGTATTGGCCAGAACTCATGAAAAACACTAATAATTACAACTGGTATTTTAATTCTCCTAATGGAGAAAGTTATGATGCAGTTATAGAGAGAGTATCAGGATGGCTACATTCTATACGAAATAAAGAAAAAGTAATAGTGATGTCACATGGACTTACTGGAAGAATAATAAGAGGTTTATATCTAGGTTTAACAAAAGAACAATCATTAGTTTTAGAGGTATCTCAGAATACATTCTTTAAGCTATCGGATAAGCAGATAGAAAGATTCTGTTCAAAGTATGATGATCTTTATTAATGAAATTCTGTTTAATATCAGTAAAAAAACTTTATATTTTGAGATCGAATATTCCTTTCTATGAAAGATCGTGAACGAGAAAACTAATGATATTTGATTTTCAACAATCGGGCGCAATTCTTGTACAAGGAATTGTGTCTTCGTCAGTTATCATCTTCAAGTGGTAATGTTTACTTACTTCATGCAAATTGAGCAGTAAATCAAAATTACAGCTTTTTAAAACTAGTGCATTCGCTATGATTTATTCGTTAGCATTACTATGTTTAATGCTCTATGAAATGCTACGCTATATGGACCGATTAATTGGTTTATTAAAAAATGTGGGTACTTACTCAATGACCGACCCGCTAACGAAACTCTTTAACAAAGGCTACTTATTGAAAAAATCCGCTCAACTTGTAGAAAAGCAACCAGTCTCTGTTATCTTTGGTGACATTGATAACTTCAAAAATTTAAATGATACAAAAGGCCATGAGTATGGTGACGAAGTGTTAATCAAAGTGGCATCCGTTTTCAAAAACGTATTAAAGAAAAAACAAGGTACAGCATTCCGATATGGTGGAGAAGAAGTTGTGGGTGTCGTTATGGCGAATTTAGAAGATACAGCAAAATTAACTGAACAATTCCGAGCAGCCGTAGAAAAAGAAGTGGGAGTCACAATGAGTTTAGGTGTTGCCAATTCGGAGGAAATTTCGAAGGTGTATCGTCCAAGATTAGAGCTAGATACTATTAAATTGGCGGATGAACGTATGTATATCTCTAAAAGAACAGGTAAAAATAAAGTGACTATTCGTGAAGAAGATAGTTAAACTACGAATATCCCTAACCACCTTATAAAAGTTGTCTAAATCTGCTGCCATTCCAATTTGAAGATCATTGAGTTGCATATGCAACCCAATGATCTTATTGAACTTTTAACGGAGCAGTTTAATTGAACAATGGACACCTAAATCGCTTGAGAGCAAGTCCCACGGGGGGTTCCTTTAGGGGCACATATGAGTCTTTTGGTATATTTATTTCCTAAATGTGTTATTTATTATAAACAGTTCGGCATTTTTACTTTTAAGTAATAAAATGTAGAATTGAAAAGGTTTTAAAGTCAATAAATTATAGGAGGAAATAAATTTGCTTAAGAAAATAGTAGCTCAAATGATCGTTTTGACAATGTTCATTGGGTTTATTCCTTTTGGGAATTTTGCAAGTGCAAGTGGTAATAAACAACCATCCACAAAAAATGTACTAGAAAAAATAGAAGTGTTAGAGGCACGTACAGAAACCTCAAAAACGTATAACAATCATGACGGTACCTTTTCAACAGAAATCTATGAGGCACCGATTCATTTTAAAGGGAATAATGGCAGCTGGAAGGAAATTGATAATGAACTTCAAAAGCAAAAGGTCAATGGGAAAGGCCAGTTCAAAAATAAGGACAATAACTTTGTTGTCACGTTTGATGAAAAATTAGAAGATGACACGAATCATGTACAAGTGACAGAGAACCAATATACCCTCGATATGGGCTTAAAGGAAATTGAACAAAATGGTGAAGTAATACTTGCCAATGAGGTTATAGGGGTTGCTACAGAGAATCAAATTCAGTACACGGATGTTTTTGAAAATATTTCGACTACATACTCAGTTGGAGAAAACTTTGTAAAAGAAGATATTATTATTGATAAAAAGCCTGAGAATGGTTTGCCACAAAGCTTTTCGTATCAATTATCACTGGAAAATATGAGCTATGAACAAATCAACAATCAAATCTATTTGAAGGATGCAGCAACTGGTGAAATGATTTATGTCATAGAGGCACCGTTTATGTATGATGCATTTAAACCTTCAGGATTCCAATCGATTGATGGGATAGAAGCAATCCCAGAAGAAGCAAAATCCTATGATATTACGCTTCAAACACGTAAAGAAAACAATTCCTTATGGATCGATTTAATCCCGGATTCAGCTTGGCTACAGGGGGAAGAACGTCAATTTCCAATTGTCATTGATCCAACGATTATACGTATCCAAGGAAACTCAAAAATGGTTGATACAACGATTCGTAAAAATTTCCCAACGCAAACAGGCGGAAATGATACAGAATTGGGGACTGGCACGGCAACTGATGGTAATATTGTGCGCAGCTTAATGAAATTTGATGTTTCACCAATTCCAAAATATAGTGTGATTTTATCTGCTGATTTAAATTTGTATTTATCTTCTAGCAATTCACCAAATCCGATTGATTTAAGCTTGCATTCAATGAAGCGTTCATGGGATGAAAATACAGCAACATGGAATAACTATGCGACAGCTGGTAAATGGACAGCTGTAGGTGGGGATTACAATACAGCAGCACTTTCAACAGTTAATGGTATTTCTTCCGTTCCGAGTAAGGTAGAAGACGGGTTAAAAAGATGGGCACTTCCTACAGATTTAGTAAGAGATTGGGTTGTCAATTCAAATACGAATTTAGGTGTACTACTAAAGAGTACAACAGAAGGTACGTTGATTTATAAAAAATTCATTAGTAGTGAAAGCACAACAAATCCCCTTGCTTATAAACCGAAGCTCGTGGTCACATTTAAAACACCGAACCGACTAGGCTTAGAAGGCTATTGGGATTATGCGTCACATAATCTTTCAAATGGATCCAATTACGTCAATTTAGGCACAAATAATAATATCATCCAATATACCGATTTCAGTTTATTCAACTATGCAGATTTCGGATTAGATTTTACAAGAACGTATAATAGTAAAGATTTTGAAAAATCAGATTTCGGTTATGGGTGGAGCTTTACAGGTTCTCAAAAGCTTTATCTCGGGACAAATGGTAGCGATATTGATTATAAGGATGCAGATGGGACGGTCCATGTGTTTAAATGGGACGGAAACAACTATGTTGCCCCAGCTGGCAATTATGATCGTTTAGAAAAAGTGGATGCGACCAGTTATAAGTTAACAACGCAAACGGGTTATACATCTACATTTACAGTAAGAGAAAATTCAACGGATACAGATGTAAAAGTAGCGTATATAACGACACAATCAGATCGAAACAGCAATACCATTACGTATTCATACAATACGGTGAATCAGCTTACTTTCATTACAACGAATTTAGGGACTCAACTGACATTTGATTATGATGCAGACGGGCTTATTTCAAAAATTAACTTAAATAATCAAGAGATTACCTACGCCTATACAGATGGGAATTTAATAAGAGTAGTTGTGAAAAAAGATGCAACTACGACAACAGCTACCTCATTCTATTATACGATGAATGGACAATTAACAAAAATCATCGATAGTAATCAAAAAACGATGCTTTACGAATATAATAATGAGTGGGATCTAATTTCTGTAACAGAACCATCTTTGGAAGGACAAGTAACTTCCATTACCAATTATGCATTAAATCGAACAACCATTCCTCAAGTGATGACGGTTACAAGCCCGGAAGGTTCCATTACACAATATGAATTGAATGATAACTACGTTGCGGAAAAAATAATCGATGCATCAGGTGAAACAACAACTTATAAGTTAGATAAGAATACTTATAATGTGTTAACTGAAACGGTAGGTTATGCAGATGGCTCTTCATACAAGAAAGATTATAATTATGATTCAAAAGAGAATGTGTTAAGCACAACAGACTCAAAAGGTGTAAGTGAGTCATTTATGTATGATCAATTTAGTAATGTTTTAAAGCATACGGATGCTAAAAATCAAATAACGACCAATACGTATGAAAATGGCAATTTAAAAACAACGACGTCACCAAAGGGGGAAAAAACTTCCTTTGCATATGATACACGGGGCGATTTAAAGTCCATTACGTACCCTTCAGGGAAAATAAATTCATTTGACAATGATTATTCAAAGGATCAAAAACGGACTGTGCATACAGACGTTGAATTAGGTATTACGACGGAAACGATTACTGATTTTAATGGCAATATGACATCTTATAAAGATGGAAAAAATCAACTAACGACGTATGATTACAATTTAAAAAATGAATTAATCAAAGTAACAGACGCTAATGGGATAACAAACTACAAATATGATGGGAACGGGAATTTAGTAACAGTTACAAATGCTGCTGGCAAACAAATAAACTTAGGTTATAATGAACAAAATGCAGTGAAAGAAGAGAAAAATGCAGAAGGAAAGATAACAAAATATCACTATAATGCTGATGGTGAATTAACCGAGGTAGTCAAGGCGGATAGAGCTGTCATTGGATATACGAATGATGAAGAAACACAAACGTCAGTTGTGAAAATTAACAATGTCAATCAATTCACAACTAAAAAAGATAGTTTAATCACAACGGTGACGAACCATACGTTAAATAATCAAATGGTCACATACACGGAATCAGAAAACGGCTTGTTACAGCGTATTGACTTTAGCGCGCCTAAAAACAATGCTATTACGTACGGTTATAAAAATGAAGAATCATTAGAAACGATTCAGTTTGGTACAAATACAATCAACTATACACCAGATGAAAATGGACAAACAAAGAGCCTATCTTTAAACGAAAAAACAATTGCCAACTTTACACTGAATGCCAATGGTTTACCAAAAACGACTACACTCGATAACGGGGCGTCGGTTACCAATGACTATATTGGAAATGAGACATTACTAAAATCACAAACATTTAAAACAACGAATAAAAGCGATACACATACGTATGACTATGATGCGAATAAGCAAATCACACAGGTCACAAGCAATGCAGGGACAGTTACGTATTCCTATGATGCATTAAATCAATTAAAGCAAGAGCACTTGAGCAATGGCGTAACGATCGATTACACTTACGATAATGTAGGAAATCGTTTGTCGAAGTCAATCACGCAAAATGGTGTTACTACAAAAACGGAATATAAGTATAACGATGCCAACCAAATGACAACAGCCGGTGCAAGTAGCAATTCAGTCTATGTCAACGGCAATGTGACAAATGACGGGCGTTATGAATACGTGTGGAATGCATTTGATCAATTAACACAAGTGAAAACATTAGCTGGCGCAATGGTAGCAACATATAAATACGATGAAAACGGTCGCCGTATATATAGTAACGTTGATAGTAAAGAAACGTTCTATCGTTATGACGGGACAAGTAATCACGTAATATTCGAGGAAGATGCAAGCGGCAAGATAACAAAATCCTACACATATGACGATAACGGGCATCCTCTAACAATGACGTACGATAGTGTAACTTACTACTATCTAACAAACTACCGAGGGGACGTGCTCGCCTTAACAGATGAAAGCGGGACAATCGTCGCTGAGTACACATATGATGCATTGGGCAATATTTTAACGCAAGAAGATTTAGATGAGAAAGCTAAAGTAAATCTAGCAGAGGAAAATCCCTACCGCTACGCTGGCTATCGATATGACGAGGAAACGAAGCTTTATTATTTAATGGCGCGATATTACAACCCGGATACAGGGGTGTTTCTATCACTAGATCCTGTACGTGGCGATACCCTGACCCCGATTACAATGAATGGTTATAATTATGCGAATAATAATCCGGTGATGAATGTGGATCCGGATGGTGAGTTTGCACAATTAATTCCTGTAGGCATAGGGGTTTATAAAGCAATTAAAGTTTCATATGATTTATATAAACATTTGAAAAACATGAGATATTTAACTAAATATGTGAATGTAACCAAAAGTGGTAGTAGAATGGTAAATATAACCACTAATTTAACGAGGAAACAATTTGAAAGGAATTTAGTAAAAGATGGTTGGTCTAAATCTGTTTCAAAAGATGGAAAAACAAGTATATTCACAAAAGCTGGGAATAAGTACGTTGTAAGAGATAATGCAAAAAGTACAGGCGGTCCATCGGTTGATTTCACACCAAAAGGTGAAAAAATAACCCTAAAAATAAGATTAAAAAAGTAGGTTAAAATATGTTAATAAGCGACTTATTTATTCATAACAAAAAGGACTTTAATGAAATTTCAAATTTTATAGAAAAAATATTTAAATTAAATAAAAGTTTACCTGAAAATGTTTTTTCTTCACAGTTTTCAAATTATAAATTTAACGAATTTGAATGGCTAATGTATGATGAATTTTGGAACTTTACAAAAAAATTAAATAATATTACAGGTGACTCTTCTATTATTATTTCTGTAATTGACCCAGATCCAATTGAATATCATTTTAAATATTTTAATTTTTTTAATACTGTTAAAATACCGATAGAATTTTCTGCTGAGGATTATCAAAGTGTGCTTGATTTCCATTTACCAGGTAGTAAAGCAGATGCGATAATATATAATTCTAATGTCATTGCTATTTTTCCTATTTCAAAAAAATGGGCTATATGGGCTGATAGAAGCTATGGTATTATGGTACTAGGTTATAACCTCGATGAAATAGACAAGGACTCTAATAAACTTTTTGAACAATGGGTATCTACTGTAGATATTGATATTATTACAGATTGGGTAAGTTATAATTTTGAAAATGAGAATGAAATTAAAAACTTTACCAATACGTTATACTTAAATTATAAATATAATGATAATGAAATGTAAAATACTTCATTGATGGAACGAGTAACACAGAGGATATCTCTTCATGTTACTCGTTTTTTACCTCCACTTATTTCTTAAATTTCATTTCATTTTTCTGCCTCATTCGTTTGCATTGTTTCTGCAACTTCTCAAACTTTTGTTGATAGCACAGAAACATACGATCGTTATGACGGGACAAGTAATCACGTAATATTCGAGGAAGATGCAAGTGGCAAGATAACAAAATCCTACACATATGACGATAACGGGCATCCTCTAACAATGACGTACGATAGTGTAACTTACTACTATCTAACAAACTACCGAGGGGACGTGCTCGCCTTAACAGATGAAAGCGGGACAATCGTCGCTGAGTACACATATGATGCATGGGGCAATATTTTAACGCAAGAAGATTTAGATGAGAAAGCTAAAGTAAATCTAGCAGAGGAAAATCCCTACCGCTACGCTGGCTATCGATATGACGAGGAAACGAAGCTTTATTATTTAATGGCGCGATATTACAACCCGGATACAGGGGTGTTTCTATCACTAGATCCTGTACGGGGGGATACAATGAATCCGATTACGCTGAATGGGTATAATTATGCGAAGAATAACCCGGTGATGTTTGTGGATCCGGATGGGGAATGGGCTCAGATTCTAATTGGTGGAGCAATAGGATCTATTTTAGAGATTATAGGATATTATGCCGGTTTGATAGCTAAGTATGGGAAGAAAAAATATAAATCGTATGTTAATAAGAAGACTGTTGCTTTAAAAACTGTGAAAGGCTTTGCACTTGGTATGATCGGAATAGGTCTTCCTAATCATTTAATGAAATTGGCCGGTGTTAAATCAAAGATTACATCAAGTTTTTTTGCTGGGCATTTTGCGGGGATCACATATTTATTAGGGAATATTAAAGGTCTAAATAAATTAAGTGTTAAGGGTTTTACTGAAAATCAAATCTTAGCGATAGTTAGACCCGAATCAAATGCCATTTGGTATATGGTGAAATCGGAAGTTAATAAATTATATAGAAAATATAAATAAAAGTGAGTGAAATGATGAACGAATTTACCTATACAACATTGTTCTTAATATTAGGGACTCTTGTTACTTTATACATTCTAATTTATATGATTAGAAAGAAAAGAGAACATGAAGATTTTGCAATTTCTGTAACTATATTAGGTGCATTATTTGTTGCATTGTCATACGCAAGTTATTATTCAATACTAGATACAATTGATTTAAATAAAGAAAATATAGCTACTATAAACGGAACTTGTGAAATTGTATTTTTAGAAAATATTGGTGGGAGGTTTGGCGAATATAACCTAATTCAAGTAAACGTAGATAACATCTCAGTAGAAGCAGAAATGGGGAAATTTCCGGAATTAGAAGAAGGCATTTTTCAATGTGAGATTAATTATTTAGAAAATACTCAGACTTTACTGAATATAAATTTAAAATAAAAAGCATGTTAGTGTCCTGTGGTTTTCTGCACCGGGTGCACGAACAATAGTATTGTAAAGAAATCCGGTAAAGGTGATCGACGTATATTTTCTTTTGAGTATGCGAATGTGACATTTATGAATGGTAAAAAGTGGCCTGCACCAGGTGCACAAGCAATTAAGAAAATATGATTTATATGAAAATTTTAATCGTTATATTATCAATAGTTTGGTTCTATAATATGTTTTCACTTTATAGAAAAAATAACGTTTATGAAAAAAAGAGAGATTATGAAAAAAACGAAAATGATGTGCAAGTATTGATTAAAATAAATAAACTATCAATGATAATAATGTTAGTCATTATCCTAATAGGATTGATTATAAAGTTTAATAAATAAACGGGAACAAAAGATAATCCTCTTTAGCTGAGGCTATTTCTTAGTGACCTGTACCGGGTACACAAACAATTCACTACAATTATTATAAATACAATGATGTTAGTGAAAGGGAAGTCCTATGTAAGTGAAAATCTTGCGTAGGATTTTTTTTGCAATGAATACGGTTCTATTTATCTATTTGTTTCCACGATTCTTACGCAAAGGTTGTCGAACAGGTATTGTACATGGATAACATTTACATACTCGACCACTCTTTAAACGTTACTGGGTTAATGGCGTCGAGTATAACCTTGCAAGTTAAAATAATAAAGTTCAGATAAATACGGATTTTATGAACTACCGAAATGGCTTTAAATCAACGTTTAGAGCTGTTTCGGTAGTTTTTTGCACTTTTTGAGGATGTTAATGAACTATGATGTATTATTTTACAGAGGTGAGAAGATAAGTTGAAAAAGGGCAGGTTTTCAAATGGAAAAGTCTCTATGTTTAAACATAGAAATATCTTCTTCTTGATATACTAGATCTTGTTTATCAGTTTTATTAAAAGAAAGACTAAAATAGATTATCCCAATGATCACAGCAAATATTATTAAATATAACCAATTTATACGTTTCATTTTTACACCCCTAATTTAAATAAAATGAGAATTCACCCAATATCCCTCTATTTAAAATTTATTATAAATAAATAATAGCACACCTTTTATAAAACCATATAAAATTTGTAAAATTATGTATTTTTTACTATTTTGTATTTATTACATTAATATATAAAAGACACCATTAAGTTCAACGGGATTTCATTGACTGATTTGTTTTTCAACACTGTAAAAGGCTATCAAGTGAGTAACTTGATAGCCTTTTTTCATTAATCTTTAACAGTCAGCTTTAATTCTTTTCCTGATGCCACTTGTTCTATTAGAGAAAAGTCATTTTATTATTGGTTCGTGCAGAACGAATAATTTCCCCAATCGTTAACCTATTTTGTTAGTTCCTAAATCAACAAATTAATTAAGTTATTTTACTTCCCCCTAATAATTGGCCATCTAAATCGACACTGTTTTTACTAATCGCTATTTAAAATTCTTCAATAAATCATCAAATTTCGTAGAGAATATTTCTACATCATCATTAAAACTATGTTATTCTTCTATTTTCACTGTATTTAAAGACAAAGTATGTTCACTCTGATTAAAATTGTGGTCTTTTATCCAGCCGTAGCATCCATTACCCGTTCTGCACACATTTTCATCCTCTGTGGTTGTAGCGCTATTTTTTTGCGCTACATGGATGGCTAACGGGGGCTTTAATTGAATATTCGGTTTTCGAAATGACGAGAAGCCCTATACAGTTATGAAAAATAGGGGCTTTAATTTTCTATAAGAAACATCATTTATAGCTGTGTTTTAATCAAACTTTATTCCAAGTCAACAATAGTTATTGTAAAAAATGTTAGATTACCATAAAATTAGGGCGATATGAAATTAGGCAATAAAGGTCCAAGTAGAAGAATAGGGGGCGATATTATGACCGAGAAAATCCAAGAAAACCTCGTCCTATTTGTTGACCGTATTTCAAAATTAGGCATTAAACTGGATAGGGCAAGTTATTCTTCTGGGGGAAAAGACGCTATCGAAGGATTCCAATTTCAGTTTATTCGCAGTAAAACCACAGGAATTATGGAGAAGGAACCATATAACGAGTTTTATGTTTACTTATTGAAAGTAATGTATACCTTTGTTCCATATGACGACGATTTTGAAGATAGTATTCGAAACCTAAGATTTAAAAAAATCCTTAAAAAGGAAGAAGAAAATCGAGTTATTCATGTGCATTATACGGACAAAAATAGAGACGAAGTGTTACCAACTTCATGGATAGAAACATTAGAAGACGGTTATTGGCAATACGATATTACACAGGAAGAATTTGAAACTTTATTGAATGAGGATAAGACACCGTTAGAAAAATATTTAAGCTATGGGATTTAGAATGCTTAATTTTTATTGCAACTACACAGTATAGTCTGTTAAAATCAATACATTAAGTTTTTTATTTTCTATTTTCTACTTGTAGACACACCGTTGTCCTTTTTCTTCGATTAACGGATTGTGTCATACGCTAACCATACATAACTCACACAGCCTCCGGGTTGATAACAATTAAAAATGTAAATGAACCTACACTATTTGTAGCTATTTTACACTTTTAACAATTATCAATTTCCGGGGGCTTTTTTTGTTTTGGTCCGAAATGGAAATTTAAAAAACTTCTTTTTATCACTATACATTAATGAACTTAAAGGAGTTAAACGTAAGCCCGAAATATAAAAAAAATAGCGCACCTTCACGGTACGCACGACGATCGGCCAGCTATCTGAAATTTTTTTCAGATAGCTGGCTATTTTGCACATGTGGCTTGAATATTTTCCGACCAAGGCATGTAATTATGTAAAATCTCTGGTTGCTGATGAAACGGGACATTAGGTAATTCCGTCATCAGCTTTACCAGATACTGATAAAAATCAATTCCGTTTGCTTTGGCTGTTTCGGCCAAACTTAAACAAATGGCATTCGCTTTCGCACCTGCTTCACTCACAGAGAAAAGCCAGTTTTTGCGACCAATGACATTTGGACGAATCGCATTTTCAGCGGGATTATTATCAATAGCAACGTCCCCATTTTCAAGGAAAACTTTTAACTCAGATGAACGGCTTAATGTATATTCAGCTGCTTTCGCAATAGCATTTTTGCCGAAGAAAGGCGAACGATCAATCCAATCGAAAAATTCATCGACAATCGGTTTTGCTTCTTGTTGACGAGCTTTCACGCGCTCTTCCGCTGAAAGATGTTTGATTTGACGCTCGATATGAAACAACCGATCGCAATATTGCACGCCTATTCGGCCATTCTTACTATCGGCTTTTAGCCAATAACGGCGTACATGCGCCCAACAGTTGGCGAATTGAACGTGCGGTAATTGACCATAAGCTGAATACCCATCACAGATGACAGTGCCTTTGAATCCCTTAATTAAATCTTCTAATATAGCTCGCCCTCGAGAAAGAGCACTCTTAAATAAAACGATAATAGGGCCTTCACTTTGTACACTGCGACATACCCAATTAAAAGCGTTTGATTGAGCTGGCTTTCCATCAGAACGCTTGATTATTTGTGCATAGGTTTCGTCGATATGCAGTACAGACTTTGCCGTTAATAGCTGCTTCATCAAATCATAAAGTGGTTGAAGCCAATCTTCTGCCACACGTATTACCCAATTGGAAAGATTTTTATCGTTTGTATGTAGGCCATGGCGTTCCCATTCATTTACCTGACGGTAAAGAGGCAAGTACTGAATAAACTTATCGTAGATAAGCTTGGCCAAAACAGTTGGGCCAGCAATGCTTCTTTGGATAGCACCTTGTGGTGCTTTACCACGTTTAATTTGAGCTTTTCGTAGGGCATCGTTTTTACACAATTTACACTCATACACATGTTCAAAATGCTGCACGCGCTTCAGGGAAGCTGGAATGAATTTCGCCTCTTCACGTATCAACGTAGAACTGAATTCTACCATTTCCCCCTGACAACACTCACAAGCTAAGTTGGCTGGGTGATGATGAATTTCTTCAATTTCAATATCCTCACGAAACGAATCATTTCGTTTTTTATTTGTCTTTTTACGAGTAACCGTATAACTAACCGTATCGGTGCTTTGTTCTTCTGTCTGCTCAGGTTCATTAAAAGACGGATCGTCTTCAAATAAAGAGACTTGTCCATCAGGAGCTTGATACTTGGCTTTCTCCGATTTAGAGCCATATAACGCTTTTGTTAATTGGCGAACTTGCTCTGTTAAGGCTTCTATTTGTCGATTTGACTGAGCTAGTTGTTGCTCAAGTAATCGAATAATACGTTCGTTTTGTTCTTCTTGCTTTTGATTAACAGGCATCAAATCGTTCACCACATTCCGTCCAATTTTATATATGGGTAATTATACCACTATTGATGATGTAGTTAAAAGACACCTTTTGCAGATTTCGCAATGGCCTTCGGCTGTTGTAAAGATAATCCTTCTAATAACCAGCGCAGTTCCTGTTGTGAAAGGCTTCGCACCTCATTTTCATCTTTTGGCCATTGAAGCTTACCATTATCCAATCGTTTGTAAAGCATGGCAAAGCCATCTCCATCAAAATACAAACATTTATAGCGGTCCTTACTCCATCCTGAAAAGAGAAAAATAGAATCGCTATACGGATCTAATTCGAAAGAATCTTGAACCAGCGTTGCGAGACCATCGATGCCTTTGCGCATATCGGTCTTCCCGCAAATAATATAGATGTTTTGTACGCTCGTAAAATCACGCTTCATCGATTTTTCAGCTCCTTCATAATAGTTTGGATGATGCGTTCATCTACGCCATTGAAGAAAGCTATTTCAGCTACAGCGGTTTTAATCACACAACCTGGTGCAGCATTGTATTGAGAAGAATGAAACGAAGAAGCTTCAGTTGGAAGAGGATCAAGTTTGACGGGAACAATGGTCAATTTGTTTGCGGGCATAAGAATGGCACCTCCTTTGATTGATACGTCTATCGTACCGGAGGTGCCTAGCGCTTTATATGCGTTATTTGATTACGGGCTTACAGTTAAACAACATGAATGAATTAAGAATTAACGCAGAACTGACAATGTGCGTAAACCACGAATTTCAGCAATTAGTTACTGAACTGAGAAGTCAACATTTCGTACTAGATCGCTCAGGCTATTTAGTCTACCACAGTCCATTTATGAATTCTGGAGAATCAAACGCTTTGACATTTAAATTTAAGCCGAAAATTGCAGGCTCAACCATTTATTCTGTCATATTTGAAGAGCAATTACGGTAACAAATCCGCAGGTGATATACTGGTACTCGTAGTAATTAGATAAGGAGTAAAACCATGAATGAATTTAATAATACATTAAAATATGTAAATGAAATACTTTATGAACCTAATCATTTAACTATAAAAAACATCCGAGAGGAAACTCAAAACTCTGATTACGGGGGCTGGAATATTTCAGTTGAATTCTAAATCAGTTAGATTTAGAACTGCAAAAATAACACCTACCAAGGTAGGACCATTTGTTTCCTTTTGGGAAAAGGATGAAGCTAATAAAAACCAAGCATTCTCATATGATCATACCACTGATTTACTTGTAATAAACACTTTTAATAATAAAGGTGATTTTGGCCAATTTGTTTTTCCAAAAGAAGTTCTATTAAAACAAAACATCCTTAAAACTGCTTATTCAAAAGGGAAAATGGCTATTAGAGTTTATCCTAGTTGGGATACTCCCAGCAGCAAACAAGCAATAGCAACTAAAAAGTGGCAATCACCATATTTTGTTAAGATAGACGCTACTACTAGTTTATCAAAACATGAGCTATTAAAATTATACTCCTTCTAAATTAGATATCTTTAACTGTGTCATTCAAATATTTACTGTACACTTCGAGTGCATATACAGCAGCTTTTTCAACAATCGGACGCTATCCTTGAATAAAGGAATTCTCTTTTTTTTTGCGTTAGAGGGCCATTTTAGGGAGTAACACTCAAGAATAAATTGGAAATTTATGTTAAAATTTAATTGAGATTATGCAGTAATGTACTTTAACTATCGGGCGACATTGTTTAATAATGAGGAGCAGATGAAAAGGATTGTTCTTATAAGTTCAGGTGGGTCAGGGAAATCCACACTAGCAAGGCAATTAGGTGAAAAACTCAAAATAGATGTTTATCATCTAGGTTTGATTTAGACTTTTTTAAATGGATTTGGAATTATCCCAAAACTAAAAAACCAGAAATTTTAGCGGCTCCACCAAGTCTAAAGATAAACAAGTTATTATTTTAAAATCACCAAAGGAAGCTCAACAATTATAAGAAAAAGTACAATGATTTTTTCTCCTTTTTATTTAACTTACGGGGTCTTTAGTTCAATTACGATATTCAATAATCGGGGCGCGATTCTATAATAAGGATCTGCGCTTATTTCATTGCCACTCTACAAATATTTATATAAAAATGAGTCTAGGCGTAATTTACATTTGATCAGGAGGGGATTCCATGGACATATTATCATTTATATTTTTAGGTTTTTTACTTTATATTGTAGTATTTTTAGCAGTAAAGCATGGTATTATATTCGGAACTTGGTCTTTTAATGAAGAAGAAATACAATATTGAAGAAAAATCAACTAAATTGAGTAATGAAGATATCGAAAAAATATTAGAAAAAGAAAATAATCAACAAAACTAGAATCACAGAAATAATCACACTTTTTTATGAAAACTAGATTAAAGCTACTAGACTAGTTAAGAATCAATTTTGAAAAATCTTTTTTCAAAATTGATTTTTTATTTATCGCGAAATACAGGTTTGAGAGGTACTTTTAATCAAATAGTATTTCAAAGCCACACTTATAATAATCTGGTTAAAGTTCATTTTTTTATTGCGGAATTTTCTGAAATAAAAGATAATATTTCAGAAAAGCAAAGGAGCATGTAAATGATGAATTCAATTGTACAATCTCAATCTCAGCCTATTAAAGAAGGACAGACAACAAGAACGACCACACATTTATTAGTTAAATGCCCGGATCAGCCTGGTATTGTATCAAAATTATCGACATTTTTATTCGAGCATAATGCCAATATTGTGGAATCAAGTCAATATTCTACGGATCCAGAAGGTGGGATCTTTTTTATTCGCATCGCCTATAATTGTGAAAATTCGGCAGAAAAAATAAAACAAATGGAAAAGGATTTTGCTGAAATTGCACAACAGTATAACATGACCTATCGTTTCCATTATCCAAGTATTCGTCAGCGTTCAGCTATTTTTGTTTCGAGTGATTTAAACTGTTTAATGGAGCTTTTATGGGAATGGCAAAACGGGGATTTACAGATGGATATTGCAGTAATTATTAGCAATTATGAGTTTGCTCGACCTATCGCAGAAGCCCATGGTATACCGTTTTATTATATTCCTGCGAATAAAGATATACGTTTACAAGTAGAGGCAAAGCAAATTAAATTAATGCATGAATATAACATTGATTTATTAATTTTAGCTCGTTATATGCAAATATTAACACCGAACTTTGTAAGTCATTTTGAAAATCAAATTATTAACATCCACCATTCGTTTCTACCTGCATTTATTGGAGCAGATCCATATAGTCGTGCGCATCAACGCGGGGTAAAATTAATTGGTGCTACAAGCCACTATGTAACAAATGAACTTGATGAAGGGCCGATTATTGAGCAGGATGTTGAACGGGTAGATCATCGAGATGATATTTCTACGCTAAAAAAAATTGGCGGAAAAATTGAGCGTCGCGTCTTAGCAAGAGCAGTACGTTGGCATTTAGAAAACCGAATTATCGTAGAAGGTAATAAGACAATTGTCTTTCAATGAAAAATAAAGTGAATAAAAAGGTAGTGTCATTTGAAGAATCAATATGACACTACCTAACAGGCTTACTTTTTTATAAAATGTTAGATTCAATTATTATTTTTTAAGTTGTTCATCAAAATAATTGAGTAGGCCTTGATATATACCGAGTGTCGCTTGCTCACGGTAGTAATCGGTTGTAATGGCACGTTCCTCAGAAGCATTACTTAAATAGCCAAGCTCAAGTAATACGGCATTTTGACGATTTTCACGTAATACTAAATAATCGCCAAATCGTGCACCACGGTCTTTTAAATTCACCTTTGATGCAATACCTGCATGAACATATTCAGCAAGTTCCTGCTGATAGCTATTTGTAAAATATGTTGTGAAGCCATTAACTGAGCTATCTTCGATTGCATCGTAATGAATGCTAATAAATGCATCGGCGCCATGCTGATGTGAAATTGCGACGCGTTTTCGTAAATCGACAAACACATCGGATTCACGAGTCATCACGACATTTGCACCAGCAGCTTGCAATTTAGATTTTAATAATTCCGTAGTAATAATATTAATATCCTTTTCGTCTGTTCCTCGAACGCCTGTTGTCCCTCGGTCATTGCCGCCATGTCCAGCGTCAAGCACGATTGTTACACCTTTTAATGTACCTTTTTTCCGTGAAGCGACAACCTTATCCTCCTTAACTGTTTGTGAGCTATTATTTTCTGTCACAACCCAATTCGCAACATAAGCCGTTTCGTTATTATTTACCGCAACTTTAAACCATTCACCTTCCGCTTCAAGGATTGGATAGCTTTGTCCAGCATCCGCACGTGTTACGACATTCGATGCCGTTGAAGGGTCTTCACGTAAGTTTGTGCCGTTGTAAATAATCGTTACCGTTCCACTATTGTTCGAAGAGGCATCTGTATTTTTGTCTTCTCCTTGTTTTGTAAAGGTACCATAAAAGCTATAAATCCATCCTTTTTTACCCTTTTCTAATTCGATTTCAACCCAGTTATGATTACGGCTAATAACATCGAATTGCTGCCCCTTTGTTGCAACACCAATTTTTTTGGCCGTTAAATCTGCTTTTTTACGAATGTTCACGGCATTGACATTAACAGTAAAGATATTCGGATCATTTTCTGCCTGAATAACAGCTTGGTCCTTTTGATTTTCTTCTTTAGGTGTAGTAGGCGTTTGCAATTTTGTTTCTTCTCTAATCGTCACGTAATTAGAAAAAACCCAGCCGGTTGCCCCTTGATAGTTAATTTGAATCCAATCCTGCTCTTGGCGAATAAATTGGGCTTCACTACCAGAAGGGATTTTTGTTAAAATACCAGCTGATAATGATGGCTCAGCACGCAAGTTTAGCGTATCTACCTGAGAAATTACTGTTTTTTCCGTAGAAGCGGCAGCTTTCTTTTCAGAAGTTTTGACTAACCAGGCAGCCACCCATCCTTCAAGCTCACCAACACGAACTTGATGCCAATCTCCTTCTTTATGTATCGATGTTATAGCCTGCCCATCCTTTAGTGTTTCAAGAATTGGGTATGATAAACCAGGTCCTTCACGTAAATACAAAATTTCTGCATTTACGAATAATTCTTCTCCTTCAGCAAAAACATTTTTCGATGATGTGACAAAAGGAAAAATGGAAGCTAATAGAAGCATTACACTGAGTATGTATGACCAATTTTTAGATTGCATAGTTTCCTCCCTTATAATAAAATTTTGATTTGAATGGAAAATAAATCTATCTCTTACTATTATAAAAGTATTTATGACAAAAAATATAGCGTTTTTTTTAAAATGGTTGACAACTGACCAGGACCAATTTAAGATTAGTGTTAATTTAACACAAGTAACATTGCCATTGACCAAATAAGTAGCGGTTGCTAAGGCTGACAAGAGAGGGAAAGACATAGGCTGAAATCTTTCCTACAGTACGTAATACGTGAACAACACTTGAGAGGCGTTTCCTCGAAAATTTTCGACAAAGTTAGTAGGGGAAGACGGAATCGGCCGTTATCCGAGTACGAGAGGATATACATTACGTATATCAATTAGGGTGGAACCGCGGAAGAATTGACAAGCTTTCGTCCCTTGCATTTATTTGCAAGGGACGAAAGCTTTTTTATTGTCTAACTATTGAAAGGAGTGCTTTTTATGAATTTTAAAGTACCTAGAGGAACACAAGACATTTTACCGGGACAAACGGAAAAATGGCAGCATGTAGAACAAATTATTCGCAATTTATGCAATAACTATCGTTATAAAGAAATTCGTACACCCATGTTTGAATCAACAGAATTATTCCAACGAAGTGTGGGTGAAACAACGGACGTCGTACAAAAGGAAATGTATACGTTTGAAGATCGTGGTGGACGTTCATTAACGTTACGCCCAGAAGGTACAGCCTCAGCAGTTCGTTCATACGTAGAGCACAAAATGTTCGGCCAGGTCGATCAACCAGTGAAGCTTTATTACACTGGTCCAATGTTCCGCTATGAACGTCAACAAGCAGGTCGTTACCGTCAATTCGTACAATTCGGTGTTGAGGCAATTGGTTCGGCGGATCCAGCAATCGATGCAGAAGTTATTGCATTAGCAATGGACGTGTACGGCTCAGTCGGCTTAAAGGATTTAAAATTAGTAATTAATTCATTAGGTGACAAAGAAACGCGTGATGCACACCGCACAGCATTAATTAATCACTTCGAACCATCTATTGGCGAGTTTTGTTCAGATTGTCAAAAGCGTTTAGCAAAAAATCCGCTTCGCATTTTAGACTGTAAAGTAGACCGTGAGCATCCATTAATGTCATCTGCTCCAGCGTTAACGGATTACTTAACAGAAGACTCTGCAACGTACTTTGCAAAGGTGAAAAATTACTTAGATGTGTTAGGTATTTCTTATGAGGTTGATCCAAATTTAGTGCGCGGGTTAGATTATTACAATCACACTGCGTTCGAAATTATGTCAACTTCATCAGGATTTGGTGCTATTACAACGCTTTGTGGCGGTGGTCGGTACAACGGGCTTGTTGAAGAAGTTGGTGGTCCAGATATGCCAGGGATTGGCTTTGCGTTATCAATCGAGCGTTTATTATTAGCACTTGAAGCAGAAGGCGTTACATTAAATATCCAAGATGGTTTAGACATGTATGTTGTTGCAATGGGTGACGAAGCAAAAGTAAAGGCAGTTGAGTTAGTAAGCTCATTCCGTGCGAAGGGAATTTCTGCGGAGATGGATTATTTAGACCGCAAAATGAAAGCGCAAATGAAGGCTGCTGACCGTGCCAATGCGAAATTTGTCATTGTGCTAGGTGAGACAGAGTTAGAAGAGCAAGTAGTGAATGTAAAAACGATGGAAACAGGCGATCAAAACAAAGTAGAATTTGGTCACTTAGTTCAATTCGTATTAGAAAACAAATAGTTTTGGAGGAATAGAAATGGCACAAAGAACACATGCGTGTGGCTTAGTAACGGCTGCACATGAAGGGCAAGAAGTAGTATTAAAAGGATGGGTGCAAAAACGCCGTGATTTAGGTGGATTAATTTTCGTTGATATGCGTGACCGTGAAGGCATCGTACAAGTAGTATTTGGTGACCATGCTAAAGACGCGTTACAAGTGGCTGAAAAAATTCGAAATGAGTATGTAATTGAGGTAACTGGTAAAGTTGTTTTACGTGATCCATCTCAAATTAATAATAATATTAATTCTGGTGAAATTGAAATTGCTGCTTCTTCATTAACAATTATTAACGAAGCGAAAAACCCTCCATTCGCCATTGATAACAACGTAGAAGTGTCAGAAGAGCTACGTTTAAAATATCGTTATTTAGATTTACGTCGTCCAGTAATGTATGACACTTTTAAATTACGTTCTGATGTAACACGTACAATCCGTAACTTTTTACAAAATGAAGGGTTCTTAGAAGTAGAAACACCGATTTTAACAAAATCAACTCCAGAAGGTGCACGTGACTATTTAGTTCCTTCTCGAGTACATGATGGTGAATTTTATGCGTTACCACAATCACCACAATTATTTAAGCAATTATTAATGGTAGGTGGCTTTGAGAAGTATTTCCAAATCGCTCGATGCTTCCGTGATGAAGATTTACGTGCAGACCGTCAGCCAGAATTCACACAAGTAGATATCGAGACGTCATTCTTATCAATGGATGAAATTATTGAAATGAATGAGCGCTTATTAGTGCAAGTTATGAAAGATGTAAAAGGCATCGACGTTGTAGCGCCATTCCCACGTATGAGCTATAAAGAGGCGATGGATCGTTTCGGTTCTGATAAGCCAGACGTACGCTTCGGCTTAGAATTAAAGCAGCTTTCTGACATTGTAAAAGATTCTGCATTTGGTGTTTTTGCTAATGCTGTAGCCAACGGTGGCGAAGTAAAGGCAATTAACGTTAAGCAAGCAGCTGCAAACTACTCTCGTAAAGACATTGATGCATTAGGAGAGTATGCAGGGCGTTATGGCGCAAAAGGCTTAGCTTGGTTAAAAGTAACAGAAGAAGGCTTAAATGGACCAATTGCAAAATTCTTCGAAGGGGAAGCAGCAAACGGAATTATCGAGGCGACTGAAGCAACGGCGGGTGACTTATTATTATTCGTAGCAGACAAATCTTCTGTTGTGGCAGATGCACTAGGGGCATTACGTTTAAAACTTGGAAAAGAGCTAGGCTTAATTGATGAATCTCAATTTGCGTTCTTATGGATTGTTGACTGGCCATTATTCGAATACGATGAAGCAGAGGGGCGCTATTATGCAGCGCATCACCCATTCACACGTCCTTTCGATGAAGATTTAGAGTTAATGAATACAAATCCAAAAGAAGTTCGTGCGCAAGCTTATGACATCGTATTAAACGGCTACGAGCTTGGTGGCGGTTCATTACGTATTTACGAGCCAGAACTACAAGCAAAAATGTTTGAATTACTAGGCTTTACTGAAGAAGAAGCACGTGCTCAGTTTGGCTTCTTACTGGAAGCATTCGACTATGGTGTTCCTCCACACGGTGGTTTAGCAATGGGACTTGACCGTTTAGTCATGTTACTAGCTGGTCGTACAAATTTACGTGATACAATCGCATTCCCGAAAACAGCAACAGCAAGCTGCTTATTGACAGCTGCACCATCTGCTGTTTCAGACGCACAATTAGAAGAATTAAGCTTAAAAGTGACAGCGACAAAAGAATAGTAATAAAGTGAGAAGACGCTAATTCCATCTGGATTTAGCGTTTTCCTATTTTTGTAACTAAAATAGTACAATAATAATATTTTATAGTATTATATGTTTTTTAGATTGAATATTCAGAAATTTGATGGTATTATATCCATAACACGAATCCTAAGATGTTCGTTACGTAATTGTTACCTACACTTTTGACCGAACAATTAATCGTTGGGAGCTACTTATTACCGCTGAAGCAAACATGCCCCATATGGAGCGGGAAGTTTAACGCAGCGATTGGGGCACCCCCCTAATAAAACGCGGGATCAAACGATGTTGTAACATAACGGCATTTTTGGGATTCGTCCTATTATTGTCTTACCCTTTTGCTATTTGCAAAAGGGTATTTTTTTATTAGCTTTGGAATAAAGTTCGATTAAAAGTAAGTTATAAACGCTAATTTTATATAGAAAGAAACCAACTGTTTTGAAACAAATTTTGCTCAAAACAGTTGGTTCTTTATTTTATATAGTTTGATTTTTATTATAAAGTTCGATTATTTCGGGATGCGAATATTCAATTAAAGCCCACGTTAGTTCAAAATAAAAATTAATCTTTTATGAAATACCCTCAATGTAAAGCACTATATGTGGTAAGAAATAAAATAAAACAAGTAAGCCTAAAACTGTAATTAAAAACACCCATACTTTTTTAATCTTTAATTGTACAAAAACAGATACTACTACAAGAATATTGAAAATAGCAATAGCTGTAAACCAAACTTCGTATGTTCTACTTGGGTCTGGTGAAGAAGGGTTGAATACTCCACCTAAACCAATAAGAGTTGCTAATATGAATATCAATCCGTGTACCAAAATCACCGCAAATTTAAACATTAAATTTCCCCCCATATCTTTGCAACTATCTTGCCCGATAAAAAATTCGTTCCTGCTGCTTGTTAAACAAACCTGCTGCGTTAGTAAAAACATTCCATTTGTCTATTATTCTATTAAATTGGTAATAATTCCATTAATATCGCTTTTTTAGGGGGGATATAATTGTTAGGTAAGCGGATACCCAAGTATTTAACCGCACGGGAGATCGAACATCTTCGTGAATCCTGTCATTCCCCAATGGAAAGAGCGATTTTTGAATTTATGTTTTCTACTGGTTGTCGAATTGGAGAAATCGTTACTTTTTTTCCCCAATTGCCGCGTCACTTCTAATTTATTTAGGCGGAATTATTTTTAATCTATCTACTGTAAATACCTATAATTTTGAAGATACTTCTTGTTGCACTAACCTGCTGCATTAGTGATAAATAATTATCATTTCACTGTCCATATTTTATAGATTATTTTACCATCTATTTCTATTTTTCCTGTACAGACGCCAATTTGCAAATTGATATAATCAGCCCATTGGGGGAAAAGAGATGCTAAATATTTAATTACCTTTTCGTCAGGTGTTGCATATCCTACATTATTTATTTCACTTAAATAGGCAACAAAATCTGGATATAATGCTTCCGCCCATTCTTCCACTTCAAACTCCGAATCAAAAATACGGTTATCCTCTTTATGGCTACCATTTATCCATTTAACATTTTCCATTGAATCCACCCCATTTCCAAGTTTCTTCACAATCTCTCACAATCAAATTACCACAACATTTGAAGTTTCCTAATAAATAAAAAAAGGATGTAGCCACCCACAAATATGAATCCTAATATAAACCAGATTAAAAGTATCCAGCACACCGTCAAAAAAGCCTTATTGTACCATTTGTTGTTTAGCCACTTCACGCCTTTCCTCCATTCCTAAGATTGTGATGTAAAATTATACGAATTAAATGGAACAAAGTTACATCATTAATTAAACTAACCTATCTCGTTAGTTTAAGTACATTTCTTCAATAGAGAATAGTACATAGAATTTTATTTGTGATGTGGCTTGCATGTATGAATTGATGTCGTTATAATTCCTAGTAGAATGATAAAGATTGAGGGGTAAAATGCATGTTACATCAGTTTTCTAGAAATGAACTAGCGATCGGTACAGAGGGGCTAGATAAATTAAAAAATACAACAGTTGCCATCTTAGGCGTTGGTGGAGTAGGATCTTTTGCGGCAGAGGCTTGTGCACGTAGTGGCGTGGGTCGCATTGTATTAGTCGATAAGGATAACGTAGATATAACTAATGTTAACCGCCAATTAGTCGCGTACTTATCAACGGTAGGTAAATCAAAATCAGGTGTAATGAAGGAACGCATTGCTGATATTAACCCTGAATGTGAAGTAATTGATATGCATATGTTTTACACTGAAGAAACATATGAACAGTTTTTTAACCTTGGTATTGATTATGTCATTGATGCTTCTGATACAGTAATTTATAAAATCCATATTATGAAAGAATGTTTAAAGCGTAACATTCCGATAATTTCTAGTATGGGTGCAGCGAATAAAATGGATCCAACGCGTTTTAAAATTACCGATATTTCAAAAACACATACGGATCCATTAGCTAAGGTTATTCGTACGAAATTACGTAAAGAAGGTATTCATAAAGGCATAACGGTTATTTTCTCTGACGAATCACCTGTTGTTGTGCGTCCAGAAGTAGTAGAGCATGTCGGGAAGCCAGATGCACAAATTCGTAAAGCAAAAATGCCACCATCTTCAAACGCATTTGTCCCTTCAACTGTTGGTTTATTTGCAGCAAGCTGGGTAATTAATTCGATTTTAAAAGATATTAAAATTAACCGCGTACAAGGGTAATTAATGTAAAAGTCCTTACAAACTAAACGAATTGTTTAGTTTGTAAGGGCTTTTTTTACTTAATCATATTTAATGCTTGCTGGTATGTTTCTTCAATATTTTTAGTGACAGTATGTTGATCCTTAGTAATTTTTTCAATAACAATGCATAGCTCATCGATTGAATTGGAGCTTTGGGCAATAATTGCAGCAAACTCATTTGTTGCTAAATCAACTGATTTACCATTTTTTTCGATAGAGTGGGCACTTTCAGAAAACTGAGTTAAATTTTGTTGTAAGTTTTTCATCGCGGTAAATAAATTTGTGAATGTTGTATTGGAATCATCCACCATGCGAACTTGATTTGATACATGTACAAGCCCATTTTTTAAACGCTCTAACGCCTCTTTATTAAACAAATTTACTTGTGCTAAATTTGAATCAATTTTAACAACCGTTTCATCCGTTATACTTGCTAATTTACGAATCTCATCCGCAACGACTGCAAAGCCTTTTCCATGTTCACCAGCACGAGCTGCTTCAATAGAGGCATTCAGTGCTAGTAAATTTGTTTGCTCTGTAATCTTTTGGATAGACATTGCAAATTCATTCGTTTCCGTAATTTTTTCTGATAATAATAAAAATGTCGAGTTTAACTCATTAAAGAAGGCTGTGAAGGTGTCAATTTCCTGCTTTAACGTCGTCATTGAACTAGCTCCCTCAAATGCACTAACACTAGCATGCTCAGCATCTTCGATAATTGTATTTAAATCGTGAACCATTGATTCGATTTCGGCTGTTGTTGATTCAGTGTTATTTACGATGTCTTGCACGTGTGCAGACTGTTTATGTGCGCCAATGCTAACTTCTTTTAGAGAGGCCATCATTTGCTGATGAGCTACACTTGAGCTGTTTGTGCTATCTGTAATGAGCTCCAACTTTGCGGTAATGCTTTGAACAGAAGATTCTAACCGTTGGTGAAGATCCTCTTCATGAACCGCTCGTTCGTTTGCTACAACCATTAGTTGTTCCACGTTTGTTAGCATTTTTTTATTTTGTCGGACTTGGAGCAACATGGCTACAAACATAAGGGTTTGAGTGACAAAAACATTTGCTGGGTCAACGGCAAATCCAGTCGTATCCATCGTAAAATTACAAATAAGTCCAATTGTTGAACCGATATACCCCGCAACTAAAACTGAAATTTTGTTGTGAATACTGCTTAAAATAAGGGCAAAAATGCTCAAAATTATCGTTGCTAATGTCACTTTATTTGTAGCAATAGTACCATAAACAGTAATTGTTGCTGCCACAACGACGACATATGGAAAATAATAATGTAACGCTTCAATTTTTCGCTGAATGGCATAACAAATAAATGTAAATGTGACAGGGATTATTAAAGAAAGTGCTACGCCAATAGGACGATCAATAAAAATTTGAGCAATACCACCTAGAACAGCGGCAGTCCCGTAGACAATCATTAAAATCGTATTTTTTTCGATTAAGTCTTTCTTCTTAAGTTGCTCAATAAGCATTTTGACACACCATCCTCAGGAATGATTGAATTTTCTTGAAAATTCATAGTTTTCATTAATTTATACAACAAATTCTTCCAACTGTCACGCTTTTTTGAATGACTATTCAGTAATTTCTCGGATGATTATTATTGTGGTAAAATAAATTAGTATATATAGGAAAGGAAGTTTTCTATGAAGATACAAGAATTAGAATATAAAGGGTTAAATTTACTGGATGTTGTTGGAACGGTCGAAATCGCCATAGATGCCATTAATAAAACGATTCACATATTTGATGTAGAACATATTGTCGCGCCTGAATTTCACTTTCAATCAAAGTCATATGTATTGAGTGAAGGGTTTTTCAAAATGGCAAACGTCTTAAAGCAAAAACAATTTTTTTTAGAAAATAGTGAAGAAAAGCTAGAACAATGGATTGAATTGCATGAGTGGATATTTTATAGCTCGAAGCAATCGATCAAAATGTATCGAAATGGATTAATTGAAGTACATAAATTAACTGGTCCGAATACATGTGAACAAAGTGAAGTGCATATAAAAAGATATTATCCCAAATATTTTCTACGCCTAAAGGAAAATAAATAAACTAGCAAATAACAAAATATTCTATTAAAAGGATGAAAATGAAAAAGATAAGCCGGTATTTTAGTGTTTTGTTCGATTTCAAAAAATAGCATTTTTTTTTTGCTATAGTTAGGGTACGTAAGAATACTTGCGTATGGGGATGCTTTATAGGAGGAATGGGTGCATGAATATTGAGTTAAAAAATGATTTATTAAATTTACCAAGCTTGCAGCAGCAAGTGGACACAATCGTCTTCGATTATATCGATACGAAGCCGAATTGGTCGAAAGCATTTGAACAGTTAGATGAGTTATTACAAAAGATGGCGGTTACGTTCAATAATTACGTTGAACGGAATGAGGGGGAACTGCCAAAGTCATCAACTTATTGGGTACTCTTTATGGATATTGCTTCTAAGCTTTTATACTTTACGGGGTTAGCCCATTCAAATTTAATTAATGAAAAGGATGAAGAGGCGAAAGCACACATTGTTAATATGTATAAGCTTAGTGCTGTATGTTTACCAAATCCTATTAGGGAAGAGAATGAAGAAGTATTATCAGAAATTCAAAAAAGTATTGCATACATTTCAGCTCAAGAGCCAGTTGCTGAATTATCTACGGCATGTTCTACTGATGAATGTATTCGCAAATTCGAAACTTTTGCAAAATCGTATAAATAATAGAAGCCATTCTCGCGCATGTGAGAATGGCTTCTTATATTACATAAAAATGTGAGGGAATCCTATTTAAACGTTTTTAGCTTCTCGTAAATCGCAGCCATACGCTTTTCTTCCCCTGCAATAACAGGTGTGTAAAATTCTGTGCCTACTAGTTCATCTGGTAAGTATTGCTGTTTAACCCAGCCACCAAATGTACCAATCGGGCTGTCATGAGGATATTGGTAGCCGACATGTCCAAGCTCTGTTGCTCCCGCATAATGGGCATCCTTTAAATGATTCGGAATCGTGCCGGTTTTGCCCTCATGAATCGCGGCAATGGCTGCATCAAGCGCCTTATATGCAGAATTAGATTTATCAGATAAGCACATTTCGACAACAGCAGTAGCTAATGGAATTCGAGCCTCAGGTAAACCAAGCTTAACAGCCGCTTCAGTTGCTGCTTGTACATGTGCACCAACTGCTGGATTGGCTAGGCCAATATCTTCGTAGGCCATCACAAGTAAGCGACGGCAAACTGCGATTAAATCTCCGTTTTCTAATAAGTGCGCTAAGTAATAAAGTGCTGCATTCGTATCACTACCCCGTACGGATTTCTGTAAAGCAGACAATAAATTGTAAAAATGGGAGCCACCCTTATCTCCAAATAATCCAATACGCTTAGATAGTGCTTCAATTGCATTGTCATTAAAAATGGTAACACCATTTTCTTCATCAGATGCATAATAAATTGATTCTAGTAATGTTAGCGCCTTTCTTGCATCACCATTCGAAGCGTTCGCAATGCGCTCAATTTGCACATTTGTTACTTCAATTGAATATTTTCCTAGTCCACGCTCTTCATCGTCAAGGGCAAGTCGCAGTAAATCGGCGACATCTTCAATCGTTAATCGTTCTAGCTGTAAAATTTCACCGCATCTTGAACGAATGGCAGGGTTGACATCATGGAATGGATTTTCAGTTGTTGCTCCAATTAAAACAATAGAACCATTTTCAACATGAGGTAAAAGGGTATCTTGCTGCAATTTATTAAAACGGTGGATTTCATCAATAAACAAAATGACTTTACCGCTCATTCGGGCATCTATCACAACTTGTTCAATATCCTTTTTACCTGCATGGGTTGCATTTAATGCAAAAAATGGTAACTTTGAGCTTCCTGCAATGGCGTTTGCAATTGATGTTTTCCCAACACCTGGAGGCCCATATAATAGCATCGATGGCACATGGCCCTTTTCGATCATTTTAAAAAGTGGTGTCTGTGGTCCAATAATATGTTGTTGACCTGCGATTTCTCGAATGGAACGAGGTCTCATTTTATATGCTAAAGGTTCATTATGCATGATTATTCGCTCCTTAAATCCCTTATTAACGGGGTAGTTTATGTTTTAACTCAAAAAGCTTCACGATTCGTTCTGTCTTTACATAATGATAAAGTATTTCCGAGTGGATTAAAAGGAGTTATGCTATAATGAAAAGTATCAATGGACTAGAAAAATTAGAGGTGTTAATATGAAAATTTCAACTAAAGGTCGATACGGATTAACAATAATGATTGAATTAGCGAAGCATCATGGTGAAGGACCAATTCCTTTACGTCAAATTGCTGCAGAAAAGGATTTATCAGAAGCTTATTTAGAGCAGTTAGTATCGCCATTACGTAATGCCGGGCTTGTAAAAAGTGTGCGTGGAGCATACGGCGGATATATGCTTGCCAATAAGCCTAATGAAATTTCAGCGGCGGATGTAATTCGTGTGTTAGAAGGACCAATCCAGCCAGTAGAAGGAATCGAAAATGAAGAAGCACCTCAACGTGAGTTATGGATGCGTATTCGTGATGCAGTGAAAAATGTTTTAGATACAACGACAATTGAAGATTTAGCGAAATATACGAATAATGAAGTTTCAGATGGCTATATGTTCTACATTTAGTCCGTCATTAAAGGAGTAAAACGTTTTATGAACACAATTTACCTTGACCATGCTGCCACTTCTTCTGTCGCGCCAGAAGTCATTGACGTCTATGCCCGTGCTTTAGCAGAAGTAAGTGGAAATGCATCAAGCATTCATGCTGCAGGTCGTAACGCTCGAAAAGCATTGGATGAAGCAAGGGTTACATTAGCCCAAAAAATTCATGCAAAGCCTTCTGAAGTTATATTTACAAGTGGAGGCACAGAGGCGGATAATACCGCAATTTTTGGTACAGCCTATGCGCGCCAACAGGAAGGAAAACATATCATTACTACTGCTATTGAGCATCATGCAGTTCTACATGCCTGTGAAAAGCTTGCAAAAGAAGGCTTTGACATTACGTATTTACCTGTGGATAAAACAGGACGTGTTGCCGTAGAAGATGTCCAAGAAGCGCTACGTGATGATACGATTTTAGTGACAATTATGTATGGGAATAATGAAGTTGGTACCATTCAGCCGATTGCTGAAATAGGTACTCTTTTACAAAACCATAAAGCAACTTTCCATACGGATGCAGTACAAGCTTTCGGCTTAGAAAAAATCGACGTCGAGGCGATGAATATTGATTTATTAAGTGTATCCGCTCATAAAATTAATGGACCTAAAGGGATTGGCTTTTTATATGTAAAACAAGGTGTGAAATTAGCCAATTTAATGTATGGTGGCTCTCAGGAGAAAAAACGCAGGGCCGGTACTGAGAATGTGCCAGCAGCAGTAGCATTTGCTAGAGCGGCTGAACTTGCAGAGCAAAAAGCAGAAGACCGAAAAATGCAATATAAAAACTTTAAATCCATTTTATCCGAGGAATTTGTAGCAGCTGGAATTGAGTATCACATCAATGGTCACGAAGAGTATGTATTGGCACACGTATTGAATGTGACGTTCCCTGGGACAGACGTGGAGTCCTTTTTAATAAATTTAGATATGGCTGGCGTACTCGTTTCAAGTGGATCCGCATGTACAGCAGGCTCCATTGACCCATCCCATGTCCTAGTGGCGATGTTTGGTGAAAATTCCCCAGAACTTCGTAGTTCCATTCGTTTCAGTTTTGGGTTAGGATTAACAGATGATCTAGTACGTGAAGCAGGTCAGCGTACAGCTGCCATTGTAAAGCGATTAGTTCAATAAATTATGAGAAAGACTTCGCGCCTTTTACGCGATTTGTCTAAGAAAAGGTGAATAGTAAATGGTAGAAACAAGAAATCCATCAGAAATCCGAGTAGTTGTCGGTATGTCAGGTGGCGTAGACTCGTCAGTTGCCGCGTATTTATTAAAGCAACAAGGCTACGATGTAATCGGTATTTTCATGAAGAACTGGGATGATACGGACGAAAATGGTGTTTGTACAGCAACTGAAGATTATGAAGATGTAATCGCTGTATGTAACCAAATCGGCATCCCGTACTATGCAGTCAATTTTGAAAAGCAATATTGGGACAAGGTATTTACGTACTTCTTAGAAGAATACAAAGCAGGACGTACACCAAACCCAGATGTTATGTGTAACAAAGAAATTAAATTTAAAGCATTTTTAGAGCATGCCATGAATCTTGGTGCGGATTATTTAGCAACGGGTCACTATGCCCGCGTTGATCGTACAGAGGATGAAGTGTTAATGCTTCGAGGTGTTGATAATAATAAAGACCAAACCTACTTCCTAAATCAATTGACTCAAGCGCAGCTAGAAAAGGTAATGTTCCCAATTGGTCATTTGCCAAAGCCAGAGGTGCGAAAAATAGCTGAAGAAGCAGGTCTTGCAACAGCGAAGAAAAAAGACTCCACAGGTATTTGCTTCATTGGGGAACGTAACTTCAAGGAGTTTTTAAGTCAGTACTTACCTGCGCAGCCTGGTAATATGGAAACATTTGAAGGTGAAGTGAAAGGACGTCATGACGGATTAATGTACTATACATTAGGTCAGCGTCACGGTTTAGGTATTGGTGGTGACGGTGAGCCTTGGTTCGTGCTAGGGAAGGATTTAGAGCGTAACGTATTATACGTAGGGCAAGGATTCCACCATGAAGCGTTATATTCTGAAGCATTGTCTGCAGTGAAAATGAGCTTTTCCACAAAAGAACCAAAAACAGGCACATTTAGCTGTACTGCAAAATTCCGTTATCGTCAGGAGGATTCACCAGTCGAGGTAACGATGCGTGAGGATGGTACAGCATACATCACGTTCGCAGAGCCCGTTCGTGCTATTACGCCAGGACAAGCAGTTGTTCTGTATGATGGTGAAGTATGCCTTGGTGGCGGTACAATTGATGAAGTATTTAAAAATAGTGAAAAATTAACGTATGTAGGTTAATGATTGATAGACGTTCACTTAGGTGAGCGTCTATACGTTTGTTTTGAGGTGAAAGATATGGATACAAATTACAATGAAATTGGCATTAAAGCCTTCCAAGAAAAGCGCTATGAGGATGCTGCACAAGCTTTTACGCAGGCGATTGAGGCAAATCCAGAAGATGCAGTAGGTTATGTAAACTTCGGTACACTTCTTGCCGCGATGAATGATATTGAGCGTGCAGAACGCTTCTTCCAAAAAGCAATTACAGTTGATGAAAAGGCAGCAACGGCTTATTACGGGTTAGCCAACCTTTATTATGAAGTGGAGCGTTACACAGAAGCAGCCAAGCTTTATCAAAAATCAATTGACCATGGGATTGAAGGCGCGGATGCTTTTTATATGTTAGCAAAATGCTTCGAGCGAGAAGAACAATATAAGCTAGCATTACCATTTATGCAACGTGCAGCGGAAATTGCGCCAAAGGATATTCAAATTCGTTTAGCATATGGGATTTTACTATGTACTTTAGAAATGTTTGAGCATGCAAAGCCAGAACTTGAATTCGTTATTGAAGAGGATTGGAATAATGCTGACGCCCATTACAATTTAGGTGTCTTATACGCAGTGTCTACACAAGATACAGAAAAGGCAAAATATCATTTAAAACAGGCATTTACATTACAGCCTGAATTTGACCAAGCAAAGTATATTTATGATATGATTTGCCAACGTTCAAATTAATATTTAATTAGTGGCTGTACTAAAAGATTCGATCTTTAGTATAGCCTTTTTAATTCTATGTTTCTCATAATCTGAAGCATTAAAGTGCTATTGATGTTATTTTTGTGCTATTATGGGAGTGAGTTGGAAATTAAAGTGAGGTGTTTATTATGCATACTCAATTAGATTCTGCAGACTGTATGTATTTAATTCCAGAAGAGCGATTCCAAAGATTTTGTGAATTGATCAAAGAACTAGAGTTTTTTACATTAGTACTTCCAGTTGTAAAGGATACGTATCAACGTTCAATTACGATATTAGATATTTGGTATTTAATTTCCACAGATGACCTAGATAAAATCGAAAACCCAGAAAATGCGATGATTTATCCTTATCGATACTATTTATTATCGATTGTGAAGGGGTTTTCAATAAAACGATTTATTCAATTAGCATTATATGAAAATGATAAACTAGCATTTATTTGTGCAATTTATTTGTACAAAGGAATGGATGAATTTATTGCGCAAAAGCTACATTTAGATGAAGAGATGTCAAAAAAATATAAAGAATTACAGCAATATAATACAAAAAGTAATCGGCATTATTACGATACAAAATATCAAGAACCTGAAAAATACCCGAAACAACTTGCTCAGCTACAGAGCTTAGTAGTGAATGAAATAAAATTAATCCATCAAAAATTTAAAACTCCGTTAAATTTGACAATGGAAAATATGATAACAGAATCTGAAAATATATATGAAGGCGTATTTGGATTAATTAATGACTGGGGTGGAAGAGTACCTTGATCGTATCAAATCAAATGGAGCATTTAAAAAGTCTGTATATACAATTAAAATTTGATGAAGTAATTCAATTCGCAACAATAACACTTCAAATTGCATTGCAAAAAAAGCGTTATAAAGAGGCACTAGGTAGCTATGAATTTTTAGCTTCCGCTTTCCATGAAAAAGGCGATTATGAAGCATTTATTCGTATTATGCCTGAATACGAGAAGTTAACGGTCACATATGGTACAGAGGAAAATAAACTTATCTATTATTATTTGATGAGCTTATTAAATAAGCTCGTAAAAAATTATAAGGATGCGAATGATTATGCAAAAAAATCTATTCGTTACGCCTATTTATTAAATAACGAAGAGATGGTGGCTATTAATTTCGCTAATATTGCGACGATGCAAATTTTTTTAGGAAATATTGAATTAGCAAATATGGCGGAACGGTTTGCAATCTTTTATAAAGACCGATTACCGACAAGAGGATTAAGTATTATTAGAGGGTATTCAGGGCTATTAAATTATTATGCGTTAGTAAGTGATGAAAAAGCATTTAAACAACTAAAAAATGAAATGCTTGAATATATGTCGGATGAAGTCATGTTGAATTATCAAGTCCATATTGATTTTGCTGAAGGAATATTGTATGACAAATTAGGCGATTGTGAACAAAGCTTCTTCTATTTAAAGAAAGCATATAGCTTCTTTAAAGAAAAAAAGAATCTGGTCCATTTGAGCACGATATTTCATTATTTAACATATCAAAAAAACGAAAGTGATGTAGTCGCCTTTTATGAGGAGCTAGCGGAAATCGTAGATACTTTTCAATGTGATTTTCCTCTTACAGGTGTTGAAGAAATTAAAGGCTTACAAACGGATTTGTTTTTACATGAAGCATCACATCCAGCTACCTTTAAATATCAGAATATTATAACAAAGGAAGAGATGGAACAATATGTTCAAAATGCTTTAGAAAATAAACAGCACATTATTTGTTTGCATTGGTCCTTTATGACCGATGTTGTAGAAGGCTTATTCGGAGAACTGTTTGAACGGCAATTATTATTTTCATTGTTTGAGGCGGTTATTGACGTCATTTCAGTATACTGTGCAGAAATTTTAATTCGTTCCAACAATGAAGGAGAGGCAATCTTTAAAAATTTATCGGAAACAACTTTTATAGACTTGCTAATGCAACTTGAACAAAAGTTAAAGAAATTTTTTGTTCAATCGACGACAGGTCCTATAACAATACCGGTTCATTTTGGCTATTCGAGTACAAATCAATTACCGATTGATCAATGGAGCTATGAAGAGCTAGTTGCTCATTCAGATGTAAGCTTGTATTATGCGAAAGCTCAAAGTTAATGTGAAATTTATAGTGAATTTAAAATAATTTGAAAAATATGTACAGAAGCTATACAATAATAATTAGAAAAAAGCGATGATGAAAAAAAGTAGTGAAGTTTTGTTTTTAAGAGAGCTAACGGTAGGTGAAAGTTAGTAAACGGACTTTATGAATGGGCTTTCTAGCTGCGCAGAGGAAATGCTGTGCCGTAGCACTCACGTTACGAGTATTCGAGTGGACTATGTAATTTTTTATGAATGTAGTCAATAAAGGTGGCACCACGGCTCTCCGTCCTTTACAAGCGGAGGGCCTTTTTGTGTTTTTTAAAGTAAAGTAGAGCTGAGGAGAGATAGACATGACAGTAGAGCAGAAGGATTTTGTAATGAAACAGCTAAATGGTGATACGCTTACACCGATTTTAATTTATGAAGCAATCCAAGGAAAACAGAAAGTTTTGTTTGAATCCAATGCAAAATTTAAAGCAAGTGGCCGCTATTCCTTTATTGCATTTAATCCAGTGGGAGAGCTTAAAGGCAACGAATTAGAAAGCACATACACAATTGGCAATCACGAACAAACAACAGTACAAAAGCCAGTCCTTACCGTATTAAAAGAACTATTACCTATTCGAAATGAAGAGCGTCCATTTGCATTCTTTGGGGGAGCTATTGGCTATTTCGGTTATGAAACTGCCTTTCATTTTGAACAAATTGGTGACATAGTAAACGATATATACAACATGCCAGATGTTCATGTGTATTTTTATGAAACGTTCATTGTTATCGATCATTTATTACAACAGGTGACAATTGTAGCAATGGATTTATTTGTGCAAGGAAAAACCGCTGAACAATTAGAGCAACAAGTGGAAATAATCGAGCAGATGATTCGGTCACCGTTTAATACGACCTCTCTAAAGGAGGAGTATGTACAGTTTGCACCAACGATTAAAAAAGAGCATTTTATTAAGATGGTCGAAACTGCAAAGGAACACATTCGACGGGGAGATATTTTTCAAGTGGTGCTTTCTCAAACATTTGAGGCGAACTTTTCTGGAGATGCATTCGCACTTTATCGCAAGCTTCGCACGTCAAATGCTTCACCTTATATGTTCTATATGGATTTTGACACTTATACAGTACTCGGTACGTCTCCTGAAAGTTTAGTAAAAGTTCAAAATGGTATGGTTACGACGAATCCAATTGCAGGAACAAAACCAAGAGGGAAAACAATGCAAGAGGATGAAGCAATTGCGCGTGCATTATTAGAAGATGAAAAAGAAATCGCAGAACATAAAATGCTTGTTGACTTAGGACGTAATGATGTTGGGCGTGTTGCCCAAATTGGCTCAGTAAAAGTGACGAAATATATGGAAATTGAGCGCTATAAATTTGTTATGCATATCGTATCTGAGGTAACTGGGAAATTGCGAGCTGATGCTCACTTAGTCGATGTATTAGCATCTAGTTTGCCTGCAGGTACTGTTTCAGGAGCACCAAAAATCAGAGCAATGCAAATAATAAATGAGCTTGAACAGCGTAAGCGTGGCATTTATGCTGGAGCGATCGGCTATTTATCTGTCAGTGGCAATATGGATTTAGCGCTTGCGATCCGTACAATGGTAGTCAAAGAGAATAAAGCTTATGTTCAGGCAGGGGCAGGAATTGTTTACGATTCTATTCCTGAGGATGAATATGAAGAAACGTTGAATAAAGCGAAGGCTCTTTTGGAGGTGCGCGCATGATATTATTAATCGATAATTATGATTCGTTTACGTATAATTTGTACCATCAAATTGCCCAGTTTTATCCGAATATCCAGGTTGTTCGTAATGATGCGATTACCGTGGAGGAAATTAGAGCGCTAAATCCACTAGCAATTGTGATTTCACCTGGACCAGGTGAGCCAACAGATGCAGGTATTATTATTGAAATGATACAATCCCTTTATAAAGAATATCCAATTTTAGGGATTTGCCTAGGGCACCAAGCGATTGGTGAGGCTTTCGGAGGAACAGTGCGCCGAGCTACCACGATTATGCACGGGAAGACAAGTATGCTCGCATATACAAATAAGGGGCTATTTGAATCGTTGCAACAGAAATTAGAAGTAATGCGCTATCATTCCCTTATTATTGAAAAGGAATCATTACACAAAGAGTTTGAAGTCATTGCTACATCGGATGATGATGGTGAAATCATGGCCATTCAGCACAAGGAATACCCTTTATATGGACTACAATTCCACCCAGAATCAATTGGTACTGCAGTGGGGGATACATTAATTGAAAAGTTTTTAGAAAAGGTGGGCGTACGAACATGATACCAAGGGATAAGTTTGATGTTGGCGCGATTGAAAAATTAAAGCAAGTACATCCAGAAGAAGTTGTGCTACTATTACCCCAGTTATTAGAATGGTTACAAGACTTTAATTGGCCAGTAGCTGAGCCAATGCTTGAAGTACTATTACAGTATCCAACGGAGCTAACGCCACATATCGAGCAAGTGTTAGTTGGAGACGATGACATGTGGATTTTCTGGTGCTTAACGAAAATTGTTCCGGTGCTTCCGTTTTATTCGAAAATGGTATTAGCAGACAGTGTACAAAAACTAGCGGAGCAAGAAAAAACACAATGGAATGAAGATGTAATAGAAGCCGCACAGCAAGCGTTAGTAAGCTTTGAACCTATTTGAAGTAAATGAGAGATGCCTAATCGAGAAATTTTCTTCGGTTAGGCTTTCGTTTTGCGTCCAAATTTAAATAGGCTCCGTCTATAAATATGAAAGGAGGTTTGCTTCATGGATATTGAGGAACTTATTCTTACATATGGTGACTATTTATATCGTGTCGCCTTTATTTATACGAAAAGCCATCCTGTAGCCGAAGAAGTCGTGCAGGATGTATTTTTTACTTATTATCAAAAATCTTATCAATTTGAAGGGAATGCCTCATTAAAAACCTATTTATCGAAAATGACCCGTAATCGCAGCATTGATTACTTACGTAGCTGGCAATATAAAAAACAGGTTGTGCAGGAGCTTTTTCAAGGTAAATCCAATGATATCGAACAAGCCTATATTCAAAAAGAATGGCGCGGGGAAATAACCGAAGCTGTGCTAACGTTACCGTTGAAAGACCGAGAAGTGTTATTGCTTTATTATTATGACCAAATGACAGTGACAGAAATTGCTCAGTTTTTACAGTGCTCCGTTTCGACGATAAAATCACGGCTTCAACGAGCGCGGGAAAAATTAAAGCCAAAGCTACAGAGGGAGGTGTTCGAAGATGAATAAAGAGAAATGGCAAGAAGAATTAAATGAATTACAGCTATCGGACCAACAAAAAATTCGAATCTTGAATGCTGTCAGGAAGCCTCGAGGTAAAAAAGTAGATTGGATGTATCGACTAGCTTTACCGAGCTTTATCGTATTATCGTTGTTTTTTGTTATTTTAATCATTGGGAAGAACAGTGAAATCCGAACACATCAAGCGGCAATCCCTTTAGTTGAAATTGATCATACCCGATATTTACAGGACATGCTTTTCCATTATTTCTTGCTAGTCTGTCTAGTTTTAATATGTGGCATTCTATTTTATCAAGTCATGCTTAAAACAGTACGATGGGAACAAGGAGGACTATTTGTTATCAAACAATGGATTGTAAGAAATCGTTTCCTGTATTTTGTTTTGCTTGGCTTTGTGATTATTATTAGTTTTGGATTAGGTCTTAATTTTGTTGTGCCCTTAATGGTTGTTAATACAGTTATCTTCCTGTGTATTCTATCCTTACACTTTTTCGTTTTATTATATTTAGCCTGTGACATGCCAAAAAAGAAGCATTGTCCTCATTGTCATATAGAACTTTCGGCAAAGGAAATTGGCAAAATGGGTAGAACAATCAATTCTGAGCTACGTTGTTCTTCCTGCCAAAAGCCCGTTTACTTTTCGAAAAGAACAAAACAGCTAAATGGCTATCTTTCTATTCCTATACCTCTTATCTTTTTCGCTGCAAATTGGAATGGGCTTCCATTGTACTTGTTCTTGCCGATCATTACCATTTATATACTATTTATTTTAGTGAAAATATATCCGCTATACATTGAATTGACCGATGAAGAACAATTTTTATATTAATAAAAAAGGTGTGGCTCCTATAAGAGGGCCACACCTTTCTTCGTACCTTATTGAGCTGTCATACCACCATCGATAATGAATTCAGAACCAGTTGAATAACTAGATTCATCAGATGCTAAGAATAGTACCATGTTTGAAACTTCTTCTGGTTGTGCAACGCGTTTTAAAGGAATATGTTTTGAGAATGCTTCAACTGCTGCCTTTGTATCTTCTTGTACTACCATTGGAGTTGCGATTACACCTGGGTGTACAGAGTTTACACGGATGCCCATAGGCGCTAAATTGATTGCTGCAGCTTTTGTCATACCGCGAACTGCGAATTTTGTATCTGTATAGCCAATAGCACCAGCTACTAAGCCGTTCATTGATGAAATATTAACGATTGAACCACCGCCTGCTTTCATCATTGAACCAGCAACTGCTTTCATACCTAAAAATACAGAAACTTGGTTGATATCTACAATACGACGGTATTCTTCAAGTGTTACTTCTAACATGTTTTTAGCCATTGTAATACCTGCGTTATTAACTAATACATTTACAGGACCAAAAGTTTCTTCTGCCTTCGCAATTACTGTAGCCCAATCTTCTTCAGATGTAACATTTTGTTTAACAAAGATTGCATTTTCACCTAATTCTGTAGCGAATGCATTACCTTTTTCTTCGTTTAAGTCGGTAAGAACAACCTTTGCACCTTGTTCTACGAATAATTTTGCGTGTGAAGCACCCATACCTTGAGCGGCACCTGTAATGATAACGACTTTATTGTCTAAACGACCCATTAAAAACACTCCTTCAGTGAATGAAATAATAAAAATATCTTATAACCTTAGATATTTCAATAATAGTATACAGCTAAACTATTTAGAATGCACATTTTTAGTATTAAAAAATAATTAATTTTTTAAAGCAATTTAGAAATATCTTTTTCTGCCTTTAAAGGGTTGTCTTGTGGAGCATAGCGTTTAATAATATTTCCTTCGCGGTCGACTAAAAATTTGGTAAAATTCCATTTAACTGCTTGACCAAAAAGACCTTTTGAATGGGATGTTAAATGTTGAAACAAAGGGTGAGCGTCTGTTCCATTCACTTTAATCATCTCATGCATCGGGAAAGTCACGCCATAATCTAGACGGCAAAACTCTGCAGCATCAGCTCCAGAATCTAATTCTTGTTTAAATTGATTTGAGGGAAAACCAAGAACAACAAAACCCTGATCCTTATATTTTTCATAAAGCTCCTCTAGCTGCGTGAATTGATTAGTGAATCCACATTTACTAGCAGTGTTCACAATCATCATTACTTCACCTTGATAGCGGTCTAAGTTGTACGTTTCACCTTTTTCATTTTTTACAGAAATATCGTAAAGATTCATAATGTGCCTCCATTTCTATCATATACAAATTAGTTACAAGCTAATCGTACTGAAAAATAAAATAACTGTAAAATGATACCTCCAGCAGAAAATAGAAGAATTTTCATGAATCGTGGCGAAATATTGTCTAAGCTAGAAATTTATTATTGTGATGTGACATTTGTCACTATGACTGAATAGTGATTGCGCTTACATTTTGATGAGACAAAAAAATAGACACCGAGGGGTATTATGATTAATGGGAAAAAAGATTGCATGGGTTACCGATACAGCAGCATTATTAACAGACGATTTTATTAAAGAACATAACATTCATGTGCTTGCATTAAATATTGTTTTTGAAGAAGGTGCATTACGTGAAACAATAGATATGACACACGATGAATTTTACGATAAATTAAGAAATGCCAAAAAACATCCAAAAACATCGCAACCTGCATTTGGTGAACATGTTGCTTTATATGAAAAATTAAAGGCTGAGGGCTATGATTGTGCGATTGCTATTCATACGTCTGAAAAATTATCAGGTACAGTTGCAAGTGCACCGATGGCAGCTGAACAAGCTGGGTTTAAAACTTACGCAATTGATTCATTAATTGGATCTTTTCCGATGCAAGTTATGCTAGAGCTTGGTATGAAATTAGAACAAGCTGGTGTTGAGCCTGAGCAAATTGTCGACGAGATTAAAGCGATTCGTAGTAAATCTCATCTATCTTTTATTCCGGCGAGCTTAGAGCAGCTGCATAAAAGCGGACGAGTTTCAGGAACAGCAATGTTTTTAAGTAATTTATTAAATATTAAACTTGTTATTTCTTATAATAGAGAGGGCGGCGTAGAGGTCGTACAAAAAGTAAGAGCGGACAAGCGTGCAAAAAAACATGCAGTGGAGCGCTTAGAAGAAGCGATTCGACTTTCGCCAGTTAAGGAAGTAGCAATCATTAACTGTAATAATGAAATTGGGGCAATTGCTTGGAAGGAAGAATTAGAGCAACAATTCCCAACGATTCGATTTACTCCAACACCGCTTTCTGCTTGTGTAGGTGTACATGCTGGAGAAGGAACACTTGGTTTAACTTGGGTACGTGAATAAATAATGAAGCAGGTCATCTTTTTCGGATGACCTGCTTTCATTATGCCTGTAATTTAGAAGCGATTTGCTGATGAACACGTTGTAAATGATGGATAGTCGCAGCTAAGCCCAATGTAATACACAGCGCTATAAAAATATAGAGGACAATCCCCGTCCAGCCAAAACTAGACCAGAAAACGCCACCTAATGTCCCTCCAATACTTGACCCAATATAGTAGGCAAATAAATAAAGTGACGATGCTTGCGCTTTTTCCTTATTCGCTAATCGGCTCACCCAGCCACTCGCAATTGAATGAGAACCAAAAAAACCAAAAGTAAAAATGACAAGTCCGATAATTTTAATACTTAACGAAGCAGGCATCGTTAGTAGGCAACCACTGCTCATTATGACAACGCCCCAATAAAGCACGCGTTGTCGACCGAATTTGTCGGAAAGGCTACCAAACCATGCGGAACTCCAAGATCCGACTAAATAAACAATAAAGATCCAGCCGACGAGAGCAGTACTTAAATTATACGGTGCTTCAACAAGCTTAAACCCAATATAATTATACATTGTGACGAAACTACCCATAAGGGTAAAGCCGATTCCAAATAAGCAAAGTAGCTCCGAGTTTTTTAAATGCTGAAAAAGTGAGCGGGTCAATGATTTAAACTGTAAAGGACGTGGTTCAAAATGTTTGGATTCAGGTAATGCCCACACGAAATAACAGCAAATAACTAAGCTTAGTAAGCCTAAAGCAATCATACCAATTTGCCAGTTAAATAAATCGGTCATCGTTCCCATAATGATACGCCCAGATAATCCTCCAATTGCATTGCCACTAATATAAAGCCCCATGGCGGCCCCGAGGCTAGATGGCTCCATTTCTTCCCCTAAATAAGCCATTGCAATCGCAGGAACTCCAGCGAAAACAAAGCCCTGTAGCATACGCAAAAGCAACACGATTTCAAACGATGGAGAAAAGGCGACGATAATGGTTAAGATGGAGGCAGCAAAAATTGAAAATGTCATTAATTTTTTTCGACCCCAGGCTTCTGATAAAGAGCCAAACAATAGTAAGCTAAATGCAAGTACTCCAGTTGCAGCAGAAAGAGATAAACTTGCAATTGCTGGTGAGACACCGTAATCCTTTGAAAACTGAGGCATCAATGGTTGTGTAATGTACAAATTAGCAAATGTAATAAAGCCTGCTGCAAATAGTGCTAAGTTTGTGAATGTGAATTCTTTTGTTCCTTTTTGTATGTAATCCATGAAAATCCCCTTCAATTAGAGCGATGAAAACATAGTAACCATCGCATCTTTCGATTGTGTAGCTATCGAAAGATATTAGTTTCAAAACTATTTATTTCTTCTAGTATAGTAAACATGCCATAATAAAGATAATTCATTGTTTTTATGTTCCTTATAAACAAAAGTAATAAGAGGTGTACATATGGAGCTATTACCATTAGTTTATTTTAAAACGGTTGCGCAATTTGAAAATATGTCGCGTGCCGCAGAGCTGCTACATATTACCCAACCGGCAATAAGTAAATCGATCGCCCAGTTAGAGGCAAATATAGGCGTCCAATTATTTGACCGCAACGGACGTTCGATAAAATTAAATCGTTACGGACGTTTTTTCTTAGAAAGGACAGAGCAAATTTTAAGGGATTATGAACAAGCACGAGAAGAATTACAAAATCTTGTATCGCCAGGTCATGGAGAAGTGGCGCTTGGCTTTATGCATACGCTTGGCTTAAAAGTTATACCAGCGCTTATGACGGATATCCGCTCCGTTTATCCACAAATGAAATTTCAGCTCACACAAAGTAATACCGGGGTATTACTGAAAAAATTGGAAAACAGTGAGTTAGATCTATGTTTACTCTCGTCATTGGATTATAAAAGCAATATTCATTGGGAGAAACTATGGGAAGAGGAATTATTTTTAGTCGTTCCAAATGCTGACCCTTTATGCTTAAAGAAAACGGTTGAAGTGAAGGATTTTGCTCATCGCCCGTTTATATCAATTAAAAAAGGGAATTCGCTCCGTAAAACGGTGGATGAACTGTTTGAACAAGAGGGCTTTCATTTAAATGTAGCTTTTGAAGGGGAAGAAGTTCATACATTAGCCGGATTAGTGGAAAGTGGTCTAGGGGTATCATTAATTCCTTCTATTAAAGGGTTAGAACAATATCATGTTAAATTAGTAAAAGTGAAAGCGGAAAATTGTAAGCGTGAAATTGGCGTTGCTTACTTAGATAATCACCCGATGTCTCAGGCAACACAGCAGTTTATCCATTATATTCGCGCGTATTTTCAATGAAATGCAGCGATTGCAGTGAATAACCGTCCATTCCTTAACACAATCAATGGACGGTTAATTTATGTTAGTTAATCTTTTTTCCTGTTAAAACTTTGGCGATTTGTTCAATCGTCATATCTGACCGTAAATCAAATGCTCCTTTTTGGATAGAACGTGAATACTCAGGCTTCGCTAAAAATAACTCGAGTTCACGTCCATTTTCAATAATGCCCTCATCCTCTACTTGTTGGCCGATTGAGTAGAGTGTAACATTTTCATATATGTATATCGTAGCAGTGACAATTTCACCATTATGTTCATCCGTACTAGTTGTCGATGATTCATTTGCAGAGGAATCTTTTGTAGCAGGTGATCCTTCTGTTTGGTCAGATTGTCCCTTTTTTCCTTCGACAGATGCTCCCGTTAATTGCTTTTCGAGCTCAACAATTTTTGATTCATATTGTTCAATCTGTTCGATATAGTGGGCCTCATTCTTGACTTTCTCCGTTGGCATTAGTTGCTCGTAAATAGCAAAACTTGCACCAGCTATGAAAATGCCAATTCCAAATGCGCGTACAGATGATCTCATTGGCGACCTCCAGAAGCAAGGATCGAATGAATTTGTGCATGTGTTAATGTAGAACGCATACTAATTTCATCAATCGAAAGACCTTGCTCGTTTAATGCTTGCACTTGGCTAACTAGAATGCCGTTAATTGGTTTTGATGATTGCCCAAGTGGCACTTGTTCGGATTGTGATTTCAATGCTTGAGCTGCTTTTACTTGAGCTGCAACTTGCTGAAAGGATGCCATTGCATCTTGTTGCTTTGATTGAACGCTTTTTGGGGAACGTACTTGGAAATTTGGTTCAACTAACAGCTCTTCTTCAACTGTTTTAATACGACGTTTTAAAGCATTTGTCTCTTGATAAATGTTAATTGATAAATCCTCAAGCTCTCGTTCGACCTTTACTGATTTATCTTTGAAGAACAACGAAATTATGACAATGACAATTCCGCTAATCATAATGATTGCTGAAAATTCCATGCGATTTCCTCCATGTTTTGCATTATTATTTGTTCGGAATCACTATATTTTAACATAGTAAAAGTTAATAATAAATCATACTAGATTTTTTTAAAGAGTGTGTTATAATAGGGAAGTCGTATAAATCATGCTCAAATAAATTTATTCTTGATTTAGAGTGGGAGGGTTAATAATGCGCGTAAATATTACTTTAGCTTGCACAGATTGCGGCGAACGTAACTACATTTCTAAAAAGAACAAGCGTAACAATCCAGAGCGTCTTGAACTTAAAAAATATTGCTCTCGCGAGAAGAAGTACACTCTTCACCGTGAAACGAAGTAATCGCTCAATTAGCCAAAACCACTTGTTGGTTTTGGCTTTTTACTTTGAGAAAGCTAGCTTTTGTCATCCGTTAAGAGGATTGACGTATGACAAAAGTTATTTGTTTTTTTGAAAAAAATGAGAGTAGGGAAATATGTGGATAAAAAACAATATCGTTTAAATGTACAACAGCAATTGGCGAAAATGTCTTATCAAGCATATTGTGAACGTTCACGTAAGCTAGGACTAAAGCTAATTCATGAGGAAGCTATCCAAAAAGCTACAACAATCGCTATAACACTTTCGAATCGGCCAGAAGTTGATACAACTTATATTATTGAAGAACTATGGAAAATGGGGAAAAAAGTAGTAGTGCCAAAATGTATACCGAAGGATCGTTCGATGCAATTTTATGAAATTGAAAGCTTTGCTCAAACTGAACGTGCATTTAAAGATATTTTAGAACCTATTCCTGAATACACAGTACTTATAGAAAAAGAGCAAATTGATGTCATTGTTGTGCCTGGTGTCGTATTCGATCGAAATGGGTACAGAATTGGCTTTGGCGGGGGGTATTATGACCGCTATTTGCAGGACTTTATAGGGCAAAAGGTGTCGCTATCTTTTCAAGAGCAACTAGTAGCTGAAGTGCCGAGAGAATCACATGATCTTCCGGTACATATACTAATTACAGATAATGAGCGTATTGTGTGGAATTCGCTATAGGGGGATAACTAGATGAAATCGATGTTAGATATTATTGGACTATTAAAAAAATATGGTATTTACATTTATACGCAAGATCGAATTGGGGATTTACACCTAATGGAAGATGAGATAAAGGAATTATATAAATCGAAGTTTATTGAAACCCAAGATTTTCAGATGGCGCTCCTTATTTTACGCCAAGAGGAGCAAAGACTTAAAGCAGGAAATAAATAAAGATTTATTGTATAATAATACTTATCGTTTTAGTAACTGCTAGTTTTACTGGGGATATTAAGCGTATGTAAAGATGATATACCCAAAAATACAGCGGAAACTTACCGCTGTTTTGTTTATTTATGAAACTTTTTATGTTGTAAAACGTACTAATATATAGTGTAATTTTCAGAAAGTAATGGCTTTTCACCGGTGTGTTAAATTAAGTTGCGAATAAAATGAAAAAGGATTAATATAGATTTTGTTTGAATTAGAAATTTACATGACATTAATAAATTACACATGAAATTTGAAATTAGGAGAGGATGTATAGGAAATGAAAGATTTTAAATGGCCTAAACATTCGATATTAGCGATTGCCATAATAGCAACGTGGATTAAAACCGTTGTCGTTTATGAAACAAGTTTTGATATGAAGCTAGAAAATTTTATGCAGGTATTTATCCTGATTATTAATCCACTAAGCTTCATCTTATTCTTCTACGGATTATCGTTGTTCTTTAAATCGCCAAAAGCGAGAAATCGTTATATCGTTGGGGGAAGTATATTATTAGCATTTATCGTTTATGGAAATGTAGCGTTCTATCGCTTCTATAATGATTTTGTTACACTACCAGTATTATTTCAAACAAGTAATTTTGGTGAGTTAGGAACATCTGCGGCGGCAATTATTAGCATCTGGGATGTATTATATTTCGTCGATGTATTCATCATTTTATTAGCAATTAAGTTCATTCCAAAATCGGATAATCAATTATTACCTGTTCGAAAAGATGCGCGTAAAGCATACTTTGTAATGGCTGCAGCAATGTTATTTTTAAACTTAGGTTTAGCAGAAACAGAGCGTCCACAATTATTAACGCGTGCATTTGACCGGGAGCTACTTGTTAAAAATATTGGGACGTACAATTACCATTTATATGATATTTATGTTCAATCAAAGTCATCTGCTCAACGTGCACTAGCAGATGGAAGTGAATTAGTTGAGGTAAACAACTATGTACGTGCAAACCAAGCAGAGCCAAATGTTGAGATGTTTGGGAAATTTGCTGGACGAAATGTAATTGCCGTATCATTAGAATCATTACAAACATTTGTCATCAATAACGAAATGAATGGCGAAGTTGTAACACCATTCTTAAATGAATTAACAAAAGATAAAGATACGTATTATTTCAATGACTTTTATCACCAAACAGGGTTAGGGAAAACTTCTGACTCAGAGTTTATTTTCGAAAACTCATTATACGGGTTGGGGCGTGGTGCAGTATTCTTCACACATGGTGAAAATACGTACAACTCATTTGCAGAACGTCTTGGAGAAAATGGTTACTTTACTAACGTTATGCATGCCAATAATAAATCATTCTGGAACCGTGATATGATTTACAAATCATTTAATTTAGATAAATTTTATGATCTTGAATCATATAATGTAACAGAAGAAACATCTGTAAACTGGGGCTTAAAGGACATTCCTTTCTTTGAACAATCAGCTGCATTAATGAAAGAAATGCCACAGCCATTCTATAGCCGTTTAATTACATTAACGAATCACTATCCGTTCTATTTAGATCCTGAAGATATGATGATTCCTGAATATGATTCGAACTCAGGTACATTAAATCGTTATTTCCAAACAGTTCGTTATTTAGATGAATCTGTGAAAGAATTTTTCGAAGATCTAAAAGAACAGGGCTTATATGATAATTCAATCATCGTTATGTATGGTGACCACTACGGAATTTCTGAAAACCACAATAAAGCGATGGCGCAATATTTAGGGAAAGAAGAAATTACACCATATGATAGTGCATTATTACAGTCGGTACCGTTATTCATTCACATTCCGGGTTCAAATGACGGACAAGTAATGGAAAATGTATCAGGTCAGTTAGATATCCGTCCAACATTATTACATTTACTTGGTATTGATACATCAAAGGACATGCAATTAGGGGCAGACTTATTCTCTGAGGAGCATGAGGATTTCGTTACTTTCCGTGATGGACGTATTATTACAGATAAGGTAGTATACGCAGGTGAGGTTTGTTATGACCGTGCAACAGGTGAACCAACGGAAATTGAAAACTGTCAGCCGTTTATCGACCGTGCTACAGAAGAATTAGAATACTCTGATGCGATTATTAATGGCGACTTACTTCGCTTTTATGATTCCAAAACAGGGAATTTAAAAGTTGATTCTAATACAACAGATAAATGATAATGAGCCAGGTTAAATGAAATCTAACTAACTCAAATATAAACAATAATGGCACTAAGAGTTCATATACTCTTAGTGCCTTTTAGCATTTTCATCCATATGTCCAATAAACTTTTGTAAAATCCCTTGCTATTCTATATATGAGAAGGGAGTTTTTGTATTATGATCATTCAATTATTAACATTGCACACATCAAAGTTACAAGAGCTAAAGGAATTTTATTGTAAACTATTAAAGTTTCCATTAATCGAAGAATTACCTTCAAGCTTCAAAATTCAAATTGGTGAAAGTGCCTTGCAATTTATAGATGGAAATAACGAGCAGGAGCCTTTTTATCATTTTGCTTTTAATATTCCGGCAAATCAATTTTTAGAAGCGAAAGCGTGGATAAAGAGAAAAGTTCCATTGTTAACAGAGGAGGGGGACGATGAAATTCACTTTATACTAAGTGATGCACATTCTTGTTATTTCGAGGACCCAGCTGGCAATATAGTGGAGTTAATTGCTCGTCATAAAATTAATCATTCGAGTAATGGTGAATTTTCAGCGAATAGCATCATTAACATTAGCGAGATTGGATTAGTTGTGGAGGATGCTACAGAAGTTGGTCAAAAGCTGGAGGAGGTGGCTATTAGGGCGCGGGGTGACGAGAAAATTACGAACACATCCTTAAGTTTCATGCATACTGCTAAGAATGGCGTTTATTTATTATTAGTTGGGGAAGGTCGTACATGGCTATTTTCTAATAAAACATCTACTATATTTCCACTTCATATAAAACTTTTAAACGGTATAGAACTTGCTGTAGATCCCTTAAAACAGTTTTCCATTGTAAAATAAATCAGTAGATGCAAAAAGAAAAACGTAGTGCCTATATGCACTACGTTTTTCTTGTGGCAATTAATGATGTGTTGGTGGATAGCCTTGATTTAAAATCGTCATAATAACGAACCAACCAAATACACCAGCAGCAGCTGCATTAAATGCAATTGCTAGGATGTTTTTTTCTTTGATTGATTGGAATACGCCAAATACGCCAAAAATTGCAATTAATCCGAAAATAACCATTAATAAGTTCATTAAAATTGACACTCCTTTCGACATTCAATAGAAATGTCGCAACAATATTCCTCTTTTATTGTAAAGGTTTCCAATTCGTTTGTCGAGGTATAAAAATGACGTTTATATGAACGAATGTATTTTACTGGTATACATCCGCATACGGATAAAGAACAAAAAAGATTTGAAAATTTACAAGATTAATGAACTTTGTATATGAGGAAAGTATTTTTATCTATCAAAGCACTATTTTTCTTCCCATGCTAGCACCATTAATCTGTAAATAAGAAATCCCCCAGTGTAAGCGCCAGTTAACAAGAAAATAGGGTTTAAAAAGAGACCATGAATTGTCGTCATAAAAACCGCATCGTCGGCAATAATTTGGTAAATTGATGTGGATGCAATACTACCAAAAATGATCGTTGATAGAACAGCTACGATATTGAAAATTCGTTTACATAGATCACTTTTTTGTTTTAAGTATAGCATTACAATTGGTCCAATTATGCTAGAAACAACTAATATGATTTTCAACATATCATTCCTTTTATTTTATATTATATCCTTGTTCTATTGTTACTAAACAAATTGACAATGTACATGTAAGTGACAACATCACTAGCGAGTTTTATGGATTGAATTATTGAGATGAATATTTTTTTGATGAAAGGGAATAGTGTAGAGAACTATTACAGCAAATTTTAAATTTGAAAGAGGAATAGGTAATGACTAAACATACTGATATTCATCGCACTGCACATTCAAGTAAAAACTTTTGGTCAGGCTTTCTATTTGGAATAGGGCTAGTTGCCTTTATTGATGAAGCGCTATTTCATCAACTGCTTCATTGGCATCATTTTTATGATAAATCCACAACAGAGGTAGGATTAGTTTCAGATGGTTTGTTTCATGCTTTAAGTTGGTTTGCGACGATTGCAGGTTTATTTTTATTTGCAGATCTCCGCCGAAGAAATGGATTTTGGATTAAGAGATGGATGGGTGGATTATTAGTAGGCGCTGGGGGTTTCCAATTATATGATGGTACGATCCAACATAAAATAATGCGCATCCATCAAATAAGATACGTAGATAATGTAATTATCTATGATTTGATTTGGAATATTATCGCTATAATTTTGTTGGTCATAGGTATTTATCTAGTTATTACGACAAGAAATAAAAATACAAAGGTAGAGGTATCCTCAGATGAGCATGCCTAATCATTTACATCATACAGATGAAGTAAATCATTTTATTGTCACAGTACCGCAGATCCTATTAGCTTTCCCATTTGTAATCCTTCTTACAATTTATATTGTGGCAACTATAATAACGAATCGTCGCTATAGACCTTGGCCATTGTATCGTACAGTCTTGTGGACTTTAGGAATTGTGTGTGCCATTATCGCTGTTGCAGGTCCTTTAGCAAATCGGGCGATGGAAGATTTTACGTTTCATATGTTAACGCATTTACTTCTTGGTATGTTAGCACCGTTATTAATGGCGTTAGGGGCGCCGATGTCCCTCGTACTTAGAACACTTAGAACACCATTAGCACGACGTCTTTCAAAGGCATTAAAAAGCTGGCCGTCCCGTCTATATACGCATCCAATCGTAGCGGCCTTTCTAAATATAGGTGGTCTCTGGTTATTGTACACAACAGATTTATATCCTTTAATGCATGAAAATTCATTAGTGCATATTTTAGTCCATTTACATGTATTTATAGCAGGATATTTATTTACGATTTCCATCATCTATGTTGATCCGGTTGCTCATCGTATTTCCTTCCTTTATCGAGCGATTGTTTTAATGCTTGCATTGGCTGGTCACGGGATATTGTCGAAGTATATTTACGCGAATCCACCTGTTGGAGTTTCGGTTAAACAGGCAGAAGCGGGAGGGATGTTCATGTATTATGGTGGCGATGCGATTGATGCACTACTCATTATTTTCCTGTGCTTACAATGGTATAGAGCAACTAGACCACGAACAGTTCTTACGAAAGGAAATAAACAGGAGCAAACTGTTCAATCTTCTAATACAATGCCTATAGACATAAGCAAATGAATGTTTTCATCTATAGACACTTATTGATGATCGAAGTGTCTATTTTTAACACCGGATTATCTATTTATTGTGCTATTAAATTAATGAAAGCATTGAGACGTTTCTATAATATTTTTTCGCGGGAAAATAGAATCATAAAAGCTTAAGCTGTTCACAAGCAAAGTGTGGACGGCTTTTTTTGTGAATTTATCTATACCGAACATTGGTGAGAAACTACTAGTAGGGTGAGGAAAATTTCACTTTATAATATAATAAGAAAGGAACGATAAATTAATTGTTGGAGGTATGTTAATGCCAAACTATAACGTACGAATGTATTCACTAGGTCCAGTGCAGACGAATTGTTATATTGTAAGTAATAAAAATAAAGATTGTTTATTAGTTGATCCAGGTGAAGAGGCTAATCGCATTATGAATGAGCTACGTAAAAATGGCTTAAATCCATTAGCGATTTTATTAACTCATACACATTTTGATCATATTGGCGCGGTTGATGCTATTCGTGAAGTGTATTCAATTCCCCTTTACGTACATGAAAAGGAAGTTAGCTGGTTAGCGGATCCATTAAAAAATGGCTCTGGAAAATATGCGGAATTACCAAATTATGTTGTGAAAGCTCCTGATGAAGCACATGTCCTTAAAGCAGAAGGGGAATTGACTATTGGCGATTTTACGTTCGAAGTTGCACATACACCTGGCCATTCACCAGGAAGTGTTTCATTTATTTTTAAGGAAGATGGCTTTGCAATTGTCGGTGATACATTGTTTGAGCAAAGTGTTGGACGAACAGATTTAATTGGAGGGTCGATGGATGTATTAGTAAAGTCGATTCACACGAAGCTGTTAACGCTACCTGAAGATACGATTATTTATCCGGGACACGGTCGTTATACAACACCTGCTGCAGAGATGGCGTCTAATCCATTTTTAAACGGATTTTAAATCAAAACGAAAAAACGAAAAGAAAACCGACTTATGCGTAATACGCAAAGTCGGTTTTTAAATCTAATTAGTGTCCTGCACCTGGTGTATGTAGGAACGTTGTAAAATAAGTAAATCCTGCGAAGAAAACTGTTAAATACGCGCCAAAAATGTACATGTACATGCGTTCTGAAAGATTTAAGAAGCCTAATAATAAGAATAAACCTGTATTACCTACGAATAATAGCGAAATCTCGTTCATACCACCAAGGTAGAACATAACGGCGAAAATAGCTGTCCAGAATGCCATAACTTTATACATATTGCTCATGAAAAATACCCCTCCTTTAAAATAGAATAGAATAATCTCTCGTCTATTATAAAACAAGCTTCTCTACAATGTAAACTGCAACTTATGGAATTGTTGTGACAAAGGAGTGTTTTTTTAACTCTCTTCTTGTATTGCGATTTTATATTTACAAAAATCGCATGCGGCGTGTAGCATACTATCTATTTGTTTAAATTCATTTTTATCAAATAATGTGTCTACCTGTCCTCGTAAATAGGATTCATGTAATTTGCAAATGATTTCCCCGTACTTTATAAATTGTTCGTGAAATGGGCAGTTGAAAATTGAAAATAGTAATGTCTTTTGACCATTTTCCTCTTTAATTTCAGGTATGTAGCCAACTAAATTGGCGCTATTCGTTAACAGCTTTACCTTCTCCTCGAATAGAAGGGGGGATTTAATCCTTCGTTCGTCTATCAACAACTGCATCGCCTGTTGGCCATCTTTATAGCTAATTTGTTGCCCTTTTTTAAGTGCTTCTTCTCCGAGTTGGTGAATGAGTTCGACTGACCATGATACTAAAAGTGATGGATCTCTTCGAGGAAAGCTTAAAGAAATCCCCTCTTGCTTCACTTTATATACTCGGCCAGGTCGACCACCTTTGCCTGTTTTTAAATATTCGGCAGTAATGACCCCGATTTCGGCTAGCTTTGTCAAATGCAAGCGAGCGACATTCGAGTGGATGTTAAATCGCTCAGCAATCTCTTGAACTGAAAAATATTTTTTTTGCTGTAACATATATTCGTAAACGGAAAAGCGTGTTTCATCTGCTAAAGTACTTGTTATTTTAATTGGATGGAGCATGTATTTCCCCTCGATTTCAAATGTAATAGTTATATTATTATAAATTTCTGCTTTCTCTTATTTTACATGAATAAAAGGGGAAATGGCTTATTTTCGTTCAAAATCCTTCTTAAAAAGAAAGTTTATGACAAATTATATAATTTTTATAGTACAAAACTTATAATAACGCTAAGCTCGGTTTGCGGTTCGTAACAAATAAAATCGATAAATGAGGTGAATACGATCGAACAAGAGTCAATAGTTGAGCAAAAAAGTCTTCGCTTGTTAGAAGAAGCAAGTGAATTTGGTGCTTCAGATGTTCATTTATTACCTCGTGAACATGATTATTTATTGTTTTTTCGAAAATATGGTCAGTTTACGCAAGTTGCTCAGCTGCCAGAAGATTTGGCTGTGCGAATGATTAGTTTTTATAAATATTTATCTTCATTAGATATTAGTGAAAAACGGAAGCCTCAAAGTGGTGCATTTCAGCGGACAGTACAAGACGTGATGTATTCGTTTCGAATCTCTACATTACCCTCAGCTTTTCTTAAAGAAAGCTTGGCGATTCGTTTATTAAAGCAAAATTATTCGTTGCCAATCCATTCTCTTTGCCATTTTCCCGAAAGTGCCATGCAACTATGTTCGTTGCTAAATACATCCAGTGGATTGTTGCTTATAAGTGGTCCAACAGGCTCCGGTAAGACAACAACTCTTTATTCATTATTACAATACTGTGCAAAGGATTTATCTCGCCATGTCATCTCTTTAGAAGATCCGGTTGAAAGTACGCAAGAACAACTTCTACAAATTCAAGTGAATGAGCGCGCAGGTGTTACTTACTCGGCGGGACTAAAAGCGATATTGCGGCATTCACCTGAAGTAATTATGATTGGAGAAATTCGTGATCGAGAAACCGCTAAAATTGCAATTGAGGCATCTTTAAGTGGCCATCTAGTTATTTCTACGATACATGCGAAGGATACGATTAATTGTTTGTACCGTTTAGTCGATCTATCTGTTTCGATTGAAGATATGAGACAAATGATACTTGCTGTTGTCACACAAAGCTTAGTAACAACGAACGACATGCAATATAAGGCATTATTTGAAATCTTAGCAGAGGATCAGTTGCAAATGGCAATCCATCACCTATCCAATAAGCAGCCATATTCATTACCACATCAGCAAACACTACGAGGTCAACTAGCAAGGTTACAGGAGATGCAGTATGAATATAACGCTTATTAAAGAGCGTTTGAATTTTGCTCTTTCCCAAAAGAAAACACAAAAAAGTGTTGCGGATTTAGCTACATTTTTAGATAGGATGAGCACGCTATTAAGTGAAGGGTATACATTTGCTCATTGTATCGAAATGTTATTACCCTATCACGCGAAACATTATGAACGGGTACAACAAGAAATTACATCGATTTTAAATAGTGGGGGAAATGCGACGCAAGTTCTTCAAATTCTAGGACTAGAAAAACAATATTTAGTATCGATTGAATTAGCCGAACTAACAGGGCAACTTCAAGAAACCGTACTGATTGTTTCTAAGCAACTAATTTTCCAAAGAGAATCAAAATCTAAACTACTTAAAGTATTAACCTATCCGATTATACTCTTTCTTTTTATTACCTTTTTATTCTTTGCCTTCCGTACTTACTTTTTACCGAATATGTCTTCAATGGTCACAACAAGAGCTACTAGTGAAGTTTCCTCAAGTATACAATGGTCAACGTTCTTCTTGCATTTACCAGATTATATTGTCGGAGTCACATTGATTACATGTTTCCTTCTTTTTTTGTATTTCGTTTATATCCGAAAAAAACGAATTGATTTACAGTTAAAACTCTTATTTCGCCTTCCGTTTATCGGATTGTTTTGGAGACTTGTTTTGACACGACAATTTTCAAGGGTATTAGGGAATTTGCTAATGGCGGGCTTTTCTATGCAGCAAGCGTTTGAACATTTAAACAATCAACAGCATCAAAAACAAATTGCCTATGTATCGGAAGTGTTGCAAAAGAGAGTAATATGGGGTGAATCGTTAGCGAGTGCAGTAAAACAAGTCGGCTATTTTTATCCGAAGTTTGAACATTTCATTGCCCATGGAGAAGCAAGTGGGTTATTAGGGAGGGAGCTCATATTGTATTGCGAGCTGTTAGATGAGCGATTGCAAGCAATAATCCGTCTATTATTAGGAGTAATTCAGCCGTTACTATTTATCATTATCGCTATTTGTGTCATTGCAGCGTATTTAAGTATTTTAATCCCGATGTATGACGTACTTGATTTTATCTAGGAGGGTGTAGTAATTGCATAATGAACGTGGTTTTACATTAGTTGAAATGCTTGTAGTTTTATTAATTATTTCAGTATTAATTTTAGTAACAATTCCAAATGTATCAAAACACTTTGCATCAATTGATAAAAAGGGATGTGATGCGTATGTACTAATGGTACAAGGCCAAGTGGAAGCGTATAAACTTGAAGAAAAAAAGTATCCTAGCTCTGTTGAAGATTTAGTAAATAGTGGTTATTTACAGGAGCATAATAAAGAATGTCCGAATGGTGCACAAATAGTAATCACAGCGGAAGGTAAAGTAGAAGGCACTACTGGAGATGCTAGTTCGAATGATTAAGAGAATGGTTAATGATGAACGTGGCTTTACAATGCTAGAAATGCTTATCGTTTTATCAGTCACTATGGTGATATGTAGCGTTTTAGTATTTATTTCCCAAGAAAAGCTGACAAAGCACATCCATTATCAAATTATGAATCAAATCGAACTTGTTTTCCGTATGGCACAAATGAAATCCGTTGAAGAAGAAGATCCATATATATTTGAAGTGCTTAATCGAACAATGGTAAATGTGAGGCAGCAAAGTACGGGGAAATCCTTTTACTCGGAAAGTTTACCAGATTATGTCCTTCTTTACGTTTCTGCGCCAAATTCCCAAGTTAGGTTTAAGACGAACGGGAATTTACAAGCATTTGGTTCTATGAGCTACCATTTCGATGATGTGTCATATAGCTATTCCATTAATATTGGGAAAGGAAGAATTGTATTAAGAAATGTTGTGTATGAGTGAACGCGGCTTTTCATTTGTCGAATCTTTACTTGCGGTTGTTATTTTATTTTTCTTAACAACCACACTTATCCCCATTACCGTTTCGATGCGGCAAGAAATGGCCCTTCAAAAAATCCAGACAAATGCAGCTGAAGTAGCCTTTAATGGGGCATTATCCTATAGTCGCTATGGTGAAGTTGAAGGGGAGCAAGTAATAGACGATACCCTTTTTACTTGGTCATATAGCGGAGGGAGTATTTGTGTGACTTATTTAGTGGACGAGGATGTGATTGAAAAGTGCGTATAAGGTCAATCATACAGAATGAGCGGGGTTTTACCTTGTTAGAAAGCTTATTTCAATTACTAATTTTCATTCTGTTTGCATCCATTAGTTTACTAATAATAATATGGTTTCATCATATTTATGCACTAGATGACATGAAGGACGAAGTGAATTGGGAATTATTTATATATGATTTACATCAATATAATGAATTCTCGGCTTCAGGCATTGTCATAGGAACAAAACAATTACAGCTGGAGATGATCGATGACGTAGACGGACGTTACTTTATAGTTGGAAAATCCGACAAGCATCTTCGTAAAACAACAAATAGAGGTGGTAATGAAATAATGCTTCCTTATGTGAAAGATTGGGATTTAGTAGTAAAAGGAAACGAGATATTGATGAAAGTAGTGATGGAGGATGGCACCACTCGAGAACGGAAAATGGTATTACCAAAAGCACCTTAATGAAAAAGGCGTTGTTTTTCCTCTAGCAGTTATTCTCTTATTTGTCGTTACAGGTGTATCATTACTCTATAGAAATGCATATTTTGCGCAATTAAATACCTATAATTCATTGGAAATCCTTCATAAACGTTGAGATAGCTACGTTTAGAGGGTACGAGTTAGGGGTGTACCCCAAACTGTACCCCAAAAAGCAAATAAAGTGATTAAAATTAGCTTTCGCCAATGTTAAAACGATTGAAAAATTCGACTGTTTCTTCCTCAACTCTACTCAGTGAATGTGCGTATACATTCATCACTGTTGTTGGGTGATCACCAATAATTTTCGCAACCGACACAACCGGAACTTTATTAGCGATTAAGATAGATGCAAAAGTATGTCGGAAACCGTGAGGTGTGATTCGTGGTAAATCATATTCACAATCATCTAACAGCGAATCCAATGCATCATTTACATATGTGTCGCTAATTGGTTTGAATTTGTAACGATCAATAAATACATAATCATCTTTCTCTAAAGTCATTTGCTTTTCCCACTTACTCTGGATGCACCATACTTTGTATTTTTTTAATTGATTAATAAGGATTTTATTAACCGTAATAGTTCTGTAGCCATTATCTGATTTAGGAGGACCAACTTTTTTATTTGCGCGTGTCCTATCAACTGTAATTGTATTGTTATCAAAATCAATATCAGACCAACGTAACCCAGCTAATTCGCCTTTTCGAATACCTGACATACCAAGTGTTAAAAAAATGGTGTAATAAGTAGTAGGTTCAGTCTTATACACATGGTTTAAAAATATCTTTAATTCTTCCTCTGAAAAATGATTATCACCTTTTTTCCCATTTAATTTACCGAAATCTAATTTAGTAATTGGATTATCTCGGATAACTCGTTCCTCAACCGCGCTATTAATTGAAGCTAATACAATTCTAGCTATACTCTTTAATGTCCTTTGCGATAACCCTTTTTCAATTAGCGGATTAATCAAATCACGCTGCATAACCATGTTGGTGATCTTATTTAATTTTACTTTTCCTATTAAAGGAATAATATGAATTCTCATATGTCGTTCATATAATTCGTATGTTCCAGTACGCCACTTCTTTTTATTTGCATTTACCCAAATCTGAAGCCAATCCACTAATGTATAATTAGCGGATTCAACATAACTTTCATTTCCGTCTAAGATATCAGCTTTGATTGAAATTAAAGCTCTTTCTGCTTCTTGCTCAGTGGAAAATCCTTGTTGCGTTTTTTCTCGACGTTTTTGGAATTTGTCAAAATACTTGTAACGATATGCGTATTTTGTTACTCCTGTAGCATCGTTATATTTATAGATGCTTTCTTTTTTTGTTTTTATCATTTTTTGTCTTGCCATTTTGATTACCTCAATTCTTTTATGCACGGGCAGGTGCGATTGCATCGTTGAGATAACCTATTACATCACCTCCTAAAAATTGTTTGGTTATGTAAGTAATTAAAGTTCTTTTTTTGATTGAACAATGTGATTTATTTGTTTGCAAAATGCAATTTTATTTATAGGTATTAAGATAGGTTCCGAACACAAAATAGATTCACTTTCTTTACCAATAAGTAAAAAATTATTCTTTGTAGGATAATAAATATAATGATTTTCATAAATATCGCCATTTTCCATCTTAATGATTACGGGAATAGATTTGTTAAGATTTGTATTAGTTCCAAATCTAATTGATATAAAGATAATGTAAAGTTCTATAGCGACAAAAAGTAATAATATTTCGGAACGTAGTTTTACACTAGAGTCCTCTAAAATGATTGTTGAATTTACTAATCCGCATAAAACTAGAGTGAATAGGATATATAAAATAAATAAAAGCGAAGATAATTTAGAGTTAAATAATAATTTATTCAATTTAAGTTTTAGTATTAAATTTAATACAGATTTTTTTTTTATTGAATTTCTTCTTGTAACTATTATGGACACTAATAATACATAAATAAGTAATATCCATCCAAGGTACTTGAATAGAAAATTATTTATTTCTGGGAGACTTATTGACCAACTAATAAATACGAATGTAGGAGAAAAGATAAATAAAAGGAAATAATTTAGTATAGTGAAAGTGAATTTATTTTCTTTAGTATAGAACTGTCTTTCTAATGAGTTTGAGGTTATAAATGTAAACAAATTTCTTAACCCAAAAAAAGAAATTGCAGTAAATACGAGAGTAATTATCTCTTTATTATTTGTGATAGATTTTAAAAATTCATCCATAAACAACATCTCCAATTTTCAATAAGTAGAATATATGTTCTATTTAAATTTATAATAAAACCTCTCTACACAAGTACTTTAATTTTGCTATTTCAATTGGTACGTTATGTATTGAGGATAAGTGATGAACAGATTCAACTTCATAATCGATTTCATCAGGAATTAGTAGTTCTGCAGCAAACTGATTGGCTTCACGTTCAATTTTGCTGACGGAAAAAAAAGTGTTTGAACGCATAAACGGTGTATTAACGTGTTTATGTAGTATTGCATGGCCAAGTTCATGTGCACAAACAACTCTCTGTAAGTTTTCATCTAAATTATCATTGATAACAATGAATTGGTTTCTACGATCATATTTGTAATAACCGTTTATTTCGTGATGTAAATCATGCTGTAAAACATGTATTTTTAAGTTTTCAGCTATTTTATATGGACAACTGGTCTGATGTTTTTGCTTTAGTTGTATAGTTCTTTCTCTAATCCACATGCAATCACTTCATTTCTTGTAAAGTGGGTATATAATATATTTAAAAGGTGGTGTTAGTGTGTCAAAAGAATTTGTAAAAAAACCTATAAAAGTAAGAGCTTATAAAACAGATAAAGTATTATATATTGAAACTTTAGAAGGTACAATGAAAGCGGATATAGGTGACTGGATTGTTACAGGTATAGAAGGTGAACGGTATCCAGTAAAGCCTGATATATTTTTTAAAACTTATGAAGCAGTCGAAGATTAATTATCGATTGCTTTTTTTATAGCGTCATAAGTAAATGACATTGCCCAACTAGCACCGGAATTTAAAATCTCTGATGGTGAAGTATAGTCTTTGTCAATTTTAACAGCAACTAATTTTTTATTTAATGCTTTTGCTTGTTCGATTTCCCAAGATACCCATTCACTATTATGAGTGTCTTTCCCAATTAAAAGTAAAAAAGTCGGAGAATCAGAAATCTTCCCTTTTATTACTTGTTTAATGTAATTTGCGTTTGTTGAATTTATAGAAACCCCAACAGAACTGTCGTCAAATTTGATATCAAAATGGCCACTGTCATTTTTAGACCAAGCCACCAATAAGTTTTTGTATTTTGTACCTTCATTGTCTGCTCTATAACTAACGAATAATTTTTTTGCCAAATTATTTTCCCCCTTTGTTATCTCCGTGATTTAAGTTAGCCCAATTTATATTTTCTTTTGAAATAATTGTTTCTATTCTTTCAACTAAGAAATTAAATTCGGAGTTCTCGGAGTATACGCCGGCTTTTCCTTGATACATATACTTTTCTCGCTTTAATGTTTCGCAAATTCCGCGAAATTCAATCCAGTTTTCATGATGCTTTCCTAAAGCTAAAAAACCTTCTAATACAGTAACTAACACACCTATACCGCTAATAATATATAAAATCCATTCGAAAGTTGGAACTAAAGCAGCTGAAAAAGGTATTAAAGCTGTCAGGATTATTTGACTACGTTTAATCCCTTTGTAAACCTTTTGATGATGGATACTTTTTTCATCATACCAACCTATTTGTTCTTCAACTCGTTTTTTAAAGTACTCTGATTCTAAGTTCTCTGTGTTTTGATTAGGCACTTATATCCTCCTAAAAATTAATCATTCTCACGATATTTCTTAGGTGTAAACTTCTTGTTGATTTTTTGAGTTTGTCTAAAAATATATTCCATTGATTCTAATAATGATTCTTTTGCTTCATCGGACATCGGTTCACCATCGAAGGCTAAGCCGTCGCTGGTTTCGAGTTCTTCTTTGAATTGTTCAAGCCGTTTTGCAATGTCCTTTTCACCTTTTAATAATTTTGCATTTATATTTGATGAATTTTCATTTCTTCCTAATAAAGAATCAACAGAAATCTCATATAGGTTTGCTATTGCTTGTAGTAGTTCATTATCAGGTTCTCGTATGCCGTTTTCGTAATGAGAATATCTAGCTCTAGAGATACCCAATTTTTTTGCAACTTCTTCTTGAGTTTGTTTACCCCGTAATTTTTTAAGGTTTTCTTGTAGCACAAAATTCTCCTCACATTCATTAATAAGAACATATATTTGTAAATGATTATACACATTGATAGATACAAATAGTATCCAAAGAAAACAAATGATACAAAAAGTATCAAAAACAGTTGACGATACGAAATGTATCTGATATATTCTATTTAAAGATACGAAATGTATCAGGAAGGAGGTGAAAATTTTGAGAAAGAAATTAATTGAAAAACGTAAACAACATAAATTAACTCAAATTGATCTAGCTAAACAATTAGGGATTTCTGAAGTATATGTTAGAAAATTAGAAAGGGGTTCTCGTAATCCATCCATTACATTAATGATTAAATTTGAGGAGTTTTTCGATTTATCAATGAAGGAATTGTTTCCTGATATTTTTTTAAAAGAAAATGATACGAAATGTATCAAAAAATTAGCTTAGGAGGTTTATTAGATGAGTCAGTTACAACGTAACATTTCAAGTTTAGAAGTAGCACAGATGGTTCTTCGTGAACACAATGAAGTTTTAAAAGATATTAGACGTATTATTTCGCAGTTAGGTGAGGGGATTTTACCCCAGTCCTATTTTATCGAATCAACATACAAAAACAGTCAAAACAAAGAATTCCCGTGTTACTTGATAACGAAGAATGGTTGCGAATTATACGGAACTAGAATGACTGGAGAGAAAGGTACCCAGTTCGCTGTTAAGTACATCGACCGTTTTAATGAAATGGAGCAGCAATTACAACAACCTAAAGTTTTATCTGAAAAAGAGCAACTTATGGCCGCAATGAAATTAACAATTGAGGCAGCAGAAGATGTCGAAGCATTAAAAAATGAAGTCGTAGAAGTGAAAGAAAATGTTCAAGTACTTTTTGACACAATGCGCATCGATGGTCGTCAAGAATTTGCTATCAAATCCCAGGGAAAGGCAAAAGTTATGGAAGCGCTTGGCGGTTATAATTCACCAGCTTATAACGCCTTGAGTCGAAAAGTATTTGCAAAATTATGGGGTGATTTTAAACGTCATTTTGTTTTACCTCGTTCAACAGATTTACCAAAAGCGCGTTTTGATGAAGCAGTGAAATATATAGCAATTTGGCGTCCAGATACATCGATGGCAATGGAAATCGATTCTTATAACAATCAGACGCATTTGAAATTAGTTCAATAGAGGAAGGCGCTTTGTTAGCGCCTTAAGTTAGAAACTGTATTACGAGGGATTTATCGTTCAGATGAAACGGAGGGATTTTGATGGTAGAAAACCATGAAGAAATTGAAAATCTCGATGAACCGTTAGTTTACGAAATAGAAGATCTAATCCGTATCACTAGGTTCAAAGAAGATATGTTAAAAGAATATTTTTTACATGATCCACGGATATTACGTTGGCAACGTCGAGGCAAAACACGGGGCAAACGTGTTTGGTTAGCCAAAGAGACCCGCAACGCAATCCGAGAAATCATGTTAAATGAATGGTCTATTTAAAAGATTTGCACGGGCAGGTGCGATTGCTTCAAGACCATATAGCCGAGGGCAATCGGCTTTTAGAAGAGCTAGGGCAATTGCTCAATGGCAAGTTAACTTGCTTAATTTAATATATCTCATTTCAATATGTTTTAGTCAATTTAGTCTTAACTGGAATAGTCGGAAATGGACTATCGGTATGGGAGGGAGGTGGACATAGTGGTTGCTGATTTCGCAAGACATTTAAAGGATTTTCGTGAGCGCGCTAACATCACACAAACAGAAATGGCGCAAAAGCTAAACATGACACAATCCCATGTTTCTAAATATGAAACTGGTCGTAAAGTGATTGATCTTGAAACTTTCACTCGGTGGGTTCGGGAGACAAATAGTGAGGTACAAGCTGCAATTGTTTTATTTGGTACAGACATCTTTGCAAATGCTTCACAGGTACTTTCTTTAGTACCAGCGTTTATCCCAGTGTTAGATGCTACACAGCTTTTTATGTAGAAGGAGATGAAAAGGATGCGTATCAAACCTAGAGTTTGGAGACTATTAACAGTCAAACAACGCTTGCAAATACTGTATTTTATCGCACAAAAAAACCGCTAAATCACTGCAATGATTTAACGGCAGAAATTACATTAAGTTCTTAATATATTATATCAAATTTTAACAGACAGTGCGAGACATTCTTCTCGCTCTCGTCAAGCAGCACATAGCAGACCGCATCCTCCCAAAATAAGTGCGGCTAGGCCATTGACTATGTGTTGCTTGATGGGAATGTCCATCAAAAAAACCACTGCTGAGAACAGTGGCTTTGAAAAACATAATTTAACGAAATTATATCACAGGAGGAAGTAAATTATGAAGAAAATAGAATTAATCGTAATGAAATTACGCAATTTTAAAGGCATCAATCAACTTAGTGTTGATGTTAAACGTGAAAACGCACGCATTTATGGTGATAACGCTACAGGTAAAACAACAGTGTTTGATGCTTTTCTTTGGCTCCTTTTCGATAAGGATAGCAACAATGATTCGAAATTTGCGATTCAAACATTAACTGGTTCGGGACATAAAGTACACAACCTTGAGCACACGGTCGAAGGGACCTTCCTAGTTGATGGTATCGAGGTCCAGTTGAAAAAAATCTACAAAGAAAAATGGACGAAAAAACGTGGACAAGCGCAAAAAGAATTCGGTGGTTACACAACAGATCACTTTGTAGACGATGTGCCAGTTAGCAAAAAAGAGTACGTTGCAAAAGTCGAATCAATTGTACAAGAGGACGTATTCAAGCTTTTAACTTCACCAACGTATTTTAATGAAAATGTTAAATGGCAAGACCGCCGGAATATTTTATTAGCAGTTTGTGGGGACATATCAGACGAGGATGTAATTGCATCAGATTCAGCATTAGCGAAGTTAAATGATGTCCTGAGCGGTAAGTCTATCGAGGATATGAAAAAGATAATTGCCAGCAAGAAAAGGCAGATCAATGACGAGTTAGAAAAAATCCCGGTGCGCATTGATGAAATCCATAAAATGATTCCAGAAGTACTAGTGAACGCAGAAGCTTTAAAAGCGAAGGTGGAGCATTTAGAAACAGAAATAAACGGATTAAAAGACCAGCGCTATACCGTAACGAACGGTACGGCATTACTGGATAAGCAACACCAAATGAAAGAGCTAGAGATGCAGTTAAACGACTTCAAGCGCACGTTTGAAGCAGATAGCAAACAAGAAATTTACAAGCTACAAACGCGCATTCAGGAGCTACAAGGCAATGTGCAAATTATTAAATCGGAAATTCGTATGAATGATATGGAGAAAGACGTTGCAGAACGCGAAATTAAAGAATGCGAGCTTGCAGTTACAAAAAATGAACAAGTAATGAGTGAGCTACGCACTGAATATTCGAAGGTGAGAGCAACCGAATTTATTCATGAGTATGACTGCAACGAATGTCCAACCTGCAAACAATCCTTACCAATTGATCAAGTTGAGGCAGCACGCAATGAGGCACTTGCTCAATTCAACGAACAACGTACAGCAAAACTTGCATTAATTAATGACAAGGGAAAAGCGCTCGCTAGCCATAATGCTCATTTTAACGAAAAAATTAAAGTTATTAACTCGAAGCTTGAATCAACTTTAACACCAAAATCATTTGAACTTAACGACAAATTAGCTACAGCTGAAAAAGAGCTTTCGAAATTTAACGAAAAGCTTCAGCAAGCACAATCAACTGTTCCAGATATTACTGAATCGGATGAATATAAGCAACTTACAAATCAAATTCATTCAGTTAATGAAGAAATCGCAAAAATGAAATTGAATGCGAATGAGGTTGTCGCAGAGATTGATGCAAATATCTGTGAGCTAGAGCAAGAAAAGCAAGGGGTTAATGCTGAACTAGGACAACTTGTAAACGCAGAAAACCAACGCAAACGTATTGCTGAATTAGAAGCAGACCAAAAGCGTCTAGCAGAAGAGTATGAGGAATTGGAAGGTAATCTATTCCTTATTGAAACATTCACGCGTAAAAAAGTTGAAATGCTCACTGAGCGCATCAACAGCAAGTTTAAATACGCTCGTTTCAAGTTATTCGAAGAGCAAGTAAATGGCGGGCTGAATGAAGTATGCGAAACATTATACGAAGGCGTACCATACGGCTCTGGCTTAAATAACGCTGCTAAAATCAATGTCGGTTTAGACATCATTAATACTTTATCAGCTCATTACGGCATCCTTGCTCCAATTTTCGTGGATAATGCTGAGGCTGTAACCAAGTTTATCGATGTGGACACTCAACTAATTAGCTTGGTGGTAAGTGAGAAGGACAAGAAATTACGTGTTGAATTAGATCCAATCGAATTGAAGGAGGCTATGTAATATGTCAAACGGTGTAACTAATCAGCAGCAAGTTCACGTAATACCAAAGGAAAAGCAAAACGCTTTCGTTACGACAGCAGCCAAAAAAATTGCAGAAATGCAGCAGTTAGGACAAATCAATTTACCGAGTAATTATTCAGTGGAAAATGCGCTACAAGCAGCATTCTTTACTTTAACAGCAGTCGATTTTAAAAATAAAACGCCAATAATTGAGCAAGTAACACCCGATTCGGTAGCTTTTGCACTACAAGATATGGCAATTCAAGGTTTATCAGTCGCTAAAAAACAAGGTTACTTCATTAATTACGGCGGTAAGCTTCAATTCCAACGCTCTTACCATGGAACACAGGCAGTAATTAAGCGCCTAATCGGTATTAAAGATATTTGGGCCAATGTTATTTGGAAAGGTGAAGAGTTCGAAGTCGAATACAACGAACGAGGTCAACTAGCTTTTAAATTACACAAGGCTAATTGGAAGGCTGCTACAGGTAAGAAAGAAGATATCGAAGGTGCTTATTGTATCGTAGAGCACGAGGTTGGTCGCCAATTTTTAACGGTAATGACGATGGATGAAATTTTAACATCATGGTCCCAATCAAGTAACAAATCAGTTCAAGATAAGTACCCACAGGAAATGGCGAAACGTACGGTGATTAACAGGGCTTCCAAAGCATTCTTATTCACTTCTGATGACAGTGAAATATTACTTGACGCAATCAATCGTACGACGGAAAACGAATTTGAGCCTCAAGTTAAAGATATGGGGGATGTGCAAGAGGTCCAGGAAGAAATTGCTCAAAATGCAAATACGGAAGAACTAGATATTACACAAGTAAAAGAGCCACTAACACATAAACAAGAGCCAGAAATTATTGCGGAATATGAACAACAAGAACTTTTAAATGAAGATGGACCAAGTTTTTAATGATTGAAATTCGTACAATTGCAACCGGATCAAAAGGCAACTGCTATCGGGTGTCCGATGGCAGTACAGCCTTACTACTGGAGGCAGGTATTAGCTTCACAGCAATTCATAAAGGGCTCGAATTTAAGACTTCTGAAATAGAAGGTGTTCTCGTAACGCATGAGCACCAAGACCACTGCAAAGGCGTCGAAGGTTGTCTAAAACGTGGCATGACAATTTATATGTCACAGGGTACGAAAGACGGTGTGGGCTTAGATAACGCACAAATTCGCATCATTAGAAGTAAAGAGCAATTCCGCATTGGAACATGGACCATATTACCTTTTGATGTGCAGCATGACGTAAACGAACCATTAGGATTTTTACTTCAATCAGATAACGGTGACAAGCTTCTCTTTGCTACAGATACGTATTACATCAAATACAAATTCACAGGACTTACACACTTGATGATTGAGTGTAATTACGATCAACAGACACTTGATGAAAATGTAGCATCAGGTCACATTCATCCAGCAATGAAAAAGCGTGTCATGCGTTCCCATTTTGGATTAGAAAACCTTGTTGAATTCTTTAAAGCAAATGATTTAACAAAGGTGGAGGAAATTCACTTACTCCATTTATCAGATAACAACAGTAATGTAGAACGGATTTTTAAAACAGTCGCAAGGGCAACGGGCAAATTAATTTACATTCCATAAGGAGGGCTAGGGCAATGGCTGAAATTACTTGGATTAAGCTGAAAACAGACATGTTTGATGATGAAAAAATAAAGCTAATCGAACGTATGCCAGAGGGCGATGGCATCTTGGTTGTTTGGGTGAAGCTGCTTGCTTATGCTGGCAAAGTCAATTGTAGTGGCTACATTATGATCGCTGAGGATATACCAATGAACATTGAGGAAATGGCTATTATTTTTAACAGACCACTTGAAAAGGTGCGTTATGCAATACAAATTTTACAGCGCTACAAAATGATTGAAGTTGATGAAAATGAGCGTATTTGCATCTCGAACTGGGAGAAACACCAAAACATTGACGGTATGGAAAAGGTTCGTTTACAAACAGCAGAACGTAATCGTAAATATCGCGAACGTAAAAAGCAACAGTCTTTGCAAGCACCGAATGATACGTCACAAGAAATATCTAGTGACGTTAGCGTGACGTCACGTGACGGAACAGATATAGATAAAGAATTAGATAAAGAATTAGATAAAGAATTAGAAATAGATCTAGATAAAGAAAAAGAAATACTACAACAAGAAGAAGCGGTATTAGCTTCGCTTCCAAAAGAAGTAGTAGCAGTAGTAAATCCATTCAATTTTTATGCTCAAAATGGTTTTGGATTAACCATGAATGATATTACAAGACAAAAGATTCTTGCCTGGTGTGATGATCTTTCTGACGAACTAGTTGTACATGCCATGCAAATCGCTATAGAACGAAATTGCGTTAGTTGGTCTTATGCTGAGGGCATCTTAAAGAAATGGCACAGTAAAGGCGTAAAGACCTTACAAGACGTAAATGCCTTAGTTGCTCAATTTGAAGCTCAGCAATCCCGAAAGAATCGCTCACATGGTAATCACCGCACTGAAAACGTACCTGAGTGGTTTGATAAGCGCCAGCAAGAAAAGCAGCAAAAGCCACCAGTAAATAACGAGCCAATCGACTTTGAAGCTGAACGAGATAAAGTATTGGCTAAGTTGGGAGGGGCTTCGAATGCATAAACGTCGCGTTGAATACTGGAGTGCAATGGCAAATGAGCGAGCACGTTGTCCAGTAGAAGGATGTATTCATGTAGGTGACATAATTACAAAAGCACATTTGCGTTTAGAGCATGGAATGACACGTGAGCAGGTTGAAAAGCAGTATGGACGACCATACCGAGTGATTGCGAAAACAGGGGTTATGTTAGAAGCATAAGGGGGAGTAGTTGTGAAGCTAGAGTTCTTAAAAGTTGACCATATTGTAGAGACCGATAAAAACAAAGTCATTTACATTCCAGCTGGGGGCATCCAGTTTGGATTTAAAAATAAGATTATTTCTTTAAAGAATCCGTTACAAATTGAAATGACACATGGGGGCAGCTTCCTCAATGTTGTTCGCTACATCGATTTCGTAGTTTACGATGACCAATCAATCTATACAACAGGTGAGATTAAGCGAGAGGGCTTATTTGGCATCGTAGCTCATGAAGAGGTACAACTAGCAATTCATAAAGCATTGAATAAAACTTGCAAGGTTGTTCCGTTTTTCAAGCCGTTGGATGTTAAAGAGATGTTTTGCCGTGAATTTGAAAATGCTTATGAGCAGTTGTTGGGGGTGTAGGGATGCGGGATATTAAGTTTCGTGCTTGGAGTGAGTATTCAAATAAGCTTGTGGTTTGGGAACATATGAAAGTCGATGATACATTAGGCAGCGTGTTAAATGGTGAAGATAAAAAAATCCATGTTATGCAATACACAGGATTAAAGGATAAAAACGGTCGTGAGATTTATGAGGGGGATTTATATCAATATACAGTAAGTCATGATATGTACGACCCGAACTCAGGACATATAACATTCGAAACAAAACACGTAAAGGCTGTAACTTTTGAAAATGGCGCTTTTTATCATGGCATCGAATTGTTGTCAGATGTACTTGAATACGACGATTCATTAGTTTGTGTTGGCAACATTTACGAAAATCCCGAACTATTGGAGGCGCAATAATGCCAGTAACATTACAAAAATATCAAAGCCGCGAGGAAATGTACGACAACTATTCAACAGTAGCAAAAGAAATTGAGTTTGAAGGGCATGTGTACCGATTCAAGGGTACCATGCGCAACCATGATCATTCGATTCACCTTTACCATTGTGTGTCGGAACAACATTACATTCGTGTTCATTTGCAGTTTAATGTTCCATTTTTGATTGAGGCATTTTATTCAGTGAATGAGGTGACAGTTGATGCGGTACGTCGAGCTAGTTAGACGAGGGTGCTTTGTTGCTGGTGATTTAAATGATCAGGAAATACAAGAGTATCTAGAAAATGGCTATCTTATGAGGTGGCAGCAGAATTTAAGGGACAGGGGCAAGTCCAAGCATAGGGTTGTTAAAAATAAGCATGGAATTGCGGTGGGTTAGGAGTGATAGGGCAATGATTCAAAAGAATTTAAAATTTCTAGACCTATTCGCAGGCATCGGTGGCTTCCGTTTAGGAATGGAAGCAGCAGGTCACAATTGCGTTGGATATGTTGAATGGGATAAATTTGCTCGGAAATCATACGAAGCAATCCATAATACAAAAGGAGAGTGGACAGCTCATGACATTACAACTGTATCAGACGACGATTTTCGATTATTTAGAGGAACAGTCGATGTTATTTGCGGAGGGTTCCCATGTCAGGCATTTAGTATCGCAGGAAAAAGAGGAGGATTTTCAGACACTCGTGGAACGTTATTCTTCGAGATTGCCAGAGCGACTGAACAAATCAAACCACGCATTTTATTCCTTGAAAACGTCAAAGGCTTACTCAATCACGACGAGGGAAGGACTTTCGGAACTATCCTCAATACGTTGGATGAATTGGGGTACAATGCAGAATGGCAAGTGCTTAACAGCAAAGATTTCGGAGTCCCGCAAAACAGGGAAAGGGTGTTCATTATCGGACATCTTAGAGGATCAAGTGGACGAGAAGTTTTTCCTATCGGAGGAACAAATGAAAAAATTGGTTCTGAAATAATTCGATTAGCACACAGCGCTAACTATAGAAGGGTATATCAAACTTTTGATGTTAATGGGTCATGCGAAGCCTTAGACACGATGCAAGGTGGTGGCAGACAACCATGTGTAAAAGTTGTAGGAAATGTTCATCCGAGCGGGAGAGGTATGAACGGACAAGTATATAAAAGCGATGGATTAGCACCTACAATAACAACAAATAATGGCGAGGGAAAAAAAATAGCTATTCCAATTCTTACACCAGACAGAATTGAAAAACGTCAAAATGGTCGTAGATTCAAAGAAGATGGCGAACCGATGTTTACGTTAACTGTACAGGATAGACACGGTGTAATGATTAAGGAAGCCACAAAGCAAGGTTTTGATGTAGCTATAGAAGGTGATTCTATTAATCTAGCTGTACCAGGGAGTAAAACACGTAGAGGTCGAGTTGGTAAAGGTATGGCTAATACGCTTGATACAGGATGTCAGCAGGGTGTAGTCGTTTGGGATATGTATAACAAAAAACAACGTACTGACGGCAACGTAGGAACACTTACAGCTAACGGAAATACAAGCACTACACATAGTGGAACATTCGGTATTGATGATGGTGTAGACATTCGAAAACTAACACCTCGCGAATGTTGGAGACTACAAGGCTTTACAGATTGGGCATTTGATAGAGCAGCAGCCGTTAACTCAGATAGTCAATTATATAAGCAAGCCGGCAATAGTGTTACGGTCAATGTAATAGCAGCCGTTGCGAAGTATTTTCACTAGGAGGGAAAAAATGACTTACAGCAAATCACACGCAATCGAGGAATGCAACTAGAGCGAATAATTGATATGGCAAACAATAAATACCGTAATGCTGGGGTGGCAGATATCCGTAAGGTGCCTTCTCCAGTAAATATTTTAAAACTGACAGGTAACCGAATTGTGGGTCATACGGAAAAGCCGACATGGGTGGATTACAGTGGTGTTTATGATGGTAGAGCAATTATCTTTGATGCTAAACAAACGAGTAAAACGGCATTTCCTTTAGACAATATTTCTCTCCATCAGTACGACTTACTCAAATCATGGTCAGAAAAAGGCGCAGTAACGTTTTTACTAGTTCGTTTTAGTAAATATGACAAATACTACCATCTTCCATTTCGCACGCTTAAATGGGCTTGGGAGAGGGCAATAACAGGTGGACGTAATTCAATTGCATTTGCTGAATTCGAAACAATGGCAGCAGAAGTGAAAAGTAAGGATGGGTACACGTTGCATTATTTGGAGGCGGTTTGATGCGTAAAAAGATTCGTAGATTGATAGATTATGTTGTTTATGTGGTGGATCGGGTTATTACGTGATTGATCATAATTATGTAATTAGAAAAAGAGCAATGGTAGATAAGTCTAACCTTTGCTCTAAAAATTTAACAATTGCAGATCATTAATACATTTCCGTCTAAATCCTGAAAGTTAAAGTAGGCAAAATCACCAATTCGTTCTATTTCTTTAACCACTGTTATACCTTTATTTTTGATATAAATATATGCTTCATCTATATCTTTGACGTAAAAATTAAATAATACATGATTTGAAGGAGCTAATTTAAAGCTGGGTTGGAAAGTGTGGTCGTCTAATGTTAATCCAGTCTCACCTGAGATAGGGATATTATAAACGGGAGATTCAACAACATTTTTATCAAATGGGATACCAAGCAAGGCACTATACCATTCAGCTGATTTTCTGAGGTTGCTAACATGGATGAAAACATTATTTACTTTACAGGTAATTGGAGAAGAAATTGAATTCACAGTATTCCACCTTTTAAATTTGATTGAAATTATTATTCGACAGAAGAAGATAAAATCCTTTTTATTTGAAAAATTTACAGTAAAAAGGCATAAAAAAAGACCTGAGCAACCACTCAAGTCAGCAAAACTATACTCTACTAGTATAGCACGTATGTTTGGGTAACGCTAAAATATCGAACGGAAAAATTCATAGAATCCAGTTTCCATTGGAACGGCCCATATGTACATTCCTAGTAATGCTACGGGACCTAAAAGGAAATTATGAATTTTACGAGGGAGAATATTTCTAAATATTGCAGAGTAGATGCTTAAACAAACAATTATAACAATGCTCAATAGAAACATGGGGAGTACGAAATATGACAAACTTGTACCGAGCGATAAATCTGCAAATAGAACCATTCAATTACCTCATTATGTATTTTATGTAAATTATAACACAAATAAAACCGCAGCGAGTACAAGCGCTACGGTTTCCCTCTTGCTAAATATTAGGTGACAACTAATTATAGCATAAGGGGGCAATCTTATGTATTTCGAAGATTTATTAGAAGAGTACAAGCAGTTGTTGAAGCAAATGAAGTCAGAGGGTGTAACAAGCGGTAGTATGTACCAAGAGGTGAAGCAGGCTATCGAATGGATGGAAACTGGGTATGATCCAGCGGAGTATCGGGCAGCTACTCGAGTGGACTCGTACCCAATGGATCCGTACCATATGCAGACGTATATGTCTTATGTAAATGATGATGAAATGATGATGCCTGAGTTTTTGGTTCAAGTAAGGGAAAAAATAAAGTCAGATTACGCTGATATAGATGTGGATGCGCCGGAGTGGCAAAGCTATATAGCCTTTATGATGCGTGATGTGAATGCCGCAGTTAAAAAGGCGAATGAGCGAAAAGAGAAAATCAGCAGCGCATTAAAAGGTTTAACAGTAGATGAGAGAGCTGTGTACGTCGCTATTGAAGCTGAGCTATTACCATTTAGTAAAGTCGCTAAAATGCTAGAGGTTTCGAAAAGCACGATACAGAGTTATTACAGTCGGGCTAAGCGAAAAATCCATGCAAATATTACGCATGGCACGCAGGAAAGTTTGTTTGATGATATTGCATAGCTGATTAACCAAAATGTGTAGGTAAAGGAGATGTTAAATAAATGAGTGAAGCGCATAAGGAATTAAATAATCATAAAAGCAAAGTTATCGATGAACTAAATAAACGTATGGAAGAATTAGAGGATAACGGCGAGTTAGGAATGGCGGAAGTTCTTCAAGACTTTTACAACTGGTATGTAGAAGAATTTATATACTAAACGATTTGAGAATTTTGCCATACGATTACCCTATATATAAGAGCACTTATTTTTACCACAAAATAAAAACAAATGAAGAAGTAGGGCTTTGAATAGTGTGCATTGCTACTTCCTACGGTGATGCGTGCAGTTGAGAGTGAAAATAGTTTAAGCAATTTCTTCCAAATTGAATTAATATTAATTTGGAGGAGATTAAATTGCAGAAAAATATAAAAATATTGTTTGATTTTAAAGAAATAAAAAAACAATTTTATCCATTGCTTAAGAAATTCGATATCCATAAAGAAAAGGATATAAGATACTTAGAAGAGGTTTTATTATCAGATTTAAGCAAAGAAGATTTACTTGAAATGGAGCGGACACTGGAACAAAAAATTAATTCTAGTAGTAGGAATAATACATTTTTAGTTACATCAATTAGTATTTTAATTACAGTATTTTTGGGTTTTATTACTGTAACATCAGGAATGTCTGTAGATGAGAAAAAAGAGGGGTTAGCAATACTTCTACTTTTCATAACATTAGTATTAATTGTTGGCATTAATGTTATTTCAAATCACATTATAAATAACAACAGAAAAATGGAAGATGTTTTATTATTAATTAGAATTATTATATTTTATAAAGAAAATAAATTAATTAAACAATAATAGCAAAAAAGTGTTAAGGAAAAGCCTTCTACTTTGTTTTATTATGGAAACGGGAGGGTTATTTATGAGTTTCGAACAAACATTAACTATAGCTATAATTACAGCTGTAATCTCATTATTGATAAATAGTTTATTACAAATATTAAAAAAACAAAGTGATAATTCTATTAATACTAAATCTTTTAAGAGGGAATTAGCAAATAAAAAATTGGAAGGTTTATACTTGGAATTATATAAACTTATCATCCAGTCCGAATATGTTCGTTTTTTTACTAGAAAGTATGAAAAAACGAATTTAGACCCTATTGATTATCCTTTTCTTTCTATAGGGATGTCTCAGAAAAAAATAAAAATTGACAGTAATGGATTTAAAGAAGAAATAGAAGAAATTGATAATCCGATTACTCAAGTAAAAATGAAATTAATTATCGATAAAATAAATGACAATCCGAGCTATGCTTCTACAGAATTATTAAAACTTTCTATTGCATACAGGTATGTACATCACTATTTTGTAAAGGATAACCTAATTAAAGAAGAAAAAGATAAATTTGATGAAGAAGAGCTCAGGTTATCAAGGATGATTGTAATGCTGATTATCCAAGAAACAAATAAGCTGCTCGAAGAAAGCGAATATTTTGTAGATGGAAAAGAAGTTTCGAAGGGTTTATTTAATCACAGTATTTTTGAAAGAGATCGCATATAAAGTGCGATCTTTATTATTTCACAAAGCAACTAGCACAATGGGGTGATTACAAAACAAACAAATCACTAATTATTCATCCCTTTTTCATAATTTTATATCATACCACTAAAAGTTCGAGAAATTAATTAAGAATACCTTTCGTTTTGGTATATTATGGAGTAGGAGGTATGTATATGAACAAAAAACAAAATACAAAACTTATTATAATAGTATTTACTACTGTTTTAATAATACTAACTATACCAGGTATTCTCGCTAACTTTTTGAAATTCTCTATTTTTGAATTTGCTCCAGGGAAAGTAGATGCATGGATAGGGTTTTGGGGTAGTTATTTAGGTGGTATCGTCGGTATGATTGCAGTAGTTATTACTACTTTTTTCTTAATTGGAAATCAAAATAAACAACATTATGAACTGCTTACCGAACAAAAAAATAGTATTGATAATTCTGCGGAGTTAAATGATAAAAAAACGAGGGAACGAGAACATAAACTATTTTTAATTAACATAAACGAAGAATTGGTTCAATCGCTAATACAAATAACAAAGTTGATTAAATTGAGAATTGAAGTTTTTAGAAAAATAAATAATATTGGGCAAGAAAAATTAAATCTAACTAGGCAACAAGAATTTTATAAAAATAATAAAATAGTACACGGCAAAGAAGATTTAATTCATGAAACTACTTTAACTTTAATGATGGATAGAAAGGCAAGTCAATTTCGAGAAAGTGAACTCTTAGCTGAAATAGAAATCGAAATTGCTAAGATTAGAATATTGTATGCTAGGTTAGATTTAGAAACAAACGAAATCGAAAGCTTGAACTCTTTAATAAACGAAAATAAAAATAATATGATCGATATAATTAATAAAGATGGATTTGGTGAAGAATACACGCAAATAATAACAAAGTTTAATCAAGAAGTTATGGAAATATTAAATGGGGTTTCAGTGAAGCACATTGATAATATTAAAGAATTGTTCGAAGCTTATAAAAAATAGCGCCTTTTTAGGTGCTTTTTTATTTTAACGAGCAATTAGCATAGTGGGGTGATGCCATTGATTGAACGAAAATTAACAATTAAACAGCAGGCTTTTGCAGACTATTATATCCAGACAGGGAATGCTACTGAAGCCGCAATTAAAGCAGGATATAGTGAAAGGTCGGCAAGACAAATAGCTGAACAGAACTTGACAAAACATGACATTTCAAATTATATCAAAGAAAAAATGGAGGAAATCGCTTCTGAGCGGATTGCAGATGCTACGGAAGTGATGGAATACTTAACAAAAGTAATGCGCCGTGAAATTAATGAATTTGTTCCAATGACCGTATCTAAAGAGGAATCTAAGTGGGTTGATGGCAAAAAGCAAACAACTAAAGAGGAGAGCGTTGAGATTGTAGAAATACCAGCGCGCTTGTCAGATGCCAATAAAGCCGCTGAACTACTAGGCAAGCGCTACGCAATGTGGACAGACAAGCAAGAAATCAACGCCAACATTACGCCAGTATTCGTTGACGACATTAGCGGTGATAACAATGGCGGTTAAAAAGCTCTCCGAACTCATACCAAAAGCCTTTCATCCATTATGGAATGCGGCACTGGCAGAGGAAATACTTCATATCGTTTGTAAGGGCGGTCGTGGTAGCGGGAAGTCATCGGACATTGCGCATGTATTTGTCCAGTTACTTATGCGCTACCCAGCAAATGCAGTCGGTATTCGTAAAGTTGATAACACTATCGAAACATCGATATTCGAGCAGATTAAATGGGCCATCCATGAGCAAGGTGTGGCACATCTGTTTAAAATAAATAAAAGCCCAATGCGTGTGACTTACATTCCACGTGGCAATTATATGATTTTTAGAGGTGCACAAGATCCAGCGAGAATCAAATCTTTAAAAAGTGCCGAGTTCCCATTTGCTTTTGCTTGGGTAGAAGAGATGGCCGAGTTTAAAAATGAAGATGAAATTACTACTATTACCAACTCACTATTACGTGGTGAACTTGATAATGGTCTTTTTTATAAATTTTTTTACTCATACAATCCACCAAAACGTAAGCAATCTTGGGTGAATAAGAAATATGAAAGCTCATTTCAACCTGAAAATACATTTGTTCATCATTCAACTTACTTAGATAACCCATTCATTTCAAAACAGTTTATTGAAGAAGCAGAAGCAGCTAAACTACGAAATGAATTGCGTTACCGTTGGGAATACCTCGGCGAGGCAATCGGTTCTGGTGTCGTGCCATTTGATAATTTACAAATCAAAAAAGGTTGTATAACTGATGAAATGGTTTCTTCATTCGATAACATTCGAAATGCCGTCGACTTCGGTTATGCGACGGATCCATTGGCTTTTGTACGATGGCATTACGACAAGAAGAAAAACGGTATATATGCTATCGATGAAGTATACGGCGTGAAAATCAGTAACCGTGAACTTGCCAAAAAACTAGAGCAAAAGGGTTATCAGTCTGACCGCATAGCAGCAGATAGTGCCGAACCTAAATCGATTGCTGAATTAAAGAATGAGCTCGGTATTAAGAAAATGTATGGTGTTAAAAAAGGTCCTGATAGCGTTGAATATGGTGAGGAATGGCTTGATGATTTAGATTTTATTTGTATTGACCCATTGCGTACACCAAATATCGCTCGAGAATTTGAGAATATCGATTACCAGACGGACAAAGACGGAAATCCTTTGCCACGTTTAGAGGATAAGGATAATCATACAATTGATGCCACTCGATATGCGTTTGAGGGCGACATGAAGAAGAGTAATAAAATCACGATTGGCAACAAATCAAAATTAGGATTGAGGTGATAATATGGCGATTATTCGAGACAAAAGTTTGATTGAAAACGGTATTCCAGTGGAACTAATAGCTAGCTGCATCAAGGAACACCAGGAAGGCATTATCCGGTTGAACAAATTGGACGAATACTATCAAGGCAAGCATGCTATTTTGGAACGTCCATCCGATGAAGATAAGGGGCTGCCTAATAATAAGTTAGTAGCTAACCATGCTAAGTACATTACTGACATTGCTACTGGATATGTGTTTGGTAAGCCCATCAAGTACGAGGGCGAACAGATTGAAGCCATTACAGAAGCATATAAAGCTATTGATATCGTGTCTCATGATTCCGAGCTGTCGAAAGATTTATCTGTATTTGGTCGTGGATTAGAGCTTTATTTCATGAGTAGTGATGAGGAACCAATTCCGAAAGTGTCCGTTATTGATCCTCGGCAGATATTCTTAGTTGTCGACGATACGGTTGAATATAAATCGATGTTCGGAGTTCACTATTACGAAAAGCGCGATATCGATAATAAAGTGATTGGCTTCAAAGTCTTTGTCTATTCAGAAACAAGTGTAGTCGAATACTTTATCAAAAAGATAGATTCAAAAGACTTCACGCTAATTGACGATATTCCTCACTATTGGGGCGCAGTTCCAATTACGGAGTTTCTGAACAACGAAGAAGAACAGGGCGACTTTGAGCAGCAAATCAGTTTGATTGATGCTTATAATTTGCTCCAATCAGATCGTGTTAATGACAAAGAGCAGCTGGTAGATGCACTGTTAAAAGTGGTAGGCGTCTCATTCGGTGACGATGAAGAAGAGGCTTCTAAGACTGCTGCTATGATTAAAAAACATAGAATTTTAGAATTGCCTGAAGTTGGAGCAGACGCCGATTGGCTAGTTAAACAACTTAATGAAGCACAGGTGGAAATATTAAAGGATTCTATTCAATCGGATATCCACGAGTTTTCTATGGTGCCAAATTTAACAGATGAAAACTTTGCCTCTAATAGTTCTGGCGTGGCCATGAAATATAAGTTATTCGGGTTGGAGCAGTTAGCCGTTATTAAGGAGCGCTATTTTATTCAAGGTTTGCGAAAACGATTGAAGCTGTTTGCTAATATCCTTACTGTAAAAGCGAAAGCTGTTGATATAGCAGGAGCACTCATTACGATGACACGCAATCTACCGGAAAATGAAGCCACATTACAAGAGTTATCGGCACTTGGAATTGAAGTCAGTAATGAAACATTGCTATCACAAGTCCCGTTCGTTGAGGACGTAGCGGAAGAAATGAAAAAGGTGCAGCTCCAGCAAGGTGAACGTTTGAAGCAACAACAATCCGCATTTGGTTTCCCAATGGATCCGCCCGAGGAAGTGACGGACGATGAAACAGAGGAGTAACAGCTATTGGGATAAGCGATCAATGGAGCGCATGGCTGAATACCATCGTTCAGCTGATTCAACCATTAAGACTGTCAATAAGGCTTATGACAAGGCGCAGCAGGATATTGCAACTGAAATTGATAAGATATTCGAAACGTTTAGCGTAAATGGTCAGCTTACACCACAGCAAGCGAAGAAAATTCTTAATCAACGTATTCCGAATCCTTTATTGGGGATTGCAAAGAAAATCTATCCAAAGATTAAGGATAAGCGAATAAAGCGATGGCTCCTTACTCGAATGAATGCACCAGCATACAGAGCCCGAATTACTCGTTTAGAAGCATTGAAAGAAAATGCTTATTTACAGTCCAAAATCATAGCTGATGCAGAAATACAGGCAAGTACGTCAGGCTATATGAAAACCATAAGGGATGCCTACTATCGAACGATGTATGATGTTCATCGCGGTTTAGGGGTAGGATTTGAGTTTGCTGCTATGCCGTCCAGTAATATTGAATCAATCTTGAAAAATCCATGGAGTGGCAAGCATTTTAGTCAGCGAGTTTGGGACAATACGGATACGCTGGCATCACAAATTAGCGAAGTGATTACAGCAGGCTTTATGTCAGGAACCGGCACACGTAAAATGATTCAAGATTTAGCGGAACGGATGCATGTAGGGAAGTTTGCTGCTAGTCGTCTAATACGCACCGAAACAACCTACATGGCTAATGCTGCAGAAATGGAAAGCTACAAAGAGGCAGAAGTAGAAGAGTATATGTTCTTGGCTACGCTTGATTTAAGAACGTCTGAAATATGCCAAGAGCAAGATAAGAAAGTATACAAAGTCAAGAGCGCAAAGCCAGGAGTCAACATGCCGCCGATGCATGTTTTTTGTCGTTCTACAACTCGCGCTTACTTTGGTCCGCAGACGCTAAAAAATATTCAGCGTAGAGCGCGCAATCCTGTAACAGGCAAAAATGAGTTAGTTCCGGCGAGTATGAAGTATGAGCAGTGGTATGAAAAATATGCGAAAGTAGGGTGAAAGAATGAATGAAAAAACATTGAACTTTGATGCGTACAAAGCCAAAAAAGAAGGTATAGTAACGGCACATTCTTTACTAGAAAATGCGTTAAATAATGCCGAGAATTTCGAACAAGTGGTAGTGATTTCACTCGACAATGAAGGTTATGTACAAACAGGGTGGTCAGACGGTGGTGGTATCAGAACAATTGGACTTTTGGAAGTAGCTAAACAACAGATAATGGATGGTATGCGTGAATGATTTTGTTTTTAAGTGGTTTTCTATTAGGTATATGGGTTAGTTATTTTACTGATAAAAAGGTTAAGTCGTAGCAATACGGCTTTTTATTATGTCCAAAACATGCTGATGACACAATAAAAGCCGCATGGAAATAGCCGACGGGCGTTAAACGGTGGAGGTACTTATGAAATTTATTCAGATGTTTATTTTGTACATTAAAAATTTGTTCTCGAAGCCTAAACAAACAGTAAAAAATTTTCAACCTTTATTACCGCTTAATCTGCAATTCTTTGCTGATCCAACTGACCCGCCAGCGGACCAAGAAGAACCACCCGCCGACCCTCCTAATGATCCACCGGGGGATAAATCGTTTACGCAAGAAGAATTGGACAAAATTATTCAGGATCGTTTAGGAAAGGCTCAAGCCAAATGGGAAAAGGATTATCAGACGAAACTAGACGCAGCTAAAACAGAAGCTGAAAAGTTAGCCAAAATGAATGCTGACCAAAAGGCAGAGTATGAGCGACAAAAGCGTGAAGATGAGTTAGCGAAACGTGAAAGTGAAATCACGCGCCGTGAGCTTCGTGCAACAGCACTTGAAACGCTAGCGGAGAAAGGCTTACCGAAAACATTAGCCGATATTCTTGTATTTACTGACGCAGAATCTACTAACGCTAGTTTAGACGCAGTGGAAAAGGCTTTTCGTGAAGCAGTAGAGGCTGGCGTGAATGATCGCTTGAGAAGTGAACCACCTGGTGGAGGAGGCGCTAAAGGTGGAGGGCAAAAGAACCCGTGGAAAAAAGGAACTGATTTCAATTTGACTGAACAAGGCCGTATTTTAAAAGAAAACCCAGATTTAGCAAAGCAGTTAATCGCTGCAGCAAAATAAAAGGAGAAGTGAATTAAATGAAAAAACCAGCTAATTTATTAATGAAATTAAATATCCAGTTTTTCGCTAAAACAAAAATTAGTGATGTAATTGTACCGGAAGTATTCAACCCATACGTTATCCAACGAACAATGGAGTTATCGGCGTTGCAGGCGTCTGGTATCATCTCAAACAATCCCGAACTTGATGCATTAGCACAAGGCGGCGGTAAGCTTATCAACATGCCTTACTGGAACGACTTAACCGGAGAAGATGAAGTGTTGTCTGATACGACAGCTCTTACACCACAGAAGATTACTGCAGGACAAGACGTTGCGGCTTTATTCTTACGTGGTAATGCATGGAGCTCAAATGATTTAGCCTATGTTCTTGCCGGTTCTGACCCGATGGCAGCTATTGGTGATTTGGTGGCAGGTTATTGGGCACGCCGCCGTCAAGCGTTATTATTCTCCATGTTAAAAGGCGTGTTTGCTTCACCATCCATGAGTGGGAACGTTCATGATATTTCAGCCGAGGCTGGTGCAGCTGCTGTTTTATCCGGGTCGACATTCCTTGATGCTAAGCAGAAGTTAGGAGACGCTGCTAGCCAACTAACAGCTATCTCAATGCACAGTTTGGCATACACACATTTACAAAAGCAAAACCTAATTGAATTTATTCCGGATGCAGAAGGTAAAGTTCAAATCCCAACTTATATGGGACGTAGAGTGATTGTTGATGATGGGCACCCAGTAGCTGCAGGAGTTTATACTTCCTACCTATTCGGTGAAGGCGCTATCGGTTTAGGGAATGGGTTCCACCCAGAGGCAGTCGAAACGGATCGTGATTCACTTGCGGGTGATGACATTCTTATCAACCGTCAAGCGTTTGTATTACATCCTCGTGGTGTTGAGTTCAAGAATACTTCTGTTGCAGGTCCAACACCTTCAAATGCAGAGGTGGAAGATGCAGCTAACTGGAACCGTGTGTATGAAAACAAAGCAATTCGTATTGTGAAGTTTGTTTATAAATTAGCTTAAATGTAGATGGAAAAAGGAAAAAGCCCATCGTATAGATAGACTTTTTCCTTTTGATTTACACGCGTGTATATTCAGTATTATTGCATCTCGGACAAGGTGGTAATGTGTCTGTAGTGTCATCTAATACTACCAATTGACCGCATGAAGTACATTTGTAAGTACCTTTGCCTGGTTTTTCACCTGTTTTATATGTCATATGAATCACCTCCCTATAAATACATGATTCGACATGAATAGTTATTATCCTTTTTATTGGAAATTTTTACGGGAAATAAGGAGTGAGTTAAATGTCAGCTACAGCATTTCAACGTATGAGGCGTGAACAGGCCGCTAAACAAATAAAAAAAACAATTGGCTTTGCTGTTCCCATTAATTCTTTACAACCTCGTTCAATTGTTGAATTTTCTACAAAAGAACTAAAGGAAATGTGTAAAAAACTTGGTATCAAAGGTTATTCCAATAAAACGGAAATTGAATTAATCGAACTAATTAAAGAAGCGAAAAGTAATTCCGCTGGAAATGAACGGGAGTGATTGCGTGGAACTTACTCAGTTAGATAAATTAAAAATAAACCTGGGTATTAAGGACGAATCCAAAGATGATGATCTTAATCTTATTTTAGAAGATTCTCGAAATGATGTACTTATTTGGACCAATCGTAAAGAAATACCGGTTTTCTTAGAATCAACAGTTCGTCAAATAACTACCATCCGTTACAACATGCAAGGAATTGAAGGACAAACCTCTCATTCAGAAGGTGGTATTAGTCGCTCTTTCGATTCCTTGCCTCAATCAATTCAAAACACCATTAACCAATCGCGTTTAATAAAGGCAGCACGCTATGAGACTTAGACAACGTGATTTAAAGCCATATCAAATAAAACAATGGAAGAAGCTATCCGATCCCGACGGTACCACATACGATGGGTGGGATGTTGGCGAAAATCTACAGGCACATGTACAACCGGCAGGTGGGAGAATGATGGTGGAAATGTACGGAGCAAATTTAAAGTACATGTTAGTTGCTTATGTAGAATCGATTGCAGGTCTTTCTGAAAACGATGGTCTTTGTATTTATGTAGCAGCTGATAAAGATCCAGATTACAAAGTTGTGGCAATCAGACGATGGTATGCACATTACGTCATCGATTTGGAGAAGGTGAAAACGTGACAATTCGAGGGTTAGACAGTCTTATACGAAAGCTAGATTCACTTGGGGGGAATAGTCAGAAAGCACTTAAAAAAGGAATACAAAAAGCTACTTTACAAGTTCAAGGTGACGCAAAAGATCTTGCACCAATTGGGGACAGTGGCTTTCTTCGCAACAGCATTCAAGCTAAAACAGAAGAAAAGAACGACGTAATAACAGGTAAGGTTTCAACAGATTTATTTTACGGTCCGTACGTAGAATTTGGAACGGGGCAACGGGGAGAGGGTTCACCTTCTCCTCCTAAATCGCCATTAGATGTAAGCTACCGACAAGATTGGACTGGTATGGAGGCTCAACCTTATTTGTATCCAGCTCTTAAACAGAATGAAGAAAATGTAAAGATGATGGTAAAGGAAGAGTTGAAAAAAGAAATACGAAAGCTAGGTGGTAGTTGATGTACGATGTGAAACCAGAAATAAATACATTATTAAATACCATAGAAGGTGTAACCGTTTCTGATCAGTTTCCATCCGGTCAAGGCGCAATGCCTCATATTACGTTTAAAGAGGCGGATAATTCCAATTATCGTAATATGCAAGAAGAATTGCAGTCGGAAATCATCATATTAATCGATGTGTGGCATACAAAGTCAACGGGCACTATAGCACAAGCTGTAAATGAGAAGTTGAAGAGTATCGGTTTTCACCGTCAATTTGCGGCGGATTTGAATGATCCATCAGGTATTAAACGAAAAACAATGCGCTTTCGAGGCGTAGTTGATAAAAGGACTAAACTAGTTCATCAATAAAGGAGAGTGGAAATATTGGCAGGTTTATTATCGAAAGACACAACACTAAGCTACAAATCGGGTAGTGTTTCATCCTTCACTGTAATTGAGGATTTAATGGAAGTGCCGGAATTGGGCGGGGATCCCGAAAAAGTGGATGTTACCACTCTATCTAGTTCCGTAAAGCAATACATTCCAGGTATTCGTGATCTTGGTGATTTAACGTTCAAGTTTTTATATGACAATGAAACGACAACGAGTAATTACCGTGTCTTACGTGAGTTGCAAGAAGCGAATGAGGTTGTGACATTTAAAGTTGAGTACCCAGATGGTACAGGTCACGAATTTAAAGCTTATGTAAACGTGAAAATGGATTCAGCAGCGGTCAATGCAGCGATGACCTTCACAGCAGCAATGAGCTTGCAAAGCGATATTACTGTTACGAATCCAACGGGCCCTTAATTAAGGGTTACATCTCTATATGTGGTATAATTTACTAATTAACCGCATATTGGAGGAGAAATTCATTGAAAAAAATTTTATTATCAGTATTCGTTATGTTATTGGGAACTATTATGGTGGCTTGTGGAAAAGAAGATTCTACAGGTAGTCAAGAAGGCGCTGTAGCTAAAGTAGATGCAGAAAATGAAAAAAATGAATCAATCGAAGTCGATAAAGGTTTATTGAATGTTGAAATAGTATTACCTGCATCAATGTTTGAAGGTCAAGATATTGATACGGTGATTTCTGAAGCGAAAAGTGAAGGTGTCGATGAAATTAAGAAGAATGATGACGGTTCACTTACGTACAAAATGTCTAAATCTAAACATAAAGAAATGATGGAAGAAATGAAAAGCAGCGTACTTGAATCAATTGAAGAAACTAAAACAAGCCAGGATTTCAATTCTATCAAGGATGTTACCTACAATAAGGATTTTTCTGAATTCAATTTAATTGTAGATAAAGTAGCATTTCAAGATAGTTTTGATGGCTTTGCGGCGATGGGATTAGGTATGTCCGGCATTTATTATCAGGTGTTTAATGGAGCCGACCCAAAAACGACTGTTGTTATTAAGGATGAAGCTACAGGCGGAGTTATTGATACTATCGTTTATCCTGATGCGTTTAATGAATAAGTACTGCTGATAAATTAATAAAAGCGATACAACAAAATAAATAATATAAAAAAGCACTCTCATTCGAGGGTGTTTTTTATATTGGGAGGAAAAAATCATGCAATATACAACACTTAAAGTTGGCGAGCAAGAATTCAAATTGCGCGCAACAGCATCTGCGATTGTGGAATTAGAGAAGAAATTAGGTGGTCGTAATCCACTGCAAGTCCTAATGACAGTTGAAAATGGAGAGATTCCTGCAGTTGGTAATTTACTACTTATCCTGCATGCATCTTTACAAAAATATCACCACGGTATGACATGGGAAAAGGTGTTAGAACTTTACGATGATTATGTTGATGTTGGGAATACTTATACAGATTTAATTCCGGTTATGATTGATGCCTTCAAAACTAGCGGTTTTTTCAAATCAGCGAGCCAGGAGACGGCGACGGTAGCGGCAACAGAAAAGACGAGCCTGTAAAAAATTTAACAGAACTATTCGAAAAACTGTATCCAATCGCTATAGAAAGCGGTGTGGATGCAGTTTTTTATTGGGATATGACTTATAAGGAAATTACAACATCAATTGTTGGTTACTCCAAAAGACAAGAAGCAAATATGCGGATAGAATCGGTTATTTCTTATCATCAAGCGAATTTAATCTCGCATTTGGTTGGAATGATAGCAGGTAGCAAACAAGCACCTAAAGCATTGCATGAAGCCTATCCAGGTATATTTCCTGACTTAGAAGAGAAAGCCGCACAACAGGTCAAACAACAACCTTGGCAAGTTTCAAAGGCCCGAATTGAAGCCTATGCTGCGGAATTGCGAAAGCGAGGCGAGAAGCATGGCAACAACGCTTGAAGAATTGCAAATCCTAATTACTACAGAAACAGCTGGACTAAGACGTGAATTGGGAAGAGTACGTAGCGAGCTAAACACAATGGATAATGCTGTTAAAAAATCAACCGATGCTATGAAAAACGCTTTTAAAGCGGTAGCTGCCGCAATAGCAGGTCTTGCTATTGGCAAATATATTAAAGATGCGGTAATGGCAGCAAGTGACTTAGAAGGGGCTTTTCTTGGCTTGCAAAGCATTATAGAAGGGCAAGGACGGTCGTTTTCAAAGGCGAAAGCATTTATTAACGATTACATTGCTGACGGGTTGGTTCCGTTAACAGACGCAGTAAATGCTTATAAAAACTTAGCTGCACGTGGTTATAATGACGAGCAAATCCAACAAGTAATGGAACGTTTGAAAGATGCGGCAGCGTTTGGACGTCAATCATCCTATACATTAGGTGCGGCGGTTGCATCAGCTACAGAAGGTTTAAAAAATGAAAATTCTATCCTAGTTGATAACGCGGGCGTAACAAAAAACGTTGCAAAAATGTGGGAAGAATACGCGGCATCCATCGGGAAAACGTCTAACAATTTATCGCAACAAGAAAAAATTCTTGCAGAAGTAAACGGGATCATGATAGAAACGCAATTCCAGGTAGGGGATGCGGCAAAATATGCGGATACTTTTGCAGGACGATTAGCGTATTTAAACAAAACATTGAGCGATATTCAAGGGAATATAGGTGCTGCATTCATGCCGATTGCAAATGCAGTTATACCGCTATTACAAAAGCTTGCTAATTGGCTAGTTAAAGTAACAGCTTATTTTAAATACTTTATGCAAGCTTTTTTTGGCGTCTCAAAATCACAAAAAGAAACATCTATTTCGGTTGGTGCGGGAACGTCCGCACAAGAGAATTACGGAGACGCCGCAGAAAAAGCTGGGAAAAAAGCTAAAAAAGCAGCAAAAGAGGCAAAAGGTGCACTAGCTGGATTTGATGAAATTAATCAGTTATCGCAAAGTGGTTCGTCGGGATCCGATAAGGATAAAGACAGTGGAGAGGGTGGCGGTGTTGATGCAATCGATTTCGGTGGGCTTGATGATATGGAAATTGACACTGAAACAATTCCTGCGAACATTCAAAAAATGGTCGACGATATTAAAAAATCAATTGATGATTTAAAAACGAAAATGTCGGACATTGGCAGCAAGTTTAAAGAGGCATTTTCAGGTATGGGTACGGCATTACAACCATTACGCGATGCCGTGGGACCAATTAAACAATCTTTAGGTGAAATGGGACAAAGTTTAGTCCAATTGGTAGACCAATTTTTAAAACCAATGGCAGGCTATTTGCTGTTTGACTTCATCCCGTCAATTGTTACTGGATTCGTAAAAGACTTCGCGCCAATATTAGCTGACGTTAGTATTTGGGGTATGGATTTAGCAGCGAGAACGTTACAAAATTCGGTTGAAATAATGGTGTGGTTATGGAATGGCGTTTTATATCCATCTTTAGAATTAATTAAAAATGCGTTTTTGGTGGCTAGTTCTTCAATTGCGAAATCAATGCAAAGCCTGTTGGACGGCACAATTAAACCATTAACAGAATTCCTTTTAAACAAGTTCTTATTGCCAGTGGTTAATTCATTAACAAGAACGTTTGTGCCAATCTTTACGGATGTGATCGTATTTGCTTTAGAGTTAGCAGCTAAAACATTTAAAAACTTATCAGATACATTGAATAGTCTAACGACAACTGTTATTTTACCTGCTATAAAACGTATTACAGACGCGTTTTTAGATATTGTACCGCGTATTGGAGGCGCACTTCAAAACCTCTTAAATGGTACGTTAAAGCCATTTGTTGATTATATTCTAAATGGGTTCGCTATTCCGATTGCTAACGAAATAATTAAAACGGTTGTTCCGATTTTCACCGATGTCCTTGTAGCGGCATTTGAAGCGACGGCAGACGCATTTGAATGGGCAGCCAATTTGATGAACGATATTTATAATTCGGTTATCAAACCAACATTCGATTTAGTTAAAAAAATCGTTATCGATACGTTAAAAATCGTTCAAGATACTTGGACAAAATATGGTAGCAATTTAATGAAAAACCTAAAAGATTTATTTGAAAACATTCAAGACATATTCCAATCGTTGTGGGATAAGGTCTTAAAGCCGATTGTTGAGCCATTTTTAGAAAAATTAACATGGTTATGGGATAAGCATATTAAGGATTTAATAAAGCAAATCGCGGAACTTGTTATGAAAATGGTTAACGCAGCACTCGAAATATCCAATAAATTTATAACACCAATTGTTAAATTTTTAATTGATGTTTTAGCACCAGGGTTTACGCGTGCGTTTAATTTTATTGTGGATCTTGTAACAACGGTAATCGCCACACTGTCTGATTTAATTAAAAATTATATGAAGGTACTAGGTGGATTGCTTGATTTTGTGACCGGTGTTTTCACCGGTAATTGGCGTAAAGCATGGCAAGGTGTTAGTGATATTTTCGGAGGTATCATCGGAGGTATCACTAGCATTTTTAAAGGCGTTATAAACATTTTAATTGATACACTAAACGCATTCTTTAGAGTTACTTTTGACGGAATTAATTCGGTATTGTCGGGTGCAGCTAATATTGCTAATAAAATCCCAGGGGTAAATATTAGTGTCGGTGCAATTTCGGTGCCACGCATACCAAAACTAGCACGAGGTGGTATTGTGGACGGCGCAACGAATTTCGGGAACTATATTGCAGGTGAAGCAGGAGCAGAAATGATTGTGCCGCTTGAAAATACACCGTTTGTTGACAAGTTAGCCAGTGCGCTTGGTACAGCTGTAATGAAAGCTATGCAAATGAGTGGCCAGCAATCAGGCGGAAATGACGGTGGCGACATTGTATTAAATGTAGACGGTACAACGTTTGCACGTATCCTTAATCCGTATTTAGCAAAAGAAGGGCAGCGTTTAGGCTCTACGATTATTCAACCAATTTAAAGGAGTGAGGGTTCTTGATTAAAATTGATGGGAAGGAGATCCCCTCTCCTTCTGATTACCAAGTAGGAATTATGGACATTTCAAAGGCTGAACGTAATGCACGCGGGGACATGATTATTGAGCGCATTACAACTAAACGGAAAATTGAACTTGGGTGGAAACACCTGAGTAAATCCGACTTACAAACGGTAATGAATGCAGTTAGTCCTGTGTTCTTTAAAGTGGAATACATCGACCCTTTGAATAGTGTTAAAAAAACAGGTACGTTTTACGCTGGAGACAGAAATGTTGGAGCGCTTGATTACATTAACGGCGACATTCGCTGGAAAGATATTAAATTTAGTGTCATTGAAAAGTAGGTGATTGAATGATTGAGGTAAGTCGTGAATTTAAGCAAGCTGTTTATGCGCCAATCCGTAAAACAGCTGCTAAAGTTGTTTTTGCGATTTTGGATAATGGGGCATATGGCGATGCTACACCGTCGGCAACGTCGAACGCGTCAATTAGTCGTATCCTACAGCTAACGGATAAAAAGCGGGAAATGTCGCATAAATACGGCACATTTGAACGTGATTATTTCAAATTAGATGGATCGTTTCGGATACCACCTAAACCAACAGAACTTGAAAGTGATTTAGGTTGGTGGAGCGGTGAGATTTGCGGTGCAGGTGGTGTTTTTGCTAATCCACAGACGGTAACGCTTGATTTTAGCGAGGGACATAATTCAATAGGGCTAACAATCATTTTTGATACGCTCGCCAATGAGTATGCAGTCGATTTTGATATTTTCGTTTATAGAGCAAATGATGAATTGATTGCATCCAAGGAAGTAGTGGATAACAATTCAAGCTCGTATGTTTGGATAAACGGTTTAGACGATTATAACAAAGTGGTTGTTACCATCAAAAAGTGGGTGCGTCCATATCGTCGTGCACGAATCGTCGAAGTTGATTTCGGGGCATTCCAGGAGTACGCAGGTGACAAACTCATTAAGGTAAATTTAATTGAGCAAATGAACGTCGTGGGCGATACGCTTCCTGCTAATGAAATAAAATTTGTTATTGATAATTCAAGCAAAGAATTTAACATCCTTAATCCGCAGGGCTTTTACCGATTTTTAAAAGAACGGCAAGAGGTGTCGTTAAGTATTGGCGTAGAAATCGAGGATGACATTTTCGAGTATGTGAATATGCTTGGGTATTATTTGGTGGATTGGCAGTCTGACGAAGGGGCACTCACAACAACGTTAACCGCTCGAAATATTTTTGATTTACTTGATAAAGAATATTCTCAAGGTACGGTAACAAATTTGTATGAACTAACAGAGGATGTTTTGTTAAAGGCAAATGTTCCAAATTATTTTATTCATCCATCATTACGAGATTACACGACATCAGGATTCCCCGACAAAGTAACGTATCGGAAAGCCTTGCAATGTATAGGGATAGCTAGTAAAAGTGCGCTCTATCAAAGCAGGGATGCGAAATTCATTATCGAGCCATTCGTTGTTTTAGATGAAAACACTTCGTATATCAATTTTGCCGGACCAGATATGTTCACTGGCATGGTAACGCCTACTGTGTACAGCGGATACGATATGAAAAATATCACATTTGACAATGTATACAAAGAACCGCAAATAAATTTGGACAAGTTAATACAAACCCTGGTAATGGTTGTGCATTCAAATGGGACAAAAACCGAATATGCATTTCACAATGAAGGGGTAAAAGAAGGTGCGACGCTAAAATGTGATAACCCGTTAATTAATTCATTAAGCCATGCAACGGAAATTGCGAAATGGATCATTGTGGAAAGTAATTTGCGGGCATTGTATCAAGTAAATTGGCGTCAAAATCCTGCGTTAGAATGTGGCGATATTGTTTTTATCGAGGACTCATTCGGCGCACAAAAGCAAAGTCGCATTACAAAACAAGAGTATGAATTTGCTGGTTTTTTAAGTGGGAAAACCGAATCGAAAGGCGGTGTGTAAATGTGGATAACACCAAAATTAAATTGGGTAGCAACCGACTATTATAATTTCGAGGATTTAAACCGTGTGGAAAACAACACGGCGGTTGTCGCGGAATTAGTCGATTTTTTCGTATCGTTACCGCCTTTTGTTTTTGTGACTGGTCGTAATATGCAGCACATCGAATTTGCGGACAGTTTGATCCGTATTGAAAACACGCAAAATGCATTGCGTCAACGCTTTATGCCAAAAGGATGGATGACCAATAAATTAGATTGGGCGCCAAATGATCGCTTTACATTTAATGATGCAAGGCGGTTAGAAGTAAATGCAAACTTGTTATATAGGCACTACAAAGGAAATAGCGAATTAATACCGCGTTGTGGGGCTGTTATATGCGGAGAGGGGATGATATAACAATGGCTTATGAACCAACGGAATGGAAAAACCGAGAAGTTGAAAAACCGCGAACATTTAATGTTCAAAATAATGCTGACGGGACAATTACTTTAATTCCTGCAGAAGGACAAGTAACCGAGCCAGGCACGCCTATTATGGCGGTTAATATGAATAAGATTGAGAATCAGTTAGTTAAATTAGATGAAGAGTTTCAAGATTTTAACCCTATTCCTTCTGGGTTAATTTCAATGTGGAGTGGTGCAGTTAATACTATTCCAGCTGGATGGGCTTTGTGTAACGGTCAAAATGGTACTCCAAATCTACTAAATAGATTTATTGTAGGGGCTGGTTCCACATATGCCGTTGATGCGACTGGCGGATCGGATACTGTAACCCTTACAGCGGCTCAAATGCCTTTGCATTCGCACTCTGGTAGTTCGCTGTCAACTAATACAACAGGTGCACATACGCATAGTATGGGTGATAACTATGGATATATCGTAAATGCAGGATCTGGATCTAGTGAAGCGTTCAAATACAACGTTAATGCTTCTTCGCCGTCCTATACACAATCGGGAGGAAATCACAGTCATAGTATCTCTGGTAATACGGGTAGCGCTGGTTCTGGAGCCGCACACGAAAACAGACCGCCGTACTACGCGTTAGCTTACATTATGAAATTATAGGGAGTGGGAGCATATGTCAATTATAACTGGTATTAAGTTCATGTCGCTGGAGTTCGATTTCGGGAATAGTGGAAACATTGATGCACAAGTATTTGTTGAAATCGATAGCGATGGAGAAAGACAGACCATCGAACATAAATTACAGCTACATGAAGTGAGTTTCTTGGACTTCTTAACGAAAGAACAGGTGAATAATGAATTACAGATCGATGGCAATTTTAGTAGTCTAAGTCAAACATTGCGGAAATTTATTACCTATAAAGTGGCAAGTGATTTAGGTTTCGAGGTTGCTGGTATCAATTTCACCCCGGCCGAGCCGCTAAGAAACCGCATTGAATCATTACAAACGTCCCAAGCCGAGCAAGATACTATTATTATGAAATTGTTGTTAGGGGGAGCTTAATATGTATGAAATTTATTATAATTTATTCTTGCGAAACTGGAAAAGTAATGCTGCGACAGAAGCGGATATTGATAAGGCTGTAGAAAAAGGTTTTATCTCTGAAAAACAAGGTAATACAATTAAAACTACAGAACGAACAAACGCTTAGGTGTTATTTTTTATGCCTGAAAAGGAATATTCTCTCATTTTGTCGAATTAGACAAAAATGGAGGGATTGATTTGGACATAACGTTATCAGGTAAGAAAGTTGAAATTTATGAAATGGAACTACAGCTATATAAAAGAATCGAAAGAGATTATAATCGCATCTCAAATGATTTGATTGAATACATGGGATTTAGTGAAGATTATCTTCGTAACGATAAATGGTTGAAGAGATATAAAAAAGAGGATTTAGTTGTAAAAATTCATCAACAAAGAGATGTTATTAGAAAGTTAATCAGTGAATTAGAGCCTTCGAAAAAAGATGAATATATTGCACACTTAGAGCAACTGGAAAAGCAAGATGAAATATAAAAGTTAATAAAGGTAATTTCTTCCTTTTGTCGAATTCAGTAGATGAAAGGAGGGATGGATAAAATGGGTGTTCAAGATATTTTAAAGGCAATAAAAAGTGGTGAATATTTATTGGAACTTCATTCAGACAATAACGTTCCAGATGATGTAGTGATATGGGGAGCAATTACTGAAAAAGAAAACCAATCAGGATTGGGAAGACAAGAGTTTGCTTTCCGAGGCGACCAACAAAATGAGTTTTTGGTTGGACTAGCAGAAATAATTAATGACAAGTAGGTCACCAAGCACTCTGACTCTAGGGTGCTTTTCTTATGCCTTCCACAATCACTGTGGAGGGCTTTTATTATGCAGAAAAGGAAGGTGTAATATGAAAACAGACACTTTATATACATCACTTGTAGGCGGCTCCATGGCATGGGTCGCTTATTTTGTTGGTGGCATTGACCATTTAGTAAAAGCATTAGCAATCTTCATATCTATAGATTTTACACTTGGAATCATGGTCGGATTTTTGTTTAAAAACGTTGAAAGCAAAAAAGCGTTTAAAGGGTTATTGAAAAAGGCAGCTATGATACTAATGGTCATTGCGGCAGTACAACTTGACATAGCAACAGAGAGTGGAAACTTCATGCGTAATGCTATGATATTGTTCCTTATCGGTATGGAAGGTATCAGTATGATTGAAAACTTAGGCAAGCTAGGTATTCGTGTTCCTAAGTTTTTAGCAAATGCATTTTCACAGTTACAGATGGATAACGATGATAAAAAGGAGGATAAATAATGATTACTGTTTCTCCTGGACATTACGGACCAAAAACCGGTGCATATGGCTTTATAGATGAGGTTACAGAGGCTATTAATGTAGCAAAGCGAGTAACATCCATTTTACGTGCTGCAGGTATTACAACGAATTACATCGAGGATAATGTCAGTAAAAAGCAATCTCATAATATTCGATGGTTAATTACAGAGCACAATAAAACATCGCGACAAATCGACGTATCTATTCACTTTAATTCATCGGCTGGCACACATTCAAAAGGAATTGGTACTGAAACATTAATTCATAATGGTAAAAATATCGATACGGCGACAGCAATTACTGATGCAATTAGCAAGGTGAGTGGACTTAAAAACCGTGGTGTTAAAATTCGTCCAGACTTAGGATTATTAAAAGGTACAAATAAACCGTGCTATTTAATCGAGGTATGCTTTGTTAATGATAGTGTTGATGTAGCTATTTATCGTAGGGACTTTGAAAAGATTTGCCAAGCAATTGCTGAACAATTAGCGAAGGCGGTTGGTAAAACGTTGAAGCCTTCCACAACCTCTTCTGTGGAGGACAAACAACGTCAACGTGCCATTGCATTAATTAAAAAGGCTGTAGTAACAGAAGTATTCACATCTCCACATCAGGGTGTTGATAAGTATACAGATGAACAGTTGTTCGATTATGTCATGACGTATGCTGAACGATTAACTAAATGAATTTAATCCCATCTGAAGCTATAAAAAAATATTGATTAATTAAAATAGTATGATTAAAAATCCTGTGTTGATATGCAGGATTTTTTTATTTTACAATCAGGCCAGGTTATTTAGTGACTTTCATAACATTTAATGGATAATTATGTTAAAATATTGAATGGACCTTTATTAGTACAGAGAGGTGAAAAAATGAAGTCAAAAGTTAATCTAGCAATTTTAATGATTTCTGTTCTATTTACAACATTCGGTTGTTCTAAACAGAATGAAAGTATTGAAACAGAACCTTATAACGGGAAATCATTACATATTGGTATTATTGGGGAAGAACCGAATGTTAGAGAAGAACATATTCAATTTACAGGTGTAGATTTTACTGACTTGCAAGAAGTGGAAAACTTTGATGCTATATTTATTACGAAGGAAAATCTAAAGGAAGCAGATAAAGCCCAATATGCAACTGTTTATAATAACAGTCCTCGTCCATTCTTGTTTATCGAAACACAAAAAGGATATGTTCCTTTCGTTAATGAAAAAGTAGATTTTGAAAATTATCCAGATGTTGATTCTGGTGCCTATGCTTATCTTTACGATAGTAAGAGTAAAAAGTATTGGGGTTATGGATTATATAATGACGTAGTAAATGAAAAAAATATTCTAGATGTATATTCAAGAATTTTCGAAACAATTGAAGACTTGTCAGTACCGAACTAACTCTTAAAGGTTGCTAAACAGCTAAAGGAACCTATTTGTTATTCTATTAAAGGGTCAGATTGTGGAATAACAATCTGTTGTGATAAATTACCAAACGAAGCTTTTGGACGTTTAGAAGGGGTTATATTATCAACTGTCGAAATATAATTTGATGGTGGAGAAGGGAGGTACGAGGTATGAAAAACTACATATGGTATTTTCTTTTTGGTTTAATTTTAGTTTTGGTAAGCACTCCTTTATCATATAGTGCTGTTGGAATTATTTATGCAGAGAGAAACTTAACAGGAGAGTATGTTCCAATTTTAAATGGCTTCATTCATTCGTTAATGCTAATAGGGACTTTGATATTTAGTGTAGGCTTAATAAAATTAATTAAAATATCAAAAGCTTAAAATATTTAATACATACAATTTCGGTAGTGATCTTATTGATATTGTTGACGATTAATTTTGAATTGTATTATATTGTAAATGATGAAAAGGCTATTCATCGGCGTGATGTAAGAGGGTGAGCAATCACTCTCTTTTTTATTGTCAAAAAAAGAACATTTGTTCTATAATGAATACAAACGATTGTTCGTATTTTAGGGAGGATGGCAGTATGAAAAAGCAATTAGTAAAAGCAATGCAACGGAATCAATTAGTGGATATTATGTATATGGCAAAGGATAAGTCGATTACTAAACGTCGCATCAAAGTCATTGCAATGACTGGAGATAGCTTTCAAGCTTATTGCTTTGTTCGTCATGCCAAACGTGTAGTTAAAATCGATAACATATTGGCGATTACCCCTGGCATCCACAGAGATCGAGTGGTGATTTAATATGAATGCACTTATGGAATTAAGTAATGGTATACATCGATTTATCATTCTTGAAGTATTATTGAAAACGTTAGAGCGCGATCAACAGCATATAAATGATTTAAAAATGGCAGATGTATTTAATGAATGGTACACATTGAAAAACAATGAGACGTTTGAGGAATTGAAAAGTGTAAAAAGCAAATTATATAAGGCTGGATGCAAGATTGAAAAAGGGAAGAATGATGGTGCGTTTACTGAATATATCATTGTTATCAGAGGGAAAACGGACAGGAGAACGTACTCTAATATTGCTTTACGGAATTGGGTAAGAGAAGAAACAAAACGATTATTGAATATGAGTTATCAAACACCAGGCGATAGAAAATAAAACACGCTCAAAACGGTAGCGTTAGCACACTTAATGCTACAAAAACACTTTTGGACATATATATATATAAATCGACATACTCTTAAAAAGAGGTGTTTTTTTGAATAAAAAATTTTATATCGTAGGTATTATCTTCATTTCTCTAGCTCTTATGTTTTTTTATCTGCATGAATCGAAAACAAATCAAGAAACTCACATTTTAACAAAGGAAGAACAAGAGGAGTTAGCTGACTTCGTTGATTCTCTACATAAAGAAGGAGGATTTTTTTCCTCAGTGAGTGAAGAAATGATAAAAGGCGGGCACAGGTATCAAACTGCAGGAATAATTTATTCAAATGATGATATTAGGATTCATGTAATAGTACCGGATAAACAAGTAATTACTGATAAATTGCAAATAGAAATAAATAATATATATCAAGAGATGGCAAGTAAACACAACCTTAAGTGGGAAGCTTTCGATATAAGAGTTGTCCATTCTGATGAGACAAAATAAATAACGGGCTTTAGTGATAGCCTTTAAATTTTTCTTTAAAAAGTACCCAAAAAGAAATTTTGAGGTGTTTTATATCTTTCTGACACTCTTTTTTGTAAAATATTGTAAAAGGGGTGGCGGGAAATGCGATTAGAAGAAACTGTTGTAATCGTTGATTTTTATTACATGCATAGGCAAGTTAATGTAAAAGGAGGGACAGTTTTGTTTATGGGACCGGGTGGGAAAATGCCAGAAACTGACGAAGAGTTAGTCGATGAAATTAAAAGACAATATGATTATGATGCGACTGAGATATTATATAAGCGCGAGTACATAATGAGGGAATAAATAAAGCCTTCCACAGAAAATGTGGAGGGCTATTTTATTTATGCTATTCAATCACACCTGCCCGAAATTAATGTTCATTAATAATAAGAATAGTGTTCATAATTTACTGTACCCCAAATGTACCCCACTTCACCCGACGTAATTCGGTGAAATTCGCTGTTCGGATTATTGAAATAATAATTTATAGGCGTATATAAAAACCTTTTGACTAATAGAAAACCTTATTAAATAAAGGTTGGATGGCTTCGAATGAAAAATATCAATGTCATGACCATTCAATAGAAATAAATCAAAGACAAATACCTATAATTCATTGGAATCTATTTACGTTCGTGCTACGATAAACATACTAAGTACTATGAATAAATGAATCGAGTAGCTCGTAATTAGAAGAAGGTGATTGGCATGCGAAAAATATATTTAGTTGGTTTTATGGGCTGTGGGAAAAGTGCTATTGGAAGACGATTAAGCTATTTCTTAAAAATGCCCTATTATGATATGGATCACGAGATTGTACGGCAGCAAGGAATGTCGATCCCTGAAATTTTTGAAAAATATGGTGAACAACGCTTTCGTGAAATCGAAACGGAGTTTTTAAAAAATTTCCGAGATGAAGCATGTATTATCGCTACAGGTGGCGGGGTTGCAATGAAAGAAGAAAATCGGCGAATTATGCGCAGAAGTGGGCTTGTATTTTTTTTAGATGCACGATTTGACGATATTTATGTGCGTATTAAAAATGATAAAAACCGTCCAATCGTACAAAAGTCGACCGAACAAGACTTGGAAGAACTATATAACACGAGACGCAAATTTTATCGTGAAGCTGGACATATACAAGTATTAACAGCAAACCGTACACTTCGTCAAATTGTAGAATATATTGGTTTTCAAGTAAATCGACTAAAAGGCGAATAAAATATATTTTATTATTATTAATGTTCGGTTTTTAAGTTGAAATAAAAAAAGATTGCGTTTTTATGACATTCAATGTTAGGATATTGCTAAGCGTTATATTTTTCATTTAGTTAATTTAACCTATCGCGGATGATGATACGGGGAGAGAACGTGAAGTCACGTCGCCGAAGGAGCAAGTAGCAAGCGCTATGAATCTCTCAGGCAAAAAGACTCGTATTGGACGCAACTCTGGAGAGCGCTGTATTATTAATACAGCCACCAAAGGGGAAAGCCTAAAGTGTGAAAGAACTCAAGTTTAGGTGTAACTTTCAGGTGCAAGGACAGAGAATCTCATACAATGGGATTCTTCTGTCCTTTTTTGCTTTATGAAGTTAGCTAAAAGTACATACTAATTAAAGGAGGATTTCGAAATGACAAATGGATTAAAACGTACACCACTTTTTGATGAGTATGCAAAGTATGGTGGAAAAACAATTGATTTTGGAGGCTGGGAGTTACCAGTACAATTCAGTTCGATTAAAGAAGAACATGATGCAGTACGTAATCGTGCTGGCCTTTTTGATGTTTCACATATGGGCGAAATTTTTGTTGAAGGCCCAGATGCACTTCCTTTTTTACAAAAAATGTTATCGAATGATGTATCTAAAATTTCGGTTGGCGGTGCACAATACAGTGCACTTTGCTATGAAACAGGCGGTGTTGTAGACGATTTATTAACTTATCGTTTAGACGATAACCGTTATTTACTTTGTGTAAATGCTGCAAATATTGAAAAAGACTTTGCATGGTTACAACAACATCTAGAAGGTAACGTTACAATAACAAATGAATCTGCAAATTATGCACAAATTGCCCTACAAGGTCCGTTATCGGAAGAAGTACTTCAAACATTAACGGAAACAGACCTTTCAACAATCAAATATTTCAAATTCCAGGATAATGTGTCTGTTGCTGGACATAGTGTACTTGTATCTCGCTCTGGTTACACAGGAGAAGACGGCTTTGAAATTTACGGCATGCCTGAGGCTATTGTAGACCTTTGGAACAAAATTTTGGAAGCAGGTAAGGAAAAAGGCGTTATCGCAGCAGGTCTAGGTGCTCGCGATACATTGCGTTTTGAAAGTTGTCTCCCATTATATGGCCAGGAATTATCAAAAGATATTTCCCCACTTGAAGCAGGCATTGGCTTTGCTGTGAAATTAGCAAAAGATCCTCAATTTATCGGGCAACAGGCTTTAATTGAGCAAAAGGAAAAAGGATTAACACGAAAATTAGTTGGAGTGGAAATGATTGATAAAGGCATTCCACGTCATGGCTATAAAGTATTAAAAGATGGAATTGAAATCGGTGAAGTAACGACTGGTACACAATCCCCAATGACAAAACGTAATATCGGTTTAGCTTTAATTGACGCAAAATTTGCGGAAGTTGGAATTGAAGTAGAAATTGAAATTCGCAAAAATAAAGCAAAAGCGATAATTGTTGAAACACCATTTTATAAACGCAGTAAATAATAATTGAAAAGAGGGTTTCGAATGAATCATCGTTATTTACCAATGACGGAACAAGATAAGCGAGAAATGTTAGAGCGCATCGGTGTTGCTTCAATTGATGAGCTATTTGCTGACATTCCAGAGAAAGTACGTTTCCAAGGTCTTTATAATATTAAAGAAGCAAAATCGGAAGCGGCATTAATGAAAGAATTAGCGCAATTAGCTGGAAAAAACAAAGATACAGCTTCTAATGTGTCATTCCTAGGTGCAGGAGTATACAACCATTATAAGCCCGTAATTGTTGACCATGTCATTTCTCGTTCTGAATTTTATACTGCATACACACCGTATCAACCAGAAATTTCACAAGGGGAATTACAGGCAATTTTCGAATTCCAAACAATGATTGCAGAGTTAACAGGCATGGATCTTGCCAACTCTTCAATGTATGATGGCGGTACAGCATTAGCAGAAGCGGGAATGCTTGCAGCAGGTCATACACGACGTAAAAAATTAATTGTTTCAGGTGCCGTTCACCCAGAATATAAAGACGTTGTAGCAACTTATGCATATGGGCAATCGATTGAAATCGTAACCGTGCCAACAAAAGACGGTGTTACAGATGTTGAGGCATTAAAAGGATTAGTAGATGATCAAACGGCTGGTGTAATCGTACAATATCCGAACTTCTTCGGCCAAATTGAAAACCTTCAAACATTGGCTGATATTACGCATGAAGCAAAGGGCTTGTTTATTGTATCAGCAAACCCGTTATCTCTTGGCGTTTTAACACCACCTGGTAAATTAGGCGCAGACATTACAGTTGGAGACGCCCAACCATTCGGAATTGCAGAAGCGTTTGGTGGCCCTCACTGTGGATTCTTCGCAGTAACAAACAAATTAATGCGTAAAGTACCAGGTCGTTTAGTTGGTGAGACAGTGGACCAAGATGGTCGACGTGGTTATGTATTAACATTACAAGCACGTGAGCAACATATTCGTCGTGATAAAGCTACTTCGAATATCTGTTCAAACCAAGCATTACTTGCCCTTGCAGCTTCTGTAGCTATGACTGCACTTGGAAAACAAGGGGTACAAGAAATGGCGAAGCAAAACATCGTGAAAACACGTTTTGCAAAAAATGCATTTGAAGCAGCTGGCTTTGAAGTAGCTTACCAAGGCGCACACTTCAATGAAATCGTTGTAAAAACAAATAAATCTGTAACCGAAATTAACAAAGCGTTAATTGAAAAAGGTATTATCGGTGGCTTTGATTTAGGTCGTGTCTATCCAGAATTAGAAAACCATGCGTTAATTGCAGTAACAGAAATTCGTACAAAAGAAGAAATCTTGCAATTAGTTGCAGAAATGGGGGCTCACAATGCATAACGAAAACCAAACACTCATTTTTGAAGTGACAAAAGAAGGTCGTGTAGGGTACAATCTTGAGCCACTTGATGTGCCAGATTTCGATTTAAACGATTTATTACCGAAAGAATTAGTACGTCAAGAGCCGGCAGAACTTCCAGAAGTTTCTGAACTGGATATTATGCGTCACTATACAGCATTATCACGTCGTAACCACGGTGTTGACTCAGGCTTCTATCCATTAGGTTCTTGTACGATGAAATACAACCCAAAAATTAATGAAACGGTTGCACGCTATGCGGGCTTCTCACATATTCACCCTTTACAAGATGAAACGACTGTACAAGGCGCAATGGAATTATTATATGATCTTCAAACATCACTTGAAGAAATTACAGGGATGGATGAAGTAACATTACAACCAGCAGCAGGTGCACACGGAGAATGGACAGCACTAATGATGATTCGTGCATTCCATGAAGCAAATGGTGAAGGTCACCGTAATAAAGTAATTGTGCCTGACTCAGCGCACGGTACAAACCCAGCTTCTGCAACAGTAGCAGGCTTTGAAACGATTACAATTAAATCAGGCGAAGATGGATTAGTGGATTTAGATGACTTACGTCGTGTCGTAGGCCCAGATACAGCAGCATTAATGCTAACAAATCCGAATACACTTGGTTTATTTGAGGAAAACATTTTAGAAATGGCAGAAATCGTTCATGGTGTTGGTGGTAAAGTATACTATGACGGTGCAAATTTAAATGCTGTTATGAGTAAGGCACGTCCTGGCGATATGGGCTTTGACTGTGTACACTTAAATTTGCACAAAACATTCACAGGTCCACACGGTGGCGGTGGTCCAGGTTCTGGTCCAGTAGGGGTGAAGGCAGATTTAATTCCTTTCTTACCAAAGCCAGTATTAGTGAAAAAAGAAGATGGCTCATTCCACTTTGATTACAACCGTCCGCAATCAATCGGACGTGTGAAACCATTCTATGGAAACTTTGGCATTAATGTACGTGCTTATACGTACATTCGTACGATGGGTCCAGACGGCTTAAAAGCAGTAACTGAATATGCTGTTTTAAATGCAAACTATATGATGCGTCGCTTAGAAGAACACTTCGATCTTCCGTTCAACCGTCATTGTAAGCATGAATTCGTATTATCAGGTCGTCGTCAAAAGAAACTAGGTGTTCGTACACTTGATATTGCTAAACGCCTTTTAGACTTTGGCTACCACCCACCAACTGTGTACTTCCCGTTAAACGTAGAAGAGGGAATTATGATTGAACCAACTGAGACGGAATCGAAAGAAACGTTAGATGCATTCTGTGATGCGATGATTCAAATTGCGCAAGAAACAATTGATAATCCAACATTAGTACAAGAGGCACCGCATACAACTGTCGTCAATCGACTAGATGAAACACGTGCTGCTCGTACACCGATTTTACGCTATACGAAGCAAGAAGCGTAATATGAAGAAATGAAGAAAGGCAGGGGGGAATCTCCTGTCTTTTTTTTAGTAGAAGTTAGACTTCTTACAATTTTCTATATAATAGTAGAAACTCCAAATAAAAAGCCGTCCCACATGGATAATGTAGGACGGCTGAAGAAATTATTTTGATTTAACTTTACCTGTCCAAGTTTTAAACCCACCTTGAAGTTGGTAAATTTGTGTGTAGCCTTTTTTCTTTAAGTTTAATGCAGCACGAGAGCTACGACCAGAGTTTTGGCAGTAAAGATATACTGGTAGATCTGGACGAATCTCCTTATGACGTGTGTTAAATTGTGTCATAGGGATGTTACGAGCGCCTAAAATGTGTCCTGCTTCGAATTCTTTTGGTTCACGTAAATCAATTAATTGTGCTTTACGGTAGCCTTCAATAAATTGCTCTTGTGTTAAGTTTGTTACGGCTTTTTTTAAGCGTAGTGAATTTACTACTACATACACTACGATGACTGCTAAAATAGCTAAAATCGTGTATAAAATTGTCACTGCAATATTGCCCCTTTCTTTCTCTAGTTCTATTATAAAAGATGAACTAGAGATAGTCGAGTCAGTTTGTAAAAATGCATTAGTGGAGGCGAGTATATTTTGAAAAAACAATGGTATTTTATTAATTCAGGCCCATGCAGTCCATCTTTTAATATGGCCTTGGATGAAGCGTTACTTGATTGGCATAGTGAAGGTAGTATACCACCAGTCATTCGATTTTATGAATGGAATCCTGCGACACTTTCAATCGGTTATTTTCAGCAAGTTGCACGTGATATTAATATGGAGACGATTAATGAGAAAAATTTAGGTTTTGTACGCCGTCCAACAGGTGGACGAGCAGTTTTACATGATCAAGAACTTACTTATTCGGTAATCGTATCAGAAAACTATCCAGAAATGCCTGCAAGCGTCACAGAAGCATATCGTGTCATTAGTGAGGGTCTTTTATTGGGATTCCAAAAACTAGGCTTAGAAGCGTATTTTAGCGTACCTGATACGCAAGAAAAATTAGATGATTTGAAAAAACCAAAAAGCGCGGTTTGTTTTGATGCACCGAGCTGGTATGAACTTGTTGTTGAAGGTAAAAAAGTAGCGGGTAGTGCGCAAACACGTCAAAAAGGTGTTATTTTACAACATGGTGCCATCTTATTAGATTTAGATGAAGAGTTATTACTTTCAGTTTTTAATTTTGATTCTGAAATATCGAAAGAAAAGATGCGCCAAAAGTTACCAGAAAAAGCAGTAGCCATTAATCAATTAACAGAAATAAAATTTACAATAGAACAATGTATGGAAGCATTCTCAAAAGGATTTGAAGAAGCACTACAAATTAAACTCATTCCGTATAAGTTAACAAATGAACAGTTACAATATGTTCAAGAAATTGAACGAAAAAAGTATTTGACAGATGAATGGAATTTCAAAAAATAAAAACGAACATCTGTTTGAAAATTTTTTTTGGGACTCGAAACGTTGATATTAGTGGACTTACTATAAAAAAAAAAAAATCAAGCCCTTGTTTGAAAAAAATATATGTTGTAATCTTTTTTAAGTAAATAAATTGGACTCAACATATAGTTTAGTACAAAAGAATCAAACACAATATATAGTGTTTGATTCTCATTTTTGTTGGGAAGTTTAACAATATTCAATCGTTCAAAGGGGGCTTTTGTGATGGCAAGTGTAGTAGAGCAAACCATCCCAGTCGATCAATTAAATCAAGATATTAAGGAATTTCCGCAAGTGCATCCAATTACACCGGATATGCACATTACCCATAAAGGGGTATCTCGTCTTGTAATGATCGACCGTTATTCTTTTAAGGACACGGAAAAGAAAACATTAAAAGCAGGTGATTTTGTTGTACTAACTGTAAAACAAGATCCGAAATTCCCTGCTCGTGGGTTAGGCATTGTACAATCAATCGACCACGAAAACAAAACCGCATCAATTTTAATAGAAGAAGATTATCGTCATGTGCTAGAACCGGACGAGCAAGTAACGGGTATTATTGTCCGTTCACTTGATATTATCGAAAAACCATTAGAAATTTATTATGAGCAAATTGCTAAACGTAATGCAACAGGGCTAGCTTCAGTAGAAAAAACACCAGAGAAACGTCAAGAATGGTTTGAAAAATTTTACGAGCAACTTGTAAAATTAAATTTCATTCCAGCTGGTCGCGTAATTTACGGTGCTGGCTCTGAAACGGAAGTTACATTCTTTAACTGTTATGTTATGCCATTTGTGGCTGATTCTCGTGAGGGCATTAGTGATCACCGTAAGCAAGTAATGGAAATTATGAGTCGCGGCGGTGGTGTTGGGACAAACGGTTCAACACTTCGACCACGTAATACGTTAGCGCGCGGTGTAAATGGTAAATCATCAGGTTCTGTTAGCTGGTTAGATGATATTGCAAAGCTAACACATCTAGTTGAACAAGGTGGTTCAAGACGCGGTGCTCAAATGATTATGTTAGCGGATTGGCATCCAGATATCGTTGAATTCATCATTTCAAAAATGCAAAATCCACGTATTTTACGTTATTTAATCGAAAATACAACAGATGAATCAATTATCCGTTTAGCAAAAGAAAAATTAAAATTCAAGCCTTTAACACAGCAAGAAGATGCAATGTATCAAGGTATTGTAAACTATAAAAACATCGAAGGCTTCGGTGGGTTTAACGAATCGATTATCCGTGATGCAGAAATGAAGCTTCGTGATGGTGGAACATATTCGGTGCATAACCCAGAGTTTTTAACGGGCGCTAATATTTCAGTTACATTAACGAAAGAGTTTATGCATGCAGTTGAAACGGATAGTGACTTCCCATTACGCTTCCCAGATGTTGCAAACTACACACCAGAGCAAATGAAGGATTACAACGAAAAATGGCATGAAGTAGGCGATGTTCGTGAATGGGAAAAGCTAGGCTATCCAGTACGTACATACCGCACAATTAAAGCAAAGGATCTTTGGAATTTAATTAATATTTGTGCGACTTATGCTGCGGAGCCAGGAATTTTCTTTATCGATAATGCAAACGATATGACAAATGCAAAAGCATATGGTCAACAGGTTGTAGCAACGAATCCGTGTGGTGAACAACCTCTTGCGCCATACTCAGTATGTAACTTAGCTGCAGTGAACTTAGCGCAGTTTGCAAATAAAGAAACAAAAACAGTTGATTTTGATGCGTTACGTAAAACTGTAAAAGTTGGCGTACGTATGCAAGACAACGTTATTGATGCAACACCTTACTTCTTAGAAGATAACAAAAAGCAAGCACTAGGCGAACGCCGTGTAGGTCTTGGCGTTATGGGACTTGCTGACTTACTAATTTATTGTGAAAAAGAATACGGTTCAGAAGAGGGCAATCAGCTTGTCGATGAAATCTTTAAAACAATTGCAATCGCTGCATATGAACAATCGATTGAATTAGCAACAGAGCGCGGAAGCTTCCCATTCTTAGAAGGTGAAACAGGCGAAGAAACAGCTCGTTTACGTGAAGCATTTATTAATACTGGCTTTATGAAAAAAATGCCAGAGCATATTCGAGAAGGGATTATCGCAAGTGGTATCCGTAACTCGCATTTATTAACAGTTGCTCCTACAGGAAGCACAGGTACAATGGTTGGCGTGGCAACAGGTCTAGAGCCATACTTCAGCTTTACTTACTACCGTTCAGGTCGTTTAGGTAAATTTATTGAAGTAAAAGCAGAAATCGTAAAAGAGTACTTAGATGCAAATCCAGGTGTAGATGAAAACAATTTACCAAGTTGGTTCAAATCGTCCATGGAACTATCTGCAGAAGCCCATGCGGATGTACAATGCATCATCCAAAACTGGATTGACTCATCAATTTCTAAAACTGTAAATGCACCAAAAGGCTACGGTGTAGAACAAGTACAACAAGTGTACGAGCGTCTATACAAAGGCGGCGCTAAAGGTGGTACGGTATATGTAGATGGCTCTCGTGATACACAAGTATTAACGTTAAAAGCAGAAGAATCTCATTCAGATGAGCAATTAGAATTTGAAGAATTAAAGCAAGCTGAAGAACAAGTGAAGCGCCAAGTCGTATTAGTGGATACAATTAAGCCATTAACAGATACTGACGTAACAATTGGCTCTGAAGTTGGTAATACTTGCCCAGTTTGCCGTCAAGGTACGGTAGAGGAAATGGGCGGCTGTAACACATGTACAAACTGTGGTGCACAGCTTAAATGTGGTTTATAAGGTGTACGTTCAGAAAGTAAAAGTTACACTATGTTATTAAAAGTTTAAGAAAAAATCCTGTATTGTTTAAATTGCACCTTCACTTGTTAGACATATCTAACAAGTGAAGGTGCAGTTTTTTTAATTTACTTTTAAAGATAATTGTAGTGATATGGGTGTTGATCCGAGTAGCTCATATTATTTAGTGGATTTGGAAAGGGGAAAAGTTCTTCAAGATTCCTATGATTAAAGTAATTTTTTTCATTTTTACACATCCTAAAGTAATTTTACACATTAGCTATTACTTCGGCATTTTAGTTACTATTTCCTTTGAACATTGATAGAGCGGTGTTTAGTAGCCTTAATTTAAATTTAGTCCCAAAAATCGTATTGTGCTTAGCCACCCTTATGCAACAATCTTGCGCAATTCATGAAGAGGAATTGTGCCATTTTCTGTAATAGGGATTTATCTCACCTTTGGCAGTATTTGTCCAATATTTATAATCCAACTTTTTATATCCAATACGAAATCCGCATTCATCTTTATAGAATACAACTTCATAAACATCCTTTTACTGTTTATCTAATAAACTCATTGAAAATTGAAGCATTTGATATTTATGGAACCATTTTGTGGAAAGATCGCGTGTGTGAAGATGGATAAGTAATTAGCCTAAACTTTCAAATGTTAAGAGTTTTGTAATGGAGGTTTTGAAAACTTTGTTGTTGTGGGTAAGGCACGAATCTTTAATAAAGATTGCGTCATTTTTTATTAAAGGACCATATTGATGAATAAAAACCTTTTTGGGATGTTATCAAACAATCCTTCGGGAACGATTTATTATAAAGGGGTTTAGAAATTTTTGTAGAAATAAATCGATATGCTATTTAGCAATACCAGAATGAGGTGGATTAATAGATGACTAAAATAATTTATCCTAAATTGAGTAAAAATGAACTTACTTTTGGAGTTATGGCTCCATCTAGTGGAGTAGAAGCCCATTGCGTCTAAAGAGAGATATTATATTTATGAAATTAATGCGACATGGGATAAAGGAAAAATAACATACTTATTTGATGTTAATATGAAATGAAATGAAATGAGAGTGACCTACAATTAAAAACTTAAGGTCGATCTTCTTAAACTAAAGGGGTCTTTAGTGAATGATAAAGGTTTTCTAATTATGCGAGGGGGGAGAAAATGAGGGGAAATTTATTTGTGTTAACAGTATTTTTGTTATTTGTATTAGTTGGTTGTTCACAACAAGAAACATTAACAAAGGAAGCAGATAACAGTAACAATCATTTAGGGGGAGATGCTTCAGATTTAGATATACCTTCTAAGGAAAGTATTTTAAAAGTGGGTTATCCAAAAAATGAAAATGGGCAAACCTACGGACCTGATATTTCAGGCTTAAATCCTGGTGAACTTGGAGTACCTGATTTAATATTGGCACAAGGTGAGAACGGTATAATAGGGTATGCAAAAAAAGTAGAATTGGAAGGACCGAAGCCAAAAACCCCTGAAGAAGCACTTAAACTAAATAATCTTCCTCCAAGAGCAGTTCCTTTGTATGCTGTTGATGGAGAGACTATTATTGGTGAGTTTTGGATAGGTAAATAGATGATGTTCTATTATTGAATAATTTATGATAAAGAGCATCTGTAATTCAACTAACGTGCTACTATTCTTGAAGATCATTGAGTTGCATATGCAGCTCTTTTTTCTTACTAAACTAAATTATCAGGTTAGTTTAAGAAGAATAAGAAAAAGGGAGCAACAATTCATGAGGTTGCGTATTGTCCAGATAAACCAAAGGCTTGATGTAAATGTAAAAAACCAAATAGCAAAATGATTTTAGATTTAGGAGAAAAATACAATATCTTGAGAAATCATATATGGTTGGAGATACTGATACGGATATGCAGGTAGGTAAAAAAGCAGGTACAAGAACCGTTTTTATTGGTAAGAGTGATCCATTAGCAGATGAAGTGTTCCCAAATTAAATAGAGGCAAAGCAATGGATTATTTTGATATTGAAAATGAAAAGAATTAACTCACAGTGGAAACAGGTAGGATCATATTTTTTAAAATGTAATTAAATATAAAGAAGCTGGGACAGAAGTGAAAATTTCTCTATTTACGGTAAAGTGCAGTACAAAAAAACATCATTTTTCTCACTCGAGAAAAATGATGTTTTTGTATTGTCCCAGACTCTTTAATTTGCCGTAAAATGCTATTAATCTTTTTAAAACAACAACATGTATCTAATGATGGCTAACCGTATCATCAGTAGATCTCCGAATAAATTCTAAGTATGTTAAATAGCAAAATTAATATATTAAAATTCCTAAGGGGAGGCATTTTTTTATATTTTCATGTCGAGTGTATTTTGCATTTTATAACCTAGAGAAGTTACTATTTAAGTGTCACTGAGCAGAATAAACTATTTTGAACTGTTAATTTGTTGTAGTAACTTTTTTTGAATATTAATGTACTGAAGTAATTCTTCCTCGGTAAGAATACCATAGACTGATTCATAGTATTGTTGACCAAGACTTTCTGCTTCACGTAATATATTCATCCCACATTCAGTAATATGAAGATACATCTTTCTTCGATCGTGTACATCTGTTGCTTGTTCAATATAGCTAGCAGTAATTAACTTATTAATAATGGTAGAAATGCTGCTTTTTGAGTAGCCTAATTTTTTTGCTAACTCAACGGGCTGACATTTACCGAGTTTGCGAATTTCACTAAGTACAATAATTAGTGAAATCCCAATCGGTTGCTTAAATCCTTCCGTGTATCGAATAATACTCGCATTATTTACTTGCTCTACCATATTAATTAATTCATAAAATTTTGGTTTATCCATCGCTTTGTCTCCTTTAGACTAGCGCAATTGAATCGAACCACCATCAACCATAAATGTTTGTCCTGTAATGTATCGTGCGTCATCAGAAGCTAAGAATACTGCCACTCGACCGATATCTTCTTCGGGTTCGCCCCAACGGCCTAATGGAATTGATGTCAGGCTAGCTTCATACATTTCTGGGAATGCTTCAGCCCATTTTTCAACAGCAGGACTTTTGGCAATCGGGCTAATTAAATTCACATTGATGTTAAATTTACCCCATTCATTTGCTGCAACACGTGAAATTGCACGAATTGCTTCTTTTGCAGCAGCGTAGGCTGTTTGTGTTGGTTGACCATTTAATCCGGCACCAGACGCAAAATTAATGACTGAACCTTGAGTTTCCTTAAGGTAAGGAAGGGCAGCTTTCATTAAATAAAAGGTTGGGTAAAAACCTGTACCAAATGAAAGATCAAAATCTTCTTGTGTAATTTCTTCAAATGGTTTTTGTTTCGATGCATGCGCATTATTTACTAATACGTCTAATTTACCATACTTTTTAACAACGGATTCAATGATGTTTGGTAAATTTTCTACATCAAATAAATTGCCAACTAAAAACGTTGACTTTGGTGAAAATTGCTGAACTTTTGCTTCTACAATTTTCCCCGCTTCTTCATTAACATCTACTAATGCTAAAATAGCACCTTCTTTGGCCATAGCTAGAGCCATACCAGTAGCAATACCACCAGCACCTCCAGTAATAATGACAACTTTATCTTTTAAACGCATAAAATTAGTCACTCCTTTCGAAAAGCATTATAGCACAGATAGTTCACTAGTGAACTATAAAGATTATTCTGAAAAATTAGGTGGTTTTTTACTAATGATGGTCGCATTTTGTTGAAGGATAGATTGAATAAGGCTTTAGCGTTGGAAGATTAGGTATTATTCCTTAAAACTTAAGACTAATTACTGATATTTTTTTGCTTTACATTGCTTTATCATTGAAAGGCAGTATAAAAACTATCAAGTATATCCTGCAAATATATGAATGATAGGTGAACAACATGAATTATCAAGTATTATTATATTACCATTACACAACGATTGAAGATCCAGCAGCATTTTCTGTGGAGCATTTAGCGTTTTGTAAGGAAATCGGCTTAAAGGGTCGTATATTAGTCGCAAATGAAGGCATTAACGGGACTGTTTCGGGAACAATCGAGCAAACAGAAGCTTATATGCAAAAAATGAAGGCAGATCCATTATTTGATGGCATCGTATTTAAAATTGATGTAGTAGACAACCATGCGTTTAAAAAAATGCACGTTCGTCCACGTCCAGAACTAGTGAACTTAGGTTTAGAGGAAGACGTAAATCCGCATGAATTAACGGGCCGTTATTTAACGCCAGAGCAATTTATGAACGAAATGCAAGATGAGAACACCGTTATTTTAGATGTGCGTAACACATATGAGTATGATGTCGGTCACTTCCGCGGGGCAATTCGCCCAGAAGTACAAAATTTCCGTGATACCCCACAATGGGTACGTGAAAACCGCGAGTTATTTGAAGGTAAAAACGTATTAACATATTGTACAGGGGGAATTCGTTGTGAAAAATTCTCAGGTTGGATGAAGCGTGAAGGGTTTGGCGATGTTGGGCAATTACACGGTGGTGTCGCAACATATAGTAAAGACCCGTCGACAAAAGGGCAATTATGGGACGGCCAAATGTATGTATTTGATGAGCGTTTAACAGTGCCAATTAACCAGGTGGAGCATGTTGTAGTTGGGCGCGATCATTTTGATGGCACACCATGTGAACGCTATATTAACTGTGCAAACCCAGAATGTAACAAGCAAGTTTTAGCGTCTGAGGAAAATGAAGCGAAGCATTTAGGTGGCTGTACGATTGAATGTACGAAGCATGAGCGTAACCGCTTTATCGTACGTAAAGGTTTAACAGAAGAACAAGTTGCAGAGGCAATCGCTCAATTAGAAGCATAATAAAAATTTGACGTCTACCTTATTTAAAGGATGTACAAAATTAAATAAATAGAGAAAGGTAAGCTATTACATACAGTAATTCGCTTACCTTTTTTTATGTTATTCTCTCTTATTTACCTACTAAAACAAAGACATTTCCATCAGGTGCTTGCATGACGGCTACATGACCACCTAAATGATTTGGGAATGGAGTTTGAATCCATTGAACTTCATTGTTCGCTTTTAAAGTTTCGTAAGTTTTTTGAACGTCTTCACAAACAATCTCAATTTCTTCAAAATTTAATTTTGGATTATTCTTTAACACTAATTCTGAATTACCCTCAGGGAATTTCATACCAATTAGTTTCCATTGTCCTTCTGCGTCTTGAAAGGTTTCCCAACTTTTTGTTAAACCGAGTGATTCATAAAACTTTACCGACTTTTCAATGTCCTCCGTATAAATAGCAATACATTCAATTTTCTTCCACATGACTCTATTTCCTCCTTTATAGAACGTATGTTCCTTATGATAGAATAAACCAAATTTAACTAAAAGTATAGGGGTATAACCAGGTGATCAATTTTTTTCGGAAGGTAGTTATTTAATTTATCAGGGGATCTGTAATCATCATGTATAATAAGGGAAAATGTTATAAAAGGGGTACGTTACGTGCAAAAAATTTATGTAGTAGAAGATGATGTGGTCATTTTAGAAGAATTAAAAAGACTTTTAAAAAGTAATGGCTACTTACCCGTGGATGCACCACCTTGTGACTTAGCGTTGCTAGATATCAATTTGCCAGGAAGCAATGGTTTTGAAATTTGTCGTAAACTTCGTGAATCATCAGATGTACCAATCATCTTTTTGACGGCAAGAGATTCCACGGAGGATGAGCTAGTAGGTTTCGGGGTTGGTGCGGATGATTATATCCGTAAACCTTATAATTCATCTATACTATTAGCCCGTATTTCACGTTTATTGCTGAGAAAAGCAACAACTCAACAAACAGTACGTGGTTTGACATTAGATATAGGAAATATGACCATTAGCTTTGAGGATAATTCGTCAGAGCTTACAAAAAATGAAACGCGTATTTTAGCGTGCTTAATGAAGAAAGAACTTGTAACAAGGGAAGAAATTATAGAGGATTTGTGGAATAACTCACTTTATATCGATGAAAATACATTGTATGTAAATATTAACCGTCTCCGGGATAAGCTAAAGCAACTCAATGCTAATGATTTTATTAAAACGGTACGTGGTGTAGGTTATCGATTATGATCCGCGATTTTTTAAATGCTAAATTAATTTCTGTAGGATTTTTGTGGATTGGCTATTTTTTGTTGCTATTATTTTTTATGTTGATCAATGTGCCATTTGGAACGATTGTGATGATGACAGTCGCTTTTATTGTTATCCAGCTCAGCTGGCTCGTCGTAAGCTTTTTATATGAAAAAAAGCGCTATGGAGAAGTGCAAAAGTTAAAGGAAAAGCTACAAGAGACGTATTTATTAGGTGAGATATTGCCAAAACCGAGATCGTTAATGGAGCGTAAATACTTTGAAGCGATGCTGGCTGTTTCTCAAGATGCAATAACTCGTGTTGAACAATCAGAACGGTCCTCGAAGGAATATAAGGAATACGTGGAGCTTTGGATTCATGAAATTAAAACCCCTCTCACTGCTATGTCGTTAATTTTAGCAAATGAGCAGGATGTACGAAAGTTAAGGAGAGAGTTAAAACGAGCGGATAATTTAACCGACAATATTTTGCATTATGCGCGCCTAGACTCCATTGAAAAGGATAAACAGCTGAAAGCACATTCGATTAATGGCATCTTAAATGATGCAGTAAAAAATCAAATGGATTTATTAATTGCTGCAAAAATGCAAGTAGAAATCTTTGGGGAATCTTCTGTATATACGGATAGTAAGGCACTTCAATTTATCGTCAATCAGCTCTTAACAAATAGTGCAAAGTATAGTCCTGGTGCAAAAATCATAATGCATATTAAGGGGAATGTTTTAATCTATGAAGATGATGGCATTGGTATCCCAAGTCATGAATTAGAGCGTATTACAGAGCGGGGATATACAGGGACAAATGGGCGTAAGTTAGGGACGAGTACAGGAATGGGCTTATATATTGTGGCACAACTGTGTAGAGAGTTACATATTGATTTGCAAATTAGCTCTGAATTAAAGCAATTCACACGTTTTGAGTTAATCTTTCCAAAACTAACGAAAATGTAAGATTTCTTGCCAACACTGTTAGATAATATGTGCTCATCGAATGGTACGATAAGGTCGAAACGGAGGGAGTTTCGATGAAAAAGAGATTACAAATTGAACAAGTAACCAAATATTATGGTGCAGAGGCTATTGTAACCAAAGCACTTGATGGCATTTCCTTTGAAGTTGCAGATGGAGATTTTGTAGCAATTATGGGTGCTTCAGGCTCTGGAAAAAGTACACTATTAAATTGTATTGCAACGATAGATCGAGTTAGTGCAGGGGAAATTTTATTAAATGGGGAGCAAATTTCTCATAAGAAGGAAAAGGAGTTGGCGGATTATCGCCGCGATAAGCTCGGTTTTATTTTCCAAGATTATAATTTGCTCGATACATTAACCGTCGAAGAAAATATTACCTTACCACTAAATTTACAAGGTGTCCCGCTTAAAGAAACAGAACAACGCTTAACAGACATTGCAAAAAAGCTAGGGATAGAGGAACAACTAAACAAGTTCCCGATGACGCTTTCAGGTGGGCAACGTCAGCGTGTCGCCTGTGCAAGAGCACTTATTACAGAGCCAAGCATTGTATTAGCAGATGAACCTACTGGCGCATTAGATTCAGCCAATTCAAAAAAGCTAATGGAGACGCTATTATTCATGAATGAACGGATGCACGCCACGATTTTAATGGTAACGCATGATGCACTCGTTGGTAGCTTCGCAAAGCGGGTCTTATTTTTAAAAGATGGAAAAATTTGGAATGAATTGTATCGAGGGGATCGAAGTCAACGGACGATGCATGAAGAAATTTTAGCAACGATGGCATTGCTCGGAGGTGAAGGGCATGTATCGTAAGCTTGCCTTTCGCAATGTACGAAGACAAATTGGCAACTATCTTATTTATTTTATGACGGTTGCCTTAACAATTTCTCTAATTTTTGCAATGAATAACTTAATATTTAATGAACAATTACAAACTCAAGCTCAATCGATTGGGGAGCTGGCGTTAGGATTAGTTTTTTTATCGCTATTTATTTGCATCATTGTGGCCTTTGTACTCGGTTATGCGAATGCCTTTATGTTACGTCTGCGGAAAAGAGAATTTGGCACTTATTTAACGGTCGGAATGAAGCGTCAGCATATTGTGAAGTTATTTTTATTTGAAAATAGCTTACTAGGTATTTTTGCCATGCTCGTTGGATTTTTTGTAGGGTCATTGTTTTATCAGGGGCTCATGCTCTTAATGACTCAACTTTTAGATATTCCATTTGAGTTCTCGATGTTTTCATTAAATGGTGTTCTATTAACGGTTGGGATGGTATGTGGCATATTTTTATTCTCTTCTGTAACATCAAGTTTTTATTTAAATCGTGTAACCATTTACGAACTCATTCATGGGGAAAAGAAAGTAGAGCAGGGCGTTAAGCATCCTTATATCGCGATGGTGACGACTGGCATATCTTTCGTCGCAATTATTACATCATTTATCCTTTTTTCTCAGGAGTTAGAGCAGCTCTTTTTAAAAGTAGATTCAAATCCAGTAATGCTCGTTTGGATGTTGGTTTTATTAGCTGTGTCATTAGTTACATTTCATATTGGACTAGCAAAAAGCGCAATGTTTATTTTGTTAAGCTATAAACGGTTTGCCCAACGTGGAACAAATCAATTTTTATTGCGCCAATTAAGTGCGATGTTAAGCGCAAATGCCATTCTACTTGGTGTCTTGTCATTTTTAATCGTATTTGCCATGATTGCCTCAAATTTTAGCTTCTTATATAAAGCAATTGAAGAAGCAAGTTTGGATAAGCAATTTCCGTTTGATATTGTAGCGAATATTGATGTTGAGCAAGAGGGAAGTATTCCAATGGAACAAGCAAAGGAAACGATTGAATCTTATGTGCCCATTGATTGGTGGAAAACGTATAACGGCTATACGACAAATGAGCAAACCTTTCACAAGTATACGATTTGGCATGGAGAGAAGTATGCAGATGTCGATACGTACATGAAGGAGTCCGATGTAAATGAGCTTTTACGTGCATTAGGTAAGGAGCCACTAAATCTTCGAAATCAGTTTGCGATTTTTTCTGATATGCCAGGCATTCAAGGGGCAAACTTTTCAAATGCTTCATTTGAGCATAATGGCAAAACATATACTTTGGGTCAAGTGATTGAATCAATGCCAATGTTTTTATGGAGTTACTTTGTTATTGTTGTGCCGGATGAAGTTGTGGAAGGGATGGAAGTAAGTCAAATGGCGGTTGCCATTGATTTAAAAGAACAGCCATTTGATACGAAAAAACTACAAGAAGCGTTAAGTTACACATATAAAATTGAAGAAAGCAATTATTTTGTGCAAAATAGTGATTTCGCAATTAAAGAGCAACGTCGATTAGAAGCAGCTGCATTTTCTGCGATCTTTATTGTAGGAGCATTATATGTAGCGGTCGTCTTTATTTTACTAGCGATGGCGATTTTAGCGCTAAAAATATTGTCAAATGTGCGTGATGATGAGAAAAAGTATATGTTGTTAAATCGATTAGGGGTTAATAGTGCTTTACAACGAGCAACTTTAGGTAAACAAATTTTTGTGTTCTTTACGTTCCCGATCATTGTGCCAATTTGTCTAGCGTTCCCGATCGCATCCATTGTTGATCAATTTATACACCTTGTCGGATTTAGCGCGGTACTAAATATGAATGTTGTATCTTTTGCAATAGTAGTTGTCATTGTGATGGTGTACTTCCTTTATTTTGCCGTAACGTTTGCACTTACAAAAAAATATGTTGTTCATGAATAGACGAAGCCCTTTTTATTAGTAAAAGCTAATAAAGAGGGTTTCTTTTTGTAAATAAAACAGCGCTTTGTAAAGGGGATGTAAATGATTTTTTCAGAAAGTTCACAAGAAAAGAGGTTAATTACTTTATTTGTACATCCATTTCTAGCGTTGTTTAAAGAAATGCACATAATTTAGACAAATTTAACGGCAAAAATATTGAAATACTCATATTAAATAATATGAAATTTACTTTTATTAGGTGATATTTTACAAAAAACTTGACAGAAAACAAAATTGTCAGATTATATTTAAAGTTTTTACAAATCTCTCACCCCTTCCAACCACAATTTACAGAAGGTTTACATGTTTCACACATATTATTAATTTTTTAAAGGTATTGTTAAGGCAGATAGAAAAGAGAACAGGTTATTGGAGGATTAAAGGATGTTGAAAAAAACATTTTACTTCATAGGTTTCACAATAGTAATGGCAGTACTAGCAGCATGTGGGGGAGAAGGAGAAAGTTCATCTAACTCAGGTGGTGGCTCACTTGTTACAATTTCAGGTTCGACTTCAGTTGGACCTTTAGCGGAAAAATTAGCAATAAAATATGAAGAAACAGCGGATGTCAAAATTGAGGTCAATCAAATTGGTTCTTCAGCTGGGATTACAAACGCGATAAACGGTGTCTCTCAAATCGGGATGTCGTCTCGAGACTTAAAGCAAGAAGAAGTTGACTCAGGTATTGAGCAACTTGTCATCGCATACGACGGAATTGTTGTTGTTACACATCCATCCAATCCGGTAAAAGATTTAACGATGGAGCAAGTAAAACAAATTTTTACAGGTGAAATTACAAACTGGCAAGAGGTCGGCGGTAAAGATATGGAGATTGTCGTTGTTTCCCGCGAAGATGGTTCAGGCTCACGCGATGCCTTCCAGGAAATTGTTGGGTATGAATCAGGACAACTTATCCGAAATGCAATTGTCGCAAGTGGAAATGGAAATATTAAAACGACAGTTGCAACAAACAAACATGCAATTGGATTTATTTCATTTGAATATATTGATGCTTCTGTTTCTGCTTTGAATATTAACGGTGTGGAAGCATTAGCGGAAAACGTATTAGACGGAAAGTATGAATTATCACGTCCATTCTTATTTGTTTATAAAGAAGGTGTGCCACAGGCGGCAACGCAGTTTATGGACTTTATTTTAAGCCCAGATGGCCAAAAAATCGTGGAATCTGCAGGCGCGATTCCATTAACGAAATAACGAATGCTGGAGGATAAATTTGTGACGACACAAAAAATAAACGAACTAGAACAGCAAATTAGTAAAGGCAACAAGCGAAAATATTTTTTAGAAGGTCTTTCATCGAAAATATTTTTAGGATGTGCCCTCTTATCAGTTGTCAGTTTAATGCTTATTGTTGGATTTGTATTTTATAAAGGCGCGAATCCTTTCGTAACAGGAGATTATAGCTTTTTAAGCTTTATCTTCGGAAGTGAATGGGTGCCATCAGAAGATAAGTTCGGAATATTTCCAATGATTGTCGCATCGATTTATGCGACGATTGGAGCCCTAATCATTGGTGTACCGGTTGGTTTATTTACAGCAATATTTTTAGCTGAAATCGCACCGAAGCCAATTGCTAAAATTGTATCACCAGCAATTCAATTATTAGCTGGTATCCCATCAGTACTATACGGGGTGTTTGGATTAGCAATTATCGTGCCATTTTTACAAAATAATTTAGGACTTGCACGAGGACAAAGCTTAATCGCAGTTATTTTAGTACTGGCAATCATGATGTTACCAACCATTGTAACAGTAGCCGAAACAGCAATTCGTGCAGTGCCAAAAACGTATCGTGAAGGCTCACTTGCTCTTGGTGTTTCGCAAATTGGGACAATCTTTAAAGTCGTTGTTCCAGCAGCAAAATCAGGGATTATGGCGGCAATAGTTTTAGGTCTAGGCCGAGCTCTTGGTGAGACAATGGCAGTAATATTAGTAGCAGGTAACTCTTTAATTATCCCAACGAGCTTAACAGATAGTGTCCGTCCACTAACGACGAATATTGCACTTGAGATGGGTTATGCAGCAGGTACACACCAAGAAATGCTCTTTGCAACAGGGATTGTGTTATTCTCATTCATTTTAATTTTAAACTTCGTATTAGCTCGAATTACGGCGAAAGGGGCGTAAAATCATGCGACAAACAAAAGATCATATTCTACGCGGGTTACTATGGGGCGCGGCGTTGTTATCCGTAACCGTTCTAGTCGTAATTGTTGGCTATTTGTTTTATAAAGGAATTTCTTATATTAGCTTTGATTTCATCTTTGGAGACTATTCACCATCAGGTGGTGGAGGAATTTTCCCGATGATCGTCACAACAATCTATACGATCTTAATTTCGCTAGCCATTGCGACGCCAATAGGTATTTTAGCAGCGGTATATTTACAGGAGTATGCAAAGCAAGGGCGTCTAGTGAAAATGATTCGCTATGCGACAGAATCTTTAACAGGGATTCCATCAATCATTTATGGTTTATTCGGTGCAGTATTCTTTGTAGCCATTTTAAAGCTTGGAATGTCTATTATCGCAGCGTCTTTAACATTAACAATTATCGTGTTACCAGTCATTATCCGAACAACGGAAGAAGCATTAAAAACTGTACCACCATCGTATCGTGAAGGATCATTAGCCCTTGGAACAACAAAATTACAAACATTATATAAAGTCATTTTACCAAGTGCAATGCCAGGGATTTTATCGGGAATTATTTTATCGATTGGCCGAATCGTCGGGGAATCAGCAGCAATCTTTTTAACGGCAGGTACAGTAGCTGCGATGCCAAGTAGTATTTTCTCATCAGCTCGTACGTTAACCGTACACTCTTATTTAGTAACTCAAGAAGCGGGTGATATCGGGTTAGCGGCAGCGATTGGTATTGTTTTAATCGTTATCATTTTAGCGCTTAACTTATCCGCAACCTATATTTCGAAAAAGTTCAATAAAGCAGATTAAAAGGAGCCTACTATACTATGACTATTATGGTATCTGAATCAACAATTTTGAATACGTCTACGACTGCCACGGCTGAACAACAAACAAAAATTAACGTCAATGACTTAAACTTATATTATGGTGAAAAGCAAGCGTTGTTTAATGTAAATTTAGACATTAAAGAAAAAGAAGTAACAGCTTTAATCGGACCGTCGGGCTGTGGGAAATCAACGTTTTTACGTACGTTAAATCGTATGAATGATTTAATTGATGGTGTACGCGTTATCGGAAATATTCATATTGATGGGGAAAATATATATGAATCAAACGATGTCATTAAGCTTCGCACAAAAGTTGGGATGGTATTCCAAAAGTCGAATCTATTCCCAATGAGCATTTATGATAATGTTGCGTATGGACCGCGTATGCAAGGCATAAAAAATAAAAAAGCATTAGATGCGATTGTCGAGGAATCACTACGTGGTGCAGCGATTTGGGATGAAGTAAAAGACCGTTTAAAATCATCTGCATTAGGGCTTTCAGGTGGTCAGCAGCAACGTATCTGTATTGCCCGTGCAATTGCAATGAAACCAGATGTTATTTTAATGGATGAGCCAACTTCTGCCCTTGACCCAATTTCTACGTTAAAGGTAGAAGAATTAATTACTCAAATGAAAAAGGATTATACAATTGTTATTGTAACGCACAACATGCAACAAGCAGCACGTATTAGTGATAAGACAGCATTCTTCTTAAACGGGGAAGTGGTGGAATTTGACGATACGAATGTGATTTTCTCAACACCTAAAGATCAGCGTACAGAAGACTATGTAACAGGACGATTCGGTTAAGGAGGAAGGCTTTATGATTCGCGAAAATTTTGAAAAAAACATGCTTGAATTACAAAATAAAATGGTTGAAATGGTTGATTCTACTGTTATTGCAATGGAGCAAGCCTTTACAGCACTTGAACAGCAAGACATGGCATTAGCGCTTAAAGTGATTGAAGAAGATGCTTACATCGATACATTAGAAAATGAGATTAATCAAATGGCAATATGGCTTATGGCAAAAGAACAGCCAGTTGCCCGAGATTTACGACGTATTATTAGTATGATAAAAATGTCTTCAGATATTGAACGAATTGCGGATTTTGCAGTAAATACAGCAAAAGCAACAATTAAAATTAGTAAGACAGATTCAATTTTGGCGAATACCTCTTTAATCGAAATGAAGGACATTTCAATGGACATGTTGAAAAAGTCGATGAAGGCATTTATTGAAGAAGATATTGCATTAGCCAAGGCAGTTGGCGAATTAGATGATGAGGTCGACAAAAAAAATCATCAAAATTATGCTGTGTTAACGGAGTATTTAGCAGAAAATCCTTCGCAAACAGAGCAGGTTGTACAATTGTTATTTATTAATCGCTTTGTTGAACGAACAGCTGACCATATAACAAATATGGCTGAATCTACAGCTTACTTTATTAAAGGTCAATTATTTGATTTGAATTAAACAAAATCATACACTAAGCGAGGTCTCATTTATGACGAAAAAAATATTAGTCGTTGAAGATGAGCAGCACTTAACAAGCCTTTTACGGTTGTATTTAACAAAGGATGGTTATGAGGTCTATTGCGTGTCGAGCGGTAAGGAAGTAATGGATGCCATTCGTCTGTACGAACCAGATGCCATGCTGCTCGATTGGATGTTGCCTGATGTAGAAGGAATAGAAATTTGTCGACAGGTACGCTATCAGTATGATTTTCCTATTATTATGATTAGCGCTCGTACCGATGAACTTGATATCGTATTAGCCCTTGAAATAGGGGCGACCGAGTATATAAGAAAGCCATTTGGATTTAGAGAGCTATTAACACGTTTACGAATTCATTTAAAACGCTATGAAAAAGAAATACAACAGTCCACACGTGTTTCTGAATACTTAATAGGTCCATTTAGAGTAGATTTAGTAACGTTTAAAGTGTATAAAGAAAATGTTGAGATTCCTCTTACGAAGCGTGAATTTAAGTTATTACTTCATTTACTTGAGCAGCCTGGTAATATAAGATCCCGTGAGGAAATCATCGATGAACTAGAGTTCACAAAAGGTGATCGCCGGACGGTTGATGTACATATTCGCAGGCTACGAGAAAAAATTGAGGAACAGCCAAGTTCACCTAAATGGATCAAAACAAAAAGCGGCATGGGCTATTACTTTGATGATAAAGTGAAGGTACAGTCATAATCTTAAATAGTGAAATAATACATAGTCTCCTACTATTTTGTAGGGGGCTTTTTGTTTATTTACAATTTTTGTTAAAAGTATTAAAATCGCAATAAAGTAAGGAGTGGTCATATGTTTTATTTAACGAAGGAAAAGCAAAGTAAAGTAGATGTAGCACATTTATTATACTATCCAGATGAATCGCCTGACATGGAGCTTCTACACGCACATATTAAACAATTAAAAGAGTCGCTTTATTTTATTCCAGAACATTTTCATGGGGCAATTTTAGATGGTACATTACTAACGAATAACCGTTTATTCTCTGATTATATCAATTGGTGTGAGAACGTTATTTTTTACAATGAGGAGCAACTAACGCTTCGTTATGAGAAACGAGATAAGATAGTTCACAAATTAAGCGAATCCGGTGCAAGTGTCTTTTCGGAAACATTGCATGATGGGAAGCTCTTATGTACGAAACGACAAGATGGACAAGTAAAACTACTTTTTGACATGTGTGGGGGCTTTACAACAAAAGCGATTATTGAGTTAACCTTCATTGACGCAACTGAGTCGGGTAACTTGTGGAACTATTATATTTATGATGAGCTTATTGAAACAGATGAAGGCTTTGGCTTACGTGTTCTAAGTGGAAATCCATACGAGGAATGGACTATTTTCTTTAAAGACGTAACAGCTTTTTATTTATTTAGGCCAGCTGCCACTATAGAAGGGGAGCAAATTACTACTTTGGCACAATTGATTGAAGCACTAAATCCGGATATGAATTACTTCATTATGGAGAATGATCAGTTTATTGAAGTGGAGCTAGAACAATTTAGAGAGTGTGAAAACGGGATTTACGCTGGGACTACATGCCTTGCTAGTGACTTGAAAGAAGCGAAAAGACGGATTTATTGTGACCAATATGAAGATCCATATGCCCATTTTAGTGACATGATTCCACTAGAACAGTTAGAGGAAGCCGCGTTAAGTGATGATCAAGTGTTGCGAATCCGTGCCTTTAATACGATGTTTGAGCTAGGTGAAGAGGCAGCACATATAGTGAATCGAGTATTAACCAATATAAAGGTACCGGAACATGAGCAGATACTAATGGAGATTACAGCAAGCCATTTCAAAAATTTGGATTTATTAGGAGAAGAAGCAAAAACAAGATGGTTGCTTGAATAAAGGATTTCATTACCAAATTAAACCATTAAGTGACTTTAAACACATTTAATAGTAAAATAAGGAAAATAAATAAGTAATATTGACCTATAAACAAAAGAAATGTATTATTGAATTATTGCAAGAATATTTCGGTAATATTGAATCATCTTACCCTTTATTGTAAATGATAGTATTGCAAAAATAATTTAAAAGGGGCAAGCATGAGATGAAGTGGATTTATTTTATTTTTGGACTAATAGCTGGTGTTGTATTCATGCAGTGCTTTAGGAAAATTAGAAAATATAATAAAAACGTAGGCTTTGTTACAGAAAGTGCAATTTTAAAACTTGCTGAAAGTTCAAAAGATATTATTTATTATTACCAAGTGCACCCGGACTACGGACATAAATACATGAGTCCTTCCGTTGAATGTTTTTTAGGTGAAGGTATGCAACAACGATTATTTACTGAGCCGTATTTAATCTTTGAACGTATTCATCCTAAAGATTATGATATTCTTTTAAGTAAATTAAATGGTACAATAGATTATTCAAAGGCAATTAAACAGCGTATTCGTGATAATGACGGGAATTATAAATGGTTTGAGGAACACGCAACCCCGGTATATGAAAATGGAGAGCTGATCGCCGTACAGGGAATTCTAAGGAATATTGATGAAAAGGTCCAGTTAGAGCAAGAATTAAATTATAAATTATATCATGACTCATTAACGAATATTTATAATCGTGATTTCTTTGAAAAATTAATGGATACATATAATACGATCGAAAATACGTCCATTGCGATAATTTTATGTGATTTAGATGATTTAAAAATGATTAATGATACAAAAGGTCATAAAAGTGGGGATCATTTAATTCAGGAAGCAGCAAAGGTACTCGATCAATTTAGTACGGATTGTCTATTCGTATCGAGAATTGGTGGGGATGAATTTGCGATAATTATGCCTAATGTCGATCAAAATCAGGTAGAGGACTTATGTACACGCATTGTAGAGCAATTACACTACTATAACGACAGCCAGCCATCCTTCAAACTTCGTATGTCAATGGGCTTTGCACATAGTCAGCAATCTGTTGGTGAAATGGATCGTTTATTTGTGGAAGCCGATGGAAAAATGTATGAACAAAAGAGGAATAGGAAACAAAGTAACGATAGGCTCCTATCTTTCGATTAAAATACAGCGTATGTTTAGTTATCTTTTACAAATATGCATGAATCCGTATATACTGTATTCATAATAAAATTGGACAGGGGGAATACAAAATGACTGAAAATCATGAAGCACCAAAAAAGAAAATGAGTTTGCAAGATTTAGTAAAGCAACAGCTTGAAAATAAAAAAAATAATGGAGCAAATAATAAAAACAATTTAAAGGGCGATACATCAACGAAAAAGATGAAAAGCCAACAATCGAAAAAAACAAGCAACACGCGCCGTAAAATGGGCGTGTAAAACATGTGACATGCTAAAAGGAAATCTTATAGCATGTTTTTTTATTAAAACCAATGCTTTGGTCATTTCACAAATTTTACTTTTTCTTTTACAAGTTTATGATACAATAATGACGAATTGAATAAATTCCTTCGGGGTCGGGTGAAATTCCCAATCGACGGTGATGAGAAATTCTCTAAGCCCGTGAGCCACTTTTAGTGTGCAGGATTTGGTGCAAGTCCAAAGCCGACAGTTACAGTCTGGATGGGAGAAGGAGCAGGCAAGCATTTTAACCAATTGTTAAATGTTTAATTTGGCATACATATTAGAAGTAGGCCAAATTTGTAGTATCTTTTTGTGCGAAAATTTTGCAACAAAGAGGTCTATTTGTGTTGCATATAATCCCTTCACCCCAGTGAAAGGGATTTTTTTCATTTCAAAAATTAATAGATTTCCTTCGGGGTCGGGTGAAATTCCCAATCGACGGTGAGGAGGTATTCTCTAAGCCCGTGAGCCACTTTTAGTGTGCAGGATTTGGTGTGAGTCCAAAGCCGACAGTTATAGTCTGGATGGGAGAAGGAAGCAGTGCAAGTAGACTTTGAAAAAAATTTACGTTCAAAAGTCTTATTTGACGATGCCAATTTTACCTCTCATCAAACTCCGAACCTTATGCTCGGGGTTTTTTTATTTTAAAAAGAGGTGAGAAAAAGATGTTTACCGGAATTATTGAAGAAATAGGAACCGTGACGCAAATGCGCCTATCCAGGCAAGCAATGGAACTATCAATTCAAGCTACGAAAATTTTAGAAGATGTAAAGTTAGGAGACAGCATCGCAGTAAATGGTGTTTGTCTAACAGTCATCAATTTTACGAAGGGTGAGTTTACTGTTGATGTTATGCCTGAAACGATCAAGTCAACGAGTATCCAAAGCCTGCGAATGGGCTCAAAAGTAAATCTTGAACGCGCAATGTCTTTACAAGGACGCTTTGGTGGACATATCATATCAGGCCATGTAGATGGGATAGCGACCATTTTACGAAAAAGACCAGTGGAAAATGCGGTGTACGTAGATTTAATGATGGAGAAGTCACTGCTTAACAACTGCATTTTAAAAGGGTCCATTACGATTGACGGAACAAGCTTAACGATTTTTGATTTGTCTGATTCAACAATTACGGTGTCATTAATTCCACACACTTATAAAGAATCCATTCTCGGCATAAAAAGGGTCGGAGAAATCGTCAATATTGAAACGGATTTGATTGGCAAATATGTAGAAAAGCATATAGCGAATCGAGGAACGGCGAATATTACGAAAGATTTTCTACAACGAAACGGATTTTAAGGAGAGGTTGAAATGAACACAATAGATGAGGCAATTTTATCACTTAAAAAAGGTGAAATAATCATCGTTGTCGATGATGAAAATCGTGAAAACGAAGGTGATTTTGTTGTGCTAGGTGAACATGCGACACCGCAAAATATTAATTTTATGGCTGTACATGGACGTGGTTTAATTTGTACACCCATTTCTGAAAAAGTTGCAACAAGCTTGGCGTTGACGCCGATGGTTGAGCGTAATACGGATGCTCACCAAACAGCCTTTACAATTAGTATTGACCATCAATCGACAACAACAGGTATTAGTGCCTTTGAACGTTCGGCAACGATTTTAGCGATGCTTGATAAACAGTCAAAACCAACAGATTTTCACCGACCAGGTCATGTGTTTCCGCTAATTGCAAAAGATGGAGGGGTACTGAAGCGTCGCGGCCATACAGAGGCTAGTATTGATTTAGCACGTTTAAGCAATTCACAAGAGGTAGCAGTTATTTGTGAAATTTTAAAGGATGATGGGACGATGGCTCGATTACCTGAGCTTGAGCAAATTGCTGAAAAACACAATATGAAATTAATATGTATCGACCACTTAGTCACATATATTCAAACAAAATTCCAACAAGTTTAAAGGAGCAATCAACATGGGACAAATTTTTGAAGCACAATTAGTAGGCACAGACTTAAAAATTGGGATTGTCGTAGGACGATTTAATGAATTTATTAATGATAAATTACTGAGCGGCGCATTAGATGGTTTAAAGCGTCATGGAGTAGATGAAAATAATATTGATATCGCTTGGGTACCTGGAGCATTTGAAGTTCCGTTCATCACGAAAAAAATGGCGGAATCTTCAAAATATGATGCTGTAATAGGTCTTGGAACTGTCATTCGTGGCGCAACTACACATTATGATTATGTTTGCAATGAAGCAGCAAAAGGCATTGCAAAAGTAGGTTTAGATACAGGAGTACCAATAATTTTTGGCGTTGTCACAACAGAAAATATCGAGCAAGCAATCGAGCGAGCAGGTACAAAAGCTGGAAATAAAGGCTATGATAGTGCTATTTCAGCGATAGAAATGGCAAATTTGAATCGAATGTTTTAATTTGTTAATTAATAACAATTGTTGAAAAATGATGTAACGTATATATGATCTAATGTAAGAAATGTCATTTAGTCAAATAAATTTTAAATTTAGAGAGATAATAATCCTGATTGTATTTTTTACTTTACAGGAGGAAAAGAAATGGATCAGGAAATGAACTACGGTAGTGATTATAAATATGTTCCGGCAACTACAATTAATAGTGGTCGAGGGGAAGAAGTATTACCAGATATATTTTACTATACAATTCAAATTTCGAATATTTGCTTAGTGGGAGAGCAAAACACACAGGACTTTGTATTAGTTGATGCCGGCATGCCGGATTCTGCAGATCAAATTATTGCGATTACTGCTGAACGATTTGGTACAAAGAGTCGTCCTAAAGCAATTATTTTAACCCATGGGCATTTTGATCATGTAGGCGCATTAATTGAATTAGTGAGGCATTGGGAAGTACCTGTGTATGCCCATAAGCTAGAAATGCCCTATTTAACTGGGGAAAAAAGCTACCCTGAGCCGGATTCCACTGTAGAAGGTGGACTTATGGCAAAAATGGCACCATTTTTTCCACATGAACCAATTAATTTAGGCGATTATATTCATACTTTGCCGGAAGATGGTACTGTACCACATATGCCAGATTTTAAATGGATTCATACACCTGGACATACACCGGGACACATTTCATTATTTAGAGAAAAGGACGGGACTTTAATTGCGGGAGATGCATTTGTAACCGTAAAACAGGACTCCCTTACAAAAGTATATTTGCAGACACAAGAAATTAACGGTCCCCCAAAATATTTTACACCAGATTGGATCGCATCGAGGGAGTCTGTCATGAAACTAGAGGCACTAAAGCCAGAAGTTGCTGTCACAGGTCATGGTATTCCGATGTCTGGACAACAGCTAGCAGAAGGATTAGAAAAATTAGTGAAGAATTTCGACAACTTGGCCATTCCCGATCACGGAAAGTATGTAGATCGAAACTAATTAAATATAAAGCACTTTAAAATAGTAATGCTGTTTATCAATCAAAACGGGAAACCCGAAAACTAAGGTTTCCCGTTTCATTTTATGCGCTTAATTATTCTACTTTTCAACCCATATTGCCTTCGTATAAGCTATACTTAATCCCGCTCTTTCCATATTATTTTGGCTGACAGAGCCGTATTTTGCCTGTCCTACAACGAATTCGCATTCCTGTCTAGTCGCTTCCTGAATACGCTGCTTTATTAATGCACTTTGAATTCCTTTGTTTCTTAAGCCCGGTATCGTAGCTGCTGCGGCTAAATTCGCGATTCCATTTTGAATAAATAAAACACCTATTCCAACAGGTTCGTCTTCATAGGTAGCTATATAAAATGTCCAGTTTTGATTATTAAAAAGGATTTTATTATTTTTAGCTATTCCACTTTTTAAAAACGTTGGCATTTGAAAACCTTTCGTATATATATCTGCAAAAGTATCAAATTCCTGTTCTTTTAACTTTCGGATAATAATTCCTGAATTATGTATGGCAATCATTTCGTTTAGATTATTTTTAAGTGATGCGTAAAGTGTTGAATGAAAATCGTTGTGGAAAAGACCTGTTTCATTTAAGCGAGATAGTAATTTTGAAGATGTATGTGCTGGTGTTAATTCAAAACGAGCTGGAATTTCTTTTTGTTTGTAAAATTGTATAATGTGTTCGATTTGTTCTTCATCACCCTGTTTTAAACCTTTTACTGTATTAAAGGAAGGACCAGGCATGTTCTTTGCTGAAAATGCAGTAGCATGTCCAAACTTTTTAATTTCTACCTCCATCGGATTACCTTCTATTTTTTGAATCTCCGTAAGTCTTGAGGTTAAAGCATCAACCTCAGAATTTTCCAGCCTTTCTGCTAATTCTAGATTTAGTACTTTTAAATTCATCCTGCCTACCCCCGCTTTAAAATTCAGTGTATATATAACTGTTTCGATAGTCCACTTCAATTATCCTCCAAAATCCAATTTAGCGTGCCCTCGAATATTAAGTGTAAAGAAATTTTTTATACGGCAAACTTTTTTGTTAGTGTTACGTTTATAGTGTAAGAAAGGAAGTGAGTCTTTGGGTGAACAACTGGATTTGAATGAAGTGATGGAGCTGCACACGGAACGGCTTCTTCGAGTAGCCTTTTATTATACAAAAAATATACAAACTGCTGAGGATATCGTGCAGGATGTTTTCATTAAGTTTTATGAAGTCTATGAACATTACGAAGAGCGGGGTGAATTACAAGCATATTTAACACGCATGACGATTAATAAATGTAAAGATTATTTAAGAAGCTGGCATTATCGAAAACTACAATTTCTACAAAAATGGACGACAGCCAATCAAACAGACTTATTACATAATAAAATTGCTAAAGATGAGAAAGCTTTTTTACATGAACAAATATTACAATTACCTATAATGAATCGAGAAGTAATCGTTTATTATTATTTTGAAGAAATGTCCTTAGCTGAAATAGCCGTACTTTTAAACATTCCCTTAAGTACAGTAAAAACAAGAATGACACGTAGTCGTAGCTTGCTAAAACAAAAATTATCAATGTGCGAATGGGAGGGGCTATATGATGAATAATCAATTGCCAAAGCAACTTCAAAATTTATCTGACAATAAAAAACGGGTTATAAGGAAGGTCAATCAAAAAATTAACGACAATAAACAACCTCAACGTACAATTAGAAATAGAACAATTCCGATTTTGTTCACTGGGCTTATAACATGCATCATTATTTTGTCCGTCGTTTTTTTGACATTGGAAGTGAAACCACATCTTTCTTCGACTGATTTAAACGAGCAGCACAACTTGCAGGAACAAGTACGAGAAGCGAGCTTTACGATTATAGAAAATGTTACAGATGCGCCTACTTTTCATACAGAATGGCAAACTTCACCGAGTCAAAAGTGGCAGTTAACCCTCGATGGGAAAGGTGAATTTGGTGAAGAAGAAGGGATGGGGACTATATACTTACAGCATCGTGAAACGAATGAGATGACAGAATATATTTTAACTGACAATGAAAATAAAATGCGTACACCAAAAAAATTAGTATGGCTAGATGATAATCGAATACTAATGACGATTGGACTTTCCCAAGGAATGGTGTCACAGGGAGGGGATGTATATGTGTGGGATATTAGGAAAAATGCGCTCCTCCCACTTATTATCCTAACATCACCGCGTGAAGAAATTTCAAATGTTGAGCTAATAGAAAACAATCAGTTTATCTATGAAAAGTTTATTTATGAAACAGATCAAATGGAATATAACCAAAGTCGAATTGAAAATGGAACAATTGACCGAATAATGGGGACAGTGGAACAATTTGGGCAAGGTACAATGACCATCAAGCAAGAGAATGATGTGGTGGTCACATATGCAGTTGATTTAGAAAACATTCAGTATTGGTCTGGTGAAAAGCTTGAAGAAGTGGAGGAAGGGACCTTAAAAAACGGACATTTCGAAATAATAGTAGTAGACGGGATCGTTACGCTCATACTTAAGAAGTAATGTAAATAAAGCACTTCCACGGCGTATTAATCTATAAAGTGGAAGTGCTTTTATGTAGCATTTTTACGATTCAAATTGCAAATATTCTAATACGTTGCCGAATGGGTCCTTAATGCGAATAAATTTGCCAGGAGGACAGCTTGTTGGTACATCGATAATAAATTCAACATTGGCATCCTTTAAAAAAGCTACCGTCTCCTCAATATTTTCTGTTTGCAAACCGAGGACAATGCCAGGTGATTGACCTTCAGAATTGGTTGATGTCTTGTCATTTTCTTCTAGAACGATTGGTAAATCTCCATGGAGAAGGGAAACGATTTTAGGGCCGTAATGTTTAGAAATTTCAAATCCTAAAACATTCGTATAAAAATCAATAGCTTTACTTATGTCCGGAACATAAATACTAATGACGCAAATACTAGTTTTCATTAGACAACCTCCTTTATTTATTTACTATCATTCGACTATTATTGTGATATTCCTTTTTTATTCTTTAGACTTTTTCTGTTGGCGTTAACCCTAACTCATTAAATTTGTCTACTATTTTCTGATAGCGAAGCTCATATTCTTCTTCAGAAAGTATTTCATTTAATAACTGCTGTGGTGTATGCACCTGCCCACCCTTTACTACATATGCAATATTCATTGTTTGCTCAATGTCCTTTAGTGGATTGTCGTTTAATACGAGAATATCCGTAGTAAAACCTTCTTGTATTTTTCCTAAGTGTGGGATGTTTAAAGCTTGTGCGGCCTTTGACGTTGCTGCAAAAATGGCCTCAAATGATGTGAAGCCTGCTTCAACAAATAACTGTAGTTCTCGATGCAGTGCAAGACCAGGGTAGGTGAATATACCAGCTGGTGTATCGGTGCCTGCTACTACAGTGCCACCCATTTTAAAATACGTATGGGCAATCTTTTGGATTGTTTTAACATGCTGACCTAACTTTTTTAACTGGTCCCCATAAGTTAATTGATTTTCCCACATCTTTATTAAGCTTCCTATTTCATGGATATGATTGGCTATAAGATGTTCAGGCTTCCAATATTGGTCTACTAAATTTAGCTGATCATATAAAGTTAAGGTTGGACAAAAAGCTACATCATATTGTAGAAGTTGTTTGCAAATGTCCTGAATTAATGCTTCATCAGGCTCGTTCCAAGGAATTTGAGCATATACATTCTCTGGCGCATTCATTGTAAAGTTTGGATACATTGCCTGAAGTACGCCAGAACAATGCTCGACCCATTTTATCCCCATTTTTGCTGCGTCTAATGCATGCATTTTTTTTGAATGAAGAATATCACAGCTTACTTCTTTCCCAAATTGCCTTGCCTCATCTACAACAATTTCCATAATCATTGGATCAAGCCAGCCGTAAACCTTTATAAAATGGGCCCCAAGTGCAACTTGTCTACGCACTTCCTCACGGGCAGCCTGTTCTTCAGTAATATTGACATTGTAAGGACTGTCTGCTCCCCATATACCTGGAGGCCCATCAATCATTCGATCGGCTGAAATAACGCGCGGTGTAAATGAATCGGCAGCTGCTTTCATTAACTGCTCAAGCTCGATAATACTACCAGCTGTATTACGAACAGTTGTCACGCCAGCAGCTGTAAAGTATTGTGCAAAATTTTCTTTAATATGCACATGCATATCAATTAATCCTGGGATAAGCCATAGATTTTCACATGAAATGATGAGTACGTCTTCAACCAAGATGTCAGCTGAGACTTGTAAAATCGTATCACCATGTAACAAAATGTCTTTTTGTTCAAATAAACCTGTTGTCATATTTAACACATTGCCGTCTTTTAAAAGTATCATTCAAACCACTCCTTTTAATTTATATTTAAAATGTTAATACAATTAAAATTATTTGTCTATTTAAAATTTTAATTGTATTGAAATTATTGTATAATGAACAACATAGAGGTGAGCGTATGAGTACGTTAGGAAAAAAAATAAAAGCACGTAGAAAAGAAATGAAGCTAACTTTAAAGGAGCTAGCAGGAGATGATTTTTCCTACAGCTTACTAAGTCAAATTGAGAATGATAAAGCTAATCCGTCGATGGAGACCCTTCAAAAGTTGGCAGAAAAGCTTCAACTCGTTGCAAGCGAATTGTTAAATCCAGTGGATATAGAGTTGTATAAGCAACTTCTTATAGAAAATGAAAGGAAATTTGTAATGCCTTATGATCGGGATCCAAAAGTCGATCGTGCAATTTTAGAATCGATACAGCCTCACATTGAGCATTTCACATATCGGTATTATGAAGAAGCACGTTTATGTGAGCTGTTTTGTATGTCTTCGTATTACGTAACGAATGAATTAAACGAGCCATTAATGAATCGGGCAATTGACTATTATCGTCAATCAGGTGCCATTCAACATTTGTATAAGGCGCAATTGTTTGTTATTAATTATTATTTTGCCCAAAAGGAATATGAAGAAAGTCATCGTAAAATAAAGGAGCTTTTATTAAAGTTACCTCAAGAAGAGTACTTACTCGATACGAAGACGATATTGGATTGCTTATTTTTAAAAAGCATGTTAGAGAGTGCAGTAGGAAATTATGGGGAATCTTTGCAGGCAATTGATAAATGTTTTACTATTGCCCATGAGCAATCCTTTTATGCCCGTTTTGACCGTATGCTCCAATCTCGCACGTTGTTAACGATTCAATTAAATGATGAAATAGAAGTTCAGCAGCAGCTTCAAGCATTTAAACGGTATGTAGACTTTACAGAAAATGTGTACAATGAGGCACATTATATGTATACGTATCTTCATGTAGAAAACCGGTTAAATGAAAAACCAACTATAGTAGAAGAGGCAAGAAGTTATATAGAGGCACATGATGAAGAGGAGTATGGGCCACTGTCGGTCATTTTTAATCAAGAGATTGGCTATGCCTATTGGAAACAGGGAGACTATGAAAAGGCTTTGGATGAATTAAAATCGTTTGACATTCCACCTTATTTAATTCATCCATTAGATCGTGCAGCAGGATTAGAAATATTGGCTATTCGTGCGTATTGTTATGAGATGCTAGGGGATAGAGCAAGCGCTGTCGAGGAAATTAGCCAATGCCATCAGCAAATGAAAAAATTCCCACCATCTACTTATAAACAACATGTGGATGAAATTTATAAAGACATTATGAGGCTCTAATGTTAATTTTGAAAGGAAATAAAAGAAAGAATTAACTACTACTGATGAATTATACAGGAGCGTTAGTATAAAAAGCTCAACGCTTTTTGTTGCTGCTGCTAGTTAGTGTAACAAAGCAGATCATCTGTATTTACCCTTATAGTGAGGAGGCTAAAAGTTTTAATCCTTGAATGAAAGACATATCTTCTTATCAGGAGGAATTGAATGTCAAAAAAGATAGGGGTTACTTTAGTACTGCTAATACTAGGAATAACATTATACTTGTTAAAAACCCCCTTTACATCGGACGCTCATGTCACAACGCAAAAACCTTTCGTTACGATTGAAGAAGTTACATTAAATAAGGTAATTGAAAAACTTCAGGAGAAATATGTGGGGGTTGATGTGACAATAACGCCAAACAAAGAGCTGGTGTTACAAGTTGTAGGAGATGTAGAATATTTTAATTCCATTAAAAAAGAAATGGAATCTATTGCGAGAAGTGTTATCGAAGGTTCCATATTAAAGGAATATACGGTTATTTTTAAGAGATGGGATTTGATTGGTCATGCAGATAAAATGATCGGTAAAGAAATCCAACTGATTCTTCAAACTTTAACGTACGGTCTAAAAGATTACGAAGAAATCAAACGTATTACTACTGAATCTCAACAACGACTAATTACTATTCATACAACACTAAAAGGTAAGGATAAAAATGCACAAAAGGCAGCATTTGAAATTGAACAGAAAGTAAAGGTTCTTTTAAAATCGAATGAACTAAATTCATTAGCAACTCTACACTCATATAGTTTTAAGATAGTAAATATTGAAGGAATAGAAATCAATAGTTAACTCAAAATTATATTTTGAAAGTCAGTAAACATAAAAATGTTTACTGACTTTTTTCAATCCACTAGTAACTAAAAGGTTACATATTTGTTATTGCCCTTGGAGCTGACTCACTAAAGATTTTGCTTGTGTATCTAGCTGACAGGCTGACTCATCAATTTCAATAAATTCACGTACTGCTTGTTCGATACGAATTTGACTTTCTGATATCGTCTTTTCTGATTTTTCTGTTCCTAAGCTAATAATCTGAACTTGTTCAGTTATACTTTTTACGTTAGTTTGTACTTCTTGAGTGGCTTTCTTTGACTGATTTGCTAACTTTTGAACCTCACCAGCAACAACGTTAAAAGCACGTCCATGTTCACCAGCATGAGCAGCTTGGATTGCTGCATTTAATGCCAATAAATTCGTTTGTGAAGCAATATCTTCGATAGTTTTTACTATACCTTGGATGGATATTGTTTGATTTTTAAGCTTTTGTAAAACTTCGATGTTTTCCTTCGTTAGTTCAACTATTTCTTTTATTGCAGATGTCACTTCATAACTGCTGTTAATACCTTTTTCTGCACGTCTTTTCAAATCACTCGACATTTTTTGTAAATTATATGTAACATTAGCGGTACCGTTTTCGCGAGCTGTAATATTGGTTGCTACTTTTATTACTGCACTTATTAATCCACTTTCATCAAAAACTGGAGTGTACGTTGCCTCAAGCCAGATTAAATCTCCCTGTTTTGTTACTCTCTGAATTTTTTGTTGGAAAGATTTACCGCTTCGTAAATTTTCCCAGAAAATATTATATTCTGGACTATTTACAAACTCAGAAGTACAGAATTGCCTATGGTGTAAAGTAGATAATTCATCTGCTTTATAGCCCATCACTTGTGAGAAATTTTGATTTGCCCAAAGTACATTCCCATAAGGGTCAAATTCAATTAATGCTAACGATGATTCTAATGCAGCGAGTACGGAATATTGATCTAATACTTGTGTACTTATTGGCTTTGTAAAAGTTTTAATCATTATATACTTATCTCCCATTCTTATATAGAATCACTATTTTTGCTAGTTTGATTATAATAATTATTAGACCTAATGTCATATTTTAAGTGCAAGAAAATACAACTATAGTTAAAAATGGGTAAATATAACTACTTAAAGTTGGTTGGAAAATTAATCCGCTAATAATGTTTATTAGCATAATTATACGCAAAGTAGAGGATTTAAGTTTAATGGAGTAAATATTGTAAAATAATTTTGACAATTAAAATGAAAACGGATACATTGTTAATAGTTAACTGTTAACAATTTTCTCGAGAAGGAATTATGACTATGAAAAACTTAAAAACAAACTTGAGTAAGCAAGTTGAACAGATTTTGAGAAGTAGAATAATGCTTTTAGAATTAAAAGAAGGCGAACATTTGAAGGAAAACAATCTCGCAATTGAATTTAATATAAGTCGAGGTCCTATTCGTGAAGCGATTATAAAGCTAGAGCAGGAAGGGTTAGTAGCCACTTCGTCAAATGGGCGTACACTCGTTTCAAAATTTGATATTCGTTATATTAAAAATTTATACGACGTACGTATTCTTCTGGAAAAGTATGCAATTCAATCTTTGGATGAGGAATTAGTTGCATGTGACAAGGAAGAAATGAATGAACTTATTCGTCAGATGATTGAAAACGTTGGGGATAATGAGTTGTATCATGAGGCAGATTTAAATTTCCATTTTCAAATAGTAAAAATGACAAAAAATATTACGCTTATTAATTCATGGTTAGGGATGAAAGAATTATTTTCCACTTTAATCCAAGTGACGACAAAGGCATCTACTGAACGAAGTCAAGAAATTATGCAAGAACATCAGCAAATATATGATGCGATTAGCAATAAACAATTTGAAAAAGCAAGTAAATACTTAGAAGACCATTTAAAAAGTGCCGCAGATTATTATTGCGAAGCTGTATTTCGCTTACAAAATATGGAGGTGTAAAATGGCTAACAAGATTAGATGTGCCATTGTTGGATCTGGGAATATTGGGACAGATTTATTATACAAATTACAAAGAAGTGAGTTACTAGAGCCGACTGTAATGGTTGGAATTGATATAGACTCTAAAGGCTTAGCACTTGCTAAAGAGCAGGGGCTAAAAGTAGTTTACAATGGCGTGGAAGGATTAGCAGGCTTGAAAGATGAAATCGATTTCATTTTTGAGGCAACTTCTGCAAAAGCCCATCTTGCCAATGCTCCATTATTTAAGGATTGGGGCAAGAAAGTAATAGATTTAACGCCAGCAGCTGTAGGACCATTTATGATTCCAGCGGTAAACTTAACGAATTTGCAAATTAATGAGTTAGATAATGTCAACATGGTCACATGCGGTGGTCAGGCGACAGTGCCAATTGTTAGTGCAATTTCAAAGATTGTAGATGTAACATACGCAGAAATTGTTTCTTCTGTATCGAGTAAAAGTGCAGGTCCAGGTACACGTCAAAACATAGATGAATTTACTGTCACTACAGCAAAAGCATTGCGTGAAGTTGGAGGAGCAAAAGAATCGAAAACAATTATTGTGTTAAATCCTGCTGACCCGCCAATTTTAATGCGTAATACAATTTATGCAAAGATTGAACGATACTCAGAAGATATTTACACTAAAATTCAGCAGTCACTTGATGCAATGGTTGAAACATTACAGAGCTATGTACCAGGTTATCGCTATAAATCACAGCCAGTATTTAAAGAAGATATAATTACAGTTCAAATAGAAGTGGAAGGTATGGGGGATTTTCTGCCGGTGTATGCAGGCAACTTAGACATTATTACTGCAGCAGCTGTTAAGACAGCAGAAATGATGGCAGTTAGCCTAAAAAGCGGGGTAAATAGCTAATGACGAAAAAAATAGTAATTAATGATGTTACTTTACGCGATGGTATGCATGCAATTTCGCACCAATACAGTAAGGAGCAGATTGCAGAGCTTACACGAATTATTGATGAATCAGGTGTAGACATTATCGAAGCGACACATGGTGACGGATTAGGTGGTAGTTCCATTCAATATGGTTTTTCGAAAGAATCAGAGGATGATATTATACGTACGGCTGTTGAAAATGCAAAAACCGCTAAAGTAGGTGTTCTATTAGTTCCGGGTATTGGAACAATTGAACATTTAAAAAATGCACATCAACTTGGTGTCCAAACGGTTCGTGTAGCAACACACTGTACAGAGGCAGATGTATCCGAGCAACATATTAAAGCAGGTGTCCGCTTAGGTATGGACACAGTAGGTTTCTTGATGATGTCACATCGTACAACACCAGAAAACCTGTTAGAGGAAGCAAAAAAAATGGAGTCTTATGGTGCACAAACTATTTATGTTGTGGATTCAGCAGGTGCGCTAACAATGGATGATGTACGACGTAGAATACAATTATTTAAAGCTAATTTATCCACACAAATAGGCTTCCATGCCCATAATAATTTATCACTTGGTGTTGCTAATTCAATTGTTGCGATTGAAGAAGGGGCCGATCGTATTGATGCTAGTTTAGCAGGTATGGGTGCAGGAGCAGGGAATGCTTCATTAGAACAATTAGTTGCTTTAATGAATCGTTTGAAAATTGATCACAATGTAGATTTATATAAGGTGATGGATGCGGCTGAATATACAATGAAGCCAATGATGGTGCGTCCAGTTCAAATTGATAGATTAAGTTTGATGCTTGGTTACACAGGTGTTTATTCGAGTTTTTTACTTTTCGCTGAGCGAGCAGGTAAAGAATACGGTGTCGATGCACGTGATATATTAGTTAAAATTTCGGAGATGAATGCAGTTGGGGGACAAGAGGACTGGATCATTGGTGTAGCACAAGAGTTAGCCAATCAAAAAGTGTAGGGGGATGTAAAATGTCGACGTTCAAAAAATGGGGTTTAGTATTTGTTATGGCATTATTAGTTTCTGTTCTGGCAGCTTGTAGTGGTTCGGATGAATCGAGTGTGGGGGAAGCAAGTAGCGGCACAGAAGGGGGTTCAGGGAGCAAAACATATGTAATTAAGGCAGGACATGCTGCATCTGAAGAACATTTTGCACAAGCGACATTTGAAAAGTTTAAAGAATTAGTTGAAGAAAAATCAGACGGTCAAATAAAAGTTGAAATTTATCCAAATGGTCAAGTTGGTGGTGAGCGTGAAATGGTTGAAGCGCTGCAACTAGGTAATTTAACACTTGCGGCGCCATCCAGTTCTGTTGTTACCGCATTTTCACCAAGCATGTACTTATGGGATTTGCCATTCTTATTTAAAGATGCAAATCAAGCACATACCGTATTAGACGGAGCAGTTGGTCAAGAAGTACTTGCTGATTTGGAAGCAGTAGGGATTAAAGGATTAGGCTATTGGGAAAATGGATTCCGCCATATTATGAACGATAAACATCCGGTAAATAAACTAGAAGATATGAAAGGTTTAAAATTCCGAACTTTAGAGAGTCAACAACAAATTCAAATGTGGAATGCAACAGGTGCAAATGCTACGCCAATCGCGTTCACAGAGTTATATTCTGCTTTACAACAAGGAACAGTCGATGGTGCTGAATCACCATTGGCCTTAATGTATGCACAAAAATTCCAAGAAGTTCAACAATATTTAACATTATCAGGTCACCTTTATTCACCATGGCCAGTGCTTATGAATAAAGCATTCTTTGATGGTTTACCTGCAGATTTACAACAAGTTGTGCTAGATGCAGTTGAGGAAACGAAAGCACATAACCGTCAACTATCAGCAGACGATGAGCAAAAATCATTAAAGTTACTTGAAGACGGTGGTATGACATATAACGAGCTCACAGCAGATGAAAAAGCACGTTTCCAAGAGGCAATGCAAGTTGTTTACCCCGAAATTAGTGGGTTAGCTGGCGAAGAAATCTTTAATAAGCTTATGGAAGAAGTGAAGTAATATGTGAATGCGGTAGTCTACGATGGCTACCGCTTTCTTTAAAGGGGGCTATGCGTATGAAAAAGTTGTTATTAGTTTTTAATAATATCGAACGAGCCTTAATCACAATAATGATGATGATTATGGTCGTATTAATTTTTACACAAGTATTTACACGCTATGTTTTAGGCAGCTCATTAGGCTGGACAGAGGAAGCTTCTCGCTATTTATTTATTTGGCTAATATTCCTATCAATTGGGATTGCATTTGTAGATAAAAAGCATATTAGTATTGATATTTTATTAGATATGTTACCGAGAGCATTTCAAAAATTAATTTTACAAATTAGTTATGTATGTTTAATGGGCTTATCGATTTTCTTATTTATGCAAGGTATGGATTTAGTAAGTAAACTCCAACAATTTGCACAAAAATCTTCTACACTTCAAATACCGATGTGGATGATTTATTTATCATTACCAGTAGGGTTTTTAGTAGCATTTGTTCGTCTTATTCATGTGTCGATTTTATTGTATGTGAAAAAAGAAGACGAAAAGGAAAGTGAGGTTAATCCAATCGTATGACACCTACATTCATCTTATTTGGACTATTAATCATTTTCCTTTTATTATCTGTACCAGTAGGATTTGCTCTGCTCTTAGCGAGTTTAGGGACGATTGTATTGGCTGATGTCGAAATTCCATTTAGTATTTTAACGCAAGTTATGGTTACGGCTAATGATTCGTTTCCATTAATGGCCATTCCGTTTTTCATTTTAGCGGGTGTGCTTATGGGACGCGGTGGTGTTTCGGAGCGGCTATTAAATATTGCGAACTCATTTGTTGGTCATTATCGTGGTGGTTTTGCGATTGCGGCCGTATTAACAGCAATGTTCTTTTCAGCAATCTCTGGTTCAGGACCTGCAACTGTTGCAGCAATCGGTTCAATTATGATTCCTGAAATGGTAAAACGTGGATATAAAAAATTGTTTGCTACTGCTTTAATTGCATCTGCAGGAACGATCGGGATTGTCATTCCACCAAGTATACCGTTAGTCATTTATGGAGTGTCTTCAGGCACTTCGATTGGTGATTTATTTAAAGCTGGTGTTATTCCGGGAATTCTAATGGGTGGCGCTTTAATGTTATGGGCCTACATTCACGCGAAAAAAGAAAATTATAAGCCAGATTCTAAAGCGACATGGAAAGAACGATTACATCATATTAACCGTGGTAAAGGCGCATTGCTTATGCCCGTTGTAATTTTAGGTGGGATTTATGGGGGGATTTTTACACCAACAGAAGCGGCTGTTATTGCCGTAGTTTATGGATTAATTTTAAGCTTTTTCATTTACCGAGAGCTTACTTGGAAGGATACGATTGCATTATTTTACGATTCAGCCGTTTCTACAGGTTCGATTATGGTAATCGTAGCAGCTGCGGCCGTATTTGGTCGCATTTTAACACTTGAACAAATACCAAACAACGTTGCTGCAACAATGCTTTCATTATCAGATAATCCAATTGTATTTTTATTACTAGTGAATATCCTGCTAATAATAGTGGGAACATTTATGGAAACAATTGCTGCTGTAATTATATTAACACCCATTTTATTGCCGTTGAGTACTCAAATGGGTATTGATCCTGTACATTTTGGAATCATCATGATTGTAAACTTAAGTATTGGATTTATAACACCGCCGTTAGGGATGAATCTATTTGTTGCATCTAGTATTTCTAATATTAAAATTGTTCAGCTAAGTAAAGGGATCGTTCCAGGCTTTATAACTTTAGTGATTGTGTTATTTGTCATCACGTACATTTCATGGTTCTCACTTGTCTTAGTTTAGGAGGAAAATACATGTTTAAAGTTACATTAGTAGATTATGAATGGGAAGATATTGAGTTAGAAAAACGGATGTTTTCGGAGGCTGGAATAAAGCTGCAAGTGCTTCAATCGAGAGATAAAGGAGAAATTATTGAAGCAGCAAAGAATTCGGATGCATTACTCGTTTTATATGCAAATATTGATGAGGAAGTATTGGCATCAGCTCCAAATCTTCAAATAGTATCTCGTTATGGGATTGGCGTAAATATGATTGATGTCGATTATGCAACACAAGTTGGTATTCAAGTTGCTAATGTGAATGATTATTGTGTGGATGAAGTATCCGATCATGCATTAGCTAGCATTTTAGCAGGTGCACGTCGTTTATTTGAATATAATGAAGATACAGCAAACGGTAATTGGGATTTTAAAGCAGCTAAACGTCCATTACGCGCTTCGAAGGCAATTGTAGGATTGCTTGGATACGGCAAAATTCCAAAGCGTTTAGCAGTTAAGCTAAATGCGATTGGCTATAATGTACTCGCATTTGATCCGTTTGTAGATGCTAACACAATGGCCATTGATGATGTCACTAAAGCTACTGTTGAGGAGATTATGGAAGTAAGTGATTTCGTATCGGTACATGTTCCTTTAATTAAAGCGACACATCATTTAATTGGAGAAAATGAGTTTAATAGAGCAAAAAAAATGCCTTATATTATCAATACGGCTCGCGGGCCAATTATTGATGAACATGCACTTATCAAAGCGATTCAAAATAATCAAATAGCAGGTGCCTTTTTAGATGTTACAGAAGAGGAGCCATTAGCAGTAGATAGTGTTTTAAGAAAAATGAAAAATGTTGTACTCACACCTCATGCGGCATGGTATTCGGAAGATGCATATCGTGAAATTCGTGAGAAGGCAGTAATGAATATTATCGAAAAATCAAAAGGTCAAAAGCCAACGTATGCGCTAAATTAACATAGATCCATTTAGTGATATATGGTTTTGTACGGATGTTTTTTGCGTACAGAGCTTTAAATATTGAATCCTATAGGGGGAAAGTAAAAGAGAACGCAAAATATTAGCACTTGTGATGATTATATTCACAAGTGCTTTTTTTAATTTAATTATTGAAAGATTAATATGAAACTTGTCCTAATTATATTAACTTGCTGTTTCTATCCGAAGATAATTTTTACTATTTTACCTTTTCTAAAACGTAATACATGTTTGAATCGTCTATTTCATAAAGGTGGGTAGAAGAGGAAAGCCTATATAATTGAAGGCAACACTGCCATATTAAGTATTATTATGATGGTAGTTATGGTGAAGCCACTGAATTTCTTGTACGTAATGTAAATGGAAGGTTAGTGATTGTTGATTGGTATACCGGTGGAAAAGATAGTTATGATTTCATAGTTCGTGGAGAAAAGGAAACGATTGACAACCCATATATTTGGAAAGACCAAGAATGGGTAAAGAAAATAAATAAAAAAAAGAATGAATTTTCGGGTTCAACTCGCTAGTTCGAGGGATTAAAAATACCCTATAGGATAACCTTTTAAAGTGCTATCCTATAGAGAACATTCTCAGTGTTTAAAGCGCTATTTTAACGAAGTTTCCTTAAAGAAGGTATCATTAATCTTCTAAATCTTCTTCATATTTTAAAATTGCCCCAGTATATGCGTCGATGTTAAATTCATACTCTGTTTTGCCATTACGAATTTCGATTTCGTATGCTACTTGTTGATCATCTTTGTCAAGTTCAACACTTACTAATGTTCCAGAAGCTTTGTCTGTTGCAATTTTTATAGCCTCTTCTTCGGTAATTATTTTCGCAGTTGTTGATTCGGGAACTGTTTCAGTCTGTGATGTGCTTACGATTTCACGTTCTTTAACTTTTACGTCTCCATTTTTTGCGTCAATTTTATATTCCACTTTTTCTCCGTCTTTTACTACTTCAATTTCATAATGAGGTGTGAAGTCGTCCCCGTCGTATTCAAAATCAACAATTTGACCATTTAATTCTTTTAAGGCAATGTCCTTTGCCTGTTGTGCAGAGATTGCTGGATTTGCATTCGCTTTTGCAAATATATCTGTTTGGGCAAGTACTGCACCTCCACCAATAGCTGCGATTAGTATAGCAGGAATAACGAATCGTTTTTTGTTCATTTTATTTCTCTCCTTTGATTGTTTGTAGCTTTAGTTTACTAAGGAAAGATGAAAAGGCGCTGAGAGAAATATTAGAATTTGATGAGAAAATTAATCTTCATATTCAATCAATAAAATTTCGCCCGTGATGGCATGTATTTGAACAGTTATTTCTAAATCTTCTTGATCCATTTCGATAAAGTAATGTCCACCATCCGTGCTTTCCTTAAAGTCCACCGAATCGAGTACACCATTTACTTCACTACGTGCAATATCGATTGCCTGTTGCTCCGTAAGGCGAGCTGTTGGAGGGTTATTATTATTTTTCGTAGATTCTATTTGCTGTTCTGCTTGTACAATATGTACCGCCTGTAGTTTAGATACTTCACCAGTTATTGGATGGATCCGTACCTCATATACAGACTGTTCCTTTTCAAAAGAAGCAATATAGTGACTGTTTTGTTTAATGAGTGAGTGTACTTTCGCTTGATACATTGTTTCAACTTGATTCGTCATTTCTTGTTTTGTCAGTGGTGTAGCGGTCATTAATTCGCGAACAGCAATAAAAATGAATGCTAATATCGCAATAATAAGTAAAATGATTATATTACGCTTTATATTCATTTTTTTGCCCTCCGTTCAATGGAATTTTAATAGAAATAGTCGTACCTTGCCCGACGTCGCTCTTTACGTGTATTGAAGCAAGAAGCTGCTTAGCAATTTCATGGGCAATCGAAAGGCCAATGCCAACACCACCTGTTTTACGATTACGATCTTTATCGACCCGATAAAAACGTTGGAATAAATGCGGAATATCAGCTCTTGGAATGCCTACACCTTGATCAATAATTTGGATTTCTACATTATTTTTAGGGAGACGCTGCACAGTAATAGAAATTTCTTGTTCACTATATTTTCGCGCATTGTCTAAAAAGATAAAGAGTAGCTGCTTAAGCTTAGCTTCATCCGAAACAAGCTCAATTTCAGGACATTCTACATGTACTTCACGGTAATAAGCTTGATGAAAGTTATGTGCAATCGCTTGTAAAAAGGGCTGTAAGGAAATTTTTGTATTTGTCACAATTGTCATTTCGGACGTTTTTGCCAGTGCGAGCATTTGTTCAATCATCGCCTTCATATTTTCCGCTTCCCCAATAATAGCAGTTAACGCTTCCTTTGTGATTTCTTTATTTTCAGTACCTCGACGATTCAGTAGCTTCGCATAGCTTTCAATAACGGTTAACGGGGTTTTTAATTCGTGTGAAGCATTACCGACAAATTGCTGTTGGCGTTCATGCTGCTGTTCAATTTGTGCCATCAATTCATTATATGTGTTCGCCATGTTCGCAAGCTCATCTTTTGAGCGTTTTTTCGCGTTAATTTGTTCAAAGCTTGAATTTCGGATATTGTGTTCCATTGTATCGGTCATTTGCTGAACGGGCTTGACGATATAGCGAATCAATAGTTGACCAGCAAAAAATATCGGTAGTAGGGCAATGAGCGTCATTAATACAAAGATCAGCTTTAGTCGAGATAAATTTTCTGGAATCGTTGGGAGCGGTTGAATCAATATGGTTTCTACTACTTGTTGATCGGGCCAAATCATCGGCGTTGCTAGTGCAATATGGGGGATATCATCAATCGTCTGTATTGAATAATGTTCCTCTTCATGCGGTGCAAATTCGATGTTTTTGGAAGTTGTTTGCAATCGGATTAAGTTTTTTCCTGCCGTATCCTTTACAAAAATTGCCCCATCAGTAGGGATGTACGCACGAAAAACCGTATCAATATCCTGTGTCGTTGCAAGGGAACTAATGGCAGTTGCCAATTCAAAGGAGCGTTCCTGTAGTTGTTCCGCTTCTGTTGTATAGGCAAGCTCCTTATATAAAAAATAGATCCCGGTAAAGCTTCCGATTAAAATAATCGAGGTAAGGAAAGTAGATAGGATATTTACTTTTGTACTAAGCTTCATTCACTGGCTCCTTCAAAACATAGCCAACACCACGCACCGTATGGATGGCTGTTGGTAAATGTAGTGCAGTATCAAGTTTTTGGCGCAAATAGCGAACATATACGTCAACAACATTAGTATCACCATAATAATCAAAGCCCCACACCGCATTTAACAATTGATCACGGGATTGGACTAGCTTAGGATGCTTCATAAAATGCAGCAACAAATCGAATTCCCTCGGCGTTAGTTCGACAAAGGTATTGTTCCGCTTTACTTCACGGGTTTGCTCGTTCAGTTGAATATTAGCGAATTGATACACATTCGTTTGTTCCATAGGTTGCAATTTTTTTGAAAACCGTAATGCCACACGAATACGTGCTAATAGCTCATCAAATTCAAACGGCTTCGTCACATAATCATTTGCCCCATAGTCTAACCCAGTCACTTTATCTTGTATATCGCTTTTTGCAGTCAGCATGATCACTGGAATCGTCTCATTATGCTTGCGAATTCGTTTTAACACATCAAGACCATTGAGCTCAGGAAGCATCATATCCAGTAAAACTAAATCAAATTGTTCATCATGAAATTTCAGTAAGCCTTCTGTACCAGTATGAGCAAGAGTCGTTTCATAGCCTTCATAGCCAAGCTCGAGCTGCAGTACGCGGGCTATTTGTACTTCATCTTCTACGATTAATATATGTGACAAAAAAACACCTTCTTTACTTATGGTTTGCTAATAATATCGCAGTAGAAAGGGAAGCTAAAAAGCAATGATAAGTTATTCAACTGGGGTATATTAAATAATTATTTTTTATTTTAATCAAAAATGGCTTATCTAATGTAGGATAAGCCACTTTTATCAAGAGTGTATTATTTTGATAAGGCGATTTTTATTTGGGCTAAGTGATGTTCCTCATGCCAAGCTAATTTTGCTATTTTAGCTGCAACCTTAATTTTACCGTTAATCTGATGGGTAAAAGCTCGATCTAATTGTTCTTCGGTTAAACTCTGACCTAAAGATACAATACGTGCATTTATTCCTTCTAACATTTTAATCGAACTTTCTACAGGAAGTTTTGTATCTGGTTGGATAGCCCACTTTTCTTCATCAAAAGGGGGAACTGTTGGATTCTCATCTGTTAAAGCGAGCTTTAAACGCTGATACATGTTCAGCTGAGAGTCTGCAATGTGATGGACAAGTTGGCGAACCGTCCAAGCTCCTTCACGATATGTTTTATTTAAACTTTCGTCCGGTATTAAATCGACCGTTTCTCTTAGGCGAATCGTGTAAGTCTCGATTTCTTTTAACCATTCTTGAATATTTTGTAACGTAACATTTTCAGGTACTTGTAATTGTCCAATTGGGTATTTCACATCCATTTTAAAACCCCTTTCCTTATTTTACTTCGTATTATCGTATAATATATCAATCTACTTAATACTTGTAAACTATTGGCATTATTAAATTCAACGTTGTTTCCAGTGTTTATATTAGCTTTGAAAATTTATGCTAGGTTAATTACTATTAATTTTAGTTGAACAAAACGGTAAAAGAAAATTATTATTCCCGAAAGTTTTGAAACTTTCAATTACATAGCTTACGTCTAAGAAATGAAAAAGGAGGTTCGTCATGTTAACGAATGAACAAATGCATGAATTGATGGACACCTACAGTCCGTATTTATTGCAAATAAGCTATATGTACGTGAAGGACTTTTCTGCAGCAGAAGATATCGTACAAGATGTATTTATCCATTATTTTAAAACAGCTGAACAATTTGAAGGGCGATCTAGCATTAAAACGTATTTAACGAGAATGACCATACATAAGTGCACGGATTATTTACGTAGCTGGGCTTCACGAAAACGTACATTAACGAAGCTTTTAGGACAAAAACCTAAAGTATCCTATGAAATTGACACACGTATCGAGCATAGTCCGTTAATGAGGCAGGTGCTAAGCTTGCCGTTTAAATACCGAGAAAGTATTTTACTCTTTTATTATGAAGAAATGACGACGCAAGAAATAGCTCAACTCCTTAGTCTTTCTGAAAATACAGTGAAGACAAGGTTACGTAGGGCAAGGGAGCTATTGAAGGAGCGTACAGCAACACAAAGTTGGGAGGAACTTGCAGATGAATAAATTTCAAAAAGAACGAGATGAAATTTTTGGAACAAAAAAGCTAAGCGAAGAACAAAAACGAGCAGTCATTGATGCAGTACATGCTCCTTTAAAAAGAAAAACCCAATGGCTTACTGCTGTTGTCGTTGCAGGTGTACTCGGTATTAGTTCGTTTTTATTGTTCGTGCCAAATGAGCAGCAAGTAGTAGAGGAGGAGCCCTCACCAATAGAAAATCAATATACAGCCACCACCCTTGAGCAATTAACTGAGCAACAATTAGGAAACATGCCTTTTAAGACATTAAAAATCGTTGAGCCATTTGTTACAAATAATGATGCACTTATTATAAACAAAGTACAATGGGAGGGGGAGGGATTCGACGATTTGCAGTACTACCTTCTATATGCTGAAAAAAACAATGGAAAATGGGAACAGCAAAATCTTTTTCCCGGTTTCGTCAATGATAATCGATGGAATAATGTGACCCTCCATAATGAGGATTACTTTTATGGTATTTTAACAGATAACGAGGTAGAGAATGTAATTGTTGGGAATACCGAAGCATCATTATGGGATGTAGATGGAAACACGCGTGTCTGGTTTGCCAAAGCAAAATCAATAAATACGCCGGTTTATTATGAAAAAAATGAAACAAGGTCCCTTCTAAGCATAGGGTGGACAAATTTGTCGACTACGATTCCGTTTATTGAGGGCAATGCAAATGAACAAACGCTCCGCTATACAGGCGACACGATGTACCGAGGGAATAAGGAGTATACAGAATTTCCGTTACTAATAGACCCGTATTATTATGGACAAAATCCATATAACTCTGGTGATGTTGTTGCAATTGAAACGTTGAATGGTGTGGAAATAACCCGAATAATTGATACAAATCAAAATAAAGTGACCATTGATGAAAGTAAAATTATCATTGGGGAGAATTTTGTTTCCTATGAATTTTATCTTGCAGCGAATTACAACGGAGATACGTCCATATACTTGGATGAACGAATCGAATTCACAAGAACTGAGTCCGATGAAGTATTCGTTCATCCAGATAACTGGGGAAGTAGTGGAACACGTGGACCAATTTCAAAAGAAGCAATTAAGGGGAAAGTAATAGGTTATGATTTACACGGTGTTACGAATACAATGACACAACAGGACCTGAACTTGTTTAGTGAAGTACAAGAAATGGTGCAGAAAATGAAATGGAGGGAATATGCGGTAAATCCGTTAAATACAATTTTAAAGGATGCCTCTGCCCAATCCGTAGCAAAGCTTTATTTTTACGCCCATTATTTAGAGGATTACGAAACGATGTATGCGCTAATTAATCAAAGTCAAAACACACCACCACCTTATAAACAGTGGGTAGAGAATATGAAACTAGTCACTACTAAATCCAGTAAGCAGCGTTTGTTAGTGAACATTTATGAAGCGAATCGTATGACAATGAATACGGCTACGAAGCGTTTAGAGTGGCTAGATGAAAATTCTGGCCAGACGATAAGCTATTTGCCGATGGTGAAGGATGAAGGCATTTGGAAGATCACATATGAGACAGTTAAACGAAATTAATGAAGCAGCCCTTAATTAGGGGCTTCTTTCTTTTTTGTGAATTTATGTAAATTTATACCTTTTCGTATGTTATACTTTACACTAAAGGAGGGAAACAAATGGACTTAAGCAACTTAAAAAAATTCAAAATACGATGGTTTGTTGTATTTGCATTTTTATTGTTCATTGGGATGTTCATCATTTCAATATTTGCGATTTCGGTACAAGGGATCCAGGAATGGATTACTTTGTTCGTTTCAATTGGGTTATTAGCGTATGTTTTATACCAATCAAAAAAGCATCAGTTTGTTTATAGTGAAGCGGAGCTACCACGGGCAATGTCTGCCAAAAGCTGGGGCAAATATTTAACGTTAACTGCGAGTTTGCAGTTAATAGCGGTGATGATTGGTACCTTTTTATTGATGCTCGTTTATCTTCAATTTGAAAACTGGATTCGTGATCTAATGGAATTTATATTAGTTGATGAAGCCGTTGAAACGCCAATCTTCGTTTTTGTACTGTTTTTTATCAATGTATGTATTTTAGCCCCACTCTGGGAGGAACTCTTTTTTAGAGGCATTTTATTAAGAAGGTTTATGCTGAAGTGGAGTCCGCAAAAAAGTATTATTATCTCGTCACTTTTATTTGGCATAATTCATTTGAACCCAATTAATGTTGTATTTGCCTTTTTCCTTGGCTGTGTGTTAGCCTTTGTGTATTTAAAAACAAAATCCATTATCGTACCCATGATTTTACATAGCTTTAGTAACTTTTTAGCCTTTATCCAATACTATTTATCAAATCAAACAACGGCAATTTCCTTACCAACATCAGAGGATGCGCAGTTTGCAATTTTAGTGAGCGGGATTGCGATCGTCGTTTTAGGCAGTGTTATTCTTTTCTTTATTGTGAAGTATTATAAAAGCTTCCGTAGCTTTACTTATCAAAATGAAAACTCCGACATCCTCGTATAGAGGGTGTTGGAGTCTTTTTATTTATTCGTTTTTATTAAAACTTCATTTATTGATCATTTGACCAAATACACCTTGCTGTTCAAGTAATGCTTGGCGTGCACCGTGCTCGATGATTTTACCTTGATTTAGTACAATGACATAGTCAACTTTACGAATGGTGTTTAAGCGGTGCGCAATAATAAAGCTTGTGCGACCTTCCATCAAGTTTTCAAGTGCTGCTTGAATATGCAGTTCTGTCACCGTATCAATGCTACTAGTTGCTTCATCTAACAATAAAATTTTCGGATTTGCAACAAAGGCTCGAGCAATCGATATGAGCTGCTTTTGTCCTTGAGAAATTTGATTGCCATCTGAGGACAAAATGGTGTCATATCCTTCAGGGAGTTTTTCAATAAAGCTGTGGGCATTCGCTTTCTGTGCCGCTTCGATAACTTCCTCATCCGTCGCATCTAAACGACCGTAGCGAATATTTTCCTTTACAGACATATCAAATAAAAACGGATCCTGTAGCACGAAGGCCATTTGTTCACGTAACGAAGCCTTTGAAATGACGTCTATTTGCTTTCCGTCGAATAGTATCTCTCCAGCTGTTTTTTCGTATAGACCGGTTAACAGTTGAAGAATTGTCGTTTTCCCAGCACCTGTTTGACCAATCAATGCAACAGACTGTCCAGCCTTAATGGTAAAGGATACATTAGAAAGAGTAGGCGTTTTTGCATCCTGCTCATATTGAAATGAAACATTTTGAAACGCCACATTGCCTTGAAGCGCCACTTTCTCTCCATCCATTTTATCCTCTTCTTCATCCATAATTAAAAATACGCGCTCTGCACCCGCTAAGGCTGAAAGTACTGTATTAAATTGGTTCGCTAAATCATTAAGTGGTCGTGTAAATTGGCGCGCATATTCTGTAAAAATAACAATGGTCCCAATTGAAATATGTCCATAATACGCAAATAAACCACCGACAAACGCTACAATAGCAAAGCTTAAGCTGTTTAAAGTATTCATAACCTTTGGGATAAAGCCTGAGTATGTTAAGCTCCAAAAGCCGACGTTGCGAATACGGTTATTTTTTTCATCAAATTGGCGAAGCATTTCCTCTTCTTGGGAAAAGGCTTTAACGACATGCTGCCCTGTAATTGACTCTTCAATTAATCCATTCATCTCACCAATTGCGGCTTGTTGCTGTTTAAAAAGAAGACTTGTTCTTTTCGTAATCCAACGCATTCCGTAAAACATGAGAGGAACAATAATTAACGTAATGAGCGTAAGCAAAGGACTTAACCAAAGCATAACAGCGACGGTCCCCGTTAATGTTAAAATACTCGAGACAACTTGAATAAATGCGCTATTTAATGTCGCACTAATTGTTTCAATGTCATTTGTTGCGCGGCTCATTAATTCCCCGTGTTTGCGCTTATCAAAAAAGCGTAACGGTAGCTTAAAGAATTGTCCATAAAGCTTCGTTCGTATACGGTATACGGTTTGCTGCGCAATGCTGACCATCCAGTAGTTTTGGAAATAGCTTGCTAAGCCGTACAGGAAATAAATAAGTGCTAATCCATAAAGCCAAATGTGTAGCTCATTAAATGTACTACCATCAATAAATCGGTCGGTTAAGCGTCCGATAATAAAGGGACCAATTAAGGCGAGAACAGAGCTTGCCACAACTAGCAAAATGACAATTATTAATAGTATTTTTTGTTCAGCTACAAAATCAAGAATACGCTTTAATGTATATTTCCAGTTATCTGCACGCCCACCTTTCTTCTTTTTGCCACTAGCCGTTTTTAGTTGTTCCTTTGTAAGGATTCTCTCATAATCAAAGATTTTCATGATGGAAGCACCTCCTGCTGTGAAGCGACAATTTGTTTATAAAGTGCATTTGCTTTTAACAGCTCCTCATGGGTACCAAAACCATCAATTTGTCCTTCATTGAGCAATAAAATACGGTCGGCAGTTTTTGCTGTATGAATTTTTTGTGTAACGACAAGCATTGTCATTTGTTCTTGATCGAGTGCTTGCCATAAACGTTTTTCTGTATTTACATCAAGTGCCGATGTACTATCATCCAATATAAGAAGAGAGGCAGGTTTTAATAATGCACGAGAAATAGCAAGACGTTGCTTCTGACCACCAGATAAATTGACACCTTTTTGTCCAACAACGGTTTCATAGCCTAATTCAAAATGTTCAATTGCCTCATGAATTTGTGCTTTTGTCGTTGCCTCGATACATTGTTCAAAGGATGCCTCCTTTTGTCCCCACTTTAAATTATCTAAAATCGTTCCAGAGAACAATAAAGACTGTTGTGGTACGTATGCAATCGAGCTTCGTAACTGTTGTAATGGGATCTCCTTTATATTTTGATTATTAATATAGATTTCGCCATCGCTCGTTGCGTAAAACTTTTCAATGAGCTGTAAAATAGTGGACTTTCCTGAGCCAGTAGCCCCCATAATGGCAATTTTTTCTCCAGATTCGATTGAAAAAGATAGGCTGTGTAATGTATTTTCTTTTGCTCCTGGATAAGAGAAAGAGACATTGTCAAAGCGAATCGAAAACTCCGGTAAAACAGGTGCATGATTTTTCTGTATTTCTTCCGTACCGTCATTAATTGTCAAAATCTCCTCAATACGCTCTGCTGAAGCTTTCGCGCGAGCATAAGCTATAATGATGAATGAGAAAATCGAAAAAGCAGCTGTCATTCGAAATGCGTAGTTAATAATTGCTACTAAATCTCCAACAAGAATGCTGCTTGTATCAATAAGCTGTGCACCTACCCATATAACAACAAGTAAACTAATATTCATGGCAAATTGCAAAATTGGCAAGGCGATTTCCATGACACGGGTTGCTTTCATCGTATCAAGCTTTAACTTTTCAGCTACGGATTGGAAACGACCTTCTTCATATTGACCACGCATGTACGCTTTAATTAATCGTACTGCTTGTAAGCCCTCTTGTAATTGCCTATTCACCCCGTCTAAGCGGTTTTGAACTTGGGCAAATAATTTTATGCCGATTGAAATCATCCAAACGAGAAAAATAACAAGGAATGGAAAGCTCACACATAAAATTAATGCCATTTTTGCATTAATGAAAAAGGCCATAACAAGCGAACCAATAGCCATTAATGGGGCCTTCATTGCAATACGAAGCATCATAAAGACAATATTCATCGTTTGCGTAACGTCACTAGTTAATCGGGTAATTAGTCCTGATGTAGGAAAGGTTAAGTACGTCGCCATCGTTAGCGATTGAATTTTTGCATAGAGTGCCTTGCGCAAATCAAAGCCAAAGCTATGCGCGACGTGAGATGAAAAGTAGGAATTAAGTATACCACTTAAAAATGAAAATAAAGTTAAGATGAATAAACATCCACCCCAAAAGGCTACATTATGTAAGTTTTCTTCTAATAAACCTTCATTAATCATTCGTGCCATAAAGAGCGGTTGAATCAAATCGGATAGCAGCTCTAAAAACATAAGAAATAGGGCAAGTAGTGCTGCTATTTTGTAACGCTTAACAAATTGAAAGACTGTTTTCATGCAAGTTCTCCTAGTTTGAATTATCAGATATATGTATTATGCCATTCCTAAATGCTGAACTCAATGTAAATCCTTCGAGAGTCTAAATGTTTTACACTAAAATTAGAAAAAATGAGAAAACGAAACCTTTTTTCCAGTAAACTAGTCTAATGGGGAATACTTGAAGGGAGGGGTTTTGTGACTACGCATGAGGAGGAGCATTTACAGCAAGTGATGCAGCAATACGGCGATGAAATTTTACGCTTATGTTATACATATGTACATAGCTGGCAAACAGCGGAGGATTTAACACAGGAAACATTTTTAAAGTTTTATAGGGCTTCTGGGAAATTTCGTGGGGAGTCCACAGTAAAAACCTATCTTTTTCGAATCGCGATAAATGTTTGTAAAGACTATTTAAGCAGCTGGAAATATCAAAAAATCCAGCTTTCGAATACATTGACAACCTTCTTAAAAAGTAAAGACAACTTGGAGCAAATCATTGTTGAAAAATCGGAGCAACAGCTGCTTGTAGAAAAAATTGAGCAGCTACCATTGAAATATAAGGATGTGCTCATGCTTTATTATTATGCGGAGCTACCGATTGCAGAGGTTGCAGAGACATTGGATTTACCAGTCAACACGGTAAAAACAAGATTAAGAAGGGCGCGGGTGCAATTGAAGCTGAAAATAGAGGAAGGGGAAGACTTCAGTGAATTCGCTTAAAGATCATATTAATGAGGTCCATAAAGAGAAGCATTTTGATTTGGAACGTCAGCTTGAAACAATACAAAAGGCCCGTCAAAAAAAGGCTGGACGGCGAAAATTTCATTGGCAGCCGCTTTTCGCAACGGTTGGGATTGCATTCATTACACTATTGTTTGTGTATTTCCAGGTGGAACAGCAGCCGGCCAATCTTCCTGCTAGTAGCGAGTTAGCACCAGAGCATGCAGAGGTTGCTTTTATGGAGCGGCTTGCGCAATTTCAGCAAATCATTGCAGATGGCACAATTACTGATGAGGAGCGTAGGCAATTTTTAAGCACGAGTGATTGGCTATTGCAGCGGGCATTTGAATCAGGAAATAGTCTTTTTTATAATCGGCCAAAAATGACGGCAGATGAAGTACTACAGGTGAATATGCTGTTATCGTATATGAATGAGTTTGTCGAACAACATGAGCATGTGCGTAAGCTGGCGAATATTGAATTAGAGGGCGAGTCATTTCGGGAAGTATTAGCATTACTCCCAGAATGGAATGCTCATTTTGCAACACTTATTCCAAATACTTACGTACCAACAAATGAGGAAAAACCTCGGACAAATAATGCCTTTCTTAATGGACCACTTAACATTAAGCTTCTATGGACCGTTGGATTTTTACTTTTAGTTTATGCTTTTGTCTTTAATTTACGGTATATGCGAAAAATTTTACTAGGGGTTATTCAAATAAGTTTAATCTTTTTTTTCGGGTCAGCCTTTTTTAAGGAGGATACGAGATTATATGGACACGATGAAACAGCGATAATGCATTCGATTAATCAAAATAATGAAATGAAGAATTCCGAAACGTTGCTTGCTGCTGCAACATTTCACAATGTGCGCTATGTGTTAACTCGTTTTTCGGATAATAGTCGGATTGGAATTTCAATATTTTCAAGGGGAGATAAAACATATGAATTGTATGGCGGACACTATCTGCATAGTAGTGCAAACATTGTAATTATACCTAATTCTTTGGAATATTTAGAGCAGGGCAATATTGTTGGAATTGCTGACAATAGTAAAATTACAAAAGTGGTCTTAACCGACAATTATACGAACGAGCAGTATGAGATAGAAATCGACCCAGTAAAAGCGAATATATATCGGCTCATTATTCCGGAACAATTAAAAAGCTATTACATCGATGTCTATGATGTAGAGGGGGAGAGAGTTCCATGGTAGTAAAAAAGACGAAACGCTCTTTTTAGCAGCGTTTCGTCTTTTTAAATATTAATCATGTGCTAGAGTCATAGCAATTTCAGGGTTTTTTTCAACTTCATGTAATTTTTCGAATGAAGCGATGGCCACTTCGACCATTTCATCTTTAGGTTCTTTCGTTGTTAACAATTGAAGCCATAAACCTGGATAGCCTAAAAAACGAAGCACTGGAATATCACGTACTGCGTTTGTCGCTTGTAACACCTCAAAGGAAATACCAATTACGACAGGAATTAATAAAATACGACTAACTAAACGTACCCAAAGTGGATCAACAGGTACAAAGAAGTAAGTAAACATTCCAACGATAACAGTAAATAAAATGAAGCTAGAACCGCAGCGATAATGTAGACGTGATTGCTTTTGTACATTTTCTACCGTTAACTCTAAACCTGCTTCATAACAGTTAATCACTTTATGCTCGGCGCCGTGATATTGGAACACACGTTTTATTAACGGTGTCATCGATATAATTTGTAAATAAGCTAATAGTAAAACGAGCTTAAAGCCAGTTTCGATAAAAATTTGTACAGTTTTTCCTGGAAACCATGGCTTTAAAAATTCTGCCATGAACATTGGTACAAGTGTGAAAACGAACTTACCAAATAAAAACGACAGCACGCCGATCACAGCAACACCAAGAATCATCATGAGCTTGGAAGGCTCTTCACCTTCTTCAAGCTGTTCCTCACCAGGATTTACATCGTAGCGATCTGATGCAAATTGTAAATGGCGAGAACCAAAACCTGCCGATTCGATTAAGGCGATCACACCACGTACGAATGGAATTTTCTTTAGCTTTTGATAAATTGGTTTCTTCTCTTTTTTTACATGGAAGTAATCAATGGAGTTGTCATTACGGCGAATCGCCGTCACCATATGATCCTGTCCAGTAAACATGACACCTTCTAAAAGTGCCTGTCCCCCATAAACCGGCGTATTATTACTCACCTGCAGTACACCACTCTCTATATAGATATAATTTGACTTCTTAACTTTTCCATTGTACTAAATTTTCTGTGAAAGCACTATTGTTTACGCATAGTTAATTTGAAAATGGTCAAGACTTCAGGAAAAGGAGGGCGAAGGATTGACTAGTATTTTGACATGTATTGTAGCAGCATGTGTATTAGCTTTATTATTAAAATTTTTACATTTATTTCACTTTATAAAATGGAGTCCAGTTGGATTTACAAAAAAATTAGGGATTGAGGATATTACAGCTTTTGAGAAGTGGTTAATCATTATATTAATTTTCTTTGTTATTGCTCTTTTACTATATTATTTATTTGTTTATATTCCGATTCGACCAGACATCGCAAGTATTCTATTAGGGCTTGCTGTCGCAATATTAGTGGAATGGATCATTTATCGTTATCCGTTGGAATTGAGTTCCTTTAAAAAATTATCGATTCCTTTTATCGTGGTCATCATGATTATGTTTCGCTTTATCATTGAATCTGCCGCATATTTACGAAATAATTTAGTTCGCTAAATTATTTCGTTACTCTCACAATTGACTATGATAAAATAAAGAAAATGGTAAGAGAGAAGGGAAAGTTTGTGGAAAAATATTTACTATTAAATGGCCCAAATTTAAACCGCCTTGGTATTCGTGAGCCTGAAAAATATGGCTACGAAACTTTAGAAGATATTTTAAATAAATGCCAAAAGGTTGCATCAGAATATGGAGCAGAAGTAGAATTATTACAATCAAATCACGAGGGGCAATTAATTGATTGGATTCATGAAGCGCATGATCGAGGGATTGCTGGCGTAGTATTTAATCCGGGTGCATACACGCATACAAGTATTGCATTACGTGATGCTGTAGCCTCAGTTAATGCAAAATTACCATTTATTGAAGTACATATTACAAATATCCATAATCGGGAAGAATTCCGCCATCAATCAATGATTGTTGCCAACTGTATTGGGCAAATAACAGGCTTAGGAACAATTGGTTACGAGTTGGCATTACGTAAGTTTTTAGAAAATCGATAAGGGGAATGACAGAGATGAAACTAACAAAATTACGTCAAGCTTTAATCGACAATAATGTCGATGCATTATTAATTACAAATGGGTACAACCGTCGATATATGACAGGTTTTACTGGTACAGCTGGTGTAGCAATTGTATCCCAACATGATGCAGTGTTTATTACAGACTTCCGTTATACAGAGCAAGCATCTGTACAAGTAAAGGATTTCCGTATTGAACAACATACTGGCACAATTTTTGAAGAAGTTGCAAATCAAGTTGCATTAATGGGCATAAAGACGTTAGGTTTTGAAAAAGATGCTATGCACTACGGTATGTATGAAGTATACAAAGCGGCAGTAAAAGCAGATTTTGTTCCACTTTCAGGTTTAATTGAAAAAATTCGCTTGATTAAGACAGAAGAAGAGATTAATATTATTAAGGTTGCATGTGAAATTGCAGACAATGCATTTACACATATTTTAGATTTTATTAAGCCTGGCGTATCAGAGCTTGATGTCTCGAATGAACTAGAATTTTTCATGCGTAAACAAGGTGCTACAAGCTCATCTTTTGATATTATCGTTGCCAGTGGTTTACGTTCAGCGTTACCACATGGTGTTGCGACGGATAAAATCATCGAGTCAGGTGATTTTGTAACACTTGATTTTGGTGCATACTATAATGGCTACATTTCAGATATTACGCGTACAATAGCGGTAGGGCAACCTTCCGAAAAGTTAGTAGAAATGTACAACGCGGTGCTAGAATCACAAGTTTTAGCACTTGATAAAGTTGGTCCAGGCATGACAGGTATTGAGGCAGATGCTGTCGCACGCGATTACTTAAAATCGAAGGGCTTAGGCGAAGCATTTGGGCATTCAACTGGTCATGGTATCGGTTTAGAAGTGCATGAAGGCCCTGGTCTTTCTTTCCGTTCTGAAACGGTGTTAGAGCCAAACATGGTTGTAACAATTGAGCCAGGTGTATACATTCCTGGAATCGGTGGTGTCCGAATCGAGGATGATATTTTAATTACTGATACGGGTAATGAAGTACTAACACATTCGAGCAAACAATTAATTATTTTATAATTTGGAGGAAATATTCATGATCTCAGTAAACGATTTCCGTACAGGTTTAACAATTATCGTTGATGGTAACTTATTCCGTGTACTGGAATTCCAACACGTAAAACCAGGTAAAGGTGCAGCATTCGTACGTTCAAAATTACGTAACTTACGTAACGGTAACGTAACTGAAAAAACATTCCGCGCTGGTGAAAAAGTAGAAAAAGCGATGATCGAAAACCGTAAAATGCAATACTTATATGCACAAGGTGACGAGCACGTATTCATGGACATGGAGTCTTATGATCAAACGACTTTAGCAGCTGCTCAAATTGAAGACGAGTTATTCTACTTATTAGAAAACATGGAGCTTCACATCCAATCTTACCAAGGTGAATTAATCGGTATTGAATTACCAAACACAGTTGTTCTGGAAGTAGAAGAAACTGAACCAGGTATTAAAGGTGATACTGCTTCAGGTGGTTCAAAACCAGCAAAAATGCAAACTGGTTTAATGGTAAACGTACCATTCTTCGTAAACCAAGGCGACAAACTAATCATCAACACAACAGATGGTTCTTACGTATCACGTGCGTAATTAAACTAAATAATATAGCAATGTAACGCTAATTGAAAAGTCATTCACTCTTAATGGGTGAATGGCTTTTTTTATAGTTAATATGAGTTGGTCTATTTAAGAAAGAGTTGTTCTCCTGCATATTTAAAGAGTCACCTGTACTTAAAATGGTGCTGTGTTTAATAAGAAATATTTTGGGGGATTTGACGAAAGGAAATAAATCACTTTTAATTCTAGATAGTAATTGTTTTAAAATTTAATATGTGTAAACGGGGAGGAATAGGATGGAGAGCTTCGAAGAAATTTGTTTGAAAAAAAATACAATCTTAGATGATACATATAAAATCACAAAAGTTATTTCAATCAGTGAGATTTCAATTATTTATTTAGCTATTAATATATATACAGAAAAAGTAATTGCGATTAAGGAATTCTATCCGAAAAATCTAGCACTGAGAGATATAGACAATTTAACAGTTGTTAACCGTTTACCATCTACAAAAAAAAAATATGAGGATTTAAAAAAGGATTTTCATAATGAAATCCTCATATTGCAACAAATTTATCATGAAAAGATCGTTAAGTATTTATCTCACTTTGAGGAAAATGAGACAATCTATATTGTTATGGAATATTATGAAGGCATTACATTAAATGAATATTTAAAAAATACCCCATTAAAAGATAGGAAAAATATTAATGAAATTCTATTTATTCCTCTAATAGATGCACTTCAATATATTCATAAAATGGGAATAATACATCGAGATATTAAACCTAGTAATATAATTATCGATTCAAATAACAACGTTCATTTACTTGATTTTGGCGCAGCAGTATTTTATAAAAATCAAAAAGAATTTAAAATCTATACAACCTCAGGATATTCTCCACTAGAACAATATTCTAAACAATCTATCCAAGGTGTACATACGGATTTATATAGTTACGCAGCAACATTGTACTATTCATTGACAGGTGTGCTTGTAGAAGATATATCGAAGCGTTTAATAAATGAAAAAATAAAAAATGTTCGCTACTATAACAAAGAAGTTAGTTTTTTATTATCTTTTATAATTAACTGGGGACTTGCTGTGAATTTTAAGAAAAGATGTTTTTCATTTACTGTTATAAAAATTACTTTATTTATTGATAAATGGATAAAGTAATTACCTAAAGTCTTATAAAAAGAGGAGATTTTTATAAAATCTCCTCTTTTTTATAACTAGTAAATTAATCCTGCGATGTATGAATAATAGACTAGTTAAATAGATGCTATTGTTATGAAATAATTTAATTTGTGCGGCTAGAGTCCCTTGTTTTAAAGGGTTCTAGCCGCATAATTTTTCTTAGTCACATTGTAAGTTTTAAAAATGAAAAATAGCACTATTTATTGATAAATAACGAGATCAAAAATTAAAATTTATTATTGAATCATAAAATTAGTTATTTTTTTACAATTTTTTTGTGTCGATAAATATCTCGAAATAGTAAATTGGAATTAAATTAAATAATATACAATTATTATATATATTAAACAATTATTGACAAAAAACAGTATTGTTTTATAGTAAATACAAAGGTAAAAACAAGCAAATAATTAAATTTTACTTACTTTTCAAAAGTATTTTTACTGCTATTAACATAGTTAATAAGCGGTAAGTTTTTTGAGTTTAATTCCTTTTATTGGTATTTTAGTTTTTAATTGGTATTTACTAATTGAAATATTTATTATTCTGAACTTAAAATGAAATGGAGGGATGGCTGTGAAAGTAAGCAGCCGTGTAAATGGAGATTATTAATCAGACAAATAGAACTATGCTATTTGAAGAAATCAATCCAGAGAAATTAGATTTAATTACACTTGTTGGTGATGTAAAAGGTATTGATAGTCTAAGTGATGAAAAAATTAAAGAGATTAACCAATATTTACTAGTAAAAAGTTTTGATGAGTTTTTAGATAAATTTTCTCCGACTGTATATTCATTCTATAATGCTGCAAACCAAAAGGTTATGTATACATTAAAAAAGCCGGAGGGTATTCAAGAAGATTGTATTTCTGAAATTCCGATTGATCAAAATAATGATTTCTTAAAAATGCTTTTTACGCTGATTGATACAAAAAGAAGTCAGGGAATCACGAATGTTGATTTCAAATTTGAAAATTTATTAGATATGATTTCTCCAAAAAAAGTGATGGATGATATTCGCCAAGTACGTAAGGAAATTCATTATCTACACAGTGAGTATGAAAAATTAGATGATAATGACCCGAAGAAGTTAGATACAGGGGACAAACTAAATCTAATGTTTGAAGTAGCAAGTAAAAATTATAACAATGTCATGGCCATGTTACCTTTGGCAATCGAAGATATAAAAACTAGATTGTTATTAGGCGCTAATCAAGAAGAAGCAACGTCTGAAAAATTACAAATAGGGACGCTTTCTATTGGAGAAAAGGGTGAACTAAAAATTATCGAAGCACCTAAACCAGATAGTTCAGAGCTTATGGTCCTTTCAGGTGACGGAAATAATGGTTTAAGTACAATTTTTGAAGAAGATTATGAAGCAATTACTGAGTCACAATCTTCATATGTTAAGGATTTAGTCGTAAGAACGTTCGCCCCATTACCAATGGTTCAAAATACTATTGATGTAGAAACGGAAGTTCAAAACTATAATACATATCTAGAGTTTTATAAAGATGCCAAGGACGAATTCGTAAAAACTGTAAAGCCACTAGTTGAGAAACTGTTAGGCGTGAAAATGTATTTCGATCAATACGCAACGAAAAACAGAGGGATGCAACCATCCTTAATTGTGACGAATTCAAAGCTAGATATGCTTGTTAAAAGTAATAATCTTCCACGCTTACAAGCTTATTTAAACACTGTGAACTCTAAAAATGACTTTACAGATACGATTTGGTATGGAATTGTGCCAGCCATTGAACTAGAAGCAACTGGTAAAGCACAAGTTAGCCGAGCAAGATTTAAAGGGAACGAAAAGGTTGCAAAGCTAGAAGGAAATACAATGGAATCGCTTTCTATGTTATTAGATACGATAAAGGATTATAAAATTCAAATCTTCTTCAATTTCATAGCAGAAGAAACGACAACTTTTAACGGCATTGCAACGGCTGGTATAGATCGTCTAATGGATAAATGCCTACCTTTAATGAGAAAAGATTATAGTGAGTTCGCGATTCCTTGTTTACCGAACTTCACCATTATCCCGAAAGATAAATCTGGCGTAGTTATTGATACAAGAATGGAAGCGCTTGAAAACGGTGCACGTTTATCAAAAGAAAAAGAAGATATTTTAAAACTTTGGATTGAAGGAGTTTATGTAGGTGCTAGCTACGTAGCAGCAGGTCTTGCATCGGCTTATCAGTGCCCAGAATATTTAAAAGAGTCCTTCAGAAATGTGAAGAAATCTTACCCAGGTGTTCGATTTGATATTGAAGCGGGAGATAATTCATTAAGGGCCGTAACAACGATGGCTAAAGAAATTTCAGGTTTCACGAATAATATAAAAGATTCTATTAATAGTAAAAATTTTGGTTTTGTATTCTCTTCTGAAAATGCCCAGTTACAAGGGAAAGATATTAAAAGAATTACAGTATATAAAGCTAGAAGCTTAGCGATGGAAGAAGATGGATTTGATTCCATTTACAAAACGCAAGTAAGTACGTATATTGAGAGAATTTTACGATTCCAATCTGGTGACTTTAAACATGAGAATATTGTTCGATTCTTTAGTAACAATCCTTCAAGTCAAAAAAGTCAGTGGATCAATGATAAAGGTTTTATAAACTCTGTCATTCAAGATGGAGATGACATCGGTTACATCATCGATGAAAAAACTAGCCTATGTCAAATCGATTTAGTATTCAATGGCAATGTTAAAAACCTTGAGGTATCTATTACAAAAGGTACGAGTGCTGTCAAAGCATAAATCATTAAAAAGCTACTATTAAATAGTATATTTTGTATGTTTAAGGTTTATTTCATATAAATCTTTTAACATAAATAAGAATTTCTTGCTGTGTTACTTAGATGGAATTTGTACATATTTCATAATTTCTTTTTATGAAATGTTTTGAATTCATTTATAAATTTTATCTAGGTGCAACGGTTGAGGAATTCAATAAAAATTCTAGGAGGTATAAGTATGGGCTTTGTTTTAAAAGTAGAAGGGTCAGAAGCAATTGAACTAGGATTAGATAGTATTGTTGCTGTCGAGTATGAAACGGATACTCCAAATGACTCGAATGCGCGTTCTACAGATGTAGGTGCAACATTAAAAATTAAAGGGAAAATTCTTACAGCAACAGATGGTGATAATGCTGATGATACGATGAAATTAGCATTATGGTCATTAGTACCTGCAGAAAAAGCAGATTGTTACCGAAAAGTAACGCTTGAAGTTATTTCTGCTGATCAAGTAGTAAGAAAAATTAATTTCCCAAATGCATTTGTTGTTGATTACACGGAGCGTTTTGGTGATACAGAAGGTATTGGTGAATTCTTCTTATTCATTAAGCAAAAGAAAGACAAAACAGATTTAGCAAAAGTAGAAGGCGGTTACGCTGTTTAATAAATAACTGCCATCTTAATATCTAAGGAGCTATAATAGCTCCTTAGATAATTTTTAATAAGAAAACAAAATAAGGAGAGCTGCTATGAAAACACATTATGACACTTTAGCTGTATCAAAGGATGCATCGCAGGATCAAATAAAGCTTGCCTATAGAGCACTCTCGAAAAAATATCATCCAGATGTAAACGGTGGAAGTAAGGATGCTGAAAAGATTTTTCTAGAAGTACAAGAAGCATATACGATTTTGAAAAATAAAACATCTCGAGAAGAATATGATTTAAAGCTAGAAAATTCGACCTACCATACTAGTAAAAATGTTGAATTTACAAATAGTAAGCAAACGACGGAAAAAAAACAAGCATTTAATATGAATGAGATGGAAAAGAACTTTGAGCAATTTTTTGGATTTAATCCGAAATCCAAAGAAATGAAATCGAATACTCAAAATGGAAAAAAGAATCCTATAGATACAAGTGATTTATTTGAACGTTATTTCAATAAGAATTAATAATTCGTTTTTATGGGAGAGAGCATGTAATGGAAGAGGGAAAAGTATCAACAAGTGCATATTTAGAAAATGAGAAGAATCAAAAAATCGTAAAAAGTATAGATATCGCAATTGTAGTGATAGCGTGCTTTTTTATTTTATTTGTATTCATAATAAGTGAGGACTTTTTAATGAAAGTTATATTGGGAAGTATTTTTTTTATTGTCTCGTGTATTTATGGAATTATATTGTATGAAACAAGAAATGTAACGAATAGTCATACTAAAATTAGAAAGCTTGTACTCCTTAATAATCAAGGAGATGAAATAGATGAATGGATACTAGAAAATCAAACAGCATTAGTAATAGGAAAAAGTTCCCGAGAAAATAAGGTGGATATTGATTTAAGCGGGACAGAATATGAATCGTTAATAAGTCTAGAACATGCTGTTTTAAATTGTGTTTCTGGAAAATGGTATATCGAAGACATCGATGCGATTAACTGTATAGGAATAAAGAAGGCACACAATTTGATGAAGAATCAATTAAAGGATGGAAGTCCACACCCAATAAATAGTGGAGATACATTATATATAGCCAATACTAGAATGTTAGTGAAATAGTCATAAAGATAAAGTGATTGCTAAGGGAGATTAGAATATGAGTTTAATTAGATGCACAAATGGTCATATGTTTAGTTCAAGGAGACATCGAAATATTTGTCCTTATTGTAATGTCGTTGTAGAGCAGGAATCTAAAATAGCAAATCAAGCTGTAGCTGTGGCAGAAGTAGATGACAAAACAATGCCTTACTTAGGAGAAATGGATGGAATCAATCCCGTAACTGGATGGTTAGTATGTATCGAAGGTCCACAGTTGGGAAGAGATTATCGAATCTTATCTGAAAAGAATTTTATCGGTCGAGATGAGGATATGCATATTCGAATTATAGGGGATAATTCGATTTCAAAACGAAATCATGCAGTTATTGTTTATGACCCTAAAAAAAGGAACTTTTACCTCCTTCCTGGTGATGCTTCAGGATTAGCCTATCTTAATAATGAGGCAGTATATACCCCTACTGAGCTAGCAGCCTATGATGTTATACAGTTAGGAAGAAGTATTTTTTTATTTATACCTTTATGTGGTGTTCATTTCGAATGGGAAAACAATCAAGGTGGGGAATGATGAGTGGTGGATTCCAAAATATTGTCATATGTATTTTCAATTCTTTTAATTCTCATTATGATCTCCCTTTTAATTATTCGAAATATTCTTTTGAGTAAAAAAGAGAATAGTCAAATAGAGATAGGAAATGCACAAACGATCGGAGCTCGAGAAGAACAAGATGATTATTTTGCAACATGTGAAACAAAAAATGGGACGATGGCTGTATTAGCAGATGGAATTAGTGGCTTAGCGAATGGTCGCATGGCAAGTACAGTGGCGGTTACTACGTTTATAGAAGCCTTTAGCGCATTGGAGAATCTTGCAAATATACAAGCATTTTTTAAAAAAACAGCCGTAAAGAGTAATCAACAAATTGTCCAAAATTTAAACGGTTCTAATGGTGGTACAACATTAGTAGCCGTAATTATTGATGAAAAAGGTTATCTTCATTGGGGAGCTGTTGGAGATAGTGTCATTACGATATTCCGTAAAGGCGAATTTCTTCCTATTAATGAAAAGCATATTTTTGAAAATGTGTTAAAAGAGCGCTACATTGCAGGAGAAATTTCGCAATTAGAAATACAAGAAAATCCTTTAAAAAAGAGATTGATTAACTATTTAGGTTACGAAGGGTTTAAAAAAATGGATATAGGTACAACGCCTATCCAATTGTTTTCGGGAGATAAAATATGTCTCTTTAGTGATGGAATATATGATGCGTTAACAGAGGTAGAATTGGAGCAATTACTTTCTCGACAGGCTGCGCCTTATGATATTGCCAATAACATTATTCATGTTATTGAAAAAAAGCATTTAAAAAATCAAGATAATGCAACTATCGTTATACTCGAAAAACTGTGATAAACATATTGGCGTGTAATAAGGAGGTATATCGTGAGAAGAGAAAATAGTGATTTTAAAACTAGCTTCTTATCTGAAGCAGGCTCATTCATGCAAAATCGTGATTATTTTGCCTATACCGAATTGGATGACATGGTTTGTTGGGTAGCTGTAAAAGGTTTAGATACCGATCAAGAGATGAAGAGTGCAGAGTTAGCTGTTAAAGCTGTTCTCGAATCGTTTATGGAAAAACCATCTCTATCGAAAAATAGTGTGAAAAGATATATGAAAAAGGCACATCAACAACTACAAATACAAAGTTTAAGAGTTCGTTTAAAGGCTAGTATTGTAATTGTTGTTTCAAATTACTCAAAGTTGATTTATGCAGTGGCAGGTAATTCACGGTTTTATCATTTTCGCAATGGGTCTCTATTACATAGAAGTAATGACCAGAGTTTGGCGCAAGAAATCGTTAATGAAAAGAACCGATCTTTTGAAATAAACAAGCATGAAGAAAAGAGTAATTTATTAAATTATTTAGGGAAACCAAATGATTTTAAGCCTTATATTTCAAAGAAAATGAAGTTAATGGATGGAGATGTGTTGCTTCTAACTACCCCTGGATTTTGGGAAGATGTCAATGAAGTTGAAATGGCAGATGCTTTAGAACTAGCAAAAGATCCAATTCAATATACGGACTTATTAGAAGAAGTGCTACTAAGCAGGCAAAATAAAATCATTAACAATTATACAATTGCCGCAGTATTTGTAAATAAAGTTTATCAAGAATCCAATAAGAAAAAAATGAAATACATTAAAATCATTGCGGCAGCACTTATTGCAACCTTGATTGTTGGTGGAAGTACGTTGTTTTATCAAGCGAAACAAGCAAAGAAGCTAGCTGAATTAGCTGTTGAAATGAAGGATCATGAAGAAACAGGAAATTTATATTTTGAGGACGCCAGCTACGAGGAAGCACTAATGGAATATAGTAAGGGAAGAAATATCGCAAAGAAATTAAAAGATCCGGTACATAGAAATTTATTAGGTACAAAGTTAAGAGTAACGCAACTTATTATTAACGGAGATAAGGCAGCAGAGGCAGGTAAATTCCCTGAGGCAATGGAGCAATTTGAAAAAGCAAGCCAAGAAGGAAAAATCGTAAAAAATTTTGGGAAAGATGTAATACAACAAAAAATTGCTAATATGGATTCTATTGTTCAAATTGTTGAAACTACAAAGAATGGAGATCATCAATTTGATTCAGAAGATTATTTTACGGCATTAGCTTCCTATGAAAAGGCAAGAAAAAAAGCAGTGGCAATATCGTTTAGTGGAGAGCCTCAAATAAAGACTAAAATTGAAGAAACGGAAGAAAAAATAGCAGAACTGAAGAAGGTACAAAAAGAACTGAAGGCGGAATCTCTAGAAAAGAACGGAGACAATAGCTATGCCAAGCAGGACTATGTAAATGCACTAGATTCGTATGTATTAGCACAAGAAATTTATCAAGAGACGGAATTACTAGCAAAAGTATTAGGGCTCGAGCGAAAAATTATGAATGTTAATGAAAAGTTAAATCCGGTACTACCAACTCCGGTAGCAGATGTATCACCAAATCTTGATCCACTAGAGAGTGAAGAGGAAAGTAGTGAAAACGTGGGGAAGGGAGGGGAATAATATGTTAAAGGAAATCATGTATGAAAGACTACGTAAAATTGATGATTTAGAACAGCGCCAATTACTAAAGAATATAATGAGCGGTGTTTTTGCCAATTTAATTGATTACCAAACAGAATGGAATAATCGACTTGAAGAACGTATTTTTAATGAAATTGATGATTTCGATAACAAATATGATGTTTATGTCACGCTTAACTCAAGAGAAGATATTGATCCAATACATGATTATTTATTCCCCATGCTTCCGTCTGACCTTGAAAATAAATCAATCGAGACAAAACAAATACTCGAATTGATTCAAAATAATGAAACAGTAAAAGTTAGTAATGTTTTTTTAGCATGTGATTCTACTCAAATTCAAAAAATAATCGAAACACCAAGGATATTTAAGGGCAAGCTTTTTACGTCAGATGGACCGTTGAATATAAAAGTGAGCCTTCAGAAAAATACCGTATATTTGCAAGAAGTTGAAAAGCTATATTTTACATATCAAGTAAATGGAATCCCATGGCGAACGATCAACCATCCGTATATTCACAAGTTTTTCGATGTTATTTTAACAGAGTGTCCTGTTTTGTCTGAAGATTTGGAAATATATAATGTTGAAATTGACTTAGAAGAGTATGAACAAATCAAATATGTAAACATGGTGCCATTATGGAATATTGAACGACATGAAGTGAAAAATAGTGGATTCCCGATACCTGCCATTGACAAAGTGAATTACGAGCATACGATTTCAATCAGGAAGTTAGGAACGCAACATGGGTATTTGATTGATTCGGATGAGCAAAGTGTGCGCTATATTCAACATTCAGAGGATGAATTGACTATTGTTTCACCACTGGACAAATCTGGGGTGTGGACATTATTAAAGATCACTCAATTTGATAACGAGAAGCTTTCCAAGGAGGCTAAATATGAAGTACTGTCAAATCAACGAATCGAAAATTTTACGAACAAATATGTTAGAAATTACAACGCTAATGTAAAAACAAAAGGTGAAATTATTCGATTAGTTAATTCTTTCGAAGTAAGTCATAGGCTGGAGTTAATCGATATTGAATTGAAGGAAGTTCCCCCTTTAGATAGTGTTAGTTATCCAGTTAACGCATTTCTAATCGAAGAGATGGAAGAGCACCACAAAAAAATTTTATTACTTTCTTTTAAAAGAAAAGAGGAAGATACCTTTATTTCGAATGATATTTTAAGTTTTCTTGTTTCAGAAGTGCAAAGATATTTTTTCGAATATAAATGTGTTGGTAAATGGCTATGAATTATATATGGGAATTACTCATTAAAGCTGAACACCAAGGAATTACAAAAAAAGAAATTCATTTTACGCAAGCTCAAAATTTTTCACCTTATATGGAACTAAGCCCTCTCATTATTAATACGCAATTAATAGAACACGATCATCCTATAGAAATTAATTCATATTATCGCTATTTTGAGATTTTTAAAGAAATATTTCATCCGAATTGCGAAGTAAATGAAGAAATTAAAGAATATTTAGTGGATATTGTCATCCATTTTCTTGCAGAGATTGATCGGATGCAAGGAATGAATAAACGTGAATATTATATTCGATTTCTTTCGAGAGAAATTGTAAATCATGTATTTGGTAAACAAATGAGCGACATTTTTTATACATTTGAAAAGAATGAGCAGGAATTGGTTTTATTCAATATTTTGAGATTGTACCGGACTGGTGAAACACTTTATTTACTGAAGGATACAATGAAGAGACTTTTCACGAATTGCACTATTTATACAAAATCAGAGGGGACAGATGAAGTTCTACTTTATATTGGAAAAGAAAAAAATGGAATAGATGAGGCAAAGATACTGTTTGTTCAAACACTTTTTTTACCTATAGGCTACAAACTGGAAGTATATTGGAAAAATCATTTCGGAATTATTGATGTGGAAGAAACAATGCAAATCGATCGAATAGCCTTGTATTAAAAAGGTGAAAGGAGAAGGCAAGATGAGTAAATATTCGTATAAGTTATATACAAATAATCGTTTTACCGAAAAAAAATACATGACCTATACGCATGTAGAGCTGTTGGAATTAACGACTTTTCAACTTCGGAACATTTGTTACAAGGAGAAACTTGTTACAGGGTTAGTTAATAACTTAACAAGAGATGATTTAATTCAAACAATTCTTAGATATCGTGGAACAGAGGAGAATCTTTTAATAAAAGATAAAAAGGAGGGCGGATTTGAAAGAATAGAAGCTGCTTTGCAAGCCTATTTACAAACTCCGCTTTCTGATAATGGTGAAATAAAAATTCCAGCAAAAATGACACTGTATAGCGGACTAAAAATGGACGAGCGAGATCAGTATTTCGTGAAAACAGGAGGGTTATTAGTAGAATCAAATGCTTTTCTAATAAATGACCAGTTAGAATTGTGCGGTATTTTTAACCTATTAAAAAATGAACAATCTCCGAACCAATATTACTTAGCTACAGAGGAAGCAATTGGTATTCGTGATACGAGTAATAAGAATTATAGTTTTATTTTTTTAAGAAAACAAGATTCAGAGTATTTGTATAAATCCTACTATCAGGAGCACCCACTTCCACCGACAAATCTTCACTACTATAAAGTGCCTATACCTGACTTGGAAATAAAGCAATTAGAAACAACAAAAGCCATCCTTGCAATTGATTTTGGTACAACGAATACGACCGCTGGCGTGTATTTAGATAGCGACTATGTTTCGTCACCATGTAGTCAAGATTTATTGAATCAACGAATTCAATTAGACACGATTAATTTTGTATCCTTTCCAGATCCAATGCATCATGACGAATGGGTAGAAGTAGTTCCGACCGTTTTAAGTGTAGCAGATTGCTCCAATCCAGATCGACCAAGCTACCATTTTGGATATGAAGCATTAAAAGTAATGAAAAAAAATAGCTACACAACCCTTGCTACAAAGTTCCAAGGAATAAAACGATGGATTAATAATTATGCCAAATTAGAAGAAATAATGGATGCAAATGGAAACACAGCGCTCGTACCAAGGAGCCAAATTTTAAGAGAGTTTCTGCTATATGTAATCCGTATGGCAGAGCATCAATTCAAATGTCGCTTTAAATATTTGCATATTTCAAGTCCAGTTAAATTGAAAACGCAGTTTACAGAGATGTTTCAGTCTATTCTACCAGAGTATCAAATCGAATCAGAATTTGCTCTAGATGAAGGCATGGCAGTTCTTTATAATACCATTGCAAATCAAATCGAAAATAATAGCTTTATAGAAGGAAAAGAATATAAAGCACTTGTGATTGATTGCGGTGGAGGAACAACGGACTTATCTTCCTGCAAATTTCAAATAGAAGACGGCCATATTTCTTATAAAATTGATATTCACACAACATATGAAAATGGGGATACGAATTTCGGTGGTAATAATATAACGTACCGCATTTTTCAATTTATGAAAATTGTATTTGCGAATTATTATAGCCGTGGTAAAAATGCCTACGATATTGATACGTTAATCGACATACCAGGTAAAGATATTTATAGACATGTAGATGAATATGGTGTGGCAGCTGTTTACGAACAATTTGAAAAAGTTTTTTTAGAAGCCGAGCGTATTATACCGACTAGATTTAAGGAATATGAGAACAGAACACGTGATGAATACCTGCGTGTACGTAACAATTATTACTTCCTATGGGAAATGGCAGAAGAAATGAAGAAAGAATTTTATAGAAGAACAGGCATTTTAAGAAGTCGATTCAATGCAGAAAGTGACTCACACCAGGATAGTGATTTAAATGTTACTGCTGTAGAGCGTTGGAGCTTATCAATTGTAGATAATAATCAATTCCAAGATATTTATGATTATCCGAATGTCTTCTTTAATATTAAGGAAATTGACCACCTGATAAAGGGTGATATTTATAATATTGTTCGAGAATTTTTAGAACAGTTTTATGAAGAAGGCACGTTAAATGATTACTCGATTATAAAATTAACGGGCCAATCTTGTAAAATCGATGCCTTTAGAGAGGCGTTGAAAGAGTTTGTTCCAGGGAGAAGCATTGAGTTTCGACAAAAGGCTGAAAGTGTAGGAAAAGTACCCGAATTAAAATTAGCTTGTTTAAGAGGGGCAATCCGTTACTTAAATGCTAGAAGAAGCGGCGTAATTGAAATCAATATGACAAATCATGCTCCTGTTATTCCGTATGCGGTAAGTGCGTTAACACATAACCGTCAAAATAAAGTATTAATCAGTAGTCAAGAACGTTTAAATCAAATCCATGGCACAATTTCTCGACCATGGGGTGTAACAGAAGTTGAATTCTTCTTATGGAGAAGCGATGATACACCATCCCTTAAATTTATTTATTTTAATCATTTAGAAGATTTTATACCTGTAATTTATGAACAAATCGAAAGTTTTTATAGTGCAGATAAAATTCCACAGGAAGAAACGGATTCTATTAAAAATGGAGAAATCAAGTTCTTTGTTTTTGCTGGGGAAAATCATTGGGGCTTCCATGTTGTACCAGTAGCAAGACGTGATGAACAATTATTCATTGGAAATAAAGAATTCTTTGCTTTTGAAACGGACTTATCAGAATTAGACTTTTTTGATGGACAAAAGTAAAAACCTTAAAGCAGCAACGTAAGAAGAGAGGTGAATAGACCGTTGTTTATCCATCAGTATCCGCATTTTCAAAAGGGAAGAGTTTTAAAAGGTGTAATGTTAGAAAATTTACGCGATTATCCCCGAGCATTATCAGACTTACATTTTCAAAACTACTCTGACGGTATTATTGCAGGTGTTGAAGTGTATGTAAAAGGCGAAAATCTCGTTATTTCAAAAGGAATCGTGAAGTATAACGGCAGACTATATACGTTACATAGTGACTATGAAGTAGCTTACTTGCAATCAAAGAAGGAAAGTTATTTAAAAATTCGATTTGCAGAAGAACAAAATGAATTAGATTTTACGATCTTTACTGCGGAGATCCTTTTGGAAGATGCAGTAGAATGTTCGAAAAATGAGATAGAATTAGCCCGTTTTAAATTAAAGCCAGGTGCTCGCCTGCGCTCTGAGCTAATAGATTTTTTTGATTTTGCTACAGAGTTTAATACATTAAATCATATTCATTGTCAGTATGCAGGCATCCAAAACAGCACGTTTCATCCAATGATATTACGCCAATTTGCACGTGAAATCTTACAGAACAAACCATCGAATCCTTTCGATATTGCATTTACATTGGAATGTTTGAATCAGGAACGCATTCAACGTGAGGCAATAGAATTATATATAAGTAATCGGTTAGAGCTTGCGGAGCACCGATTTTCTAATAGTCAAATTCATCGATATTTGTCTCGAATTTTATTAGAGGTGAAAAACGGTGGTAGAAAAACAGGGACTGCGCCATTACGTCAACGGATGATTGTCGAATAACAAATGTTGAAGAAACGGAAGGTGAATGGGTTGAAGTTTTTAGATGAAAAAATCATTGCACTTAGAAATGAAATGAGAGAGCAAGAAAATCATGAATTAGCCCAGAAGGAAGCAACGTTAAAAAAAGAGCAGGAGCCGGAACAGGAAGATTCGAAAACAATTGACCTTACGCAAGATTTTATCGAAATAGATGAACAGAAGATTCCCGTCATTACTCAGCCAGTATTAAACGGGAAAATGCTCATTCGAATGCCAAATCTTTTTTTAATTATGGCTAAAGAGTTAGCATCGTTAAAGTATCCATCAGAAAGAAGACCAACTGTTATTTATACTGATGAGACATCGACGATTAATTTAGCACTTAATTTGACTGACTACCCTTTGAGAGAATCTGAGGTGGAAGATTTCCAAGAAAATATGATTGAAGTGCTTGAACAAGCACATCCTTCAGCAAAATGGTTGGATACAGGAATGATGGAAATACAAGAAAAGACAATTGCCTTTATTGAAATCATTACACCAGCAATTGATGGAGATATTTTTAATTTAATGTTTTTTGCAGCGTTAAATGGTCAAACACTTATTGGCACCTTCAATTGTATGGAAGGGGATCTTGAAAGCTGGCGCCCTGTGGCAAAAGCAATGGTAGAAACACTTGAGTTCCCCTTAAATGAAAAAAATGAGGTGACAAAGGCATGAGTGGATTCGTAACAACTTATGGTAATTTGCAAATCCAACCATTTAAGTTGGTGAGTATTCAAGAATTGACATTAACAAAGAAAATAAACGAGCATGCAAGCCTGCGTTTTACAGGCATTGTACCTGAAGAAGTAAAAGATCAATATGTAGAAATGACCGAGGTTTATTCAAACATTGAAGTCAACCAAATTGATCATTTAGGCGTACCTACCCCATTATTTAAAGGCATCATTTTGTCTGTGAAAGTAAGTGCAGTTCATGGTGTTTATTATTTGGAAGTTGAGGCGGCTTCAGGTACGTATCTACTTGATATTAAAAAGAGAAAGCGTTCATATCAGGATAAAGATATGACATATGCGGCATTGTTCCAAGAAATAAGTCCTCTTTATCCAGGTTTAGATATTATCGATGAGATAACAAAAGGGGCGAAATTAGAGAAATTTACCCTTCAATATCAAGAAACGGATTGGCAATTTTTAAAGAGGCTTGCGTCTCGTTTTAATGTGGGACTTGTTTCTGCTGCGACCTTTAATCAACCAAAGTTTCATTTTGGTATTCCAAATGGCAAAGGAAAAGGGAAGCTAGAAGACTACCATTATACGGTAAGGAAAAAGTTAGCTGACTACTTGCTTTATACAGAAAACGGGAATGAAGGTATGGCGGAAAGTGACTTTTTATATTACGAAGTAGAAACTGATCAAGTACTGGCAATTGGCGATTATGTAACATTTAATGAACAAACACTGTACATCTATGAGGCTTCGACAGCTATGAAAGATGGATTATTAAAACATCAATATATTCTGTCGTCGAAAAATGGCATGAATCAAAGTGAACAATTTAATCGTGCAATTTCAGGTGTGTCTCTTGAAGGAAAAGTGTTAGAGGTTGCTAAAGATCACTTGAAGGTACACTTAACTATTGATGAAAAACAGGAAATCGGGAAAGCGCATTGGTTCCTTTATTCAACGCTTTATTCTGCAGAAGGACATAGTGGCTGGTATAGCATGCCTGAAGTAAATGATTTTGTCCATATTTATTTCCCAACCAATCTTGAAGAGGAAGGGATTGCGAGTAGCTCTATCCGAAAAAATCGCGACAGTAGTGCAACGAATAAATTGGACGATCCTTCAACGAAATATTACCGAACAGCCTTTGGCAAAGAGATTAAGATTAGTCCGACTGAAGTTGTTATTACGGCACAAGATGGAGATATCTTTGTACGTTTAAATGAAGAAAGCGGTATTGAGATTTTTAGCAAGAAAGCCGTTCAATTTATTTCAGAGGCAGATATTACTGTGAATGCGAGTAAAAAAATAAGTTTAACAGCTGAGGACGAAATCTCATTGAAATGTAAGGACAGTAAAATCGTCATGGATGGGAATGTGCAAATCTTTGGTAAAGAAGTAAAAGCCAATTAAAAGGCACCATCATAGACCTCTTAAAATTGGGAAAGAAGGAGACATCTATGCAAACACAAGAAATTTTACAGCATTTTTATGAAACCGAGGTAGAGAAAAGAAGGCTAAACTACTTACTCGCATTAGAAGACTATTTTCAAGCTTCAAAGGATTCGCTTGCAGAAGATTTTAGAAAAGCTTTCCAGCGTATTTGCCAACAGTTACAGCAGCAACAAGAACAACAAAAAAAGGGACCGATTGCACATATTACTTTTTCTTTACTGCGAACAGCATTGCTAGAGAAGAAATATATTTATTTGGTGGAAGGAACCGATGAAGAGTGGTTCTTTGATATGCAACCTATTCTCGCAACTTATGATGCTACTTGGGCATTTCGATTTTTCGAACAGTTTATTGATGAACTCACTGTCTATAGTAAAACCTTTGCAGGTGCGATTACACTTGCTGATATTGAATCCATTAAATTAAATGAAGTGAATTATTTTCATCAATATGTCATTAGTTTAGCTCGCTATGCCCTTCCTGCTATTATGCGATGTGCAGAATACATGTCTTTAAATCGAGAACTACAACTTGAAATTCGTATTGGTGAATATTTAGATGTCAATGAGGTTGTCTATAGTGAAGATTTCACAGCAAAAGATAGCGACGAAATAAAAGCTTGGCTAGAGCAAAAATTAGAGGACGAGTATCCGTATGAAGTATTTAGTAAATTGAATTTGTCTTCCGGTAATTATGAAGGAATTGATATTCGATATGGATTCTTTCAACAAACTAATTTAAAAAGAAGTCAGCTGCAAGAGAGTTTATTAATTGGTGCTAACTTTAGCGAAAGTATATTACTAAATGCGGATTTAAGCTTTAGTACGATTCATGAGGCGAATTTTAGTCATAGCCAAATGCAAGGAGTGAATTTACAGCATGTACAGGGGGCGAGTGGCCTTCAAAATCGTGAAAGCTGGGAAATTCCAGGCTACTTACCTGTAAATTTTACAGGTGCAAATTTAGAAGGTGCAAATTTTGAACTAGCTGATTTACGAGGTGCTTGTTTCATTGGAGCAAATGTAAACAATGTAAATTTTACAGGTGCTAATTTGGCAAATGCCATGTTCTCTAAGGAAGCGCAAGAACATGTAACCCTTGATCCTATACAGGGAGCTAGTATCATTTGGAAAGAATGAGTGATGGAGAAGGAGATTCAACAATGAATTATTTTATTTTATCTCAAGATGAACGTATTTTAAATGCTGTAGAACCGGTAGGAATCACTCAAACAATAAAGAAAGAATGGTTAACGGTCGAACACCTGAGTGAGCTAGACGCAATTGATAGTCAGTTTCCAGTATTAGATAAACCGGAACAGGACTATATCGATTTTATTAGTAGACCAATTCCTTTATTAGCAGATCCTTTAAAACAACTTGTAGAGAAATATAACCCACGAATGCCTTTCAAACCGTTAGTTCTTGTAGATATACCTAAAATAAAGCAAACGTTATATTGGATGGTCGTACCACCGAAAGTAGCGTGTCTTTCACCTAAAACAGAGTTCCATCTAGATGGAACGGTGAAGAAGCTTGTCATTGATGAGGCGTTAGCTGCTCCATATACTTTTTTTAAAATTGATGGGATTAAAGAAGATTTCATCCTTGTCAATGTTGAACTAGCAGAAAGTATGTTACGCAGATCCTATCGAGGCTTACGGTTAGTGAAAGTACAAACAGAGGGCAAATGGAATGACATTTTCGTCAACATATAAATGTAGAAGCTTGATACGTTTTTAGTGAGATGATTGTACATTTCTTGAAGAAAGGATGTTTTCAATGTCAGAAGAAATGCAAACAAAAGGTGACGAGCAACGAAGTTATGTAGTAGCAGGAGCCAAATTGTCATGTTCAAAGGGCGATCAATCGAGCACTTTGAAGATGCCAATTAGTCATGGTGTGTACACAAAAAACAAAGCCCAAATGAATACGATGGATTTTAAACCTCAAGTCAATATTCAGCCTTTCGGTTTATGTTCTTCTTTAGCGAACCCAATCGTTGCAGCAGCTACCGCGGCTAATAATGGTGTTCTGACGCCTCAACCATGTACGCCTGTGGTTACAATGCCATGGATTAATGGGAAGATGGATCAATTGATTGAAAATTATCCTGCATTGACGAATCAATCGACAAATATGTGTCTTTATTGCGGGACAATTCGAGTAGAAGACGATGGCCAAGAGTAATTTAAAATCATCCTCCTGAGAAAGGAAGGGAAGGCATGTGAACACGTATTATGAAGTAATTGGGTACGGCGAATTAGAGCTCGTATCCCCTTATGAGGTACAAACGTTGCATGATCTCTGTCTAATACAAACGGTAAATGACCATGCAAGGTTATCAATAATAGGATTCATCCCGGATGCGAAGAAGACTAGCAGTTTACAAAAGGCTAGTGCGACGGATCGTATAGAACTGTATCAAAAAAAAGATGGTCGTCGTGGCCAAGCTCTTTTTAAAGGCTATGTAACGGAAGTGGCTGTCCAAATGGTGAGAGGCGTCTATCAAATTAAGATAGAAGCTGTATCTGCAACGTTTCAATTGGATTGTAAGCGGCGGGAAAGGTCCTTCCAACACGCCCAAATGTTATATAGTAAAATGATGCAACAAGTTCTAACTGAATATCCGGGGGCAGATGTGATTGACACCGTGTCAAAAGCTACACCTCTGCAACAATGTATATTACAATATCAGGAGACGGACTGGCAATTTCTTCAACGAATGGCTTCGCATTTTCGTACCGTCCTTATACCAGCAATTGATGCAGAACAACCGAAGTTTTGGTTTGGCCTACCCGAAGGACGTGTCGAAACGATTTCTGCAACCAATTACACTTTATCTAAAAATCGTGCACAGTTTTTGCAAATTGTTCACAATGACTCGGAGCGTCCGATTGTTGAATCCAACATGGTGACGTATAGTGTAGAATCTCACCAACCGTTGATGCTAGGGGCTCGTGTGCTGTTTCAAAAGAAGGAACTTGTTGTTGCGCGGTCAATCGCTCGTATGAAACAAGGAGTTCTAAGCTTTGACTATCAGTTACTTCCAGAATCAGGTGTTCGCCAACAGCGACGAACTATTCCGCTCCTTGCGGGGACGTCAATTGAAGGAACTGTATTAGCAATTCAGAAAGACCGTGTCCAACTGCATTTATCGATTGATTCCGAACAAAAAAAGGAAGAGGCAGCCTGGTTTTCCGTTGCGACTCCATATAGTGCAGAGGGGCATAGTGGCTTTTATAGTCCACCAGAAGAAGGCGACCAAGTGCAACTTCATATTCCAACGAACGATGAGAAGTCAGCGTTTGTTCGGCAAAGTGTACGAAAAGGGGGAGACACCAACCCTAAAATAGCTGATTCGAAAACGTCTTACTGGGGAACAACGAAGGGGAAGCATATAAAGCTAGATCCTCAATCCGTCACGTTGACGGCTACTGAAGGTTCTGTTTTTCTTCAACTTCATCAGGATAGTGGCATCACGATACATAGTAAGCATTCGATCGTTGTGACAGCGAATGAGGACGTAAATTTTGCAGCGAAGACGATAGCTTTCAGTGCAACCGAATCACTCCGTTTTACGTGTGGGTCAAGTAGCGTAGTGCTAGACAGCGTGACCGATATGCAGGGAGAACTGGTGATGATGGAAGGCGCTGTAAAGGCTGCGGTTTCTGTTGTAGAAGCAGCGGATGACGAAGACGACGATGATGAAGAACTGGATTCAGCGCTCGATGTATTAGGCATGATTCCCCTAACCGGGGGTGATGTCTAATGGCCAAGAAGAAAAAAGGAAAAGGGTTTTTTAGTGCAATTGGAAGCGCCTTAGGCAGTATCCCTGTTGTCGGAAAGGTGAAAAAGGCATCAAAAACAGTTAAAAAGATAGTAAAGTCTGCCAAAAAGAAACTGAAAAAAACAGTTAAAAAGGTTAAGAAAAAAGTTAAGAAAAAGATCGGGAAAGTCTACACCAAGGCCCGAAAAATAAAAAATAACCTGTCCAAAAAAAAGATTGTTAAAAAAGTAAAGAAGGCAGTGAAGAAAGCGGTACTGGCCACGAAAAAGGCAGCTAAAAAGGTAAAAAGTACAGCTAAAAAAGCAGCCAAAACCGTCAAAAAGGCAACGAAAGCCGCAACAAAACAGGTCAAAAAGACCGCGAAGAAAGCCGTAACTAAAGCAAAACAGAATGTAAAAACGGCCATAAAAGATACGAAAAAGGTAATGACAAAGGTCGGCGGAAAAGTGGCCGTTGCGTACACGTCCTTTAAAGAGGGCGGCTACAAAGGGGTAATCTCAGCAGGATTAGACTTCATTCCGATAGTAGGAAATGCGAAAGCATTGGTAGAAGCGGCAATTGGAAGAGATCCGATCACCGGTAGAAAGCTGGAAAGCTGGGAGCGCGGAGCATCAGCCGCTGCTATTTTAGGCGGCCCTCTAGTAAAAGGGGTAAAACATGGTGCAAAACTAGGTGCAAAGGCTATTTCAGGAGCTACATCAAGTAGCAAGAAAACAGTAAATCTGGCCAAGTCCCCAACACCAACGAATCCACCAAAGCAGCAAGCACCGTCATTGGCAAAGAAGGAAGCAAGCGCAACAACGGCACCACCTGCGAAAGCTAATCAGAATGCTAAGGGTACGGGTAAACCTCAAAAACCACAAAAACATCAAGCTGAGAAGAAAAGTAACCCACAAATAGGAAGTGGACCTTATTCACATCTTATAGATTCCAAACATGTAGGTTCTGGGAAGAATTTTACTGCAGCTCAAAAGAAAAAGATAATTGATGAAAATATGAAACAAAACGGGGGGGTGGTTAAATCTGATCAAACAGGTCAAATTTTAACTAAACCTCAAAAAAGTAAAAAAGGTGTTACACCTGATCCGAATGAATGGCAAATCGATCATGTTATACCTAGAGATAAAGGTGGCACTAACAGTTACAGTAATGCACAAGTATTATCTCGAAAAGAAAATAGAGAAAAATCAAATAAGTTACCCTCGGAACTTGATAAGTCAAGTACGATAACATCACCAACTAAAACAAAAAGGAGAAAAAAATGAAGCCTATAATACTAAATAGTCAATTAAATAAAAATAATTTATGGAGTGGTTGTATACTTGCATCGGTAGCACATGCAATAATGGTTGCTCATTATCCTGAATTATCATATGAACATTCATGGGATGGTGATAACTATAGTGTTGTCGATGATTCGGGAGGAAGAGGAACTATTACTTTCAAAAATAATTATTTTGTTGGGGCATTTCGAAATGAAAATTTTCCCCGAATTGATATCCCTACAGCTATAGATTTTTTTACAGGTGCACCAAAAGATATCATTGAGTTGGCTAAGAATGAAACTTTAGAATATCTTCTTGAAGAGGATGAAGATGGCACAATTTCACCATTTATCACGACTGGAATTTGGGGTGACAATGATACTATCACTTCAAATGATAATATTGTTAGAATAGTTCAATGTGGAGGATATTTATTAGAGAAGCAGTTTATGGATAAAGACGCTGCAATTGGAGCTTGGCGAGATTATTATGAGATGACTTCCGAACAAGTAGAATTGTTAAAGTCCATATATGAGAGAAAAATAAATAATTCTCATGGAATCATCACTTTGACAAAAAATGAAATTAAATTAATTGGAACTGAAAGTTCTGAAGGCTTGAGTGAAAGTATGGTATCGTTTGAAGAGATTGGGGTAAATTGGGATAAGTAGACCACTACTATGGTTACCCAATGTTGATTAGTTATTTAACCTTGATTGGCTATATGACTTTCAAGGTTATTTACTTATACGAAAAAGTGATGGGACGTATATTTCATAATGATGGTCAGATATGACACATGAAAATGCTTACTGTTAGAAAAGATACTAAAATGATATTTAAGAGCGTAAAAGGTAGTTGGATAAAGTGAGAACAAGGATCAGTTACAGAAACAGATCGATGATTTTAATGATTTGAACAAAAAAGGGAGATGATGAGTAGATGGATCAAAAACTTACTTATTTAAAAAAAGTACAATGAAAATGTCCGAATATTAACAATCGATGAAATTAGTAGACTGGATGATAATGAAATACCAATTGAATGGAGAAAACTATTTTATAATGACGATATTAAAGGAAGAATCGATTTACTTCTGAACGTATGGGAAAAAAATGTAGGGATTGAATTACGAAACACAATCTCTTATCTAAATGAACATCTTATAAATATTGAAATTATGGATGTTGAGGGAGCTTATTCGATTTTATACACTATAAGAAATTCCAAAGGAAACATAATGTATTATGAAGGGCGTAATCCTCAGAAAGCACAAAAAAACATAGAATTAGAGGAATCGTGGAATAAAATACCTACTTCAATTCGAAGTTTTTACGAAAATATTCATGATGGTTTTTATTACTATGCGAGTGAATCAATGGGCCTAGTTCCGCTTGAATCGGTAACATATCTTGGGGACGAGGATCTGGAATGGAGTATTATTGATGATTTAGAAGAACCAATAAAAATCAACCTAGACTCATCGTTTGGTTTTTTCTCTAATGGTATGGGAAGTTACGTAGCTATAGATTACACTAATTGTATTGATAACAAAGGTACATTTTGGTCTGCAAAATTAAAGCCCAAATATAATATCTGTTTTTGGAGTTATGTAGATGAATGGATTGTAATTGGCTTTGAAATGTAACTAGATAAAGAGACAATTTATAGACAGTAGGGAATAATCGTAGGGCGCAAATGTAATTATTTTTCATTTGTGCCCTACTTATTTATTAGCTAATAAAATCAGCATATTTTCTTCATCAGGTAAAACATTGCATTTAGTGCAACCGAATCACTCCGTTTTACGTGTGGGTCAAGTAGCGTAGTGCTAGACAGCGTGACGGATATGCAGGAAGAACTGGTGATGATGGAAGGCTCTGTGAAAGGTCCTGTTTCGGTATCAGAAGCAGCGGATGACGAAGACGACGATGATGAAGACCTGGATTCAGCGCTCGATGTATTAGGCATGATTCCCCTAACCGGGGGTGATGTCTAATGGCCAAGAAGAAAAAAGGAAAAGGATTTTTTAGTGCAATTGGAAGCGCCTTAGGCCGTATCCCTGTCGTAGGAAAGGTGAAAAAGGCATCAAAAACAGTTAAAAAGAAAGTAAAGTCTGCCAAAAAGAAACTGAAAAAAACAGTCAAAAAGGTCAAGAAAAAAGCTAAGAAAAAGATCGGAAAAGTCTACACCAAGGCCCGAAAAATAAAAAATAACCTGTCCAAAAAAAGATTGTAAAAAAAGTAAAGAAGGCAGTGAAGAAAGCGGTACTGGCCACGAAAAAGGCAGCTAAAAAGGTAAAAAGTACAGCTAAAAAAGCAGCCAAAACCGTCAAAAAGGCAACGAAAGCCGCAACAAAACAGGTCAAAAAGACCGCGAAGAAAGCCGTAACTAAAGCAAAACAGAATGTAAAAACGGCCATAAAAGATACGAAAAAGGTAATGACAAAGGTCGGCGGAAAAGTGGCCGTTGCGTACACGTCCTTTAAAGAGGGCGGCTACAAAGGGGTAATCTCAGCAGGATTAGACTTCATTCCGATAGTAGGAAATGCGAAAGCATTGGTAGAAGCGGCAATTGGAAGAGATCCGATCACCGGTAGAAAGCTGGAAAGCTGGGAGCGCGGAGCATCAGCCGCTGCTATTTTAGGCGGACCTTTAGTAAAAGGTGTAAAACATGGTGCAAAACTAGGTGCAAAGGCTATTTCAGGAGCTACATCGAGTAGCAAGAAAACAGTAAATCTGGCCAAGTCCCCAACACCAACGAATCCACCAAAGCAGCAAGCACCGTCATTGGCAAAGAAGGAAGCAAGCGCAACAACGGCACCACCTGCGAAAGCTAATCAGAACACTAAGGGTACGGATAAAGCTCCTAACAAGGTAAACTATGGAGATCAATATACGAAAGATGGACGTAAGAAGGTGTTAAAGGAGAATGTAGAATACACTACTAAAGAAGGTTATACTTATAAAACAGACAGTAAAGGACGTATTTCAAGCTGTGAAGGTAACCTGGAACTGGGTGAAGGGAAAAGAAATAATTATGCTCAAAGGAAAGTGGGACGCGAAGATCGCCTAGCTGACGATGAAGGTGGCCATTTGATTGCAAGTATTTTCAAGGGTTCTGGTAATATAGATAATCTTGTTCCAATGAATGGTAACCTAAATAAAGGTGAATGGAAAAAACTTGAGAATTCGTGGGCTGACGCACTTAGACAAGGAGATGAAGTGAAAGTAAAAATAACACCTATTTATAAAGGCGATTCAAAACGTCCAGATAGTTTTGAAATTAAGTATAAAATTGGTGAAGATGGTTGGGAGAAAAAGAGATTTGATAATGTCCAGGGAGGAAAATTAGATGAATGATGAAAAGTTAGGCAGATTATATCAAGAAATAGTCGGAATCATAATAGATACAATTCCGGAGGAGTGGTTAAAAGTATATCTTTATGCCGAAGTGAATGACGGTTCTCAAACAGCTGACTTCTATTACTATCCTAAAGGTAGTGATAAACCTATTTGTAGTCATGATATCACCGAGCTCTTTACCATAAGTGAAGAGGAGTATTCCATACAATGGCATCAATTGCTAGATAGTATAAAAGAGTTATGGAGAGAGTTTATCGATAATAATGAAGCGCCATGGACAAGTTTCACTTTGATTTTTAATAACACAGGAAAGTTTAAAATAGATTTTAGTTATGACGATCTGTCAAATGCTGACCCCCATGAAATAGCGACAATATGGAAATATGAAAATATGGGAATTGTTCCAAAAAGTAACTCAGGGAAGAAGCATCTAGAAAAGTATCTTCAGACAATTAAAAATAAAGAAAAATAGGTATTTTAATAATTCAAAATGGTAAGCGGACAAATGAGAGTGGCTATAGTGTCGGTATAAAGACTACCAATTAAAATTTCTCGATTTATACTTAACAAAAAAACAATCATAGACACTTATTTTTAACTTGTTTATCAAGGACTTAATTTGAATTAATAACTCATGAAGGCTAGACCATCAAGAAGAATAAGAGCGAGAATAGGCGATGTGACATTTTACTTACAAGGGCCACTTTATTGATTGTATTAGTAACAACACACGAGATAAAACAAGCTAAAGGGTTTAAACGTTACACTTGCCATGTGTCAATAATGATGTCAGACTGTCAATACTAAACTAACTTATAAAACTTGCAAATATTAATAAACTTATAAAATTTATAAACATAAAGCACTTGTCTATAACAGGCGACAAGTGCTTTTTTGCATGTTTAAATACGTAAATTGGAAATATCACGATTATTTAATTAGTGTACTAAGTGTTAAATTTTATAAGAGTACTATCATACAAGGGGAAGAACAGACGATGGAAATAGAGATTTCGATAGATAAATTTGTTATTGATTATAAGGATGTACCACATTCAACATTTTTACGTGTTTATATGGTTGGAGTGCAGAAATATAAAGTGAAAATGAAGATTTATAGTGGAACATATAGCTATGAATTGCACATGCGGAAAAGTGACGATGATAGATTCATCTATATTTTAAAAACTTTAGAGAAACAGAAGGCCACTTACATACCCTAAGGATTGAGACAATGCCAGAGCATTACTCATTATTTTGGTAGAGGCGACCAACGTAAAAGGAATGGTTAATCCGTTACTAGAGAGAATTATTCCTACAAAATGCCATGTTTTTGTCAACAAACTAATTCATGATTATGAGATTATGGCTAATAGTAACTTCTGGGACTAGTTCAAATCTGGTTCCAATTCCAAGAGTATGAAGAAGCCAATGAACAGAAAAATCTCTTAGGAAGTTTAATTGTTTTTGCGATGGTAGAAAAAGGTTATATAGTCCAATTCGATTATAAAGAAGATTTGGAAGAGTACGAATCAAGTATAAAAGATTTCTGGAATCTAACAAAAACTAAATTGGTTCAATTTATAATAGATAATGATCAATATTATTATGCTTTACTACCAACTGATGTGAATATGAAGGATATATATGAAGTTAAGCTTCAAGAAGTAAAGTAGTTTAATGGAAAGAATGATAAAATGGTGGTAGTTGGAAATTCTAACTACCGCCATTTTTATTATTTAATGTATGGATGATTAAATAGACAACAGAACGTTCTAACCAAAGTGAAACAGAATGGAAAAGTGGCCGTTGTGTACACGTCCTTTAAAGAGGGCGGCTACAAAGGGGTAATCTCAGCAGGATTAGACTTTATTCCGATAGTAGGAAATGCGAAAGCATTGGTAGAAGCGGCAATTGGAAGAGATCAGATTACCGGTAGAAAGCTGGGAGCGTGGAGCATCAGCCGCTGCTATTTTAGGCGGACCATTAGTAAAAGGTGTAAAACATGGTGCAAAACTAGGTGCAAAGGCTATTTCAGGAGCTACATCGAGTAGCAAAGCAAAAACTAAAACAGTAAATCTGGCCAAGTCCCCAACACCAACGAATCCGCCAAAGCAGCAAGCACCGTCATCACCTGGGAAACTAATCAAAATAATAATGGTACGGGTGAAGGCAAGAAAAGTGATGTTAATATTGATAATTTCAATTTCGGAAAATATTTGAAAACCCAAGTTGGTGATTCACCTGAAGGAATGAAAGACCCCCACGCACATCACATTCTATTTAAGAAAGGTCTTGGAAAATCTCAACAAGAGCTTGTTGAGGAAGGGCAAAAAATATTAAGAGAGTATGACATAGACCCAATTTTCGGCATTGAAAATTTAACTTGGGCACCAAATAGAGTTAAAGGACAACATAGTATTGATGCACTAAAAGTAGTAGATAATATTAAAGAAGTAAAAAATCATGGCGGTGACCGAGATGACATGGTTCAAAGGTTTAAAGAATTAGGTGACTTAGCCGCTACAAGGAGATAGTGATAATATGGGAAATATTGAGCTAATTAAAGAAATTCGTACAGCTATCAAACAAAATAATGTTGAAAGAGTAGTCGAGTTAATTGGTTCAGATATGGAACTCATGAATATGGTTACAACATTTGGAACTTGGCTACATGTTGCAGCTACACATGGAAAGCTTGAAATAGTCAAGCGACTTATAGACTTAGGTGCTGACATAAATAAACGCGGGGGTGTTTTTGGTGGTGGAGCAATTAACGTAGCGGCTTCAGAAGGACATATTGATATTGTTAGATGTCTATTGTCTAATGGAGCTGAAATAGATGTGAGCGAACCAGAAAGGAACCCATTGTTTGCAGCGATTCGTGGTGGACATATAGATATTGTTAAACTTCTCATTGAAAATGGAATTGATATTCATGTTACGTACACAGGAGAATCTATGAAAAATATGGATGCATTAGCATTTGCACATGAACGAGGGCAAAAAGAAATAGCTAATTTATTGGATTCTGCTAAAAAAGAAGAGTATAAAGATACTGCGCAAAATAAAACAAATGAGATTTTAGATTATATAAGAGAACATTTTGGTCCCATTTATCATACAATTAGTGAAATTGTCCTTGGTAGTAAAGTAACGGTTGATATTCAAATAATACTGCCAACGAAGGATCGTGATTTTATCACTCTTGTGACTACAGGGATGAGTGATGTTGCAATGGACGAAACAGAAGAAAGTGTAGGTTCTAGATATGCAGAATTAGTACTCAAGTTACCTGCGAATTGGCCGATAAGCAAAGATGAAATGGGGGATAATGTTCATTTTTGGCCATTAAAGTGGTTAAGAATGGTCGCTCATATCCCCCATTCATATGATGGATGGTTAGAGGCAGGGGTCGTTCTTCCAAATGGGGATCCTCCAATGCCATTTGCTTCTAATACAGCATTATCATGTATTTTGATAAGTAAATCTGAAGTAGGAGGAGGTTTTGTGAATTTGGAAAATAGAGTAATTGATTTTTATACTCTATTACCTATATATGAAGAAGAAAGAAAGATAGCTTTACAAAAAGGATATGATTATTTAATAGAAAAATACGATGAAAATGGTGTATCAGATGTACTTGATATAAAAAGGAAAAACATCGGTTTGAACGGTTAGACAAAAGCGTTTTTTATTTTTTTTAAACTTGGTTTATGTGAAAATCATTATACCAGTATTTATTAATGAATTGCCCCTGCCAAGTAGACAGTAGAAATAATAATGCTTTAAGCCGTTTATTGTTTCTTGATAACTTTCATTATTATAGAATTAGGTAAGTCGTTACCAAAGCAAAACAAATTTCAATGCTGCTGTAAAGTATACGAAGAAGGCTTTGAAAAAGGTTGGCGAAAAAGTTGGCATTGAGTATACATCCTTAAAAGAGGGTGGCTATAAAGAGGTAATCTCTGCAAGGTTAGACTTTATTCCAGTAGTAGAAAATGCGAAGGCAATGATTTTAGATCTATAGTAAGTTAACCTTCAAGAGGTAAAGTAAGTTTAATAGAAAGAATGATAAAATGGTGGTAGTTAGAAATTCTAACTACCACCATTCTTATTATTCAATGTACGGATGATTAAATAGACAACAAAACATCGTAACCAAAGCAAAACAGAATGTAAAAACGGCCATAAAAGATACGAAAAAGGTAATGACAAAGGTCGCGGAAAAGTGGCCGTTGCGTACACGTCCTTTAAAGAGGGCGGCTACAAAGGGGTAATCTCTGCCGGATTAGACTTCATTCCGATAGTAGGAAATGCGAAAGCATTGGTAGAAGCGGCAATTGGAAGAGATCCGATCACCGGTAGAAAGCTGGAAAGCTGGGAGCGTGGAGCATCAGCCGCTGCTATTTTAGGCGGCCCTCTAGTAAAAGGGGTAAAACTTGGTGCAAAACTAGGTGCAAAGGCTATTTCAGGAGCTACATCAAGTAGCAAGAAAACAGTAAATCTGGCCAAGTCCCCAACGCCAACGAATCCGACAAAGCAGCAAGCACCGTCTCAGGCAAAGAAGGAAGCAAGTGCAACAACGGCAACACCTGCGAAATCTAAGGGGCAGGGTACGGGGAAAACTAATCCTGTATGGCTGAGTGATAAATACAAGGTTGTTTACTATGAGGGGAATGTAAAGGTAAAGGGTCAAACAAGGGATGTGAGTAGACGAATATATCAGAATAACGAAATTAATTGGGACTACTTTGATCCTTCTACAGGTTTGACAAATCGCCAGAGAGCTAAGTTAGGTAACGCTCCAATTGGTTCAGATGGGTATCCAATAGAACTACATCATACAATTCAAAAAGAAGTAGGTCCTGTAGTAGAATTACAGTATACAAAACACAAACAGTACTATTTTACTCTGCATGTGCTCACTGAGGATGGAAATAGTTTTAGGAATAATGAGATTCTAGATAAGCAGTACAAGAATTTTAGAGGTAAATACTGGCGTTGGAGGGCGAATAATTTAGATTAGTTTTATTTATTAAGGAGGCTATTATATGAATAGACAAGATGTAGAAGAATTAATTATAAGTCAAGAAGATGAGTTTTTTTTTACTGGAGGGGTTACAGAGGAGCTTATCCATGAGATTGAAAAGGAACTCAATGTCCAGTTGCCAGAAAGTTATAAATGGTTTCTAAGTCAATATGGTTATGGTGGTATAAATGGAGTATTAATACAAGGTGTTGGTTTAGATAAGTCGTTACAAGTTGTTAATACTACACTAAGTTTAAGAGAATATGGGTTGCCTAATAATTTAGTTGTTATTGAAAATATAGATGAATATGTATATTGTTTTGATACTGCACAAATGAATAATAATGAATGTCCTATAATTGATTGGGATCAAGCTAGTGGTATAGGAAAAAAACATTATAAAAATTTATATAATTACCTATATGAAAGATTTAATGATGCTATTGAGAATTTATAAAAGCTGGAATGATTACTAGTTTTTAAATATCTGGTTAGTAGCGATTATGGCAATTTTCTATGGGAGTAAACGAAACAGTAAGTGAAAGCGACTGCTGAAAATGTCAATTGAAATGATAGTAAATCATTTCACGTCCCCTTAGTGATTTAAAAAAGCAGGGCGTTTTTAGGTTGTTTTTCGCTAAAGTATCAATATCTAGATAATGAGGTGCAGAAATCATCAACGTTTCTTTATAATCTGATGGACGTATATTTAATTTTCTATTCGATAGTGGATGTTGCGCAATGCACTCCATGTTATAATAAATCCATAATTGATCATCATGTATTTGTATTCCAACTTTTTGGCCAATGTACTTAGTGGGGACTGAATACTGGTTGGCTTTGTAGGAAACCATACTTGATGTGTTAACTTGTACAAGCTTATGCTTGATACGGTATAAGTTCCTTATCTTTTCTGCTGGTAGTGGAAGTAAGGAACTTTGTAAGCCCGAAATATAAAAAAAATAGCGCACCTTCACGGTACGCACGACGATCGGCCAGCTATCTGAAATTTTTTTCAGATAGCTGGCTATTTTGCACATGTGGCTTGAATATTTTCCGACCAAGGCATGTAATTATGTAAAATCTCTGGTTGCTGATGAAACGGGACATTAGGTAATTCCGTCATCAGCTTTACCAGATACTGATAAAAATCAATTCCGTTTGCTTTGGCTGTTTCGGCCAAACTTAAACAAATGGCATTCGCTTTCGCACCTGCTTCACTCACAGAGAAAAGCCAGTTTTTGCGACCAATGACATTTGGACGAATCGCATTTTCAGCGGGATTATTATCAATAGCAACGTCCCCATTTTCAAGGAAAACTTTTAACTCAGATGAACGGCTTAATGTATATTCAGCTGCTTTCGCAATAGCATTTTTGCCGAAGAAAGGCGAACGATCAATCCAATCGAAAAATTCATCGACAATCGGTTTTGCTTCTTGTTGACGAGCTTTCACGCGCTCTTCCGCTGAAAGATGTTTGATTTGACGCTCGATATGAAACAACCGATCGCAATATTGCACGCCTATTCGGCCATTCTTACTATCGGCTTTTAGCCAATAACGGCGTACATGCGCCCAACAGTTGGCGAATTGAACGTGCGGTAATTGACCATAAGCTGAATACCCATCACAGATGACAGTGCCTTTGAATCCCTTAATTAAATCTTCTAATATAGCTCGCCCTCGAGAAAGAGCACTCTTAAATAAAACGATAATAGGGCCTTCACTTTGTACACTGCGACATACCCAATTAAAAGCGTTTGATTGAGCTGGCTTTCCATCAGAACGCTTGATTATTTGTGCATAGGTTTCGTCGATATGCAGTACAGACTTTGCCGTTAATAGCTGCTTCATCAAATCATAAAGTGGTTGAAGCCAATCTTCTGCCACACGTATTACCCAATTGGAAAGATTTTTATCGTTTGTATGTAGGCCATGGCGTTCCCATTCATTTACCTGACGGTAAAGAGGCAAGTACTGAATAAACTTATCGTAGATAAGCTTGGCCAAAACAGTTGGGCCAGCAATGCTTCTTTGGATAGCACCTTGTGGTGCTTTACCACGTTTAATTTGAGCTTTTCGTAGGGCATCGTTTTTACACAATTTACACTCATACACATGTTCAAAATGCTGCACGCGCTTCAGGGAAGCTGGAATGAATTTCGCCTCTTCACGTATCAACGTAGAACTGAATTCTACCATTTCCCCCTGACAACACTCACAAGCTAAGTTGGCTGGGTGATGATGAATTTCTTCAATTTCAATATCCTCACGAAACGAATCATTTCGTTTTTTATTTGTCTTTTTACGAGTAACCGTATAACTAACCGTATCGGTGCTTTGTTCTTCTGTCTGCTCAGGTTCATTAAAAGACGGATCGTCTTCAAATAAAGAGACTTGTCCATCAGGAGCTTGATACTTGGCTTTCTCCGATTTAGAGCCATATAACGCTTTTGTTAATTGGCGAACTTGCTCTGTTAAGGCTTCTATTTGTCGATTTGACTGAGCTAGTTGTTGCTCAAGTAATCGAATAATACGTTCGTTTTGTTCTTCTTGCTTTTGATTAACAGGCATCAAATCGTTCACCACATTCCGTCCAATTTTATATATGGGTAATTATACCACTATTGATGATGTAGTTAAAAGACACCTTTTGCAGATTTCGCAATGGCCTTCGGCTGTTGTAAAGATAATCCTTCTAATAACCAGCGCAGTTCCTGTTGTGAAAGGCTTCGCACCTCATTTTCATCTTTTGGCCATTGAAGCTTACCATTATCCAATCGTTTGTAAAGCATGGCAAAGCCATCTCCATCAAAATACAAACATTTATAGCGGTCCTTACTCCATCCTGAAAAGAGAAAAATAGAATCGCTATACGGATCTAATTCGAAAGAATCTTGAACCAGCGTTGCGAGACCATCGATGCCTTTGCGCATATCGGTCTTCCCGCAAATAATATAGATGTTTTGTACGCTCGTAAAATCACGCTTCATCGATTTTTCAGCTCCTTCATAATAGTTTGGATGATGCGTTCATCTACGCCATTGAAGAAAGCTATTTCAGCTACAGCGGTTTTAATCACACAACCTGGTGCAGCATTGTATTGAGAAGAATGAAACGAAGAAGCTTCAGTTGGAAGAGGATCAAGTTTGACGGGAACAATGGTCAATTTGTTTGCGGGCATAAGAATGGCACCTCCTTTGATTGATACGTCTATCGTACCGGAGGTGCCTAGCGCTTTATATGCGTTATTTGATTACGGGCTTACGGAACTTTTTTCTTTTTCTAATGCAAATACAGGTATTTTACCTGAGCCTTGATGTAAAGATTGATTTACTCTATTCATTAATTTCTCAATAAAGCGGTAGAGTTCTGCTAAGGTCAATTGACCTTGATAAGCATGAATTTCGTCCAGAAATTTCATTTGAGTTTCTACTTTTCCTTTTGTTTGTGGCTTACCTGCAATGCATGGCCTCACTTTAAAACCAAAGTCTTTGGCAAAAGCTGCGAATCGGGCATTTACTTTTCCACTGCTATATTTAGTTCTAGGTAAATCCATTGAGGTTTGGAAGGATATTATATATATAAAGATGGTAAAAATCAAGAATTATCACGAGATTTCCATGATATTATTGAAGTTGTTAAAGCAGAAACCTAGAAACCTAAATTTGAATTAAGATAGTATGTGCTATTTTACTAGATTAAATGGGTAAAGCATATGATGGGCATGGTTAGTTATTATTTTGAAAGTTTCTTAAGAACCTTTTCGGAAATATGTCTTACTAAAGGGAGTCAATAGCATTATCGCTATTGGCTTTTTGCTATTGTTAAAATGAAAGAGGTACTCTGGAGTGTAAACAGCTATTTGGATAAAAATTATAAGGATGTATAATCTGATTCCGCTAGTGGATATGCCAAGCATTGAATAAAGGGAGAGCGCAAATGAAATATTTATTCGTTTGTGTTCTACTTATTTTTTGTTACATTAAATTCAGTACTGTTTTTCTTCAACTTCATCAGGATAGTGGCATCACGATACATAGTAAGCATTCGATCGTTGTGACAGCGAATGAGGACGTAAATTTTGCAGCGAAGACGATAGCTTTCAGTGCAACCGAATCACTCCGTTTTACGTGTGGGTCAAGTAGCGTAGTACTAGACAGCGTGACCGATATGCAGGGAGAACTGGTGATGATGGAAGGCGCTGTAAAGGCTGCGGTTTCTGTTGTAGAAGCAGCGGATGACGAAGACGACGATGATGAAGACCTGGATTCAGCGCTCGATGTATTAGGCATGATTCCCCTAACCGGGGGTGATGTCTAATGGCCAAGAAGAAAAAAGGAAAAGGATTTTTTAGTGCAATTGGAAGCGCCTTAGGCCGTATCCCTGTCGTAGGAAAGGTGAAAAAGGCATCAAAAACAGTTAAAAAGAAAGTAAAGTCTGCCAAAAAGAAACTGAAAAAAACAGTCAAAAAGGTCAAGAAAAAAGCTAAGAAAAAGATCGGAAAAGTCTACACCAAGGCCCGAAAAATAAAAAATAACCTGTCCAAAAAAAGATTGTAAAAAAAGTAAAGAAGGCAGTGAAGAAAGCGGTACTGGCCACGAAAAAGGCAGCTAAAAAGGTAAAAAGTACAGCTAAAAAAGCAGCCAAAACCGTCAAAAAGGCAACGAAAGCCGCAACAAAACAGGTCAAAAAGACCGCGAAGAAAGCCGTAACTAAAGCAAAACAGAATGTAAAAACGGCCATAAAAGATACGAAAAAGGTAATGACAAAGGTCGGCGGAAAAGTGGCCGTTGCGTACACGTCCTTTAAAGAGGGCGGCTACAAAGGGGTAATCTCAGCAGGATTAGACTTCATTCCGATAGTAGGAAATGCGAAAGCATTGGTAGAAGCGGCAATTGGAAGAGATCCGATCACCGGTAGAAAGCTGGAAAGCTGGGAGCGCGGAGCATCAGCCGCTGCTATTTTAGGCGGCCCTCTAGTAAAAGGGGTAAAACATGGTGCAAAACTAGGTGCAAAGGCTATTTCAGGAGCTACATCAAGTAGCAAGAAAACAGTAAATCTGGCCAAGTCCCCAACACCATCGAATCCGACAAAGCAACAAGCACCGTCATTGGCAAAGAAGGAAGCAAGCGCAACAACGGCAACACCTGCGAAAGCTAATCAGAATACTAAGGGTATAGGTAATCCTCTTTTACCTACAGAAGGTAAAGTAGGGACATTTAAGGAACTTGCAAAACAAGGTACAGCATTTGATAATATAACACCACATCATATGCCTTCTGCTGCTAAGATGAAACAAGCAGGTGTAAAAAGGAACGATGGTGTTAGTATGAATATGGAACAACCTCACCCAGGAGTAGGCGGAAGGCATAGAGAAACATATACTTATGGATTAAATGGAAATAAATTAGAAGAATATTTAAACCTAAGTAACCGTGATGCTCTTGCTAATGATATATTAGACGCAAGAAGGATATATATGAAGGACGGTGTCTACACACCTGAAATAAGAAAGGGTCTTATAAATACAATTAGAAAGAATAGAGAATTATATCCTGAGTTATTTAATAAGTAAGTGAGGTGGAGTGTATGGATATGAAATCAGAATTAAATAAAGTCTATACAAATAGACTTTTACAATCTCAAAAAGAAATATCAGATTTTGAAGAAGCATTAAGTAATCTCATTGGTTTAGGGGATAAATCAGTTATTACAGGATTATGTATGGGATTTGACGATAATACAGAACAATATGAAATAATGTTCGGATTAGTACATGGTATAGAGCATCTCTATAAAGAAAATATTGAAGAAGGGTTATATTTAATAGCATTAGCTGTCCCAAGTGTTATTGATAGGGCAAGAGAATGGATGGAAGTTTTACATTACAGAATATTAAATCATGAACAAGTAAGAAGAATATACGGTGTTGTACTATCTAAACTCGATGACAAGTCAAAAGAGATTATAATAAACTTATTAAGAGATATAAAAAGTGAAGACCCAAATATGTTTAGCAATTCTGTAGATGAAGTATTAAAAGCAATATAATTATAACCACCTTATTTGGCTAAAAACCTTTTAAGGTGGTTTTTTAATCTACTACCCAGTTTCGAATAAACTGTTCATAATAATATTGACTTATGTAAGGTTAGTATACACTAAATGATTTTTTATCAAATAATTTAGTATTAATTAGAGTCATGGAGGAATTAAATATAATGAGAGATCATCTTTGTATAGAAGAAAAATGTAGAGAAGGAATTGAATATCATAAAGAATTTATTGATGAAAAAAGGAAGGAAATTATAAATCTGGAGGAGGATACTAAAAATGGTATTCAAAGAAAATCCAAAGACAATAAAAGTATTATAGAAGCGAGATATTTAAGGATTTTTATATATGAGATAGAGGATATTATTGCGAAGTATTCTTTAGGGGAAGACATAAGTGCATTTGAACAAGATTTTCAAAATGCAATTAATGATTTAGAGCAAACAGGGGATAGAAAAATTGGATATATATATATAATTTGGACGCTTTCTTTAGGAATCCTATTAGAAACAGATAAAGTGAACATAGAAAAAATAGGTAAGTTAGCTGAGAAAAAGGGAATTAATGATGAGTTACTTGATTGTTTATTATGCGCTAGTGATATTGGCTATAGTAAAATCACCAATGATTATTATAAAGAAAACCCCTACGCAAAGACACGAGAAATTATCAAACTTGCAGAAACCGATAAAAAAGAAGCCTCTAAACGATTACAAAAGTATATGGAGAAGGAATGGTTTAAAGGGCATTACGACTATGAATGGAAAAATGCTCATAAAGAACCTGGCTATGTAGGATTTTGGAGCTTTGAAACAGCAGCCCTTGCCAAAATACTTGAACTGGATGATACAAGCTTAATCAATAATAATCACTATCCATATGATTTGGCGCATTACAAGAATTCAATGAAATTTAAACCGATCTCTCTCAATGAATTAATTTGTGAGCAGGAGATTGACCAGACTGAAATAATAGAAGGCATAGAAAATAATCCGTTAATAGAAAAGATTATCCCTACAAAATGGCATGCATTTGTCAACGAACTCATCCATGATTATGAGGGGATGGCTGATAGTAACTTCTATGAAAAATACAAGGAAATAATGGGGCTAGACCAAATCTGGTTCCAATTCCAAGAGTATGAAGAAGCCAATGAACAGAAAAATCTCTTAGGAAGTTTAATTGTTTTTGCGATGGTAGAAAAAGGTTATATAGTCCAATTCGATTATAAAGAAGATTTGGAAGAGTACGAATCAAGTATAAAAGATTTCTGGAATCTAACAAAAACTAAATTGGTTCAATTTATAATAGATAATGATCAATATTATTATGCTTTACTACCAACTGATGTGAATATGAAGGATATATATGAAGTTAAGCTTCAAGAAGTAAAGTAGTTTAATGGAAAGAATGATAAAATGGTGGTAGTTGGAAATTCTAACTACCGCCATTTTTATTATTTAATGTACGGATGATTAAATAGACAACAAAACATCGTAACCAAAGCAAAACAGAATGTAAAAGCGGCCATAAAAGATACGAAAAAGGTAATGACAAAGGTCGGCGGAAAAGTGGCCGTTGCGTACACGTCCTTTAAAGAGGGCGGCTACAAAGGGGTAATCTCAGCAGGATTAGACTTCATTCCGATAGTAGGAAATGCGAAAGCATTGGTAGAAGCGGCAATTGGAAGAGATCCGATCACCGGTAGAAAGCTGGAAAGCTGGGAGCGCGGAGCATCAGCCGCTGCTATTTTAGGCGGCCCTCTAGTAAAAGGGGTAAAACATGGTGCAAAACTAGGTGCAAAGGCTATTTCAGGAGCTACATCAAGTAGCAAGAAAACAGTAAATCTGGCCAAGTCCCCAACACCATCGAATCCACCAAAGCAGCAAGCACCGTCTCAGGCAAAGAAGGAAGCAAGTGCAACAACGGCAACACCTGCGAAAGCTAATCAGAATACTAAGGGTACGGGTAATATTAAGAGGATTCCTGAAACTTTAGTTAAGTTTAATTATAATCCAAAGCATGATTCTGCTGAATTTACAAGGCAACTGAAAGCTCAGGAAGAGGGCATGAACAAACTTACAGTTGACGAGTATTTGAAGAATAGACAAAAATATATAGACGAGGGCAGAGCTGTAGAAGGTAATTTAGCTCAACAAGCTGCTAGAGAACAAGCATATACTGATAAAGTTATAGAATTAAGAGAAAAGGGACTCTCTTCTGAAGCAGCTGAGAAAGAAGCGTCGAAATGGATGGATACTCAAGCTGCTCTTCACAATCCTGATCAAATAGCAGGCGGAAATCCTTCGTTAATTGATGGAATGGGTGACAGGCGAGTAAACTCATCATTGGGCGCGCAATGGAAATATAGAATTGATGCTGTTGATGAGCATATTAAAAAAGCGGCTGAGGGAATGTCCGAGGCAGAGAAGAAGAGCACATATTTAAATGTAAAATTAACACAGTGAATTGGAGATTATGTAGATGAACAATATTTTTTTTAGTGACTTTATGCCATATGGGAAAATTCAAGCTAATACTATAGAAAAATATCGAGGGAAAGTACCAAATGACTTATTAAAGATATGGGAGCAATTTGGAACGGGTAGTATTAAAAATGGTTATTTAAAATTGATAAATCCAGATGATTATATGGATTTGTTAAATATCTCGTATTTCCGAAGTGGAGTTTCTATTCCGATATTTACTACATCCATGTGTGATATTATCACATTTGAGGAAAATAAATATTTAAGATTAGTGAAATACCGAAAAGGAAACTTTTCAATAATCCCTACAAGTTTTAACTTGTTTTTTTCTGATTTGTTGGATGAGGCTTTTTGCAACAGGCATCTGGATTGGGCTCAATATGGAGAAGCTGTAGATAAGTTAGGGATTCCTACCTATGAAGATGGTTTTGGTTATGTCCCTTTATTAGGCTTGGGTGGATCGGAAAAAGTAGAAAATTTACAAAAAGTACGTATTTTCGAACACATTCAAATGATTACTGAATTGATGGGAGCGATTGAATAATGACGGCGGAGATTAGATTCGAATAAAAAGGGCTAACCAGTGCCGAATGAACCTATCATTCAACCAATAAGACTTAAAGGGGTAATCTCAGCCGGATTAGACTTCATTCCGATAGTAGGAAATGCGAAAGCATTGGTAGAAGCGGCGATTGGAAGAGATCCGATCACCGGTAGAAAGCTGGAAAGCTGGGAGCGCGGAGCATCAGCCGCTGCTATTTTAGGCGGCCCTCTAGTAAAAGGGGTAAAACATGGTGCAAAACTAGGTGCAAAGGCTATTTCAGGAGCTACATCAAGTAGCAAAGCAAAAACTAAAACAGTAAATCTGGCCGATTCGCCAACACCAAAGAATCCGACAAAGCAGCAAGCACCGTCATTGGCAAAGAAGGAAGCAAGTGCAACAACGGCACCACCTGCGAAATCTAAGGAGCAGGGTAATAGGACTGATGAAGCTGTAAAGAAAAAGCCATATAGTAAAAGTAGGCCAAGTTATGGAAAAGAACAAGTTGAACAAGTGTGGGAAAATGCTAAAGATCCTATTGATGGTAAAGTTTATGACCCAACAGGAGTCGAAATTCGTAGAAATGGCCAATGGGATATGGGACATATTCCAGGAGAAAAATATTCAGAAGTTCATGAATTGTTTATGAATGATACCATTACAAAAAAAGAATTCTTAGAATGGTATAGAAATCCTTCAAATTATAGACCAGAACTTCCAAGTACTAACCGAAGTCACAAGTATGAATAAGGAAGAGATGTTGTAAATGGATATAAACAAAGCCGATTATTGGACAATAATAAAGTTTGGAAATCTTGATCAATTTTTGGGAAAGTTAAATCTTGAAGAAAAAAGTATTGAAGAGGTAGTAAACTCTGTTGATAAAAACGGTATTAGTTTACTTCAAAAATCATTAATTAGTAGAAAGTTTGATATAGCAAATTTTTTACTAGATGAAAATGCAAATGTAAATATCATTTCAAACGAAGGATTTAATGAATTACACTATTTAGCTGCAAATATCAACTATAATGGTGCCATTGATTTGGCATATAGATTGGTTAAAATGGGTGTTGATTTAAATTTAAAGGATAAAAAGTTTACCAATACTGCAGTATTTTCACTATGTCATGAAGTATTAAAAACACGCACTTGGGAAGGGATTAATTTAATAGTAAAATGTTTAGAAAAACGGCCAAATTTTAACGATGTAAATAAACATGGAATTTCATTAAAACAATTAATTGAAGAACGTGGAACAGAGGAAATGAAAAAAGCCATGGAGGGGATTATTTGAAAAAGAGTAGTGGATTAGGTGGTAGCGTAGTATCAAAAAATATTATAAACAATTTAGGGAATTTGAAATGGTGTATTAAAGAAAAACCAGTAAATGACATTGATAATGGGTGGAGATTTTTATCTGATATTGATACAGATGAATTTCTTGCAGCCCCATCGAATATGTCAATTTGCGATTGGGGAACTATTATTGAGATAGAACCTGCAATTATAAATATTTTTGATATGCCAATGGGGACAGATATCACCTTAGTAAGTGAAAATAATAATAAGTATTTTGTTTATACTGATTCGGGAGAAAAGGTAATATTTTAAGAAAATAAAATAGATTGGTTACTTGTTCAAATAAAAATTTTATGAACATCAATATAGACTGAAAAGAAAAAAATGAAAATATGCTATTGGATTGGAGAAACATTTTTAAAACCTTGATGTGCTTTACGCCCTTCAAGGTTTTTGACTATAACTGTATGATTATAAATAAAAATAACACTTCTAAATTACTGTTATGGTTTTATACATTTGTAGTGCCTCCTAAAATTGTTGTTTAAGTATTCGTTGATCGCTTAGAAATGGTTATCTTAGATATTGTTTTAGGCGAACTACTTTGAATCTCCACCGACGAATCTAATTCCTCTTTTACTAAATAAGCAACTACATCACGAAAATCATTTGCGCCCTACTTATTTATTAGTTAATAAAATCAGCATATTTTCTTCATCAGGTAAAACATTGCATTAAGTGCAACCGAATCACTCAGTTTTACGTGTGGGTCAAGTAGTGTAGTGCTAGACAGCGTGACCGATATGCAGGGAGAACTGGTGATGATGGAAGGCTCTGTGAAAGGTCCTGTTTCGGTATCAGAAGCAGCGGATGACGAAGACGACGATGATGAATACCTGGATTCAGCGCTCGATGTATTAGGCATGATTCCCCTAACCGGGGGTGATGTCTAATGGCCAAGAAGAAAAAAGGAAAAGGATTTTTTAGTGCAATTGGAAGCGCCTTAGGCCGTATCCCTGTCGTAGGAAAGGTGAAAAAGGCATCAAAAACAGTTAAAAAGAAAGTAAAGTCTGCCAAAAAGAAACTGAAAAAAACAGTCAAAAAGGTCAAGAAAAAGCTAAGAAAAAGATCGGAAAAGTCTACACCAAGGCCCGAAAAATAAAAAATAACCTGTCCAAAAAAAGATTGTAAAAAAAGTAAAGAAGGCAGTGAAGAAAGCGGTACTGGCCACGAAAAAGGCAGCTAAAAAGGTAAAAAGTACAGCTAAAAAAGCAGCCGAAACCGTCAAAAAGGCAACGAAAGCCGCAACAAAACAGGTCAAAAAGACCGCGAAGAAAGCCGTAACTAAAGCAAAACAGAATGTAAAAACGGCCATAAAAGATACGAAAAAGGTAATGACAAAGGTCGGCGGAAAAGTGGCCGTTGCGTACACGTCCTTTAAAGAGGGCGGCTATAAAGGGATAATCTCAGCAGGATTAGACTTTATTCCGATAGTAGGAAATGCGAAAGCATTGGTAGAAGCGGCGATTGGAAGAGATCCGATTACCGGTAGAAAGCTGGAAAGCTGGGAGCGCGGAGCATCAGCCGCTGCTATTTTAGGCGGACCTTTAGTAAAAGGTGTAAAACATGGTGCAAAACTAGGTGCAAATGCTATTTCAGGAGCTACATCAAGTAGCAAGAAAACAGTAAATCTGGCCAAGTCCCCAACGCCAACGAATCCGACAAAGCAGCAAGCACCGTCTCAGGCAAAGAAGGAAGCAAGTGCAACAACGGCACCACCTGCGAAAGCTAATCAGAATACTAAGGGTACGAGTAAAGAAACTTATCAACATCTAAAGGACTATAAGAATAATAAATATTTTACTCGAAGTGTAGAGTATAATGCAGGTAAGGATGGCACAGGATTTACTTATAAAGTATATCAAAGAGGAGATATTGATTGGGATATGGTCCGAACAAAAGGGGCTAAAAAAGGTCGCGGGTTAACAAATGCTGAAGCATCTGCGAAACACGGTCTTGCTCCTATTCTTGATGATGCAGGTAGTGTAGCAACATTGCATCATTCACAACAAAAAGGTGTTGGACCTTTATATGAAGCTTCAACTAGGTACCATAATATCAGTAATGCTAAAAGAGCTCCACTACATCCCTATAAAGGAAAGTTAAATCCGTTTTATCCAATGGATGAAACAACTAGAGGAGCGTTTCAAAAAGTAGATTCTATTAATTATTGGAAAACACGAGGAGAAGAAGCTTTAGGAGGAAAATAATATGAGTATTTTGCCTGGTAGACTAGATGAAGTTCTTGGAGAAGAAATATATAAACGTGATGATAGAAATCTAGTGAAGGATGCTTTAATAAGGCTAGGTGTAGACGTATCAGATACTTTCCAAGAATTTTATAATCAGTATGCAGGACCTTTTTGGGAAGAGCATGTACCCTTTGAATTACTAGATATATCAGATGAAGAAAATAATATTGAAACATACACAATTATTTCTAGAAAAGAACATGGTTTTCCGAAGCAGTATCTGGTTTTAAGTGAAATGTCAGCTAATGCTGTATTAGTTCTGGAGACTTTAACTGATAAAGTTTATATAGTTAATTTTGAGGGTGGAGATGAAATGCTTTTAAAAGGGGAGTTAAAGGAAACTTGGTCATCGTTTTTTGAGTTCTTGAAGGCTTATTTTAATTGTTAATCATCGTTCAATAAAACATAATTCATATATACTTAAAACCTTGATGCGGAAATAGTAGGTTTCAAAATCGAGAGTTCTTGAAGGCTGTACCTTTAGTTACTTTAATACGGGGATAACGAGAAAAGAACGAGAATTCGGCGAGATGACATTCTACATGGCAGGAGTACTTACTACATTGAATGGCTAACAAACTAACGAGAATGACAAAGCTCATGGTGGTAAAAAAGGATATAATAGTTTTTAAATTTTATACAATTAAAGGTATCCTTGAATTTGAATAATAACTCATGAAGGCTAGACCATCAAGAGTGCTATTTTATATCTATATAAATCTGGTACCATTTACAAGAGTATGAAGAAGCCAATGAACAGAAAAATCTCTTTGGAAGTTTAATTGTTTTTGCGATGGTTAAAAGATTTGGAAGATTACGAATCAAGTATAAAAGATTTCTGGAATCCAACAATAACTAAATTGGTTCAATTTATAATAGATAATGATCAATATTATTATGCTTTACTACCAATTGATGTGAATATGAAGGATCTATATGAAGTTAAGCTTCAAGATGTAAAGTAGTTTAATGGAAAGAATGATAAAATGGTGGTAGTTGGAAATTCTAACTGCCGCCATTTTTATTATTTAATGTATGGATGATTAAATAGACAACAGAACGTTCTAACCAAAGCAAAACAGAATGTAAAAACGGCCATAAAAGATACGAAAAAGGTAATGACAAAGGTCGGCGGAAAAGTGGCCGTTGCGTACACGTCCTTTAAAGAGGGCGGCTATAAAGGGGTAATCTCAGCAGGATTAGACTTTATTCCGATAGTAGGAAATGCGAAAGCATTGGTAGAAGCGGCAATTGGAAGAGATCCGATCACCGGTAGAAAGCTGGAAAGCTGGGAGCGCGGAGCATCAGCCGCTGCTATTTTAGGCGGCCCACTAGTAAAAGGGGTAAAACATGGAGCAAAACTAGGTGCAAAGGCTATTTCAGGAGGTACATCAAGTAGCAAGAAAACAGTAAATCTGGCCAAGTCCCCAACACCAACGAATCCGACAAAGCAGCAAGCACCGTCTCAGGCAAAGAAGGAAGCAAGTGCAACAACGGCACCACCTGCGAAATCTAATCAGAATGCTAAGGGTATAGATAAAACTAGACCGTCATGGAGACAGTCTGAAATTGATGTAGGAAAAGAATATCCTGGATATCGTGACCAAGTATCATATAAGGATGGTAAGGAAGTAAGTCATGGCACTAAAAATAGTTCGAGACCAGATTTCTATATAAATGGTCATAGTATAGAAGTTAAGAATTATAACTTGACTACTTCTTCTGGGAGAAGTAACTTAATTAGAAATGTTTCAAAGCAAGTAAACAAACGGATGAGTGATTTACCTGAAAACACTAAACAAACTGTTATTATTGATGTTAGGGGACAAAATGTCTCAAGGGATGTTTTAAGGGATGTTAAACAAAAAATAAATGAAAGAACAAATGGTGTACCAGAAATTATTTATAAAATGGATTAGAGGTGTAATTTAGATGGCAGTAGGAGTATTAGTAGATTGTTTTTATTACGAATTAGGGCATAGCGATTTTGTACATTCATTCTTTTCAACAATCTCATATCATCTGGAGAAAGATGGATGGGGGACGAAATACCCGTTATTGATGAATGAATTATATAATAACAAATTAAGTTTTAATGATGTCACTGTCGCAAAAACTAATTTAATTGAAATTGAACAGCAATTAACAAAGTTCCCTCCAGAACATATTGTATGGGATATTGATGATGTATCAATAAAACCACCATGGGGGGAGACAATAAGTCCAAAAGTCACTAGTCTTGCTAATTATTTTGCAACAGCTGATGGTAAAACATTTTTTGAAGTAATACTTACAGCGATGGGTGTAGCAGAAGAAGATAAATGTGATATGAAACTTCATAAACTTTAACTAAGTTTAAACCATGGGGAACTTTCCCATGGTTTTTTATGATACGGAGTGCCGAATAGACAGTTATCTCTGTAGAATAATAGGATATTATATGTAAACCCAATAAGTATTCCTACCAAATATTATAGTACGTACAACAAATATAAAATTTACAACCTAATTCACGTTTTTCATCTCAGTAAATATCCACATTATTATTAGTTACAATCATTACAACTCTCCAATAACTAATCCTTGTTCTCACTACTTATTAAATTTTTCGCAACTATTGCGTACAAAAGAACGATTACTTTATCGAGAGGTTACTCCACCTCGATTAACTCCTGAATGTTGATTTCTAGCACTTTGCATACCGTTTCTATCGTTGTTAGATAAACCCTGTCCACATTGTCTGAACAAAGATGGCTGATTGTATTGGGGCGAAGCCCTGTCATACGTGCCAATTCACGTTGTGAAAGGTCTCGTTCTTTCAAGATTTGATTGAAATAGGCATAGTGATTCCCTTTCTCTTTCTCATATTACGTTTACGATACACTACAAATTTGTATCGGTAAAGGGGTTGAATGTATCGCTAAAGCCGCATACAATGAATCTATAATAAATATAGTGGCTAAGCGTTACGTTAATCCTAATTAGCGTAAAGGAGGGGGAAATATCATGAAAGTTATCGGATATATTCGAGTATCCACGCAAGGACAAGCAAGGGATGGATACAGTCTTGCTTACCAAGAAGATGAAATTAAAGCGTATTGTCAGACTCAAGGATACACGCTTTTACGCTTGATTCTTGAGTTTTAAATCCTCTTCTAACCAATCAATTACGATTTCTCCCCATTCTTCGTCGTACATCATGCCCGTTTTCAAATGAGTTTTCTCTTGTGGCAATTGATCTCCATCGCCATATTTTTTGGCAATGCGCCAATTCACTTGCATTGTATTGGCAATTTCGGTAATAGATAGTCCTTTTTCATTTCGTAATGTTTTGATACAATTAACTTCAGACATTGCTAGCATCCTTTCTTTACCTCCACTTTTTGGATTAGACACCTAAAAGAGTAGAGGGACTTGGGGTGACTGGCAAGTCTTTTTTTACGCACAAAAATAGTGCAGGACTCTGTACAAATTCTTTGCACTAGTCTGCACTTTTATTTTGCAATAAACACATGGTGCAAAGGCTATTTCAGGAGCTACATCGAGTAGCAAGAAAACAGTAAATCTGGCCAAGTCCCCAACACCATCGAATCCGACAAAGCAGCAAGCACCGTCTCAGGCAAAGAAGGAAGCAAGTGTAACAACGGCACCACCTGCGAAAGCTAAACAGAATACTAAGGGTACAGGTAAAGATCCTATCAAAGTTAAGTATGGAGATCATTATACTAAAGATGGACGTAGAAAGGTATTAAAGGAGAATGTAGTATATACTACTAAAGAAGGCCATACTTATAAAACAGATAGTAAAGGTCGTATTTTAAGTTGTGAAGGTAACCTTGAACTGGGTAAAGGGAAAAGAAATAATCATGCACAAAAAGTAGCGGGCCGAGAAGATCGTTTGCCAGATGATGAGGGCGGTCATTTGATTGCAAGTATTTTTAAAGGTTCAGGTAGTCTGGATAATCTTGTGCCTATGAATGGTAACCTCAATAAAGGAGAGTGGAAAAAACTAGAGAACATGTGGGCAAAACAGCTAGAAAAAGGAAAGACGGTAGAGGTGAAAATAAAGCCGATTTACAAAGGTGATTCACAAAGACCGGTTAGTTTTGATATAGAATACAAAATTGGCAAGGGCGATTGGCAGCTTAAAGAGTTTGAAAATAAACCTGGAGGTAAGTAGCTATGGATGAAAATAAGTTAGGAAGCATTTATAATAACATTGCTCAGACGGTAATAGAAACCATACAAGAAGAATGGTCAGAGGTTTATGTATACGGTGAAATTACTGAGGATGTACGTACCGCATTCTTTTATTATTATCCTGAGAACGGTAGGACGCCTGTACACAGTCATAATATCCCAGACCTTTACGAAATAGAAAAAGAGGATTATAAGAAATTATGGAGACAATTATTGGATGATTTAAAGGAGCTATGGTACGAATTTAAAAATAATGATCAAGAGCCTTGGACAAATCTTACAATGATTTTCAATAGTGATGGTAAGTTTAAAATTAATTATGATTACGAAGATTTGTCTGAAGCTGACGATTACGAAAGACAAATTATTTGGAAGCACAAGTATCTAAATCTTTTACCAGAGGATGAAGATGATAAAAAATTCTTGGAAGAATATCTAAACAACTTTGAAGGAAATAATACTTAAAAAATTAAGACTAGAATTACAATTTTAGTGACAAGGTCTTACAATACAATAAACACTTGAAAAACTTTCAAAGGCTTATTCCAACTTAAACTATGAGGAGGAATAAGCCTTGTTTGTATGTCCAAAATTAGTAAGAAAATTTCTTATATCCCTCATGTAAAAGAAGCAAAAAATGTTATAGCAGAGAGAACAAAAGGGCTAGATTTAAATGAGCATCCAACTACGCCAAAACAAATGAGTTCTAAGAAAATGAAAGAATTAAAAGATAAAGTTGATAATAGAACTATTACAAAACAAGAGTATGCAGACTACATTTGGAATAAAAAATTTGCTAAAAGAAGGGATAAAGGAGTTAAAGAATTTTGGTATCAAGAACAACAACGATTATTAAATAAGTAGAGTATTAAAACGTTCAGTATCAACTTTATATATTGAATTGTAAACTATGAAGTTGAAAATAAACATATATGTAGATATATTTGCAGTGGAAAGAAAAAAACAGATTGTTTAAAAATAAAGGCTCATAATGGTTGTACTCTCAAGATATCATGTTTTAATACTTAGTTTGTGAAAAAATACGATAACTAGGCGAGATGACATTTTATATGGGAGAGGGGCTTGTGACATGGCATTGACAATAAACTAAAGAGATTGTACAAGCTCGTGGATATAAACAAGGATATAATGGTTTTTAAATCGTATACAGTTAAAGATATCCTTGATTTTGAATTAAAAACTCATGAAGGTTATACCATCAAGGAGTATTAGCGTTATTCTAATATTATGGCAAATTAGAGCGAGAATAGGCGAGATGACATTTTACTTACAAGGACCACTTATGGATGTCATATGGACGAAAAACACGAGATTAATCAAACTAAAGGGTTTAAACGTTCACTTGCCAAGTAGTATAAAAGATGTCATACTGTCGATATAAAAATAACTTATAAAACTTTCAAATATATTAATAAACTTAGAAGATTTATAAACTTAAAGCACTCGATTGTCTATAACAGGCGACAAGTGTTTATTGCAAAATAAAAGTGCAGACTAGTGCAAAGAATTTGTACAGAGTCCTGCACTATTTTTGTCATTTCCGGAGGAATTTTAAATTTAGGTATAAAAGTTTTAGAAGGAGGAGTTGGCTATGACTAGAATCTATATAAAACTAGAATCTGGGAGTTCTAGTAATTTATTAATGACTATCAAGAAACATACAGGTTTAGGTCTTTCAGACATTAAAACTCGTATTAATAATGATAGTCCTCTTATGGAAGTTGATTATGTAAATAATAGTGAGATGGAAAAAATGAAAGATTTAGTCGGAGATTTAATTAAACTCAATGCGAAATTCAAGCTTTTTGAACATGATGAAGATTATAAAGAGGAATTACCTCTTGAACATTTTATAAATAGCTTTGAAATGTCACGACAAATTGAAGAAGATAGAGAAAGAATGGATGACATTTTAGTAGAAGAGGATGAATAAAGATAATAAGGTGCAGGCCACACCGATGTGAATATGAAGAATCTTATAAAGTTAACCTTCAAGAGGTAAAGTAAGTTTAATGGAAAGAATGATAAAATGGTGGTAGTTAGAAATTCTAACTACCACCATTCTTATTATTTAATGTACGGATGATTAAATAGACAACAAAACATCGTAACCAAAGCAAAACAGAATGTAAAAACGGCCATAAAAGATACGAAAAAGGTAATGACAAAGGTCGGCGGAAAAGTGGCCGTTGCGTACACGTCCTTTAAAGAGGGCGGCTACAAAGGGGTAATCTCAGCAGGATTAGACTTCATTCCGATAGTAGGAAATGCGAAAGCATTGGTAGAAGCGGCAATTGGAAGAGATCCGATCACCGGTAGAAAGCTGGAAAGCTGGGAGCGCGGAGCATCAGCCGCTGCTATTTTAGGCGGACCTTTAGTAAAAGGTGTAAAACATGGTGCAAAACTAGGTGCAAAGGCTATTTCAGGAGCTACATCAAGTAGCAAAGCAAAAACTAAAACAGTAAATCTGGCCAAGTCCCCAACACCAACGAATCCGACAAAGCAGCAAGCACCGTCATCACCTGCGAAAACTAATCAAAATACTAAGGGCACGGGTAATGTTCCTAAGGGTTATTATCAAGATGTAAATGGAAAATGGCGCACACCTGACGGGAAATACGCAAGTAACAAAGAAGTCGGGTTACCTGAACCAAGTGGCCTATCTAAACGTTTGGAATATATGGGTAGTACACCTGGAAAAAGCTCGAAAACTGGTAAAGAAGTAATCGAGAGAATGAAAAAAGAAGATCCACCAAAAATTCGTACAAATCGTGATGATGAAACAGAATTTATGGCAAGCGATAATAAATGGTATCCTATAGATCAAGCCGATATGGCTCATTTAACCGATGCAGTCTCATGGTGGAACAATTCAGGTAGATATTATGGAGCGAAGTCCCCAGAGGTTAGAGAGTGGATGTTAAATTCCAAAAATTACAAATTAGATCACTATAGTCTGAATCGATCTGCAGGTGCAAAGTTAAATGAAACTTACTTACCACCAATTAAATAATTAAAGGGAGGAAATTAATATTGGAACTTAACGATCAAGTATATGACCAAATTGTGGAATTATGTAACGCAGGCAATGCTATGGCTGAAAAAGGAATATATGACAAAGCGATAAAGTACTATTCAACTGCGTTGGATTTGGTTCCGTTACCGAAGAATACCTGGGAAACAAGTACATGGATTTATACAGCATTAGGAGATACCTATTTTATGAATATTGACTATGAGAACGCAAAAAGTAATTTATATAATGCATTAAACTGCCCAGATGGTAATTCAAATCCATTCATTTTATTGAGACTTGGAGAGAGTTTATTCGAGTGTGGGGAGCATGATAAAGCTAAGGAATATCTGTTAAGAGCTTATATTCTAGAAGGCTATAAAATCTTTTTTGATGAAGATGATAAATATTTTGAATTGATTAAGGATATAATTTGAGGAGGATAAAAATGGCTATTTTACAATCACCTATTAAAGAAGAGTTTGAAAGACTTTTAGAAATAAGTAATGAACAATTTAATAAAGGTAACTATAATGATTCTATTTTAAACTTAGAGAAAGCTTGGGATATAATACCTAATCCGAAAGGAATTTATTGTGAAGAGAGTTACCATTTAGTAAAGGATATTATTTCCACTTGTTTTATGATAAATGATTTAAAAAAAGCAAAGGTGTGGTCAGAGCAAATTTTTTTAACTGGATTTGCACGTATAGATTCAGGTGATAAGGAATTTATTGCAGGTAAAGTAGCATTTGAATTAAATGATTTAGAAACAGCAAAAGAATTTTTTAGTATTGCCAATAAAAAATCAGAAGGCAGATGTTTCGGTAATCCCCAGAATACTAAGTACCTTAAATTTTTTAAAAGTTAAGGGTGTAGCTAAATGTATTCAAAAAGATTAATTGAAAGTATAAATAAAAGTAAAAGTTAATTGTAAAGTAGAGTGCAAAAATATTATTTATTTGCACTCTATTATATTTGTTACATAAACCTAAGTACTATTATAATCGATAGATAAGTTTGTAATAGATTATAAGGATGTACCACATTCATCATTTTTACGTGTTTATATGACCGGTGAGATTAAATATAAAGTGAAAATGCAGATACATAGCTGAACATATAGCTATGAACTGCACTTACGGATTTTTCCATAATTCTCCCTCTATAAATGTTTTTCTTTCAGATATTCAACCCAACCTAATTCAAAAAAACTCTTTTATACTGATTTTTTCTAAGTAAATAAATTAACTATTGTTTCTGTCTAACTCAATCCTCAAATACTTAAAAACCAATGCAAAACTCTTTCAATCTAAGAGTCTCAACGAAATAAAATGCTTTATTAGAAAAATATTGCATTATCGAGAACATACATGTAATAATACAGAAAAGTAGGGGCGTTGAAATTGGAACGTTCCAATTTTTCAATTTCATGTAGGAGGCATTATTTTGTATAAAACATTACAAATAGATAATCCACAAAGCATAGCGCTTAAAGAAGTGATGACTTCACAATACAAGTTAAAAAATACAGAAGTGCAATTAAAGCCGATTATCGGTGGTATATGTGGTTCAGATGTAAGCGTATACAATGGGAAATTTGCGCATGCAAAATATCCAATTATTCCTGGACATGAGGTTGTTGCAGAAGTGATTGCGAAAGGGCAAGATGTAAAATACGAAATTGGTTCCAAAGTAATTATCGTGCCAAATAGCTTTTGTGATCAATGTGAAAATTGCAAAAGGGGACGTCGCAATATTTGTTTACATAAAGAATCTTTAGGAGTCAACGTAGATGGCGTCTTTTCTTCTCATTTTTGTATCGATACAAAATACGTATTACCAGTACCTGATGGCATTTCATTGGAACGTTCTACTTTAACAGAACCATTCGCAGTTATTATACATGCCATAAAAAAAATAGACATTGAAAAAGGCCAAAGTATTGCGATTATCGGCTGCGGTACCGAAGGAATGCTGGCAGCCTCACTTACGCATTTTTATGGGGGAGTGGTAACGGTCATTGATGTACAGCAACAAAAGCTAGATCATATTCAACAGTCGCAGCCACAATTAAACGTTTGTCTTCCACATCAAGTAGGCAACCAAAAATTTGACTTAGTTATCGAATGTGCAGGTGTGAAAAGTTCGGTGGAACAGGCATTCGATATCGTAAAACCAGGTGGTGAAATTATTTTAATAGGGTTAACCCCTGAAGCAACAATGCCCGTAACAAAGCTTGTAAGAAGTGAAGTTACGATCTATGGATCGATTATTTATGATTTCCCAGAAGATTTTGAGAAGAGTGTTGAAGTTTTGTCAGATCCAAACATGAAAGTAGACCACATTATTAGCAAAATTTATCCTTTAAAGGATTTCAAAAAAGCTTACGAAGATGCATGTTCAGGAAAGTATGGGAAGGTGCTCATTTCCTTTGATGACGAAAACAGATGAAAAGTTGGTGCTGGAATGCAAATGAAAAAACGAAGAATTACCTTGAATGACGTAGCAAAGCATGCTGGTGTATCTCGTTCAACAGCCTCATTAGTTGTTCAAGAAAGTCCAAAAATTAAACCGAGTACGACACAAAAGGTATTAAACTCCATGCGCGAGCTTGGCTATGTGTATGATAGAATGGCTGCCAATATGCGGGCTCAAAAATCGACGACAATTGGAATTATTATAACGGATGTCGGGAACCCGTACTATACGGATCTATTAAAAGCACTACATACCGCGCTTGAAGATGCAGGGTATACCGTGTTTTTAGCAACTACTTACGATGATGAAGATCGCCAAAATTTGCTAATAGGTAGAATGCTCGAACATCGAGTATCTGGCATGATTATATGTCCTGTCTCAAACATTAAAGAAAAATCGATTGAATTAATTAATCATCTTGATATTCCAGTAGTTATGGCGGTGCGAGAAAACTTAGATATTCGACATGATTATATAGGGATTGATTATGAAGAAGGAATGTATTTAGGAACTAAGCACTTACTTGAAAAAGGGCATACGAATATTGCATTTATTGGTGGTCATGCTCATTCTGTTGCATGGCAGCAACGAATGATCGGCTTTAAAAAAGCACTTGAGGAATCCCAAATTGATATAGAGCGTACGACAATTTTAGAAACAGATGTGACAAGAGAGGCTAGTAAATCTGCCGTACTTAATATGTTAGCTACAGGCTATCGACCATCTGCCATTGTTTGCTTTAATGATTTAATTGCGCATGGAGTGATGCTTGGATTAGGACAAGCAGGGATTAAGGTTGGAGAAGACATTGCATTAATTGGATTTGATAATACAAATGAATCTTCTTGGTTTTCACCAGCTTTAACAACTGTCTCTTCATTTCCGAGTGAAATCGGAAATCATGCGGCAGAGCTTTTAAAAAATCGATTAAATAATGAAAATATAGAACGGCAACGAATCATCCTACAGCCAGAACTTGTTGTTCGGGATACATGTAAAGGTGGAGAGTACTATGCAAGCCGTTAGCCCCCAAATGCAATTATTGACGGAAAAAGCTTTTCAATATAACCAGGACACGTCCATATATTGGCTCGGGTCTGCGGGGGTACTCATTAATAGCTATGGCACAACCATCTTAATTGACCCAGATTTAGATCAAATCCAAATAGACGGAATGTATTTTAATCAACGTAATGGAGTGAAAATGTTTCAGCAGGTACCTATTCAAATGGAAGCGGTTCCAATGGTGGATGCCATTTTTTATACACATGCGGATGAAGATCATATTGGTATTGCGAGCTATAAGCAATTAGCGCAAACAGGATCGCCAATTCATTGCACTCAATTTGTTAAAAATCATTTAATCGCCAATGGAATTACTGATAATCAAATATTTGCACATGAAAAATTAGACACGTTTCGCATAAATGATCTCGTAATTGAAATGACGTTAGCCGATCATCCTTGGCATAAAAATAAACCTACTCTTTATGACTACTATTATACGATTGATGACTGCACGGGATATAAAGTTACGACAAAGGACGGTATTATATGGCATCCCGGTGATTCGATTTTATTACCCGAACATTTAAATGAAAGGCCTGTTGACTTATTACTAATTGATTTTTCAAACGACCCTTTTCATTTTGGGAAAGAGGGTGCAGTTCAATTAGCAAATCAACAAATATTAGCCGAATTAATTCCCATTCACTGGGGGACATACGAAAGCGATAAACCTTGTTTTAATGCCAATCCATATGAACTAAAAGATGGAGTAGTAAACAATAAAAGACTTCATATTTTAGGCATTGGTGAGAAATATACGTTAAAGAAATAAAGGAATTCATTTAAAGGTGGTGGTGTTTCCATATCGTTGAAGGAATGTTTCGTGAGCATCAAAATAAAGGGGGATAATGATTGATGAAAAAATGGAAATTAGGATTATCAAGTGTAATTTTAGTAGGTTTGTTAGCGGCATGTGGGGATGACGAGACAATCGAAACAAATGCAGACACGAATGTGGGATCAGATAATAATGCTGGGCAAACTGAAATTGCAAAAGATGCAAAGGTACTGAAATTTGCTTTCTCAGCTGCGGAAGATGCATTTAAACCATTTTATGAAGTAGAGCAAATTATTGAAAGTAAAACAAACGGAGCAATTGATGTTCAATTTTACCCTGGGGGACAACTTGGGGGAGATGTGCAAGCTTTAGAAGGAGTACGATCAGGCACAATCGAAGCATCGGCTATGTCTACAACAATTATTGCATCGTTAAATCCGGAATTTAACATTTATGACGTTCCATTCTTATTTAAATCGTCAGATGTTGCTTATGAAATAATGGATGGCGAAATTGGTGATAAATTATCTGAATCTTTAGAACAATATGACTTAGTGGGGTTAGGTTACTTAGATGCAACATATCGAAACTTAACAAACAATAAAAAAGAAGTTCGAACACCAGATGATCTAAAGGGTTTAAATGTTAGGACATTAGAAAATGCGTTGCAAGTTAAGTTTTGGAAGGAGCTAGGGGCAAATCCTACGGCCATTTCATTCTCAGAGCTTTATAGCGCGTTAGAGTCAAATGTTGTGGAAGGCCAAGAAAATCCATTCAATGTTATTAATTCATCCAAGTTTTTTGAAGTACAAAAATTTATGACACGTACAGAGCATTTATTAATGCCACGATTTGTCGTAGTTTCGGATAAGTTTTGGAATTCATTAACACCTGAAGAGCAAACAATTGTGCAAGAGGCCATCAAAGTTGGAAGTGATAATATGCGTGCAGAAACACTAAATCAACAAGATGCAGCGATTGCGAATATTGAAGCAAACGGGGTGAAAATTACGGAGCTTTCTGATGAAGATCGACAGCAATGGATTGATAAAGCAGCCCCAGTTTACGATGAGTTCAAAAAAGTAATTGGTGAGGAGCTTTATAATCAAGTAATTGAACTCGCAAAATAAAATTTAACGTAGCGCATGTTGATGTTGATGCGCTACGTATCTCTTAAGAGAATCGGAGGCATCAACATGAAGTATGTTTCACGGATGATTGATTTTTTTATGGCAATCTCGTTAGGAATCATGGCGATATTAGTATTTTTAAATGTTGTATTACGTTATGTTTTTAGTTCTGGCATTACGTGGTCAGTTGAGCTTAGCCAAATATTATTTATGGTGCTTGTATTTTTAGGAGCAATCCAAGCCTTTAAGGAAAACTCACATATTAAGGTTGATGTGTTAATTTCAAAAGTTTCACCTGTTTGGCAGAAAATATTAGCTATTTGCAGCAACGTCATTATTCTAATTGTCATTATCATTGTGTTCCAAGGAAGTTTACAGCTAGTGAAGGAAAACAACGTTATGACAACTCCAATTCTAGGTATACCCCAATCATATGTCTACTCGGTAGGGCTTTTCTTAAGCATTTGTATTGCGGTGTTGACAATTGGCAAAACGATTGAAATTTTCAAAAAGACAAACAATCAAGATATGTCGAAGGATTAGCTTGAAAGGAGCATAGCGTATGTCCGTAATTGTTTTTTTAGGGGTATTACTTGGAGCATTAATTATTGGTGTACCAATAGCTTTTGGCTTATTGTTAGCTACAATTTTCTTAATGTTCTATATCGATTCATATAGTGCAACGATTGTAGCGCAAAATTTAATGAAAGGCGCACAAAGTTTCCCGCTAATTGCTGTGCCATTCTTCATTCTAGCTGGTGAAATTATGAATGTAGGGGGGATTGGTAAGCGTTTAGTGGATTTAGGGTTAGCCATTTTCGGTCATGTAAAAGGTGGTCTTGGTTATGTAGTAATTGTAGCAAGTATAATATTTGCCGGATTATCGGGGTCTGCATTAGCTGATGCTGCTGCACTAGGGGCGATTTTGTTACCGATGATGGTGAAAGGTGGATACGATAAAGGGCAATCGATGGGCTTAATTGCTTCAGGATCACTCATTGCTTTATTAATTCCACCGAGTATTTCGTTAATTATGTATGGGGTAATTGCGAATGTATCCATTACTCGCTTATTTATGGCGGGAGTTTTCCCAGGCTTTTTGATGGCAGTTGGGTTGGCGGTTACATGGTTTATTCTCGTAAAACGTAATAAAGAGATTCAAGTTTTACCGAAAAAATCTACTGCGGAAGTTTTTGCAGCAATTAAAGGTTCCATTTGGGCCATTTTCTTACCCGTTATTATTATCGTTGGTTTACGAGGTGGTATTTTTACCGCAACTGAAGCAGCATCGGTCGCAGTATTTTATGCCTTATTTGTAAGCTTAGTTATTTACCGAGAAATGAAACTATCAGATATCGGAAAAGTTTTAGTAAATGCATCAAAAACAACAAGTGTTGTAATTTTCATGGTTGCCGCTGCGATGGCTGGTGCTTGGGTTATTACCATTGCAAATGTTCCACAACAACTCGCTGAACTTTTAGGGCCAATTAATAATCAACCATTACTACTAATTGCATTTGTTATGCTCATCGTCCTATTACTAGGAATGATTATGGATACGGGTCCAATTATTTTAATTATTGTTCCAGTTGTTTTACCAATGCTAGTCGCTGCTGGAGTAGATCCAGTTTACTTTGGGATTTTATTAGTTTTAAATGGAGCAATTGGATTAATTACACCGCCAGTTGGATCCGTCTTGAATGTCTCGCTCAGTGTTTCAAAACTCACAATGGGGCAATTAACAAAGGGGATATGGCCATTCATACTTACATATGTCCTTTTATTAATACTATTAATGCTATTCCCAGAGCTAATAACAGTACCAGCAGACTGGTTAATGAAGTAATAAAAGTATCGTAGTACATGATAAAAGTAGAGGGAGGCTCTAGGATGAATGCTATAAATAACGGTCCATTGACGGGCATAAAAATAGTAGATATTTCAACAATGATTGCAGCGCCTTTCGGGGCGACGCTACTTGCTGATTTAGGCGCTGAAGTCGTAAAAGTAGAGCTACCAAAGAAAGGGGATACCCTTCGAACGGTTGGACCATGGAAGGATGGAGAGGCACTGCGATGGCCAGGGCTTGCTCGCAATAAAAAATCGATTACCTTAAATATTCATAGTGAAAAGGGAAAAGAAATTTTTCTGAAGCTTATAAAAGATATTGATATTTTAATAGAAAATTTTCGCCCAGGTACATTGGAAAAATGGGGTTTAAGCTACGACGTAATGAAGGAAGTTAACCCGAATTTAATAATGGTACGGATTTCTGGCTATGGGCAAACAGGACCTTATGCAAAGAAGGCAGGATTTGGTACTCCATGTACTGCATATAGTGGTCACACATATCTTCAAGGGTATCCAGATCGGCCACCTGTGAGCCCGTCATACTCATTACTTGATTATATTGCAGGTGTATATACAGCCTTCGCTGCGGTTTCAGCCTTATATCATCGTGATGCAACGCCAAATGGAACAGGGCAAGTTGTTGAAATGGGCTTATACGAAGCTATTTTTAGAATGCTAGAGTTTCTAATCGCCGAGTATGATCAAAATGAAAAGATTCGGGAACGCTCTCCTGGATTAGCAGGACATTCGAGCCCAGCTGGTACGTATGAAACAAAAGATGGAAAGTATGTTGTATTAGTTTGCAGTACGGACTCCACGTTTAATCGTTTAGCGGAGGCGATGGGGCGGTTAGATATGTTAAAGAATGAACGCTTTTATACGAATGCTGTTCGCTTGCAAAATGATGAAGAAGTTCAGGCCATTGTGAAAGGATATATTAAAACGCTTACATTGTTGGAATTACAGGCAATTCTAGATAAACATGGTGTGCCTATTAGTCCGATATTAAGCATCGCAGATATTTTCAATGATCCCCATTATAAAGCGCGCCAAAATATTGTGGAAGTAGAGCATCCACGTTTAGGAAAAGTAAAAGTACCTGGTGTAGTTCCTAACTTTTCAAAAACACCTGGATCAATTCGGCATCGTGCACCAGAGCTAGGGGAACATAATGAGGAAATTTATCTTTCACTAGGCTTATCTGAAGAGGAGATTGAACAATTAAAGCAAGAAGAGGTGATTTGATTGTCAAAATTTGATTTGCCCAAAGTAGTTGAAATTTGTGAGGTGGCACCGAGGGATGGATTTCAGGCAGAACATAATTGGATAGCAACAGAAACAAAGCTGGATATTATTCACCAGCTAGCTAATACCGGTATTAAATCGATGGAAATTACATCATTCGTACACCCAAAAGCTATTCCACAATTGCGAGATGCCGAAGAGGTTGTAATACAGGCACGTGAGATTGCAGGTGTCCATTTAAGAGCACTCGTTCCAAATAAACGAGGTGCAGAACGGGCAATTGCAGTCGGCATCCAAAAGCTTAAATTAATGTTATCTGCTACAGACTCACATAGTTTATCCAATGCGAATGCTACCACGGAGGAAGCACAGCGAAAGCTAGAGCCGATAGTAGAGCTTGCTGCAAAGAACAGTATTAAGGTTGGAGGCTCATTATCCGTTGCTTTCGGTTGTCCGTATGAAGGAATTGTGCAAATAGAGAAATTAATACCACTATTAGAACGATACAACGAGATGGGCATTTACGAAGTATCACTAGCAGATACTTCTGGAATGGCAAATCCATATCAAGTAAAAAGTTATTTACGAACATTAAAACAGCTATTTCCAACGACAACTTTTTCATTGCACCTACACAATACTCGAGGGATGGCCTTTGCAAATGCGGTAGCAGCATGGGAAGAAGGAATCGTCCATTTTGATAGTTCTGTTGCAGGGTTAGGGGGGTGTCCTTATGCACCAGGTGCAACAGGTAATATTGCAACCGAAGACTTAGTTCATGGCTTTGAAGAAATGGGTGTGTCAACGGGAATTGATTTATTAAAAATAATTGGGGTTGCTAAAAATGTACAGCAATTGCTTCATAAAACAGATAATAAATCGAGTTATATGTTGCAAGCGGGGCCAAACGCACAATTGAGCGAAAAACCGAAAGGGCAAAATAAAATTTCTCATTAGCAAGAATTGTATCGTTCCAATTTAGCGATTCGTAATGAATTTATATATTGTGAAAAGAAGTTTAATAATTTTGTAGAGGTGACGAAGATGACGCAATTAGCTCGTCCATATGTGGATGGTAGCTGGCTTACTGAAGAAGGTCGCAAGAAAATGGATATTATCAATCCTTACAATAATGAAGTGATTGGTTATCAAATTGAAGTTACATCAGAGGATACAGAACGGGCATTACAGAGTGCTTTTAATGCGCGAAAACAATTAGCGGAAATACCAGTATATGAGCGAGTGAAAGTACTTGAGTGTGCGGCAACATTAATGACTGAGAGAAAAGAATATTTTGCTAAGTTAATCTCATTAGAAGTAGGAAAGCCGTTAAAAAACACACTTGATGAAGTTGCTCGTTCGATCGAAACATTAAAGCTCTCCGCAGAAGCAGCAAAGTACGTCATTGGTGAAACAATAACGGGTGAAGCATCGGAGCGCGGGACGAACTCTCATGCACTTACATTTCGAGTAGCAGTTGGCGTAGTTGCTGCCATTACACCCTTTAATGCCCCGTTAAATTTAATTTGTCATAAAATTGGTCCTTCCTTTGCCGCAGGAAATGCGACTATTTTAAAACCGGCACCGCAAGCAGCGTTAATTGCTTCACAATTTATAGCGCTTTTATTAGAGGCTGGTTTACCTGAAAATGCTGTCCAATTGATATTAGGTGGGGTAGAACCGGGCCAACAAATTGTCCAAGATCATCGGGTGCATGTCGTATCGTTTACAGGTGGCTTAATAGCAGCGAACTATATTGCAAAAGAAGCGGGATTGAAAAGGCAGTTATTTGAACTAGGTGGCAATGCTGCGACGATTGTAGATGAAGATGCAGATATCGATCGGGCTGTGACAATGTGTGCACAAACGGGCTTTAGCAACTCAGGGCAAAGTTGTATATCAGTACAACGAATTTATGTACATGAACGATGTCTAACTCAATTTACTGAAAAATTAGTAGAGAAAGTGGAACAGCTAAAATGCGGAGATCCATTAGATCCTACTTCAGATGTAGGGACAGTCGTCAATGAAGCAACTGCACATCGAATTATGGAGTGGATAGAAGAAGCTAAAAATATGGGGGCTAGCATTTTAACAGGTGGTATTCAAAAAGGGGCACATATACAACCTACTGTTCTGTTAAATCCACCAAAAACCGCGAAAGTTGTTTGTGGAGAAGTCTTTGGACCAGTCGTTAGTATAATTCCGATTTCTTCATTTGAAGAGGGGGTTGCCGAAGCGAATGATTCGGACTTTGGTTTACAGGTCGGTCTTTTCACTAATAATTTTCAGCATATTCTACAAGCTTCTAAACAATTAGAAGCAGGAGGCATTGTAGTGAATGGTACATCCAATTATCGATTAGATCACTGGCCATATGGAGGCATAAAAAAGAGTGGAATTGGTCGAGAAGGTCCACGTTTTGCGATTCAGGAAATGACCGAAATGAAAATGATTGTAATTCGAACTTAAGGAGGAATAACAATGGCGGAAGTTATTGCAAAGCAGCTCGTCAAATATTTAGAAGACCGTGGCGTACAACATATTTTTGGTTTATGTGGACATACAAATATCGCGGTTTTGTCAGCTTTAGAAAGTAGCGAAAAAATAAAATTTATTAGTACACGTCATGAGCAAATTGCTGCGCATATGGCAGATGGCTATGGCCGTGCCTCGAAAAAAACTGCTGTCGTACTAAGCCACTTAGGGCCAGGTTTAACAAACGCGGCAACAGGGGTTGCAAATGCAGCACTGGATTGTACACCAATGGTCGTTATTGCAGGCGATGTGCCAACACATTATTACGGAAAGCATCCACATCAAGAAGTGAATATGCACGGTGATGCAACTCAATTTGAAATTTATAAACCCTTTGTTAAACGAGCATGGCGTGTAGATAGTCCACATCTATTCCCAGAAATTTTAGAAAAAGCATTCCAATTAGCTGAATCTGGATGCCCAGGTCCTGTATTAGTTGATGTACCAATGGACATTTTTTCGAAGGAAATAGACGAAGAATGGTTTGAACGTCAAAAACGAAATACGAAAGTTCTTGAAAAATCAACGATGAAGCATACTACTGCGATTGAAATTATCAATCGGTTAGCAACAGCAAAAAATCCACTAATAATCGCAGGTGGTGGTGTACTTTTAGGGCAAGCATCTGAACAGCTAAAAGCTTTTATTAATCATTTTGAAATCCCCGTTGCGTACTCATTAATGGGCAAAGGTGCGATTTCTGATGCGCATCCTCTCGCACTTGGTATGACGGGTTTCTGGGGGACAGAATATATTAATCAAAAATGTAAAGAAGCCGACGTTATTTTAGCACTGGCAACACGCTTTAAAGAAGCAGATAGTAGCTCGTGGGAAGATCATTACACATTCCAAATACCCCCTTCAAAATTAATACAAATAGATATTGAGCCGACCGAAATTGGACGCAATTATCCAGTAGAGCTTGGAGTAGTAGCGGATGTAAAGGAATCTTTAGAGGCATTGCTCATTGCAGCAAAGGAAGTATATCCAAACGGAAAACGAAACGAAGCATTAAAACAAGAAATCGCAAAAAATAAAAGGGAATTTAAAGAAAGTAATCGTCAATTTGAAACAGATAATGCTTTCCCAATGCAACCACAACGGATTTTGGCCGATGTACGTGAAGTAATTCCAAACGATGCATTTATAACGACAGATGTTGGCTGGAATAAAAACGGAGTTGGGCAACAATTTGATGTATTAACGCCAGGAACAATATTGACTCCGGGAGGCTTTGCAACTATGGGCTTCGGCGCACCAGCAGCATTAGGAGCAAAAATTGCACATCCTAATCGAGTAGTTATTTCATTAGTTGGGGACGGAGGCTTTGGGCAAAATCCAGCCGTTTTAGCGACAGCAGCAGAAGAAAATATAGCAGTTATTTGGGTCATTATGAACAATTTCGCCTTTGGAACAATTGCTGGTTTACAAAAGGCACACTTTGATACGACATTAGGCACATTATTTAAAATTGACAACGAGCCTTACTCACCGGATTATGCAGCAATTGCTCGTGCTTATGGAGTGGAAGGGATAAAAATTGAGCGAGCGGAAGATTTTAAACCTGCATTAGATCATGCCATTCGTTTAAATAAGCCCGTTGTCATTGATGTTGCTATGCAAAACAACCCTGTTCCTACAGCTGGACACTGGAACATAATGGATATTTATTCTCCGGATAAAAAAGTGCATCACGTTTCAGTGAATTAATAATGAAAAGAGGAGTATGGAAATGAAGCAAACATATTCTATTTCTCATTTGACATTGTTAAAGTTAACTCCACCACAATTAATTTATGTAGCTGATCAAGCAGGGTATGATTTTGTTAGCTTACGTACAATTTGCATGAATCTAGGGAACGAGCCGGATTATTCGCTAGCGGATAATGCTGTGCTCTATAAGGAAACAAAGGAAGCTTTTGAAAATACGACTATACAATTTTTAGATGTTGAATTAGCAAAAATTTATGAAGGTATGGATCTAGTAAAATATGAGCGTGAAATGGAGATTGCTGCTACTTTAGGAGCGAAGCATGTAATTTCGAGTATTTGGACGGAAGATAAGACTTTTGCTATAGAACAATATGAGCGACTATGTGAAATCGCTAGTCAATATAATATGTCGGTAGATTTAGAGGCAGTACCTATTAGTTCCGTGAAAACAATTGCTGGAATTCGGCATATTCTTGAACAAACGAATGCTTCCAATAAAGGATTACTAGTAGATATTCATCATTTCCACCGTTCGCGTGAACCCATTTCCGAGCTTCATAGCATACCAGATGAGTGGGTCCATTTTATTCATTTATGTGATGCGCAACTTTCAATTCCGACAAGTGAAGAAGAAATGCGCAGAATTTTACGTGAGGAACGGTTATATATTGGAGAGGGTGGTATTGATATTCATTCAATTGTAAATGCTTTACCAAATGTGCCGATGTCTATTGAAACACCAAATTTGGAACGTTCTAATAAAATGAAGCCAGAGCAATTTGCCTTGAATTGTTTACAATCTGCTAAAGCATATTTTAATAATAAATATCGGGAAATTGGTTGAACAAGTTATATTAATAGAAAAGTCTCATCGATGGGGGAGACATCAAAAAGCTGTTCTAAAAGCATTTGCTTTTGGGACGGCTTTTAAAATTGGTTGATTATTAGAAGCAGGAAATAATACCATATCTAGCCAAACAATAGTTTTCAAAGTACAATCAAGAAAAGGAGTGAATTTTTATGATTTCGAAAATCGCTGTAGAAAAGAAAATCATTCAAGCGCCTATGGCAGGCATAACATCTCCGAATTTTGTAGCAGCTTGTAGTGAGTATGGAATATTAGGTTCAATTGGAGCTGGATACTTAAATGGAGAAGAGACAAGACAGTTTATTCAACAAGTGAAGCGTTTAACTAACAAACCTTTTAGTGTCAATTTATTTATTCAAGAAGAACCGATGATTGATATTGGGGTATTGCAAAATGCGCGGGATGCGCTGCAGCCAATTTACGAGGAATTAGGCATTCCAAATACGCAACGTGTCGTGTCAACAGAAGTGTTTGATGGACAAGTTCAGGCAATTTTGGATGAAGGTGTTGAAATTGTTTCCTTTACGTTTGGACTTCCAAATGAAACTACCATTGCAAAATTAAAAGACCACCAAATTTACTTAATTGGCACAGCTACTACAGTAGAAGAAGCACAGGCGGTAGAAAAGGCAGGGTTAGATGCTGTTGTTGTTCAAGGTGGTGAAGCTGGGGGTCATCGTGGTTCATTTACAGAGCCGTTACAAATGCTACCTACAGAAGAACTAGTGAAGCGGGTCGTGAAGGAAGTGTCGATCCCAGTTATTGCAGCTGGCGGTATTATGACACCAGAGCATGTCCAATTAATGTTGCGTCTTGGTGCTAGTATGGTTCAAGTAGGTACTGCTTTACTAACGGCTAATGAGTGTGAAGCAAGCAACGTACATAAGCAAGCCATTTTAAACTCCAAAGAGCAGGCAACAACATTAACTCGAGCATTTACCGGGAAATATGCTCGTGGTCTGAAAAATAAATTTACAGAGCAATTAAAGGATGCAGTCGTTGCACCATATCCAATCCAGCACTATTTGACACTAGATATTCGAAAAGAAAGTGCAAGACAAAATAAACCGGAATACTTATCTTTGTGGATGGGTGAAAAAAGTTATTTAGCAAAACAAGCTTCTGTACAGGACATTGTTGATGAATTATTAGGATTGAATGCTTAATATTTATTAATCATACGAGAAGATAAATGCCTATATATCGGGATTTATCTTCTTTTTATTTTTTTCAGAATATTCTTGACTGCATGGTGCCTTAGTTAGTATTCTTAATATAACTAAAAGGTTATATGTTAGGGGTGAAGTAAGTCAATGTCTGATATTTATCGAGCTTTAAGTGACCCTACACGACGTCAAATATTAACAATACTTAAGCAGGGAGACAAAAGCCAAAAGGATATAGTGGAGGCATTTAATATTTCTCAACCAGCAATTAAGAAGCATTTGACGATTTTGTTGGAGGAAAAACTCATATCGGAAAGATTACAGGGGAAATATCGTATATATTCACTCAATTCCAGCCATCTTCAGCAAACTTACCAACAAATGAAACTATACATCGAAGAACTACTTGATCATCAACTCGTAAGTTTAAAAGATTATGTAGAAAAAGGAGAGTTTCCAGATGAAAATGAATAAGGATTCTGTAAAGAGAGAAATTGTTGTGAATGCCCCCCTAAAAGTAGTGTGGGATGCTTTAACTAAGCCCGAACATTTGAATCGTTGGTATACTAAAAATGCAGAAATGGATTTTTGCATAGGTGGAAGGGGCTTTTTAAATCATGGGTGGGGTGCCACATCAGAAGGTATCTTTACAGAAATTGAAGAGATGAAACGTTTTGTACTTGAAAGTATGGATCAAAGCTTTAAGACTATCACTTCATTAGATCAAGTTGAAAATGGTATTAAAGTTAGTATCGAATATGAAAGTAACTTCTTTAAGGAAATGTCTGAAGCAAGTAAGGAAAATATGTTGTTTGGTACCGCTCAATTTCTAGAAAATCTAAAAAGTGTATATGAATTAGATTTGGATAACCGTTCAAACATGTGGCGGAGATCGATTGGTATTACGCATACAACAAATTATGAAGGATCACGTGGAACGAAAGTATTGAATGTTAAAAAAGGTTCAGTGGCAGAAGCTGCAGGTATTTTACCGGATGATATTATACATGCAATCGATCAAGATGAAATCGCTGGCTATGAATCATTTGAACGGTTGCTTTGCAAAAAAGAATTGAACCAACTCGTTACGTTTACTATAGAAAGAAGACGGGAGAATCAAGTGGTAAAGTGTTTTGTAGAGCCTTATCCTGTAAATTATTAGTGGTTTTTTATTTTTTGAAAATTAAATAATTGATAAACACTAGAAATCACCTTTCAATCTATGTTTTGACTTAAGTTCGTCCTATTGAACTTAAGTTTTTTTATGTTCCCTTTTTATTTTAAATAGTGATGAAATGAAAGGGAGGCGCATATAGTTTCGGTAAGGAAGGAGGGCTTTATTGGAGTTGCAGGATGTGCTACGTGTCGCAGGTGTGGGCTTAGTAATAGCACTTCTTCACATCTTTTTTGAGCAAATTGGAAAAAAAGAATTTTCATTTTTCCTCTTTTTTGTAGCGTACATGTATATGGCTGTGGAATTGATTCGATTTTTACGCCTGTTTTTCCAAGAAATCGTCATATTTTTCCAATGGTTAACCGGCATAAGCTAGATGATTAGCTTATTTGCAAGCATCATCTTTGTTGTGCTATTAGTATTAATCAAACAATCCATGGACAAGCTACATGCCATTATCGTCGTCATTGCTTTTTTTATTTTTGTTCAGTTTATTATTTTACGTCAGTTAATACCCTTATGGCAGAAACTAGCACAAATTTTTACTCAAGTCCCTTATAGTAAAGGGCTATTATTTACAGCATTTTTACTAATATTAAGTGAGCTCATTTGTTCACTATTAGATCAATTGGAATACGAATCCTTTGTTACAGCTGTCCAATTATCGATTCGAATCGTACTGGTTAGTTATTGGCTGACATTACTTGAACCAGCATTTCGTACGTTAGTAAACTTGCTTGAAAGGTTTTAGCTATGGACTTTTTTCTTTCGATGTTTTCCCAGCCTATTGATTCTCTTATTACTTCCATTATTTATGCCGCACTTTATGTATTATTGTATTTGCTCCTACTTGCACTCATTCCACAGCAGTCCGTCTTAATCGAGCAGTTATTTATTTTGCTATTTATCGTGATCTTCTCTGAAAAAGTAGTCGATGCATTCGTCGTCTTAACCGAACTAATCCTCGTTATGCAAAATTTTTTTATAGCCATTATTCCCGTTCTCACAACAATGCTTATCGCAGTGCAGTCCGTATTTTCGGTTATTGCATGGAATCCAATTATTATTTTTCTTATCCAGGTCATTTTATTCGTTTGCACAAAATTACTAATTCCTACGTTAATTTTGGCATTAATTTTAGATGTGTGTACAAAAATTTATCCAGCGATATCCTTCTCAAAAGCTGCCGATTTAATAAGGTCATCCGTATTGAGCGTCATCATCGCCTCGGTATTAGGGTTGACCTCTATTTTAACCTTTTCGGGAGTGGCCTTTTTTCAATTAAATGATGCAGTGAAATCGCCTATCAAAAAATTAATTGAGCAAAATATCCCGTTAATAGGGAACTTAATTGTAGAAGGATTATCATTTTTCCAGAAGACACAATCAACGGTATCAACATTTATTGGGCTTAGCTTTTTAGTAATCGTATGGAGCGCCGCGTTTTATCCGTCTGTCGTATTGTTACTCCATGCTTTATTATTTCGAGTCATTGGTGCGATGATGGAGCCTTTCTCCAATAATCGAATAAGTAGTCTCTTCGACGATGTTGGTAAGACATTGTTTGTGCTCTGTGCAGTCGCATTACTGCTTGGCTTTTCTATAATTTTCATTGTGCTATTATGTGTCGTTTTAATGCAACTTTCAATGGGGGGCTCACCATGATAGAGATATTGTTGTTAGTGTTGTTAGGCAGTAGTTTACTAGTATTTGCAGAGGAAAAAGAGTGGCATGTTTATGTGAAATTGGCACTTTATTTAACAGTGTCGAGCTATATTCTTTCACTATTTGCATAATATTGCCCTAATACTCATACATTGTGATGAAAATTGAAAATGAAGGTGGCGTTTGGCGCAAATATGTGGAAAAGAGGAAAACAAATCGCTCATTACTATTAGTAGGTAGCATTATTGTAATTGTCACGATATTTTATTTTTTATCAACAGCAACTGACGATGGACAATCCAAAAAGACAACGGAACAGCAACTTGCTGCCTTATTAAGTGAGATTCATTCAGTAGGACAAGTTCAAGTATATTTTCATTATGAACAAGCTGTAGAGAAAAGTCAGTTTTTAGCTGTATCACAACAACCGAATTTAGTTGGAGTCATTATCGTGGCAGAAGGTGCGCATCAAGCGCAAGTGAAGAGAATGTTGAAAGAAACAGTAGGGAATGTACTACAAATTCCTACACATCGTATTCAAATTGTCCCAATGCAAATGGAGGAGGAAGAAAAGTGAAGGTAAAAAAACGAACAGTTTGGTTTTTAACATTAGTAAGCTTAGTTGCCGTAATTTCTGTGTTTTACATTTTTGAAGACAATCCGACACCAAATTTTATGACAATTTTTACAGATGACGCACTTGATAATACAGAAATTTTAGGTGTCAATCAAAGTACAACACAAACGGTTAATTCAGAAAGCGATCTTTTCCAAGAAATGCGCCTAGAAATCGATAATAAAAGAAGCCAATTACGTGAACAACTAACACAAAAGGTTGCATCGGCAGATTACACTGCTGAAGAGAAAAATGCTGCCTTTGATGAAATGGATAAATTGATTAAACTGGATTCCTCTGAAGCGATGTTAGAAATGCTTATTAAATCAATGGGTTATTCAGATGCACTTGTTCGAATTGAAGATTCAAATGTTAAAGTATCTGTTATGTCTGATGAATCATCGAACCAGCAAGCAAGTGAAATTATGCATACAATCCTCTCTGAAATGGAGGAAAATGTGAAAGTGACAGTGGACTTCCAACCTTACAATTAAATGCCTGACATCATGATGTGAATTCTGTATGTGTTATATAGCAGTTGGTGCGAACTTTTGGTGTTTTAACATAGATTTGCTCTAATTTATGACTAGTTTTATGCTATTTCAATTTAACTATTTAAAAATAATCAGAAAAATTATAAAATAACTCATGTACTATAATATTGATTAAGGGGAGAAGTAACAATGTTCAAAGTTCAAGAAATCCGTGAAATTATTAAGTTAGTAGATGCTTCGTCAATTGACGAGTTCGTGTACGAAGCTGATGGAGCAAAGGTTAAATTAAAGAAAAAGGGTGGCGTTACGGAAGTCGTAGCACCTAAAAAAGAAGTAGTACAAACAGTAGTAGAAAAAGTGGAAGCGGCTCCAGCACCAGTTGCACCAGCAGCTCCAGCACCAAAAGTAGAATCTCCAGCACCGGCTGCACCAGTAGCAGATACTGCAGATCTACATAAAATCACATCTCCAATGGTTGGTACGTTCTATCAAGCTCCAAATCCAGAGTCACCAGCTTACGTTAAGGTTGGCGATAAAGTGGGCGATGAATCAATCGTATGTATCGTTGAAGCAATGAAATTATTCAACGAGATTGAAGCTGAAGTTAAAGGTGAAATCGTAGAAATTTTAGTAAAAGATGGCCAATTAGTAGAATATGGTCAACCTCTATTCCTAGTAAAAGCTGAATAAGGAGCGCGATTACCAATGAAAAAAGTATTGATTGCAAACCGTGGCGAAATTGCAGTACGTATTATCCGTGCTTGTAAAGAGCTAGGTATTCAAACTGTTGCAGTATATTCTGAGGCTGACGCAGAAGCGTTACATGTGAAATTAGCTGATGAGGCGTATTGCATCGGTCCTAAATTATCTAAAGACTCATATTTAAGTTTCCCAGCTGTGCTTGGGGTAGCACAAAAAACAGGTGTAGACGGCATCCATCCGGGCTACGGATTCTTAGCAGAAAACGCAGCTTTTGCTGAAGCTTGTGAAAACGCTGGCATTAAATTTATCGGTCCTTCCTCAGATGCAATTAAAATCATGGGGATTAAAGACGTAGCACGTGACACAATGGAAGCGGCTAATGTTCCTTTAGTTCCTGGTACTGGCATCGTACCTGATATCGAAACAGGTAAAGAATGGGCGAGCAATATCGGTTACCCAGTAATCATCAAGGCAACAGCCGGTGGTGGCGGTAAAGGGATTCGTGTAGCTCGTACAGAGGAAGAGTTAGTAAAAGGAATCGAAATTACTCAAAAAGAAGCAGCAGCGGCATTCGGCAACCCTGGTGTTTACTTAGAGAAATTTATTGAGTACTTCCGTCACTGTGAAATTCAAGTTTTAGCTGATAGTCATGGTAATGTTGTTCACCTAGGTGAGCGTGACTGTACGGTTCAACGCCGTATGCAAAAGCTTGTAGAGGAAGCACCTTCTCCAGCTTTATCAGAAGAGCGTCGTGCTCAAATGGGTGAAGCCGCAGTGAAGGCTGCAAAAGCTTGTAATTATGAAGGTGCAGGTACAATTGAGTTCATCTACGATTACCAAGAAGACAAGTTCTACTTCATGGAAATGAACACACGTATCCAAGTAGAACACCCAGTAACAGAAATGATTACGGGTGTAGACCTTGTTCAACAGCAATTAAAAATCGCTTCAGGTGCAGCACTTCCATTTAAACAAGAAGATATTAAAATCAATGGTTGGGCAATTGAATGTCGTATTAATGCTGAAAATGCATACAAAAACTTCATGCCTTCAGCTGGTTCAGTAGATACTTATGTTGTACCAGGTGGTTATGGGGTACGTGTAGACTCTGCAGTATATGCGGGCTATACAATTCCACCATACTATGATTCTATGGTAGCGAAGCTAATCGTTCATGCAGATACGCGTGATGAGGCAATCGCTAAAATGAATCGTGCACTATCAGAATTCGAAGTTGCTGGCCCAGGAATCAACACAACAATTCCTTTCCACCAAGCATTAATGAACAATGAAGTGTTCCAATCAGCGAAATTCAACACGAAATTCCTTGAAGAGAACGATATTTTAAACACAAAAAAATAATAGATATGTTATTTGAGAAAATAATATAAAAATTTTAATTATAGGTCTTCTAACTTAACCAGTTAGGGGGCCTTTTTGCATGAGTAGAATGGTGTAAAAAACAATTAGGGGGAAATTACCTTGAAAGGGAAATATAAATATATAATGTAAAGCAAATGCTGGGGGTATTCCACAAGATTAAGCTGGAAAATGGTATTGGGACGCTATTTGGGGTGGGTGGCCTGGAGATCATTGGTTTAGAACAGGCTATAACTGATCAACAGGAGTTGTCATATATATGACAAATAAAGGGTACTTATATAAGGAATCGAATAAAAGTAAAGTTTTTGAGGGAAGTATTATGTATTGGAATAATACAAGCGATGTAGCATTAGTTACTTATGGCGATAGTACGACAATTAAATATACGGAACACGGAGCTCAAGAAAGAAAAGATGTAGTACATAAAACTGAAAATGCTTCGTTCTATATGCCAAAAAGTTCAATTTTAAAGTAATTACTAGTTATAAAGGGGAAAGAAAATGAAAAAAACGCTCACTTTTATCCTGATTAGCCTACTTACTTTACTTATAAGTGGGTGTAGAGATTCAAGTAATGAATACGTGTCTAAAGACAGTGAAAAGTATATTGGTTATGTTGCTTTAGATGGAAACAACATTCAGTTAGATGATTTTGAATTCATAAAACAAGATGATAAGGAAAGAATGGAGGAGTTAGGGTTAACTGAAAGTGATATGCCAAATGGGTATTATATTCATAACGAATCAGAGGAAATACAATCCTTCACTATAGATGAGCAGACGAAGTTTACTTTTTTTGATACAGGAAATTTATTTGTAACCGAAGAGGAAGACAAAAAATACACGACAACAAATATAGAAGAATTTAAACACTTTTTATACGGTGACAGTAATATGCCAATAAAAACCCCATTTTGGGTAGATGTACAGGATGGCAAGGTCATTTCTGTGGAAGAGGAATTCGTTAATTAATTACTTCATGTGTACATTTAAAACAATTCGATTGAACCCCTACTTTCGTATGAGAATAGGGGTTTTTGTTTTGTTTAGAATAATAAGATAATTACAACTTTTTCTTCTCGGTGATAAAAATATTGCAAAACTTTCAATAAACGAATATTATAATAAAGTTCTTTTAAAATGTTCGTGTTTTTCAGAAAGAGGGATTGTCATGTTTCAACTAAAGGAAAATCAAACTACAGTGAAAAAAGAGTTATTTGCGGGATTAACGACGTTTTTAACGATGGCTTATGTCATTATTGTCAACCCAATTATATTAGCTGATGCAGGAGTGCCACTTGAGCAAGTATTTATGGCGACAATTATCGCTACTGTAATAGGTACAGGCTGGATGGCTCTATGTGCAAATTATCCAATTGCAGTTGCTCCTGGAATGGGCTTAAATGCATATTTTACTTATACAGTCGTACTTGCTTCAAATGGACAAATTCATTATTTGACTGCCTTCTCAGCAGTTTTTGTAGCAGGACTTTTATTTATTATTATTAGTTTGTCACCGCTTCGTGAAAAGCTAATTGTTGCAATTCCAGAAAACTTAAAGCTGGCTATTACAGCAGGAATTGGCTTATTTATTGCCTTTATTGGGCTTCGTATGTCAGGAATTGTTGTTGCTAATGAAACAAATTTTGTTGGGCTAGGCGATTTAAGTGCGCCGAGCACGTTATTAACATTATTTGGACTAGCTGTCACAGTTGCGTTAATGGCACGAAACGTAAATGGTGCCTTATTTATTGGGATGATTATTACAGCAATCGTAGCAGTTTTAACAAATCAGCTACATATCGATAAAGTTATGGCAATGCCACATTTGCCAGACGGCATTTTAGTGTGGAATCCGATTACTGCAATCCGAGAAGTCATTGAATATGGTCTATATGGTGTTGTCTTTTCATTCATTTTAGTTACACTGTTTGATACGACAGGAACAATGATTGGTGTAGCAAAGCAAGCAGGATTGATGAAAGATAACAAACTTCCACGTGCACGTAAAGCGTTATTAGCCGATTCTATGGCAACGACAACTGGTGCAATGCTTGGGACTAGTCCTTCAACTGCATATTTAGAGTCAGGAGCTGGTGTAGCAGCTGGTGGCCGTACAGGTTTAACTTCCTTGACGGTAGCAGTATTATTTATCGTCGCATCATTTTTTGCACCACTAGTAGGATCACTTTCAACGGTTGCGGCGATTACATCTCCTGCTTTAATCATTGTAGGTAGTTTAATGATTAGCGTTGTTAAACAAATCGATTGGGATCAATTTGAAGTAGCCTTCCCAGCATTTTTAGTAATTTTAACGATGCCGTTAACATCAAGTATTTCAACAGGGATAGCGTTAGGTTTTATTAGTTATCCATTAGTAATGTTATTTAAAGGGCAAGGACGTCAAGTTCATCCGTTAGTTTATTTATTTGCTCTGTTATTCGTCATTCAACTTGTATTCATGCCACATTAACAACAATAAAAAGTGAAAACCAACATTTTGAGTAATCGAAATGTTGGTTTTTTTGCATGAAATTGTAATCTAATGTACCCGTTCCTTTCGTTTCAACCAAACGCTTTCAAAACTCTAAATATTTTAAATTTTCAAAATGTTGTTGCATTTAATGGGCGATTGTATGAAAATATTAACAATAATATTTAATTTTTTAGTTTTTAACAATATTTATATAAATCATATTTTGCAGGAGGGTGGATATTTCATGTCAAAAAAAATATTTGCAATACTATTACTTTCGTTGATGCTAATTTTGGTTGCTTGTAGTACAAATGAGTCTTCAGAAGGAGGCGAAAGTGGAGGAAACACACCTACAAATGATAATAAAGATTTAATAATCGCCATAGGTAGTGACATGGTTGGCTTTGATATTCATGATCATAACAACACCTCTACGGAGTCAATCCATCAGCATATGTTTGATTATTTGTTTAAACGAGATAAAAACAATGAACTACAGCCAATGTTGGCGGAGTCTTATGAAATTTTAGATGACCAAACCGTTGAAATTAAATTAAAAAAAGGGGTTAAATTTCATAATGGTGATGAATTTACAGCTGAGGATGTGAAGTTCACTTTAGAGCGCGTAGCACAAACAGACACGCTTCAGGAGCATGCAAACTATAAGCAAATTCAAGAAGTTAAAATTATTGATCCTCTGACAGTGCAAATTATTACGAAAGCTCCTGAGCCATCGATAATTCACCGTTTGTCTCGTTTAGGTTCGGGGATGTTACCGAAAAAATATATTGAAGAAAACGGTTGGGATCATTTCTTAGAAAATCCTATCGGTACAGGACCATATAAATATGTGGAATGGGTGCGCGATAATAAAATCGTTTTTGAGCGATTTGATGATTATTATCAAGGGGCAGTCGAGGAGTGGGATACGGTCACTTTCCGAATCATTCCTGAAAATTCAACAAGAGTTTCAGAGCTATTAACTGGTGGTGTTGATATAGCAACGAATATTCCACCAGCAGATTGGGATCGTGTGAATAATAACGATGGAACGAGCTTAAAGCAAGAAGTTTCAAACCGTACGATATTTTTAAATCTTCGTGCCTCTGATGGTTATCCAACCGCTGACGTAAAGGTTCGCCAAGCAATTGATTATGCAATTGATGATAAAACGTTAGCGGAAATCGCTTTAAAAGGAGCAGGGATTCCTGTGCGATCAATGGTAGGACCAGGTAATTTTGGACATGAACCGAGCCTATATAACAGCTATAACTATGATGTAGATAAAGCAAAGCAATTATTAGCAGACGCCGGCTATCCAGATGGCTTTGAAATGACGTTCCATTCGCCTAAAGGTCGTTACTTAATGGATGCTGAAGTAGCAGAGTTAATTGTCGGAATGTTAAGCCAAGTGGGAATTAAAGTGAACCTGCAATTTATGGAATGGAGTAGTTTCGTTCAAATGCGAAATGCGAATGAAAATAAAGACATGTATTTATTAGGCTTAGGAAATTCCATGTTTGACGGTGCATATGCGGTTGACTGGTTTAATGCTGCTCGTAATGAAGGGCATACAGATTACGAAAATCAACAAGTGGAGGAACTTCTAGCTCAATCTAAAGTGAATATGGACCCTACAACTCGAGAAAAACAAATTCAAGAAATCCAAAAAGTTGTCGCAGAGGATGTACCATATGTATTTTTATATCTCGAGAAAATTAATGTTGGTGTCAATGACAGAGTAGACTTTACGCCTTCTTCTGACGAAATGCTATATGCACCAAACATGTCATTAAAATAATGGAATGTAGAGGGCCAGTTGATATTGATCACTGGTCTTTCTATTTTTGGAGGTGGACCAATGCTAAAGTTTTTGCTAAAAAGACTTCTAGAAATTATACCCGTTTTACTTATTATCTCATTTATTGTTTTTACGTTAGTTTTTGTTGCAGGAGATCCTGTTGCGTTAATGCTACCAGAGGATGCTAGCCAAGAGGATATTGAAAATCTACGGGAAGCGCTAGGGCTAAATGATCCCTTCATCGTACAGTACGGTACATATATGTTGAATTTACTGCAAGGTGATTTTGGGGACTCGTTTCGCTATAACACAGCAGCTCTTCCGTTAGTTCTTGAACGGTTACCGGCCACATTAGAACTAGCCTTTGCATCTCTAGTGATTGCAATTATCATCGCTATCCCATTTGGAATTTGGTCTGCGACAAAACGTAATACAGTATTTGATTTATTTATCACTGGTACGTCAGTAGTCGCAAAGGCGATGCCAAATTTCTGGTTAGGGATCATGCTCATTTTGCTTTTCTCAGTCACATTAGGTATGTTGCCCGTATCAGGATATGGTAGTTGGCAACATTTAGTTTTACCGGCAATTACGTTAGGTACGGGGATTGGCGCAGAAATGACGAGGCTTGTTCGTTCAAGCATGGTTGAAATTATTAACCAGGATTATGTAAGAACTGCAAAAAGTAAAGGGATTCACAAATTTTTCGTTATCTATAAACATGCATTCCGAAATTCATTACTACCTGTAGTGACGATTACAGCTCTTCAAATATCAACGTTAGTAGGAGGAGCGTTAATTACTGAAACGGTATTCTCTTGGCCAGGACTTGGTCAATTACTAATTCAAGCTGTGAATACACGAGATATGGCTATCGTTCAAGCAAGTGTTTTTGTCATTGCCATCCTCGTCATTATGACGAACTTATTTGCGGATATTTTATATCGTGTGCTAGACCCACGTATTAAGTATTAAGGGAGGAGACAATATGGCCAATCAAGTATTAGAAGTAAAAGAAGAAGTGCACTACACCAAACCTAAAAAACAATTTGCCTTAAAAAAACTCCTTCATTCCTTATGGAAAAGTAAAACAGGTTTAGTTGGTTTTATCATTGTTTTATTTGTCGTTATTATTGCGGTTTTTGCTCCAGTATTAGCACCCTACGATCCACAAGCGATGAACCCAGCAATGATGTTGAAGCCTCCTTTTTGGGTTGAAGGCAATGATCCAGCTTATTTATTAGGGACGGATAATTTAGGGAGAGATATTTTAAGCCGGATTATTTATGGTTCCCAAGTTTCGCTATTGGTGGGAATTTCTTCTGTTGTATTAGCCGGTATTATTGGCATATTTGTAGGGCTCGTTTCAGGCTTCTATGGCGGTGTAGTAGATATGCTCTTAATGAGATTAGTTGATTCATTTCTAGCAATTCCTAATATTCTATTTGCGTTAGTATTTTTAGCAGTATTTGGGCCAAGTGTTACAACCTTAATTATTGTTATTGGCGTGACCAATTGGGTTGCCTATGCACGCATTGTACGAAGCGAAACACTTTCCATTAAGGAGCGTGAATATGTAAAAGCTGCACGCTCAATTGGTGTGAAAAGTCCGATTATTATATTCCGACATGTATTACCAAATGTGATGTCATCCTTTATTGTTATATCCACATTGAGTGTCGCATCGACGATTATTTTAGAGGCTTCGCTAAGCTTTCTTGGCTTAGGAATTCAACCGCCAACGATATCATGGGGAGGAATTTTAAGTGACGGGCGGGATTATATTGCAACAAGCTGGTGGCTCGCCACATTACCTGGAATAGCCATTACAATTACCGTACTTGGGATTATCTTTTTAGGAGACTGGTTACGCGATATTCTAGACCCACGTTCACAAGGGAGAAGCTAAGGGGGACTTTGTATGCAATCAGAAGTAATTTTACAAGTAGAGGATCTTCACACATATTTTAAGACGGGCTCTGGAGACGTCCCATCTGTTAACGGGGTTTCTTTCGATATTCGTGAAGGAGAAACACTCGCCATTGTCGGAGAATCTGGCTCAGGAAAAAGTGTTACATCACTGTCCATAATGGGGTTGATTGAAAAACCAGGTGAAGTACGAAAAGGGAAAATTCAGTTTAAAAATAAAGATTTAATGAAAATAAGTGAGAAGGAATACCGCAATCTTCGAGGAAATGAAATCGCAATGATTTTCCAGGAGCCTTTAACAGCGCTTAATCCGCTGTTTACTGTCGGCAATCAAATTTCCGAAACGATTCGATTACATCAAAAACTAGATAAGAAAAAAGCAAAAGAAAAAGGAATCGACATGTTAAGGCATGTAGGGATTCCTCGACCAGAAAAAGTATATAACACGTATCCTCATACTTTAAGTGGTGGGATGCGTCAACGAGTGATGATCGCGATGGCTCTTTCTTGTCATCCAAAGTTACTTATAGCCGATGAACCAACGACTGCACTTGATGTGACAATACAAGCACAAATTTTGGATCTTATGCGCAACCTTTCAAAAGGAGATCAGACAGCCATCTTATTAATTACCCATGACTTGGGGGTTGTAGCGGAAATGGCAGACCGTGTAGTAGTGATGTACTGTGGGCAAGTAGTGGAAAGTGCAGATGTTTATAAAATTTTTGAACAACCATTGCATCCCTACACGAAAGGATTGTTAGATAGTACACCTAAATTTTTTATAGAAGATGAGCAACTCAAATCGATTCTTGGGACAGTACCGACGATGGATAATATGCCTCTTGGGTGTAAATTTTGCCCACGTTGTACAGTAGCAATTGATCAATGCTATAAAGAGGAGCCGAAATTAACCGAACTTTCCGATGGGCGCCAAGTACGCTGCTGGCTTGTAGGCAAAAAGGGGGAGACTGGATGACGTCATCTTTAGTTGAAAAAAAGGTTTTATTAGATGTAGCGCATTTAAAAAAGTATTTTGAAATAAAAGAAGGCTTTAAGGAAAAGAAATATTTAAAGGCAGTTGACGACATTTCTTTTCACGTATACGAAGGTGAAACGCTAGGTATCGTTGGAGAATCCGGCTGTGGTAAATCAACAACGGGAAATCTTCTGCTTCATTTATTAGAAAAAACGAGCGGTACAATTATCTTTAATGGTAAGAATATGGATGAGATGTCCAAGGAACAGCTACGAAAATGCCGTGCTGATATACAAATGATTTTCCAAGATCCGTTTTCCTCTTTAAATCCACGTATGCGTGTCATTGATATTATTGGGGAGCCGATAAAAACACATGCGAAGAAAACTAAAAAGGAACGTCAGGAACTTGTTTATCAATTGATGGATTCGGTAGGCTTGCCAAGAGAATATGCACTACGTTATCCCCATGAATTTTCAGGAGGACAAAGGCAGCGCATCGGAATTGCTCGAGCAATAGCGTTAAAACCAAAGCTAATTATTTGTGATGAACCTGTATCTGCGTTGGATGTATCCATACAAGCCCAAATATTAAACCTACTACTAAAGTTGCAAAAGGAATTTCAATTAACATTTATTTTCATAGCTCATGGGTTACCAGCAGTAAAATATATTAGTGATCGAATTGCGGTTATGTACTTAGGTAAAATAATTGAGATTACAACAAAGGCCAAACTTTTTAATAACCCAATGCATCCCTATACGAATAGTCTTGTTTCCGCAGTACCGTTACCTAACCCAAAAATTCGAGAGCAACGTCAGCGATTAATATTAGAGGGGGATATTCCGAGTAATGTGGATTTACCAAACGGATGCCGTTTTCACACACGATGTCCATTTGTTCAAGAGAAATGTAAAATGGAAACGCCTGAGTTAGAAGAGTTAGAACCAGGTCATTATGTAGCCTGCCTCTATCCAGTGAAGCATGACAAAAATGAATGAGAGGTGCTAAAGTAGTAACCACTACGTTAATTATGGAGAGATTTTTAGAGAAGAGCATAACTGACATGTTATCTTTATTGAAGGAACTAGTAAATCAGGATTCGGGGAGTCAATATATAATAGGCGTAAACAAGGTTGGTCAAATAATTCGACAACAGTTTGAACACTTAGGGTTTGAAGTGAAGGAAGTCAAACAACAAAAAACTGGTAATCATTTAGTTATTCAACATAAAGATGCAGTAAATCCATCCATATTGTTAATTGCACATATGGATACAGTTTATAAAGAGGGAACGGCCGCCATACGTCCATTTACTATTGCCCATAATCGTGCTTATGGTCCGGGTGTCATTGATATGAAAGGGAGCCATGTAGCAATCATTTATGCTGTAAAAGCACTTCTTGATGCTGGGAAGTACGATGTTTTAAAAAACATTGTGTTACTCTTTAATTCTGACGAAGAAATTGGCTCTCCTACTTCAAGAAAATTAATTGAACGCGTTGCACTTGATAAAGATTGTTGTATTTGTTTAGAACCAGCTCGAGAAAATGGTGCGCTCGTGAGTGCTCGTAGAGGTGGTGGTGATTATATTATCAAGGTTCATGGTCGTGCTTCCCATGCTGGGATTGCACCAGAAGAAGGGGCAAATGCCATTGAAGAAATTGCGCATAAAATTATTAAGTTACATAAGCTTAATAGACCAATTGAGGGCATAAGTGTAAATTGCGACATTATTCATGGGGGTATGGCTGCAAATGTAATTGCAGATTATGCAGAAACTTGTGTAGATATCCGTACGTCTAAAGTGGAACAAGCTGAATTTTTAGAAGAAAAGATACAAGAAATTTGCAATGAAACGTTTGTACCTGGGACGAAAACCGAATTGTTTGGAACAATCAATCGCCCTCCAATGGAAAAAAATCGAGGAACAATCGCATTACTGGAACGAATTTATTCATTAGCAGAGCAATTAGAAATAAAATTATCCGATGTAGCAACAGGTGGTGGAGGAGATGCCTCCTTTACATCTGCTTTAGGAATTCCGACGATTGATGGTTTAGGTCCGATTGGTGGCTTTGCTCATTCAGAAAGAGAATATTTAGAAATACCTTCGTTAGTGGAGCGTACGTTACTGTTAGCGAAATTTATGGAAAGTTTAACGGCCAAGAAACTTGAAACGGATAAAGTTTTCACTTAGGATTTCATATTAAAATTATATACATGATGAAACTTCATACACTAGTCGAACGTTCATATAGAACGATTGGCTAGTGTTTTTATGTAGTATTCCTTAGTTTAAAATCGTTATTAGTCCTACAAGAGGGTTGAATATGTAGTGTAGTGCTTATAATAGTAATCTAATGGAAAGCGTGATATGATGCTAGCGCAAGAATGAAGTAGGTTAGGTGAACATATGTGGGATTCAATTAAATGGCTCATACCAACCATCAAGGTGCCAACATGGCAGGATGGTATTGTAGCTATAGGTATTTTAATCGTAGGATTTGCTTTGATTCGTTGGATTATTCGACCGCTCATTATGAAATGTGCAAAGCAGTTGGATAAACGGAATCATCCGGTCATGAGTGATATGGCAAAAAATATATATCCATCACTTCGCAACGCGCTTATTTTTAGTTTATTCATTATAGCGCTTTCTTTATTAGTCGAGGTTTGGCTTTTTGATAATGTGAAATTACGGATGTTAATCAATTCGTTTTATGTATTTTTTGCCTTTAAAGCACTGTATGACATATTAGGTTTCTATTTGGAAAATCCAGAGCGCTTTGAGACGGGGAAAGATCAGGATATTTTAACGCCCTTTTTCTTACGTATTAGTAAAGTACTAGTGATGGGAATTGCGATGTTTTCAATCGCATCACTGTGGAATTTTAATTTAAATGGCTTTTTAACAGCGATTGGTTTGACAGGGGTAGCGTTGGCCTTTGGAATTCGTGATACGTTAGCGCATATTTTTGGGGGTATGAGTGTAGTGCTCGACAAGCCTTTTCAAATTGGTGATTGGGTGATGACTGGGGATGAAAAAATTGATGGTACAATCGAAGATATAAATTTGCGCAGTACGCTCATTCAAACTTCTGATAAGGGACTCGTCTACGTACCAAACTCCTATTTAGTAAATCGTCCAATTTACAATTTATCGAAGCGCACACAGCGAAAAGTAGAGCATTATTTATTTGTTTCGAATGACAATAGCGAGGAATCAATTATCCAGTTTCTTGAAATGCTACGCGAACAAATTGCATTGCATCCTAAAACATTAAAAAATATAATCCATGTCGCAGTCGACGAATTACGCCCAAGTGCATATCGGATTTTAATTCGATATTTTGTTAAAACAAATGATTCAGAAGAAATGCTTCAGGTGAGACAGGATATATTATTTGTAGCACAGCACTATTGTAAGGAATATGAAATTCAACTTGTTGAACCAAATCAAGCACAATTTGTATGGAATGATACGAGTTCCTAAGTCGGAATTATTTTTGGAAAACGAGTTTTCAACCGTACATCCCATCACTAATTGTAGTATACTAAACTTAGGTAATAGTATTAGAAAACCTTTATACACAAGTTTACATAAGAGAGGATGTTTCACATATGGCTGAAAAACAACCAGTATCATTCGTTCAACCAACTCCAGTTGGAAAAGAGGAGCTAGGTAAAATCGAAGTAGCACCAGAAGTAATCGAAGTAATTGCGGGAATAGCCGCTACAGAAGTAGAAGGCATTGCATCTACTCGCGGAAACTTTGCTTCAGGTGTAGCTGAACGTTTTGGTAAAAAAGTGCATTCTAAAGGAATTAAATCAGCAATGTCAGAGAACGGTAATATTGTTATTGATGTATTTTGCACAGTAAAATACGGATATGCGATTCCAAAAGTGGCGAAGGATGTTCAATCAACTATTCGTCAAGCCATCTTAAATATGACATCAATCGAAACGAGTGAAGTGAATATCCATATTACAGGTATTCAGTTCGAAACAGTAAAAGACGCAGAATAATATTTTTTTATTTGAAACAGGTAATGCAGAAGACGTTTTGTCAATTCTGCATTACCTTTTTTTAATTTGTGTTTAATTTTTCATAAAAAAATGGGTATAGATAATAAGTTGAAATGTGAGGAGGGCTATGAAGGTGACAAATTTTTCAGCGTTACATCGGCAACAGAGTTTACAGAAATTGAGTGAAGAAACCTTTGATTTATTCGTTATTGGCGGAGGGATTACAGGCGCAGGGATCGCGCTTGATGCAACAACTCGTGGGCTATCGGTTGCATTAGCTGAAATGCAAGATTTTGCTGAGGGAACGAGCAGTCGTTCAACAAAACTTGTTCATGGTGGCTTACGTTATTTAAAACAATTTGAAATAAAAGAAGTGGCAGAACTAGGGAGAGAGCGGGCTATCGTTTATGAAAATGGTCCACACGTCACAACTCCTGTGTGGATGTTATTGCCGTTTCATAAGGGTGGTACATTTGGTCCGTTCACAACGTCACTTGGGCTAAAGGTGTACGATATTTTAGCTGGCGTAAAAAAAGGAGAGCGCCGGTTTATGCTATCGGCGGATGAAACGATTGCGCGAGAACCACTTATTAAAAAAGAAGGCTTACTTGGGGGCGGGGTATATGTAGAATACCGTACGGATGATGCCCGACTTACGCTAGAGGTAATAAAAGCGGCTGTTGCCTACGGTACAACAGCTATGAATTACTTAAAGGTGATTGCAATTGATTCTGAAAATGTCGCCTTCTCTAAGGTAACTGTGGAGGATCAGCTTACCGGAGAACAAGTTGTTGTGAAGGCTAAAAAGGTAGTGAATGCTGCAGGGCCTTGGGTAGATGATGTTCGTAAGCTAAATGGAGAATTAAATGAAAAGCATTTAATTTTATCTAAAGGGGTCCATCTCGTATTTGATGGGAATGATTTCCCGCTTCAACAGGCGATTTATTTTGATACAGAAGATGGACGTATGGTATTTGCGATTCCACGTGATGGTAAAACGTATGTCGGGACTACCGACACCTTTTATGAAGGAGATCCTCTTGAAATAACAATTACAGAGGAAGATCGTTCATACCTACTTCAAGCGATTCGCTACATGTTCCCTCAGCTAAATATAACTGAGGAAAAAATTGAATCTGGATGGGCAGGCGTGCGCCCGCTAATTCATGAGCAAGGAAAAGGACCGTCTGAAATTTCCCGTAAGGATGAAATTTGGCAAAATGAAAGCGGGCTAATTACGATTGCAGGTGGAAAATTGACTGGCTATCGTAAAATGGCGGAAAAAATTGTAGATCTTGTCGTGAAGCAGTTAAACAGCGAATATAATATGCACTATAGAGGGTCTATTACAAAAAGCCTACCGATATCCGGTGGCGATTTAAATGGCTCGAAATTTTTCGAAAGCTTCGTTCAAAAACGCACAGTAGAGGGACAGCAGCTTGGGCTAACAGAGGAACAAAGTCGGTATTTAGCACAATTTTATGGAACAAATGTTGATAAAGTATTTCATTATATTAAAAAGGCGGAAGGGAGCTTACCGCCAATCGTTTATGGGCAATTGTATTACGCAATAAATGAAGAATCGGCTTGTACAGCGACAGATTTCTTTATGCGAAGAACAGGGACATTACTGTTTAATATTCAATTTGTTCAAGAAATGAAAGATTTAGTTATTGACGAGATGGCAACAACCTTGGGCTGGTCACAGCACGAAAAGGATCGGAACAAGGAGCAAATACAAAGAGCAATTACACATGCAAGGACAACTTAGGAAAAGGGGGAAATAGGGTGTCTGCTTTCTTAGCGGAGTTAATCGGCACGATGATTTTAATTGTGCTGGGGTGTGGAGTTGTAGCGGGGTCTTTGTTAAAATTTTCAAAGGGTGAAAATGGTGGTTGGATTGTCATAACAATGGCTTGGGGTATTGGCGTGGCGATGGCAGCCTATGCGGTGGGAGGATTTAGTGGTGCACATTTAAATCCAGCGTTAACAATTGCTTTTGCAACGATTGGTGATTTTCCATGGAAAGACGTACCAATATATATTTCTGCGCAACTAATCGGGGCAATTATTGGTGCAGTACTCGTTTATTTTGCTTATTTACCACATTGGGACAAAACCGATGATGCAAATGCAAAGCTAGGGATTTTTGCAACAGCACCGGCAATTCGTCATCCACTTTCAAATGTTGCCTCGGAAATGATCGGCACTTTTGTATTGTTATTAGGTATTTTAGCGTTAGGCGGAAATGTTATGGCTGATGGAATTAATCCGATGCTTGTTGGTGTGCTCGTAATCGTTATTGGTATGAGCTTAGGGGGACCAACAGGCTATGCGATTAATCCAGCACGTGATTTAGGGCCACGAATTGCCCATTTTATTTTACCTATTCCAAGAAAGCGTGATGCGGATTGGGCTTATGCTTGGGTACCGATTGTAGGACCGATTATTGGCGGGGTGACAGGCGCATTATTTTATAAGCAATTTTTCTTACAAGAAAATACGGTAACATTTTGGATATTTGCCGTTGTGTTTATCGCTATATTAGTAGGAGCGCAATTAACACAACCAAAATCGGCTGAAAAGGGGATAGCTTAATGGAAAAATATATTATGGCATTAGATCAGGGTACGACGAGTTCTCGTGCCATTTTATTCAACAAAAAAGGGGATGTAGTCCACGTTTCCCAACAAGAATTTAAACAACATTTTCCGAAGTCTGGCTGGGTAGAGCATAATGCAAAGGAGATTTGGAGTTCCATATTATCTGTAATTGCGAAAGTATTATCACAAAATAACATACAAGCTTCGCAAATTGAAGGGATTGGTATTACAAATCAACGTGAAACAACGGTAGTTTGGGATAAAAATACAGGTGAACCTATATATAATGCAATTGTTTGGCAGTCACGTCAAACTGCTGAAATTTGTAACGAGTTAAAGGAAGCGGGTCATAATGAATTATTCCGTGATAAGACTGGACTTTTAATTGATGCGTATTTTTCAGGTACAAAGGTCAAATGGATATTAGATAATGTGGATGGTGCTCGGGAAAAAGCGGAAGCAGGAGATTTATTATTTGGGACGATTGATACGTGGATCATCTGGAAGCTAACTGAAGGTGCTGTGCACGTGACCGATTATTCCAATGCATCAAGAACGCTCATGTACAATATTTTTGATTTGAAATGGGATGAGGAGTTACTTGAGATTCTCGGTGTTCCCGCTTCAATGCTTCCAGAAGTTAAGCCGTCTTCGGAAATTTATGGAGAAATTTCAGGGAAGCACTTATTTGGGCATACTGTACCGATTGCAGGGATTGCTGGGGACCAGCAAGCTGCATTATTCGGCCAAGCCTGCTATGAAAAGGGCATGGTGAAGAATACTTACGGAACAGGTTGCTTTATGCTGATGAATACTGGAGAAGAAGCGGTAAAATCTGAACATGGCCTACTTACAACTATTGCATGGGGCTATGATGGGAAAGTGACATATGCGTTAGAAGGAAGTATTTTCGTAGCTGGCTCAGCGATTCAATGGTTACGAGATGGACTCCGTATGTTTAGAAAATCGGAAGAAAGCGAAGCCTATGCAACACGCGTTGATGATACAGATGGAGTTTATGTAGTTCCTGCGTTTGTTGGGTTAGGAACGCCTTATTGGGATAGTGATGTGCGCGGCGCAGTATTTGGCTTAACGAGGGGAACGTCAAAAGAGCATTTCGTACGTGCTACTCTTGAATCGTTAGCTTATCAAACGTTAGATGTACTCGCTGCGATGGAAACGGACTCAAGTATTGACTTAAAAACGCTTCGTGTTGATGGAGGGGCGGTCATGAATGATTTCCTCATGCAGTTCCAATCGGATATTTTAAATGTTCCGGTCGAACGTCCATCGGTAAATGAAACAACGGCACTCGGTGCTGCCTATTTAGCAGGTTTAGCTGTTGGTTTTTGGGAGGATATCGAGGAAGTGAAAAAGCATTGGCAGCTTGATCAAAAATTCGATCCCGACATGGAGCAATCACGCCGAGATGCATACGTCGAAGGCTGGCATAAAGCGGTCAAGGCCGCACAAGCATTTAAATAAAATGATGAGCAGTCGACTTTGTTGGAATCTTTCAACAAAGTCGACTGTTTTTTGTATAATAATTGTAATATATTACCTTATTGAGTATAGGTTATTTAATTTATGTTTTAATGGAGAGGAGAATAAAATGATAATAAGGAATATGAACTGGTAACTGATTATTCGATGCTAAATTACGAAGATTTGAATCGTTTAAGTGCATATAATCGTTATAAAAATGTTGGAGCGCTCAAAAACTTAGTAAAAAAGGTGTTTTAAAAGAAAAATAACACTTTTTTAACCCTTTAAACGTTATTAGATTGAAAATAATTAGTTCCATTTACCAGTCAGGTATTTTCTCAAAATTTTGCCTTTATAAGCAGAAAACGTATATATCATATTACTTTCAAAATATTTCAGTGAAACGATGCTAGCGTCATAAAAATATGCTATTATAGGAACTAATGCTACTTATGAAGGAGAGCTTTAATCATGAAACGAACTGAAGCGCGCCAAAAAGCGTTGCAAGCTTTGTTTCAGTTAGATAGCACAGAACTTTCGGTAGAAGAGGCAATTGGACATGTTCTTGAAGAAGAACAAAAATCAAACGCCTTTCTAGAAAAATTAGTTCGTGGAACAACTGAAAAACAAGCAGAAATCGACGCAGCGCTAGAGCAAAAATTAGAAAAATGGACGCTAAGCCGTCTACCTAAAATTGAGAGAACTGTATTACGTCTTGCTATATACGAATTACTGTTTGATCAAGAAACACCAAATAAAGTCGTTATGAACGAGGCAATCGAGCTTGCCAAAACATTTGGTGATGAAAAATCAAGCAAATTCGTCAATGGTGTACTTTCGAAATTTACTGAGCAATAAAATCAATAACTGTATGCGAGTCTAGTTTAGATAGATATATGAAGATTGAATGAGACGACTAGTTTTCCTTGCGAAAGCTAGTCTCTAAAATTGTAGTGATCACTGGAAGGAGTAACAACATGTCAAGTGCAATTATTAATGGTAAAGAAATTGGTCAAGAAATACGAGGGGCGGTCGCAACTCGCGTAGAAGCCTTAAAAGAAAAAGGTGTAACACCTGGTTTAGCGGTTATTTTAGTAGGGGACAATCCTGCTTCAAAAACATACGTAGCAAACAAACAAAAGTCTTGTGATGCAATCGGGATGTTTTCAGAATTAATTAAGCTACCAGCGGATACGTCCGAAAAAACTTTATTAGATCAAATTCGTACTTTAAACGAACGTGATGACATTCACGGTATTTTAGTTCAGCTCCCATTACCAAAACATATAAATGAGGATGAAGTAATCGCCACAATTTCTCCGGAAAAAGATGTCGATGGCTTTTCACCAGTAAGTGTTGGGAAAATGATGTTAGGACAAGATACATACTTGCCATGTACGCCTTACGGGGTTATGAAATTATTAGAACACTCAGGAATTGATGTCGCTGGAAAGCATGCAGTTATTGTTGGGCGTAGCCATATCGTAGGAAAACCTATGGGGCAACTATTATTACATAAGGATGCTACAGTAACGTATACACACTCAAAAACGAAAGATTTACAATCCTTTACGAAACAAGCGGACATATTAATTGCAGCCGTTGGACGTGCGAATTTTATTACGAAGGAGCATGTGAAAGAAGGGGCTGTTGTTATTGATGTCGGCATTAATCGTAATGAAAACAACAAATTATGCGGCGATGTTAATTTTGAGTCAGTAGACGGAATTGCCTCACATATTACACCAGTTCCTGGTGGTGTAGGTCCAATGACCATTACGATGCTTTTAGAAAACACAGTACAAGCTGCGGAAAAAAAGTTAGAACGTAAAGAGAAATAATCTAACTTCAAAAATCACTATTTTGGTTTTGATCAAAATAGTGATTTTTAGCTTAAAGAGTAATGTTCATTTATAATGGACATTTGAACATACATACGTTTTGATATGCGTTAAATAGCGCATTTATATTAATTAATTCATTTACCTCATGGGTAAAAAATGCAAAGGAGCGTAAACATCTATGTCATCGTCTTCATATTTAACCGTAAAAGCGTTAACGAAGTATATAAAACGAAAATTTGATGCCGATCCGCATTTGCGAGATGTTTATGTGACCGGGGAGCTTTCGAATGTTAAAATTCACAGCTCAGGCCATATTTACTTTACATTAAAGGATGACAGCTCGCGTATCCAAGCGACGATGTTTAAAAGCCAAGCGAGCAAATTATCATTCAAGCCAGAAGAAGGAATGAAGGTATTTATTCGCGGAGATGTCAATGTTTATGAAGCGAGTGGCGCATACCAATTATACGCCCAATCGATGGAACCAGATGGCATTGGCGGGCTTTTTGTCGCGTTCAATCAATTGAAGGAACGTCTACAAAAGGAAGGACTTTTTAATCCAAACTTTAAGCAGCTCATACCCCAATATCCACAAACAATTGGGGTATTAACTGCGACTACAGGTGCTGCCATTCGAGATATTTGTACGACGATTAAACGACGTTATCCGCAAGCAGAGATATTAATTTATCCAACGCTTGTACAAGGAGCAGGAGCAGCACCTAATATTACTGAAAATATATATTTAGCAAATCGCCAAGCATTATGTGATGTTTTAATCGTCGGGCGTGGTGGTGGATCGATTGAAGATTTATGGGCATTCAATGAGGAAGTTGTTGCCCGGGCAATTTTTGAAAGTCGTATTCCGATCATTAGCGCAGTTGGTCATGAAACAGATACGACGATTGCGGATTTTGTAGCAGACCTTCGAGCACCAACACCTACTGCAGCAGCAGAAATGGCCGTGCCAAATCAGCAAGAGCTGTATCAACAAATACTACAAAAGCAGTCCTTTATGCATCAAGTAATGACGTCACGTTTAAACTTTGAACGTACGCGTTTAACTAAATTACAAAATTCGTATCCACTTGCAACACCTGAGCGATTATATCGTCCTTTTATAGAAAAGCTCCTACAAAGTGATATGGCATTACAAAATGCATCGAAATTATATGTACTAAATATAAAATCGACCTTACAATCAATTGATAGTAAGATGAAGCTCTTTTCACCGCAGTATCAGTTGAGCAATGCAAAGCAGCAATTAACTCATAAACAGGAGTATTTACAGCGCTTAATGCAACAACAACTTGCACAAAGTAAAGTCGCATTTTCAAACCAACTGCGAATGTTAGAGGCACTCAATCCATTAGCGCTCATGAGTAAAGGGTTTAGCGTAGCGTATAAAGATGAAAACGTAGTAAAATCAATCCATGAGCTGCAAAAAAATGATCTTTTGGATGTAACATTCCATGATGGTCATGCAAAAGCAAAAATTGTATCAACCCACGTGCGACAGGAAGGGGAAGAATAATGGCAAAACCTACATTTGCAACAGCGATGGCGGAATTAGAAGAGGTTGTTCGCAAGCTTGAACAAGGCGATGTACCTTTAGAAGAAGCAATCGATTTATATAAAAAGGGGATGGAGCTATCGAAGCTTTGTCATGATACTCTTCAAAATGCCGAACAGCAATTAATTTCAATCGTTGGTGAAAACGGTGAAAAAGAACCGTTCCAACAAGGAAATGGAGAATAGTAACTAATGGGAAACGAGTTAAAGCAATTTATCGATCGAAATATTCCAACAATCGAATCTGCTATGTTTGAGCTTGTTGAAAAAATTTCTGCACCAGCTCATTTAAAAGAATCGATGCTTTATTCATTAAAGGCTGGAGGAAAGCGTATTCGTCCACTTTTTGTAGCTGCAGTTTGTGAAATGTATAATAAACCATTACATGCAAGCTACAAGGTAGGTGCTGCGGTAGAAATGATTCATACGTATTCTTTAATTCATGATGATTTGCCTTGCATGGATGATGATGAACTACGTCGTGGTAAACCAACAAACCATGTTGTTTACGGTGAAGCATTAGCAACATTAGCAGGAGACGCGTTAAATACATTAGCATTTGGGGTATTAGCACGTTTAGAAGACGTAACAGCAGAAAAACGTATTGAATTAGTTAATTTACTAAGTATTGCTGCAGGTGCTGAAGGAATGGTTGGCGGACAAATTTTAGATATGGACGGCGAGAAACGTTTATTAAATATACAGGAACTTGAAACCGTTCATGTAAATAAAACAGGTGCATTACTTCGCTTTAGTATCGAGTCTGGGGCAGTATTAGCGGATGCTTCAAATGAAGATCGTAAAGCATTAGTAGAATACGCACACCATATTGGCCTTGCCTTCCAAATTCAAGATGATATTTTAGATATTGAAGGTACATCTGAACAATTAGGTAAAACAGCTGGAAAAGATGTAGCAAGTGAAAAAAGTACATACCCAGCATTACTTACATTAGATGGGGCAAAACAAAAGCTAGAGGAGCATTATACATTCGCTCTACAAGCACTACAATCCATAAAAACTGATACTTCCCTTCTACAACAATTTGCGGGGTATATCGTAAGACGTTCAAATTAAAGTATGTTAAACTTTTGTCTGTCGTTGTACATTGTTATAATAGAAAAATCACAATGGTGAATAAACTGATGAAAAGGTGTGTGGATGAGATGGATTTAACGAAAATTTCTAGTCCATCCTTTTTAAAAGACTTGAATAAAAAGCAACTGGAGGCGCTAGCAGGAGATGTTCGCGCTTTCTTAATCGAGAAGTGTTCAGCAACTGGTGGCCATATTGGTCCGAATCTTGGTGTTGTTGAATTGACGATTGCATTGCATAAAGCTTTTAACAGTCCAAAGGATAAATTTTTATGGGATGTGGGTCACCAAGCTTACGTCCACAAAATCTTAACAGGTCGCGCGGATCAATTTGATACGCTCCGTCAATTTAAAGGTCTTTGCGGTTTCCCTAAGTTAGTTGAAAGTGAACACGACATGTGGGAAACAGGGCATAGTTCTACTTCTTTATCGGCTGCTATGGGTATGGCAGCAGCAAGGGATATTAAAGGGGATAAAAACTTTGTCGTGCCAATTATTGGTGATGGTGCGTTGACAGGTGGTATGGCGTTAGAAGCGCTTAATCATATCGGTCATGAAAAGACAAATATGATCGTTATTTTAAATGATAACGAAATGTCGATTGCACCAAACGTAGGCGCATTGCACAGTGTTTTAGGTCGTCTGCGTACCGCTAAAGAATACTCACGAGCAAAGGAAGATTTAGAATCATTAATGCTAAAAATTCCAATGGTTGGTGACAAACTAGCAGCAACAGCAGAGCGAGTAAAAGATAGCTTAAAATATTTAGTTGTTTCTGGTGTGTTTTTCGAAGAGATGGGCTTTAAGTATTTGGGTCCAATCGATGGACATGATTTTGAAGTGCTTGAAAAAACTTTAGAGTATGCAAAAAAAGTAGAAGGTCCGGTCATCGTTCACGTCATTACGAAAAAAGGGAAGGGCTACAAACCAGCTGAAGATGATACAGTTGGTACATGGCACGGCACAGGTCCATACAAAATTGAAACGGGTGCGTTTGTAAAATCAGCAGCAAAAGGTCCAGCATGGAGTAGTTTAGTGGCGGAATCCGTTCGCAAATGTATGAAAGAGGACGAGCGTATTGTAGCTATAACACCAGCTATGCCTGTAGGCTCAAAGCTAGAAGGGATTCAAAAAGATTACCCGAGTCGTTTCTTTGATGTGGGAATTGCAGAGCAGCATGCAACGACGATGGCAGCAGGTTTAGCAACACAGCATATGAAGCCGTTTTTAGCAATCTATTCAACATTTTTACAACGTGCCTATGACCAAGTACTACATGACATTGCACGTCCTAACTTAAATGTCTTTATTGGTATTGATCGTGCAGGTTTAGTTGGTGCTGATGGCGAAACGCATCAAGGTGTATTTGATATTTCATTCTTACGCCATATCCCAAACATTGTTTTAATGATGCCAAAGGATGAAAATGAAGGCCAGCATATGGTAAAAACAGCCCTACAATATAATGATGGCCCGATTGCAATGCGTTATCCACGTGGCAATGGTTTAGGTGTCGAAATGGATAGCGAAATGAAAACTTTGCCAATAGGTTCATGGGAAATATTACGTGAAGGTAATGATGCAGTCATTTTAACATTCGGTACGACGATTTCGATGGCACTAACTGCAGCGAATACATTGGCTGAACAAGGGATTAGTGTACGTGTTGTCAATGCACGCTTTATTAAACCAATGGACGAGGCAATGCTTCATGACATTATGAAGACAGATTTACCGATTTTAACAATTGAAGAAACTATGCTTCAAGGTGGATTTGGTAGTGCAGTATTAGAGTTTGCAAACGATCATGGCTACCGTAATGTAACGATTGACCGAATTGGAATTCCTGATGAGTTTATCGAGCATGGCGATGTAGATTTACTACTAGCAGAAATTAATGTTACTTCAGAAGAAGCGGTGAAGCGCATTGAGCAGCTAGTACCGAAAAAACAGTCAGGTAGGGTTTAAAATAGTATGACAAAGCAACCAAAAGAACGTGTAGACATTTTACTAGTGGAACGTGGTTTATGTGAAACACGAGAAAAAGCGAAGCGTTCTATAATGGCGGGGCTTGTATATTCAAATGAAGTTCGTATTGATAAAGCAGGCGAAAAAATTGGAATTGATGCACCGCTACAAGTAAAAGGTTCTGATTTAAAATATGTGTCACGAGGTGGGCTAAAGCTAGAAAAAGCGTTAGACATCTTTGACATGTCAGTTGAAGGAAAATTAATGCTTGATATTGGCTCTTCAACAGGTGGTTTTACAGATTGTGCGTTGCAAAACGGTGCGCGTCATTGTTACGCACTTGATGTAGGATCAAACCAGCTCGCATGGAAAATTCGTTCTGATGAGCGTGTTACCGTGATGGAGAAAACAAATTTCCGTTATACAAAGCCAGAAGATTTAGTCGAAGGCTTACCAGATTTTGCGACGATTGATGTGTCATTTATTTCGCTTTCACTAATTTTGCCTGTTCTAAAAACGGTATTAATGCCTGGTGGCGATGTTATGGCATTAGTGAAACCTCAATTTGAAGCAGGCCGTGAAAATGTTGGGAAAAAAGGTATTGTACGAGAGCCAAAAGTTCATTTAGCCGTTTTAGAAGAAACGGCTAAAATGGCTACAGAAGTTGGCTTTATCGTAAAAGATGCGTCGTTCTCACCAATCACTGGTGGAGAGGGGAATATCGAGTTTTTATTCCATCTCTACAATCCGCGTGACGGAGAGGAAGTTCCATCATTTACAGAGTTCAATGCTGTAGTAAATGATGCACATTCACAATTAAAGTAAAAAAAGTACAAGATAGGTCATACCGACTATATCTTGTGCTTTTTTGTTTTTAAGTGAAATTTTAGTTTCGAAAAGACAAGTAGTGTAGGAAATGAATTTACTACGCTTAAAAACGGGAAAGCAGAACGATGTGAATTAGGTAGTAGTTATTTATAATTTTTATTATTAGGTCTTTCACGTGGGGTAATATTAATAATGTAATAGCTAATGATCAGGACAAAAATGACAAGAGAATATACAAGTGTGTCCACTGGGTGATCATGCTCTACAATTATAAGTCGGATCATCGCGGTAATGCCAATATACATAAAATAACGTAATGGGAAATGGTAGTCTTCCTTGAAGTATTTAACGATCATCGTTATAAACTCGAAATATAAAAAGAAAATGAGGATGTTAGCTAAGATAAGCTTGTAATCTTTCTTACTAGTTGAAAACAAAATATTAATAAACTCTACAATTTCCATAAGCAGCAATATTGATAAAACAAAGGCTAATATCGTTAAGCCCGCATTTAATATAATCTGCAATACTCTTGGGATAATCTTATTGATACTGTTTACTTTTGCTAGTCTTTGCTCCATAAAAACCCTCCAATCATTTTTTATAATATGTACTATAACAGGAAAATAATAGGAAGTTTAGTCCTTTACGGGAAATGTCATAATGAAACCGTTTACGTTCATAATTACATGGAAAATAAGTGGAAAGTGACAATTAAACACTTAAGTTTGCAAACAGGTTGTTTGAAATAAAAATGATTTTCTTTTTGTAAAAGTAGCTTGTATTCATTGATAAAAAAGGATTTTTGAACGTATGTACGGTTTTTTCTTGTATTTCCTTTATGCAAGTGGTAGTGTAATTATACATAGTTTGTAAATATAATTTATGAGGTGACTCAGGTGAATAAAGGACAACGCCATATTCGCATTCGCGATATTATTACAAATAACGAAATCGAAACACAAGATGATTTAGTCGAACAATTAAAAAATGCGGGTTATAATGTCACTCAAGCTACAGTTTCACGAGATATTAAAGAACTACATTTAGTTAAGGTCCCATTACAAGATGGGCGATATAAATACAGCTTACCAGCTGATCAACGCTTTAATCCAATTCAAAAATTGCACCGTTCATTAGCGGATGCATTTGTATCAATCGACGGAGCTTCTCACTTCCTTGTAATGAAAACTTTACCTGGTAACGCCAATGCAATTGGTTCATTACTTGACCATTTAGATTGGAATGAAGTGCTTGGTACAATTTGTGGAGACGACACAATTTTAATTATGTGTCGTACAGAGGACGATCGTGAAGAGATAAAAAATCGTTTATTAGATATGCTATAAACCGAGGTGGATGGGTTTGTTAAGAGAATTAAGCATTCGAAACTTTGCAATCATTGATGACTTAACAGTTAGCTTTTTTGATGGTTTGACTGTATTAACTGGAGAAACAGGTGCTGGGAAATCCATTATCATTGATGCAGTAAATATTTTAGCAGGTGGTCGTGGGTCGACAGAATTTATTCGTCATGGTGCTAAAAAGGCGGAGCTTGGCGGGTTATTTCAAATTAATGATGACAGCCACCCGATCTTTTTAAAGCTAGACGAGCATGGGATTGAAGCCGAAGAGGGCACAATTATTTTACGTCGGGATTTAAATGAATCTGGTAAAAGTATTTGTCGTGTTAATGGGAAGCTTGTTCCGTTGTCTGTTTTACGAGATATTGGTGGTAGCTTAATCGACATTCATGGACAGCATGAAAATCAAGAGCTCATGGATGAAAAATTTCATATTCATTTATTAGATCATTTTGCACAGCATGAGTTAGAAACTGTGAAAAATAAGTATGATGAGGCTTATGAGGCATACCGACAATTAAAGCGTGAAGTCGCTGAATTAAGCATTGATGAGCAACGTATGGCGCAGCGTATAGACTTATATCAATTCCAAATTCAAGAGCTTGAACAAGCTGCACTTCAAGTTGATGAAGAGGATGCATTAAATGAAGAGCGTATACGTTTAATGAATTTTCACAAAATTTTTGAACGCGCAAATATGGCTTATGAAGCTATTTCAGGGGATTCAAACGGCTTAGATAAAATCGGTAACGCGATGAATGCATTAGATGATATTGTCGTACTTGATCCAATCTTTAAAGAGTCATCAGAAGCCGTGACATCGAGTTTTTATGCATTACAAGATGCAGCATATCAAATTAAAAACGCCTTGGATGATTTAGAGTATGATGCGGAACGCTTAAATGATGTAGAGCAACGTTTAGCACTCTATCAAAATATGAAGCGAAAATATGGGACAACTGTCGAAGAAATTTTAGCGTATTATGATAAGATTGAAGAAGAATTAAGTCAATTAATGAATCGTGACGAAACGATGCAAAAAAATGAGCAATTGTTAGCAGAAATGGAAGAAACGCTTAATAATCTAGCGCGTGAATTAACTGCCATACGAAAAGAAAATGCATTGCATTTAAGTGAAGCGATTATGAATGAGCTTCGTATGCTACATATGGAAAAGGCGAAATTTATCGTCAACTTTGAACCATTAAATCAGTTTGACGCTAATGGGAAAGATGCTGTCGCATTTTATATTTCGACAAACGTTGGAGAGCCACCGAAGTCATTACCAAAAGTTGCTTCAGGAGGAGAACTTTCACGCATGATGCTTGCGTTAAAAACGATTTTTTCAACCTCAAATGGTATTACATCCATCATTTTTGACGAGGTTGATACTGGGGTGAGTGGACGTGTCGCACAGGCGATTGCAGAAAAAATTGCCGCAATTTCCGTTAACTCGCAAGTTTTATGTATTTCCCATTTACCGCAAGTAGCGGCAATGGCGGATCATCAATATTATATTAAAAAGCAAGTCGAGCAAGAGCGTACGTTTACGACAGTTACAGAAATGCAGCAGCGACAACGTATCGAAGAAATTAGTCGTATGATGAGTGGATCAGAAATAACAGAGCTCACATTACAACATGCCTCTGAACTGATTCAAATGGCGAATGAACGCAAAGAAGCTTTCCTTAAATAGTAAAAAATAGTGGTACCTAACAATGAGATGTTAGGTGCCTTTTTTCAAGTTGGACAAAAATTTCCGTTCATAACTCCCCATTTTTATCACATAGTAAGCAAAGAAGAGGAGGTGAGATATGAATCGAAAAATGCCTGTCATGTTGTTGCTAATGCTCTTGATATTCCCGATACAAAGCTTTGCAAAGGAATTGATTCCAATGGGGAACTCCATTGGCGTGCAGCTCCAAATGCCATATGTGTTTGTATCGCATGATGTGTTGCTCGAATCAGGTGATTGGTTAAAGCAAGGTGATCGTATTACAAGTCTAAATAACAAAGAGTTAACGGATTTAAATACACTATTTCAACAAAAAGATGATGTCGAGCTAACAGTCGAAAAAGAAGGAAAAAAACGAAAAATTACTGTATCTAAAGATCAGCTTGCCCATTTAAGACCCTTTTTAAAAAGTGAAACAGATGGTATTGGCACTTTAACCTTTATTGATCCTGATACATTGGAGTACGGAGCGTTAGGTCACCAAATTATGGATTCGGTTTTAAAGCAACCACCTGCTTTTTATGATGGAGCCATTTTTGAGGCATCGATTTCCCAAGTGAAAAAGAGCGTGCCTGGACAACCAGGATATAAAGTCTCAATTGTCGATAAATCATTATCACCACTAGGCACTGTGTTAAGTAATGATATTTACGGTATATTTGGTAAATGGGAACAACCGTTACACCAAAGTTTGCATCAGCCTTTAGAAATTATACATGCGGAACAGTTAAAAGAAGGAAAGGCTGAATTATTAACGAGTATAAATGGTGAAAAAGTGGAGTCTTTTGAAATAAAAATAGAGAAAAACGAAGGAAATACCTTCACATTCCACGTTACAGATAAAAGGCTAATCCAACAAACTGGAGGCATTGTTCAGGGAATGAGCGGCAGTCCTATTCTACAGGATAACCAATTTGTCGGAGCTGTAACCCATATGTTTGTCGAAGAACCGACAAAAGGTGCCGGGATTCTACTTGTTGAGATGCTGAAAAAAAGCCCTAATTAATAACTTTTTGACTATACTTTGCATAAAAGTGTAGTCATTTCTTATTTTATACCTTACAATATACATAAAGTAAATTCGACAAATGTAAACCCATATATTTCTATGTCAAAAAAGAAAGAAAATACATTACTTCATACTCATTTTTGTGCTTTATAGAGGAATTTTCTTTATTCTGTCGAAATTTCTCTAAAGTCAAAGCAATAAAATGAGGATGCTAGACATAGTGATGTCGCTAATTTCGTTGTAAATTGTAAAAGCGAATCGTGGAAAAGAGAATTATGAACTCTCTTTTCGTTTAGGGAAAGTTTATATAGACTTTGCCAGCTCGAATATCAACAACAATTAAAGGGGGATTTTGTTTGACGAAAGTGAAAATTGCGATAGTTGACGATAACCGTGAACTTGTGAAAATGATGGAAATGTATTTTAATAATCATCCACAAATCGAAGTTGTAGCTACTGCATCAAATGGGAAAATGTGTATAAAAATGTTGAGTGAACATACAATTGATGTATTATTGCTAGATATAATAATGCCTCATTTAGATGGACTTGCCGTATTGGAAGCGATGCATAAAGAAGAACGCCATTACAACACACAAGTTATTATGTTAACAGCATTTGGACAAGAAGATGTCATGAAGCAAGCTGTTGACTTTGGTGCCTCTTACTTTATGTTAAAGCCGTTTGAATTTGAGCAACTTGAACAAAAAATCCTCCATTGTGCTGGTCAGAAAGTAGAAACAGTAAAAAGGAAATCAATTTTAGAACCGAATGCTGTTACAAAACTTGATCAACGTCAACTAGATACAACAATTACTTCTATTATAAAAGAAATCGGTGTACCAGCTCATATTAAAGGCTACGCTTATTTAAGAGAAGCCATTCAAATGGTTTATTATGATATTGAACTTCTAGGGTCTGTGACGAAAATTTTATATCCTGAAATTGCGAAAAAATTTAGTACAACCCCGTCGAGAGTTGAGCGTGCTATCCGCCATGCTATTGAAGTCGCATGGAACAGAGGAAGCTATGAAAATATTTCGGAGCTTTTCGGTTACACAGTTCACCATATGAAGTCAAAACCAACAAATTCAGAATTCATTGCCATGATTGCGGACAAGATCCGTATTGAAATTGTCGCGAGTTAAGCGTTGGTATGACCGACTTTATAGCGGACAGGCTAGCGCAGAATATGCGGTGAACCTAGTTTATATTATCGCCTTCTTAAACAGTTATTTACGACTGCTTAAGGGGGCGTTTTTATGTCTTTTTGTACATCTATGCTATTTCAACGCAAAGCAAATTAAAAATTACCCCAAGCACGGGACGCTACCTGCCCATCCGTAATATTTTTTAACTGAGGCCATACTATTGAGTAACATTTTTTTTGTAAGTTTAATAAACTTGAAATGCCACGTTTGCAAGGCACAATTATCAGGTGAAGGTTTAATCGATATGGATAAATCAAATGTCTTTCCGTTAGATAATTTGAATTGAATTGTAATACGGTTTATGGAGTTTACAAATATTGTTATTTACGTTATGGTCAATCATATAATTTTTTAATTGCATAAAAGGGGGAATCGTTAATGAAGAAAATACTTTTAATTGCTATACCTTTACTGCTACTGACTGCTTGCTCTTTTACTTCAAATAGTAATATTACAGAAGAATTTTTAGAAAGTGTTCCATATCCAAACTCAACAGAGATATTAGATAAACAGCAAAAGGATGATTATGAAGTTGTATTCTATAAAGATGAATCCGGATTTCGTATAGGATATAAAAAGTTGGATTATAAATATTGGACAAATACTGCCAACGGTGAGATAAATCCAGATGACGGTTTTGACTGGGTAATGATTAATGATCCAAAAGTACCTATAACTTTGTTTGGTGGAATTATTACAAATAAACAAATTACAACTGTTCTTGTAAAACAAAAAACAATAGAAAAAGAAGCAACAATTGTTGAGACTAATGAAGGGTTTAGAGGATGGTTTGTAAAATTTGATTCTTTAGAAAATGCAATTTCTGGGGAACCAGACCCATTGAAAATTGAAGCATATGATACAAATGGAACGATTTTGTGGAAAGATGGCGTGTATGAAGATGGGTATTTTTCTGGGGAGATAAGTAATTAACCTAAAATATCTTGAGGATTTCGGCTGGATCTGTATAAAGGGGCCCCGGTTTGTTTTGAGACACCATTTGCCCTTTTAAGACTACTGCTCGCCCTTATGGCTGTATTCTTTTGTATCGGTTTCATTAAAGCTTATCAAAACGATTCAAAATAAAAAGAAGAATAATCCTTGGAGGTTAATGATGACGTTTTTCAAAAAAGGTTCTTTATTGTTTGGGGCAGGATCTCTATGTATTTTATTATGTGGATGCGGGATTGCTGAAGCACTTGATGAAATAGATCCGTACGTATCAGCTATCGAAGAAATCGATATTCCCGATGATGTAAAGGTGATCGGCTTGGGTGAGGCAACACATGGAAATATAGAATTTCAACAGTTGAAAAAAGACGTTTTTGAAGTACTTATAAAAAATGAAAATGTCCGTGTTTTTGTGTTAGAAGGTGATTTTGGAGCCGGACAGCAAATTAATCAATTCATTTTAAAGGGAACTGGTACTGCAGAAGAGGTAGTAAACAGCCTAGATTACGGTATTTATAAGACAGAACAAATGATTGATCTTGTTCAATGGATGCATGATTATAACAAGACCGTGAACGAGGACAAGAAAGTTTATTTTTACGGAAATGATATGCAACGGTATGACTATAGCAAGAAAGCCGTATTTGACTACTATAAACTTGTGAATGCAGATGCTTTCAAGCAATATGCATTACAGCTGGAACATGTGTCAAATGATACAATGCGCGAGTTAACGACGGAACAATTGAACGAGTTTGATGAAACAATAGATAATATCATTTTAGACCTACAAGCAAATGAAGTATTTTACGTGGAACAATCATCTACTGAAGCATATCTCTTTGCATTACAATACGCACAAATCATGAAACAGCGTACACAGTTATTTTTAAACGACGGAGATTATACGAAGCTTCGCGATCAATATTTGGCGGATAATTTACAATGGATTGCTGAATTTGAAGCACAGCGAGGTCACGATAAACTATTCATTACCGGACATAATGGGCACATTGAAAAAACGTCTGCATCGTTAGCTGGCTACAAATCGATGGGAGATTATTTAGATGAGCTATATGGTGAAGAATACTTTGCAATTGGTACTGATTTTATCAGCAGCGAGTTTCAGGCGAAGAATGGTGGCTCTGGTGATCGACAAATTCATACACTAGAGAATCATAATGGTTTAGTTGATGCATTTAGTGAAGCGGAGTCAAATGTTTTCTATGTTGATTTTGAAAAAGTTAGTAAGTCGGATGAGTTGTTTGAAATTATCTCGAAAGAACAAAAAATGGCGAATGTTGGGGATGATTTCCAGTGGTGGTACAAAACTTTAAAGATGTTTTACACGATTGAAATGATACCGAATGAAGCATATGACGGTATTATAATTGTAAAGGTTGCAACACCAACAAATGTCATAGAATAGCACTATTTATTAAGTACAAAGCATAAAACAAGGAAAGGCAGCAATCACTTTCTTGATATATAGCAATCGGACGCCCATTCACTAAAAATTCGTCTATTTTCATTTTATGACGATTTAGTAATCAGGTAGGATATTTTTAGTATTCAGTCATATCCTTAAATTAAAAAGGAGGGTAGAAGCTGAAAAAGGATAGAGTTACTATTGTGGGGACCGTAGTAATTTTGATTGTAGGAACCTTCTTTTTTATTAATAATTCCTTGTTTAAAGAAAAATTTTCTGAAATTCCATCTATAGTAAGTTCTGAGGAAATGGAGAATTTCCTCTATCGAGATCCTGGAATTATAAATCAGATGCAAAATGAATTATCGGGAAGAGGTTATGAATACAGAATTTTGATTGCAGCGTATTCAAAAGAGAATATTCAAATGAAAATAATCTTATTAAACAAAGAAGCAACAGAATTAGAACAAAATAGGGTGAAATCAATCTTTCATGAATTAGTTGAAAAATCCAATTTAAATCTGAAGTCATTTACTCTTAAAGTGAATGACTCATATGATGGACCAGATTGGTAAGGAGTGTACATTGGCACAAAAATCAAGTTATAATCCGCTAGTTTAAACAATAAGATAATAGGGAAAAATATGAAAAAAGGTATGAGGTGTGGCATTGAGTATATTTAATGGATTGATGGGAAATGCAAGCGAAGTTAATTTAGAAGCGCTGCAAAAAGATGTACAAAAATTACTTGTAGAAGGCGAAAGTATCCAAAGTGCTTATAAAGTAATTCGAGACACCTTTATATTTACAAATAGACGTTTAATTCTTGTCGATAAACAAGGGGTAACCGGCAAGAAAACAGAATATCTTTCTATACCATATAAAAGTATTGTTCACTTTTCAGTAGAAACCGCTGGAACATTTGATTTAGATGCAGAGCTTAAAATTTGGATTTCAGGTAATGCGACGCCTTTACAGAAGAACTTTAATAAATCGACTAATATTTATGATGTGCAGCGTGTGTTAGCTAAATATGTCATAGGATAAATCATGATCGAAATCGACATTGTTGTTCGTTTTTAAAGGATAACAGACAAAACCTATGTGGACATTATGGATTTAAATACAATTTTTTGAAAAAACGTTTAACCTCTTCGAAAAAGGGGTATTACTTAAATCAGTAAGACATTTCTTATGTAGTTTTACCTCCTTTCATAGAATAATATGCGATAAGTCATATTATTCCTTTTAGGCGCCTAATATAGATTAGGCGCTTTTTTTGTCATGGTAATTTAATATTCTTTTTACATACATGTTCAATTTCTAGGGTAATGTAAAAGAAAATTATCCTAAATTGAGGTGAATTAGTTGAAGAGCTGGAGTTTATTATTTGTATTATTACTGTTTTTAGTTATATGGGTACTTTTTCTCTTGCCCCGAGAAGTAGATAATACTACTTCCGTTGCTTCTGATTCTTCAGAAACCCCATTAACGAATTATATTATGAATTTGGAACTACAGCGGGAAGAATGTTATAGTGATATACTGATACTTGGGACGCTTAATATACAACAGTTAGAAAGACTCAAATTTATGTTGGAAATCTACTTAGAAGAACTAACAAACGTTAAAAGGGTAGTGCAATTCGAAGAAAAGCAAGATTGGCGCTTAAATCAATCAATTGAACTAGATATGAAATTAATAGAGAAAGTAATACTAGCAATTGAGACTAAAGACGAGGAATATTTACGTGATTCTATGCAAATTTATCAGCAATTGATAAAGTTACAGCAGATGCTTAAGAAAGAAATTGAAAATAGTAATTTCTAATAGGCAGAACATTTATTGAATAGTACAAATATTTGCTAATTATCACAAAATGTATTCAATATTTAGCTAAACAAAATTCTAAATATTGTATATACTGTATTGTATGGGGAGGAGGATATGCGTGGTCCTTTTTGAAAATCGTTTTTTTGAAATTACAGAGCAGAATGGAAAAGTTTATTTAACAACATTACAGACTGGTTTTTTGTTAAAAGATTTTGATGCAATTGTACGCTTAAATCCTCGCATTAAATTAACGAACTTCGCCGTATTGAAAAAGGTTTTATTAGAGGTTTCTACTGCACCGGTAGAAATAGGAATTTGGTTACCGCCTATGACATTAGAAGTTTCCCGTGATAAAATGTCAGCTTCATTATTTGTCTATGAAACACAGGAGCACATTCGATCGAATGCGCAGTCTTTCCAACGAGATGTAATGAAGCATTTAAATGAACATAATATAAAGCACGGTATTTTAGACATTAAGCTAGAATCGATTGTATGCGGTAAAGCAATATTAATTGCACAAGGTACGCCTCCTATTAAAGGAGAAGATGCTAAAATAACGTACTTACAAATTCCAGAGCGAAAGCCTGTTATTCGTGAAGATGGAAAAGCTGATTACTATGACATGAACTTCATTTATGAAATTGAGGAAGGGGCTTGGTTAGGTGAAAAAATTCATGCACAACCAGGCACTCCTGGGCGAAATGTCCATGATGAGCTAGTAGCGGCTCAAAGTGGTCGAGATATGCCGTTAAAATATGACCGTAAATCTGCCTATGAAGTAGAAGAGAATGGGAAAACGGTTATCCGCTCAAAAATTAGTGGGGTATTAGAAGAAAATCAAGGAATGGTCGGAGTTAATCATCATTTACCGATTAATGGTGATGTGGGCGTTGAGACAGGAAATATTGATTTTGCTGGATCAATTTCAATTCGAGGAACGGTGCAAGCTGGATTTACGGTAATTGCTAAAGGGGATATCTCAATCGAAGGTCCTGAAGGGGTTTCAGGTGCAAAATTAATTAAATCGATTGAAGGAGACGTCTTTATTCGTGGAGGAATATTCGGCCTAGGTCAAACGCGAGTAGAGGCAAGTGGGAACATTTTCGTAAAGCATGTAAATGAAGCGAATTTAGTAGCTGGAAACGATGTCCATATTGGCTTTTATGCATTAGGTTCAAATATAAATGCGCAGTCAATTCTCGTGGACGAGCGAAAAGGTAAAATTATCGGTGGAACAGCTATTGCGAAAAATACGATTGTAACTGCAGTTTCTGGTAATCGTTTAGAAAGAAGAACAGAATTAATTATTAATAGTGTAAATAAAGCAGAAGGGCTTGAAGCTATTCAAACGAAAGCTGCTTTATTAAAATCAATGCAAGATGACATATTACATTCAGAGTCCCAAATTAATCGTGTACTTCCGGTCGTTAACAATTTAACAAAGCCTCAAATAGCTGCCTTTGAACAAACAAAGCAACGATTAGTAGCTAATAAAGAATCAGCTGCAAACTTAGACAGGGAAATTAAGCAATTGATGAATGATTTGCGAAGTGTAGGAAAAGAAGAAATCCAAGTTACTAAGGAAGCATACCCAGGTACATATATCCAAATTGGTAAAAAGTCTACTATATTATCAAAAATGACGAATGGAAGATTTTTATTAGAATTTGGAGAGTTGAACGTATAATGAAACATATTCCAATTTTTGCGCATCGCGGTGCATCGGGCTATGCACTTGAAAATACTTTAAAAGCGTTTGAGAAAGCAAAGGCTCTTGGAGCAGATGGTATTGAAATTGACCTTCAAATTTCAAAGGATGCTATTTTTGTCGTTTTTCATGATTTAGATTTAAAACGATTAGTCGGGATAAGGAAGTTAGTTTCAGATTGTACCGCTGAAGAGTTGATGAAATACAATTTAGGCTCAAGATGGGAACGAATATTCCAGCGTCAGCGAATGATGTCATTTCAACAACTTATTCAATGGGCGACTAAAGAAAAAATGGCATTAAACATCGAATTAAAAGAGTCGATACTTGAAAATCATGATGTACTCCGTCAAACAATGCGAACAATCGAATTACCTGAAAACAGTCATATTTCATCATTTCACACTTCATTATTAAAAACGGTAAAAGAAGTGCGTCCTGATATTGAAACAGCGATTTTAGTTACGAAGAAATTTGATTGGCACAATGTAAGCAAACAGAACTGTTTTGATGTAATACATGCACATAAAAAGTATTATAAGCCACAATATTTAAACTGTTGTGATGAAGCAAAAATTGGAATCCGCTTTTATGGGATAAAGGGCAACGAATCCTATCTTGCAAATCCTCATCCTGCAGTTTTAGGCTGGATAACTGATTATCCAGATAAAGTTCGTAAAGCTCAAAAATATAAAGTGGATTTCAACCGCGGGGTTTGAAAAAAATAGCTAAGACCGAAAACGATTAGGTTTTACTAACGAAAAAAGACAGCGATTACGGTAAAGAACCGGAAAGGCTGTCTTTTCAAATTACTTTTGCCATTTTTGTGCGACTTTTCCACGCTTGCGATCCCTATGTAATAAGAAGCCTGCAAAAAATAAAAAGGCTACTACGAAGAAAATAATCCCTACGACAAATTGCAACCAAATCCATGGAAATGGTGGAATGAGAACACCGAAAAGTGTATCGCGCATAAACTTAATCCCGGCAGCCATCATAATTGCTGGAATAACAAGAATAATAAACGCAACGAAACGTGCCATTCAAAACCCTCCTTACAACTAAGTTCATTTTACAATTGTCATCTTCAAAGTCAAGGAAACTCCAAAAATTCCAATAAAAAACAATAGAATTATGTCGAATACTAGTCGAAATGCTTTATTAAGATAATAATATCAATAAAAAATAAGTGCTTCTAAATATGAAAATCTATTCAATTAACCTATTAAATTATCCGAATTTTCCAACTTAATCAAAATTAGCTATTTATAGTTGCGTGATTGAATAATTGAAAGTATTGTAAATTTAAAGATAATAAATTATTCATTTTTAAATATCTATTTATCTTTAAGTAGAATAAAATAATTAAAACGAGAAAGTAAGCGCTTTCTTTGTAAAAGGAGAAGAGTATTATGGAAATTTTCAAGTACATGCAGAAATATGATTTTGAGCAATTAGTATTTTGCCAAGATGAAGCATCTGGCTTAAAAGCGGTTATAGCAATTCATGATACAACGTTAGGTCCAGCTCTAGGTGGGTCGCGTATGTGGACTTACGCCTCTGAAGAAGCCGCTATCGAAGATGCTCTTCGACTAGCTCGTGGAATGACTTATAAAAATGCTGCAGCAGGCTTAAATTTAGGGGGCGGCAAAACGGTCATTATTGGAGATCCATTTAAAGATAAAAATGAAGAAATGTTCCGTGCGCTTGGTCGTTTTATTCAAGGGCTAAATGGTCGATATATTACAGCTGAGGATGTTGGTACGACAGTTGCAGATATGGATTTAATTCACGAAGAAACCAATTATGTTACAGGCATTTCACCGGCATTTGGAAGTTCGGGCAACCCTTCACCGGTAACAGCATATGGCGTATTTCTAGGGATGAAGGCCGCGGCAAAAGAAGCTTTCGGAGATGATTCACTTCGTGGGAAATCTGTCGCGATACAAGGCTTAGGCAATGTAGCATACACTTTATGTGAATACTTGCATAAAGAAGGTGCGAACCTAATTGTAACGGATATCAATCCAAATGCAGTAGAGCGTGTAGTAAATGATTTTGGTGCAACTGCTGTAGCGCCAAATGAAATATATGAACAAGAAGTTGATATTTTCTCTCCATGTGCACTTGGTGCAGTGATTAACGATGAAACATTACCAAAGTTAAAAGTAAAAGTAATTGCAGGATCAGCAAATAACCAATTAGCTGAATCAAAACATGGTAAAGCATTGCATGAAATGGGTATTGTATATGCACCAGACTACGTAATTAACGCTGGTGGAGTAATTAACGTAGCGGATGAATTATACGGCTACAATCGTGATCGTGCAATGAAGCGAGTAGAAACGATTTATACAAGCCTAGAAAAAATCTTTGCAATTTCAAAGCAAGAAAATATTCCAACGTATGTAGCAGCTAACCGCTTAGCGGAGGAGCGAATTGCTCGTGTCGCAAAATCACGAAGTCAGTTTTTACAAAATGAAAAAAACATATTAAATGGTCGTTAAAATCATAAAAGTTCTTTCTATTGCATGAAAAGGGGTGTTTGGCATGGCAAAAGAATATGATGTCGTCATTTTAGGTGGAGGTACAGGGGGCTATGTTGCAGCCATTCGTGCATCACAGCTTGGCTTGAAAACAGCCATCGTAGAAAAAAATAAACTTGGGGGCACCTGCTTACATGCTGGATGTATCCCAACAAAAGCATTGCTTCGCAGTGCAGAAGTATATACACAATCAAAACGTGCAAATGAGTTTGGGATCGAAATCAACGGCATTGAAATCAATTTCAGTGCGGTACAGCAACGTAAGCAGTCGGTTGTAGAACAGCTCTATAATGGTGTGCAGCATTTGATGAAAAAAGGAAACATCGATGTATACAACGGCTACGGCCGAATTTTAGGACCTTCGATATTTTCACCAATGCCCGGAACGATTTCAGTCGAAATGAATGACGGTACTGAAAATGAGATGCTAATCCCGAAAAATGTTGTCATTGCTACAGGTTCAAGGCCACGTCATCTTGATGGTTTAAAAGTAGATGGGGAAAAAGTATTTACTTCAGATGAATTTTTAACGATTGAGAAATTACCGAAGTCGATCATCATTATTGGTGGAGGAGTAATTGGGGTAGAATGGGCTTCGATGCTAGCAGATTTTAATGTAGACGTCACGATTTTAGAAATAGGAGATCGTCTATTGCCTACAGAGGATGAGGCGATCTCAGCTGAAATGCAAAAGCTTCTAAAAAAACGCGGAATTAAAATCTTTACGAATGTGTCATTTGATGCAAAAGAAATAGCTGTAGGTAAAGATGTAACCGTTACATTATCCGAAAAAGAAAATATAACTGCAGAAGCCTTACTATTATCAATTGGTCGCCAAGCAAATGTAGAAAATATCGGGATTGAAAATACGGAAATTTCTACAGAGACGGGTTTTATTGACGTAAATGAATACTTCCAAACGAAGGAAAGTCATATTTATGCAATAGGAGATGTTATTGGTGGGATGCAATTAGCACATGTTGCGTCTCATGAAGGAATTCGGGCAATTGAACATATTGCGGGAGAACAATTAATCCCAATCAAGTATGCCAATATTGCACGTGGTGTTTATAGTCATCCTGAAGTAGCGAGTGTTGGCCTAACTGAGGCACAGGCAAATAAGGAAGGCTACCATGTGAAAACGGCAACATTTCCATTTAAAGCAATCGGAAAAGCAATGGTCTATGGTGAGACAGATGGTTTTGTAAAGCTGATTGCAGATGAAGCGAGCAACGATGTTATTGGGGTTCACTTAATTGGACCGCATGCGACAGATTTAATTTCAGAAGCAGCGCTAGGGTTGTTTTTAAATGCCTCGCCGTGGGAAATCGGGCAAATGATCCATCTACATCCATCACTTAGTGAGGTAATCGGTGAAGCGGCATTAGCGATCGATGGGAAAGCGATCCACTTTTAATAGAAGTTTAAAGCGATAATACAAAGGGGTTCAATCAACTTATCGTTATGAATTGAAACAAATGGGGGTTGATGAAATGAGTGAAATAAAACTAACACATCAACAATTAGGGTTATCTGATGAAGATGTGATGAAAATGTATGAAACGATGTTACTAGCACGTCGTATTGATGAGCGTATGTGGTTATTAAACCGCGCAGGGAAAATTCCATTCGTGATTTCCTGTCAAGGGCAAGAGGCGGCTCAAGTGGGTGCTGCCTTTGCTCTCGACAATTCTAAAGATTATATTGCGCCGTATTATCGGGATATGGGAGTTGTCTTGCATTTTGGCATGACAGCAAAAGATTTAATGCTATCCGCCTTTGCAAAAGAAGAGGATCCAAACTCAGGTGGACGACAAATGCCAGGTCACTTTGGGCAAAAGAAAAACCGCATCTTAACAGGGTCATCCCCGGTTACGACACAAGTACCTCATGCAGTAGGTGTGGCGTTAGCAGGGAAAATGCAACAAAAGGATTTTATTACCTTTGTAACACTTGGGGAAGGTTCATCCAATCAGGGAGATTTCCATGAAGGGGCAAACTTCGCAGGAGTACACAAATTACCAGTCATTATTATGGTTGAAAATAATCAGTATGCAATTTCGGTTCCAGTAGATCGGCAATTAGGCTGTGCAAAAGTGTCAGACCGAGCAATCGGCTATGGGATGCCTGGCGTAACAGTTGATGGTAAAAATCCATTAGAAGTGTATCGTGTGGTTAAAGAGGCTGCAGATCGCGCAAGAAGTGGAGAAGGGCCATCATTAATTGAAACGGTAACATTTCGTTTGACAGCTCATTCCTCAGATGATGATGACCGACAATATCGAACAGCAGAAGATATTGCTGAAGGCAAAGCGAAGGATCCAATTTTATTGTTTGAGACGTATTTAAAAGAACAAGGTGTTGCAGATGATGCTTTACTACAATCTGTAAATGAAAAGATTATGGAATTGGTAAATGAGGCAACAGATTATGCGGAAAATGCCGCATATGCACCACCAGAACATGCATTGAAATATGTCTATGCGGAAGGAGAAGATGCGTAATGGCGGTAATTTCTTATATTGATGCGATTAACTTAGCGATGAAAGAAGAAATGGAACGTGATGAACGTGTCTTTATTCTCGGGGAAGACGTTGGACGTAAAGGTGGCGTATTCAAAGCGACAACGGGCTTGTATGACCAATTTGGTGAAGCACGAGTACTCGATACGCCTTTAGCTGAAAGTGCAATTGCAGGGGTGGCTATTGGAGCTGCCATGTATGGATTACGTCCAATTGCTGAAATGCAGTTTGCTGATTTTATTATGCCAGCGGTGAACCAAATCGTCTCAGAAGCGGCAAAAATACGTTATCGAACAAATAATGATTGGAGCTGTCCGCTTGTAGTCCGGGCTCCATTTGGTGGAGGGATTCATGGGGCACTATATCATTCCCAATCCGTTGAAGCATTATTTGCTGGAACACCTGGATTGAAAATCGTTATTCCATCAACGCCTTATGATGCAAAAGGGTTATTAAAAGCAGCGATTCGAGACCCAGATCCGGTATTGTTTTTTGAGCATAAGCGTGCCTATCGCTTAATTAAAGGGGAAGTTCCGGCAGATGATTATACACTTCCGATTGGAAAAGCTGACATTAAACGTGCTGGAGACGATGTAACAGTAATTACGTATGGTCTCGCAGTACACTTTGCGCTGCAAGCTGCGGAACGCCTTGAAAAGGATGGGATTGAAACACATATTCTTGATTTACGTACAGTTTATCCATTAGATCAAGAAGCAATTATTGAGGCCGCACAAAAAACCGGAAAGGTGCTTCTTATTACAGAAGACAATAAAGAAGGCAGTATCATGAGTGAAGTTGCAGCGATTATCGCGGAGCATTGCCTCTTTGAATTAGATGCACCGATTAAACGTTTAGCAGGTCCAGATGTACCTGCAATGCCTTATGCACCTACGATGGAAAAGTTTTTCATGATCAATCCTGAAAAAGTAGAACGAGCAATTCGTGAATTAGCAGCCTTTTAAGTATAAGGGGGGATTTTTATGACGATTCAAAATATACTCATGCCTCAGCTTGGAGAAAGTGTAACGGAAGGGAAAATCGAACGTTGGCTTGTGCAAGTAGGCGATAAAGTAAATAAATATGATCCAATTGCGGAAGTAACAACTGATAAAGTGAATGCGGAAATTCCGTCATCCTTTACAGGGACTATTAAAGAATTTATTGCAACTGAGGGAGAAACATTGCCAGTTGGTGCTGTTGTATGCTCGATCGAAGTTGAAGAGGCAAATATTCCAGCTGCACCAGCTCCAAAAAGTTCAAATGTTAGCTCGGCAATTTTAAATGCAGGTATACAGCGTCAAGAACAAACGCCACCGACAAAATTAACGGAAAAAGCAGAACGACCTCAGCGTAAAGGAGGTCGTTATTCACCAGCCGTATTGATGTTAGCTGAAAAGCATGATGTAGATTTATCACAAATTGTCGGTACGGGTGCAGAAAATCGTATTACCCGTAAGGATGTTGAAGCATACGTTGCAGCTGGAAAGCCGATGAAACAAGTAAACACTAATAATGAAATGTCTATGCAGACAGAACAGGAATCAAAAGTTTCCTCTTCGGCAATACTGGAAGATAAGCAACAGCAATTGATTGAAAGTGCAACAGGTGATATCGAAATTCCTGTAACACAAGTTCGAAAGGCGATTGCTAAAAACATGCTACGAAGCACACATGAAATTCCGCATGCATGGATGATGATGGAAGTAGATGTAACAGAACTTGTAGAATATCGTGATAGCATTAAATCGGAATTTAAGAAAAAGGAAGGGTTTAACTTAACCTACTTTGCCTTCTTCTTAAAGGCTGTTTCTCAAGCGTTAAAGGAGTTCCCGATGATGAACTCTGTTTGGGCAGAAGATAAAATTATACAAAAGAAGGATATTAATTTATCAATTGCTGTCGCTACGGAGGACGCACTTTTTGTGCCAGTAATCAAAAATGTTGATGAAAAGTCGATTAAGGGAATCGCGAAAGAAATCCATGAATATGCACAAATTGTTCGGAACGGTCAATTGAAACTTGAACATATGCAAGGTGGAACATTTACGGTAAACAACACAGGTTCTTTTGGATCTGTCCAATCAATGGGAATTATCAATTATCCACAAGCTGCCATTTTGCAAGTGGAAAGTATTGTAAAAAGACCTGTAATAGTACAGGGGAATATGATTGCTCCACGTTATATGGTGAACTTATGTTTGTCATTAGACCATAGAATTTTAGACGGACTTATTTGTGGTAAATTCTTATCTCGTGTCAAAAATATACTCGAAAATGTCGATAAACAGAAGATGTCAGTCTACTAAAAACCTCTCGGAAGCCTGTAAATAAAGGCTTCCGTTGTTTTTTTTTCTTTATTGTCAGAACATTCTCGTGTAGAATGTAGTACAGAACTATAACAAGGGGGGAAGCTAGTAAGCGTCCACATGTCAACTAATATGAAAGAAATCGAATTTCAATCGGCTAGTTATGGAGAGTGGCAAGAACAGGCAATCAAAGCGTTAAAAGGAAAGCCGTTTGAATCACTTTTTACGAAGACGATTGAAAATATCACATTAGAACCACTTTATACGCAGGAAAGCTTAATTGAAAAATTAGGGGAGCAATTAGACAAGCAAGTATCGACAATCCGTACGCTTTCTAATTCAACAAGCTTTGAAATTGCACAGCAAATTGTAGGAACAAATGCAGAAAGCTTTTTTAAAAATATGGAGGAAAGCTTAGCGCGGGGGAATCAAGTAATTACAATAAACAGCCCAACATCATTTGAGTGGACTGAAGATGTAATTACAAAATTAGCGGGTTATTTTTCTGAACATTCATTTAAAATTACAATCCAATCAACTGACGATACTTTGTTAAGCGTTTTCAATAAAATTGATGTATCAATACGTAATGATGTTAAAGGTTACATCGTTGCACCAGAAAATGTGGACTTAAAAGACTATCCTAACGTGCGTACGTACGTAGCAAATACAATCCCATTCCATAATGATGGAGCAAATGTTGTACAGGAGTTAGCGATTGCATTAGCACAAGCTTCTCAACTCGTTAAGGAAACACAGGACTATAAAGCATTTGAAAACAAATTCTTTGTTCAATTTGCAGTAGATACGCAGTTCTTTACAGAAGTTGCAAAAATTCGCGCATTTAAAGTGTTATGGAAAGCGTTTGCTTCAGGATTCGGCAATGAAGCAAGCGCTGTCCCAGTAGTAGTTGAAACATCTGTCCGAAGCTTTTCGAAACTCGATGTTTATGTAAATCTACTACGCGCAGGCAACGAGGCCTTCTCAGCGGCAATCGGTGGAGCTGATGTAATTACGGTTCATCCACATGATTGTTTAACGAAAGAAACAGATCAATCCGTGCGTATTGCTCGTAACGTGTCCCTCGTTACGAAGGAAGAGTCTCACGTGTTAAATGTACTTGATCCAGCAGGTGGCTCATATTTCGTTGAGTCATTAACAGCGGATTACGTGAAGGCGGCATGGGCATTATTTTTAGAAATAGAAAACGTAGGTGGGTTAGAGGCGTATGCAGCAATTAACGCACAAATCGAGGAAGTGTATGCTACTCGAATTAAAGCAGTAGAAACACGTAAACATTCATTAATCGGTACAAATATTTATGCCAATCCCGTGGATGAGCTAGCAACTGAAGAAAACGCTCAGTTTGCTGAGGTGAAGCGTCTAGCGATTCCATTTGAAGATTTACGTACAAGCTTCAAGCAAGTAGGTTTAAAACCAGCGATTTTAACTTATGGTCAGTTGAAAAACTATAAGCCACGTGCAGATTTTGTTCAAGGCTTCTTTGCTACTGCAGGTGTTGTCGCGGAGCAAACGGATGGCTTCCAAACAATTGAAGAAGCAAAAGCTTGGTTAAATAAAACAGATTTTAATTACGTAGTAGTGGCAGCGACAGATGATGACACAAAAGCGTTAATTCCAGTCTTACTTGAAGGGAAAAAGGCTTCCATCGTACTTGATGCTGCGGGTAAATATAAAGAAGAAGAAGCAGCATGGCTTACTGCAGGCTTAAACGGCTTTATTTTTGCCGGTCAAAACATCGTTCAAAAGCTAAATGATGTAGTCGTGAGCGTGAAGGGGGCACAACAATGATAAAAGCAAATTTTGAATCTGTTGTTATCGAAGACGTATTAAGTCAAGAGCAACTAACTTCAACAGGCTCATTTATGACAAATGAAGGAATCGAAGTGAAATCTGTTTATAATGCAGAGGATATTAAAGATGCTAAGCATACGAAAGACGTTGCTGGTATTGCACCAAATACACGTGGACCATACCCAACAATGTACGTTGCGCGTCCTTGGACAGTGCGTCAGTATGCGGGTTTCTCTACAGCGGAAGAATCAAATGCCTTTTATCGTCGAAACTTAGCGATGGGGCAAAAAGGTTTATCAGTTGCCTTCGACTTAGCTACACACCGTGGCTATGACTCGGATCACCCACGAGTAAAGGGTGATGTCGGAAAAGCTGGGGTAGCCATCGACTCAATCGAGGATATGAAAATTTTATTTGACGGGATTCCACTTGATCAAATGTCAGTCTCGATGACAATGAATGGCGCAGTATTACCAATTTTGGCATTCTACATTGTCGCTGCTGAAGAGCAAGGTGTAACTCCTGACAAATTAGCGGGTACAATCCAAAATGACATTTTAAAAGAGTACATGGTGCGTAACACATACATTTATCCACCAGCGATGTCGATGAAAATTATCGCGGATATTTTCGAATATACGGCAAAATTCATGCCAAAATTCAATTCGATTTCAATTTCTGGATACCACATTCAAGAAGCTGGTGCGACAAATGATATCGAACTTGCATACACATTAGCTGATGGGCTTGAATATGTACGTACAGGGTTAAAGGCGGGTATTGATATTGATGCCTTTGCACCACGTTTATCATTCTTCTGGGCAATCGGTATGAATTACTACATGGAAATTGCAAAAATGCGTGCAGCACGTCGTATTTGGGCGCAAATGATGTCAACGTTCAATCCGAAAAACCCAAAAACATTAGCATTACGTACCCACTCACAAACGTCTGGATGGTCCTTAACAGAGCAAGATCCATTCAACAATGTGACACGTACATTAATCGAAGCAAACGCAGCAGCTATGGGTCATACCCAATCTCTTCACACGAATGCGTTAGACGAAGCGATTGCGTTACCGACAGATTTCTCTGCTCGTATTGCACGTAATACACAGCTTTTCCTACAAGAAGAAACAGGCATGACGAAAGTAATCGATCCATGGGGCGGTTCTTACTATGTAGAAAAATTAACAGAAGAATTAACAGAAAAAGCATGGGCATTGATCGAGGAAATCGAACAGCTTGGCGGAATGGCGAAAGCAATCGAAACAGGTCTTCCAAAAATGAAGGTTGAAGAAGCTGCTGCAAAACGTCAAGCGAAAATCGACTCAAAAACAGAAACAATTGTTGGCGTAAACAAATATCGTTTAACAGAAGAAGAGCCGTTAGACATTTTAGACATCGATAATGCGATCGTACGTGAAGCTCAAATTGATCGTCTTGAAAAAATGAAAGCAAACCGTGACGAACAAGAAGTGCAAAAGCATTTAGCACGCTTAACAAAAGCCGCACAGGATGGTTCGGAAAACTTACTTGCTATCGCAGTAGATGCGGCACGTGCGCGTGCTTCATTAGGTGAAATTTCTGATGCAATTGAAGCGGTATCAGGTCGACATAAAGCAATCATTCGCTCAATTTCAGGTGTGTATTCTGCAAACTTCTCTGATGACGAAATGATTTCAGAAGTAAAGCAAATGACTGAGGACTTCTTAGAAGCTGAAGGTCGACGTCCACGTATTCTCGTAGCGAAAATGGGTCAAGATGGTCATGACCGCGGTGCAAAAGTTGTCGCAACAGGCTATGCCGACTTAGGGTTTGACGTCGACATTTCACCATTATTCATGACGCCAGAAGAAACAGCGCAAATGGCTAATGAAAATGACGTGCACTGTGTTGGCGTTTCAAGCTTAGCGGCAGGTCACAAAACATTAGTACCAGAACTTGTTGCAGAGCTTAAAAAGCTTGGACGTGAAGATATCATTGTTATTTGTGGAGGGGTAATTCCAGCACAAGATTATGATTTCTTATATGAAGCCGGTGCGGTTGCCATCTTTGGACCAGGATCTGTTATCCCAGTTTCAGCGATGCGAATTATTGAAGAAATTTATAAAAAGCTTGGCTACGAGGAAGTGGCAGAATAATGACGAAAGCGAGTCAAGAGCAGAGCGCTTTATTTGTCATGGAAGGTGTGAAGGGTGGTCATGATGGTATGAGCTATTCAAACCCGAAAAAATTCCGTAAAAAAAAGCAGGATCATCTTGATATTTCGAAATTAGCGAAGGAAGTGCGCGTAGGTGATCGCACTTCCTTAGCAAAAGCAATTACCCTCATTGAAAGTTCGAACAGTGCACATAAAGAGGACGCTCAGAAATTACTACAGGAGCTATTGCCCTATACAGGCAACAGTATTCGTATTGGTATAACAGGGGTACCAGGTGCTGGAAAAAGTTCGTTCATCGAGGCGTTTGGTACGATGCTTTGTAAAATGGGCAAAAGGGTTGCGGTCCTTGCAATCGACCCAAGTTCGTCTTTGTCAGGTGGAAGTATTTTAGGGGATAAAACTCGGATGGAAGAGCTCGTTCGTCAACCGAATGCGTTTGTTCGCCCATCGCCAAGTGCTGGTACATTAGGTGGTGTTCATAAAAAATCCCGTGAAACGATGCTTATTTGTGAAGCGGCTGGCTATGACGTTATCTTAATAGAAACAGTAGGTGTTGGCCAGAGTGAGACATATGTACGCGGTATGGTCGATTTCTTCCTATTGCTTGTATTAACCGGTGCAGGGGATGAGCTACAAGGGATGAAGAAGGGAATTATGGAGCTTGCTGACGGTATCGTTGTGCATAAAGCGGATGGTGACAATGTCCGTTTTGCACGTCGTACGATGCAAGAATATAAGCAAATCCTTCATTTTTTACAGCCAGCAACACCAGGCTGGATGAGTACAGCTTTAACCGTTTCTTCGTTGGAGAAAAAAGGGCTTGATGATGTTTGGAATATGCTAATGGATTTCGAAAAAACGGGAAAGGATACAAATTATTGGTCAATTAGACGCCATGAGCAAACGCGTGACTGGTTCCATTCAATGATTACCGACCAATTAATTGACTCGTTTTATCAAAATTCGGAGCGAAAAAAACAAGTCCGTTCATTGGAAGAAGATATCCTTCATGGACGCTTAACTGTCACACAAGGTGTAAACGCGCTATTTGACGAAAAAGAATAGCGGGTTTTGTAATCACTGGTCTTTGCAGTTCGGAAGTAACCTTGCTATGATAATAGGGAACTTTGAAAGGAGCTAAAAAGCTTATGAATATGGACTATGATTTATTTATGCAACAAATTACAAACACTGCTCGTGCAGAAATGGAAGCAGCAGGCTACGAACAGCTTCGCACACCAGAAGATGTAGAGGCAGCCTTTGAACGTAAAGGAACTACATTAGTAATGGTCAATTCTGTATGTGGATGTGCAGGCGGTATCGCTCGTCCAGCAGCAGGGGCAGCTGTCCACTATGACAAGCGTCCAGACCATTTAGTAACAGTATTTGCAGGACAAGACAAAGAAGCAACTGCTGCTGCACGTTACTTATTCGGTGAAGATCATATCCCATCATCACCATCATTTGTTTTATTAAAAGATGGACAAGTAGTAGCAGAAGTAGGTCGCTATGAAATCGAAGGTCATGACCCAATGTCAGTCGTAACAAACTTACAAGGCAACTTCGAAGAATATTGCGAAGAAGTTTAAGAGATTAACTGTTAGTGTGCGGGGTTAGTTTTTTAACCCCAATCACTCCTAATGAAATGGGGAGTATTTCCGATATGAAGAAATTTTCAATCGGCTATCGTACACTTAAAACGGCGCTCGGCACTTCTATTGCGATAGCGATCGCGAGCTATTTTGATCTACAATTTTTTACTGCAGCAGGTATTTTAACAATTCTCTGCATTCAACCAACAAAACGCAAATCCGTGCATGCTGTGTATACACGCATCATATCAAGTCTTGTCGGCATGACATATGCATTCATATTTTTCGAAATATTCGGATATTCGCCAATTGTATTAGGCATTGTCTTATTGCTCTTTATTCCAACAATTGTCTCGCTTGGAGTAGCAGAGGGCTTTGTCTCAAGTGCGGTTATTATGATGCATATATTTTTAACGGCAAACTTTACAGTGGATTTATTTATAAATGAAATTGCTTTAATGGCAATTGGATTCGGTATGGGCTTAATAGTGAATATGTATATGCCAGATATTAGTAAGGAACTAAATAATCATCGTGAAAAAATCGAACATTTATACAAAAAAATACTAGCAGAAATTGCCAGTTATTTACGAAATGGCGATACGATGTGGGATGGGAAGGAACTAATTGAAGCGGCAAAGGTGCTGGATGCTGCAAAGGCACTCGCATTCCAAGATGTACAAAATCACTTAACGCGTAAAGATAATATTTATTATGTGTATTTTGATATGCGTGAAAAGCAGCTAGAAATAATTGAGCGTGTACTACCGAAAATTACTGCTTTGCCTGTAATGACCGAACAAGCACCATTAATAGCGGCTTTTTTAGAAGATGTAAGTGAGCATGTTCACTCTGGCAATACCGCCAATCATTTCTTAGAGAAGTTGGACAACGTAAAAGACGAGTTTGCAAAGATGCCATTGCCTAAAGATCATGAAACCTTTTTAGCGATGGCAGCGATGTATCAGTTTATTGAAGAGATGGATGAATATCTAGTAATTAAACAATCGTTTAGAGGATTTAGAGGATTGAAATAAAAAACGGATGTTAAAATTTAACATCCGCTACATGATTGCTGCGACACCCATTGCAACAGTTGAGATTAACATAATCACAACCATTGAGTAAACGACTATTTTCTGAAACTTTTTGTTGCTCATTTTTTTCGCTCCTTCATGGTGAACTAGTACTAGTTTATCAAATCTCAAGGAATTCTCAAGTACATTTTACTTCTGAAAGGCATGTCTATTTACCAAAGGAAGCAAAATGTCTCCGACGGATGTCACAAATTCGGTAAAAGCATTTTGTAAAAGCCCAAAGCCGTATTCGGACCTGGATTTTTGCCTTAGCAAAATATTCGTACATTTTCGAAATTATTAAATTTTTATTAGGGGAGTCATAATCGTGGAAAAAGTAGATCACATTGGTATCGCAGTCCGCAATATAGAAGAACGGATTACATACTACACAGAAACGTTAGGCTTAAAATTGTTAAAAGTAGAAGAAGTAGAGTCACAGCAAGTGAAGGTAGCATTTATTGATGCTGGTAACGTGAAAATTGAACTATTAGAGCCAATGAGTGAAAAAAGTGCAATTCATGGCTTTTTAGAAAAACGAGGAGAAGGTATTCACCATGTTGCATTTGGCGTAACGGGGATTCGTGAGCGCATGGCAGAACTTCGTGAAAAGGGTGTTCGTTTATTATCTGACGAGCCAGGTCCTGGGGCTGGTGGTGCGGAAGTAGCGTTTTTACATCCAAAGGACTCGTATGGTGTACTTTATGAATTATGTGATAAAAGCAAAAAAGGGGACAAATAATAATGACAGTTACAATGGATATGTTTGACAAAATCAATGAGCTTTATGATCGTAAGGAATTAATCCAACTAGGTGGTGGCGATTCACGAATTGAAAAGCAACATGAAAAGGGTAAAATGACAGCTCGTGAGCGTATCGAAATGTTATTAGATGAAGGTACATTCGTTGAAATTAACCCATTCATCACACACCGTACTGTAGACTTTGGTATGGAAAAATTAGAAGGACCTGGTGATGGTGTTGTCACTGGTTTTGGTAAAATTAATGGTCGTAACATTTACTTATTCGCTCAGGACTTCACTGTATTTGGTGGTGCACTTGGGGAAATGCACGCCAAAAAAATTGCAGCAGTCATGGATTTAGCAGCTAAAAACGGAACACCATTTATCGGAATTAACGATTCTGGCGGTGCACGTATTCAAGAAGGCGTACTTTCATTAGACGGCTATGGTCATATTTTCTATCGTAACTCGATTTACTCTGGTGTGATTCCACAAATCTCAGTTATTATGGGGCCATGTGCAGGCGGCGCGGTATATTCACCAGCAATTACAGACTTTATTTTAATGGTCGACAAAACATCTCAAATGTTCATCACTGGACCAAAAGTTATTGAAACCGTAACAGGTGAAAAGATTTCTTCTGAAGGCTTAGGTGGGTCAAAAGTGCATAATGCTATTTCGGGTAATGCACACTTCCGCGCTGAAAACGAAGAGGCGGCAATTGCTCAAATTCAGCAATTACTTTCTTACCTACCACAAAACAACAAAGAAAAAGCACCGAAGCAACTAGCTCCAGAAGGCGACAACTACCGTTCAGAGTTAGTGGATGTTGTGCCAATCGACCAAACAAAATCTTATGATGTGCGTAAAGTTGTAGAACAAGTAGTAGATGAAGGCTCGTTCATGGAAGTTCAAAAAGAGTTTGCGAAAAACATCGTAGTAGGATTTGCTCGTATTGCTGGAGAATCAGTTGGATTAGTTTGTAACCAACCGAAATTCCTAGCAGGTGGACTTGATATCGACTCTTCTGACAAGCTAGCACGTTTCGTACGTACATGTGATGCATTTAACGTACCTGTAATTACATTTGAGGATGTATCTGGATTCTTCCCAGGAGTTAAGCAGGAGCATGGTGGTATTATCCGTCACGGTGCAAAAATCCTTTATGCTTATTCAGAAGCAACTGTACCGAAAATTACAGTTATTTTACGAAAAGCATATGGTGGGGCATATGTTGCGTTAAACTCAAAAGCAATTGGTGCTGACTTAGTATTTGCATGGCCGAACGCTGAAATCGCGGTAATGGGTGCAGCAGGTGCAGCAAACATTATCCATGCAGGTGAAATTGCAAAATCAGCAGATCCAGAAGCAACACGTGCCGCCAAAATTGAAGAATACAAAGAAAAATTCGCAAACCCTTATGTGGCAGCATCACGTGGTATGGTAGATGATGTAATCGACCCACGTGAAACACGTATTAAATTAATTCAAGCATTAGATATGCTATCAACAAAGCAGGAAGATCGCCCATACAAAAAACACGGCAATATTCCACTTTGATTTTTACAAGGCGTACAGTAAGGAATACTTATTGTACGCTTTTTCTGCCTAGTATGGATTCAATCTAAAAAGAAAGTAGGAAAAGTTATGATTCCTTCTGTATATGACCAAGTGAACAGTTTTAGTAAATATGATGAATTCTTTTTAGCGCTTTTAGAACGAATAAATGTAAAAAAGTTGGCTGATTTAGGATGTGGTACTGGTCGTTTAACAAGGTATTTTGCCGAAGCGGGTTATCAAATTACAGCCGTTGATCCAAATGAAGAAGCAATAGAAATTGCAAAAACAAAAGGATTTGACGAACAGGTGGAATGGGTTGTTGGTGATAGTACGTATTTACAATCGAATAGCTTTGATACTGTTATTATGACAGCCAACGTTGCACAAGTATTTCTGACCGATGAAAGCTGGGAAAAAGTAATCTTTGATGTCTATAATTCTCTAAAGCCGGGAGGACACTTTATATTTGATACTCGGAACCCCCTTACAAAAGTTTGGGAAAGCTGGCAGCTTGATACGACACCAGATTACGTAGTAGATGAAAAAAGTGGGGAATCTCTAAAAATACTTACTCACTATGAAGACTATGTAGATGGGGTCTTTACCTTCTATGAAACCGTAAAAAATGCTACTACAAATGAGATTTTAGACCAAGTTAAAATGCAGTTAAAATTTCGAACAGAAGAAGCATTACATCATTCATTAACTCAAGTTGGGTTTTCAGACATTGTAAACTATGGAGATGCGCAGTTTGAACGCGCAACAAACACATCAAATTCATTCATTTTTCATTGTATAAAATAATCGCCTAACATTAAAAAACAGCCTTTATGCATAAGAAAGGCTGTTTTTACTATGCTTGTTACATATCTAAAGTTTGATTTGTACTACTATTGGAATTTGCATGGTCTTCATTACCAACTATTTTTTTCACCATGTTTACAACTGATTTTATAGTTGCACCTGTATCCCAATATTCTGCTGAATCGATATGAACTTTAATTAATGTAAGGTTAGGGTCTGTATAGTCCATGCCAAACATCTTTTCATATGCTTTATTCCAATATTTCTTCTTTCGCTCTATATCGTCAACAATTTCCGCATTACCACTTAATGAGGCGTAGGATTTGTCGGCAATAATAACGTTAACTTCATCGTTATGCTTAATTTCATCATATTTCTCGGTATTTTTGGCTGTTAAAAACCATAAATCCCCATCAAATTCTACTTCCTGTAGTTGCATAGGGCGAGACACTAGTTTCCCTTCGTCATTAATAGTAACAAGCATTGCTACCTTTGCATTTTCAATAATTTTTTTTAATGTTTCAAAGGCGGCTGAATTTGATTCATGATTCATTGTGGATCACTCCTTTTCTATTCAACTATTTCACGAATGGGGAATATTTAAACATGGAATTTATATACGGTCTATGATTTTCCTGTATTAATCGTTTCTTATGCATAATAAAAATCCCGACTAGGAAAACTATCGGGATGCTGAACTATGATTTCATTAATTTTTTTTATTTTTACAATGTAGTGCAGCTAAATAGCCAAACGTCATACCCGGTCCTAACGTGGCACCTGGTCCTGGGTAAGATTGTCCCATAATCGAAGCTGAGCAGTTTCCACATGCATACACACCCTCAATCGCTGTTCCATCCTCCCGTATAACCTGTGCGTCCTTATCAATGACGACACCACCTTTTGTCCCAATATCACCGGGATACACTTTTAATGCATAAAACGGAGGATGATTTAATTCGAGTAAGTTTGGATTATTTAATGTTGGGTCGCCATAATACGTATCATGAGGCGTTTCCCCTCGATGGAAATCTAAATCTTTCCCATTTCGTGCAAATTCATTGAAGCGCTCGATTGTTTTTACTAGATTGCCTGCAGGTATGTTTAATTTTTCTTCCAGTTCACTTACGGTTTGCGCGGTATAGACGATTTGGTGTTCGTAATATGGCTTAGGGAAGTCCTGCATTGGGAACAGTCCAGCAAAAAGATAGCGTTTTTTCGTTCGAGCATCTAAAATAATCCAGGATGTAATGGCTTTTCCACCTGTTTTTTCGTTATGCTCATACATTTTATCGACAAATTCATGGTAAGGGGTTGGTTCATTAACATAACGATTTCCATTTTGATCCGTAATAATCATATTCGGAATCCCACGATCCGCTACTAAGAAAAATGGTCTTCCTTCATGGTCGATAATCGACGGAGCACCCCATACCCGGTCCATTAAGCCAAATTTTGCATCAAGTTTTTCAAATGGAGAAATAATATCACCTGTTTGACCAACAGGGGAGCTTGTCCATTCCGTCTTCTGCGGAGCAGGTAAAAAACGTTCACGAAGCTTTTGATTTCTGGAGAAACCACCTGAGCTAAAAATAACCCCGTTAGTCGCTTTAATCAAAATTTCCTTCCCATCTTTGATCGCTTTAATTCCAGTGACCTTATCCTCTTCGTAAACAAAATCAACGAACGGCGTTTCAATCCAAAGCTCACCATTTAATTCCTTATATGTTAAGGCCAACCGAGCAATTAGTGCTTGTCCTAATGCTGCATAATTCCTTTTTAGTAATAAGTGCTTGACTAGTCTCCAGCCTAATGTTAGGGATCGTGCTTTACCCGCCATCGTTCGTGTAATCATATTTACCTTTACAAAATCCTGTCCGGTCATGACGAAACCTTTTGTATCAATCGTCGGTTTAAGCAATAAATTCTTCCAATCGCCTAATTTATTTAGATCAATTATGAGAGGCTCAATGGAACGACCAGTTCCTTTCCCACCTGCTAAAGTAGGATAATAATCTGAATAATTTTTTGCGTAAGAAAAGCGCATGTGTTGACTTAAATCATGCATATAATCAAGCATTTCCACGCCTTTTTTTAAGTAGGTTTCCTTTATGTCATCGCTTACAATATTTCCAACTGTTGCATCTAAATACTTTTTTGCCTCTTCATAGGAATCAAAAACACCGGCCTCTACTAAATAACGATTGTTAGGAATCCACACCCCACCTCCAGATAGGGCGGATGCACCACCAAAATGCTTTTCTTTTTCGATTAAAAGGGTGGTTAAACCTTCATTTTTAGCGGTAATTGCCGCTGCAAACCCTGATGCTCCTGAACCGATAACTACGACGTCATATTCATAATTCCAACGCATTATTTATGACCTCCTTCTTGAATAATAAATTTCCATTTTTTTAAAGCTATCGCAACTATCATATTATTCAACTAGTTAATTCATGCTCTTTTTCTCAAAAGTGTTTCAATATTTTAACGGACAGTTGCACAATTATTGCGTTGGAAATAAAAAAATGCGCCCCTTTTTTGAACGCATAATAGTTATAGAAAAGCTGTATTTAGTAGTTGTTAATCCGTCACATTGGAAACTTTCCATGCAACGTTTGCTTTCTTCGGTTCCTTATCCAGCGGGTAATCGTGTTGCGCAATAATAAAGATGCCACCTTGTTCAATGCCGTGTCCATAATGTCTCATCTCTTCGGAAGAGAGATTCATATTACGTAAACTGATTTCATAAATATTTTGATTTAGTAAGATACTAAGCAATTGATCGAGAAAGTTACCTGCTACATGAATGTGAATATCTGTATTCATTTTTATTGATTGCAATGGGCGAATGTCCTTTGAAAAAATGTGAATGTCAAACTCAGAAAAGCCATGCCCCCTGATGATGTTTAGTTTTTCGATCGCTTCTTCAATAGAAAACACAAATGCAATTTCACGTCGATATTCCATTTTTTTCACATCCTTATATGCTTTTAATCATTTTAATGGATTTTAAAGGGATTGGGTAGTTAATCGAAGTACGCTCCATGGTAAAATAAAGGAAAAACCGTATGGAGGATAAGAATGTTTTTAAAATCTGTAAGGCTAAAGAAAGATCAAATTTTAAACTATGTGGATTATCCATTTTCCATCCCCTTTGTAAGGAGTATGGAGGAGCTTAATTTAGATGCGGCAGTTACGTTTTTTGTTGGTGAAAATGGTGCAGGTAAATCGACATTACTCGAAGCAATTGCTGAAAATATCGGCTTTAATCCAGCGGGAGGGAGTACACAAAATTTCCGAGCTTATGAAGTACATAAATCTGATTCGGCCCTTGGGGACTACGTAAAGCTATCTTGGTGGCCAAAAGTAACGAACGGCTTTTTTCTCCGAGCAGAAACTTTTTATCAATTTGCCTCTCACATTGATGAGGTGGACTTAACCGGTTATAAAGCATATGGAGGTAAGTCACTACATCATCAGTCTCACGGGGAATCTTTTTTTTCTTTATTTCAACACCGTTTTAATGGCAATGCGATTTATTTGCTAGACGAGCCAGAAGCAGCACTTTCTCCAATGCGTCAGCTTGCATTTTTAACACTGATCCATGACTTAGTAAAGGAGGAGAATGTACAGTTTATTATCGCTACTCATTCACCGATATTACTTGGTTATCCTGATGCAGTCATTTACCAATTTGATGAGCGAGGCATTGAACAAGTGACCTATGAACAAACCGAGCATTATCAAGTAACTTCTTATTTTTTACAGCACCGAGATAAAATGCTTAAGGAGTTATTTGAAGAATAATAACTATAAATTTAGAAAATTTCGAATCAAATTCCACGCTCCACTCGTATATCTGTATAAAGGGGGCGTTAGCACATGGGAAATTATTCGTTAAGTGAATTTGTAAAAACTACCCAGCAAGATCAGATGGAGAATGACTTTTTTGAGTTAGAAACGGAGCGCGTGCTTGAGGTGAACTTAAACGGTGAAGTATGGGCAAAAATGGGTTCTATGATTGCCTATGTAGGAAATATTAAATTTGAACGTGAGCGGATGCTCGAGCATGGGATGTCGAAAATGTTCAAGAAGGCATTAACTGGTGAAGGGACATCTTTAATGCGTGCGAAGGGGGAAGGACGCCTTTATTTAGCTGACCAAGGAAAAAAGGTTACTATTTTTGAGTTGTATAACGAAAGTCTTTGTGTAAACGGAAATGATTTACTCGCCTTTGAAAAGTCGATTGATTGGGATATTAAGCTCATGCGGAAAATGGCAGGGATACTATCAGGCGGTTTATTTAATGTAACGCTTAAAGGGAAAGGTAAAGTGGCGATTACAACTCATTTTGAGCCATTAACATTACTCGTAGAGCCTGGGGAACCGGTATATACCGATCCAAATGCAACGGTTGCATGGAGCGGCAATTTACAGCCTGAATTTGTAACGGATATTACGTTTCGTACTTTAATTGGTAGAGGCAGTAGTGAATCAATTCAAATGGCTTTTTCGGGTGAAGGGTTTGTCATCATTCAACCGTTTGAAGAAGTTTATTTTGAAAAAAGTTGATTTACAAAAGAGCCTAAATTAGTGGATTGACTAGTCGGAATATTTTGTGTGAAAGAGGTGTTATCATTGGAATGGCAACAATTACAGGCGCAAACGGAAAGCTATCGATTACAATTAATGGAGGCTGAAAAATTAAAGACGAAAAAAGAGACGGTGGAACGTTTAATCGTTCATGCTGAGCGTGACATTGAACGTTACCAGCTTGATATAAAATACGCTCAAAAAGAATTAAATAAGCTTGAGGGCTTTTCATTTGTGAATTTATTTCGAGAATGGACAGGAAAGAAAGATGCATTAATTGAACAACAGTTAGATGTTGTGGCAGTAAAAGAATTAAAACTTGTGGAAGCTCAATTAACTTTAGAGGATTTACAGGATGATTTAGTTGATATACTCCAAAAGCTTAATGCGATTCATGAGCCTTTCGTCGAACAAGAGTTGAAGCGTATCGAAAATAAAAAGCAATTTTATGTTATGCAACATGCGCCACAATTAGCGGAAAAGTTAACTGCTATTGCTGAACAGGAGCTGTTATTTAAACAGCTCATTAAGGAGATTCATGAAGCAATTGAAGCAGGACGCATCGCTTTAAGTGCGTTAACCGATGCTGGCTACGCACTGCATGAGGCAGAATCCTATTCCACATGGGATACATTTTTAGGGGGAGGCTTCATGGTAACAGCGTTGAAGCAAGGGAAATTGGACGAATCCAATGGTTATTTGCATCGTGCGCAAATGGCCTTGCAACGTTTTAGTAATGAACTATTGGACATAAAGGAAATACGTCACGGAGCTTTGCAAATTGATATAGATGGATTTGTGAAGTTTACCGATTATTTCTTCGATAATATTTTCACTGATTGGTCAATTCACTCGAAAATTTTAACATCAATTAATCAAATTTCAAGAGTTCAAGACGATGTTAATAATACAATCCAAGAGCTGCAACAAAAACTAAGTCTTACATTACGTAAGGAGAAGGAATTAGTAAAAGAAAAAGAAGAAATTTTAGGAGCAAATGACATTTCATTGTTTTTTCAAAAATAGAGGAGTAAAATAAAGCGTAAATTTGTTATTTCTAAAGGAGTTTTTCATAGATGAGTCGTTTAGTAGAAGAGTTTTTAGAGCTTGTTCAAATTGATTCGGAAACAAAGCACGAGGAAATCATCGCCCCAATTTTGGTCGAAAAGTTAGAAGAAATGGGCTTTGAAGTATACCAAGATGATGCACATACTCGTAATGGGCATGGCGCGGGAAATATTATTGCGACATTACATGGGGATGCGTCAATTGAGCCAATATACTTCACTGTACATATGGATACAGTTGTCCCAGGAAAGGGAATTAAGCCTGAAATTCGTGAAGACGGCTATATTTACTCAGATGGTACAACGATTTTAGGTGCAGATGATAAGGCAGGAATGGCAGCCTTATTTGAAATGGCACGACGAGTGAAAGAGAAAAATATACAGCACGGAACAATCCAGTTTGTTATTACAGCAGGTGAGGAAAGTGGATTAGTTGGAGCGAAGGAATTAGATCCATCAAAAATTATTGCTAAATACGGATTCGCTGTTGATAGTGATGGAAAAGTTGGTGGCATTGTCGTAGCTGCTCCATTCCAAGCGAAAGTATTTACAAAAGTAATTGGGAAGAAAGCACACGCAGGTGTAGCGCCGGAAAAGGGTATTTCTGCCATTACATTAGCCGCAAAAGCAATAGCACAAATGAAACTTGGTCGTTTAGATGAAGAAACGACGGCTAATATCGGTCGCTTTGAAGGCGGCCAGGCAACAAATATCGTTTGTGATGAAGTAACAATTATTGCGGAAGCCCGTTCGATTGATGAAGCAAAATTACAGGCTCAAACAGCGCACATGAAGGAAACTTTTGAGCGTGTAGCAAAAGAAAATGGGGGCCGTGCTGAAGTTGAAGTGAAGCTTATGTATCCAGGCTTCCGAGTTACGGAAGAAGACAAGGTAGTACAAGTTGCCAAGGCTGCAGTAGAAGCAGTTAATCGTACACCACAATTAGGTATTTCAGGTGGCGGTAGTGATGCAAATGTGATTGCTGGCTTTGGTATTCCAACAGTAAATTTATCCGTAGGGTATGAAGAAATTCATACGACTAATGAAAGAATGCCAATTGAGGAACTAGAAAAATTAGCTGATTTATTAGAAGCAATTATTATTCAAACAGTCAAATAAGAGGTGACCATATGGGTTTTGAAAAAGCAGTAGTATTTACTTGTGGAAATGAAGAATATGCGGTTCCAGTTGATCAAGTTGTGTCAATTGAAAAATTAGAACGCGTTACCCCCATTCCACATTTACCAGAATATTTATTAGGCTTTACTAGAATTCGTAACGAATTAACACCAGTCATCGATTTCCAACGAATTTTATATAATCGACCAACTAGTGGAAACGAATCGAAGGTTATTGTTTTATCAACAGATGTCATCAACTATGCTTTACTTGTAGGAGAGGCAAAAGAAATTCTTGATATTGCTGAAAATGACTTAAAGCAACTAGGTTTAGTCAATTACTCAAAAACACAATATTTCACAGCTGTTGCAAATTTAGAAGACCGTATGATTTCTTGTGTAGATCCAGTTATTTTAGTGAACTCACTAGAAGGGATTCGGGAAATTATCGATTACCTGTACAAAATGTTGGAAAATGAGCAGGAAGAAATAGCAAAGTAAATCTACCATCATTTAATGACGCAAACTTTAAATGAAGCCGTGATAAAATAAAAATACAATTTTTCTTTGAGGTGAGGAGAAAAGTTGTATTTTTTTGATGCGTGTAAATTTGAATTTCGTTCCCGGTCGCTTTCCACGGGCACGGCCTGAGCCTGTAGTCTCAGGCGTCGTGCTGCCCGCCGGAGTCGCCCTTCATTTCAACCAATTCAAATAAAGTTTATTTTTATTATCCAAATTCCGCTAAATACAAAAGATTTCTACTTATGTCCCACTCTCGTTTTTTTCATTTGACAACAGTAAAAAATTTCATTCAATATAATTCCATTATCTGTTAATATTAAGGGCGTCATCTTTAATAGGGGGATCATACATGATTGAGCTTAGAAAAATTACATTAGAAAACCGACGCGCAATATTTAACCTGGAAGTTTCAGAAGATCAACGCCGCTTCGTTGCGTCCAATCTGTCAAGTGTAGCCTTGTGCTATGTTCTTGCAACCAATGGGGGACACCCATTTCCTTTTGCTATATACGCGGATGAACAGCCAGTCGGTTTTGTTATGCTAACTTATGGAAATACTGGATATGAACTCCCGTCAATCGTAGATGATAGTTATTGCATTTTACGACTTATGATTGACAAGCAATATCAGAACAAGGGTTACGGTCGGGAAGCTATGGAAAAAATCTTGGAATTTATACGTACCTTTCCAGCAGGTCCTGCAAGCTACTGCTGGATTCCATATGGAACAGATAACATCGCAGCTAAAAAGCTTTATGAAAGCTTTGGTTTTCGAGATAATGGAGAAATCTGTGACAATGAGCCAATAACCGTATTGCAACTTTAATTTCCCGTTACTCCGTGAAAGGGTGCTGTATTGCGGAATAGGAGGCTCTTTCTTATTCTATTAATTGCCATTTTGTTGAATTAGAAGGGTCTATCCATTCCATTAAAACTAGATCGTTGTTTAGTTCTTTGATTCTCTTAAAACCACATTTTGTATAGCTTGATATTGCTCTACAATTATTGCTTTTGACCTCTAATACAACCTTTGAAGCCCCATTCTCACAAAGGTAATTTAACATTAGTTGTATCATTTTTGTTCCTATTCCTTTACCCCATAACTCCGTTTCACCGATAAACTGGTCTATTCCGTAAATATTTTGCTCGTCCTTATAACCATATGTAATTAATTCAGTTTCCTGTATCTCATAATATTGCATATAACCTATTGGATTATCTCTGTATTCAATTATACAAGGTGTTACATAATGCTCACCATCAACTCTTGGGCCATACTTTCGATTCACTCTATCTAAATCCGTAGGTGGCTCTTCATAGAATTTTAATACCCTCTCATCATTTAGCCATTAAATGAAAGTCATGATGATTCATTAGTCTTATAGTTAACTCGTTCTGCTGTATCAATTTTATTCCTCCTTTTAATTATGAATTAAACATTTAAATCAGTATTTCCTTCTTCCAAAAAACCTACTTTGTTAAATAATAATAGTATTCTGGTTTAAAGATCTTTCGTTCCTTATTTAAAAATTAGTGTGTGCATTTTTTTGACTTTTATTATATTAATATTGTATTATGCTTAACACGAAGTACTTTGTTCAAAGTACTTTTACGAATGTTAACATGAAGGAGCATTATTAGTGAAATTTACACAGTTTTTAAGGTCAAAGGGTGCAATTGCATCAATTTTTATGGGGATATTTTATGCAATCGCCATGCTAGGCATATTTCTACCGGGTTACACAGCGTTACCAGGCAATATGGATGAATTAAAAATTGCCATTGTCAATGATGATAATGGAAAAACAGGAAGTCAAATAGCGGAGCAGTTAAGTGAAAGTCTACCATTTAAAACAATAGAATCCGAACTATCAAATAGTGAAGCACTAAAGGAATTAGAAAAAAATAAGCTAGCGCTTGTAATTCATATTCCAGAAAATTTCACTGCCAATGCACAAAGTGGTCAATCAGCAAGTCTTGATTTTACGGTAAATGAAGCGACTGCAACAATGGTACCGTCTGCGATGAGTTCGATTGTAGGGGAAATAAATAACCAATTAAGTGCTAATTTTTCACAGCAAACAGCACAAGGGATTTTAATGAATGTAAATGTTCCAGAAGAGCAGGCTGCCGAGATGGCCAAACAAATTGAAACGAGTTATATAGGTAACTATGTCATTATGAATGATGTGCCGGATGGGATGCACAACAATATGCTTCCAATGTTTTTAACAATGGCAAGCTATGTCGGTGCAATGATTGCCGGTATGCAATTAGTAGGATCTTTTAAAGCAAATCGAGGAAAAGCAAGCAAGACAAAACTATTCATATATGTACAATTAGTAGCATTAATTATTGCAGTAGTTTCAACAATCGGTGCTTTAGCCATTGCCTTTTCAATAGCAGACCTTGATATGTCTCTATTATTACCAGTCGCGGGTCAACAGATACTATTATATATGGCTGCATTTAATGTATGTTCCATCCTAATTTTCCTATTTGGAGAAGGCGGAATGATATTTAATATTCCAATTTTATTAATGCAAACAATTGCTAATGGTGCAACAATGCCACGTGACATGATGTATGCGCCATACGAATGGTTTAGTTACATTACACCAATGTACCACTCCGTTCAGTCTTATTTTGCAATGATGTTTGGATCTATTAGCCCAGCACCATTCCTTTGGGGATTAGCAACTGTAGGTGTCGGTGCAATGGTAATCAACATACTCATCGTATGGATTTTCCACAAGCCTCTTCCAGTGACGGATGACGTGCAAGTTCAAGAGTAATTGGAAAAGATTCAGCTGAAATTACGTTTTAATTTTGGTAAGATGAAGGGAATAAATAGAGTTGGAGCTGTTTAGTATGTTAATTCAAATTTTTATTTTAAGTAAATTGATGGAAGAAAATAACTATCCCTATAAGTTAAAAAAAGAGTTATCTAAATATATCCCTCTTGATAAATTAACCAATATGACGGAAAGTAAGCTTTATTACAATTTTGAATCACTCTCGAAACGTGGCCTTATTCATCCTGTAGAGGTGATTAAAGAAGCGAATCGCCCTGATAAACAGGTTTTTGCTATTACCGATAAGGGACGCCAAGAATTACCACGTATTTTATATAAGCTTTTTGAAAAGGCGGATAAGCTCCAAGATATGCTTGTCGCGTTAATTTATATTCGTTACGTTGATCGGGCGCAAGTTATAGAGATTCTTGAAAAAAGATACCGAGAATCGTTTTCTAGTAAAAACGAAATAATTAAAGCTTATGAAAATATTCAGATTGGTGGTTATGAGCAAGAAGTAGTCGATTTATTTCATGGCTTCTACTTAGGACGCACAGAAAATGAAATGTATTGGCTTGGTCAGATTATTGACAAGTTAAAGACTCAATCAAACTAAAAGGAACGTCTTCTTCACTTATACGTGGAGAGACGTTCTTTTTTTAACTTATACATTTATAAGTAAATACAATTGGCCAATAATTAAACATTATGTCATAATGATAAACTTCACTTTCTAAACATACAATATTTTGGAAATTAGTTTCGCAAGTGGGACAGCCTATTTAAGTGCAATGTAATAGGAAGTTTTTTTAGAAGTTACACTAAGCGTTGCTACTAATAAAGAGAGAAAAGAGGAATTACAACAGGGCATTAAAGGAACAAAATAATAGAAGTTATCGAGACTTTTGTATTCGAAGTTACATGACAAAATATCTATGTGCAAAGGGTTCATTAAGAAGTACCATCAATTGTAATTATATAGTTAAGTTTACTAATTTTGTAATTTAGTGTAAACTTTAGTGATTACAAAAATTAGGAGGGGTATTTTGAAAAATTTAAAAGCTATCGGGACTATTTTTGCTTCAACAGCAATTCTTACGAGTATGGTTGCTGCTCCAAGTGCTTCAGCAAATTTCGTTAATCATCAACAACAGAAAGTACAAATTACTGTTGCTTCGACAGAAACTAATGTTACTAAAAATGAGTTAATTCAACGGGTACACAAGCTATTCCCTAATCGATTTAGCTTTGTATCAAATAATGATTTCCATAACAGTTCTGCTTCTTTTTACACAAATGATGAGGAACTTCGCTATCACTTACATTTTTCAAAAAACATAAACGGGAAATCTGTACACGGAAGTTTTGTTTTTAAAGGGGAAAACTTAGAAATTGAACAGTTTTCTTATCAACCGGTCACTGAAAAAGATTCGATGTTCCCAGCCAAAGTATCAAAAGATGAAGCGCGACAAATCGCTACAAATTTTATGGGAACCTTTGCGAATGGTGAAAAGTATGTAATTGAGCCAAATGCGATGAATTACTATTCACCCCAATTACTTACGGAGCCGATTCGCTATTCGTTCACTTTTGCGCAAACGAAAAATGATATTCCAATCAGCGACAAACAAATTAATGTAACAGTGCAAGGAAACGGTGAAGTAGTTGGTTTTTATCGCATGAGTAATTCTGCTGAATATCCTACGTTTGATGACAAGAATAACATTAAAGATGAACAGCAAGCATTAGCTCAAATAAAAGATAATTTGGCAGTAGATTTACAATATTTAGTGTCGATGGATTATCGAACAGAGAAACCGATTGTCTCTCTTATTTATCAACCAGCATCAACATATGCAGGTGTACATGCACTAACAGGTAAATGGCAAACAACGAATGGATTATTGACTCAATTGCCAGCGAAGACAAAAATTGAAAAATTAGCTACGAGCCCATTACCTGCAAAATATAATGGTATTACAGTAGAGCAGGCGAAAGAAATGGCACAAAAGCTACTGGCAATAGATTCTAAACAAGTAAAGCTAGTCATTCAATCCGTTGATGAAGTAGAACGTGAAGGTAAGAAGTACCTTTCAGTAAGTTATATGTATCAAAGTAAGTCATTCGGGAGCGGCGGATCGCTTGAGTTCAACAAACAAACAGGTGAAATAACGCAATATTATAATAACAAATCGAATTTTGTAATGGAAACAAGTGAACAAGAAAAGCCAGCCTTAAAGATTACGAAAGATCAAGCATTAGAAAGTGCAATTAAATACTTAAAAGAATATGCGCCAACTTATTTACATCATTATGCAAAGCCGGCAATAGAGCCGTATGTGGAGGAGCATACGGACGGATTTAATTTTACTTTCCCACGCGTAGTAAATGGCCTACTCGTATCAGGCGATCAGGTAATGGTAGGCATTGCAGCGGACGGTTCATTGTCTAATCTCTATATAGGCTATCAAAATATCGATGAGTGGCCGGCAATAACTGCTGCTGTGCCAGTAGAAGATGTGGAAAAAAAGCTGCGTGAAGATTTGACCGTGAAATTGAATTATGTACAGCAGACTCAAAAAGATAAAGTAGTTCATTATAACTTACTGTATTCACCAATCTTTAATACAAATTCTGGTGCTTACATAGATGCAACAACAGGCGAATGGAAAAACGGCATCTATTCTAGTGAAGAAGTAGTTGTAAATCATCCAACAGCACAACAAGAGTTGAACTATTTAATAAATGCAAAAATTTTAGAAGTAAAAGATGTGGCAAAGTTCAACGGTAATGAAAAAGTGTCACAAGGTGAGGCGCTAAAAGTTATTATAAAATCACTAACCTATTTCTATGAAGGGCTTATGGGAGATCGCGGCGAAATGAAGCAATCCTTTACGAATATTTCACCAGATCATCCGTTATATTCAGTTGTAGAGCGCGCAGTATCTATGGGAATTATTAAGGTAGATGGAGCGGAATTTAATACAGAAGCAAAAATTACACGAGAAGAATTAGCAGTTTGGTATATGCATACGTTAGGACTTGAACCGGCAGCGAAGCATAGTGAAATTTATCAATTAGAGTTTGAAGATGCAGCTGATGTAAATCCGAAATATATTGGCTACGTAGCGGTTGCAAATGCGATGGGCATATTACCTGTTGATAAAAATCGTTTCAATCCGAATTCTGAAATCACATATGCGGACTTAGCTGTATCGACTATTCGTCTTGCATATGAACTAGCAGAAAAAAGAACAAACAACTATTATTAACAAAAAATGTACAACCCCTTCGTGGTGTTGCACCCCAAAAGTTAGAGTGAAAACTAACTTTTGGGGTGATTTTTTTCTACAATAATGCACGGTTCAAATATAATTGCAAAAATAAATGAAGGGAGAGGGATATTGAATGACAGAAAGAAAGCTGATTGCTGAAATACCGATTAAGATAAATGCCTATGATATTGATGCAATGGACATTGTAAGCAATATCGTTTATATACGTTGGTTCGAGGATTTACGAATGGCCTTCTTGAACGAATACTATCCACTAGATCAAATGTTGAGGGGAAATATCTCACCAATCCTTATGAAAACGGAGGCTACCTATAAAGCACCATTAACGATTTTTGATAAGCCGACGGGTAGATGCTGGTTACTTCAGTCTGGCGAGACGAGATGGGAAATGGAATTGGAAATAGCTTCTGATGAGACAATTCATTGTGTAGGCTCACAAAAGGGGTGCTTCTATGACCTTGAAAAAAAGAAGGTAGCAAAAATGCCGTTGCCGTTACGACAACTTTTTTCAATAAAATAGTAGTAGAGGTACCAGCAAGTTTTTGTACGTATCTAGTGAGCGCTATTTCTTTGAAATTAAAATACCCATGACATGATTTGAAGAAATTCATGTCATGGGCATTCAATTTTTACTTTTTAGAGAGTAGTCGAAAGTAAGCTACGAGCGAGCATACCTATTTTTTGAATCGGTATTTTTCATTTACATGGACATTTGCTTTTTCTTAAATTGCTTCAAATAAGCATATCCCGTAAAGGCAAATACAAGAACAGTAATTACGCTTAACGTCAATACAAGATTGTCCTCCACCCACGAAATATTTCCGAGTATAAATCCTCCTCCAAGCCAAACAGAAGTCCAAACGACTGCCCCTAAAAAATTGTAGCGCAAAAACGTCCAGTACGAGAAATTTGTGTAACCTGAGATGAATGGTGTCATTGTACGCATTAATGGGACGAAGCGAGAAAATGTAATAGCGATTCGGTCATAGTCGTTTAAAAACTGAGCTGCCTTTTCCGTTGTTGAATCGGATATAAAGCGCATAAAAATATTACGTTTGCGCGGGATTTTCCGGACGGTTTTGCCAATAAAATAGTTGTTGCTATCAGCAAGGGTTGTTGCAATAATGAATAAAATGAAAAGCACCCAAAGCTCAAGCTTTCCGATCGCTGCTAAAGTACCGCTCGTAAAGACGGTACTGTCCCCAGGCAAAAATGTAAAAATGACAAAGGCTGTTTTACTAAAAACAACAGCAAAGAGTAATAAATAAATATAGAGTCCAAGCTCTTCTATGTAGCGAAAGATGACTTGATCTATTTCACGCAAAAATTGAATAATATCTATTAGCATAGCAATTCTCCCATCAAAAAATGGACATGGTTTTCCATTAGTATAAATGATTTGTTATAATAAAGCGTACAAAGCGTCTTGAAACTTTTTCTCTAATCTCACCGTATACTAGGTGAGGAGGGTTTTCTATGAACGAATATAATCGCCCAAAATTACATATTGCAAAGACAAAGTCAGAGTGGCTAGCGGACACGATTGGTTATGTGGCACTTGCCTGTTTATTTTCAATTTTACTATTTAATTGGAGCGGCTTACCCGAGCAAGTACCAGCACATTACGGTGCAAATGGGGAGGTAGACCGCTGGGGATCGAAATATGAGCTTTTTATTTTGCCGGTCATTGCGACGTTTATGCAATTTTTTCTTATGATTTTTGAGAAAAATCCAGAAACTCATAACTACCCAGCGCGGATAAACGAATCAAATGCACGGGACTTTTATTTAAATAGTCGCCAATTACTTAATTATACGAAAAATATCATCAATATATTATTTGCATATATCGTATGGAAGACGGTAGAAATTGCAAGTGGCGCGGATGCTACACTTGGCTGGCCTTTTTATGTAATATTAGGCCTCTTAATAGGCGTAACAACATGGAAAGTTGTAAAAACATTTAAAATTAAATAATGAGGTGTTTGAATGAAAGCTTATTTAGCGAATGGTCTATTTTCAATCGGAGACCGCTATGTAAATGAAATAATTGCCGACAAGCTCCGTACGGCAATGCCGTCAATTGAATTATACGTACCACAAGAAAATGATGCCATAAACGATAAAAATGCCTATGCAAATAGCTTAGCAATTGCACAGGCAGATATACATAGTTTAAAAGAAAGTGATGTTTTAATAGCTGTTATTGATGGGGTGGAAATAGATTCGGGTGTCGCTGCAGAGATTGGTGCGTTTTCAATGCTCAATCGTCCAATTGTTGCGTTATTTTCAGATGTGCGTCAATTAGGGCGAACGAATTCAAAAAAAATTGACGCGCTTATTGCAGATGGAACAGAAAATCAGTTTATTTACCGAAACTTATTTGTCGTTGGACTCATTAAGCAAAATGGTGTCATTGTTTCGACGGTAGAAGAGGCGGTAGAAGCTGTAAAAAAATATCTATAATGGATAAAGCGTCTTGCATGAATTCGTGTGCAAGGCGTTTTCTATTACGAACTAGAAATGAGGGAAGTTCATTGACAGCAAATAGTTGCCCAATTTGCAATCAAGCAAACCATTGTCAAATTGAAGATGCAAAAAATTGTTGGTGCATGACGGTTACCATTAAGCCTGAATTATTAAATCAACTTCAGAGGTCGATTAAAAACAATACGTGTATTTGCATTAAATGTTTAGAAAAAACTAATTTATCAGAAAATTAGTTTTTATTTTAAAGTTTTTATGATATAGTGTTAACCAATTACATAACGTGTAAGAAGAGGTGCTTATGAGAATAAGCTTAAAAGGGAAGCTTGGTGCAAATCCAACACTGTCCCGCAACTGTAACTCGGAGCGAATCTAACTAATGCCACTGTAAAACGGGAAGGCAAGAAGAGCGTTGAAGAGAAGTCAGGAGACCTGCCTCATTCTAGTACACACCAAATGCCTACGAGGAAATAGGTGGTGTTCTGTGCGAATGTGCGTACTTTAAATACGCTTTTTCAAGATGCATAGATAAGTCCAGGCTATTTTCCATTACCGGAAAGTAGCCTTTTTGGTTATGTAAAAAAAGGAGGCTTATCAAATGAGTGTAGTTAGTACAGTTGTTGGTTATCCGTATATCGGAGAGCAACGTGAATGGAAACGTATAGTTGAGTCGTATTGGAAGAAAGAAATTTCCGAACAGCAATGTGAGGAACAGATGAAGGTACTCCGTAAATCACAAATAACACGTCAACGAAACCTTGGGCTTGATTTGGTAACAGTGGGCGATTTTACATATTACGATCGCATGTTAGATTTAGCTGTAATGTTTAATCTAATTCCAAGTCGTTACGAGTCGCTTGGGGACGTGACAAATTTAGAGCTTTATTACGCTATGGCTCGTGGGACAGATCATGTAATTGCAAGTGAAATGACAAAATGGTTTAACACGAATTATCATTACATCGTGCCAGAATATGAGGGACAAAAATTAACACTAAAGAAAAATAAAATTTTAACATACTACCTTGAAGCGAAGGATTTAGGCTTTAATGCTAAGCCTACATTAATTGGTCCCTATACATTTGCTGATTTATCAAAGGGCTATAACGAAAAATCTCGAGCAGCGTTTATTGTCGCACTTATTCCACTGTATGCCCAGGTACTAAATGAGCTGGTGGAAGCTGGGGCACAGTGGATTCAATTGGAGGAGCCTTCTCTCACGAAAAATTTATCTAAGCAGGAAGTTCAACTAATCGAAGAAATTTACAAGCAATTAGCTGAAAGTGTACCTGCTGCAAAGCTAATGGTACAAACGTATTTTGAAGCACTTACCTCATATGAAACACTCGTCCACTTACCAGTTGCTGGCATTGGTCTAGACTTTGTTCATGGCAAAAAGGAGAATTACCAGGCATTACGAAAATATGGTTTTCCAACAAATAAAGTATTGTCAATTGGGATTATTAATGGACGTGATATTTGGCGAGCAAATTTGGCAGAAACATTATCGGGTGTTAAAGCTATTATGCAATTAAGTGAAGCAAAAAATGTGTGGTTAAGCTCATCATGCAGTCTACAGCACGTTCCGGTGACAACTAAAAGTGAGCAAAACGTTGATCCAGTATTACTAAATACTTTAGCCTTTGCAAATGAAAAAATCGAAGAAATTGTTGCAGTGAGTGGTTATTTACAAACAGGCAGTTGGAAAAAGGCAAATAGTGTAGCAATTAGTATGCAAGCAATTGAAGCGCTAGCTACTCATCCTGTACGAAAAAATGAGCGAGTAGATGCATTAATGAAAGCAGTAAAGGCAGACGACTTTAAGCGACCAGCTCCTTTTGAAGCCCGCCAAAAAATACAAAAAGAGTCCTTGCAATTACCTGATTTTCCGACTACGACAATCGGTAGCTTTCCACAATCATCTGCCGTTAAGAAAAACCGAGCAGCGTGGCGGAAAAATGAATTATCTCATGAACAATATGAATTCTTTGTAAAAGAAGAAACAGCACGTTGGATTGCTATTCAAGAGGAAATTGGCTTAGATGTTTTCGTTCATGGGGAGTTTGAGAGAACAGACATGGTCGAATATTTTGGTGAAAAACTAACGGGCTTTGCCTTCACGCAATATGCTTGGGTTGTTTCCTATGGTTCACGTTGCGTAAAACCACCGATTATTTATGGGGATGTCGAATGGACAGAAACGATGACTGTTAAAGAAGTAGCAGAGGCACAGCAATTAACAGACAACTATGTAAAAGGAATGCTAACTGGACCTGTGACAATTTTAAATTGGTCATTTGTCCGAAATGATATCCCTCGGGCAGCGGTAGCGTACCAAATTGGACTTGCGCTACGCCAGGAAATTGACGCACTAGAGCAGGCGGGTATTCGTATTATACAAGTTGACGAACCAGCACTTCGTGAAGGCTTACCCATTCGACAAGAAAACTGGGAGGACTATTTGCAATGGGCAGTGAATTCGTTTAAATTAGCTACTTCAGCTGTGCAAAACGACACACAAATTCATACCCATATGTGCTATTGCGAATTTAATGATTTTATCGCGCCAATTCGGGCGCTAGATGCAGATGTCATTTCTCTTGAAACATCTAGAAGTCACGGAGAATTGATTGCATCATTGAAAGAAAATCCTTATGAATTTGGTATTGGGTTAGGAGTGTACGATATTCATAGTCCACGCGTACCATCTATTGAGGAAATGACGCATATTTTAAAGGAAAGTTTAGCAGTTATACCGAAGGAGCAATTTTGGGTAAACCCTGATTGTGGTTTAAAAACGCGACAAGAGCCTGAAACGATTGCGGCTTTAGAAAATATGGTAAAGGCTGCGAAAGCATTGCGCGAGCAGGAAGTTATTGCATAACAAATAGATAAGGCTCTTCTCATATTGGAGAGGAGCTTTTTTTATTTCATGCAAGAAATGCGGGTTTCTAGGGGTTTCTATTTTTTAGTTCCCTGTTCATAATTGAAATTAGAAAAAATTTTACATATTTCTTAATTTTAATCGTCTATAAAAGTAAGTGAGGTGATGAGCATGGATTTTGATACGGTGTACGAGGAACAGTTTCAACCAATCTATCAATACATACGCTATATGGTGTCGAATGCTGAATTAGCAGAGGACTTAACCCAGGAAGCATTTTTACGTCTATATAAAACCGATTTATCGAAAGTAAGCAATATTTCTACGTATATCCGTCAAGCGGCAAGGAACTTAGTGTACGACCATTACCGTAGAAAAGCCATTATTAAGTGGTTACCCTTTACGAAATCCCATGAACAGCACGAATTGACCTATGTTCCTCACGAATGGATTGTGCGGGAAGAAAGGAGAAAAGCATTTTATGAAGCGTTGCACAAGCTTAAGCCGATTCAGCGTGAGGTCATTATTTATCGGAAAATTGAGGAACTATCCATTCAAGAAACATGTGCGATTATGGGGCTTTCGACGATGAAGGTAGTAAACACACAGCGCAGTGCAATGAAGGCATTAGAGAAAATTTTAGGAGGTGTGATGAATGAATGACGACAGATATTTCGGGCCTATGCGAGGTATGCCTGAAGAGGAAGCAAAAAAGAAAAAAATATATGAGCAAATTACGAAAAATGAAATGAAATCAAAACGGAATATAGAGCTATCAAAGTGGAAAGAACTCGCCCTCGTTGTAGCAATTTGCTGTATTGGCTTCTTTTTATTCATCATGCCATCAGTTACACAACATCAGTCTACAACAGGGAATATTAAAGAGATTTTTTCATATTATTCCAATAAAGATGAAGCGTTCAGAGCAAGGGCGTCAACACTTTACATTGGCGTTGAGAATGTGACAACAGATGAAATGGTTCACTTCTTTGAATTAGTCGAAGAACTAGAACCAATTGCATCAACAACACGCCAAATGGAGCGTTACGATATCATTGTCGTCAAAAACGGAAAGCAAATACGCTATCAATTAACGGATAATTATTTGTGGAATATGGAGCAAAATGTCTATTATCCGGGCTATGCAGAATACCCAACAATCATTGAGAAAACATTGAGTAAGGCACATTTTGATCATGAAGGATCAATCAATTATACTATTCATTTTCTCATAGCCATCCTTACAATCCATCTTGCATCATTCATTTATTATAAACGTCGTAACATGGAGCAACCTAAAGTACAAGGCGCAAGTTATTCTATCATTATATATATTGCTTGTATTGTGTTCCTATCCTACTACGACCAAACATGGGGTCCAATATTTAAACCGTTAATTCTTTTGCTAATTGTCTTGCTTGGTGTCATTCATTTTTCACAATTAAAGCGTAATATTTTTAATCCTCACGTATATAAAATTGAAAAATGGAAGCTAATCCTTATTATAATGGTTTCTACTATATGGCTTTTGGCATTCTAGAATAAAATCCCCAATAGGCTGCCCAAAATGTATCCTAAGGATTGACACGTTAAAAAGTGAGATGCTCCAGGACAAGTAGACAATAAAAATAATATAAATTACTTAATGCGGTTTGAATCCCTTACTCTATGGGGCTCAAGCCGTTTTAATCTTTTCTAGTAACTTGCATTGTTAGAGAGTGTAATGTATATAATAGCTACTTTAGCTTTAGGTTAATACGGTATGATAAATAATCAAACAAATTCAAAGGCGATGTAGATCTTTATGAAGGTGTATTAACGCATAAAAAAACAGCCAATTAAATTTTGGCTGTTCCAATAACTAGGTTATTAAAAAACACAATTTTAGAATGGAATATGGCAAAATTTCTCTCCTGGTTTACAAGGGCCAATGTCAGCAGATGCTGAAGCAGATGCCCCCACTAACATTACCGAAAGTAATAGAGCAGATACTAATAATTTAGACATTTTTTTCATATTATTCCTCCTCTCCAATTGATTAAATTAATTCTATCACGATAAAAATAGGTTTAATATGGGATTAATTCTATATTTTAACTACTTTATTCGACAATTTTCAACTGTTAATATATGTAAAAAATACTAGTTTTATCATACATTCACTATCTATTATTGTGGAAAGTAAGGGCAATGGGAAAAAACCTTGAGTACTCGTTAGAATGGTTTGTGTTTCCAATGTCTACAAAACAAACTAATAACAGTCGGTGCTATTATCGACCACATTAGCTCACTGTCTGTAGACTAGGTGAAATGATTAGAAGACGACAACATACAATTCCTTTATAACTGCTGTCACAACAAATCGACGGACGAGGATAAACAGGAATATGTTGAAATTTCCCACTATGGATTAGCAATTCCGTTGAATTTCTAACAAAAACAAATTTATTGAACTTATTTAGACAATTACTGAAACCAAAGCATTATAATAAACGTAAAGAATAAAGAATCCAAAAAGTTGTATGAGATATAGACTGGAGTGATGGATTTATGCGATTTATGCCACATAATTTCGCAGACAGTACAAAAACCTGGGAGGAAGTAATTAACGCTAATCTTTATGCGCGACCGATTTATTTACAAAATGATGGGGAACTGCAATATACCCGTGTTGCCAAACAAATTCTAGGCATTTACGACAATGAATACGACATGCAGGAATATTTATATACGCTTACGAATAAAGGTATTAATTGGACATTGTTATTTCATAACATGCCAAAAGTGATTGATCCCCTTAAGCGGACTGAGATTGTTAATATTCTTCAAATGCATCGGGAAAGTCCGATTTCCATTAATCGTTTTATGGCATTTTTTGCAGGGAAGCAATTGTTGCCATTAATGGATACACCGTATCGAGATCATTTTGTTAATACATTACGAAGCTGGCTCGAGTTTTTACAACAGCGTTATCCGGGCTTAATAAGCAATCAGCTTCAGCGAATCTTTTTGGATTTTGTAAAATGGTCGGATCATTTTTTCCCTCATTGGGCAGAACAAGGACCTTTTGAATCGGCAATGCCACGTGTTTTATGGTACGGTCCAGCAAAAGAAAGTGAAGTTTATTTTTTATACTTTTTATACTTATTTGGTTGTGATGTGGTCATATTTGAACCAGATGGGCAAGATATTTTTTCCCCATTTCATATAACGGATTTCCCAACCGAAGTGCTTTCTGATAAAACAGAAATTTTTGACTTCCCATTCGATAAACCAATCCGAGTGCAAACGATTACCTCTCGTGCTTCTGAGCAGGTGAATCAACACTTATATAATAATTCAGCGCTGAATTATCCTTGGAAATATGCTGACTATGAAACAAGAACACGTATTTTAAATACAACTTACGATGAACTATTTCTTTTATCGGAAGCACAACTTTATTTACGTGAAGGATTCGGTGATGATGAGGATGTTGTATACTTACCCGTACTCTTTACTAAAATTGAAGGCGTTTCTGCAGATTTGAAAGATTACGCACATAAAATACAAAAGCTTTCAAAACGGGAATTGGCATACACGGCTACAACTTTTCCACTCCTACCGTTACAAAAAAGCAATATGCAATTTCATATGCGAGATGCCAGTACAAACGGTCGTTTAGATGTTGAAAAAATGCTACAGCTGACGATTTGGCCCTATAAAAATTTGCAGCTCGGTGCCCAGCGAAACATAGCCAAAACAATGATTCGTTTAATTGACAGCGAATATATTCAACCGCTTCCGGGTCAATCAAGAGAAGTGCATGAACAATATTTATTTGGTCAGTTGCTGCTCATTCCCGAAGAAATAATACGGCTTTATCAGCAATTTGATTATAGCTTTACGAATCCATCTATTGGTATATTCAAGGAAGAAAAGAGCGGACAAATGCAGCGTCAAGATGCAGTGCTACTGCTATTTGTTAATATGCTTGGTATGGATGTATTTATTTTTAGTCCTGGTGGCTCATTAAGCATTGAGCATTATATAACAGGACAGCTTCTTAATACACATCGTCTTGAAAAGATTAGCTTTGATGAAACACTAAGCCAGCTGCTGAACGTGTCAAATGCGGAGGATGACAGTCGACTTAATTTGAAATCAATGTTTAAAAGAATATCAAAAAAATTAAAATAGGGTAGGATTGTTTGTCATCATTTGTTATACCTTGTAAAATATAGTTTGATAATACAATTTTGTAGTTTGGAGGAAAGATTGTGACAGTTAATTTACAAAAGGGTCAACGCGTTGATTTAACAAAAGGAAATACAGGTTTAAATAAAATTTTGGTCGGTTTAGGCTGGGATCCAGTTCAGCAAAAATCGGGTGGTGGATTTTTAAGTAGCCTATTTGGGGGGGGCGGCGGAAATTCGGCGAATGTCGACTGTGATGCTTCGGTTATTTTATTAAAAAATGATCGCCTAACAGATAGAACAGATGTCGTGTACTTTGGCAATCTTAAAGGTGCAAATGGCGCGGTATCTCACTCAGGGGACAACTTAACAGGCGCAGGCGATGGGGATGATGAGCAAGTAGTAATTGAATTAAAATCTATCCCAGCTGAATATAATCGACTTATTTTCGTCGTAAATATTTATGATGCTGCACGCCGTAACCAACATTTTGGCATGATCCAAAATGCCTTTATACGCGTTGTAAATAGTGCCACAAATGAAGAAATTTTAAAGTATAATTTGTCGGAAAATTACTCAAACCAAACAACATTGATTACAGGTGAAATTTATCGCCATGAAAATGAATGGAAGTTTGCTGCAATTGGAACTGGTACACAAGATGTTTCAATTGGTGACGTAATAAAAAAATATCAATAATTAAGGAGCGATTTACGAAATGGTAGTATCATTAGCAAAAGGTCAAAAGGTTGATTTAACAAAAACAAATCCTGGTTTAACAAAAGTAAGCATCGGCTTAGGCTGGGATACAAATAAATATGATGGCGGAAAAGAATTTGATTTAGATTCATCTGTCTTTTTATTAGAGGCTAGCGGGAAAGTTTCAGGGCCAGAAGGTTTCGTATTTTACAACAATACAACGGGTGGAAATGGCACTGTCGTACACTCAGGGGACAACTTAACAGGTGTTGGTGATGGTGATGACGAAGTAGTACATGTAGATTTAGCAAATGTGCCATCGAATATCGAAAAAGTCACATTTACTGTAACGATCCATGATGCAGAGACACGTGGTCAAAACTTTGGTATGGTGTCAAACGCGTTTATCCGTGTATTTAATGAGTCAGGCGAATTAATTCGTTATGACTTAGGTGAGGACTTCTCAATTGAAACAGCACTTGTTGTCGGTGAATTATACCGTCATAACGGCGAATGGAAGTTTGCAGCAATCGGTTCAGGCTACCAAGGTGGATTAGCAGCTTTATGTAATGATTTCGGTTTACAAGTAGGTTAATTTTTTATAGTCAGGGGGATTATTCATGGCAATTCAATTAAGTAAAGGGCAACGAATTGATTTAACAAAAGGTAATCCAGCATTACAAAATATTGTTGTTGGCTTAGGCTGGGATTTGAAAAATTTTGACGGAGGTGCAGCTTTCGATTTAGATGCATCTGCTTTCTTATTAAATAATCAAGGAAAGTGCCGTCAAGATTTAGATTTTATTTTCTATAATAACTTAGTAAGTCCAGATGGTTCAGTAGAGCATACTGGTGATAATCGTACAGGTGAAGGCGATGGGGACGATGAGCAAATTAAAGTTCACTTAAACAAAGTCCCATCAGACGTCGACAAAATTGCTATTACGGTAACAATTCATGATGCAGAGGGACGTCGTCAAAATTTTGGACAAGTAACAAATGCTTTTGTTCGTCTTGTTGATGAAGATTCCGGCTCGGAAATACTACGCTTTGACTTAGGGGAGGATTTCTCAATTGAGACAGCGGTCGTATTTTGTGAACTATATCGTCATGGTAATGAGTGGAAATTTAATGCCGTAGGATCAGGCTATCAAGGTGGATTAGCAGCGCTTGTAAATGCATATGGCTTAAGCGTGTAACCTTGATTTTGCCGAAAAGGAGTTTAAATTAAGGGAAGACATTCAGTTGTCTTCCCTTTTTGAGTACAATGAGGGGATGATTGGCAATGCGCTTTTTTGATAAAGAAGTGTTAGACGGACAAAATACGCTTTTCTATGAAGCACCACGTCCATTTACAAAATATACAGAAATACAGCGACTTCGGTATTGTGTTGGAGCAGCGCTATATATGCCAGCAACAAGAGAGATGATTGCACAAGAAATCATCACGCGAAAACACCCATCACTAACGACAATCGTAATCGATTTAGAAGATGCATTAGGAGATTTACAAGTAGAGGGGGGGATCGACCAATTAAATAAAACAATCGATACGTTAAGTACAGCGCTACATGAAGGTACTTTGCTTATTGAACATCTCCCATTATTATTTGTGCGTGTACGCGATGTTATGCAGCTACAGCAAATTATTCATATGCTCGGAGAAAGACAGCATGTTTTAACTGGCTATGTTTTACCGAAATTTTCGCAAGATAATGGCCGAGCTTTTTTAGAGTTGATTGAACAACAAAATAAAAGCGGTTACAAACTATATGCTATGCCTATTTTGGAATCGCCTCATTTTTTATTAAAAGAGCAACGAATGGACAATTTACTAGCAATTCGTGCTATTTTAGTAGAATTTGAGCAATATATTTTAAACATTCGAATTGGCACGACAGATTTTTGTGGTTTATTAGGTGTACGCCGAACAATAAGTTCGACCATTTATGACATCCACCCCGTTCGAAGCTGTATCGAGGACATTTTAAATATATTTTTAAGAGATGATTCACCATATATTATCTCAGGTTCAGTTTGGGAGTATTTTAGCCAACAGGATGACGGAACATCGTCGGCATTTTTAGGGCTATTACGTGAAATTGAAATGGATCGACTGAATGGATTAATCGGTAAAACAATTATTCATCCATCACATATAGAACCAGTAAATGCAATGTATACCGTTACGCATGAAGAATTTATCGATGCAAAGCGTATTTTACAATTATCAGATGGCCAACTAGGTGTTCAAAAAAGTGAGTATGGCAATAAAATGAATGAAATGAAACCTCACTTTAATTGGGCGAAGCGAATTTTACTGCGCGCTGAAGCATTTGGTGTATTACAGCCAAATGTACAGTATATGGATTTGTTACAAAGGAAGGTACTAAAATGAACAGCTATCATGTTTTGAATAAATTTACAGTCGACGTCAACATTACTGAAAATCCATATGGCTTTCAGCAGCAGGAACTATTTGACATGGCGATGCGCATTAATAAAAAAAGAAGCTTTTTATTCGTAAGCAAAGTGCTTGGGAAACATTTAGCAGTACGACCTCAAGTACCCATTTTAATTAGCCATTTATTGGCACATCGCTATGGAGAAGTTCGTGAGGATTTACTAGTAGAAACAACAGATTTGATTGTAAATGCGCTAAAGCAAGGAGAGAATTTCTTCGAGACGCTACAGCTTATACAAAAGCATCCAATTCAATCGAAGAAGTCTCTTCGAATAATTGGCTTTGCTGAAACGGCAACGGCTCTCGGTCATGCTTTTTTTGATGCCTTTTCAGGGGATGTACGTTACGCCCATACTACACGTGAGCAACTTATAGGGCAAAAACCAATCATCACCTTTGAGGAGGAACACTCCCATGCATCAAGACATCGCTTATATTCAGCACCAGATTTTTTTGAAGGCAATGTAGAGGTGGTGCTTGTTGACGATGAAATGACGACAGGGAAAACGAATCAAAATATTATTCGACAGCTTGTAAAGGCTTTTCCACATATTAAAGAATATACGTTAGTCTCCATATTAGATTGGCGAGATGAGGACAATGTAAGAGACTTAGTAGAACTGGCTCAAGAGTTAGAAATCGAAATTCATGCTGTATCTATTTTGCAAGGGCAATTCAAGTTAACGATACATGAGGATCTCATTGAGACCGAATCACTTACAAAGTCTACATCACAAGCGACTGTTATTGAGGCGCAATCTTTTGAAGAGGCGCTATCGTACGATTTACGAGAATGTCAGTCTGTTAATGAGGAAGGACAGTCGTGTGAGGCCAATTATTATATGGGCACAGGACGCTTTGGTTGTACTGTTGTGGAAAAAGAGCAATATATGAACAGATTGCAGCCAATAGGAAATGCGCTAAAAGCGATGCGGATGGGCAAAAAGAGTTTAGTTCTAGGTACAGGAGAGTTTATGTATATTCCAATGGTGCTTGCTACTCAAATGGGGGAAAATGTCTATTATCACTCAACAACGCGTAGCCCAATTTATGCCCACGTGGATTCGACGATTTATGAAAAAATATCTTTTAAAAGTCCCGAATTCCAAGGGGTAACAAATTATTTATATAATCTTTCTCAACAGGAATATGACGAGATATTTGTGTTTTTTGAACGAATCGTTGATCAAGACGCGCTAAATGGACTCATCAGTCAGTTACAGCGCTTTGCAAAACAAGTCCGAGTACTTACATTGGGAGGGAAAGCGGTTGTTAAAGTATAAGCCTGATGTAATGGGAAGTTATGACAAGCAAGATGTGACGTTTTTATTACGTGATATTAGTCATATATCTGTTGAACAAAGTACAGAGGAACGTGAACGGAAAATACAGTCTGGAATGGTACATTATTCAGAGATGCTACCAGAAGAATTTCATCCGAGTGAGCAATATATGAACTTATACAATGAAATGCTAGAAAAATATGCAAAGAAGATTGCGGCTAGTGTGGCAATTGTAAGTGAAAAAATTGTAAAGGAACGGGGATTTGATAATTTCGTGCTCGTAAGCTTAGCGCGAGCTGGAACACCTATAGGTATTCTCATCAAGCGTTATTTACAACTTGCCTATGCAATTAACATCCAGCATTACTCTGTTTCAATTATTCGAGGTCGAGGTATTGATGAAGCTGCACTTACTTACATTGCTGAAAGTCACCCGTTTAGTACTATCCAATTTGTCGATGGCTGGACTGGAAAAGGGGCTATTACAAGAGAGCTCCAGCAATCCATTGCCAAGTGGAATACGTATGGAAAGAAACGCTATGATGCTAATTTAGCAGTTTTAGCGGACCCAGGTCATTGTGTGGAATTATATGGTACGCGAGAGGACTTTTTAATTCCTTCTGCTTGTTTAAATTCAACTGTTTCTGGGCTCATTAGTCGTACCGTTTTAAATAAAGCGATCTTAGCACCGGATGATTTTCATGGGGCAAAATATTATGAGCATTTATCGGATGTGGATGTTTCTAATGCATTCATTGAAGCCATTTGTACGCATTTTAATGAATCCCTTGTAAAAACATCGCAGCTTGCAGTACAACACTTTAATGAAGATTCATCACCAACTTGGCAAGGGCTAAACAGTGTCGAGCATATTCAACGACAATACGGAATTCAAAACCAAAACCATATTAAGCCTGGTATTGGGGAAACAACAAGGGTTTTACTACGACGTGTCCCATGGAAAATTCTTGTGAATCCATCAGCTGAAGAAAATTTATCCCACATTTATTTACTTGCAAAAGAACGAGGGGTAATGATTGAACATTATTCGAATATGACGTATTCATGCTGTGGGCTCATTAAGGAGTTGCACTAAATGAAGCTGTTTACATCTGATTTAGATCGCACATTAATTTTTTCTGAAAGATCTATCGGTAAACTTGAGGAAGAGCGGATTTGTATTGAGCAATTGGAGGATAAAAAGATCTCTTATGTGACAAAGAGAATTTGCGACCAATTAGAAGAAATCAATAATAGGATGTATTTTGTTCCTGTCACGACCCGCTCACTTGCGCAATATGAACGGATAATGTTATTCCAAAATACCATTATCCCTCCCGTAGCAATCGTCGCAAATGGAGGCGTGATTCTACGCAATGGACAAGTTGACCTAGAGTGGCAAAAACGTATGGAGGAACTGATGGCGAATTTACCAATGCCGATCTCAGAAGTTCAGCAATGTTTCGTTAAACAACTTACGAAGCCATATTTGTTAAAGAATCAAATGATGGACAATTTATTTTTTGTGTATGGGGTGAATTTGAATACTGTAAATTTAGTAGAGTTACAGGAGTTAAAGAATCAATTAGCACCACATGGTTGGACGTGTTATTTAAATGGGCGAAAGCTCTATATTATGCCGAGTGAATTGACAAAGGGAAACGCTGTCGCATACATTAAGGCTCAGCAAACGTTTGATTATCACATTGCGGCAGGGGATTCCTTTATGGATATGAGCATGCTAGCGCTTGCAGACCGGGGTCTTGCACCAGCCCATGGTGAAATTACCGACATGCCTTCTATTGAAGTGATTAATCAAAAAGGCGCAGCATTTGCAGAACAATGCTTAGCTGAAATTTTACAAGCGGATGAATTGCCTATAGCAAAAATTATAAAGTTATAATTCAACAATAATTAGCGTAATATTGACATAAGGAAGGAGTTAGTTCACAAGTAACTAACTCCTTTTTTCAATGTAAAGAAGAAAAATCCCTACACATTGCCTCCCTTTTTTTCCGCTTTTAAAGCAATATAAATCATCATTATTAAAATCAAGGATGCTCCAGTCCACTGGAATGTTCCGAAAGGCTCCTTTAGCCAAACAACTGTGGCAATTACAGCAGTTAAAGGCTCGATATTGCCGAGTAAGCTCGTTTCTTTTGCAGTAAGACTTTGCAAGCTTTCAATATAAAACCAAAAGGCCAGCATTGTTCCGAAAATAATAACGATGACTAAGTAAACGAGTGTTGAACCCTTGAGTAAACTTACATCGACATCCCAAGGTGGTTGAACGAAACTCATGGCTGTACCTGCGAGTACCATTCCCCAGCCAACAACAACAAGAGAATCAAATTGTTTTAATAAAGGAATTGCGTATAATGTGTAAAATGCAAGGGATGCGCCAGATAGTAGCCCCCAAACAATAGCAGGCATTGGTACAGCAAACGCGGATAGTGAACCATTTGTTAATAAAAAGAAGCTACCGAGTAGGGCAAGTACAATCGTAACCGCATCTTTTTTTGTAAACTTTGATTGCCCTCGAAATGCTACCCATACGATAATCATTACCGGGGCTAAATATTGTAGTAATGTGGCAACCGCGGCATTCCCTTCTTTAATCGACGCCATGTATGTATATTGCACAGCAAGCATCCCGACTAGAGCAAAAATTACGAGACGGAGCGCAGTATATTTTTGCTGCCATATTTCAAGTATTTGGTTTCGGTCTTTAAAGATTGCCTGGGTAATAAGTAAAAGCGTTCCCGCAATCAGTAGACGTGTCGACACAAGCCAGCTTACTTCAATCCCTTTTGCAAATAACTGTTGTGCAACTGTACCCCCAATTCCCCAGAAAAAACAACCCGAAACTACTAATAAAAAGCCTAACATTCTTTTATTTTTCATTATGTACCTCTTATCTATCTAATAAAATTATTGTAACGAAATCTACTATAAAATACTAGATTCTATGAGTGAATGTCCCTTTTATTCTTTAACGTTGACATATAATATAAAAAGAAGAAAGGTGGAAACCATATGTTGACAATAAGCTCAGGACATTATGGAAAAGGAACCGGTGCAAAGGATATATTGGATGAAGGGCAAGAAACAATCTATGTCGTAGAGCAATTGAGGCAAAAACTTCTATCGAGTTTAGTTAAATCAAATATCATTATTGATCGTCAGTCAAAAAATCAAAGAGAAAATTTAAACTATATTGTAGCACAGCACAATGCAACAACACGTGAATTAGACGTTAGCATTCATTTTAATTCCTCTGGTTCACGTTCAACATCGGGAATTGGTACCGAAGTTTTGTATGTAAATCCTCAACTGAAGCCTTTAGCAGAAAAAATGAGCGCAGCAATCGCCAAAGCAAGTGGATTGAAGAATCGTGGGGCAAAATTAAGAAACAACTTAGCATTTTTAAATGGCACGAACAAACCAAGTATACTTATTGAATTATGCTTTGTGAATTCTGTGGAAGATGTAAGATTATATGAACAAAATAAAGACAAGATCTTTTCAGCCATTGTTTCAGAATTAGAAAATTATTTAGTACCAAAAAATAATTTGTTTAGCCATCCTGCTTTATATCAAAAAGTTTATGCACTTTTTCAAGATAGAGAACAAGTACGAATGCAATTACAGCAAGGGGTAGAGATGGGTGCCTTTCAACGGGACTGGCTCGATAAATTTGATCGAGGAGTATTAACATTAATCGATTATATTGCACTTACTACCCTACAATTCAAAAAAAATAATGGGTAGCTTGTAACCTTTTGGAAGCTGGTGCAACTAATATAGTGAATCTATTGAAAGGAATGACTAATATGAAAAAGAAAATCGTTGCACCAATGGCATTATCAGCATTATTACTTGGAGCGGTATCAGTAGGAGCAGAGCAACCAGTCACTTCGGAAACATCGCAGGAGGCAGACCAATTAACAGCTTTCATGCAAACAAGCGGTAAAATTACGAACATTGAAGAGCGTGGAGGAAATAAGTTTTACAGTAGCGATAGTAAAGACAATCCATTCCAATTCTCTTTAGGAAATGAAACCCTAGTCTTTGATAAAAAGGGCAATGCAGTTGAACTAAAAAAAGGCGATACGGTTACGCTTTATATCCATGCGAATCAGCCAATGATCTTAATTTATCCACCACAATATAGTCCTGCGGTTATTATCGTAGGGGAAGAAGATGAGCCAAACTTTGTAAAGGTTGCTGCATTTACAAAAGATTTCGTTAGTGAAGACAATAACTTAAAACTAAATCTTGATGAAAAAAGCGTAATCGTAAATGCGAAAGGTGAAAAGCAATCAAAAGAGGAAATTACAAAGCAAAATGCGATTGTATTTTACGGTGCATCGACATTTAGTATTCCTGCTCAAACTTCACCGGACAAAGTTATAGTTTTTCCAAAATATGAAGATCAGCCTGTAGTTACTGAACCATCAGAACCATCAAAACCATCGGAGCCAGAACCATCAGTGCCAGAACCATCAGTGCCATCAGAAGACGCAACGCTTAAAGTTGATCGATTAGTTGGAAAAGATTATTTAATGGTAGGAAATACGAAGATGGTACCATTACGAAAAGTTGCAGAAGGTTTAGATTACACGGTACAAGCTACATTAAAAGGTGCCACTATTTCAAAAGGGGCAGTATCTTACACGATAAATCGCGGGGAAAAAACATATGGCTATAATAAGTCATTACGTCAATTTAACGTTGCACCAACATTGCTACAATATGGGGTAACATATGTACAATATGATTTTGCTATTGAATTAGCGAAATAATTAAAAAGAGGAAGCTGTAGTGAAAGTTTAGTTTTCGACTTTTATTACAGCTTTTTCCACTGGACAAGCATCCTATTATTAGGAAGTCTGTAATGGAATTGTAATTTTAATGTAACAAAAATTTGAGGTTTATTCCCCTTTTACCTATATAAATTTTGCATTTAGTTATATACAATAAGAGGGAATCGTTTTAGAAAGGAAGTGAGAACAATGAAACATAATTTGATTTCATTGGTAGTTGCATTTTTACTTGTGTGTACACTAGCTGTTAAACCAACATCAGCTAACATATCATTTGTAGATGTTGCGACAACCAATTATGCTTATGATGAAATTCAGTATTTAATAGACTTAGGAGCAATAAATGGTTACCTCGAAAATGGTAAACGTTATTTTAAGCCAAACTTGAGTGTAACGCGTGGACATGCTGCAAAAATGGCTGTTATTTCATCAGGAAACAAACCGTTAAATGTCACAACATCATCATTTAGTGATGTCAAAGCTGGAACGGAAATTTCATCTTATATTGAGCGTGCCGTTCAATTAGGTTTTTTCCAAGCGAAATCGGGGAAGTTTAACCCGAATGAACCTTTAACGCGTGAGGAAATGAGTTATGTTTTAACGAAGGCATTTAACTTAAATCCTGACGAGTACAAAAACTTGGACTTGCCATTTAGTGATATTAGTTCTTCTAATACATATGCGTCTTACATTAAAGCAATCTACTATAATGGGATTACAAACGGTAGTACAGATGGAAAATATATGGCGAAGAGCCCAGTGACGCGTGCACAATTCGCAATTTTTATAGCACGTGCAAAGAGTGATAAATATCGTTTAGATATTCCACTTCCTTATGAAAAAGTAGATACAACTCAAGTAATTGGGTTAGTTGCTGTGACGACGGATGGTTTAAATATTCGTACAGGCCCATCTACAAATCATTCAATTTTAGGGAAAGTGAATACAGGTGGAAAACTATCTGTATACGCAGTCGAAGGAAATTGGTTAAAGGTTTCTTATCAAGGGGAATTTGGATATATTAGTAAATCGTACGCAAAATTTTTAGAGCAAGATGGAAATTCAATTGGAGCAGTTATCACAACAGCAACTGCAAATGAAACATTAAACTTGTATTATAAACCTACATCTTCCTCAAAAAAGATTGGGTTAATCAATTCAGGTGCAAAGCTTCCTGTTTATAAAGAAGTGGAAGGCTATTATTTAACGATTGTGGACGGCTTACCAGGTTATGTTGTAAAAGCAAATACAACTGTACAAACGCCTCCAACACCACCAGTACCAGAGAAACCAGATCCAGAACAACCAGTTATTACTAGTACAATTGGTAAAGTAACGGTATCTAGTCTAAATATACGAGAAGCGGCGAATACGACTTCGAAAACATTAAAAACGTTATCGAAAGGGACGATCGTTTCGGTACATTCGATTTCAGGATTTTGGGCAAAGGTAACATCAGATGGTGTTACAGGCTACGTGCATAAATCTTACTTAAAACTAATGAATCAATCAGGTAGCTCAGTTAAAAATCGTATTATCATTATCGACCCAGGTCATGGTGGTAAAGATCCAGGTGCTGTGAATTCTGGTAGTTCAGAAAAGGCAATCGTTTTAAAAGTTTCTAACCTAGTGAAGCAAAAGCTTGTAGCAGCTGGCGCGAAAGTGTATATGACACGTACAGGGGATACATATCCAGAATTATCGGAGCGTGTCGCATATACAAAGGCGAACTACGGAGAAGTTTTCGTAAGTATCCATGTAAATTCAGCGACGTCTTCAAGTGCACAAGGTACTGAAACATACTATAATATTTCAACAGGTGATATGTACGAGGAAGATAAAAAGCTTGCAACGTACATTAACAATGAAATAGTAACAAATGCAAACATGAAAAATCGTGGCGTAAAAGAAGGTCCATTTTACGTTATCCGAAATATGATTATTCCATCAGTATTAGTAGAGTTAGGGTTTATTTCAAACTCGGAGGACCGTGCAAAATTAATCAACGATAAATACGTTGAAATATTTGCTCAATCTATTTACAACGGGATTGTAGATTACTACGGGAAATAATAAAGAATGAGGCGAGTGCTTGACCACATGAATTTGGTCAAGCACTCGTTTTTTTGCTTATTATGGTAAAATATTTATATTATGTAAATTTATAAATCACTAGGTAAATGAAATTGATACATAGTAAGTGCATCGGAGTGTTCTTTAAGCACTTGTATAATTTTAGGATGGGGCTTGTCATAAATCATCGGATAATCTATTTCACTTAATGTTCGATTTATCCGAAAGGCTAGCTTTTCTTCTGTTACTGAAAATTGTGCATTGATATCTCTTTTATTACCTCGGGCATCTAAACGGATCCATTTGTTTAAAGATTGTATATAGATGGCATTTAGGGCGTGAATACAATATCCTTTTTCCGGTGTATCAAATAGCATGAGACGTTGATAACAAAATCCGGTTGGAATGCCTTCAGCACGTAATAATGCAGCGAGCAAGTGAGATTTTGCATAACAGATGCCTTCTGTGTGTTGCAACACTTCAGATGCTTTACACGTCACAGTAGGTGATTGGATATCCCAAGTATGGGCAATTTCGTCACGGACGAATTCAAAGGCAATTTTCGCCTTGTCAAGTTCTGATTGGACGTTAGCAAACAACTGCTTTACTTTTTGTTGAATCACACGATTAGTAAAATCGATTTCATCTAGCTCGAGTAAATAATCATCTAGGTTATTGGAAGAACAAATGAATTCCATTGTAATCACCTCCTAGTATAATTATAAATAACTTTGACATTTTATTCAAATTAGAAATGAAAATAAAGGAGTTTTATAAATGGACTATACAAAAATACTACAAGATTTAATAACGAATAATGAACTGCTATTAAATGAAACTGAAGTACAAAGCTTAGTTGAATTTATGCTTGAAAATATCGGGAATCCTGATCCTTATATTAGAGATACACTCATTTATAGGGGCTTTTGCAAATTGATTTTAGATGATCGATTGCAACAAAATCAAATTGTTCATATTTTAAAAGTTTGTTTGGATGAGCAGCATCTTACATTAAATATTCATACAAAAGTATCGAATGATTCAGTTTTTACTAGATCCTTTTCGGCATTAGTAGTTGCACTCATTGTTTATAAGGATGCTCAAAAACGTGAAATCGAAGAGACGTTGGCACAAAATATGATTAAGCAATCGCTTCATTATTTAAATTTAGAATTTGACTATCGCGGCAATGTGAAGGAGAAAGGATGGGCACATAGTGTGGCACACGGTGCGGATTTATTGACACAGGCCGTATTACATCCGTTATTTGACGAGCTTTGCACAAAAGAAAATGGTTTAAAAACGATTGAACACTGTTTATCGACTGAATATGCCTTTATCGATGAAGAGGATGAACGATTATTGAATGTGATTGATGCTTTAATCAAAAGAGGGTTAACGGAGGAAACGTTAAGTAAATGGGTGCACCATCTTGCACAAACACCTATTCAGGATGAACAGCTAAAATATCGAGTAAGCTGGAATAAGAAACGATTTATGTTGACTTTGTATATGTATTTAGTAAAAAGAAAGGCATTTCCTAATTGTAGGGAAATGATCGAACAAAATATCATTTTTGAATAAAAGGAAAAATAAAGAGACCGGGACAAAACTATATTATTAAAAGAAAATTAGGATTTCGATTAACAAAAATTTGATAGTTATTGAATTGATTGGAGTGTAGGGTCGACTCCTAGGGGAAGAGCGTACCTGGAAACGGAAATCAATTCCTTCTATAGCAAAAAATCAAGCTTTTCTATTAGGAAAAGCCTGATTTTTTTATTATGCCCTAGGCTCTTTTTATCGGTTAGTTTGTAATGCTTGCACCATTTTCACTAAAAAACTGCATATTCTCAAGCATAGAATCGTGTAAGTTTCTTGGTACAGTATTCTTTGTTATGTAAATATTTTTGCTACTAGGTGTAATAGGTTTGACATAAAATGAATACTTCTTTTTACTACGATTTGTAAAGGATATGGAATGTATTGGCTCAAAAAGTGGGCTTGTAAAAATAATATAGTTACCATTATTTGTTTTAAAAAGCATGCGTTGATCTTCTTGAATAGTTGGCTGAACTAGGGATAATTTTAGCTTGTCATTTAATCGATTGCTTTTAAATAATGCAAAGCTATTCCTCTCTTCTTGTTCAAATAATACTACTGTTATGTCGGTATCAAAAAGCGATGATTTTTCGATGAGTAAAATGGGTGAATCATTTTGTAAGCGTAGCTGGATTGCAGTAAGCATTTCAGTTTCTTTGGGTAAGACTGAATAGGCTTTATACGCATTAAATGAGGCTGTAAAAATGATTAAACCGATTGCGATAAATAATAAATAATTTTTCAAATTGGACCTCCTTAAGAAAAAGATCAACTCCGTGGCGACCTCTTTAGTGAGATTAATAGTAGTATACGCTGGAACAAAAAGAAATTTGAAACTATTTCCAAAGTTCGTCCGTCTATTTGGCAAGTTCATATGAAGGGAGGGGCGGAAGTGGATACATATGAGCTAACCCAAATCATGCAAGAACATGGCGATTATTTAGTAAAGCTTTCTTATATTTATGTGAAAAATTGGAGTATGGCAGAGGAGATTGTACAAGATGTTTTTGTGAAATTTTATGAAACGCATGGGCAATATGAACAGCGTGCAACATTAAAAACATATTTAGCAAAGATGACTATTAATAAAAGCTACGATTATTTGAGAAGCGTAAAAGGACGAATGAAAATGTTACGTCAAATGTGGAACACAGCTGAGCTATCTCGTCCATCAGTTGAGCAGGAAACATTAATCATGCTAACAAAAAATCAAATTGCCAATGAAGTCTTTAAGTTACCGCTCAAATATCGTGAAGCGGTTGTACTATATTATTATGATGAAATGACAAGTAGGGAGATCGCTGAACTGTTGGTTGTATCAGAAAATACTATAAAAACCCGTTTGAGGCGGGCGCGTGAATTGTTGAAGCCGAAGCTTATAGATTTTCAAAGTGAGGTGACAGTAGATGACTAAAATAAAGCAACAACTGAAAAATGTTTTAGACAAAAGAGAGCGCTTTACAAAACAAAATGAACTGGCCGTGTTAGCTCGTATTCAAAAAGAGAAACGAACTGTTAAAATTCCATTTATTTTGATTAGCTTTGTTGCACTTACAATTCTCTTTATCGCACTCATAAGTCGTCCCAATGATCCAATTGTTACAGCGAGTGAGGCTTCACTTTTTAACTATATAGAGCAAACAACGGGGCAAGGTGTGGAAGTACTTTATAAAGAAATGGGTGTTCAAGAAAAAAATGATGCTATCGTCGTATATCAACTGAAAAATAATGAGCAAGTGCTTACGACAGAGTATGTACAATTTCACGATAATAAATGGCAACAAGTGCATAGTATTGATCTTCCTATACAAGCACCATACTTATGGCAATCTACAAATAGTGTACCGTATTTAACAACGGGAATTATTTTAAACAGAGATGTGAAAACAGTCATAGTAGGAGAAAAGGAAGCGCAATTAATTGAGTTAAATAAAGAATGGCTTTATTACTTTAGCTTTTCACAACAGCAAGCAAACCGTGTTGTTGTGAAGTATAGCGACGGAAATTACGAGCGTCTTCAAGGGGAGATGGAAACAGAGTCATTAAGCATACCTTATGCTTCAATGACATCGAATACACAAACCATTATTACGTATTTATCTGATACGATGGATCAAGGGAAGCACGATTACACCGCATATCCGATCGTAGTAGATTCAAAAATTAATAAGTTACAGCGTAAAGATGTGATGTTGTATGAAAATGTAGAAGGACAAAACATCATTAGTCGCATTATAGGCTTACCAGGAGAACGTTTAGAAATACAAAATGGTACAGTCGTTATCAATCAGATTCCGTATAATGACTATTATGGATATGCAAAAATCGGAGGAGAGCAAGTAGTTGAATCCTACATAGAAAAGGTAGGGAATGCGATTGAAAATGAAGATGCGGTAAAAGCATTATTCGATTATACGATGCCTGAAATTCTTTTAAATGATAATGAAGTATTGGTCGTCCCTGATAACTGGATGCGTGGGAAAATTGAAGTAATTTCATTGGCAAACATAAAAGGTCAGGTGCTTGGCTATGAAGCGAGCACAGTGGCAAAAAAGATTTGGACCGATAAAGAAATTCAGCTCTATAACACGTTTAAAGATCAGTACAATTCAGAAGTCTTTCGTGATGAGTCTCCTATAACCATTGCACGTGTTTATTTATACGCAAGCTTTCTTCATGATGAGCAAACTGTTTATCGGTTGTTAACGACTCGTGAAAACTATATTGTTTGGTCAGAAGAAGAGCATATGAAACCAAAACCGGAGTTTGAAAATCAAACTGCAAGCAAACAGGCAGTCCAAAATGCGAGTTCCTTATTAACCGGAGAATTTAAAATGCTAGATGATTACAGTGGTTATATAGATTTCGTGGTAGATGATGAAAAGCAAGGCTTTCAAATGATTTTAAATGAATCGGGCATTTGGCAAGTCGCATTTATGCCGATGCAGTAATATATGATCTTTAAAGAGAATAGGAATAGGATGTTTTAAGTAGTTCCAATTCATTTATTAGAGGTGTTTGATTATCAGAGCAGTTACTGATGGTCAAACGCCTTTTAATTTTTAATATACGTAATAGCTAAGATCTATAAATTAGAAAATTATTGGAAATAAATGTTGACGATTTGTATCAGCTGCCGATATACTATTTATATCAGCACTCGATATATCATCTGTCGATAATAAAGGAGGGATTTGGATGCATCAGCCGTTAACGGAAGGCATTTATTACATTTTGCTCGCACTATATGAACCGAGGCACGGCTACGGCATCATGCAAGTAGTAGAAGAATGGAGTGATGGTCGCGTGAAGCTAGGGGCCGGAACGACATACGGTGCACTAAAAAATTTGCAAGAAAAAAAATTTATTGAAACTTTAGAGGGGGAAGGACGTAAAAAAGAGTATGTAATCACCGAGCTAGGGAAGGAAATCGTTGAAATCGAAGTGCAACGCTTACAAGAATTGCATGACAATGGACGGAAAATTATTTCAAGGTCGGGAGGGTTATTAGAATGAGAAAGTTCAAATTGTTTTTTGATGAAACGAAGGAAGAACAGTGGGTTAACGACATGTCACAGCAAGGTTGGCATTTAAAGAATCATCGTATTTTTTTGTACATATTTGAAAAAGGTGAGCCTGGGCAATACGTTTACCGATGTGATATGTTAGAAGGATTTGGCTACAGTAAAGTAGCGAAAGACTATATTGACTTCGTCGAAGGAACTGGCGCAGAGCTTGTGTACAAAAAACTTCACTGGGTTTATTTTCGTCAACATCGTAATGTAGGTCCATTTGAGCTTTATTCAGATACTTCTTCAAAACTTATGCTCATAAATCGCGTACTAATGTTATACATTGCTTTAGCACTTATCGGTTTATTGTTAGCGATTATTAATGGCGGTGCAAGTCTATACGGGGAAGTGCTTCATCTGAATGATTTTTTTGCGGGAGTCGGAACGGGTATTTTTGCTGTCATGCTTATTCCTATTACAATGCTCCTCATTCGAAGACGTAATTTGAAAAAGAAAATGGCACTATATGAAGTGTAGGGAGGAAAAGAAATGGTGTTGCAACTAACAGGCGTGACGAAGCGTTATAAAGATTTTACAGCGGTGGATCACTTAAACTTTACGATCGAAAAAGGCGAAATATTTGGTCTAATCGGTCAAAATGGTGCGGGTAAAACGACAACATTCCGCATGATTTTAGATTTGCAGGACACGACAGAAGGAACAATTACGTGGGATGGTCAGCCTATTAAGAAAGTTAACCGTGATATTTTAGGGTATTTACCAGAGGAGCGCGGTATTTTCCCGCAAATGAAAGTCGAGGAGCAGCTATATTTCTTCGGTGAGCTGAGAGGAATGAACCGTGAGCAATTAAAGGCGGACATCGATTTTTGGATTCAACGTTTTGATCTAGAAGAAAAGCGTCACGTCAAGGCAGAAACATTATCAAAAGGGAATCAGCAAAAGGTACAGCTCATTGCGAGTTTTATTCATAAGCCAAAATTTTTAATTTTAGATGAGCCATTCAGTGGACTGGACCCAGTGAATATGGAGCTATTAAAAAATGCGATTTTATATTTAAAGGACCAAGGGATGACGATTTTATTTTCTAGTCATCAAATGGATAATGTGGAGGAGCTTTGTGACCACTTATGCTTATTAAAACGTGGTGAATCATTATTTTCAGGTTCACTGCTTGATTTGAAAAAGCAATATGGTAAAACGAAATTAACAGTGCGCACCGATCAATCTTTTGAGGAGCTTTCGCAATATCCAGGTGTAAATCATGTGAAAATTGAGCGTGATGGGCAAGTTGTCCTGACGTTAGAAGATGAATCTTATGCGCCAGCACTTTTTGAAATCTTCTCAAATGGAGCATATATTGAAAAATTCAGCTTGGATTATTTAACATTGCATGAAATTTTCAAAGAAAAGGTAGGTGCTGGTCTTGTCTAAATTTAGCGTACTTGTGAAGCAATTATATAAGCAAAAAATTCGTACAAAATCCTTTATTTTAACAACACTTCTTTATTTAGTCGTATTGTCAGCCATTATGTTCTGGTCAGAAATTAAGGAATTTTTCTTCTCAGGTGAGGAGGATACGATTGCAATAGTCAATGAAACAAATTTTGATGTGGCCCAAATTTTACAAGCAAACGAAAGCTATGAGTGGGAGTTTGTAAGTACGGATGGCATTGCTGACAAATTAGAAGAGGGCGATTATTATGCAGCCTTCACGCTGACAGATGAAGCAGGGAAGTTAGCAACGAAAATTGAATCATACGATCCACTTCCATTAAATGACCAGCAAGATTTTACGAGTATTTTAAGCCAAGTCGGACAAATGTATGCAATGGGGCAATTAGATTTAACTCAAGAGCAACAGCAGCTTTTACTTTCGACGGAACCAATTATTACTCTTGAAGCAATTAACGAGGAAGCAACAGATGGGAAGTCCACTGATGAAAAGATGGCGGGAGTATTTATTTCTTATGCCATTGGGATCATCATTTACATGTTTGTTGCAACATACTTATCGATGATTACAACAGAAGTGGCGTCAGAAAAAGGTTCTCGCGCGTTAGAAATGCTTTTAGTAAGTGTAAAACCTGAAACTCATTTCCGCGCAAAGCTTGCAGGTGTGTCTTTAGTGGCGCTGACGCAGTTTGTTATTTTGTTTGGCGGGCTACTTGCTTTATTACGTTTTACAGACAATGGTAGCAAATGGACGATGGTCACAGATTTACTTGATTCCTTATCAGCAAGCTATTTCTTATATGTTGTCGGCTTCTTGTTCTTTACAATTTTCTTGTATTTAATTATTGGTGCATTATTTGGCTCCCTTGTTGCCAAGGTAGAAGAAGCAGGGCAAGTGATGATGCCAGCGTTAATGCTTACATTTCTTGGGTTTTATGTTATGCTTTCAGGAATGGGCAATCCAGATACGATGCTAATTAAAGTCTTCTCCTATATTCCATTTACATCGGGCATGGTTATGCCGATGCGAATCGGTGCGACAGACATTTCAGCAATTGCGCCATTAATCAGTTTTGCTATATTAGTCGCAACAACGGCGTTCTTATATTTCATCAGCTTAACGTTCTATAAACGAAGTGTGTTAACGTATTCATCAGGTGGTATTATTCAAAAAATTAAAACAGTCTTTAAAGTCACGACATAACGGTTAGAGTAGCGTTTCACAGTTAATCGTAGTACACTTAAGACGTACGTAGAGATTTGTCTTTTCGACAAGTCTCTTTTTTATTGAACGTAAATTAAAGGTTAGGATGACATGATGAGACAAATAGTAGAACTACATGTGGATGCAAAAGCAATTAAAGATTTAACGAATGGCTATCCATTAATTTTAAAGGATGCAATTGCAACAACAGAAGTATCGATTGAAGAAGGCAGTATACTGCATTTAGTCGATAAAAATGGCGGTTACATTGCAACAGGCTATTACGGTGCGCAAAATAAAGGAATTGGCTGGGTATTAACGCGCAAGGAAAAAGAAAAGATCGACGTAAAATTTTTCGCCAAGAAAATTCGTGAAGCAGCAGAAAAGCGTGCAAACTTTTTTGCTTCTGAAGATACGACAGCATTCCGTGTTTTTAATGGAGAAGGCGACGGAATCGGTGGATTAACGATTGATTTCTTCAACGGCTTTTATATGGTGAGTTGGTATAGTGAAGGAATTTATTCGTTCCGCGATGAAGTATATGAAGCATTAAATGAAACACTGAATACACGAGGTGTATACGAAAAGCTAAGATTCAATACGAACGGCCAATACATCGAGCAAGATGATTTTGTATCTGGTGAAAAGGGCGAGTTCCCATTAATCGTTCAGGAAAATGGCATGAATTATGCGGTGGATTTAAATGACGGCGCGATGACAGGTATTTTCTTAGATCAACGTAATGTACGTAAAACATTACGAGATAACTATTCAATGGACAAAACGGTGCTAAATACTTTCTCTTATACAGGCGCATTTTCTGTTGCGGCAGCAATGGGTGGTGCAGCGGGAACGACAAGTGTCGATCTAGCCAAACGTAGTCTAGCAAAAACAATTGAGCAGTTTGCCGTGAATGGCATTGACTATGAATCCCAAGACATTAAAGTGATGAATGTATTTGATTATTTCAACTATGCCGCACGTAAAGGCTTGAAATTTGATGTAGTAGTCCTTGATCCACCAAGCTTTGCACGAACAAAGAAAATGACATTCAGCACAGCGAAGGATTATCCGAAATTATTAATGGATGCATTAGCGATTACGAACGATAAAGGAATCATTGTGGCTTCAACGAACAACGCAAGCTTTAACCTGAAGAAGTTTAATGGGTTTATTGAAAAAGCCTTTGCTGAATCAAACAAAAAATACAAAATTTTAGAACAGCATCAGCTTCCAGAAGATTTTACAATTCCACACAACTTCCCTGAGTTTAATTACTTAAAGGTCGTCATTATTCAAGTATTATAGTGAAATTTCAATCAAGTGGACTTTAGGAGGTAATTAGATGAAATACAATAAAACAATCATGTTAAAATTGATTAATGAACATCGGGAACTACATGATGAGCTCAAAAAATTAAAATCAGAAATGGGCTTAGAAAAAAACTTTGCGGTAAAAGCACTGTATCATTCTGCTGTCGCAGATAATGGCCCATATATGCAGGATTATCAAGATTTAGAGCGATTAAAATAAGAAACATAAGCGCGGTGCCAATTTAATTTGGTACCGCGTATTTTTTTGGTTCTATAAAATTATTGGTTCTATAATATTTGTTGGGGTATCTATTCAATTTGTGCAAAAAAAAAGAACAAGATCATCCTTTTTTATATACTTGAATTGTCGAGAAACAAGTAATGGAAAGGTGATTTGTGCTATATGAATATCCCAGGATTAAAAGGTGGAATCATAGAAAATTGTGAGCAGTTACAAAACAGTAATTCGTCGCTTTAAAAATGTTGTACAAACAATGCCAAAAGGCAGGAAGTATGAACACTTCAAAGCAAAAGTACTATTAAGTAGAGTATATAAAGAAGTAGATATACACCTTGGTTAACAGAGAGTTGATTGGAATGGAGGGCGGCAGACTCCTGCGGGAACAGCACGTGCGGAAAATCCACTACCAACGGGACGCTTCCCGTTGGTAGTTAGTTGGAGCCGTGCCCGCGGAAAGCGTCCGCCCGTAATGGAAATCAACGGACTTGTTTAGAAAAAAGGTAGTGCCAATTGATGAATCATTATGACATTACCCCAACATTTTACTTAGAACCATTTTCTTGAAATTAAATAAAATGTCCCCTTTTGAATTTTTTCTTGTAATAAGTATTAAAAAGGGGGAGAAGTTAAATGCGCTATTTAAAACAGTATCAATCATTTTCTACAATTACGGAAATGGATGCACATGTAAAAAAGCATTTAAAGCAGAACGAATTAACGAAGTCTGAACAGGCCATTTTACGAGCAATCAGTCAGCATGCACTCTCAACACCAGGCGTAGCCCATTTAAAAGCAAAAACAATTGCGGATAAGCTTAATATTACAACAAAAACCGTCTATCGATCTGTAAAAAATATGCAACAACTACAGATTATAAATAAACTACCACAGACAAAAATGAATGGAATTAAAGGGGCTAACATTTATATTATTTATCCCTATGTCCCATCGGAAATGTCCGATCGGGCAATCGATAAAAATTGTCATGGCAGTAAGGACGGACTACCACTCCAAACAACTCAATCTATATTCTTTCAATCTTTTATTAGTAGTAATAAATTATATAAAGCAAATCGGTCAAATGCTTTTCATGAAAAGTTAATTCAGTTGTATTCAGATTGGCCGATAGAGCAAGAAATTTACGAACAACTCACACAAGCCATTCCTCAGCTATCAATCGAAAATGAAGTGGATTATGACCGTGCAAAGCGCGTCATATTAGAAGTTGTCGTTCGTGTACAAACGGGAGCTATTACAATCCATAGTAGTTTTTCTGCTTTTTTAATTGGAGCTTATAATAAATGGTCACTTCTCCCATTGAAAGAGGATGTCCAACAAGAAACAAGGAAGCGCCCGGTACCTTTTTATAACTGGCTTGAAATTCGAGAATGAATTTAATTCGGATTCCGAAAAAAATTCCATTCAGATATATCAAAATATTAAAATTTTTGTTAAAATAGTGGAACTTGAGTAAAAAAGAGGGTGAAATGAATGAAGGTATTTTTTAAGCTAGGGTGGTTTTTTAAAGAGCGTAAATGGCAATATGCGATTGGGTTACTAATGCTGACGTTAGTCGCAATTTTACAGCTCATCCCACCGAAAATCATCGGTTATACAATTGATGAAATTGGTGCAGGAACGTTAACAAAGGCAAGTTTATTTAAGTTTATAGTGGTGATTGTCTTCGTTGCACTCGGAATGTACGTACTACGCTATTATTGGAGACAGATGATTTTTGGATCATCGAACTATTTAGCACGGACACTTCGACAAAAGCTGCATCGTCATTTCTCAAAAATGTCGCCTTCCTTTTATCAAAAGCATCGTGTTGGTGATTTAATGGCCCATGCGACAAATGATATAAGTGCCGTGCAGCAAACAGCTGGTGGTGGAGTGTTAACGCTGTTTGACTCAATTACGACTGGTGGATTTGTTATTTTAGCAATGGCGATTACAATCGATTGGCGGCTTACGCTTATTGCACTAATTCCAATGCCATTAATGGCACTATCAACAACGTATTATGGGAAGCTTCTACATGAGCGCTTCCGACACGCACAAGCGGCCTTTTCAGATTTGAATGATAAAACACAAGAAAGTATTACCGGAATTAAAGTGTTAAAAACATTTGGACAAAAGCAACAGGATGTAGATGATTTTACACGTCTATCGGATGAAGTAGTTGAGAAAAACTTAAAAGTGGCGAAAATAGATTCATTATTCGATCCGACGATTAGCTTTGTAGTAGGCTTAAGCTTTTTACTTAGCTTAGGATTTGGTACGAAATTCATTTTAGAAGATGCCATGACAGTCGGTGATTTAATTGCCTTTACGACCTATTTGAATATTCTTGTATGGCCAATGTTAGCGATTGGGATGCTCTTTAATATTGTGGAGCGCGGTAGTGTATCCTATGATCGGATTGAACGATTACTAAATGAGCCAATTGAAATCGATGATAAAAAAGATGCGATTTCAGTAATGCCTTCTGGGGATATTGAATTTCATATTGATTCCTTTACATTCCCAGGAGATGAAAAGCCTTCGTTACATAATGTTCATTTCGAATTAAAACGTGGGGAAACACTAGGTATTGTCGGAAAAACCGGAGCAGGGAAAACTTCGATTTTAAAACTTATTTTACGAGAGTTTGAAGGCTATGATGGAGACATTCGCTTTGGTCAACATAGTATTACAGATTACGAAAAATTAAAACTTCGGGAAGCAATTGGCTATGTGCCTCAAGATCATTTCTTATTTTCTGCAAGTATTTTTTCGAATATCGCCTTTGCCAATGCAGATGCCACAATTCATGAGGTGCGTGAAGCAGCAAAACTTGCCTATATTGACGAAGATATAATGGGCTTCTCTGATGATTATAAAACAGTTGTAGGGGAGCGAGGCGTTTCATTATCTGGTGGACAAAAGCAACGTATTTCCATTGCGCGAGCATTACTAATGAAGCCAGAGTTGCTTATTTTAGATGATTCCTTATCGGCAGTTGATGCACGTACAGAGGAAGCAATCTTACAAGCATTAAAAGAAGAGCGGAAAAATGCAACGACAATTATTACATCGCATCGCTTAAGCGCCATTCAACAAGCCCATACAATCATTGTTGTGGATAATGGGACGATTATTGAAAAGGGAACTCATGAACAATTAATGGCTCTAAAAGGAAGTTATTATGAAATGTACGAATTGCAGCAATTGGAACAATTAGTGGAGCAAGGAGGGGATGGACATGGCGAATGAACAAGTGACAGAAACAATATCAAGTAAGGAACAAAGCGTTGTTTTAAAGCGATTATTAACCTATTTAAAGCCGCATAAAAAGCTGTTATTTGTCGCGCTTTTCCTCCTTACTTTAACTGTTATTGGTGATATGGTAGGTCCTTATTTAATTAAAGTATTTATTGATGATTACTTAATGATCGGCAATATTAATCTACAGCCAGTATTGACATTAGCGATTAGCTATTTTGTCATTCAATTGTTAAATGTAGTGATTACGTATTATCAGCATATTAAATTCCAGGAGCTTGCCCTGAAAATTATTCAGCAACTACGGATTGATGTATTTTCAAAAATACATCAGCTCGGGATGCGCTATTTTGACCAAGTGCCTGCGGGATCGATTGTATCAAGAGCTACGAATGATACAGAAGCGATTAAAGATATGTTCGTGTCGGTACTTATTAGTTTTGTACAAGCAGCATTTTTAATTGTCGGAGTTTACATTGCAATGTTTTTATTAAATCCAAAGCTTGCCTTAGTGATGCTGTTACTTTTACCAATCATCATTTATATTATCTACTTATACCGCAAGCTAAGTTCGGTCGTCTATATGCGGATGCGAGAAAAGCTAGGGCAATTAAATGCACGACTTTCTGAAACTTTATCCGGGATGAGTATTGTCCAAGCGTTTCGTCAAGAAAAACGTTTCAATGATGATTTCGATACAATCAACGAAGAACATTATAATGCGATGATGGCAAATACAAAAATGAATAGCTTATTGCTACGTCCAATTATCGATTTAGTGTATTTTACCGCGATTATCATTTTACTGTTTTATTTCGGCTGGACATCATTCGATACAGCAGTTGAAGTAGGGGTTGTTTATGCGTTTGTCACGTATATGAACCGTTTCTTTGATCCAATCAATCAAATGATGGAGCGTTTAGCAATTTTCCAACAGGCAATTGTTGCTGCATCTCGTGTATTCGCATTAATGGATAACGATGAATTAGAGCCAAAGCAGCAAAATGAAATGAAGTCTGTAACAAATGGATGTATTGAATTTAAAAATGTATCCTTTAGTTATGATGGCAAACAGGATGTACTGAAAAACATTTCATTTACGGTAAATCCAGGGGAAACAGTGGCATTGGTAGGACATACAGGTAGTGGGAAGAGCTCAATTATTAACTTGTTAATGAGATTTTATGAATTTGAACGAGGTGAAATCTTAATCGATGGTGAGTCAATTAAGAGCTACCCTCAGCAAGAATTGCGAGATAAAATGGGCTTAGTATTACAAGATCCATTCCTGTTTTATGGCACAATTGCCTCCAATATTCGTCTCTTTAATGACAAGCTGTCACTACAGGATGTGAAAGAAGCAGCGGAATTTGTACAGGCAAATGACTTTATTGAGGCACTTCCGGATGGTTATCAAAACCGTGTAACAGAGCGTGGCTCAACGTTCTCTAGTGGACAACGTCAATTAATCGCCTTTGCTCGTACAATTGCGACGAACCCGAAAGTTCTAGTTCTTGATGAAGCGACCGCAGCGATCGATACTGAAACGGAAGTCGGCATTCAGCAATCTCTAGAAAAGATGCGAAAAGGAAGAACAACGATTGCGATTGCGCACCGATTATCAACGATTCAAGATGCCGAACAAATTTTAGTGCTGCATAAAGGCGAAATCGTCGAGCGCGGAACCCATCAAGAGCTACTTGCTCAAAAAGGTTTATATGAAAAAATGTTTTTACTGCAAAATGGTATTGTAAACGAGTAAGGAAGTTAATTAGCACAGTAAAAAAAACGCTGACATTTTCTCACGAGGGGAGATGTCAGCGTTTTATACGTTGGTATTCTATTTCTATATACACATTCGTGCGGAAGACAATTATAAAGTCCCGCCAGAGCCGCCATCCATATTAATCGCAGTTCCTGTAATATAGCTTGCCGCATCACTTGCTAAAAAGACAATGGCATTTGCTGCCTCTTCGGTATTACCGATGCGGCCAAGCGGTATGTTTTTACCAATTTCTTTTGAATATGTTTCCCATGATTCATTTGGCATCGCCTTTTTCCATCGTGCTTCAATTTGACTACTTCGAATAAGACCAATACATACCGCATTGACACGAATATTGTATTTCCCAAGATCATTACTCATTGCCTTCGTCAGAGCAAGTCCGGCAGCACGACTTACTGTTGTCGGTAAACTGCCTGCAGGAGGGGTTTTTGCAAGTACAGCCGATAAGTTGACAATCGAGCCTTGTCCAGCCGCCTTCATATGCTCAATTGCGTATTTTGAAGTATGAATGGCTCCAAACAGCTTTAAGTCTAAATCCGATTGCCATAACGCCGCATCGACCTCCTCAAAGCTATTTGCAGATGCTGTACCCGCATTGTTAATTAGTATTTCTAGCTTCCCGTAATGGGCAACCGTTTGTTCCACAATCTGTTTACAGTTCTCTTCTTTAGAAATGTCGGTTGCGATAGTGAAGATTTCAATCCCAGTTTGCTCCTTAATGAAGGCTTTTGCCTCCGCAAGCCCTTTTTCGCCACGTGCAACTATCGCTACTTGAGCACCTTCTTTCACGAATTGAAGTGCACTATATAAACCAATTCCTTTACTGCCACCGGTTACTAACACCGTTTTTCCTTGTAAGCCTAATTCCATCATTCATACCTCCAATCGATTTTCTACAAATCTATTGTAACAAAACTTTCTGAATAATTTAAAATATTTAGAAGGAAATTTCTAGTACCGAATTATTTTATAGGCACCGACATTTACATATGAAAATTCGACAACTATAATGGAGACACTTGGTTGGACAACTCGTACAATCATTGAATGACATACAGAAAAATTCTTTATGTGTTTTTCTATTATTAAAGAGGTGCAGTAATGACGGATTACAAAAAAGGTATATTCTATGCGATAGGGGCATACCTAATGTGGGGAATGATTCCTCTATATTGGAAGCAGATTGATACGGTTTCAAGTATTGAAATTTTGGTCAGTCGCGTTATTTGGTCGTTTCTATTAACGGCATTTTTTATTTTAATTATCGGGCAACGAAAAGCGTTACTTGCAGACATTCGCTATTTATGGGCGAATCAAAAGCAATTTTGGTCTTTATTTGTTGCATCCATTATTATATCGATTAACTGGGGCGTTTATATTTGGGCCGTGAATAATGATCAGCTCATTCAAGCTAGCTTAGGCTATTATATTAATCCGCTTATTTCAGTTGTTTTTGGTTTAATTTTTTTCCAAGAAAAATTATCGATGGCAACCATTGTTTCTGTGAGCATTGCTGGGTTTGGTGTATGTGTTATGGCATTTTCAGGTGGGACATTTCCATGGATTTCTCTAACGCTTGCAATTAGCTTTGCGTTTTATGGCGTATTAAAAAAGAAAATTCAGCTTGATGCAACACGTGGACTAGCTATTGAAACATTATATATAGTGCCGCTTGCAATGGGCGTGTATTTGTATTTAATGAATTCAACAGAAGTAGCATTTATGCACGTTGATTGGAAAACAAATTTATTTCTAATTGGAAGTGGGGTTGTAACAGCACTTCCGCTTATACTATTTGCAAAGGGAGCTCAAAAAATTCCATTGTACTTAATGGGGTTCATTCAATTTTTATCGCCAACAATCAGTTTGATTCTCGGGGTTGTTGTTTTTAAAGAACCATTCACGGCAATTGAATCATTTACATTCGGTTGTATATGGTTGTCCGTCCTAATCTTTTCTCTATCAAAATTCGTCGAAGCAAGAAAGCGATATGTAAGAGTATAAGGAGAAAAATGCCTCATAAGCTATAACTTATGGGGTCTTTTTATTGTTTAAAGTTATATGGAAATGAATAATTAGTATAAAGCTGTATTGTATGACACAAAATGTGCTTAAACGCTAGTATTTATCACCGAAATTGAAACTCACTTTTAGCGCTTTTAGCCATTTATTTTTGAGTTTCTTCATATATTTCGTTTTTCCAATTGTTTTGATGGAATCTTTGTGCTATCGTTGCTAATTGAATGATATGTGAAAGTGTGAACTTTCGTAATTACATATTCACTGTAAAAATATATTGTGATGGCAAAGGAGAGTTATTATGTCAGAAATGAATAATCAACAGGTAGAAAAATTATCTGTGACACAAGAGCAATTAGATGTTCTTGATCAATTATTAAAGCCAGAGGTACAAGCTTCATTAAATACGCTTGTTGAAAACTTACCGAAATTAGCTGAAATGACAACTTTATTAACGAAATCATATGACTTCGCTACAGCAGTAGCAACAGATGAAACGTTAAAAAATGATACAGTTGCAGCTGTAACAGAAATGGCTGCACCCGTAGTAGGTACTGCAAAATCTTTAGCACAAATTACGATTGAAGCTAAAGACCGTGCAGAAGAAAGCAATGAAACAGTAGGTATTTTCGGATTAATGAAAATGCTTAAAGACCCACAAGTACAAGGCGTATTACGTTTCGCGAATGCCTTTTTAGCAGTTAGCGCTGAGCGTAAAGCAAACAAATAATTCGCATACTCAAATAAATGGAGGATTCAATCACTATGTCAAAAGAGATCGTTATTTTAGGTGCTGGATTTGCGGGTGTATTATCTGCGCTTACAGCTCGTAAATATTTAACTGCTGATGAAGCAAAAATTACAGTAGTCAACCAATTCCCAACACACCAAATCATTACAGAATTACACCGTTTAGCTGGTGGTACGATTAATGAAGGTGCTGTTGCATTACCGTTAGCAAAAATCTTTAAAGGTAAAGACATCAACCTTGAAATCGCGAAAGTGAACAGCTTTGATGCGAATTCAAAAAAAGTTGAATTATCAACTGGCAAAACATTATCATACGATACATTAGTTGTTTCTTTAGGTAGCCAAACTGGTTTCTTCGGTATCCCAGGCTTAGAAGAAAATTCATTTGTATTAAAATCAGTAGAAGAAGCAAACCAAATTCGTGAGCACATTGAAGCTCGCATTAAAGCATATGCGCAAACAAAAGATGAAGCGGATGCAACAATCGTTATCGGCGGTGGTGGTCTAACAGGTGTTGAGCTTGTTGGTGAAATCGTAGACCACTTCCCGAAAGTAGCTGCGAAATACGGTGTGAAATTTGAAGACCTAAAAATTAAGCTAGTAGAAGCTGGTCCTCGTATTTTACCAGTATTCCCTCCAAACTTAATTGATCGTGCAACAGAATCTTTATCGAAACGTGGCGTAGAGTTTATTACATCAACTCCTGTAACAGGTGTTAAAGGGAATGTGATTGAGCTTAAAGACCGTGAGCCAATCGTAGCAAACACTTTAGTATGGACTGGTGGAGTAGCACCACTACCATTAGTAGGTGAATCAGGCTTAGAATGTGACCGTGGCAAAGCGTTAATTAACGACTTCCTACAATCTACATCTCACCCAGAAGTATTTGTTATCGGTGATGCATCTGCACACATTCCAAACCCAGGTGATCGCCCAACATACGCGCCAACAGCACAAGTTGCATGGCAGCAAGGTGAGCAAGCTGGTTACAACATCTTTGCTCAAATGACTGGCGCTGATATGAAGGAATTCAAATTCACAAACTCTGGAACATTAGGTAGTTTAGGTCGTAAAGACGCGATCGCTACAATCGGTGCAAACAATACACAATTAGTAGGCTTACCAGCTTCATTAATGAAGGAAGCTTCAAACATTCGTTACATGACGCATATTAAAGCGTTATTCGGCTTAGCATACTAAAAAATAGTGTTGAAGCACGTCTAGCATGACAGACTTAGAAGAGTCTAATAGCTAGTGCTTTCACACAAGAAAGAGCATCCAAAAAGTTATTCACTTTTTGGATGCTCTTTTAAATCCATTTTTTCTTTAAAATACTTTGTAATTTTTCATAATCGTCTATACCAAGAGTTTGCTCGATTTGTTGCTCGAGAAGCTGCTGTACTTGTAAGTTTTTTTCATAAATATCTAATCCAGTAGAAGTCATTGAAATTTCATAACGAACTTTAGAATTAGTCATTAACGTTAATTGTAAAAGATTTTTATCAACTAAATTCTTCACCATTTTATGGGCAGCTTGCTTCGAGATTTCATTTCGCTTCATAATTTCTGGAATGGAATTGGCACCTTCTTTAACAGCATTTAAACAAATCCATTCCGAATTGGATAAAGGTAGGTGATGCTCTTCGTGCCAAGTCGCGACGATGAAATCACGTAACGTTTTATAGTGTTTATAGAGATGTTCGATCGTATTATTCATAGTATCCCTCCAATTTTCACTATAAAACGAGACGGACTTTAAGTCAATTAAGTTGACCAAAAAGAAAAACTTCTTTATGATTAAAGTAAACTTAGTTGACTATTGGAGGGAATAACATGTACGCAATTGGTGATACAGCCTTTTACGGAACGAACGGCATTTGTACAATAAAAGATATTCAAGAGAAACAATTTCAAGGGGAAAGCCAGCTATATTATGTATTAGAGTCAAATGTTTACCCCGCATTGGTTTTATATCATCCCGTTCATACAGAGAATTCAAAGCTACAAAAAATTATACCGCAACAATTGGCGGAAGAAATTATTTCGGTGTTCTCTCAAAGTCCAGGCGAATGGAATGAACGTCATGCAGTACGAATGCAACTTTTTAAATCTACTATAGATACTAGAGATCATTTAAAAATTGCTCAACTTTTGAATACCATCCTTCGAAAACAACAAGAATTAAAGGCCATGGATAAAAAACTTAATCAACAAGATATGCAAATGGCTCAACAAATATCGACGATTTTATATGATGAACTTGCGCTAGTCTTAAATATGTCAAAAGTTGAAGTAGCAAACAAAATCGATACACTTATTCAGCAATAATATAAAGAAAATACAAAAAATTCAATAAATTCCTTCTCGAAATCGATATCACATATTACAATATTAGGTAAGTGAACGAAAGGGAGGATAAGATATGTTAGTAAAACAAAAGCAAATGAAGAAAACGGATGTTGTTTTCGTTAAAGAGACTGACGCCATTTCAGATGTACTCGAAAAATTAAATACGAGTGGCTATCGTTGTATTCCGGTATTAGACGAAGCAGGAGAAAAATTTGTTGGTAATATATACAAAGTAGAAGTTTTGGCTTATATGTTAAAAAACGGGGATATGACTACATCCGTTAAAGGATTAACAGAGGAACATGAGGCATTCATTCATGAAAACAGCTCATTTTTTGAAGTATTTCAATCAATCAAGCAGTTGCCATATTTAGCAGTTGTAGATACGAACGGTGATTTTTCTGGTATTTTACCACATTCAAAAGTTTTTGAGCTTCTGGAGGAAGCGTGGGGTTATAAAACAGGCAGCTGTGCTTTGACAATTGCTCTACCAGATACGGATGGTATTTTGATTAAAGTGCTTACAGCAGTAAAAAAGATTTGGCAGTTACACTGTGTATTCTCTCTAGATGATGACACGACTTATTTACGACGCGTAATTATTACGTTACGAAAAGGGGCAACGGAATCAACTGTACATGAAATTGAAGCTGCCCTAAAAAAGAACGGTGCACGTATTATTGATATTGAAGTGTTTGATAAAGAAAATTTCTAATTACTTACTTTAGGACCAAGAGCTTGGATAGCAAATCCAAGCTTTTTTTTGTATTAATCGTTGTTAAATAAGAAAAAATAGTTTCATTTGTCATATAACAGGGAACAACTTAATTGGCTTTAATTATAGAGAGGTGTACTTTTTTGGACACATTAAATAATTGAAGTGGGCTTTTAAAACATTTATTTAAATTTGACAAGGAGGCTTTTCAAATTGAAAAATAATAAAAAGCAAGAACAATTAGAGCAGTTTAAAGTGAATGATAATGGACAACCATTGACAACTAATCAAGGCGTAAAAATTAATGATGATGAACATTCATTAAAGGCGGGTGAACGAGGTCCAACCTTATTGGAGGATTTTCATTTTCGCGAAAAAATGACACATTTCGACCATGAGCGTATTCCGGAGCGTATTGTACATGCACGTGGTACTGCAGCTCACGGTGTTTTTGAAAGTTATGATGATTTTAGTGATATAACGATGGCGAACTTTTTAAGTGAAAAGGGGAAGCAAACACCTGTATTTGTTAGGTATTCAACCGTTGCAGGATCACGTGGTTCCGCTGATAGTGTACGAGATGCACGTGGTTTTGCGACAAAGTTTTATACAGATGAAGGGAACTATGACTTAGTCGCAAATAACATTCCTGTATTCTTTATTCAAGATGCAATTAAATTCCCTGATATTATTCATGCATTAAAGCCAGAGCCGCATAATGAAATACCACAAGCTCAGAGTGCACACGATACTTTTTGGGACTTTGTAGCGAACAATCAGGAATCGGCACATATGGTTATGTGGGCAATGTCTGATCGAGCTATTCCAAGAAGTTTTCGCATGATGGAAGGCTTTGGTGTTAATACATTTCGTTTTGTCAATGCACAGGGAGAAGCACACTTTGTAAAATTCCATTGGAAACCAGTTTTAGGTTTACAATCTTTTGTCTGGGATGAAGCGCAAAAAATAGCAGGTAAAGATCCCGACTTCCATCGTCGAGATTTATATGACAATATTGAAGAAGGTAATTATCCTCAGTTCGAGCTATGTGTTCAGCTTATTAAGCAAGAAGATGAACATGCGTTTGATTTTGATGTATTAGATCCTACGAAACTATGGCCAGAGGAAATTGTTCCATTACGTAAGCTAGGAGTGATGACATTAAATCGGAATGTAGACAACTTCTTTGCCGAAACTGAACAAGTAGCCTTCCATCCAGGACATGTTGTACGAGGGATTGACTTTACGAATGATCCATTATTACAAGGGCGTCTTTTTTCTTACACAGATACTCAGTTGATTCGATTAGGTGGTCCGAACTTCCATGAGCTGCCAATAAATCGACCTGTTTGCCCATTCTTTAATAATCAACGAGATGGTTATTCACGCCAAACGATCAATACGACACGTATTACGTACCATAAAAACTCGATGCAAAATAACACCCCATATGAAGTACCAGCTGAACAAGGGGGCTACAAACATTATGAGGAGAAGGTTGAAGGACGTAAAGTACGTGCCCGCAGTGAATCCTTTAAGGATCATTTTAGCCAGGCACGCATGTTTTGGAAGAGCCTTTCACCAATCGAGCAGGAGCATATTTTAAAAGCATTTAGCTTTGAATTAGGAAAAGTAGAAAGTATTCATGTGCGCCAACAGGTCGTTGATATGTTTGCAAATGTGAGTAGAACTTTAGCCGAGACGGTGGCGAAAAATATTGGTGTAGCACCTCCAGATCCGTCAATTCAACCAGTTGAAACATCTACAATTTCTCCAGCACTAAGCATTTACCATAAGCCTGTATTATTCTCAAAATCTAAAAAGGTGGGAATTATTGCAGCAAATAATGATCCAATTGATTCTATAAAGAATCAATTGGAAGCGGAAGGCATTACAGTTGAAATTATTAGCGATAAGCAAGGCGAAATAATGGGACAAAAAATTGATCAAACGCTTGATACAACGTCTCCAGTATTATATGATGGTCTGTATATTTTCTCTAAATTTGAGGATGATATCGCCAATCGTAAAGCCGATATGTTTATTGATGAGGCATACAACCATTATAAGCCAATTGGGTTTGAAAATTCGGGTATTATGAACGATAGCTATAGCGGGCACCCTGGGATAGAGACGAATGTGGCAGAATTTCTCCAAGCTTTAAAAGTAGGGCGCCACTTTGATCGTCCCCTTGCGATTGGTTAAAATGTAAAAATTTAAATTGCTACTAAAAATGCAGACACCCCCCATTTTTGATGTACGAGAAAATGGGGGTGTATTTAATAGTAAAATAAATCGAGTCATCCTCACACCCAATATTTCCCTCGGAATAGTTGTTTAAAAATTCCGATTAAAAGGGAATAGTAGGGCTAAAAGGTAGGTGATGAAGGTGCAAGCAGCACTAAAATATTTCCGACAAACGCATCTCGAATATTTATGGCTACACTTCCTTGTGGCCGTCGTATTAGTTGTCACTTCCGTCTTTTGGTTTGTACTTCCGTATTTTATGATTAGCTATGGTCAATATTCAATTACAATCATAGGAAAATTGCTCATGATACTTGCGCTTTTTTTATTACCCTCGATGCTACTTACATTACATTGTTGGTTTATTAATTTTCAAGCCGCTTTAAAATGGAAGCGAATTCATCCTCAAGAATGTGTATGGCGCACGTTATTTAAGTTCCAGTCGAGAACGATAATCATAGTTATTATATTTACGTCCATTATTTATTCGATTTTATTTATCATTGATATGATTCGATCGTAAATAAATTGGCGCGGTATTATGTGCAAATGGAACGTTTTTGTGCTTCACAGATCTCACACAGCTTCGTCAAAAAAAATTCACATTCAAAAAAGAAGTAATGTTATATAAAATTTGGTACGATTGAGGCATCAATGTGAAGGAGATTAACAGACAGTATGAATACAGACATAAATATCTTTTTGGCATTCGGTGCGGGCTTTTTAAGCTTTGTGTCACCCTGCACCTTGCCTCTTTATCCAGCCTTCTTATCTTATATAACTGGAATGACGTTAGATGAGCTTAAAAATGAACGAGGTATGATGCAAAAACGCGCTATTTTACATACTCTATTTTTCTTACTCGGATTTTCAATCATTTTCATTGCCATTGGTTTTGGAACTTCGATAGCCGAGTCATTTTTTATTCAGTATCAACAGTTATTACGACAAGTAGGTGCCATCTTAATTGTTGTTTTTGGTTTGATGATCGTAGGGCTATTACAAATTGACTTTTTAATGAAGGACCGAAAATTTATGTTTAAAAATCGGCCATCGGGCTATTTTGGTTCGGTATTAATCGGTCTTGCTTTTGCAGCTGGCTGGACACCGTGTACAGGTCCAATTTTAATGGCCATAATTACACTTGGTGGGACAAATCCAGATTCAGCGATTTGGTATATGCTTGCTTACTTTTTAGGCTTTGCAATTCCATTTTTCATCCTGTCATTCTTCATTTCTCGAATGACATGGATTCGAAAAAATAGCCAATTGATTATCAAAGTAGGCGGTTATATTATGATCGCGGTAGGTGTTTTACTATTCTTTGATGGGTTAACGTACATTATTTCAATCTTTACAGGGATTTTTGGTGGATTTACTGGTTTCTAATAGTTACATGCTAAAAACGACATGCTATACTAAGAATAATGAAGGATTATACAAGAGCGAGGCATTATTCATAAATGTACTTATATAGTAGAAAATTAGTCAGCATAAGAGGAGGAATATAATGTTTGACAATATACCTTCTCAATATTTATTAATAGGTTCGACAATTATGGCAATTTTTATGGGTTCGTTTGCCATGTTTATACGGCTACGGGCGCAAAAAAAGCCTGTCACAGCCAAGAAAATAATGATTCCACCCTTTGCGATGTCAACGGGTGCGCTCATGTTTATTTTTGAAGAATTCCGAGTCGGCCCATTACAAATACTTGAGGCGGTTGGAATAGGACTATTATTCTCGGTCGTCTTAATTGCAACATCAAAATTTGAAATTAGAGATGACGCCATCTATATGAAGCAATCGAAGGCATTTCCATTTATCTTAATCGGATTATTAATTTTACGAATCATCTTGAAATTAGTTTTCTCAGATAGTTTTAATATCGGGGAACTTGGAGGAATGTTCTTCTTATTAGCATTTGCAATGATTTTACCATGGCGTATCGGAATGCTTATTAAATTTAAAAAGCTACAAAAAACCTATAGTGGTGCATAAAAAAACCTTACAAGGCAACAAAGTTGCTTTGTAAGGTTTTTCTAGTTTTATACGTCCAGTAAATGCTCATACGGAGATGTATCAATTTCCATTTGATTTAATTTTTTACGCAAAAATTTGTGATCGCGCTTTGGTGAAGCAATTATGTAACCACGTATAATTAAATCCAGATTAATTTTAGTTGCATGTTCCTCTATGGCTAACTCGCCAATTTTACCTGCAATTTTCTCCTTGGCTACTTGACGAAAGAGTTCAGGTACCGGACTTACTAATTCTGCAAGCAATACTTTTTCTTCATCGCCCCATAAATGAATCGTTTTATCTAAATAAATATTTTGCCAGTCTAAATCCGACTTACCATCCGCTTTCGGAAGCGCTTTTAAAAATTTGCGGAACATGAAGAAGCCTCCGATGCCCATGAGCGAAATAAGTACAACTACCCAAAATAAGATAAACCATAAAAACCAGCCTTCTAAGCCCACAATTTTCACCTCTTTTTTGTAGATATGTAACATTTCTTCCAATGACTACTCTTATTATAGTAGGTTTTGTAAATTATTTCATCGGGATTGTCCCTTTTTTCAAAAAATCGTGACATATATAAAGTAAGGAGGTGATACCTATGAATGAATTCTCGTTTTTATCAGCAACGATGACGGTGTTCTATCAAACTGGCTTTGATGAATTTAATGAGCCGATCATTAAAAGTGCAACCTATCGTAACCTTGCTGATAACGTAACAGCTACTCAAATTGAAGCTGTAGCACAAGCACTTGTTCGTTTAACAGACTACAATTATATTGAATCTGTGAAAACGCAAAAAGACATTGTTACGAAGTAATCGTAAAAGAAAAATGATAGAGGAGGTGAAATCATGACACAAGTTTTACAATTAACATTTGCAAATGCTGATAATAAGACGATGACAGTAAGTATCGCGGACCCGAAATCGAATTTATCAGAAGCAGAAGTAAATGCAGCTATGCAAACAATTATTGATCAGGCCATTTTTGCGAATGAGGGCTTCGTATTTACGATTAAAAAGGGCGCACGTATTGTCGAACGCCATGTGACAAATCTTGAATTAAATGCATAATGCGCTTAGCCGGTGAAGTCCACTACTTTGCCGGCTTTTCTATTCTAATTGAAAGGAGGAATCTTCATGGAGCAATGGATTACGTTAATTCAAGAGGTAAGCTTTCCAATCTTTATTTCATTTTATTTGCTATATCGAATTGAAAAGAAACTCGAAGCAATTCATACGGCTCTCGTTTCGTTGAAAATTCCAACGTAAGGAAGTAAATTGTGAAACATCACTTCACAATATCGCCACACAACCTTTACGACCGAAAGTATTGTGTAAATTCTGTTCTTTCGCTAAGATGAAGGTAATGAATGGAAGAGTGGAGAGAGAGAAATGAACAAGAAGTCGATTGCACTAATTATGCTACTTCTTATGGCAACTGTGTTAAGTGCATGCAGCAATTATCAATTTAAACCAACAACAAGCTATGAAATTTCAGACTTTACAATGACGGATCATCGTGGGGATGAAGTTACATTAGAAAGCTTAAAGGGTGAGCCATGGTTAGCGATGTTCATCTTTACTAACTGTACAACGATTTGTTCGCCAATGACTCACAACATGACATTAATTCAAGAGCAATTAGTTGAAAAGGGAATTGAAGATTATAAAATCGTCGCATTTTCTATCGACCCAGATTATGATACACCGGAGCGTCTAACAGAATATTTAGCCCGTCACAATGCGCCGGATGAGTCAAAGTGGCATTTTCTTACAGGGTATGATCAAAAATTTATCGAGCAGTTCGCTGCCAATTCTTTTAAATCCCTTGTAAAAGCGATTGAAGGGGACGATCAAGTGATGCATGCAAATACGTTTTTCTTAGTCGATGAAAAAGGAATCGCTGTGAAAAACTATACGGGCTACTCACAAACAGAAGACGGTGTAGCGTATGATACGATTGCTGTTGATTTACAATCTTTAATTGAAGAACGATTAGGAAAGTAATAATAAGAAGTAAAATTTTAAACGAAAAAAGGTACCGAGAATTTTATTCTTAGTACCTTTTTTGTTAGATTTGATGGAGAATTCTAGCTACTACTTAAAAGGGCATCGCTCAAATATGCCGAGATTTCACTTGTTTTTGTCGTGCGCTTTGAAGCTTTGTCACAACAAACGTGACAATAAAAATAACCCCAATAATAGCTGCCATCATTCCCGATATGGAAGTATCTAACCACTTCGCTACATAATAACCGATTACAGCAGAAGATACACCGAAAAGTATACTCCAACTAAACATGGCTTTAACGGACTTACTAATTAAATAAGCCGTTGCTGCGGGACCGATTAGCATGGCAATTACTAAAATCGCACCAACACTATCAAACGCAGAGACAGTCGTTAGTGACACTGTTGTCATAAATCCGTAATGAATAAATACGATTGGAATCCCTATTGTCGCTGCATACATAGGATCAAAGGTAGAAACTTTAATTTCCTTATAAAAGAAATATAAAAAAGCAACATTTAATAATAGGACGAAAAGTAACATCCAAACGGCTTTAGGCATCGTGAGAGAAAAAATGGTTAGTTGCTCCCAAGGAACAAAAGCGATTTCACCCATTAAAACATGCTCCACATCTAAATGAACATTGCCGGCAAAAAGCGTAATGAGTAGCACACCGATGGCAAATAGTGTAGTAAACACAATACCGATAGCAGCATCCTCTTGCACACCAGAAGATTGTAGCAATTGTATAAAATAGGCGGTTAAAATCCCGGCAATTGCAGCGCCAATAAACATAGACAGTCCAGATAATGTTTGTGTAATTATAAAGGAAACTACAATACCAAATAACACCGTATGACTAATTGCATCTGCAACCATAGCCATTTTACGCAAAATTAAGAAAACACCCGTTATACTACAAGTGATACCTACTAATGCGCCTGTGAGAATAACCCAAAATTCAATCATAGTATGTCACCTTGCCTTGAAATCTTTTTCTTCGCAGCATTTTACTTAATTGCCCATTTGTAGGACTAAACAAGTAAGACAATAAAAACAGGGAAGAGGCTACTAATACGATTATAGGACCTGTAGAAAGTCCCGTTTTAAGTGAACTAATATACGTTCCGATTATTCCTGCTAGCCCGCCCATGATGCCACTAAATAAAAGCATTGAATAAAGTCTTCGAGTCCACAGTCTTGCAGTTGCTGCAGGAATGATCAGTAGGGCAGACATTAAAATGACACCAACTGTTTGAATACCTGTTACGATAGTCATGACAATTAAAGCGGTTAAGCTAGCCTTTAAAAATTCCACAGGGAGTCCGATACCTTTTGCGTAGACAGGGTCGAAAATCATTAGCTTCCATTCTTTATAAAAGAGTAAACTTACAATAATAATGATAAGCGCACTTAAAAATAGCCATAAAAGGTCATCCTTTGTCATTGCAGCAGCTTTCCCGAAAATAAAGTTATTTAGTCCGCTTTGATTGCCTCCTGGTTGTCTGTTTACTATCGTCAATAAAACAATACCTACACCAAAGAAAACGGCAAGTACTAAGCCAATGGCAGCGTCCGCTTTTAGTTTTGAAAAGCTGACAATCCATTGAATACAATAAACCGATAAGGCTGCGGTAATAGCTGCACCAATCATTAAAACAGGTAATTCCTTTTGGCCAGTAACGAGAAAGGCAATTGCAATACCAGGTAATGCAGCGTGTGCAGCTGCATCACCGACAAGGCTTTGTTTTTGTAAAAATGAAAAAGCGCCAGTGATGCCTGCTGCTATACCTAAAAGCATTGTTCCAAGTAATATCCATAATAAGTTACTAGAGATCATATAGTTGCACCTACTGATTCTATTAACAATAATTTGCCGCCATACGTTTTTTGTAAAAGGTCAGGAATAAAGACATCCTTCGTATCACCTGTCGCAATAATCGTTTGATTTAATAATATTGTATAGTCAAAATACTCTTCGACCGTTTGTAAATCATGATGAACGACAAAAATACTTTTTCCTTCACTTCGCAATTTTTTTAAGATTGTAATAATCGTTTTCTCGGTTGCTACATCAACCCCTGCAAATGGTTCATCTAAAAAATACACCTCTGGGTTTTGCGCAAGAGCACGTGCTAAGAAGACGCGTTGCTGTTGTCCCCCAGATAATTGCCCTATGGAACGATCGGCAAAATCTTGCATTTCTACACTTTTTAATGCATCCATTGCTAGTTTCTTATCTTGCTTATTTGGACGCTTGAATAGTCCCTTATGTCCGTATCTCCCCATTAAAACAACATCCAATGCTGTTGTAGGGAAATCCCAATCAACCGCATTTCGTTGTGGTACATAGCCTACTAATAAATCCTTTGGCTGATACGGCTTATTTAAAATAAAGACTTCTCCAACTTTATTTGGTATTTGTTTTAATATCGCCTTTAAAAATGTGGATTTACCGGCCCCATTTGGACCGATAATGGCTGTTAAACGTCCAGATGGTACACAAACATTTGCATTGTTTAAAACAACCTTTTTATCATAGGCAACAGATAAGTTTTCCACTAATAACGCATTCATTTTTTTCACCTACTTCAATGAATCAACAATTGTGTTGATATTATGTTTATACATTCCGATATACGTGCCTTCATGTGTTCCTTCAGCACCCATAGCATCTGAAAATAGTTCTCCACCAATTACAACGGAATGGCTTTTTTTCTTTGCCCCTTCGATTACCGCGTTCATTGCTTTATCAGAAACACTTGATTCAACGAAAATGGCCTTAATATTATTATCTACTAAATAGTTCACCATATTTTCAACGTCTTTTACACCATACTCTGATTCTGTACTTAAACCTTGTAGCCCACTAACCTTGAATCCTAAACTATCACCAAAATAATTAAATGCATCATGGGCGGTCACTAAAATACGTTGATCTGCAGGAATTTCTGTTACACGTTCTTGTGCAAAACTTTTTAATTGTTCTAATTCCGCTAAAAAGGATGCTTCATTTTTTTCGAACAATTCTTTATGTTCTGGGTATTCCTCAATTAAGCTATCACCGATCCCATCTACAATTTCCTTCCATAAATCAATATCAAACCATACGTGTGGATCATGAAGAGTCGTATCATTTGCATCGTCTAGTAATTTACCTTTATCTAGAATTTCTGCAGCTGCAACAACAGTCTTTTTTTCTGCCATTTGTTCAAAAATATCCTGTAACTGTCCTTCTAAATGCAAACCGTTATAAAAAATCACTTCTGCTTTATCTAATTTCTCAATATCACCTTGAGTCGCTTTGTATAAGTGCGGATCAACCCCTGGTCCCATCAACGTAGTGACAGTTAATGCATCACCACTAATTTCTTTTACAGCGTCTGCAATTTGTCCTGTTGTCGCAACGACAATACCGGACTTTTCAGTGGCCGAGCTATTTTCCTCGTTTCCATTACAAGCCATTAATAATAACGATAAGCCAAAAATTCCTACGTATTTTTTCATTATAGTATCCTCCTTTTCCCTTTGTGAATTTATTTTCGTGTATTTAATTTTATTTCACAAAAGATAATTTGTTTCCTTAAGGAAAAATATATGTCACAACTCAAAAAAATGCAACAGTTTTTTGGGCGAAGGAAAGAATTCATTTTCAAGCTCCAGCGACAAAATTTCACAGGAAGCTAATTGTAGAGGGTCTTTGTGCGCTTTTTCTGAGTGAAGTGGAGGAGGGGGAAAAGAAGGATAATACAAAGGGAATTTAGATATAAAACAATGGAGAATTTTAAAATAATGCTGAGTACGTAAAAACTTGCTTATTAATTGGACAAAGATAAAACATAGTGAATACAAAATTATACAAATTACAACATATTCTTTGGGGAGTAAATGGTATAATTAACGAAATTGACTAATAAATAGGTAATCTATACCGATATAATTGTCATAGGTTTTAAGTTAGGGAAATGAGTTTATACATAGAGCAAAATCAATCATATTGAAGGAGATGTACATATGAACTATAAAAAAATTATTGCAGCAAGTGCTGTCACATCTGCTGCTTTTATAGCACCAATGGTAGCTCAGGCAGAAGAAATAGTAGTAATTGAGAGGGATATATTATTAGATGCTGTTTATTCCTATGGTGGTCAAATTAAAATTGATTTGACGGAAATCGCATTGGATGATCAAACCACTGAAAAAATTACAAAATACGAATGGATCATCGTCGATGGTACACATGAAACAAAGCTAAGTGAAACAACGAATAAATTAACAATTCCAATTGCAGCAAATGGGAAAGAGATTAAAGTAGTTATTACAACTGAGTCAGGTGCAAAATATACGGATAGTGCGGCAATTAATGCATTAACAGAAGCGACTGTAAAGTTCAAGGATGATGAAGGGAAAGAATTAACTTCAGATAAGTATTTAGTTAATTCTTCTATTTATGCTTCTGATTTTAAAGTAGGTCAAGGTGAGGTTGTTACGGGTTATCAATGGTATATTGTAAACGAAAACAGTTATGAATTACTAACAGGAGAAACGGATTCAGACATTGATATTCCATTAAAGGCAAGTGGAAAACATTTAATGCTTGTCCTTGCAACAAAAGAAAACCATTACTATGCTTCTACAGTTAAAGTAATGCCACTTGAAATAAAAGAAGATTTTGAAGTGAAATTTTTAGTAGACGGAAAAGATCAAAATTCAACGAATTTAGCGTTGGTTCCTGGCGACAAACTTTCAATTAAAAATTTTGCCGTAATGGGGACGAATGGGGAATTATTAACTTCATCCCAATATGAAATAACGTATCAGTGGTATGTCATTAACGATAGTGAAAGTAAAATTTTACTGACGGATGCGACATCATCAAGCTATACAATTCCTTTAGATAGTGAGAAGAAGGGCTATAAGCGTTTTTCGGTTGATGTTACAATTACAATTCCAAGTATTGAGAAATCCTATCCTGTAACAGGAATTGCCGAGTTAAATGCTGATCCAACAAGTGATTTAATTAACTACATCTCACGAATTGTGAATTCATCCACAAAAGAGTATGCGGCCGATTTTTTAGGTTCTGACTTTAAACCTGAAGAGGTAAAGGAATTCGATAAATTTAAGGCGAACGTTTCATTCTTGAATACAAAATATAAAAATTTATCTACAAACAGCCAGAAACTCATTACAAACTATGCTGTTCTACAGCAGGCAAACCAAGATATTCAAATGGTAGCACCGTTAATTAGTGAATTGGAGAAGTTTAGTCAAGCTAAAGTGGCGTATGAAGATTCAAAATTAAAGCATGCGGATTTGTTGAAGCAGTTTTCTAAAATTCAAAGCTCGTACAATAAATTAACGAAGCTACAACGTTCACTACTAGCATTTACTGAATTTAATAATAACTATGTTGACGCTATGCAAGACTGGTTGAAAAAGAGTGAGGTTTCAACTGGTGGAAGTTCGAGTGAATACTTAACTTATCAAAAAATAGGAGACATCAATGAAGAAATATCTAAATTTATTGACATTTATAATAAAGAGTATTCATTTGATGGAACATTAGAGGAATTTTCAACGGAAGTAAAGACACTTTTATCAAAAGCATCGGCCATTGAAAAAACCTATTTGCCTTTAATTAACACGACAATATTAAAAACAGCACAAAATGATATTAAAAAAGCACAAAAGGTAATTGATGCGCTCAATAAAATTAGCACAATTACGGACCCAAAGAAAAAAACAACTGCTATCGTAGCTGCACAAAAGGCCTATAATAATCTTAATCCTTACCAAGCCTCATTAATAACGGACTTAACAAACTTAAAGCCTTCCGAAGAAGCAAAGGAAAATTTAGAACTAATCACTGAATTAATTGATCGAATTAAGGATTTAAAACCTTTACAAGAGTACAACTTAGATATTGTTTCATTAGAAATAGAATTAGATGAAATTCAAAGCATTTATAAAACATTAAGCTCGACTGACAAAAAATTAGTAACAAATTATGCTGTCGTGAATCAGGTGAAGAAAGACTTAAATGTTGCCAAGAAAGTAGCGATAGCGATTAATAATGCGTATTTAATACATGAGGAAGCGAAAGAGGCAAGTGATGAAAAGCAGAAATTGAAAGCTTTAAAATCGGCACAATCAAAATACGCTTCTGCATACAAAGCATATGTAAAGCTAACAAAGCTGCAGCAATCAATTTTACTAGAAGACAATGATTTTTTAGAGGAATCAATCGATTCGTTTTTAGGTTACTATGCTGAATTAACAGAGTTAGTGAAGACGCCAGAGTTTAAGGATACAGATGAAAAAGCTGACGAGAAATTTGATGAGTCTAAAGTTTCCGAAGTAATTAGCTTAATTGAATCTATTGATGGTATTTTAGCAAGTCCAGACAATAAATTAAGTGAATTAGAAGGGGCAATTAATGCTGCGAAAGTAGGGTATAAGGCGCTTACATCTTATGAGAAAAAACGTATTTATAACTATTCACTTATTTCAAGTGCGAATAGTACTTTAACGAAAGCGAAGTCGGAGCAAAAGAAATTACAAGCAGCAATTGCAACCAATGATCGTAAAAAAATTACGTCAGCTATTACTTCGTACAATAAAATAACGAATACGCAAAAAGCACTGATTTTAGCTGTTTATGAGCAAGCACAAGCATTAATCGGGGCAGATAATGTGTCGACAGATGACATTGCAAATGCGATTGAAGCTTTAAATACGGATTACACAGCTACAGCAATTAAAGAAATTCAAAAAAGTATGGAATTACTTTCTACAAAAGAGCAAAAGGCGATTGTTGGTTATACAACATATCAGGCTTCACTAAAGGATTTAAAAGCAGTGGAATCCTTTATCGCGAAAATGGATAAGCTCGGAACATCGCCAACGTATTCAAATAAACAATCCATCTTTGCAAGCTATAATAAGCTAACGCAAAAGCAAGTTGTACTATTTGAAAGCTATGAAGGGACGAACGAATCACCGGCTGAAATGTTAAGCGCATGGATGGAAGGGTTAGATACGAATGCGAAAACATTAAATAGCTTTATCGGGGATTTAATTATTAATGGACAATATCAGGATTCAAAATTAAATGATTCAAGTCCTTACAGTTTTACAATGGTAACAGGGGAAGGGGCAGCTTATTTGAATAGCTTCGATCAATTCCTTAAGGATGTCGATGCTGAGTATAAAAAATTAGATTCGAAGGAAAGAAAGCTAATTACTCATTATTCATTCATTAAAACTGCACAAAATGATTTAAAAGCTGTACGGAAAGTAGTTGAATTGGAAGAGCAAGTAGTGGCAGAAAAAAATAATAATGATGATGATAATACAGAATCTGCAAAAGTATTAGCGCTGAAAAAACAATGGGAACAAGCCTATAATCGCTTAACCGTTCAGCAACAATCTTTATATTCATTAACTAGTCCAACATTACCTTAATAAATTTCAAATAAACCCGATGCGTAAATTACGTATCGGGTTTTGAAATTTTTATCGCTAAAATTCACTACGCTTGTTATAATCAAAAAAATCAGAATTTTCTTGTTAGGAGATGGAAGCGTATGATCAACGTAACACTGTTTATTATTGCCTGCGTGTTGCTCATTATATTACCTGGACCGGATACGGCGATTGTAACGAAAAATACAGTTGTTGGTGGCCGTAATGGTGGATTTCAGACAATGATTGGCTCCTGTATAGGGCTTGCTATTCATACGATTGCAGCAGTTGCAGGTTTATCGGCAATTATTGTCAAGTCCGCAGTTGCCTTTACTCTATTGAAATATGTCGGCGCGGCTTATTTATGTTATTTAGGTGTACGTACATTAATGAATATGCGTGCGAAAAAAATGGATCTTGAAGAGGAGCCTATAGAAACAATGAAGGGCAATTCTTATTTTAAGCAAGGCTTTATAACGAATGTAACAAATCCTAAAGTAGCGGTATTTTTTTTAACGTTTTTACCCCAATTTTTAGCACCAAATAGCGAACCATTTTGGTCATTTTTAGTTATGGGCATTATTTATAGTGTTCTAACGTTTTTATGGTTTACTTTCTATGTATTTTTACTTGATAAAATTCGCAACTTTATGAAGCGACCAGCTACCCAGGCTGTCATTGAATCACTGACAGGGGTTGTTCTCATTGGCTTCGGTCTCAAGCTCGCCCTTGAAAAATCAAATGGATAAAATTTCGGTATAACATATTAAAAAACACATTAAATGGTGAAAAATAAAATGACTTCCTTTGACATATAGTAATAGAAAACGAGTGAATAACTATTGAAATAGTCCATACTTCATTCCTAGTAAATTGATTTTCAACATATCACGTATTTTTTAATAGTGTGAAGAAGAATCGTTATGGGTAAAAGTTAATGAACGAAAGGAGTGAACGTATGGGGCAATATGTTTTGATGTGGCTAAGTTTTATTGCCATGATTGTTGTGAACATTTTATCTGAAACTTTACCAATCAATGGCCAAACAACAGCGGAAATTTCCCACCGTTTAGACGTATACTTTACACCAGCAGGGTATGTATTTTCGATTTGGACGCTCATTTATATTTTGCTAGCAATTTGGTTAGTTTTACAGTATAAAAAGGTTAAAACAGGAGAGTTCAACTCGAAGATTGGCTGGTTATTTATACTATCTTGCTTATTTAATATCGGCTGGCTATATACTTGGCATTATGAGCAATTTATATGGTCTATGATACTAATGTTTTTATTGTTGTTCACATTGATCGGAATCTATTTACAATATTCACCTTCTGAATCAAAATTATCACAGCGCTTGCCGTTTTCATTTTACTTAGCGTGGATTTCTGTTGCGACGATTGCAAATATGAGCTATGTACTGAAGTATTATGATGTTAGTTTAGGTATTCCGGAAGTTTTAGGCTCTTTAATTTTAGTTGTCATTGCATCAACCCTTGCTTATATGGCATTGGTTAATTCAATGGATCCAATTTTTGTCCTTGTCATTGTGTGGGCATTAATAGGAATCGCAGTGAAGACGACGAATGAAGCAATGGAGTACGGTACATTAATCGTGACAGCGCTCCTCGTTGTTGCATCGTTGTTGACATGGGGTTTCCATAAGAAAAATCATACGAAATCTAAAGGATAATTCATACTTCTAAAATAATATCTATTAATTTAATTTTGGTCTAAATGGAAATAGGCAACGATATAAAGTAAAATTCAAATCGTTGCCTATTAGCGTTTAAGCATTTTGAGATTAAGGGACACAATAGCCTTCTAAATTAAACACGGTGATGGAAATAAATCCGAAATAAAAACACAGTGCAATCGCGAGTATCATTAATACCGAAATTAACAACGGAGCCTCTTTCACGTAACTAATAATTAGTAAGGCGATGAAGAGTGCTGTTAAAAGGAAGAACACTAATCCTATAGCAGTCATTTGGAAATGCCCAATCATTCCGTCTGTTAAAGGTGTCGTATAAAATAGCTGGAAAAGAGAAGACACATTTTCCATTTGGACGAATGGCATTGGTGGTTGATGTTCACTGAAAATAGCCGTAATAGCTAAAATCGAAAATAAAATAGCTAGCTCAAGCTTGACCCACAATACGGGATTAAAGCTTTTTTTATTTATTTTTAATTTAATTAATAAGCCGTTTGCCAAAATGACAATTGCAAGTGGTACAAGTAGTACATGCTTTACAAATAAACCAAGCCCATAAAATGTCGACCAGCCTGTAACATAAGCGGGTACAATCGTCTCCGTTAAGAACACACCACTCAGGGCAATCGCTGTGACACTTACAAGCGCGAGAGGTGTAAACCATTTTAAAAAGGCCTCCCAATTGTTAGAATCTAATGTAAAGAAGCTTAAAATGAGCAATACTCCAAACCAGCAGCTAACGGCAATTAAATGTATCCAGTCATTAAAAAAACCAACCGTAGAATCCATTGAGCTTGCATGGCTTGCATAAGCGACACCAGCTTGAATGGCAACTAATAAAGTTACATTTATAATCGGGTATAACCAATGTTGCGATTTTTGCATTTGGTGAAGAATGTACACGAAAATTAACGACAAGCCTACAATAGCTAACCATGCATGTCCCATTTTGTAAGAAAATAAAATTTTTTGTAAAGATTGTATTAGTCCAAATTGCGGCTGTAATATGACGAGCAATTGGATAATCGGTACAAACGTAAATACGGGTATACTCCAAGCACTTATATAGAGCCATTTTTCTCGTATAGAAATGGTTGGCTTATATTCACTAGGAATGAGTTTGAGAATTAATGATCCCATTAATACCGCGAAGGAAATGTATAGCAAAAACTGACTTATACTAATTAAAATCGTTATCATTTTCTTTTACGCTTCATTAACGTAATTAAACTAATTACGATAATTACTAATAATAGCCCACCTACAATAAGAAGGGGAGTGGCAGTGTTCGTTTGCGTGTCCTCTTCATTCGTTTCAGTTTGTTCTGCTTCAACTTGTGGTTCCGTTGATTCTTCTGATAGAGTGTTTCCTTCAGTTACTTCGTCGAGTGGTGCATTTACTGTAAAAGAAAATTGACCTGAAAGGGGATGACCGTCTTCACTAATACTGTTCCATGAAACTGTATAAGTATCATTCGGCAACGCTTCATCAAATGTTCCTTGCATCAAACCATTTTCTACTGTAACAGTAGCCGGCTTAAATTCACTTCCACTTGCACCCTTTACAATAAAAGTACTACCTTCTTCAATTTTCCCTGAATAGGTCAATTCAATTTTTTGGAGAGGTGCTGTGATTGTCGTACCATCTTCTGGGTTTGTCGTGTCTAAATACGTATGTGCTGCGGCATTCGGTACGAATAGTAATAATGCAGCAAGAATCGATAAGTAAAAAGTTCTCATAATAGTCGATTCTCCTCCTTTTCATTATTTTGGCTCTTGTTCATTGTAGCGGAAATGTGGAAGGTTTTCACTGTCGAAACGTTAGAAATGGGAAGTTTATGACAGAAATTTGTCATTTGGGCAAGAATGGAAAAAACGTAGTGGAATATACAAAGACATAGTCAACGTCCTATATTATAATTAGAATAATCAAATTATAGTGAAATTATAATTAGCAGAAGAAAAAAGGGGGGTGTCGACGTATGGTGTTCATTGAAAAAGGGCGTAAGGTTTGGTTAGCGCTTTTACTCCTTGTTTTAATTGGAAACTATGCCGTTTATCAAACATCTATTGGCATGCATATATTACCAGTTCCAGAACAAGCACACGGCGTTGTCGTTGGGTCTTTTATCGATTTAATGATTGTTGCTCCTGTGTTATTCATGTTGTATTTAAGGAAGTTTTCTTGGAAGCTGTCCATTACTTTAGCGGCACTAGGTTGTATAGCGATGAGATTGATAATCCCTATAGAGCTATTAGGACCATTTGAAAAAGTTACATTTATAGGAATTGGGATTGAACTATTATTAGTAGTCGTAGAATTAATTATTATCGTAACGTTTGTTCGCTATATGCCAAAAATCATACGTGATGTAAAAGAAAGTACTTTACCAGTGTTATTTTCATTCCATTATGGCGTAAATCAATATGTAAAGCATAACCCGATTATTCAAGTGCTTTGCGCTGAAGCACTTATGTTTTATTATGCATTATTTAGCTGGAAAAAAGCACCGATGTCAGGTATTACGATATATAAAAAATCAAGCTATATTGCCTTTCAAGTCATGATGATTCATGCCATTATAGTAGAAACGTTAGGTATTCATTATTTTATTCACGATAAGTGGCCTATTGTTTCCATTGTTTTGCTATTGTTTAATGTCTATTCAATCCTCTTTTTTGTAGGGGATATACAAGCGGTGCGCCTGAATCCAATTGCTGTGAACGAGCGCAGTATGTTCATTTCGCAAGGATTAATGAAGCGAGCAAAAATTGATTTTACGCACATTGAATGCATTATTGAAGACCGTGAATTTCTAGAGAAAAAACGTAAAAAAGATACTTTAGAGTTTGTTATGCGAGATTTTGAAACGGTGTACCCTGATTTTGTGTTAAAAATGAAGGTGCCGCAGAAAGCTACATTGTTTATGGGCATTGAAAAAGAGTATCGCTATGTAGCAATTAAGTGTGATGACCCAGTGCAACTTAAAGAAATTTTAAATGCTAATGTAGGGTAGTAAAAAGAGCCTGTAACGTTTTTACGTTACGGGCTCTATTCCATTTGGCTTATTGTAAGGTGAATTTCTTCACAATACCATTTAGTTCAGTAGCAACATTTGTTAAGTTATGACTAGATTGCGACATATCTTCCATTGCTGCTGCTTGCTGTTCTGAAGCGGCAGAAACCATTGCACTGTTTTTCGAATTGTTCATTGAAATTGTTAAAATCGTATCAGCGCTTGAAGTAAAGATGCTAAAATCTTTGACAATATGATTGACAGATGAAGTAGTCTTTTGCATAACAGGACCTACTTCTAGTGTGTTTTGTAAAATTTCCTGGAATTTTTGAGCGGTTTTTTCTGTAATTGTAAGTCCACTTTCAGCCTCATCAATGACAACATTCATAATTTGAACTGATTCATCCGTATCTTTTTTTATGTTTTCTAAAATTGTTGCAACAGACTTCGTTGCTTGAATTGATTGCTCTGCTAATTTCCGAACTTCATCCGCAACAACTGCAAATCCTTTACCATGCTCACCTGCACGAGCAGCTTCAATAGCAGCATTAAGTGCTAATAAGTTTGTTTGACCCGAAATCCAGTCGATAACTTTTAAAATTTCATCGACTTCACCGACTTGATTTGCAAGCGTTTGAACAACTTCATTGGATTGTTGAACGGATAATTTAATGTTTTTCATTTGTTCAACGTTTTTGCTCACAATGACAGAGCCTTCTTTCGACTCAGCAATTGATTTTTGTGCTAAACGGTCAATAGCTTGAAAATCTTGTTGGATTGTAGTAAAACCATTCGCTACGCGTTCTATTATTATTGCATTTTGTTCTAAACGGTATTTTGTTTCCTCTGCTCCTGAAGAAATTTCCTGAATTGAAGATACGACATGTTCTGCTGCAGCCGTTGACTGTTCAACATTGGCCATCAACTCTTGTGATGTATTTTCGACATGATCAGATGATGATTTTACTTTTTGTAAGTCGTTGTTTAAAGAAGAAATCGTTTCATTAAATGATTGGGTAAGTGCTCCAATTTCATCTTTAGATTGATAGTCACCATGAACAGTGAAATCTCCATTTTGTACTTTTCGTAATTGAACACGCAACTGTTCAATTGGTTTTGTTATCATGAGTGAAATTAATACTCCTAAAACAAGTAAAATAATAATCGCACCAATATTAATAATTACATTTCGTAAATTACTTTCATCCGAAGATGTAATACTATTTAGTACGATTTGTTCCGTTTGACCTACTTTAATTTGACTTAACATATGAAGTGTACTGATAAGATCTTCACGTGGTTGCTTAACTCTTTCATGGTACATTTTATAGGCTTCTTCATTTTGACCAGCTAAAGCTAATTCAATTACTTTATCTTGGTGTACTGTTAAACGGTCAACGGCATCATAGTAATCTACTACTCCTTGACGTTCCTCATCTGTTAAATTCATTTCACTATATTGAGCAAAATCTGATAATACTTGATCAATTCCATCATAAATTTCATTATGTAATGCTTGTTTTTCTTGTTGGTCAGTAGTCGTCATCATTTGAATAATGGTGCTGTCTATACGTAGGTTTACACTTACCGCATTGTTTAACCAACTATTTGGTATAAATTTTTCTTCATAGATCGTTTCCATATTATTTGCCATCTTAATTGATTGAATGAATGATAGACCGGCAATAACGATGGCGATAAGTATACTTATGGATATAAGTAATAATAATTTGCTACGCACTCTTAAATTTTTTAAAAAGTTCATTTATGTACCCCTTCAATGGATTTTGTTGTATTCGTGTATTTTATACTATAAAAATCTGTAAATCTAGTCTTAGTACCTATAATTTAATAAACTATCTATTTAGAAATTTAGGTTAATTTACCTTTATTGATAGTCGGAAAAGCATAGGGGGATTTTGAATACTCAATAAAAATTTGAAGAATTGTGAAACGAATTTATGAAAGAGCCGACTAATACTGTAAAGAATGGAAGGTGATATAAATGAAATACTCGATAATAATAAGTACATTACTTTTAAGCATTGTTTTGTTCGCCTGTACAGACGATAAACAGTCTGTCGAAGATAAATCAGTTTTGGATAATCCTACGAATCAAGAGCTTCCAAGTGGTACACAAATTGAGCATGAATTATTGTTTAACTTAAATTTTATTCCTCACGAAGTAGGAACAAGCTTATCCTTAATTCAAGATCCACAATTATATGAAACATGGGCAGACATTTTTCAATTTCCGTCCGTACCTGAAGTGGATTTCAAAACAGAAGAGGTATTATTTGTAACGACTTATGCAGATAGCTGCGACCGTATTTTTGAAGAAGTCACAAAAGAAGGAGATACATTGCTCGTTAAAATTAATTATCCAAAAGCTCTTCAACAAATAGCGCAAATTGCATGTAATGAATTGGCGGTTCCCAAAACATTTGTAGTAAAAATGAAGAAGACAGGGCTCACTTACGGTACTTTAATAGAAGTTAATCGCGTGCTTTTAGAAAAGCAATCGATCCTTTATGAAGTTAAGCAATAAAAACGTTTACCTTTATTACAGTTCAATAATGTAATAAAGGTTTTTTTATAAACAAATACAAATTTCGTTTACAAATAATTAAATACAGTGTAAATTGTTTATTAAATAGTAAACGAATCGAGGTTTTGTTTGTGGATTATGAAAATTTATCTATCCAACAGTTAATGCAAGGTTATTATGATAAAGAAGGATTGCTACACTGCTTATTTTGCACAACCAACTATTATGAACATGAAGTATTTCCAGTTGAAGGAAAATTTTTGAATGCACTAGGAATGATGGAAGTACATTTAACAGATGCTCATCAATCACCATTTCACGCATTATTACAGCAAGATAAAAAAATAACGGGATTAAGTGATGTCCAAATGGAAATGTTGGGTCATTTTTATGCGGGAGAAAGCGATCAGCAAATTGTCCGCGATAGCAGTGTCAATAGTGTTTCTACTGTTCGTCAGCACCGTTTCAAGCTACGTGAAAAAGAGCGCCAAGCTAAAGTGTTTTTAGCATTAATGCAGTTATTAAAAGAGCCACAAAACTATCAAATTCATAAGGGGGCAAAGCAAGTGGATGAACGTTATGCAATTGAAGAACAAGAACGGGAAAAGATATTAAAAACATATTTTAAAAAAGGGTTAGGTGGTAGTATCGAAATCATTCCGAGCAAGGAAAAGAAGAAAATTGTTATTTTACAGCACATTATAAAAAGATTTGATGAGCAAAAAAATTATACAGAAAAAGAAGTAAATGAAATATTAAAAGGTGTTCATGACGATTTTGTATCACTACGCCGCAATTTAATCGAATATGGCTTTATGCTTCGTAGTGATGATGGTGCAAACTATTGGGTGAAATGACATCTGAAGGTGCAAATGGTTAAATTATCAGGGGAATTTAAAATTTCATTATATTCTGTTTAATATTTTTTCTTTATAATAATACTCTTTTATGTGTAGAAAATGTTGATATTTCATTTGAATTGCTATTATAGTTGTATGCAACATAGGTTGTTACATTGTTTTTTTCGTGAAACATTGCTAGTATTAGTTATTGTACAATAATAGTATTGAAACGCGAGTATTAGAAATTTGAATTATTATCAAATTTTTATTAGCAACAATTGCATACATATCAATGCGAAGATCGCTGTGGATAAAACTACAGTCGGGAGCAGTTTCTGGAGAGAGCGCAATGCAAGCGTCGCCGAAGGGTTCATAATCTCAGGCAAAAGGACAGAAGAGTAATGAGGGAAGTTATTATTCTTACGTAACAGGGACTGGTGTAATTATCAGTCCTTTTTTTATTTTCAGAAAATTTGATAGATGGCCCGCGAAGACATACTCATTATTTTGCGCTACAAAATAGTAGACAAAAGTATATGATTTGGAGGGACTTGTCTTGGAACAACAACAATTAAAACGCGATCTTAAAAATCGTCACGTGCAACTTATTGCCATTGGAGGTACGATTGGGACGGGCTTATTTTTAGGGTCCGGAAAAGCAATTTCACTCGCTGGACCGTCCATTATATTCGCGTACTTAATCGTCGGAATCGCATTATTCTTCGTTATGCGTGCGCTAGGGGAGCTGTTATTATCTAAGGGTGGCTATTCATCCTTTACTGAATTCGCCACAGAATATTTAGGAGACTGGGCAGGCTATATTACTGGTTGGACGTACTGGTTTTGTTGGATCATGACGGCAATGGCTGACATTATTGCTGTCGGCATGTACACACAATATTGGTTCGATATTCCACAATGGGTGCCAGCAATTTTTTGTTTAGTCGTTCTATTAGTATTAAATTTATTAACGGTAAAATTATTTGGTGAATTAGAGTTTTGGTTTGCGCTCATTAAAATTATTACGATTGTTGCGTTAATTGCAATCGGTATTGTTTTACTTGTAATTGGTTTTGAAACAGAATCAGGGAAAGTGGCTGTATCAAATCTTTGGGAGCATGGTGGATTATTCCCGAATGGCGCATTTGGCTTCTTAATGGCCTTCCAAATGGTTGTGTTTGCTTTTGTAGGAATGGAATTAGTCGGTGTATCTGCTGCTGAAACGGCGAATCCGCAAAAAAACATTCCATCAGCAATTAACAAAATTCCTTTACGTATTTTACTGTTTTATGTTGGGGCGCTATTTGTAATTTTAACGATCAACCCGTGGGATACGTTAAGTGCAGCAAATTCGCCGTTCGTGCAAGTATTTGCGTTAGTTGGTATTCCGGTAGCTGCAGGACTAATTAACTTTGTTGTGTTAACATCAGCCGCTTCAGCGGGAAATAGTGGGATGTTCTCAACAAGCCGTATGCTTTATAGTTTAGCAAATCATAAGCTTGCACCAAAAGCATTCGCGAAATTAAATCAAAACAGCGTACCGCAAAATGGGTTAACATTTTCTGCAATTGTTGTATCTGTTGGAGCATTACTTAGTTACTTAATGCCAGAGAATGCATTTAGTATTGTTACGACAATTAGTGCCATATGTTTTATTTGGGTATGGAGTATTATTTTAGTATCCCATATTCTTTACAAAAAACGTCATCCGGAATTACACAAAACATCGATTTTCAAAGCACCATTAACACCATTTGTGAACTATTTCGTGTTGGTATTCTTTGTATTTTTACTTATTATTATGGCGATCTCAGAAGCGACAAGAATGGCTTTAATGCTGACACCTCTTTGGTTTATTTTGCTCGTTATTTTATATAGAAATCGAAAGAAATAATATGTATACGAAAAGGGCCATACAAGTAAATTGTGTGGCTCTTTTTTGTATGGTATGTGAGGTTTTGTGACATATTGTTAATGGGTATTTATTTGATGTAATACTCCGAGAAGTATTTTTTATTCTCTAAATGACGTCATTTCTATCATTGTAAAGTAAAATAATAATATTTTGTATTTTTAAATATTTTTTTGACAACACATTTTTGTAGTATGCTTATTTTTAAGGAGGTAGAAAAGATGACATTTATTGAAAACATTGTCGGTGAAATTAATACATTTATGTATTCATATTTATTAATATACATGCTTGTAGGAATTGGTTTATATTTCACGATACGTACTCGATTTGTACAATTTAGAATGATTCCAGAAATGTTCCGTGTGATCATTGAAAAGGCGCCAGTTGGTAAGGATGGCAAGAAGGGGATTTCTTCGTTCCAAGCGTTTACAATTAGTGCGGCCTCACGTATTGGTACAGGGAATGTTGCTGGAGTAGCGACAGCAATTGCCCTAGGTGGACCTGGTGCAATTTTTTGGATGTGGCTTATTGCCTTAATTGGTGGTGCGTCGTCTTTCATTGAAAGTACATTAGCACAAGTGTATAAAGTAAAGGACAAGGGCGGATTATTCCGAGGTGGTCCAGCTTACTATATTGAAAAAGGTTTGAAAAAACGTTGGCTAGGAATTGTGTTTGCAATTGCCATTACTCTTTGCTTCGGTTTTATTTTTAATGCAGTACAAGCTAATACGATTTCGATAGCATTCAATGATAGCTTTGGTGTATCGCGTACAGTAATGGGTGTTATTTTAGCGGTGTTAACTGCGGTTATTATTTTTGGTGGCTTACGTCGTATTGTTGCAGTTACAACATATTTAGTACCGATCATGGCAATTGGTTATATTATTTTAGCGTTAATTGTAGTTGTATTAAATATTACAGAAGTACCTGATGTGTTTGCGTTAATTATTAAATCTGCTTTTGGTGCAGAGGAAATGTTCGCAGGGATGATTGGGGCAGCAATCTTAAACGGAATTAAGCGTGGATTATTCTCTAATGAAGCAGGTATGGGTTCTGTGCCAAATGCGGCCGCAACAGCGGATGTGTCCCACCCAGTGAAGCAAGGGTTAATTCAAACACTAGGTGTATTCATTGATACATTAATTATTTGTACGTCAACAGCAATGATTGTGTTATTAAGTGATGCTTATTTAAGTGCAGATGCAGCATCAATTAATTTAACTCAAGCTTCCTTATCAGATAGTATTGGTGATTGGGCAGGTGCAGTTTTAGCGGTTACGATTTTCTTCTTTGCCTTTAGTTCTGTTATTGGAAACTATTACTACGGTGAATCAAATATCGAGTTCATCAAAAATTCTAAAGTTATTTTGAATGTATTCCGTATTTTAGTTGTTGGCTTTGTCTTCTTTGGTGCTGTAGCAAAAGTACAGCTTGTATGGGATTTAGCGGATGTATTCATGGGTATTATGGCATTCATTAACTTAATTGCGATTTTACTGCTTTGGAAAGTAGCAAAGAAAGTACTCGACAATTACTTAATGCAGCGTAAAGCAGGGAAAAATCCAGTTTTTTATGCGGATGAAATTGAAGGATTAGAAAATACCGAGTGCTGGGAGCGCGACCGCGAAAGCAAGCATGAATAATAATTGTGCAGATTTAGCGTTGGGCTCACCACCACATATTTGCTTTCAGCACTATGCAAATGGATTTTGAAGAGTTTTCAGGTATCGTAGAAATGGATGAGACTTATTTTCTATACTCAGAAAAAGGAAAGGATAATATAGATGGGCCTTCCCTTCATTGGGATTACTTTGGCTTCCAACTGGTTCTTCATTAGGATTAAAAGCTACCTCTGAACAACCAATTAATAAAAATATACTTGGAACGCAAGGAAACAAAGTGTTTCTTCAAAATATGTTTCCCTCCTCTATATCGAATATTAAATACTTATTTTCCTATTACTATATATTCCATTTCTCCAATAGAATAAAGTAATGAAGTGAATTTCAATCATCTCTGTTGCCTTACGAAGAGAATATCCCTCAATCAATCATACACTGGACAAAATCCAACCATTTGTGTAGAAGATGAGTACGATATAAAGGTGTATTAGTTACATTAGTAAAAGATTTACCGCAATCTTTACAACGGTAACGTTGACGTTCCATGGTTTTCATACCGCCCTTTACTGAATATTTTCAAAACGAACCGCATTATTTGAATGACAATGAGTACAAGTGTATCCACCTTTATACTTCTTTTTAGAAACCTCTTTAAAGACAGGTTCACTTGCAGAATATGAGTTAAGGGATTTAACGAAAAACTCTTTTAAATGATATTGGTCGGCTGTGTTTGTTTTTCAACCTCTTTAATGATCATTCGTATCACTCACAATCATTTTTTTCTACATTAAAAACGTTCGTTTTATTCAAATATCACAGAGTTATTTTACAGAGCCTTTTATAAAAAACTGTTATTAAAAATAAATGAGATTTTTCATTTTGATCAATCTTTGTTCAAAACGACAGCTTTTTATATACAGTAAAGTCAATGGTTTAGAGTAATGAATAATCAAACTTGTTTCTAAAGTAACTCCGACCTCAATAGAGCTCTTAGTGTGAGGTGAATGAGATTGAATATTAATGTAAATATAACTATAAAGATTTTTAATGAATGTATTTATATAAACTGCTAAATTAAGTTGATTAAGGAGAGGGAGTTCAAATGAAATACGAATAAATAAGAAAAAATATTGTAAGAAAAAAATCTTAGTATCTGAGTTAAATGAATTAAATCCATTAAAATATGTTGATTTGTGTTGTGGTAATAATTTTAATAGGTATTTCAATCTATTTTTAAATACATAGAATATTTTAAATTATTTTTGTGTTAGAATTCTTTTAATTGAATAAATCTTGCAGGATAAAGACGCCATTATGGCTTAATAGGGAATTCGGTGAAAATCCGTGACTGTTTCCGCAACTGTAAGTGCTGATGAAATGAGAAAAACCACTGTTGAAAGAAATGATATTCTAGTAAATGGGAAGGACTCAAAGTAAATTGATGCACAAGTCAGGAGACCTATCTTTGTCTGATCGTATTAAATCACTTCGGAAATAAAGGGGCTATACGGCAAATAGAGCTCGAACATTTTAACTTTGTCGTGGCTATTTACCGCTATCCAATTCCAAGGGTAGCGTTTTTTTGTTGTCCAAATACGACGCTTGATTATATTCAAAAAATTAATTAGGGGGAAAGTGAAAACATGCAAGCATCTTTCAAAAAGTTATTATTAGCTTTTATTCTGTTTATGCTCGTAAATACCAGTATTCCACAACGATCTAATGCAGCTGCTTATGATCCAACGGTAAGTTATGAGAATCTGGATGTGCGTTTTTGGGAAGATCAGCAGCCGGACATTGGTTTTTATATAAACGCTTCGTCACGTTACATTCTAGAAACGGTAATTGCACCTTCGATGGGTAGTACATTTGGAGAATGGTCGGTTATGGATCTATTACGAGGAATGTACACGGGCTACGATTATATTAACTATATACCGGCAAACTATTTCACGGACTATATAGGAAGAATTGAAGGCTATGTTGATATGAAAAATGGTAATCTGGACCGCAATAAATCTACAGAATGGTCTCGATTAACATTGGCACTTACTGCACTAGGTTATCCAATTACCGATGTCGCAGGTTATGATTTTGTAGCTCGTTTATCAGAATCACATAAGTTTTCATATCGTCAAGGTATTAATGGACCGATTTGGGAGATTATTGCATTGGATACAGGTGGTTATGAATTATATCCTGATCCATCCAATGATGATGTCAATACGGTAGGGAAAATGATTGACTATATTTTAAATAAGGAAATCTCGAACGGGGGCTGGGCTTTAAGCGGTGGCATTCCTGATCCAGATATAACGGCTATGGCTTTACAAGCATTTGCACCATATTATCTCAATAGTAGTCGTTACGACCAAACTGGTGCGAATGCAACTTATCAAGAGTTTGCACAAGCGGTGGAGCGAGCAATTGTTGTATTATCGCAAATCCAGCTAACTAACGGAGGTTATAATAGCTGGGGAAGTATTAACTCGGAAAGTACTGCACAAGTAATTGTAGCGCTGACAGCTATGAATATGGATCCTTTAGCTACAAGTATATCGTTACCAAATATTAATCAAACTGTTGATTTTATCACAGAAGGTAAATATGAGGATGGCGTTTGGACAAATAATATGATTGATGCTTTGTTAACATTTTGGGCAAATGGTAGTGGTTCTTCGCCAGAAGTGGGGGGCTTTAAGCATGTAACCGCAGGCTATGATGGTGGGGGTGGCTCTGGTACAAGCGTTAACGCGATGGCCACAGACCAAGCATTATATGGACTTATTGCGTATGATCGCTTCAAGAAAAGCGAAAAAAGCTTATATGATATGAGTGATATGCAAAATGGCGAATACCAATATATGACTGCAAGTAACAATACAATTTACTTTGATGGCAATCAAGTTGGTGAATCTTCATCAAAAACGGTATCACCTTATGCTGTAGTTGACATTCCATCCTCATCAGCAAAAGATTTTGTTGCATGGAATACAAAGCAAGACGGCACAGGAACTACATATATGCCTAATGAACGTTTAGTTATGCCAGATGAAGACATTACACTCTATGCTCAAACGAGTAGCACGATGGGGGAATATGAGTGATGGCAATATTCAAAAGGTTATCAAGCTCATTGATGAATTTCTTACCGCTAGAAGTCTTACAAAGGAGCATCTGGAGCTAAGCTTCCATACGAATATGCTTTATATGGAATTTCTAACACATTCTCAATGGTACAGAAAGCACTAGGTAAAGAGGCGGTGAACCAAGGGGCTAACTTAGCTTCAATTCTTGATGGATATACAGCAAAAGAAGGTCACCACTTAAATATCAACATACTTAACAGCGATACTTTACTAGACGCTATGGGGCAATCAGAAGAATATCCATAATCAACGATTCGTGTATCTGGTTATACTGTTAACTTCATAAAATTAACGTGTGAACAACAAATCGATGTAATCAAGCATATTTTCCACAGAAACCTGTAATTTATGCTCTTTATCTATACAAAGACCAAATTGAAATGACAACTCTTAATAGTTGTAGTTCATTTTGGTCTTTTATTTTACTAGAATTCACTTTTGCATAGGTGTAAGGATAGATACTAGGAGGAGAATTGTGAAATGAAAGGAAATATCATTTCATTGAAACATACGGTACAGTTAATGGACTAAAAATGGGAAATGATTTTTCTATCGTTAAAATGGACCTAGGAAAAATATTAATGTCGTCTTTAATAAAATAAATCTATTAAATTACATGTATCTGTACTTTTATGGTAATTATATTAATTTGGGATTTTAATAGGTATTTCAATCTATTTTTAAATATATCGAATATTTTAAATTATTTTTGTGTTAGAATTTCTTTTAATTGAATAAATCTTGCAGGATAAAGACGCCATTACGGCTTAATAGGGAATTCGGTGAAAGACCGAGACTGTTTCCGCAACTGTAAGTGCTGATGAAATGAGAAAAACCACTGTTGAAAGAAATGATATTCTAGTAAATGGGAAGGACTCAAAGTAAAATGATGCACAAGTCAGGAGACCTATCTTTATCTGATCGTATTAAATCACTTCGGAAATAAAGGGACTATACGGCAAATAGAGAACGAACATTTTAATTTTGTCGCGTCTATTTACCGCTATCCAATTCCTAGGGTAGCGTTTTTTTGTTGTCCTAATACGACACTTGATTATATTCAAAAAATTAATAGGGGGGAATGTGAAAACATGCAAGCATCTTTCAAAAAGTTATTATTAGTTTCTATTATGTTTATGCTCGTAATTGCCAATACGCCACAACGAGCTAATGCAGCTGCATATGATCCAACTGTAAGTTTTGAGAATCTAGATGTGCGTTTTTGGGAAGATCAGCAGCCAGACATTGGATTTTATATAAATGCTTCGTCACGTTACATACTAGAAACGGTAACTGCACCTTCGATGGGTAGTACATTTGGAGAATGGTCGGTAATGGATTTACTTCGAGGTATGTATACTGGCTATGATTATATCAATCACATACCGGCAAATTACTTTTCAGATTATTTAGGGAGAATTGAAGCCTATGTTGATAATAAAAATGGCATGCTAGACCGCAATAAGTCTACAGAATGGTCTCGTTTGACATTAGCACTTACTGCGTTAGGTTATCCAATTACCAATGTCGCAGGTCATGATTTTGTAGAATATTTGTCAAGATCACATAGTTTTTCATATCGTCAAGGTATTAATGGACCGATTTGGGAGATTATTGCATTGGATACAGGTGGTTATGAATTATATCCTGATCCATCCAATGATGATGTCAATACGGTAGGGAAAATGATTGACTATATTTTAAATATGGAAATCTCGAACGGGGGCTGGGCTTTAAGCGGTGGCATTCCTGATCCAGATATAACGGCTATGGCTTTACAAGCATTTGCACCATATTATCTCAATAGTAGTCGTTACGACCAAACTGGTGCGAGCGCAACTTATCAAGAGTTTGCTCAAGCGGTGGAGCGAGCAATTGTTAAATTATCAGAAATCCAACTTTTAAATGGTGGATATGATAGTTGGGGAAGCATAAACTCGGAAAGTATTGTGCAAGTAATTGTAGCGCTGACAGCTATGAACATGGACCCTTTAGCTACAAGCATATTGTTACCAAATATCAATCAAACTGTTGATTTTATCACAGAAGGTAAATATGAGGATGGCGTTTGGACAAATAATATGATTGATGCTTTGTTAACATTTTGGGCAAATGGTAGTGGTTCTTCGCCAGAAGTGGGGGGCTTTAAGCATGTAACCGCAGGCTATGATGGTGGGGGTGGCTCTGGTACAAGCGTTAACGCGATGGCCACAGACCAAGCATTATATGGACTTATTGCGTATGATCGCTTCAAGAAAAGCGAAAAAAGCTTATATGATATGAGTGATATGCAAAATGGCGAATACCAATATATGACTGCAAGTAACAATACAATTTACTTTGATGGCAATCAAGTTGGTGAATCTTCATCAAAAACGGTATCACCTTATGCTGTAGTTGATATTCCATCCTCATCAGCAAAAGATTTTGTTGCATGGAATACAAAGCAAGACGGCACAGGAACTACGTATATGCCTAATGAACGTTTAGTTATGCCAGATGAAGACGTTACACTCTATGCTCAAACGAGTAGCACTATGGGGAATATGAGTGATGGCAATATTCAAAAGGTTATCAACCTCATTGATGAATTGCCTACCGTTGGAAGTATTACGAAGGAACATGAAAATAAGATTAAGCAAGCTAGAGCAGCTTTTAATCGTCTAACTGTACCGGAGCAACGAAGTGTAACTAATTTAAGTAAGCTAGTGACTTTAGAAGGTCTACTCAGTGGATTGCTGTCTCAATATGATGATGAATTGAAAGTAGAGAACTTAATAAAAACAATAGATTCACTTTATAATGTTTCTAATATTACGCTAGATTATCAAATTGCGATTGAAAATGCCCGTATTGCTTATAATATTTTAACTGCTACGCAAAGACTTCAAATTACGAACTACTGGAAGTTAGAGTCACTAGAAGCAAAATTAAAAGTAGCAGAGGATTTAGACAAAAAAGAAACAACAGTAGCAAATGTTATTTGGCTTATTGATAATTTACCAAAAGTCGAGCAGTTAACTCGGGCAGATAAAGAAAAAGTAAGAGAAGCTATTGCTTATTACGAGGCACTTTCAGCTGATCAAAAAAAGAATGTGACTAACTATAGTAAACTTACTAAACTTGAAGAACGCTTAAAAGTGCTTGAAAAAGAGGCACTTGAAAAAGAGGAACTAGAGGACGAAATTGATTCTGATGTATTTGATGAAATGGTTGTAAATGGGAAAACACTAACAATTCATTCAGCAAAAACCGCGGGTGAATATTCAGTCACTATTCCTGCTGAAACGCTACAAAGCTCTATTAAGAAATATGGCATTAAAAATCTTATAGTAAAAGATACACGCGGTGTAACTCTTTCAATGTCAACTGAGCAATTAGTAAAAGAGTTGCAAAACAATAAAAATGCACAAACTGTAAAATTTCAGATTTCAACGTTTGACTATCAAAATGAAATCTTTACGGTAGATTTCTCAATAAAACTTACGAATAAGAAAAAAGTCAATATTAAACTAAACGATGGTTATATTTCACTTAAAGTACCATATAATTACTTTTTAAATGGTAAAAAATTAAAAGATAAATATTTACTAGAAGTGGGTAGTGATAACCCAACAATTCCACATGTTTCAACAGATAAGGCAGTCACTATAAAACTAAAACAAGGCGGGAAGTTCCTGTTTAATTCAAATAATATATTCTTTACAGATATAGGGAATGTTTCTAACGCCGATGAAATTTTATATTTAGCAAATCGTCAAGTCATCAAAGGTAGCGATAATGGTACATTTGCTCCTAATAATGATATTACACGTGGCCAATTTGCAGTAATGATTGCTAGAGCATTGAAATTGCAAGCCTCTGGAAAAACATCTTATTTTGTGGATACAAAAGGTAAGTGGTACGAGCAAGAAGTACAAGCAATCGTAGAAGCGGGCATAGCAAAAGGTACTTCTCCTGCAACCTTTAATCCAGAGGGCAAGTTAACCAGACAGGAAGCAGCATCGCTTATGGTTAATTTATTGCGCTATGTTAAATTTGATGTGGATGCTGTATTGAGTCGTACACCATATACAGATGCACATAAAATTGCAAAATATGCCCGAGCGGATGTTGGTATCTTAAACACATTAGATATAATGACTGGAAATACAAAAGGTGAATTTGCACCAACAGTCAATTTAAAACGATCACAAATGGCAAAAGTATTGAAACGTACATTAAATATTGCTGAAATGATGTAAGAAAAGTAGGAGTGAAACAATGACTAACATTAGAAAGATACTTCTTAGCTTTCTCGCCGTACTGTTAGTTCTTTTCCCAACCGTAACTTCATTGGGGTTAGAAAATAACAATGCTTATGCACAAGAAGTAGAAGATATCACGTTAAAAGTTGATTTAATAGACGGTTTAGAAACCAAAGCAGATAAAATGACCTTCGATTTATGGGCTAGGACATTAGATGACGTCAAAATAGATACAAATAATGTACATGTAACGAACAACGGCGATCCTGTTCACATTAACTGGAACGATGATGTGAAAACAAGTTATACATTAAACCTTGTCGTTGGTGTTAATGAAGTCAATATTGTTGTTAAGCATGAAGATCATGAACATAGCCGCTCATTTACAATTACGCGAAAAGAAGCACAAGATGGAGATGTAATTGGATCCTTTACATTTAGTATGGATGCATTCGTTGTAGGGTTAGGCTATTTAATTGAGCCAGTTAAAGTGGATGTTATTAAAGGAGATAACGCAGCCTATCATTTGGATCGAGTTTTAAAAGAACATGGCTTTGATTATACAAATACAGGGCTACTAGATAGTGGTTTTTATTTGGCCTCTGTTCTAAAGGGGAATTTAGGCGAAAAATCTCCTAATACACCTCAGATTATACATGATAAGTTAGAGGAACATAACGGAGCACCTATTGATGAAGATGAATTTTATCCTACTGAGTATGGATTAGGAGAATTTGATTTTAACTATATGTCAGGTTGGATGTATGCGGTGAATAATGTCTTTCCAAACGTAGGATTTGCCGATAAGTATTTATTAGACGGTGATATTATGCGTGTGCAGTATACAGTAGCATACGGTAGTGATATTGGCGGTGGTTATGCAATGGGAGGTAGTGAATATGATCAATTCTTCCCTCAGGTCAACAAAGACTTCTTAACTGAAGCCATTGCGGTGATTAATAGTAGCCCAGCTCGTAATGAATTGTTAAGTAATGTTTCGTTAGCGGCAGCTTATGAAAGAGGATTAGATGTGCTAGCAACAGTTGATGCTGATCAAACAACTATTGATAATGCATTAGCAGATATACGGAATATTGGAAGTTCGATTGAGATTGAGCAATTAATAAATAATTTGCCAGAAGTTGATGCTATTTCGTTAAGTGATGAGATAAATGTGCATTCAGTTCGTATTGCATATGAAGCATTAAGTGTAGAAGCAAAAGGCTATGTAGAAAATGTTGATAAGTTGGAAGCATTAGAAGCACAGATAGCCATTCTGAAAGAAAATGGAACAAACGATGAACAAGCAAAAGAAGAAGCATCGAAGGTAACTCAACAAATAAAAGAACTACCAGAAAAGGATCAACTGCAAGTAGTAGATGAAGCAAAAGTACAAGCTGTCCGTGCAGCATACGAATCTTTAAGTGTAAAAGTAAAAGGCTATGTAGAAAATGTTGATAAGTTGGAAGCATTAGAAGCACAGATAGCCATTCTGAAAGAAAATGAAACCAACGATGAACAAGCAAAAGAAGAAGCATCGAAGGTAACTCAACAAATAAAAGAACTACCAGAAAAGGATCAACTTCAAGTAGTAGATGAAGCAAAAGTACAAGCTGTCCGTGCAGCATACGAATCTTTAAGTGTAAAAGCAAAAGGCTATGTAGAAAATGTTGATAAGTTGGAAGCATTAGAAGTACAGATAGCCATTCTTAAAGAAAATGAAACCAACGATGAACAAGCAAAAGAAGAAGCATCGAAGGTAAGTAAACAAATTGAAGACCTACCAACAATTAAGCAACTCCAATTAATAGATGGAGAAAAAGTAAAAGCAACACGTAAGGCATATGAAAATCTAAGCGACCAAGCAAAAGGCTATGTAGAAAATGTGGATCATCTTGTAACGTTAGAAGAATTGTTAGAGAGACTGCAATTGGATGCTGTTAAAGAGGTGAATCAACAAATTTCCGATTTACCACTAGAGTCAGCATTGAAGCTTGCAGATGAATCTAAATTAAAAACTGTGCGCAATGCATACGATGCACTACCTTTAGAGGCACAAAAATTTGTATTGAATTTATCAAAATTAATTGTACTAGAAGTGAAAATGGACGCGTTAAAAAAATTAGGAGGACCAGAGCAGATTGAGGCAGTCATTGAACAAATTGAGGAATTGCCAACAGTTGCTAAAGTGAAAGCGAGTGATGCTAATGCAATAACTGCTGCTCGTAATGCTTATAACAAGCTAACTGTAGAACAACGGAAAAGTGTTACAAATTACTCGAAATTACAGGAGTTAGAACGAAAAATAAGTGAGATTAATTCGGATTTAACAAAAGCACAAGCAGTGGAAACTCAAATTAATAAACTTCTTAGTATCACTGCTGTCACACTAAAAGATAAGGATAAAATTGTTGCAGCACGTAAAGCTTATACAAACTTAACAGCTGCACAAAAATTGCTAGTTACTAATCTAGCTGCATTGACGAACTTGGAAGCACAAATAGTTTTACTAGAAAAAGATAATACAAAAGTACAATCAGTCATTTCTCAAATTAGTAAATTGCCGAATGTCGCTAATGTGACATTGAAAGATAAGGCAACTATTGAAAGAATTCGCGCAGCATATAATGCGCTACCTATTGAACAGAGAAAATTAGTAACAAATTATGCAAACTTACAGCAGTTAGAAACAAAAATCGCCCAACTTACTGATTCTGGTGAGGAAGTAACTGTAGACAAAAATGCAGACCAGCTTATCATTCAATCTAATGGTAATAAGCTTGAAATCTCAAATGATATAATTCAAAAACAATTAGATAGTAAAGATATTCATACACTAGTTGTGAAGGATTCTGAAGGAATTTTAATTGAAATTCCTAAAGCTGCTCTATTGAATGCAATTTCTGACACGAGTTCTATCATTATTACAAAGCAATTATTAAAACAGTCAAATCGATATGGGTTTGAACTAATAATAGAAGAACAAGTATCAAAAAGTTTAAAAAGAATAATAGAATTACCAAAATCCTATGTGAAAGTAACTGTACCTTTATCAAAATTACTAGGGAAAAATGTAGCGGTTGCATCCACACAATCGATTGCTAAATCTACAAATGTAGGCGTTATTGTAAAAGTCGTAAATGGCAAGTATGAGGCTGTCCCACACCAAATTAATAATGGTAAAGTAATAATTTATGCAAATACAGGCGCTGAGTTTGAGTATACAACAGAAACTGTAACTTTTGATGATATAGACAATGTATGGAATGCTGACGAAATTGAATTTTTAGCAAGTCGTTATGTTATTAAAGGGACTACTGCTAATACTTTTTCACCAAATAAATTTATTACACGTGGTCAATTTGGTGCATTAATTGCGCGAGCTTTAAATTTAAGAGCAACAGAAGATACTGAAATTAGAGATATTAAGGGACATGAGTTTGAAAGCGAGATACAAGCGCTTTACGAGGCTGGTATTACAAAAGTAAGTTCAAATTTTGACCCGAATAAACCGATAACGAGACAACAGGCTGCGGCCTTTATGGTCAGAGTGATGGAATATACAGGGACGAATATAGATGATATTAATCTCAAGCTCAATTTTAAAGATAAAAATCAAATCGATGAAGAATTCCATCAAGCAGTTGGAATTCTAAATTCGCTTGAAATCATGCAAGGGAAAAATGAACAAATATTTGATCCAAGAGGTAATTTAACACGTGCACAGATGGTTAAAATCTTAAAACGAACTTTGAACGAGATTGAATTTATGTAAAAAAAAGGATGCCCATTTTAAATGGGCTCCTTCATAAATTTTATTATTTAATGAAAGGATTTATTTCTATTAATAAATTTTTTCATTAACTAGTAAAAGAGGGATGAAATATGAAGAATTTTATCAAAAATAGAAAAAATCTAAGAGTTATTGTAAATAGTATGCTGATCATACTATTAATAGCCTTAGCAGTATTTTCCGGTGTGGCGCATAACAACTCAAAAGCAGAATTTACTTTAGATGAGCTTGCCTCCAATTATTCTAATGTCCCTTTAGCTGGTGATGCACAAGAACAGCAGACAGAGGAAGGCCAGCAAGATCAAGAAGAAGCTGAACAACAGAAACAAGAGCAAGTTGATGAACAAGCGCAACTTACACTGGAAAATCCACAAGCAAAAAAAGATACTAAGAAAAGTGAGGATGAGCCCACAAAAAATGAGTCTTCACCTGCTTCTGATGAAGATAATACGAATGAAAAAAGTGAAACTGATGTTGAGATTACTGGAGACGCACAGGATGAAAATGAGTTTTTCACAACAAGCATTGTAGATAATGAAATTGTTACAGTAGAAAACTATTTTTTTACAATTGAGCACAAAAATAGTGAGTTAAAACTAGCAGAGTTAAAAGTTTCGTTGAACAAAGAGAATATTCAAGATTTTAATGGAGGAATTAAGCTAAAAGAAGGAAACAACGCTATTAAGATTGATGTTAATTATGAACGAGAAGATGGTGTTCAATTACATGCATCTCGCACATATAACGTTATTTTGAATACGAAAGATATTATTATTTATACGAATTTACAAGACCAAATTGAAACAAATGAAGCGGTTTTAACATTTACAGTAAGCGCAAAAAGAAATGGTCAGGCAGTTCCAGTGGAAGTAACCTTGAATAAAGATCAAATAAAGTCATTGGGTGGAACAGCTTATAAAACTGATTTGAAGGCAGGAAAAAATAATTTAATTATTCGAGCAAGTGAAGCAAAGGAAGAAGTAAATAGAGAAATTCAAATTAATTACAGTGAAGTGAAATCAAAAATTGAATTATCTACGGACTTAAAGGATCAAAAAGTAGAAACAGATGCCTTTAAATTTTATGCAAAGGCAGAGGCTAATGGGGAAGTAGTTCCTTTACAAATCTCGTTAAATGATACACCTATATCACCAGGAGATAATGACAATTATCAAGTCACGTTAAAAGAGGGTACTAATGTTATTACATTAGAAGGCGAGTACTCTGAAGAGTTGTTAATTCGACAATTCAAAATATTATATAAAAATCCAAATGCAATTCCGGAAGAAATACCGAAGGATCCGAAATCTCCAGTATTAAAGACAGACTTGGTGAACAATGCACAAGTACAGGGCAATATTAAAACATTTAATGTTTGGCCAGTTGATGCTAATGGTAAACGTATTCGAGGTAATAAGGTCGCTGTTAGTAATAACGGTGTAGGTGTACCGTACGTATGGGATGATAGTACAAAAACGAGTTATAAGTTAACGTTGCGAGAAGGAGAGAACAAGGTTGTTATTCGTATTTGGGATGACGATGGCCGCTCAACAACGGAAAACTTTACGGTACATTCGACAGTTGTAAAAGATGGGGATGTTATAGGTACGGCTACCATCAGTATTGAAGCATCCACTGTTGGTTTAGGCTACTTAATACCGCCGACAAAGGTGGATATAAGGCAAAATGAGAAGACCTCTTATTTATTGGATCAGCTATTAAGAAATAATGGCTTCTCTTATGGCAAGACAGGTACATTGGACAACAGTTTTTACCTGAAAGAAATTAGTAAACCTGGTTTGATGCAAAATGCAAAGATTCCGAGTGATTTAAGAGAGCTTGTTGAACCAGTTTCCACTCGTTTTTCGGAAGACGATTACACTATGGACAGCTTAGGTGAATTTGATTTTGCCAATGGTTCTGGTTGGATGTATAGCGTAAATGGTGATTATCCAAACTATGGTTTTTCAGATAGTTATTTATTGGATGGCGATGTGGTGAGAATTCGTTTTACATTACATTACGGTAAAGACATCGGCGGTTTTGGCAGCATGGGAGGTGGCTCTGGTCAAGATTGGCATAAAGAATGGTAGATTACATGAATAAAGGAGTAAGGGAAATGGTCAATAAATCACAACAAGTATTAGAAGAAATGAATAAAGTAATAGTTGGGAAGAAACCTGTAATCGAGAAAATTTGGATGGCTATCCTCGCACAGGGACATATACTGCTAGAAGATATCCCCGGAGTGGGAAAAACAACTTTAGCAGTTGCATTAAGTAAGGTGCTAGATTTAGATTCAAAACGAATTCAATTTACGCCGGATGTTGTTGCATCAGATGTTGTAGGTTTCACAATGTATGATAAACAATCAGGAGAATTTATCTATAAAGAAGGAGCGGTCATGTGTAATTTGTTACTAGGTGATGAGATTAATCGAACATCTAGCCGTACACAAGCAGCGTTATTAGAGGCTATGCAGGAAGGGAATGTTACAGTAGATAGTATTTCGTACGAACTACCAAAGCCCTTTCATGTTATAGCTACACAAAATCCGCTGGGAATCCATGGTACACAGGCTTTACCACAAGCCCAGTTAGATAGATTTTTAGTGAAGCTTAGTATTGGCTATCCGGATTTTGAAAGTCAAGTAGCTTTATTACGTCAACGACAAGAGATTAATCCGATGAATGAAATCAGCGCAGTAATTGATAAAGCGGAATTAGTCGAACTTCAAAACCACGTAAAAATGTTACATATGAGTGATGAGATACTTCGCTATGTAACAGCTTTAACAGAGGAAACAAGAAAAAGTAATTTCTTAGTACACGGGATTAGCCCACGTGGAGCGCTTGCAATTTGTAATATGGCGAAAGCGCATGCGTTTGTAAAAGGAAGTGATTTTGTAACACCTGAAGATGTTATTGCTGTGTTTGTTGATACTTGCCATCATCGTATTATTTTAAGTGCGCATGCGAAAACAGCTCAATTAAGTGAAGTCGAAGTACTAATGAAAATAATAAAACAGGTAGTAACACCAGATACACATGTATATCAAAGTTAAAGGAGAGTATATAAATGAAACGAAGTAGTAGCATACTCACTCTTTGGCTTGGTTTTGCTGTAATTAATTTTCTATTTTCACAAAATTACTTTGCCCTTTTTTTTCTTGTGATTTCTCTACTAATGATTGTCTATTTTGCATCGACAATTATTTTGGTAAGAAATCAAGTAACGGTCCAGTTAGAAGTACCACAACAGGTTGTGAAGAATGGAGTTTCATTTGCACAAATTCATATTCATAATAAGTCGCCTGTTTCACTTGGACATGTAGTATGTAAGGTGGAATGGATACATTCCATTACTAAGCAACGAAAACAAGAAAAAATTGTTTTGGACGTCGGGCGACGTAGTGAAGTAACCGTACCAGTAGAGCTACCGAATACATATTGTGGACCCATACAACTGGAACTAAAGCAAATACGAATATACGATGCGTTTACAATCTTTTTTACAGAAATAAGAACATCTGCAAAATCAGCATTAAGTGTATTACCAGCGGGTTTTTCTACTATCCTTCACATACAAGAACAATATGCGAAACCATCTTGGTCTGCCTCAGCTTTAAGCGTACCAACTGACGGCTCAGAAATAGTAGATTACAAGCCCTATGCTGTAGGGGATAATGTGAAAAATATTCATTGGAAATTATCGAGTAAATTAGATGAACTTGTTTTGAAAAAGACAGAAGAATACTCGCAGGAGAAAATACTTGTGTTTGTATCTTTACAAGAGACTCAGTGTTCGATAGAACAATATGATGGCATATTAGAGGCGTTAAGTGCTATCTCACAAGCCATTTTAAAACAGGATAAAATATTTGAACTATGCTGGGCAGAGAAGGATGATCGATGCTATGCCATACAATCAGAGGAAGAATTTCTAGTAAGTTTAACTGATTTTATAAACATGGAGAGCACAAATGAGCATACTGAGCACAAGCTTTTACAGTATCGTCCAAATTACACAAATATTATTTACATTACTTCTGATGAATCCGTTATGACGCTAGGAGAAAACGTACTATTAATTCAGTACGGTGAGCGTACGGATTCTAGTCAAGAGATTGTGATGTTTACCCGTGAGAACATGCAGCTTCAGTTAGGAGAACTTTATATATAACGAAGGGGAAACGTAAAGTGATTTTTTTAAAAAAATATTTCGGTATCTTACTGGCATGTGGTTTTTATAGTCTTTCTTTGCTTGTACTACAATCCATGCTTAGTTTACAGGCCAATAGCTGGCTATTATGCGGTATTGGTGCTACTTGGATAATAGGGAGAAAATTGCTCAAGAAGCCTCTTTTTTTAGAAATTGGTGCATTCATCTTGCTGATATTAGCAATCTGTGTGTTTTACGAACCACTGTTAGGGGCGTCTAGCTCTCTGATACATCAGATGCTTGAAAAGCTTGCTATGGAACAGAATATCATCTTTTCTTCAGTGCTGAATGAACAAAGTTCTAATGTTGACTACTGGTCAGGCGTAGTACTAGGAATGTTGGCTCTGCCAATTGCGATGTTAATGTCCTATTTGTTTGAGAAAAAAAATGTCAAGGTATTGGTAGCATGGGTATTGTTTATTTGGGTAATTCAGCTACTAACAGGCTGGACTGCTGCATTTTATACGAATGCGTTATTAGGCTGGGTTCTAGTAATCGCTATTGTATTTAATCTCCATTCATGGATGCTATTCCTTAAAAAGAATAGCATAATGTCAGGATTCATCATGATAGCATTTCTTTTTTCCATCTATGCGGATATGACAGAGCGTTATCAACCACTGTCATCACTGACGAATTTTCGAGAGACGGTAAATCAGACGATATACGAAACGCGCTATGAAAAAAAACAAACGAATTCCTATTTAGAAGGTAAGTTTCAGGGATTAGGACCTTTAGAATTAAAAAAATCGGAGGCGTTACGCGTTGTAATGGAACAGCCACAGCCTCTTTATTTAAAGGGCTTTGTCGGTTCAACGTATACAAAGGATCAGTGGGAGATGTTGGATGGAGAACTTGCATTTGCGAGTAAACCATTGTTAAATGCGTTGGAAAATAAGGGGTTTATTCCTGTTACACAATTGAACAATGTCGTGAATAAGGTCGATTTATCTGATAACTCGCTGTCAAAAGTTAAAATCCAAAATATGAATGCCAATAGTAAATACATATATGCACCATACGAATTGGCATCAGTTCCAAATGAAGCAGCGACACATAAGGATAGCACAACAGTTGCCACGTCATCTCTATTTGGAGAACGACAATATCAGTATGAGATTATGTCAACGAATGTTGCTAAATATCCACAAATAGCGAACGCCTTATATACATTGAAAACACAAGATACCTTGCATGATTATATATCACAAGAGAGTCATTATAACGAATATGTGTATGTGCATTTTTTACAAATGCCAGATGAGACAAAACAATTGCTAGAAAATCATTTGCAAGAGCGTAACTTAGCTTTTCCTGATCGACCTTCTTATGAAAAAGGAATCGATGCTGTCAAAAAATTTGTGGCAGCTGAATTAACATATAGTGAAAAGGTTGAAGCAAAAAGTGCAAAGCAAGATTTTCTATCTTATGTCCTTGAAACACGTCGCGAAGGATATGCAGCACATTTTGCGACAGTAGCGACAATGATATTTCGATATTATGGCATTCCAGCTCGATATGTGGAAGGCTATTTAATCACACCAGACGATGTCAAGAATACAGAAGCCTTTAGTGAATTACAAATAACAAGTGAAAATGCACATGCTTGGACAGAAATCTATATTGATTTATTGGGCTGGGTTCCAATCGAAGTGACACCACCTTATTTAACAAAAATGCCATCTATCGATTTAAGCGATTATCCAAATGGTGCCGGCTCTGCAATGAATGAAGTTAATAATGAAACACTATTAAAAACTGATGGCGACGCTTCTAAAAAAGAGGTCAAAGATGACGAACAACATATGGAGCCTACTAGTGAAAAGTATGAACATAGTTTTGGTCTTTGGATTGTAATAAGCCTTTATATCTTATTAATAGTTTGTATCTTGTTATTGCTACGTTTTATATATAGAAAATATAAGCAAAAACAGCTGTTTATGTCACCTAACAATAAGATTGCTATTACACAATTATTTGCATACACGATGTCGTTGCTAGCGAAGGATGGCATGATACAGCAAGGTGGATCAAGTTATCAATTTAGGGATTATATCGAAAATAAGTATGGTGAGCAGTGTGCCCTGCATTTTAATAACGCGGTAAAATTACAGCAGCAAGTTTTATATAGCCAACATGAACCGGTAAATGAGCAAAGAGAGGATATGCTCGTATTTAAAAATGAGATGAAAAAAGCGATTGCAAAACAAAAGCCATATTTAATAGGGAAAATCTATTCTTATATCCACTAGTTAAAAGAGGGAGTTATCATAATGATTAACAAGAGAATACAACTATTTCTAACAATGCTACTGATTTTGTTGTGTCTTACACCCTCACAAGCATATGCAAGTAAGACATCGGAAGACCTTGAGCAAGAAATGAAAGGAATTATTGAATGGAAAAAGGGAAGTGTAGGAATCTCCGAAGATTCAAACCTTTTAAATAATGATTTCTTAAAAAATGCCGGTGATACTGTAGGGGATTGGTATCCTATAGGAATTGGGCGACTTGGTTATAAAGATGACTACGCAGCATATTTAGCTGTCATAGAAGATGTGGTAGAGTTGCGTTACAAAACGGCTGAAAAGTTAAGTGATATGAAATCTACAGAGTGGCATCGAATCATTTTAGCCGTTCTTTCTTTAGGGGGGGACCCAACACAGTTAGGTAAGGATAAAGCAGGTACTACGATTAATTTAATTCAAGATGGAACGTATGATCGTGGTAAAACTATTTCGCTTGGTGCACAGGGGATCAATGGTTGGATATGGGGATTAATTGCTCTAGATAGTATGCGATACTCTGTTCCAGAAAACGCCTATTATTCTCGAGACAAGATTATAGAAGAAATACTACACTTGCAGTTAGAGGATGGGGGATTCTCCTTTTACCAAGATGTAGCAGACCCTGATATGACAGCGATGGCTTTGCAAGCATTGGCACCCTACTATAATAGTGAAAAAACGTATAGTTACGTACAACAAGCATCGAATAAAAAGGTGGTAAAAACGGTACGTCAAGTTGTAGATGAGGCATTAGAGACGCTTTCATTACTTCAAACTGCAAATGGTGATTTTAAAAGCTGGGGTACAGAAAATGCTGAAAGTACCGCACAAGTAATTGTGGCATTGACGGCTCTAGGAATAGATCCATTGACGGATATTCGTTTTATTAAAAATGGTCAGGACGTTTTAGATGGTTTGTATAGATATAAGATGAACGATGGTGGATTTATTCACGCTAAAACGTATAATCCGGAAAATCCGACTTCACTACCAGATGAATCAAATTCTATGGCAAGTGAACAAGTTTTGTATGCGTTAACAGCACTATATCGTTTTCAAAATGGATATCGTAGTTTGTATGATTTCCGTGAAGAACAACCAATGGAATTAAAAAAGCAAATAAAATCTTTAAATAACGCAATAGATGCATTGCCCAAGCAGCCTCAAAAAGAGCAATTAACGACATTATTTAAACAGTACCTTGCAGTGCCAGTGACTGAGCGTTGCTATGTATATGCTTATGCAAAGCTTGCGAAAGAAATGGAGAAGCAAGCAATTAAGAATACTTCAGAACCATTTGCTACAAATATGAACGAAACAACGCAAAGAAAAGGGGCAGTCACTGCATTACTAGAAGAGTCAGAGTTCGAGAAAGAGGCTATTTTCACTATAGAGGATGCTGAGCAGGTAAAAGCAATACCAAGCTCTGTAACGACGGAACATTATGTCGAGGTCACAAAGCTTTTACAAAAATTAGAGCACGCTGAAAATTTGAAGGAATATGAAGATCTGTTACCGAAATTACAGCTGAAAAAGCAAGCGATTGAAGCAATTGAAAAAGAAATTCAAAAGTTAAATGAAGAGATTCTGGAAGAATTATATCCATTTAATGAGTTAACGTTGAAAGATAAAGATAGTGTTGAACGTATTGTTGCTCGTTTTAACAAATTGAGTGATTATGATCAGCTACAAATCTTAAATTCAGAGGATGTTCGCAAATCAAAAACGCAAATTGAGAATTTATATCGCGCTCGTATTATAGCTGTTGTATTAACTGTTGTTGTACTTATAGCAAGTATAGTAGTCGTAGTGCGGGTGAAAAAGAGACGTGCACAAAAGCGTAGTGCTGAGGAGTGGTATGAAGAGTAGGGGGCAATACATATGAGAAAAGATTTACTCATACTTAGCTTTGTTGTATTAATCATTGCTGTACTATTCTCTGGTACGAAAATTCAATCAGTTGATGAATATTATTTAACACACATTGATGAAATTACAGAAGATTCCGAGACAGTTTTTATAAGCATTCGTAGTGATACTTTACTAGACAATATAGGAAAATTAAAACCAGAATTGCGTACATATGTACCGTCTAATGGTGTGATTTTACCAGAATCTGAATATGTATTACGTTCAGGCGATACGGTGTTTGAAATTTTACATCGTGCTGTGAGACACAATCGAATTCAAATGGAATTTCAAGGAGCGGATAAAAATATTTATAGCAGCGTCTACGTACAAGGTATTAATTATTTGTACGAGTTTTCAGCAGGATCATTGAGTGGATGGATGTATGAAGTAAATGGCGTTTTCCCGAATTATGGGGTGAGTAAATACAATTTGAAAGATGGAGATCACATAATCTTTCATTACACTGTGGATTTAGGGCGTGATTTAGGTCACTCATTTTAACTGTAGAAATTGAGGTGAAGTAATTGAGAGGTTTTGCAATGTTTCATCCAATGATGTTATTTTGCTACTTTTTACTGGTGTTCATCATTTTGTTCACGACGATGAATCCAGTCTTATTAGTGATATTTTATATAAGTAGCCTTATCTTATTTAGTTTGTTACATACTTTCCAAAAGTTGATGTATGAACTTATGTTTTACTTTTTTGTCTGGTTGCTAGTGGCACTTTCTATTCCGTTATTTCACCATAATGGTGTCACAATATTATTTTTTTTAAATGACAACCCTATGACTGCAGAGTCCTTTGTTTTAGGAATAGCTGTAGGTGTGTTGGTTGTATCTTTTTCTTTTTGGTGTAAAAATTACGGCGTGTATATTACAACAGATAAAATTCTCTATTTATTTGGTGTCATTCATCCTCAATTAGCGATATGGTTGGCATTATTATTACGCTTTATACCGCAATGTAAAAGAAATTTCCAAGATATCCATGGAGCGCAAAAAACAGTCGGTTTCTATGCAACAAATAGCTTATTTGATCGAGCAATAGGCGCTGTGAAAATAGGAAAAGTTGCTTTGGTATTGGCAATGGAACAAACATTTAGTCAAGTGGATTCCATGAAAGCAAAAGGGTATGGTTTGCAAAAACGTTCGCATTTTTCATTATATCGATTTTATAAATGGGATCGGTTATTAGCAATTTGGCTAATTGTTGTAATTAGTCTATTCATAATGAGTTTTTACGAGCTGAATTACTACTACGAACCAACATTAAAAGCAATATCATTCACTTACAAGACAAGTTTATTGTATGGTGTTTTGTTAAGTATAGCGCTTTTACCTGTGGTAATTGAAATTAAGGAGCTAGTAGTGTGGAAATATTTAAAATCGAAAATGTAAGTTTTACGTTTGCAGAGTCGTCACAACCTACCATAAACAATGTCTCTTTTTCAATTGAAAAGGGATCATTTACTGTATTATTTGGTGCTTCTGGTTCAGGAAAAACGACTTTACTACAATTACTTAAGCGCGAGTTGACACCGAACGGTAAACGGGAGGGTTCTATTTTTTATAAGGGAACTTTACTAGAAGAGATGGATGCAAAAATAGCCGCAAACGAAATTGGTTATGTAATGCAAAAACCAGATGACCAAATTGTCATGGATACTGTCTGGCACGAGCTTGCTTTTGGTTTGGAAAACCTAGGTATGAAAAACCCGCAAATACGTAAAAAAATTGCTGAGATGACAAACTATTTTGGGATAAATAATTGGTTTCATAAAAAAACTTCCGAGTTATCCGGTGGTCAAAAGCAATTGCTAAATTTAGCTAGCGTACTCATTATGCAACCGAAAGTAATCATTCTAGATGAACCAACCTCGCAATTAGATCCAATAGCAGCAACAGATTTTATGCAAACATTACATCGGCTACATGAAGATACAGGGGTAACAATTATACTAGTAGAACATCGGTTAGAAGAGGCTTTTCGATTGGCTAGTCACATTCTGGTAATTGAAAGTGGGTCGATTCTTGCTCAAGGATCACCTCGTACTATCGGTCAAACATTAATGATGATTAACGAACATCATCCAATGGTGCAGGCATTACCTGCAGCTACACGTATTTTCCATGGTCTCTCTTTAGTAGCTAAGGAAAGTCCCATCACGGTGCGGGAAGGGATAGCATTTGTAGAAAATTATAGCAATACAATTCAAGACTTAGCGTCTGATTTTGCTAAGCAGGAAAGAGATGAAATTGTAATAGCATTGAAGGATTGCTGGTTTCGTTATGGTCGTGATTTGCCCGATATTATCAAAAATCTCTCTGTTGGTTTTCGAAAACAAGAGATATTTTGTGTTTTAGGAGGAAATGGTTCAGGGAAAACAACGTTATTGAAGTTACTAGCTGGCCAATGTAAACCTTATAAAGGCAATGTGCTGTTGTATGATAAAAAAATGAAAAAGTACAGTATGCAACAGCTCTATCAAAAGAATTTGGCGTTGTTACCACAGGATCCTAAAATGCTTTTTTTGCAGTCAACGGTACGACAAGATTATGAGGTAACAGCAAAACTTATGGGTTTAGGAAAAGAAGAAATGAACTTGCAAATCGAGCGTGTAATGAAAATGCTTGCTATTGAGTCACTGATGGATGCACATCCGTACAGTGTAAGCGGTGGTGAGTTGCAAAAAATTGCGATTGGCAAAGTGTTACTCTTACAACCTAAAATACTACTATTAGATGAACCCACGAAGGGAATCGATGTTTTTGCTAAAGAGCAATTGAAGCAATTATTACAACAATTAAGAGCACAAGGGATGACGATAATCGTTGTAACTCATGACATGGAGTTTGCTGCAAGCATCGCCGATCGGTGTGGATTATTTTTTGACGGGGAAGTACTAGCCATAGATGCGCCACGCACATTTTTTGCTCATAACAATTTCTATACAACACCTGCCAATAAAATTGCGCGTCAGCAGTACCCTAATGCCATAACTTGTGAAGATGTGATACGACTATGTTTAACAAATGGGTTAGCTTGATAGTGAGGCTATATTTTGTAAAGGAAGAAGGTGACTGAAAATCGAGAGTGGATTCCGCGGCCTTCATCCTACGCTGCAATTTCTTTATTATTGTTGTATGGCGATCCTGATAATGTTCTATAATCAACCTTTCTTTTTAATAGTATGTTGTGTCATATTAATTTTCATAAATGTAGTTCAAGATGGCTGGCGTAAATTAATTAAATGGATGAAGTCTATCCTATTATTAGGTAGTTTCATAGTCCTGTTAAACGCGTTTTTTGTAGCAGAAGGTACTACACATTTATGGACGATTTGGGGTAATGATATTATGCTCGAGCCTATTCTATTTGGCATTATAACAACATTCATGTTGATGGCTATACTGCTACTTTTTGCATCTTTTAATAGCACTTTAAATGGGCAGAAATTTTTATATATTTTTTCATCGTTTTTCCAACGTACTGCCTTTATAACAATGCTCGCCATGCGATTTGTACCGCTATTAAAGACAAGACTTCAAGAAATAACAGATGTTCAGCGAATAAAAGGCTTATCCCTTACTTCGGGTAAACTAAGAGAGCGTGCACGAAGTGGGATGCTGTTTTTGCAAATATTATTGACATGGTCATTAGGGGAAGCGGTGGATACAGCTGATGCCATGAGCGCAAGAGGCTACGGCATTGGAAAACGAAGTCAATATAAACCATATCGATTTGATATAAAGGATGGCATTTATGCGAGTATTTTGCTGTGTCTTTTTACGTTTTGTATAGTGGGTCTACTACTAGGACATGGCAGGATCACAATCTATCCTGAGTATAAGGCATTATCGTTTACAGTAGTTGATGCCATATTTTTCATTTGCTTTACGTTATTAAGTGCATTTCCGTTGATGATTGAAGGAGGGGATGAACTGAGATGGCATTATTTCAAGTAACTAATTTAAGTTTTAATTATCCAGATGAACAACCAATATTAAAAAATATTACTCTAAAGATTGAAGAAGGGCAGTTTGTTGTGTTATGCGGTCCAAGTGGTTGTGGTAAGACGACTTTATTACGCTTATTAATGCAGCAAATTGCACCTATTGGAGAATTGTCAGGGGATATATATTATTGCGGGAAAGCATTGGCAGAGTGGAGTAATCGAACATTAATTGAAGAAATTGGCTTTGTTATGCAAAATCCTGACAACCAAATCGTACTAGATGAAGTCATGCAAGAAATTGTTTTCGCACTTGAAAATTTAGGTTATTCTACTTTTGAAATGCGTAAACGCGTTGCGGAAATGGTGCATTTTTTTGGTGTTGAGGATTTACTTCGTAAAAAACCATCTGAGTTATCGGGTGGACAAAAGCAAATTATTAATTTGCTAGGAGTACTTTTATTAAAACCACGTGTATTGTTATTAGATGAACCGACTTCACAACTAGATCCAATAGCAGCGAAAGAGCTACTTTCGATATTAGTTCGTTTAAACGAAGAAATAGGTATAACCATTATTGTAGTAGAACATCGATTAGAAGAATTATTTTCAGTAGCAGATCAGGTCATGATGATGGACAAAGGTCGTATCCAAGTAGCTGGAACGAGTGAATATTGTATTAGTAAGGTTTATAAAAATGATTATGCTATATTTAAGTCTTATGTACCTGCAATTACAAAGTTTTTCATAACAATGGAAGGCGAGCAATCCCGTAGCTTACCCCTATCAGTGAAAGAGGGAAAACAGTGGCTTGCAACAAAAAATCTAGCATCTGTTACTAAAGAACTTTTACAGTCAAAGGTAAATCAAAATGAACAAAATATATTAATAGAAATGAAAGATGTTTATTTTCAATATGTAAAAAAAGAACGCTATATTTTAAAAGGACTATCATTCTTGATTCAAAAAGGCGAATTTTTAGCTATTGTAGGGGGGAATGGCTCCGGGAAGTCAACATTATTGAAGGCTTGTATTGGGAGTATTCGCCCACAAAGAGGATCTGTTAAAATAGCTGGAAAACATACATATAAATTGCTTCCAAAGGAAATTGCCCAACAACTTGCTTATTTACCTCAAAATCCGCAATCTTACTTTGTAGAGACGACGATTAAGAAGGAAATGCAAGAAGCTGTTAGACGCAATAATGTTGTCGATGGACCTGAACGAATAGAAGCAATATGTAAGGATTTTGACATTTCTCATCTACTAGATCGGCACCCAGAGGATTGCTCGGGTGGAGAAATGCAGCGTGCGGCACTCGCATGTATGTTATTAGGAGAGCCGCAGATAGTGTTCATGGATGAACCAACAAAAGGGATGGACCCTATCATGAAAGAGCAATTTGCTACAATATTGCATCAGTTACACAAAAAAGGCGTAACGATTGTAATGGTAACACATGATATTGAGTTTACTGCTAAAACGGCTAAAAACTGTATAATGCTTTTTGATGGAGAGGTAGCTGTAAAAGGAACTCCTGATGAAATATTCAAAGGAAACTATTTTTACACTACAACATTTAACCGAGTAACACGAAACAGTCATATGCCAGAGCTGTTAACCGTAGAGGAGGCATTAGAATTATGGCCCGTTCAAATAAAATCTTACTAGTGGTATCATTTTTGATGGTTGTTGGTATAATAACGTCTGCGATTGTACTTCAAACGAAAGCTTATTTATTGGTAAGTTTTGGTGTAATTGGTTGTGTATTAATTATTTTCTTTATGCGTTTTGAGCTACGTTCTATTTCTGGCCGAGAGATAGTACTCTTAGCGATGCTGGCTGCAATAGCCTCGGTGGCTCGTGTACCTTTCGCTGCATTACCAAGTGTACAACCAACAACATTTATTATTATTTTGACAGGTCTTGTTTTTGGTGCAGAATCCGGCTTTTTAGTCGGAGCAGTTGCCGCCATTGTGTCAAATATTTTTCTAGGCCAAGGTCCGTGGACACCCTGGCAAATGTTTGCATGGGGAATGATAGGAGTTAGTGCAGGGCTACTACGTAATACGTGGTGGGTGAAAAAAATGTGGGGGCTATGTACTTTTGGTTTCATCTGGGGCTTTTTATTTGGCTGGTTTATGAATATGTGGATTCTAGTGAGTAATTTAGAAAGTTTCTCTTGGAGTTATGTTCTTGCCATTTATAGTGGGAGTGTGTATTTTGATTTGGCACATAGTTTATCCAATGTATTCTTTCTATTCATTTTTGCAACGAGTTGGACGAAAGTATTGGAGCGTTTTAAACGAAAATATAGATTGCTTGAGTCATAGTATGGACATCAAGGCTAGGTAGAGAATTATATCAAAAAGGTCATTTTTCCATCAGGTAATCTATTCAATTTAAGAGCTCTAAATGAGCAAATGTTATTCGTTTAATTACTACTAAACGAAATATAAAGACAGAATCTGCTTTTCTGATTAAACTGAATACTTTTGTAGTGCGTAACTGTATTATGAATGGATCAATGCTTTAGCAATTCGCTCGGGTAAGCGAAGGGAACGCTCAGGTCAGGAGTCAAGTACTGGAATATGGCCTGAGGACGATTACATACGCATGAATTCTCCAAATTAAAATGGAATTCTCCTAGCAAATTAATATGTTCCCAACCTAGAGGTGAACTGCACCCCATTTGTTAGACACATCTAACAAGGATGGCGGTTTTCCTATGGTAAGCGCCAAATATAACACACCTTCAATGAATTCACTGGACATGAGACAATCATGAAAATGAATGAAGTTGGAGGTTTTTTTATGAATCGATCAGAACGTCAACTCATGTGGCAATCTCGTATTCAAGCATTCCACACGAGTGGTGAAGCAAGCGTTGCCGCTTGGTGTACAAAAGAAAATGTACTTGTTCAAAGTATGTATCAGTGGCTACGTAAGTCACATGCTCAAACATAAATTCAACCGGCACAGTGGTTACCCGTTGTTGTGCAAGAATCTGTTCTACCTGAAAGAATACCCATCACTCTTAAACTAAATGGCATCATCATTGACTGCCTGAGGGAGGAACGAGATGAATGTTTTAATTTGTATGTTAGCGGTTTTTATTGACCGCATCGTTGGCAATCCTAAAAGCTGGCATCCGGTCATTTGGATTGGGAATTTCATTAGCTTTTTAGATAAAAAATTTAATAAAGGTAGGTATTTATACGTAAAGGGCTTTATAACTGTCATATGTGTTGTGAGTATTCCTACAGCAATTGTGTTTAGTATCGTTCAGTTGGCACACTTATTGCACTTCTGGATATGGATCGTTGTCGAAGTATTTTTTATTACATTAGCACTTGCACAAAAGTCATTAAAGGAAGCGGCTATGCTCGTTTTTCATGCTTTAGAAAAAGGTGAAATGAATGAAGCTCGTGAAAAGCTTAGTTGGATAGTTGGGCGTGATACAACCCATTTAGCTGAGCCAGAAATTGTTCGTGGTGTTATTGAAACAGTTTCTTAAAATACAAGCGACGGCGTTACAGCACCGCTTTTCTATGCGCTTTGCTTTGGCGCAACCGGAGTTTGGTGCTATAAAGCAATTAATACGCTAGATTCAATGATAGCTTATAAAAATGAACGTTACAGGCAGTTTGGCTATGTAGCCGCAAAGCTTGATGATATTGCAAACTTTCTTCCGAGTCGTATTACTGGATTTTTACTTGTCATCGGAACAAAAGCGGTCCAAAAACAATCCCTATACTTTCGTTTAAAACATTGGTACATTGATGCGAGAAAGCATCCAAGTCCAAATAGTGGCTATTTAGAGGCCGCAACAGCTTGGCAATTAGGAATCCGATTAGGCGGCTTTAATCGATACGGGGAACGACAATCTTTTCGAGATTATATGGGTGAGCCCTATATAGTGATGAATCGTTCACATATTCAGTCAGCCATTGTTCATATGCAAACATGTACGATTTATATACTTATATTAGGAGGAATTATTTATGCAATATCCAGCGCATGGAGCGAATGTAGCTTCTTTATATGAAGGATTACAAATACCAATGCCATCTACAATTATCGATTTGAGTGAAAATACGAATAGTTTAGGTACCCCAATAGAATTACAGACAATGTGGCCAGAACTTCTAAAAAAAGTGATGACGTATCCACATGAGCAAGCAGAGCCTTTTAAAAGCCAAGTTGCAGCATTTCATGGCATAAAGCCAAAGCATATAGCTGTGTGTAATGGTGCTTCTGAGGGCTTGATGGCAATTGCACAGTTTTTGCGGGGGCAAACGGTTGCGCTGCTTGAGCCATCCTTTTCAGAATATCAACGTACATTATTACAGCATGGGTGTTCAATTGTAAGTATTCCAACGACTAATATAGAAACCTATTTATTTTCGGATGAGCAATTGCATCAAGATCTACAACAGGCAAAAGTGTTATATATATGTAACCCGAATAATCCAACAGGTGTCGTTCAATCAAAGCAGTGGATTGAATCGCTTGTACAGGCATATCCAGGAAAATATTTTATTATTGATGAAGCATTTATGGATTGGACAGATGAAACGAATAGTGTAATTTCCCTTGTGACATCGTATCCGAACCTACTTGTTTTACGGTCTATGACGAAAATGTTTGCAATGGCTGGTGTACGGTTAGGATACATCGTAAGTCAACTAGCACAATCGATTGGAGCGTTTTTTCCACATTGGAATGTTAGTGGAATCGCAATTGCACTTGGCTGTAAATGTTTAGATCTTACACAATTTGTTGCGCATTCTCGCAAGCAATCAAATGCTTTACGTATAGAAATGCAAAGCTTTTTCAGGCGGCTCAACTGTCGTGTAACGAACAGTGAGGTTAATTTTTTTACATTTTGCCTCCCGCCTACATATGATGCAGATCATTTTTTCATGTCTTTACTACAACAAGGAATTGTGCTACGCCATACAAAAAATTACGAAGTTTTATGTGGCGAATGGTTTAGAATCGCAGTAAAAGATGTTCATTCTTGGAAAATTTGTAAAGAGGCGATAGAAAAATATGTACAAAACGATTAAATTTTTCCGACATTGAGAAACAACATGGAATATGGAGAAAAGGCTCCAAGGATGGCTAGATTCACCATTAACAGTGCAAGGACGTACACAAGTACAAAGTCAATTGTGGAAGGCTGATTACGTAATAAGCAGTGATTTAGGTCGTGCCTTTGAAACCGCTCAATTATTGTTTCCACAGCAGGCTATTCATACAGATCAGCGGTTACGTGAGATTTATTTAGGAGAGTGGCAAGGATGCTCGATAATAGACTTACAGTATACGGAAGAGTACAAATGCTATAGTAATACCCCGCATTTATTTTGTCCATCAACACAAGAATCATTTGAAAGCGTTACAGCACGTATGCAAAATGTTTTTCAAGAGCTACTTCTGTTACCTTATGAAAATATCGCTGTCGTATCACACGGAGTAGCTATCGCATGTTTTATGAATTTTTATGAAGAGGATACTCGCCAAAATATTTGGCAGTACTTATTACATGGTGGTGAATCCTTTACTATACAAGAGCTATGCGAATCAACGAAATTAATCCGGGAAAAAACTGAATGACGAAAGCTACCTCTCGTATTTTACATAATTTTATTAAAATTCAAAATTATAGTGACAAATATAAAATGAAAGTGCTAGAATTAATGACAATGACGATAACTGAATGATTTTTGGCGCTTTTAAAAGCTTAATAGGGAGGTACGGTGAAATTCCCCCTCAAAATGAACATTTCTCTAATTTATATTATTATAAAAGAGACTAAAATTAAAAGAGGGCGTCACTTTAAAGACGCCCTCTTTAATTATTGAGGCCAATACACTTCTCCTGTATGAATTTACACATTATTCAGAAATCTACACCATGGTATATTTTCAAAAACTGGTACCCCTTTACCCAATTATATACTTCAAGTTTAAGAGTTACTCCATCTTTGCTATGAAATCGTTCGTAACCTTTAGTCGTATCACTCATCCCTTTATAAGCCCAACCTTTAAGCATAAGTGGATGATAAACATAATATTCCATAATATTAAAATCAACACTTAAATACCAATCATAATTTTCATCAGTTGCTATTTTGACGAAACCATTTTCAGAATCCTCTAAACGTTCAATTGCTTCTTTTGAAGTGATTGAATAAATAGGAGGAGGAGGATAAAACCAATAATAATTTTTTATAGAAATACTCAACACGATAAATATAGTTATACTAATAATGAATGCTTTTTTATCCTCGATTATTTTCACTTTATTTTTCATCAAATTTACACCTCCAAAATGTTTTCTTCAAACTGTTATCCTTTTATTATTTTTTTACAACCCAGGTAGATTATGTATCGGCATTACCCAAAAGTTTGTGTACTTTTAACAGCAAATGAATTTAATTAAACCGTACTTACACTTTTTATTAAATGTTAATGTAGATACTCTTGGTCTATATACAATGTATTATATATTACGTTTACTATGGCTATAAGTTTACGATTTAATTTCAATGAACATTCTGACTTCTTAATAGCCTTTCAATATAGTGTATACAATTTCAATATAAAGAAAAACCAATATATTCAAATTTCCAAATGGCTACCACGATTAATTGGATACATAAAAACCCTTTTTTAGTTAGCAAACTGTCCTAAATTACTTTCAAAAGGTCAATTAACCAACACATTTTGTCCAATATTCAATAGTGCCACTCCGTTCATAACTAAGCAACGCTTTCATTGCTACTTAAAATGCTTCTAAATCCATTTCCTGCCTTCTATAAGGGATAAAAATAAAATTGTCTTATAACCTGATATTTTGGTCTTATAAATCAAATTAATTGTCTTATTTCCGCCTAGAATTGTCCTATATTTTTATCAAAATATCCAAAACCAAAACCCCATGCCTATCCTCAAAATTAAATTCCACCGCCACTCCAACCTAAATTAACTTTTTTTAACATTTTAATTGCATTTTACAAAACGCTAGTGTAATATCTAACTAGTACACTATGACGGAGGGGTATCATGAACCAATTTTTAGGGCTTATGAAAAAGGAACATCTTGATTTTTTCTCATTGGCCATTGTAATTTTAGGGCTTGCGCTGCTTGCTATATTTGCTGGACCACTGATGCTAGTCGAGCTTTATGATGTTACGCCTACAAATTCTCGATTTGTTATTACGAGCGTCATACTAGGGCTACTTGTGCTTTATCAGTTAATCCAATCTTTTACTAGTCTTAATACAGCAATTAAACACAAGGATTTGTGGTTACATAATACGATGGTAATGGAAGGTTTAATTGGAGCTAAGGTAGTTTATCAATGCTTGCAGTTGTGGGCGCTTGCAACGGTATCATTCCTTGGCTATTTCTTTTGCGGCAATTTACTAAATGGGACACCGTGGGAGTATTTCATTTTTTATGTTAGTTGTATGTATTTAGTGCTTGGTGCTTACTTCGGCATCTTCGTTATTTCATTATTATTCTACACAGTGTCACTTCAACTAAAGAAATGGATTGGTGTACTAAGCTATGTAGCTACATTCGTACTTATTGTTTTATTTGTAGAGAACATAGCAAAAGTCGAGATGGTTATTTTCCAATACGGCTATATTTCTGAAGAATGGTTGAAGGATAACTTGCCTACATTTAATGGGGTCGAATTATTAATTGTGACGCCAGCTTATGTGCTAGAAGAGGCCATGTACGGCATCATTTTCATTATAATTTTTGTCCTCTCTAGTAGATGGATCGAAAAGGTGATGCTTCGATGACAATGGATTTTGTGAAGGATCGTCCGATTTATTTACAGCTTGTGGAAAGCATTTGTGGTGATGTCATCAAAGGACAGCTAAAACCTGGCGATAAGCTGCCATCTGTACGTGAATACGCTATTGAAACCGGAGTAAATGTGAATACGGTTCAGCGTGTATACAAGGAGTTGGAAACGATGAATGTGTTGGAAACAAAGCGTGGGCAAGGTTCCTTTATTACAACGAATACAGAAGCCATTCATGAGTTACGGGAGCAAATGAAGGAACAAGTAGCCCTGCAATTTATGACCTCGATTGAATCATTCGGCTTTACATTAGATGAAATTATTGCCGTATTAATGAAGAAGGGGGGGAGATGACGTGAAAGTGACAGGGTTATCGTTTCGTTATGGTAGGAAAACGATTTTAGAAAACATTCACCTTGACTTAAACTCTGGACAGATTATCGGACTAATTGGTGAAAATGGAAGTGGCAAATCAACACTACTTAAGCTAATGGCGGGGATTTTAACCCCTTCCCAAGGTGAAATCACATTAAATGGGCAGCCAATATCAAGACGTACAGCCGATATGATCTCATATCAGCCCGATATTGATTTATTTTACGAAAAAATGACTGGTGATGAAGTGTTTACATATTATGCGTCCCAGTTTGAAGATTTCTCAATTGAAAAGGCGAAGGAAATTGCCGCCTTTTTAGAGGTGCCAACGACAATTAAGCTTGGAAAATTGTCGAAGGGAAATCGTGGTCGTATTAAGCTAGCAACCTTTATTGCACGGGAAACACAGGTTTACTTAATGGATGAACCTTTTTCGGGGCTAGATCCACTTGCCCGGGAAGGATTAATTAAGGCAATTATTCGCTTTATTGATTTAGAAAACAGTACCGTCATCTTATCGACCCATGAAGTGAATGAGGTAGAACCAATCTTAGATCAAGTGATTTTATTAAAGGATGGTCATATACGCGCGATGGATGAGGTTGAGCAAATTCGTGATGAGCGCGGAGAAAGTGCTGTACAGTGGATGAAAAACTTATATGGAAAGCAGGTGCGTTAAATGACACAACCAATCGTTGAAATCAAAAATTTAAATAAGACGATTAAAGGCAAGCACATTATTAAAAATTTAAACTTAACGTTTTATCCAGGACAAATTACTGGATTTTTAGGGCCAAACGGTGCAGGTAAAACGACGACTATTCGAATGATGACAGGACTTATGCATCCTACAGCGGGTGAAGTAATCATTGGAGGGAAATCACTTGCCTCGAACTATGAAGAAGCAATTAGCCAAGTTGGTGTAATTGTTGAAAACCCTGAAATGTACAAATTTATGTCAGGTTATAAAAACTTACAGCATTTTGCCCGTATGCATAAAGGGATTACAAAGGAACGCATAAATGAAGTTGTAAAACAAGTTGGTTTAGAAAACCGAATTCATGAAAAAGTAAAGACGTATTCACTTGGTATGCGTCAACGTTTAGGCTTAGCGCAGGCGATGTTACATCGTCCAAAGTTTTTAATTTTAGATGAACCGACGAATGGTTTAGATCCTGCAGGTATTCGTGAATTCCGTATGTACTTACGTAAAATTGCAGAAGAGGACAATGTGGCAATTGTAGTATCAAGTCACTTACTAGCAGAAATTGAGCTGATGGTAGACCGCATCGCGATTATTCAAAATGGAGAACTCATCGATATACGTGAGCTTGAACAGCAAGTAGCGTCACAATATTATGTAGAAATCGGACAGCAAGAACATTTTATTGCGGTATTAGGAGATAAAGCGAAAAAAGAAAATGGCGGCTTTATCGTTGATCTATCAAAGGAAGATATTCCAGCGTTTGTACGTAAACTAGTAGCAGCGGAAATCGACCTTTATACAATCCAACCAGTTCAAAAACGACTGGAAGATCAATTTATCGAAATGACAGGTGGAGGTGCCATCGATGCAATTAATTAAAAATGAATGGATCAAAATATGGTCACAAAAAAATGCGTGGGCAATGCTTATTATTTTAATTGGTATATTAGGATTAGTAGCGGGGTTAAATAAATACTTTGATCCGGATCAGAGTACTGCCGAAAAACGCATAGCAGCAAATGAAGAAACGATGAAATTTTATGATGAAATGTTAGCGATGGGAGACTTAGCGGTAGAGGATAAAGCGTATTATGAGGAGCAAAAATTAATCGCACAATACCGCATTGATAACGATCTTAAATCTGAGGATGCAACAACTTTCAATTCACATTTGGATATGTCAACGATGACAATTACAATGATGATTGGTATTTTTACGGTAGTCATCGCAGCGGGTATCGTGTCATCTGAGTTCGGCACAGGAACAATTAAAATGCTCTTAACTCGTCCAGTGGCGAGATGGAAAATATTATTGTCTAAATTAATTTCTTCTATATTATATGGTTTTACCCTATTAATTGGCGGTCTTGCTTTTGCTGCACTATTAGGTTTTGTATTATTCGGATCTGAATCTTCTCCACTCTTAACTGTTGTAAATGGTGCGGTTGTTGAGCAAGAAGTTGCAAGTACCTTCTTAGAATCACTTCTGTATTCTTGTGCATCCATTTTAATGACGATTTTCTTCGCGTTTATGATTGGATCAATTTTTGGCTCAAGTACACTTGCAGTTGGCTTATCTTTATTTATTTTATTAATGGGCACTACAGTGACTATGTTTATTGCAAAGTATGAATTCGCAAAATACATTTGGTTTGCGAATGATCTATCTCAATATGCACCAGGAAGTAGCCCGATAATACCGGATTTAACAATTAACTTCTCACTTATTGTAAATGTTGTTTATGCCATTATTTTCTTAGGGATTACATTTGTTTACTTTATGAAGCGAGACATTACAGCATAATAAATCGAAAAAGCATTGCTGAAATTAGGGAAATACCTATCATTTCAGCAATGCTTTTATTTTTTATTTTTTAAATTGAGCTTACGTTCTAATAACCATAATCGATATTTGTAAATACCGTAAATGACAGCTACGACCACAATTACAATTACGAAAGGCTGTAAGTAGTCTTTAAACAGTGCGCCAGCCTGCTCCCAATTTTCGCCAAGTTTAATGCCTAAATATACATAAAGCGCTGTAATTGGTAACATAGCAGTAAAGGTATAGAATGTAAATTTCCATACATTCATTTTAGTCATTCCACATGGCACTGAAATGGCTGTACGTACAACCGGCATGAAACGACCAAAGAAGGCAACTCCTGCACCATATTTAGCAAAGAACTTGTCTGCTGCATTAATTTGCTTTTCATTGACTAAGAAAAACTTGCCGTATTTTAACACGATTGGGCGGCCGCCATAGCGTCCGACTGCATATAGTGTCAGCGGACCAATTGTACCACCAACCGTACCTGCAATAACCATGAGTACATAATTAAATTCACCTTGAGAAATCCAATAGCCGGCTAATGGTAATACAATTTCTGCGGGAATAAACTCGAAGCATAGTGCGAGTAATACCCCAAAATAACCGAACCCTTTAAAAAACTCAACCATTGACATAATGATTGTATCTAGCAAAAGTATCAACCCCACTTAATATTATATTTATACTAACGTAAATTCTGTCCAAAAGTTTCATTTAAAATAATATCTTATGTAATAGACATGAAATTCAGAATACCTGCTCTATGATAAAGGTTTTTTCAGTGTTGTTCAATATATTTCCCTAATTTACATGAATAATAAAATAAGCGCATATATTGTACGAACACTGTAGAGTTTTTGACATTGCTTTGATGCTCCAAATCTTATATAAAGGGGGGAAAGAGTGTGCACTGGGATGAAGAATACGATGTAGTAGTCGTAGGAAGTGGTGCAGGGGGATTAGTGGCAGCAATCACAGCGGCTTATCATGGATTAAAGACAACGATTATTGAAAAAAGCGCTACTTGGGGAGGAACTTCGGCATTATCAGGTGGAGGGCTTTGGATTCCAAATAATCATGTTTCAAAAAAAGCTGGCTTACAAGATAGTGAGGAAGAAGCGATACTCTACATGCAGGAAATTATTAAGCATACAGGACCGGGTGCTTCCTTTGAACGCAAATTAGCTTACGTACAAAATGGTCATAAAATGGTGAAGTTTTTAGAACTTTTAGGGATGAAGTGGGTGGCAGGATCATTTTATCCTGACTATTATCCTGAACAGCCAGGTGGCAAAATTGGTCGTTCCATAGAAGGGGCAATATTTGATTCTAGACAGTTAGGTGAATTTGAAAAGTCATTACGGGCCGGGGAAATCGATCCACCTATTCCGCTCTATTCTGGAAAGGTCGCGTCATTACCGAAAGCCTTTACGAATGCAAAAGATTTTAATACGGTTGTCGGGATGTTTCTTAACGGCTTTAAGCATAAAATAAAAGGTGAACATGCTATTTCCATCGGAGCAGGCTTAGTAGCTGCATTATTAAAAATAGCGCTCGAACAAAAGGTAACAATCCAGCTATCAACGCCGTTAAAGGACATTGTATTTGAAGAAGATGAAGTGACCGGTGTAGAAGTAGAAAAAAATAATCAACCATATCGAATTAAAACGAAATTCGTTATATTAGCTAGCGGTGGCTTTGAACGCAACCCAGAGCTACGTAAAAAATACCATAATGTTGGAACAGATTGGACTTCGGCAAGTCCTGATAATACAGGTGATATTTTACTAATTGCGCAAAAATACAATTTAGATACTGATTTACTAGATGACGCATGGTGGGGACCGGCAACGCTAGATAGCAAGGGTACACGTAAATTTTTAGTATATGAGCGGTCAATGCCACATAGTATGATTGTCGATCAAACCGGAGAACGTTATTTCAATGAATCACAATCCTATACAGATGCAGGGCATGCGATTTTAGAGCGTCATCAAAATACGGGCAAGGCCATTCCTTCATGGCTCATATTAGAGAGTCGTAATCGCAATAAATATTTATTTGGTGATATGCTACCTCGGATGACACCGAAAGAGGCAATTGAAAGTGAATTTTTAGTGAAAGCACATTCAATTGAAGAGCTTGCGGAAAAATGCGGCATTGAACGAAGTGGCTTACAACATACGATTGAGCGCTTCAATCATTTTGTAGAGACAGGTGTAGATGAAGACTTTGGACGAGGGAATTCTGCTTATGATAACTATTATGGAGATCCAACTTATAAAAATCCGAATCTCGGAAAGTTGGAAAAGCCACCATATTATGCATGCAAAATTTTCCCTGGTGACTTAGGCACAAAAGGGGGCATCGTCACAAATGAGTATGGGCAAGCATTGCGTGATAGTATGCCAATAAAAGGGCTGTATGCAACGGGCAATTGCTCTGCCTCGGTGATGGGAAGAGTTTATGCAGGACCCGGGTCAACATTAGGCCCAACAACGGTGTTTGGTTATATTTCGGCAAATCATATTAAAACGCATTTCCGACTAAAGCAATCCGAAGAAAAAAATATGATCGTATAATATTTAAACAAAAACAAACGAAGCTTCTTATATAGAGGCTTCGTTTATTTAATGTAAATAAATGTAGCTTTGTAATAAGGATTGATTGTAATCATCTCTTCTCTGTATAGTCTTTAGAGTTTAGATAATGTTTAATTGGATATTTATGTTGATTTAATTGTAAGGGTGTTGAAGGAATGGGAGGTTGAAAATGATAAATGCTGATAATACCAGTAACATTTGTTTTATTAAAAGTAGAAGTAATGTCACGTTGGTATTTGGAATTTTTTCGATTATCACTTCTTTTGTGAGTCTGGGATTCTTTCTAGGAATCATCGGATTAATATATGGTTTTATAGATTTATTAACAATAAAACAAAAACAAAGTGGGAAAAAGAAAATTGCGGCGGGTATAATATGTTGTCTTTTAGGTATTATCTTTACAGTAATATCTTCAATATCCTATGTAAATATGTTTAAAATGGAGCCGTTTTAGTTGAATAATAACTACTTAAATATTCAAACTATTTTATAAAACCTTCATACTCAATTAAAAAAGAAAGGATTTTGATCAATTTTTTGTTCAAAATACTTTCTTTTCATTTATTCTTTTTCATAACTTGTAGAGTTCGTTTTTATCAAACTTTATTCCAAACCAACATTCGGATCAAACTTCCTTACTTTATAGTCCTAAAGAGACCACTCATCTTTTTTACTGTTACTATAAAACTAACAAGCGAATTATGTGCTCCTGTATAGGTGATTCCCTCTCGATTTCATTAATGGGTTTAAGAACGTAGCTTACTAAATAAATTGGCGCGAGCTTCTGAATATACTTTGTCTTCACAAGATGGGCATGCAAATTTTCCGTTGCGATTACGCTTAAAGTATTGATATTTTTGCGTGCCTTCAACAACTTGAAATGTTTGTTTACAACAAAAACAGTGGACATCATAACGAATCATATAACTTCCTCGCTTTCAATTGAAGTGAAATGCTTTAATAAATGAATATACACAATTAATGCAAATAATAAGCCGAGAAACCCAAAAATGCTTGTAGTGAGTTGTATTGAAAACCATTCGGCTAAAAAACCTAGGAGTAATGTTAATGAAATTTGAATACTACTTTCAAAAAGCTTTAAAGTACTTCCAAAGCGTCCCATGAGCTCCGTAGGAATTGATTTTTGATAAAGTGTAGCATAGCCAGTATTACTAAATGCCATAAAAAACCCTAATGTAATAAAGGCGATAATTCCAATAATAAGAATAGGGGAAGCGTAAAAGATAAAGTAGCTTAATAACGTCAACGAAAAGCCTGCACCAATATACGTAGTAAGGGAGAGCTTATGCACAAAAGCAGCTGCAGCAAAACCGCCAATAATGGCACCAATGCCCGTTAAACTGACAATCACCCCATAAGATGTATCTGAAACTTCATGAAATTGCTTTAAAAATGACATTTCCTGAGAATCAAGGGAATAAGCAATCATTAGCGTAACGGAATAAAGCATGATGAATGTACGTAAAGCAGGATGTTTTTTAATGAATTGCCATACAGTATAAAAGTCGTGCCGAATCATCGTAAGGGTGACGATGGACCTTGTCTTATTATATGTCGTTTCTATATTCGGTAATAACGACAATAGCCACGCGCAAAGGAAGAATGTCACACCATTAATCCACATGGCCACATCGGTACTACTCAACGCGATAATGGCACCACCAAGTGCGGGACCAATCATAAAGCAGCCAGAGCTTAAAATACTATTAATCGCATTAAAGCGTTGGCGGTGCTCCTCATTTACAAGCTTTGTAATCATAAATGTACTACTTGGGTAAAAGAAACTGCTCGCGATATTTGCTAAAAAAATCAGGCTATATATAAGCCAAATAGACGACATAAAGGGCATAATGCACACAATAATTCCACGTGCGATATCGCTCCATATCAGTATGCGCTTTTTATTACTTCGATCTATAATCGATCCTGCAAAAAAGCTACTTAATATATGCGCAATGGGACCAATAATATAAATGCCTGCAACGGCAGCAGGTGATTCGGTTAAATGCCAAACGCTTAAATTTAATGCAATTAAATAAATCCAGTTTCCTAAATTGGATATTCCTAGTCCGGACAATAATAATACATATTCCTTTTTAAATGGCATAAAAGCCCTCCTAACTGCTCATACGCTGTCTTACTTTTTCACTCGCTGTGAAAGCCATTTTATAGCATTTTGCTGACTGTTTATATGCATGGAGCTGCTCATAAAATTGCCCCCATAATGGTGCATAAAATAAGGTTAAAGAATAATAATCTTGCTCCATAAAATAAGGGAAGATTTCCTCATCTAATGCTTTTAACGATTCTAAAGTTATTTCCTTTTTACAGGCAAATTGTAATAGCCTCCACTGGTATTTTTGATGTTGCACAGAAAATTGCTCAAACGGGTACTTATTTAAGAGTTTATGGAGTAAATTGAAATCCCCAAGCTGATAGCAGGCACGCATCCAATTAATAATCGCTAGTAAATCTTCTTCGCTTTCATTTGCTATTTTGTAATGGTGTACAGCTTGTTCAAAGAGGCCCTGGCATTCATAGCAATAGGCGATATTATTATGAATGGAGCTCCATTGCATCGGTGTTTGAATAGCTGTTACATGATTTAAAAGATCTAGTCCTGCATTGAATTCTACATTCGCCTCCTGAAATCGGTGCAAATCATTATAAATAACACCCTTCATGGAGTATATTTTCAATTGAAATAATGGTTTATATTGATGCGAAAAAGTAGCTGAAGCCTTTTCAATATGTATAAGTGCTTTTTGAAAATTGTAATTGCGATGATAGGCAAAGGCTAAGTGATAGTAATAGTTTGCCTGTTCAAAGGAGGTAGCTGTCTGCAAATAATGTGCACATGGTAGTCTTTCCTCTCGCTCTACAAATTCAGCAAATTCCAAAAAGGAGAGATAGGCAAAGCCTGTAATTGCCACATAAAGCTGGGTAAGGCGATCATGCTTCCAGTGGATAAATGGTTCGATTTCTAGTAAAAGATTTCGTGCCTGATCGTCTTCTTTAATCGATAATAAATAGCGACTATAAACAAGCTTTGCAAAAAGGTCTTCTTCCAATTGAACACCAAAACTTTGCATTTGCATTAATTTTTCAATTGCTTTTTGATGTAATGATTCATTTGATAAAAGTTTTTCATATAATTCCTCTAAAAACGAAATTTGCTCTTGTTGTTTGAACTGTTGGTCCATTAAATTAATGCCCAATCTAGCTAGTAATTGCTCATATATTGCTTGTTCAGCGATAACCATACCATTTTCAATTCGGCTTAAATAGGACGGGGTGCAAATTCCGAATGCCACGTCGTCTTGTTTAAGCTGTTGTTTTTGACGATGAAGCTTTATTAATTTCCCCCAAGAATGTTCTTTCGTTTGCATGGAATACACCTCCACTTATAGTGTACCAAATAATGGGGACAGAATATTGTGAAAGTTAAGGTTACATAAAGCATTCATAGACAAATTTAATAGCTCCTTTCGTAAGTACTAAAAAAGAGCGATTGCAGTCACCAAAAAAGGTGAGGGCAAACGCTCCAATAAATCTTATATTTATACTTCTTCTGTAAAAATACCATCTTCCATACGGTATACTTTATCGCAATATTCCAGCATTCGTTCATCATGAGTCACCATAATGGCTGCTTTATTTCGCTCTTTTACTTCTTTACGTATTTGTTTTACAACCTCAAATGCGCGGTTTGAATCTAAGCTTGCTGTAGGCTCATCCGCTAAAATAATAGCAGGGTTATTAACAAAAGCACGAGCGATGGCTACACGCTGACGCTCACCACCTGACAACTCATTCGGGAACTTTGTTAATTTATTTCCTAAACCTAATTCCGTCAATAACGTTTTTGCACTTTTTTTCTGCGCAGCCGTTACCTTTCCTTTCATTTGGCAAACAAGTAATAACTGATCGTATACATTTAAGTATGGAATTAAGTTTGATGTTTGCAAAATAAAACCCACATCTGTTAACCGGAAAGAAGAAAGCTCCTTTTCATTTAAATTCCCAATGTTTGTACCGTTTACTAACACATCTCCACTCGATGGCTGTAATAGGGCACCAGCAACCGATAATAATGTACTTTTCCCTGATCCAGATGGTCCAATAATCGCGACAAAATCTCCAGGGTTAACAGATAATGAAACATTTTTTAACGCTAGTACAGTTGAGTCGCCTTCTTTAAATGATTTCGTTACGTTTTTTAATACTAATCCCGTCATTTATTCCACTCTCCCAATCGCTGTTAATGGGTCAATCTTCGTTACTTGTCTCGCTGAAATGACAGACCCTAAAACTGATACGACTAATAAAATGACAGCATATACTAGAACCGTCATGAAGTCTAAATTAAATGGCATTGCTTCAGGTAATACCATCGCAGTTAAGTAAGTTAATACAATACCTGCAACAATGCTTATAAATGATAGGACAAATACTTGTGATATGATGGAATTTTTGATAAATCGATCAGAAGCACCAATGGCTTTCATCACACCGAATTGTTGTGTCTTTTGTAAAATAAACACATAAAAGAACACAGCAATGATAATGGCTGAAATAACAAATAAGAAAGCTAGCATCATATAAATAGTGGAGCTTTCTTCCTTATAACCTGGCATTCCCATCACGGCTTCTGATTTTGAAACAGTTTCAATTAAATCATATTGATTATTTATTTTTTCTGCCTCGATATTTTTCCCTTGCAGTGCAATCATCGATACAGGGTTCTCTAAGCCATTATTTGAACCAGGTGCAGCAAAGGCGTATGACTGCCATGTTTCAACATGTCCAAAAATAGTCGGTAAATGGTTAAAAGTCTCACCCTTGGTTATACCAATGACTTTTAATCGTAAATTTGAGCTTGTGACAATAATTGTGTCGCCGATAGTAAAGCCCTTTTTCTGAAGAGATTCGTCAATAATGACACCATATTTATCAGCTGGTTGTAGCGATTGCCCTTCAAAAACCGTTGGCTCAATAAATTTGCCCGGCTCAATTCCAATAAATGCCACGTCATGCTTTTCGTTTAAGTTCTGCATTTTTTCGTTATGCACAATAATCGTAGATTGACCAAAAGCCGCGGATTCATCGACACCATATTTACCTTCAATATCTGTACCGATCATTCCGGATACTTTCGTCTTCATCATTTTACCTTCTGAGCCTTCTTCATATATAAACAGGTCGCCGTCAATATTTTTCATCGTCGCAGCGGATAAGGATGATAGGCCATTACCAAGACCAGATAAAATAAAAACGAGCCAAGCGATAAGCATAATAATGGCACCAATCATAACAAAACGTGTTTTTGAATGCTTCATTTCTTTAAGTGCTAAAAACATCATGATTCCTCCAATACAAAATTAATTAATAAAACTCTTATTATGCGTACATTATTATATTACTAAAATGATTTAAATGGAATTAATATGAAAATCAAAGTAAAAGTCATCACAAATTAGCATATAACCGTTCGAATATTGGTTTTTATTATTTATAATTGATATGCTACCATAATCATAATCTGGGAAAAGGGGATATGAGATGTCACAATATGAAAATGTTACTTTTATTAAAAGGGCAAATATTTATTTTGAGGGTAAGGTAACAAGTCGTACGATTTTTTTAGAAGATGGTACGAAAAAAACATTAGGAATTATGCTTCCAGGGGAATATGAATTTTCTACGTCATTAAAAGAGGAAATGAACATTTTAGATGGAAAGTTGACCTATAAACTAGATGGTGCAGATTGGATTGAAATTAATGGTAGTGGGCTATTTTATGTACCAGCTGGCGAAGCTTTTCAATTAAAGGTAGAGAAGGTAACCGATTATATTTGTACTTATTTTAAATGAAAAATGCTTGTGCCTTCGTTTTTATGGACTAAGGCACAAGCATTTTTTTGCTTAAAATTTTTTTATCTTACGAACTATGAAAACAATGGAGTTTACTTTGATTCCAACACTTTTCCGTACTAAAATAAAGAAAAGGGGGGAAGGATATGGCAGGTAAAGTGATTTTCCATTTGGATATGAATAGTTTTTACGCATCGGTTGAGCAAGCGCACGACCCGAGCTTAAAAGGAAAGCCCATTGCTGTTGCAGGAAATGAGAAGGAACGTCGAGGGATTATCGTCACGAGTTCCTATGAAGCAAGGGCAATGGGGATTTACACGACGATGAATGTCGGGGAAGCAAAGCGCAAATGTCCGGAGCTGCTATTATTGCCCCCTGATTTTGCAAAGTACCGAGCAGCAAGTGCGGCAATGTTTGCCATTTTACGTAGCTATACGCATTTGGTGGAGCCTGTTTCAATTGATGAAGGGTATTTAGATGTTACAGAGCGAACAAAAACAGTGCATCCACTTGAGCTCGCTGATGAAATTCAAAAGCGCATTTTGAACGAACTAGATTTACCGTGCTCCATTGGCATTGCACCGAACAAATTTTTGGCGAAGACAGCATCCAATATGAAAAAACCAATGGGTATCACGGTTCTTAGAAAGCGAGAAGTCGATAAAATGCTTTGGCCTAAAGCGGTAATCGAAATGCATGGTGTCGGCGAAAGTACAGCAAAAAAGCTCGCTTCACTTAATATTCATACGATTGGTGATTTAGCCGTTGTGGACGAACGTCTAATTAATCGCGAACTAGGAAAAAATGGGGTTCGCCTAAAAAAACGTGCAAATGGTGAGGATAACCGAGAAGTCGATCCAAATGCAATTTATGATACGAAAAGTGTTGGTAACTCTACAACATTACCTCGCGATGAAACGGAGTACTACATTTTAAAGGAAACGTTTGAAAAGCTTAGTCGTAGTGTGTCTGAACGTTTAAAAGTAAAATATTTAGCAGGAACAACGATTAGTATACAAATACGCAATTTCGAATGGATCAACCAAACGCGTAGTAAATCAGTACGCAATGCGTTACAGCAATCAGATGAAATATTCGAAATTGCTTGGCAGCTTTTTTTACAGCATTGGGACGAGTCACCGGTACGTTTAATTGGAATTACCGTGTCGAATGTTGTTGATCGCTCTGAGCAAACTCAACAGTTAAACCTTTTCAATTTTGAACAGCATATTAAGGATGAACCAATTATCGAGCTTGTGGATGCGATTGAGAAGAAATTTGGCAAAGGGTCTTTAAAGCGCGGTGTACGTGTCAAATCTCGTAGCTATGCCTCGAAAACAAGTTTTAGCAAAGATTTTTTAGAAGACCATCAAAAATAAAATGGTAGTAATAATTGTAATCATGCATGTCTAAAATTTGCCATGTATTTTGAGAATTATTTTCAAGTAGCTAGGTAAATGCTCATAGCCCATGCTATAATAGAGTTGATTTTGTGCAACTGGAGGGGAAAATGAGTATTCATCCGATACGTTTTTTAAGAATAATGGGGCTATTAGATGGTCTATCACTCATTACTCTTTTATTTATTTCAATGCCATTAAAGTATTTTGTCGATTTACCGATTTTCGTGACGATAAACGGAAGTTTGCATGGTGGAATTTTTATATTATACGTCATTGCGATTGCTATCGTTCAGCTTCGTATTCAATGGAATATAAGCTGGTCAGTATTAGCCTTCATCGTAGGATTCATCCCATTTGGTAATTTTTTGTATGATATGAAGCTAAAAAAAATGCAACCGAATTTACACGTAAAGCCATTTCCTAAACATTGGCTCGTCTATGCAATCATTTTTTTCTCGTTTTTTGACTTATTCGTCCAGCTTCCAATTATGAGTACATATGCGCTTTCAGTTGGAGCTACTACATTTATAGCAGGAATTGTCGTTGGTTTGTATTCATTTACAAACACGTTCGGCAATATTCTTTCAGGTGTTTTTACGGATAAAATTGGCGCCTTCCGAATGCTCGTCTTCGGTTTAACTGCCTCTGCCATCTCCTTATTAGGCTATCAAATCGTTGATAATCCAACGACATTGTTACTCATTCGCTGTATACATGGTTTTAGTAGCGGCTTTATTACACCGGCAGCCTTTACGTTGTTAGCGAATATGCGAAGAGCAAATGAGCAGGGGAGCGGTAGTGCGGTGACAGGTTCCTTTGTAGGGATTGCTGCCATTGTTGGACCAGCAACGAGCGGGATATTAGCTAGTAAAATATCTGTTCCAAATGTGTTAAGTATCGTTGCGATTTATGGCGTACTTTTATTACTAGGTTTATTTTTCATACTACGAAAATCTTCATTGCCAAAAAAGGAAAGTACAGAGCAAAAGCAGCTATTTAAATGGAATACGGGGCTAATAAAAGCCTATGGTGGTGCATTCTTTTTAATGTTTTCACAGGGCGTATTAGCGTACCTTCTACCGATTCACGTCGAGGCGTTGGGCTATAGCTCACGGATGTCAGGTACATTACTTAGTGTGTTCGGCATTGTCGCTGTTTTAATTTTCATTTTACCTACGAATCGAGTATTTGATTATTTAAATTCGAAATATGCGTTGTTAATCGGGGTAGGGCTGTTAGGAGTTAGTCAAATGGCTATTGGTCAAGCATCTGAGACGATCTGGCTTTATGGTGCATTAGCGATGTACGGAGTCGGATTTGCATTCTTCTTTCCGTCGATCAACAAAATATTAATCGAATCGACTGTAAAGGAGACGCGCGGAAAAGCGTATGGCTATTTTTATGCGTTCTTCTCATTAGGTGTCGTCGCAGGATCCTCAATACTTGGCACGTTGAATTTAGTCGGAACGCCAGGTTTTATGTTTACAGCTTTTGTATTGTTAAGCTTTTGTATCGTCATAGTAGTATCGATATTCAGAGCAAAAGACCAATTGATCATGGTAAGTCAAGATATACAAGAATAACAATATGTATCACCATTTTTCTCATGCCGAGAGAAATGGTGTTTTTTTGGTTCTATAATATTTATTGGGGTATCTATTCAATTTGTGCAAAAAAAAGAACAAGATCATCCTTTTTTATATCCTTGAATTGTCGAGAAACAAGTAATGGAAATCAACGGACTTGTTTAGAAAAAACAAAAAGGTAGTGCCGATTGATGAATCATTATGACATTACCCTAACATCTAACTTAGAACCGTTTTTTTGTAAAATCTCTTGAATAAGAAAAATAAAAAACAGATAGAACGGTATCAATAAATAATACTTGATCTATCTGTTTAATTGTTGCAATCATTATCAAACCAATTACGAAACGGATAATAAATTTAGGTCAGTTCGTCATAGGAATGCCTTTTTAAAAAAATTATTTTACGCCTGGCACCCAACCAACATTACGTTTCATCCTGTCCATTAGTGGCTCTGGAATGTGATTATCCCGACTCATATCCATTTCAGTAATAACTCGTTCACCAGCTGCTACTTTTTCTACCCAGTGAGGTTCAATTAATAGCTCACGACCAAGAGCAAGTAAATCAGCACCTGTTTCCATCGCTTCTTTCGCATCTTCTGGTGAATAAATTGAACCAACACCGATAAACGGTACACGACCATCGATTACGCGTTTTAAAATTTTAATCCGATTTTCTTTTTTACCGCTATAACGACGCGCTTCTGAACGGAAATCCCCTAATGAAATGTGTAAGTAATCTAGTTTATCATCTGCTAAACAATCTATAAGTTGAATCGTTTCATCTAGAGTAATCCCGTCTTCTTCAGGCTCTTCTGGGCTAAAACGATAACCAATAATAAATTGATCATTAGCATATTGCGCTTTTACACGGTTTACACAATCGATAATTTCTAATAAGAATGTCATACGTTTTTCAACAGAGCCACCGTAACGATCTGTACGTTTATTTGTAAAGCCTGAGAAGAATTGTTGTAATAAATACGTATTGGCACCGTGAATTTCCACACCATCAAATCCTGCTTCAATTGCTCGACGTGTCGTTTCACCAAATGCTACGACAATTTCCTCAATTTCTTCAACCGTTAATGCACGGGCCACACCGCCATCTGCTGCAACGGTTTCACTTGCACTTACGACATCGCCATTTGGCACAAGGTCACGTACTGCTTGGCGTCCACCATGATAGATTTGTAAAATTGCTTTGGCGCCACCGTCATGAATCGCATTCGCAATACGTTTTAAGCTCGGAATGTATTCATCGCTATGCGCTGAGATTTGACCTGGGAATCCTTTTCCATTAGGGATCACGTAAGCACATGCTGTAATCACCGCACCGACACCATATGAGCGCTCACGGTAATATGTAATTTCCGCATCTGATACTGTATCATCAGTATTTGCTGAGTAAGTTGTCATCGGCGCCATTACGTAACGATTGCGAATTGTGACACCGTTATTAAAAGTAAATTGTGTAAAAAAATTTGTCATGTTATTCACTCCTTCTAAAAATAGAGTAAAATTATCGGATTTAAAAGTCAAAGATCATGCATTACTACTATTTTCCGAATCATAATGAAAAGAGCAGTAGAAAGGATAACTGTATAAAGATTGCACGGCTTGCGGATTGGAGGTAAAGGGGAATAAAGTGCGGTCGAACTAGGTGTTAGAATATCAATCAGATGCTTGGTCAGTAATGTGGATTTTTTCATCTTTTGTGCAATGCTATTTCACCGAACTTTTTGTAAGTCAAGAATAATCCTAACTTTTTGCTCTTTTTTGAATATTATTATATTAATAAGATAATAAAATATTATGATTTATACTATTGACGATTTAAATTTAACTTGATATTATTCTCCTATTGTTTTTAAAAGAAAAGATATACCTTGTATAAATTCAAGAAGACGGCTTGAAAGTTTCTACCAGCTACCGATAATAGCTGACTACAAGGAATGGGAAATTAATGATATATTTTTATTCCATTTTGTAGAAAAGCTTTGGCCGATTATTGGTCAAAGCTTTTTTTGTATTCTCGGATAATAAATGAATTATTTCTAAAATGACAGTTAAACTCATTCCCGTTCAATCTTTAATCTAGCAAATAGGAGATTACAACATGAAAAACTTTTTTAAATTTGCAGAACGGGGTACTTCCTATAAAACGGAAACACTCGCAGGGATTACGACCTTCTTATCGATCGCCTATATTTTAATCGTCAATCCAATTATCCTAAGCCAATCTGGAATGGATCACGGAGCTGTATTTACTGCAACTGCGCTTACGGCAATTATCGGCACACTGCTGATGGGCTTACTAGCGAACTTCCCAATTGCTATTGCACCGAGTATGGGATTAAACTCATTCTTTACGTTTTCAGTATGTATTGGAATGGGTATTGATTGGCAAATCACTTTAACGGGTGTTTTTGTTGCCGGTATTATTTTTATGTTATTAAGTTTATTTAAAATCCGAGAAAAGATTATTAATATCATCCCAATCGATTTAAAATATGCGATTGCTTCGGGTATTGGATTCTTTATCACTTTTATCGGGTTGAAAAATGGTGGCCTTGTGGTCGGTAATCCAGATACATTTGTGTCGATTGGCGATTTGACGTCACCGATGACACTACTTGCTATTCTAGGTCTTATTATTACGATTATTATGTTAGTACGTGGTATTAATGGTGGTATTTTCTACGGAATGGTTATAACAACGATTGTTGGTATGATTTTCGGATTAATCGATGTGCCTGCATCGATTGTTGGCAGTATCCCGAGCATTGAACCGACATTTGGTGTTGTGTTTGGCCATTTAGATGAGATTTTTACACCAGAAATTCTAACAGTTATTTTCACGTTCTTAATTGTAGCCTTCTTTGATACAGCGGGTGCATTAATTGGACTAACGAGTCAAGCAGGCATGATGAAAGACAACAAGATTCCGAACATTGGTAAAGGCTTACTTGCAGATTCGGCAGCGGGTGTAATTGGCGCTGTTTTAGGTACATCAACACCTGCAACAAGCGTTGAATCTTCTGCAGGTATTGCTGTCGGAGGAAAAACCGGCTTTACATCTGTTGTAATTGCTGCTTGTTTTGTCATTGCTTTATTCTTCTCCCCACTTGTGAACGTTATTTCAGTGGAAGTGACATCAGCTGCATTAATTATTGTAGGTGCACTCATGGCCATGGAAATCCGTCGAATCAACTGGACGAAGTTAGAAATTGTCATTCCGTCATTTTTAACAATTATTATGATGCCGCTAACTTCTAGTGTGGTCATCGGGATTGGGTTAGGTTTTGTTCTATATCCAATTTGCTTAGTCGCACAAAAGCGTTCTAAAGAAGTGCATCCCATTATGTATGTGCTTTGTTTATTATTCATTTTATACTTTGCTTTTATTGTATAAGAAAGAGAGCAACACTAGTAGGGACATACATTCATTCTCTTTAAGTAATGAAATTTTGGGGTTAAACTATATAAGGCATAGTATACAATTAGAAATTATAAGGATAGATGAGCTTGAAGGAATTCGCTCTATCTATCCTCTTTTTGTTCTAAAAATATTCCCAATTTTCACAAAAACTAATAACTTCTTTCAATGCTTCTTACTAAAATAAAAGGTCCAAGTCAGTTGAAGAATATAGTTTATTGAATATAAGGTATCTTGATCCCTTTAAAAAGATGAGTGGTTTTTCTCCTAAGCCATTGCTAATGATAAATGGCGACCAAGATAATGATTCACATTATTTTTATTCATTAGAACTATACAAAAAATTATTACCGTTGTATGCTGAAAAACCTAATTATTTAAAACTTAGTATGCCTTTCATTAATCATCAATTTAATTATGATATGAAACAAGAAGCGTGTGAATGGTTAGAAAAACATCTGGGTTAATCAATTTAAAGGTAATTCTAAGGAATTTATAAAGTTCACAAAATACTATTTTAATTTAAATGACGATTCAGTATTAGAAGACTGGTTAAAAATAGATATGTAGAATTCCCCAAAGTTTCCGTGGCTGCCGCATTGCGCCATATTCTTTAATCACCTTCTATGGAAGTGTATAGGTCATTTTAGTATTTGAAGTCAGTTTAATGGAAGAAAAAAACAAAGGAGCATAATGATCTCATGCTCCTTTGTTTATAATTGAATGAAGGTTTTTCTTTTAAGACTAAACTTGCAATTTTAGTTCTTTCTTTCTTAATGAATTATCCTTTCGTATTGGGTTGCACAATTTGTATTGGATATAACCTTCTGCCCAAGATAGTTTGAATAATAAGGCATAATCCTCCGACCGACCAATACAACGGCAGTGCTGCGGGAGCATTACTAGAAAAAATCACAATCATTAACGGTGACAGTAATCCTATAAACTTCATTTGTTTTTGCTGCTCGATTGTCATATTAGATTGCGAAACTTTAAATTGAACAAAATATAATATTCCTGCGATTGCCGTAACAAATAAATCAGGCTGCCCTAGACTAAACCATAAAAATGAGTGGGAAGCAATTTCTTCTGAACTCGTAATGGCGTAGTATAATCCCATTAGGACAGGCATTTGAATAATAAGCGGCAGACATCCGATATTTAAAGGGTTGATTTCATGCTTTTGATACAATGTCAACATTTCCCTCTGTATCTTTTGCTTCTCTTCAGGATTTACAGCTTCTTTAAGTTTCCGCTGTATTTCATCTATTTCCGGCTTTGCAACCGCCATCTTTGCTCTCATCTCCTGCTGACTCTTCTGTTGTTTTAACATAAAAGGCATGATGATCAGTCGAATAAGGATGGTAACAATTATGATAGCAAAACCATAGTTGTCACCCAATACACTAGCAAGTCCGTCTAAACTGCTTATGAATGGATTGACTAAAATTTTATGAAAAGTACTATCTCCATTATTTTGTTGTAATTGGCAGCCTGATAACAATAATCCACTCAATGCAATACCCACATATAAAAATACGTTTTTTAATTTGTACACTCTTATCCTCCTAATAATGAAATTTAAATGGTAGGAAGAATAGAGATGTCAGCATCCTCATCAGAGTATTCGTATCTTTTGGTTGATCTTTGCAGCCAAACAATAACAGGGGATATAATAAAAATCTTTTTTTTCACTGCTATTTGTGTTAATGACTTAACTTGATCATAGATCGGATAATTTATATCAAAATATGTAAAATATCTGTTCGATAATAGAATATAGACGAGAGCAAAGTTTAATAAAAAACTGGAATAGATCGTAACCGTGACTGGTACATTCGTAAATTCGAGTAATAGATCTAACAATGAAATCACCTCAATAAAAAATCCAGATAATCTTATTACGTTTGGCAGTAAGAAAAGTTTCTGCATCCAATACTGTTTATGGGAAAATGATGCTGCTTTTCGAGTTGTATAAGTATATCGGTTTTTAAGAATAAAGAGAAATTACTAAAAGACTTGAGTGAGAGAACCGGAAGAAGTATCTTACACGAATTAGACGATAAAGATTTAAACTTATTAATTAATTATATAAATGATGTAACATCTACTGAAAATAATATAGTAGAAATAGATAGATGGTCAATTTGCAAAGAAGTTAAATAATAAAGACGGTTTAATAATGATTTGAATACACCACTTAAATCAACGGTAATCTAAGAATGATTATGCCTTTAATCTTGTTTCTTGAGGGTATGGAATTTATGTTAAAATTTAGGTGAATTATAAAGGGTTGCAGATATACTAATGACAAAGTTAGTGGGAGAGGGATTAAAAGTATGATTGAATTATCTTTTAATGAGTTAGAGAAGAAGGTCAAAAAGATTAAAATTGAAGCTTATGTCATTTATAAAGGAAATACACGAATCTTTGAATATTTAAAGAATAAAAAGGTCTTAGAGAAGCCTTCAAAGGTCTATTCCATTACAAAAAGTATTATATCTATATTAATTGGAATTATGGTCGATAAAGGGCTAATAAAAAATATTCACGAACCGATTCATCACTACTTTCCAGAAATATTAAAATTTAATAACCCAATGAAGGAGGAAATTACACTATTTCATTTGTTAACTATGACATCGGGAATACAAGTAGGAAATTTCCAATCTTCAAAAAACTGGATAAAGTTCATATTAGATCAACCAATGATACATAAACCGGGTACAACCTTTCAATATCATAATGGTAACTCTCATTTATTAAGCGCAATTATCCAAAAAATTTCTGGGACTTCAACCGAATCATTTGCCAAGAAGTATTTATTTCATCCATTAGGGATCAATCAATACATTTGGGTAAAGGACCCGCAAGGAATTCACGGAGGCGGCTTTAGTATTTCATTAAATGTAGAGGACTTAGTAAAGCTTGGATTATTATTTTTAAACAAAGGGCAATATAATTCAAAGCAGTTGATTTCATCTGAATTTCTCCAACAAATGATAAAACCGTACAAACAAGTTGATATCACTATTGAAGGAACACGTGGTTATGGTTACCAGTTATGGACCTATGAAAGTACTAAGTATAACAAACAATTGGAATATTACTATGCTAGTGGGTTATACGGACAATATATATTTATTGTACCGAAGTTAAACATAATGGCTGTAGTAAAAAGCCATTTACAATATGATCAGCAATCTGCACCTAGACTCTTTTTCGAAGAACTTTTAGGTAGTTGGATGGATGAGTAATCCATTTATACAAATCCAAAAGGGTATAACTCTCGTAGTCGAACAAAATATTAAATTTGTAATTAATAATTTTTAAACATCTGGTGCAAGAGTTGCTGTATAAACATGACATAGCAACTCTTTTTATTATTGTATTAGCTCTTATTGAATTACCCGGAGTAGAAAATATAAAAGAGGGATATGTTGTTTTATGTAGAAATAGAATTATTTGTGGCTATTGATTTTTTATAGCCGAAACTTACGGAAGGGGTGACATATTGAAAATGAAAGAAATTCAAAATAGCATGCTAATTAGAGGAATTACTTCTTAACAAAGATTTAATCCTCTCAAAGGCAATGGGAGGAAACATAAAAGATGATGGATTTAGGAAACATGGTAAGAGGAGTAGCTTCTGATGCAGTCGCTCAAAGTCTCGTTAAATTTTGGGAATATGACGAGGGGACATTAAAGTTGTGGCGTGCAAGCTCAAATTTTGTGTATGCTTTTGAACGTAATCAAGTTCAATATTTTTTGAGAATTAGTTTTGAGCAGGATAATTCTATTGATCAAATAATAGCTGAGTTAGAGTTTATGCAATATTTACAATTAAACGGATTTCCATCGGTAACACCAATTCGATCAATCAGTGGAAAACTTATTGAAACACTAAAAACACCCGAAGGAACATATATAGCTGTTGTCTTTAGTGCAGCAAATGGAATCAATTTGGACACTGATACGATTAGTGCAAAACAGATGGAGGAATGGGGAAAATCACTTGCCTCATTTCATTGTTTGTCAAAAACTTTTGAGCCAGTTTTTGAAAGAAGAAAGAGTTGGCTGGACACAGTACAATTTATGGAAAATGTATTTAAAGAACATCAAGGAGAACAATTAGCACTTCAAGAGCTAGGTAGGGTGACCAATTGGCTTCAATCATTACCTACTAACAAAGATGTGTTTGGGTTAATACACTATGATTTCCAATTAGATAATATCTTTTTTGAAGAAAATAAAAACCAGAGTTTTAATGTAATCGACTTTGATGATGCAATGTATCACTGGTATGTCCTTGATATTGTTACAGCCCTTGATGATTTTATTGAAGATAACAAACCTCATTCAAAATTACTGATTCAATCTTTCTTGAACGGATATCATTCTAAAATGGATTTAGATAGGAATGTAATAGCTCAATTTCCACAGTTTCAAAAGTATGCAAACTTATATAAATTCTCAAAAATATTAAAGAGTTTAGATTATGGAGAAATAAATGAAATGCCATCTTGGTTTGTTGAATTAAGGGGTAAGTTAGTTCGTGTTGCGGAAGAGTTAAGACAAAGCTTTCAAAAAACATGGTAATAGGATAATTTGAAATAAATTGGCCATTCCAATTTTTGGTATGGCTTTTTCTTTTAGCTCATTAATAATTATATAGTTTGAGAAATAGGAAGAGAGTTTAGGAGGGGAGATAAAAAAATGCTCGAATTACGAAAGATAACCGGGGATAACATTGATGAAGTAATAGCACTTGATGTTGAAGAAAACCAAAAAGACTTTTTAGAAACTACAAACCTCAGAAGCTTTGCAGACGCTCATATGTTGAACACAGACGGTATACCAGCGACTCCATTGGCCATTTATGCCGATGAAGTTGCGGTTGGATTTTTGATGTATATTTATGATACGTTGGATCATGAATCATTTGAAAATGAATTTTTTTACGGGAAGAAGAGCTATTTTATTTGGCATAATATGATTGGAGAGAGTTATCAAGGGAAAGGCTACGGCAAACTGGCATTTGAAAAAATACTGAAGTCTATTGAAACTATGCCAGATGGGGAAGCAGAATATATATCCCTCTTTTATCATACACGAAATGTCAAAGCGAAAACATTATACGCTTCATTTGGTTTCTTAGATACAGGAATCATTCAAGGTAATTCAATGTTGGCAATTAAAAATCTAGATAGAAAATAACAGAATTAATAGTAGAATAGAAAGGTTTAAAAATAAAAAAATGAAATCACGATGTTTATAAAGATGCGAAGCTTAATGATGAATTTCAACAATCCGGCGCTTTTCCGTAAAGGAAAGCGTCTTTCATCATGTAAAGGCCATTTTGTTGAATAAATATATACAAACAGATACTCTACCAAATAATAGGAGGGTATTTGTGTATATTATAGAAAAAAATTGTACAATGAATCTTATTAGGGGGTGCTACTGATGTCACGAGATATGATTGCTCAAAAGTCTGTTAAAGATTTAGAGGTGGTTAAATTAGTTGGAATTAGAGTAGTTTGTGCAGGAGAAAAGTATCTTGAAGAAATTCCAAAAGCTGCTAAGATCCTAAAAGAAAGAACGAATGAAATTAAAAATGTATTATTTTCAGGTCAACAAGTAGGCGCTTTTGTTGTAGAAGAATCCTCTCCAGAAGAAGATGGTTATTGGATTTGCGTTCAAGTTGATGAATATAAAGATGTGCCTGAAGATATGAGTACATTAACAGTCCCCCCACACAAATATGCTACTATTCTGCACAATGGTCCTAATTATCAAATAAAAAACAGTTATGAGGAATTACACCAATGGATTGCTATAAAAGGATTGAAAAGATCTAATAAAAGTTGGAATTTGGAATTTTACTTGAGAGACAATCAAAATCCCGATCATGTTCGAGTAGAATTATTCGACTCTATAATGGGTTAAACAGTTAATTATTTAAAAATAGGGCCTTTTTCAGCAATCGGGCAGGTTAGTTGAACAATCGATTATGTAGGAATGAAATATAGTAGGGCATCTTTGACAATCTATAAATAATGATGCATGAAAGGAGATAAAGAAAGTGATAGAAAATCAATCTCTGGATGGACAAGAACCTCCTACAATTGAAAAGCTTAGGGATATTCTTCAGTTATGGATAGGCATAAGCACACAAGAGATTATTGAGAAGGGAAAATACTTTGATAACTATAAATAAATATTTATAGTTATCAAAAGTTAAGTAATATCAAAAAAACAAAGCTATTTATTCATATTAATCATACAATTTTACCGCACAAGCTATTGAACTTATAAGTCCAGTTATTGCGAAAATATATGCAACTAATAAAGACATGGGGCTATAAATAAGGATTCTATATGTTCCAACAAAGCATAGTAACAAACCGCTAATGAAACCTATTAATAGTCGACTCTTATCCTTCAAGAATTACACCTCCAAAATAGGGGTTGGTTATTAATGAACAATACAAATCCGTCAAGTAATATCGACTTCAATAATAGAGCGCAATTCTTTAATATGAAATGCGTTTTTCTACATTAAATTGCTACAAAATTGTGTTAAATAAGTTGTTTAAGTACATTTTATGTAGTACGGTACTGTACCAAATTGGGGGGAGGTTACGTTTGATAATAATGCTGCTTTTAATTATTTTTATTTCAGTTCCTTTATATGCTTTTTTTAGAATGGTTCAGAGTTTTATTAAGAAAACAAAGTCGCGTAATGTTCAAGGTGGTTCATTTAAAATTATAGTAATTGATACCTATTATTCCTTGGTTATTTTATGTTTACTTATGGTTGGTTTTTTTCTAAATGGTAGTGCCGTAGATGGCGGTGAGCGTTTGCATATTTTTGAATTAACAGGTGTGAAGGCAAATGGATATGCTTCTCTTTCAAATGAATATATAGCATCAATTATCATCTTATTAATATTGGGTATGATTTCCTTTTGGATCGTAAGTCTTAACAATGGGGGGCTTTCACCGATTGTGTACGTGATATGTAGTACATTAATGATATCTAATATCCTATTTGCAGTTGCCTATCTTACACATACAGGCTTTTCACATGATGGGGAAGAATTTTCAGTATTCATTCTGCAAATTAGTTTACTCTCACTATTCTTTTTATATATCGCAAGATTGAAAGATTCCCTCAATCATTTTCTTGATAGCCAAAATGAAAAGGAGATAGAGTACGATAATAATTTCATGCTATTTCTCTACAAAATATCTAATAACTATAAAAATATGACAAGAATATGGGGAATATGTTTATTTCCGATTTTAATCATCATCCAGCTAATTTTGGTTTTATTTGGGCAACGTCCGGATAGTGTTATCCGTGCGTTCCTTGAGACGAGCTCTTTCAACTATTCGAAAATCCCTGCACCTAAACCACAGATAGTAGAAGGGGACGGGCATTATTTGTGTACGGTCTCTGCTAAAGGGCATAAAAAATTGGTCAAACCAATTAGAGCTGGTATTAGAGGTGGATTAAGAATTCCCGTGAACCGCCAGCTCCTGATTGCTAATGCCTTTGAAAATATTCTAGAACAATATATGCCAACCTTTCATAAAATCATCCGTAACTTTTACGATCGATATGGCTATCCAATAAGTAGGCATATTAATTCAAAATGGTCCGCAGACGTCATTTATCTTTTAATGAAGCCTTTAGAATGGTTCTTTCTTGTAGTGCTATATACAGTAGACAAAAATCCAGAAAACAGAATTCATATACAATATAGTGAATTGCGAAAGTGAAAGAAATAAACTTGTTCACATTGTAGTAATCGCTTTTTATTGAAGTAAATGGAAGCTTAATTGGTAAGGAGTGTATAAATTGAAAGTTGCATTCTTTGATAGAGATGGCACAATAATTGAAGATTATCCTGACAATAGTTGGACTAGTATAAAGCATCCAGTATTTATAGATGGATCAATTAATACATTAAAAGAAGTCATAAAGAAAGGTTATAAAATTATAATTGTTACCAACCAATACATTATTAATGAAGGATATATTACGATGGACCAATACAATGATTTAAATAATCAAATGGAAAGAGAGTTAACTCACCAAGGTGTTGAATTGCTTGATGTATTTTATTGTCCGCATGGAAAAGGTGAGGGCTGTACTTGTATAAAACCAAATATTGGGATGATAAAGGAGGCTATTCTTAAGTATCCTGAAATTAATTTGGAAGAGTCCTTTATTATTGGTGATTCAGCAGTCGATGTAGAATTAGCATTAAATATAGGAATTAAAGGTTTTGGAATTAGAGTCGGTTCTAATTACAAGGAAGCAAATATATATGAGTTGGACAGTATAAAAGATTTAACACGTTATATTTAATATTTATTATCGTTTTATAAGCGTATTCGACTTAAAATCGATTACGCTTATTTTTTGTATGGTAGAAGGTATTTTAAACATTAAAAGATGTAATTTCAGGCTAATCGGTATCATCCTCTATAAGCTTTAAATAGCCTTCATTTTCTAGAAGTTGCACTGGATTCGCAAATGATAATGATACATGTAAAGTTTCCATTGGAGTAAGCTCTGCTTTGATTATATGAGATGTTTCGTTTGAATAGAGGTAACGCTGTCCATAAGCAGTAAATTTCATTCCATTGTAATCTTTATAAGTTTTTTCAAACGCATCTTCATATGTGTTCAGAAATAAAATTCTAATTAATCTATCTTCATAAAAATAAAATCTTGCATCGCCATTATAATCTAAAGCATAGTCAGCGCCACTGCCATCTTCTTCATAATCTGTTGTATACTTTTCACCCAATCGCTCTACTACTGTTGATTTAGTAACACCTAAAGTGATGCCGTGGAGATAAAATCTACCTTGTTTGTCTTCAAATAGAGGCTGAGTAAAATCATTGGTACCGTTCGTTGCAGAATGCTGTTCAGAAATGAATAATTGGTTGAATAAAAAGAACATAGCACTTACTGTTAAAACAGTAGTGAGCATGATAATACCCCATCTAGTTTTCCGTGTTTGCTTATTGATTTCTATTTCTTGGACTACATTTTGCATTACACGCTGTTTCATATCTGTTATGTCATTTAGTTCTTTCGGTGTATAGTTATCCATTTAAAAGCACCTCCCACTCTATATTTTTTAGTTTGCTTTTCAATAGTTCTTTTCCTCTTCGTAATCTCGTTTTTATTGTGCTTTCCGGTGTAGACAGAAGACTGGCGATATCACGAATTGTCATGTCATTAAAATAATAATAGATGAGTGCTTCCCGATGCTTTAATGGCAATTTAAGAATTGCTTCTCCTATAATCGTTTGTTCGTCTTTTCTAATTAGTTCATCAACGTCTAATTTACTGTTCGAAGGAAAAATATTATTTTGTAGTTGTACTTTTCTATAACTCCAACTTTTCAAATAGTCTTTACACTTATTCGCTGTCATTTTATATAAAAAAGCTTTTAATTCGCCACATTCAACATAGGTATTTTGAGCATGATACAATTTAATGAATACTTCTTGCACAATATCTTCAGCTGCTTGCGGATCTTTTACATAGTAATAAGCTAAACGTATTAATGGTTCTGTATAGTCATTCATTATTTCTTTTAAGTCGTGAATAGTTACCAAAGATACAACTCCTTTCCTTACTTATAAAACGATTTACAGTGTAATAAAGTTTGGAATATTTGTAAAAAAATCAAATTTTTATTTTTGCACAACGAACAAATTGATTAACTAATGCGTGTTTATGTTTTGTAGGGTATACTATACAAGGTAATTTTTTAGAGCGAGTAAAGGAAGGAAAAATCATGACAAACATTCATTTGGAAGTATTAGAACGTTGCAGTAAAGAAACAGAAGATACAATACAAGCAGAGAACCAAGCGTTCGCACAAACAAAAATTAGCTATTTAAAAGAAAATCAAGGTGAGTTTATCTATGCGGAAAGCACACAATTTCAAGAAATTCGTGTGGACGCAGTTGCTTTAGAATTTGATGATGCTTTTAATTTTTATACGGCATTATTTGGTCTAAAGCTACAAAAAAAACACGGAGAAACGATTCGCCAATATTTAAAAGCAAATGTTAAATCTGCATTAGGAAGCAGTAGTGCATCCTTTTCTGGTCAAGAAGGACTTTGGGAATTAAATATTGCGGTGGATTGTATTGACGGCTTTTCAGAAGAGTTAACGATTCAGGAAGTGTATGAACTTCTTTCACAATTTGTTGCGCAATTATTACAAATTGTTGAAGTATAATGATGAAATACTTATATAGTTTTGCTTGGCAACGTGGTGAATACGAACTTTCACGCATGGAAATGCGCACATTTTTTAACTTTCATGTGGAAGGAAATGTTTTAATAAGCGAGCAAAAAATAGCCCCAAGTCGTAGTCCATACATGCGACTGCGTTTAGACATTTGGCATGAGGCAGAAACGATTGAATTGCTTGTTGCAGCGGTGCAGCACGTTGACTTACATGGGAAAACCTTTAAAATACATTGCTTAAATAATAGTCAGGACGCGATTGAGCCAAAATTAACACGCTCACTGCGCAATGATTATATGCGACAAATCGCGTTATCCATAAACGGAGAGCCTGAGTTAGACAGACCTGACATCGTACTAGGCCTTGTATTCGTAGACAATTGCTTTTATTTTGGTCAGCTTCATGAAGGAGAATCAGTGTGGCTAAAGCACATGCAAAAGCCTGAAATGTACTCGACCGCCTTAAGCACACGAGATGCCCGAGCCATCGTGAATATTGCGGTGCCTTATCCGCAAGGCTTACGTATTATTGATCCATGCTGTGGGATTGGCACTGTGCTTGTCGAAGCAATGAGTATGGGTATTTCTATTGAAGGACGAGATCTCAATAAACGCGTTGTGTGGGGTTCACGTATCAATTTAAGCCACTTCGGCTATGAACCAAATGTAGAAATTGGTCCGATTGAAGAAGCGAAGGAAGGCTATGATGTAGCAATTATTGATATGCCTTATAACTTGTTTACCCATACGACCGATGACTTGCAACAAAGTATCATTACGCATGCACGACGCATCGCAAAGCGCGTCGTTATCGTAACGATTGAATCGATGGACGATAAAATTGCCAACGCTCAACTATCAATTAAAGACCAAGCCGTATTAAAAAAGGGTAAATTTGAACGCCAAGTATTAATTTGTGAATAAAAGCATAAGGGTAAACATTTTTTATACGGTTAATTATACCTTTTGTAAAGTATAATAAAAAAATAGTAATTTTATTAATATGTACTGTTATTTAACCCTTGAAGTTAAAACTTGTCTTTTAACTTCAAGGGTTTATTATTTTTTTTAGGAATGTGCTCAAAAATTAACAGATATAAGGTCCAGATTGTTTCTGTAATACTTTAACTCTTGCACTTGTTTAAGAAGAACTTCGTTAATGGGACTATATATTTCCTGTTTACTAGTGGTAAATTTTGATAAATTAAGTTTATTAAGTATATATTCTGGGAGGGGCTTCTAGTGTTGAGATTTATTGATGACTTAGCAGGAGCTATATATGATATTTTTAAATTTATTATTTGGGCGATTAGCTATTTACTTGCGGGAATGATAATTGTTGCAGTTCCAATGTATCTTATAGTTTGGGTTTTCGGCTTTTTTCAATAATCATATTCAATTAACGGGGGCTTTCCTTTGTGCGACACGTTCCTAACTCAAATGAGTTGTGGCATACATAAACTCGGTAAAGGTTAGGAGATTTATGATTTAAATTGAAGAATATTAACGAAGAGTCGAATGATGAGGTAACGCTCTGAAAGGCTCTCCCTGCGTCGAATAGCACGCTACTCAGTAAGGAAAAGTGTGTTATAAGCTCGGCTAATAGGCGCGAGAATTTACCGTAACAGTTCGGCTGACGAAATCCTACCCGATGGGGTGGTGTAAATCATGGTGCTTGGGTTGAACAAATATGGTGAGAATGCAACTAAATAGATAATAAACTATATTGCTGACAAACTTCTGAATGTACAGGTCTAGAAGCGCGAGATATAGAAATGTATCTACTACTATATATGTAGGGTTAGCTGTGGATGAGTAAGAATCAAGGATATAAAAATCCATCTTGTGTTATAGGCACATGCAATGCTAACAGGCTTATAGGGGGCACCTAAGTTTGTTCTATAATAGATAATATTCAACGTGGTAAGCTGATAACGTGGAGAGCTTACTCTTGATGAAGCGTTGGAAAGGAAAATAATCGTGAGATTAGCGAGTATATAACTTTTCTTTATATCAGTGAAAGTGGTGGCACAGTACCTATGAAGCGTGTAATGAACGTGGAGGGATAGCCACTAGATTAATACAAGATTTATTCACCATGCAAGGCAGTTCTTCAACGATTAATAAGGTTCTTGTGAGACTAATAGAGGTTCAGCTCCAAAAGGAGCCACCGACTTGTTAAAACGAAAGAAACTGAGACATAACGAGTACTATGATATGCAAAAACAATTTGATATGTTATATGCTCGCAGTGTTGATGGTCAAAATTTTTATGATTTATTAGATATAATGCAATCGCGTGAAAACATTCAATTAGCGTATCGTAATATCAAGAAAAATACAGGTAGTAAAACAGCTGGATATGATGGTCAAACTATTGAAGATATTAAGCAACTCAAGATATCTACAGTTGTATCAACGATACAAAATATGTTTGCACATTATCGCCCACAACCAGTAAGGCGTGTTTTTATTCCAAAGGCAAATGGGAAAACAAGACCGTTAGGTATTCCAACAATTTGGGATAGGTTATTTCAACAGTGTATTTTACAAGTCTTAGAACCCATCTGTGAAGCAAGATTCTATAAACATAGCTATGGTTTCAGACCAAATCGTAGCACGCATCACGCAAAGGCACGCTTTGAAACATTGATCAATCGAGCGTGTTTATATCATTGTGTAGATGTTGATATAAAAGGATTTTTCGATAATGTTCATCATGCGAAATTGTTAAAACAAATGTGGACAATCGGTATTCGTGATAAAGCAGTTCTTTCTATAATATCACGTCTCTTAAAAGCAGAAATCATGGGCGAAGGTTTTCCGACAAAAGGAACCCCTCAAGGGGGAATCCTTTCACCACTTCTTTCGAACATTGTATTAAATGAGCTTGATTGGTGGGTTAGTAATCAGTGGGAAAACTTTGAAACCAAGAATGCTTATAAAAACAAAGTGAATATGAATCAGGCATTAAAGAAATCAAACTTAAAACATTGTTATATTGTGAGGTATGCTGATGACTTTAAAATCATCTGTCGCACACGTTCACAAGCAATACGAATGTTTTATGCGGTCAAAGATTTTCTCTCTACACGTTTGAAACTAGAAATTAGCGAGGAGAAATCGAAAGTTGTGAATCTGAAGAAAAATTCTTCCGAATTTCTTGGCTTTCGTATAAAAGCTCACCCTAAGAAAACAACTAAGCGTACCTTGTATGTTGCACATTCCCATATGACCAAAAAGGCTCTAAACAATGCACAATTAAAATTGAAAAAAGCCGTAAAGACAATACAAAAACATCAGTGTGTTGAAAATGCTTGGCGATTTAATACGGTCGTCATGGGTATTCAAAATTATTACGCTGCAGCGTCACACATAACAGATGATTTAAATGAGCTGAACTACCGTATTCATAGAACGCTACACAATCGTTTAAAAGGCATTAGAAAAGAAGCTAAGTTTCAAGACCTCACGAAATCTTTACAGAAAAGGTATAAAGGATACGAGTGTAACCTTTATAAAATTAAAGAGATGGTACTCGTTCCTATTCATGCTCAACGTTGCCAAATCAATATAAACTTCTCACAAAGTATCTGTAATTATACTACCGAAGGTAGAAATAAGATTCATCATGATTTAAGAGCTATTGATAAAAGCATTCTTACTGCAGTGATGCAACAGTTTATTCCTCAACGCTCCATTGAGTATAACGATAATCGAATAAGTCGATTTATTGCGCAATATGGTAAATGTGCTGTAACTGGGGTTGAACTTAGCTTTAATGATTGGCACTGTCATCACAAAACCCCATATTATTTATCGCAAGATGATTCTTACAGTAACTTAATTATTGTACATAAATCAGTTCATAGACTAATCCACCTTAAAGACCTCGAGAAAATTCAAGTACTTATGAAAGTACTTCAACTAGATAAAAAGCAACTAATGAAAGTAAATGAATTGCGTGGGCAATGTCTAAACGACGCTATCTAATTCTACATTACATCTTGTCCTTACATAAAAATCGAATGAATTGAATTAATTGGAACGCCGTATGCTGGGAAACTCGCACGTACGGTGTGAAGTGGGGGAAAAGCTGGAGATAACTTCAAAGGCTTACCTATCACTATAATAAGGAAGGGCCCTTTTCAGTTAAAGGGCCATATTGCGAAGTAACATATTTTTCTGGAGAGTGTTAGAAAAGATGCAGATTTATAAAGATGGCTCTGTTTAACTTTATTGTTGTTAATTATACAAAAAATAAAAGCGAGCATTATTTACTCGCTTTTATTACTATGAAATTTAACTCTTATCTTTTACAAAAAGTCCGATTATTACAAGAATAAATCCTGAACCTAAAAGGTAAATCTCATAACCACGTGTTCTAAAAGCGGCTTCGTGCGGTATGTATATTGCTATAAGCATCAATGCAATACCTAATAACATTATTTTAATAGAACGCAATTATATCCCCCCTCTTTTATATTATTAATTTTAGTAGTACAGTCTCTATATAGTTTTTTGGCATTTTTCCGGAAAAATTTTCATAATTCTCTCACCTTATATTTCCTGTAATCTATTATACTATTCAAAAAAAACGCTTTATTCACCTTTAATTAGAACCGACCTTATTCCACAATCTGGCGCTTTTCTTTAATAAGGTCCGCTATTTTAATCAATCCCTAAGTCTATTAAAACGCCAAAAATCTCTATTTTAAGATTGAAAGCAGGGATTTTTCTTTATGTTTAATTATAAGATTTTAAGTAAAAGCACTACACTACATTGAATAAAGCCAAAGGACGTATAAATAGTCAGTTTGGGGAGGAATGATATACATTTAATTCTCAATCACTTAAAATGGAAATATAAGGGGGTTGAGTTGTGACGAAAAAATTAGTATTTAGCACAGCTTTGGTATTAAGTCTTGGATTAGTAGGATGTAGTGGAAAAACTACCAATGAAGAAGTACAAAAAGATGAAAAACCAATTGCTGAAATACCAATAGAGGATGCATCAAACAAAGTAACATTATCATTAGGTGTTAATGAAGATGGTAAAGTAACTGAAGAAGAGTATAAACAAATTAAATTTGGCATGACTCCAGAAGAAGTATTTACTATTATCGGGTCAAAGGGAACGGTGGTTTCTAAAAGTGGCACGGATGGTGATCCGCATAATATCGCTATATATAAATTTGAAATAGATGGAGACTCGCAGGGCGCTGAAATGACATTTGAAGGTGATAAACTAAGCTATAAAGCACAAGTCGGATTAGAAACAACTGAAATTGAAATTAACCTAGAACAATTAAATAAGCTTGAAAAAGGTATGTCAAAAGTAAGGGTATTCGAGATTTTTGGTGGAAAAGGAGCACTTATTGCTGAATCAGAGGTTTTAGAAATTTACAGCTATAAAAACCCAACTTCAGATGCCGATATAACGTTAAAGTTTATTGAGGGTAAATTTAAGTCATCCGGTGAACTAAAAGGTTCTATGTAAGACAACTGAGTTCTTAATATCTATATCACCTTTTATACAATTGTTCTTCAACAAATGGGCGCTTTTCCGAAATAAGGAAAGATTTTATTGAATAACACTTCTGAATTAAATGGGATTTTATGCTGATGTCGGTATAGGTTTGTGAAATAATGTAATTAAGCTAAAACAGCAGATTTAGTGCAACAAGGAGTATCCTCAAAATTATGGGGATTAACAACGCTAATTTAAGAAATATGACTAAACGACGCTTTGGGAGCCTTTTAAATTTAAAAATTCACTGCTAGAACAATACGTTATACTAAAAATTAACAATAACTGTAAATGTCGTTATTGAAATTCTTTTTGAGGTGAATGCTATGAAAAAAATCTTAGGGTTACTACTAACAATAACTGCTTTAGTAGGTTGTTCAGACGAAAGTAATTCTGCAAAGGATAACGAAGGATTAACAAAATCATTTGTAGAAGAATATGCAGAAATTGGCTTATCATATGATGATGTTCGTGAACGCTTTGGCGAAGAAGAACTTTCAGAAGTAGTGGGTAACACTGAAACATGGTTATATAATGATACATCGAAAGAAGATTTTGACTATGAAAAGACTTTTGGAGAAGTAGTATTTGACGAATTTAAATCTGGAGATGTTGACGCACAACTTTATATTACCTTCACTGATGAGAAAGCTTCCATGTACACTTATTTTTACTTAGGGGAAGATAATAAAGTTTGGCAATATCAAATTCTACCTGATGCAGAGCCTCTTGATATCCCTAAAAGTAATTAAATAGACCTTTTCATACATCCCTATACATAATAACGTTCCTAAATGCTTGGTAATTTTTCAAACAGCGATAAGCACTGTTAAGTCAGTATTTGTCGCTGTTTTTATTAGAAAATAACGTTCTGAGACGCTGCGAAAAATAATTTTAAAGAAGACTGTTTGATCCACTTGTTCTGAATGGCTGAAACATATAAATAGGCTCTCAATGAAATGTTACCAAACGAAAGCTTGGTAACATTTCAAACAGCGACAAACACTGATTTAACAGTGTTTGTCGCTGTTTTTATTAGAAATAACGATCTGAGACGCTGCGAGAAATCATTTTAAAGAGGACTGTTCAATTCACTTGTTCTGAATGGAGGTAACATATAAATACAATCTCAATGAAATGTCGCCAAAGGACGCTTTGGGAAGGTTATACTGCAACTAACGGAGCAGATTAGTAGGTATTGGATAAATTTTGAAACAAATAAAAAATTCAATCGTATATTAGTTATCGAAATTTTAGGATGGTGATTGAGTATGGTATTTATTATATTGCTATGGGTTTTCATGTATGGATTGGTAATTTGGACTTATTTCAAACCCAAAGAGAGCTTACTATGGGGGCGAAGAGGAATATACAAAGAAGAACCTGAAGTATCTGAAAGTGCAATTAGTAATACAAAAAAGAAAGCTTTAATCACTATTATCGTCTTTCCGATAATTTTTATTTCTCTTTTAATTTTCATTTATAGTTAATGGAAATTTATACATTATGCAATATAAGCCTAAATAACGTTCCCAAATGAAACTTTTGAAACCATTTAATTACAATTTATGTCTAACTTGAAAAAGGGAGGCAATTCGAATTGGATAGAAAATATAATTTATGGTCATTCATTGTATGTTTAATATTATTAGGGCTTTCATTTCAAGCACTTTATGCGTCCTATTACCGAACTTGGCAATTGGCACCAGATGCTCTAACACTTTGGTTACTTTCTGTTATTGTTTTTATTATAGGTATTATGGGCTTTAAAGATAAAAGTAGTAAGCGAGCAAGGTGGAGAAGCTGGTTAACCTTATTGATTATAGTTCCCCTGTCGATAGCTTTTTTATTAGGAGTGGCAGTAAATACAGTTGCGAGAGAGCATATTGAAACAACTCAATCCCCTGATAATAGAATAACTATAGACTTTTACACATTGAATGGTGGAGCAGCTACCTCGATTAGTGTAGAAGGAATTGTAAATGGACCTCTTTGGTTTAAAAAAAGGATTTATTACGAAGATTCAATGCACGAGGTTGATGTGGAGTGGTTAAATAATCATACTATAAAAATTAACAATCACACTTTAGATTTGGATAAAGGAGAAACCTATTCAAATTAACTTTACTGACAACTATTCAAGCGTTTCTATAGAATACACCCATTATTCAAAAAACGTTCCCAAATGAAAGCTTGATAACATTCCAAACAGCGACAAGTACTGTTAAATCAGTGTTTGTCGCTGTTTTTAATAGAAAATAACGCTCTGAGACGCTGCGAGATATCATTTTAAAGAGGGCTGCTCAATTCACTCTATCTGAATGAAGGTAAAATATAAATAGAATCTCAATGAATGTTACCAAAGGACGCTTTGGGAAGGTTCTTAAATGGTTTAGATGTGTTATGTTGAATATGACTTATATTATTTCTTTAAATTAAAAGGCGTGGTGATTTCATTTGCAGGTACTTAAAAATAACGGTTATAAATTTATCGAATTTATTGAAACAAAAGAAGAAGATATTACTTTGTATCAACCTCTTGGGGGTTCTTTTGCAGTATTAAAGTCTTCAGGAAAATATCTTATGTGTTACAACACTTTGCGAGAACAATGGGAAGTACCTGCTGGTCAGAGGGAAATAAATGAAACTCCAAAAGAATGTGCCTTAAGGGAGCTCTATGAAGAAACAGGACAAATCGTAAAAGATATTGATTTTAAAGGTTTAGTAAAGACACGAAATATTTCGACTGGTAAAGTAAAATATAATCCTATTTATTTGGGATTTATAAATACATTACAGCCATTTTTAAGTAATCCTGAAACCTCCAAAATATGTTTATGGGATTTAAAAGAAAAAATTGAATCTGTTGATGAAGTTGATTTTACACTTCTGAATACTTTATCAATCCAATATACAAATAACGTTCCCAAATAAAAGTTTGGAAAGGAACAGAAATTCAAGAAATGCTGTTAAACCAGCATTTCTTGGATTTTACTTTGGATATTGTCTATACAGATTTTTATGCAAATAGTGAGATCTGAATAAAAACCTGTATATTTAATTGAAAAAACGATCTTCAACAATCGTGCGCTTTTCCTTAATAAGGTCCGTTATTTTAATCAATCCCTAAGTCTATTAAAACGCAAAAATCCCTATTTTAAAATTGAAAGCAGGGATTTTTCTTAATGTTTAATTATAAGATTTTAAATAAAAGCACAACACTACATTGAATAACACTCCGTAAGGGAATTATGGGTATTTATGTTAAAATTTTTAGTGAGATTTGATAAACGAAGTATATTATTTACGAATGTTGAGGTGAAATATAGAGGAGAAATAATTCAAATCAATCTAATGTTGGGTATACAACTTTCAGGCTCACAGGAGTTCTAAAGGCCAGTTAGTTGAATAAAGTGAAACATTAAGCAATTGTAGAAATTACAATATTAATAGTAAGCATAACCTCTTGAGGAGGTAACTAATAATAGAAAAGGGTTATTCACATGAAAAAAGTAAACGCTGGATTGACGATATTTATTTTTTTAGGAATTGTTTTAATTGTTATGGCTCAACTAGCTAGTCAGGAGAGGGAAAAACCAATTACTAATCAAATTGAGGTAGTAAAAAAAATCGATATAGACAGTAAACTCCCCTACACACATCGATTAGAGGAATCTGGATTGAAACTTGAAACAATTGCTTATCGACTCTGGCTAGATTTTATGGGTACATTAGAAAGTGATGGTTTGATTGAAGATGCTAGATTTGAAAGATTTACAATATTGTCAGGAGATGAAAACTCTTTTGTTGCTGCTGTAGTTTTTGAAGTTCATCTACCTGAAGGAACACCAAAAATAGATAATGGTTGGGGAGAGGTACAGGAGGATAGAGTCGTTCCCAATATCGTTTGGAAACTCACAATCAACAAAGCTGAAAGTTTAACATATGCACTTACAAATATTGAAAGTACCACAGATACACTAATCGGATTGCCACCTGTTGAATTGTTAGAAGAGTATCAAAATACAGTCGGAATAGAGAAGTCATTCGAAGGTATAAAGTATGAGATTAAAGGTGAAACCCTAAGAGTAACATATGATGACGGAGAAAACTGGGTTGCCATTCCAGCATCACTTACAGATATTTTTGGCATTGGATATAACGGTTCCCAACAAAAGTTAATTGAAGGTAGCTTTGTAATAACACCAAAGACAACTGCTTTTGTACTCGAGCATAATACAATGGTCAATATGTCGTATAATACAAAGCTTAGCGTTCTTATAAGTACGGATAAAGGAAAGTCTTGGAAAGAAGTACTCGTTTCAGATTCTGTCCCAGTATTACGAATGAAGATACTAGGGTTTACCTCTAACGAAGATGGTTATCTCATTGTAACAGGTGATAAAACGATGAATAGTGAGGCTAACTTTGTATTTAAAACTAATGATGGAGGACAGTCATGGTACAATGCAGGGTCTGTGGGCGATGTCTATTCCTTGGTTACAGATGGTGGATTTATTAACGATCAATTAGGGTTTATCTCCTTTGGTGAATATCGATATGAATCACAACCTCCTATTCCAAGATTATACCGAACTGTTGATGGTGGGGTTAACTGGGAGCATGTTGAGGTTACAATACCAGAAGAATATTTGGGCTATTTCACGATAGCAGAAATACCTACTTTTAATGGAACTGAAGGAACTTTATTTGTGAATCAAGGTCCTATGGGAGACTATTTGGGCGGAAAAGTATTGGCAAAGTTTACCTCAAAGGATCAAGGCAAAACGTGGTCTTTTGCAGGTTTCGTTGATCCGGATGGAGCGCTACGTTAAAGGGAAGGGGGCATCCTCAATTGTGAATTAATATACTTAAGCTAACGGGAAATCCCTTTTGATTATTCTTTCTTCAAAAGGGATTTTTCAAATTTAACGTGAAATATAAGTTTGTGAGGTGGTTTTATCAACTTTAGATGCTAAAGCAATTTATACAGAAACAGCCTAATTAAAAGAGTACCACTGTAAAAGTGGGGTTAAATGTCAATAAAATAGGGTACATTTAATGAGGATAAATTTTAAATAAGAAAAAATATCTCGAATTCGAAGTTTTTTTATTCAAAGTGGTTGACTTGCTAAATTATCCATGATATATTTATCTCGAATTAAAGATAAATGAAATTGAAACATTTGAAAGGAGGATGCTTTATGAGTCAATACGACAAGCAATTAAAAGCTTTTACCGTGTTGAACCGTGCGACGATCGCTGTCCAGGAAGTTGCTAAGAAGGACGTGCAAGAAAGTGATTTAAACTTAACTGAATTTGCCGTGCTTGAGTTACTTTATCATAAAGGGAATCAACCAATTCAAATGATTGGTAAAAAAGTATTGATTGCTAGTAGTAGCATTACGTACGTTATTGATAAGCTTGAAAAAAAGGGCTATGTTGAGCGAGTGGCTTGTCCGAATGATCGCCGTGTCACATATGCTTCTCTTACAAAACAGGGAACATTGTTTATGGATGAGATTTTTCCAAAACATGAGCAAAAATTAGCACAGCTATTTGACACTTTAAGTGAACGGGAGTTAGTTACAATGATTGATTTACTAAAACGTGTCGGGCATAAAGCTACTAAACAATAAATTTTTTTAAGTATATATCTCGAATTCGAGAAAATGGAGGTTTTACTATGAATCATATTAAAGGTATTCACCACGTAACGGCAATAACAAGCAGTGCAGAAAAAAATTACGAGTTTTTTACTTATGTATTAGGGATGCGACTTGTGAAAAAAACGGTCAACCAAGATGATATTCAAACATATCACTTATTTTTCGCAGATGATAAAGGCTCTGCTGGTACAGATATGACGTTCTTTGATTTCCCTGGTATTCCACAAGGGGTACATGGGACAGATGAAATTTATAAAACGGCTTTCCGCGTACCAACTGATGCAGCACTTGACTATTGGGTAAAACGCTTTGATCGTCTAAAAGTGGCGCATACAGGCATCCAAACACAATTTGGGAAACAAACATTGTCCTTCGTCGATTTTGACGATCAACAATATATGTTAATTTCTGATGAAAAGAATGTGGGAATTGCTTCAGGAACACCGTGGCAAAACGGTCCAATTCCATTAGAATTTGCAATTACAGGTTTAGGCCCTGTACACATTCGGATTTCGCGCTTTGATTATTTCAAAGAAGTATTGGAAAAAGTAATGGTAATGCGAGAAATCGCTCAAGAAGGTTCACTGCATTTATATGAGGTAGGGGAAGGTGGTAATGGGGCTTCTGTTATTGTAGAAGATAATGCAGAACTTGCACCTGGTCGCCAAGGCTTTGGTACAGTTCACCACGCAGCATTCCGAGTAGAGGACACAGCTGTTTTACATGAATGGATTGAGCGTCTGCAAAGCTTTGGCTTTGGAACATCGGGTTATGTAGATCGTTTCTTCTTTGAATCGTTGTACGCTCGTGTAGCACCGGGTATTTTATTTGAATGGGCAACAGATGGTCCTGGATTTATGGGCGACGAGCCATATGAAACAGTTGGTGAAAAATTATCGTTGCCTCCATTTTTAGAAAACAAACGCGAATACATCGAAAGCGTTGTACGTTCATTTGATACTGTACGCTCAACGAAAACAATTGAAAAAGAATACGAGTAATGTAACCGTGGTTTCACAAAAATTCAAATATAAAAGTATTTTTTTAGGAGGAAGAAAAGATGACAAACTTAAACATTGGTATTATTATTGGATCAACTCGTGAAGGACGTGTTTCACCTCAAGTAGCACAATGGGTGAAACAATTAGCCGATAAACGTGGAGATGCAAATTATACAATAATCGACATTAAGGATTATGATTTACCATTTTTAGGAACAGCGGATGCACCAGGTGCTGCAGAATGGTCAAAAGTAGTAGGAGAGCAAGATGGTTTTGTTTTCATTGCGCAAGAGTATAATCATTCGATTACAGGCGCACTTAAAAATGCTTTAGATTACTTACGTGTAGAATGGAATAACAAAGCAGCTGGTATCGTATCATATGGTTCAGTAGGTGGTGCACGTGCTGCAGAACATTTACGTGGTATTTTAGGTGAATTATTAGTAGCAGACGTACGTGTGCATCCTGCATTGTCATTATTCACTGATTTTGAAAATGGCACTGTATTTAAACCGAAGGACGTGCAAGCAGATTCAGTAAACCAAATGCTTGATCAAGTAATCCCTTGGTCGAAAGCTTTAAAAACAATTCGATAATTGGAGGGAGTCATTCGGTGATGGATGTTGCCGAATGACTTTTTTATAAGTAAGAAAGGAGTAATTTTGATGAATTACCTATATAAAGAAGGAAAAAAAGAAAAGCCTGTACTACTTTTATTACATGGGACTGGTGGTGACGAAAATAGTTTACTAGCATTAGCAGAAATCATTGACCCACAAGCGAGCGTTTTAAGCGTGCGCGGTAACATATTAGAAAATGGGATGCCTCGTTTCTTCCGACGTTTAGCAGAAGGTGTTTTTGATATGGAAGATTTGAAATTCCGTACAAAGGAATTACAGGAATTTTTAGATGAAAAGGCAGCTCAATACGACTTTGATCGAAATAATATCATAGCAATCGGTTATTCGAACGGTGCGAATATTGCGGCGAACTTATTATTCGAATATGAAAATAGTTTAAGAGGTGCAATTTTACACCATCCGATGGTACCAAACCGTGAAGCAAGTTTGCCAAATCAAAAAGATGTAAAAGTGTTCATCGCAGCTGGTGTCAATGACCCGATTTGCCCTCAGCATGAAGCGACTGATTTACAGCATTATTTAGTTGAATCTGGCGTTGATGTTACACTTGAATGGGAAAACTATGGTCACCAGCTAACTATGAACGAAGTGCAAAAAGCAAAAGCATGGTATGAAAATACATTTTAATAGGAAGCCTTCACGATTTATAGCGTCGTGGAGGCTTTTTAATATGCCAAAAACCACTAAATGTAATTGATTTGGCATAAAAAATGCATCGTTTTTTCATATTTAATTTGTATAATGCTTCTATAGCATTTAGAAAGGAACTTTAGAATGCATAAAATTTCGGTAAAACTAGCAACATACTTTTTTGTTGTTGTACTAATTATGGAACTGGTGCTCATGTTTTATTTACATCAAAACATGTTAAATGATCAAGTAAGGAACGAATTAGATCGTTTAATGGAAACAGGCCAAAAACACCGTGACGTATTAGAAGGGCATTATTCTGATACAACATTGGAACATATAACATTAATGGAACAAGGTAGTCAGCGTGCAGTTGTTATTTTAAACGAGCAACGTGAACTCATTGTAGCTTCTTCAACAAATAAGGAAATTGAACAAGTTGTCCAACAACCATTTGAAGTAAACCGAGATAAATTCATTCAATCGAATTGGCAAAATTCACCGTATATAGTATCCGTCCATGCCTTTCATTCAAAAGAAGAAGCGGGCTATGTCCTGATGTTTCAAAAAACGGTTGAACTACGTCAAATGAGTTCAGAAATGAATTATCATTTTATACTATCAGGGATTATTAGTGGCTTTGTCCTGTTAATTGCCTATGTGTTATTATCAAGATTTTTAACAAAACCACTTATTCAAATGAAAAAAGCTACAGAATCATTAAGCAGAGGGCATTTATACGTACAATTCCCTAAAAAAAGTAATGATGAATTAGGGGAGTTGGCAATCGCAATCGAAAAATTAGCACAGGATTTACGCTATGTAAAAGAGGGCCGTAATGAGTTTTTAGCTGCAATTGCCCATGAATTAAGTACGCCACTTACATATTTGAATGGCTATGCAACTGTTTTGCAACGTCCAACCTTATCGAACGAAGAGAGAATGAACTATTTAGCAATTATTGCAGAGGAATCCGTAAAAATGAAAAGCTTAGTTCAGCATTTGCTTGACGCTGCAAAGCTTGATGATTATCAATTTCCAATTATAAAGCAGGAAGTTGAAGTCGCTCAATTTTTGGAACAAAGGATGCATGTTGTAGCACTTGCGTTTGCAGAAAAAAACATTGCCTTTTCTTATACTTGTGATGCTAATATTCGTATAAATGCAGATCCTCTGCGGTTAGAGCAAATTTTACTAAATTTATTAGAAAATGCACGACACTATAGCAATCAAGGAGCAAAAGTTACACTTACAGTTTTGCAGCAGAAGCACCATGTCGCATTTATTGTCGAGGATACAGGAATTGGCATTGATCGCCAACATATAAATTTTATTTTTGATAAATTATATCGTGTTGAAAAATCGAGGGCTCGTAGTCACGGTGGAATGGGTCTCGGGTTAGCCATCGTAAAACAATTAGTAGAAGCACATGGTGGGAAAATCGAGGTGACAAGCACATTAGGAAAAGGAAGTACATTTACAGTTTTATTGTAATGGAGGTAGCATATGAAAACGGTGTTAATTGTAGATGATGAACAGCGCATGCTAGATTTAATTGAACTATTTTTAGTACCACAAGGATTTAACTGCATGAAAACTACAGACCCATTTCAAGCAATTCAATTATTAAAAGAGCATTCTATTCACATCCTATTACTTGATGTAATGATGCCTAAAATGGATGGATGGGAATTGTGTAGTGAAATTCGTAAATTTTCGAGTGTACCAATAATAATGCTGACAGCCCGAACAGCAAAAGCGGATATTATAAAAGGTTTACGTATCGGTGCAGATGATTACTTAACAAAACCATTTGATGAAGGAGAGCTAGTCGCTCGTGTTAGAGCTTTATTGCGTCGTACAACAGAAGAAAATAAGATAATTCGTGGTGATTTTATATTAGAGCTTGATACATATACAGTTCATTATAAAGAGGCGAATGTATCGCTTACATCAAAAGAGTATACCATTGTAAAAGCATTGATATTAAAGCCGAGGAAGGTATTTACTCGGCAAGAGCTTCTACAAATTGCTTGGGAATACGAAACGGAAATAGATGAGAGGACTGTAGACTCACATATTCGTAACTTACGTGACAAATTAAAAAAAGCACATTTCCCAATAGATGCATTTCTTTTAACTGTTTGGGGTATTGGATATAAGTGGGGAGAAGAATAAAAAAACTAAGATTCCACAATTTTTGCAAACTTAAACGGTATGCTAAATGAAACTATAGGAGGTATAGATGATGAAAAAACAATTATGGATGGGATTAGCACTTTCTGCGACAATTTTAGGCGCATGTACAGAGGAAGAAGAAGTAAAGGTAAAGGATAGTGGCACACATGAAGAATCTACAGATCATAGTAGTATGAGTCACTCCAGTGATGGCAGTGTACCAGACGATTTACTTGTGGCAAACAATCCAACTTATGCTGTAGGAGATAAAGCACTTATGACGACTGATCATATGGGTGGAATGAATGGAGCAGAAGCGACAATTGTAGGTGCCTATGAGACGACAGTATATGCAGTAACCTATACACCGACAACAGGTGGAGAAAAGGTAGAAAATCATAAATGGGTTATTCATGAAGAGCTTGAAGGGGTAGAAGATTTACCAGCAGCAGTAGGTGATACAGTTAAACTAAATGCAGATCATATGGAAGGTATGGACGGAGCAGAGGCGACAGTTGATAGCGCCGAACAAACAATCATATATATGGTAGATTATACTTCTACAGCTGGAGAAGAAGTGAAAAATCATAAATGGGTAACAGAAGACGAGTTAACATCCGTCCAATAAATGGACTAGTAAAAAATTGAGCAATGAGTTTTTGTGTCTACACTTCAAAATTTTTGGAGAAACTCGTATAATAAAGCAAAAACAAGCTAGCTTCAGGCATGTAGCTAATTTCGAAAAGCGTGTTTGGAGGAATTATTATGCAACTACATTTTTTAGGAACTGGCGCAGGGATGCCTTCGAAAGAGCGTAATACGAGTGCGCTCGCAGTCAAATTATTAGAGGAGCGCGGCACGATTTGGCTGTTTGATTGTGGAGAAGCAACCCAACATCAAATTTTGCATACAGCGATCAAACCACGTAAAATAGATAAAATTTTTATTACGCATTTACATGGAGATCATATTTTTGGTTTACCGGGTTTTTTAAGCTCTCGTTCTTTTTTAGGGGGAGAGGATGCGCTGACAATCTACGGACCAGCAGGTTTGCAGCAATGGGTTGAACAAACATTGAAGTTATCAAAAACCCATCTCACTTATCCAATTTCCTTTGTTGATGTAAAAGAAGGAATAGTATTTGAGGATGAACAATTTATTGTTCGAGCATTGCCTCTTGCACACGTCATTGAATGCTTTGGCTATCGAGTGGAGCAAAAGCCACTTTTAGGCGAGCTTCTTGTTGACAAAGCCTTTGCGCTAGGTGTTCCAAAAGGTCCATTATTAGGCAAATTAAAGGCTGGGCACGATGTTCAGCTTGAAGACGGTACAATTGTTAACAGTGATGAGGTGACATCACCACCACAAAAAGGCTTTACTGTGACCGTTTTAGGTGATACAAAATATTGTGAAAACGCCAAAATTTTAGCACAAAATGCCGATGTAGTTGTCCATGAAGCAACCTTTGATCATGCAACAATCCATTTAGCCGCACAGTATGGTCATGCAACAAATACAGAAGCCGCTCAAATTGCGAAAAGTGCAGGTGCAGGTGCGTTAATATTGAATCATATAAGTGCGCGATTTTTAAAAAATGATATAGATAACTTATTAAAAGAAGCACAGCAAATTTTTGAGAATACGTACATCGCCAATGATCAAACGCAATTTGATTGGCAACAGCAGCAATTAAAATTAATTAAATTATAAAGATTATGGTCATCCCTCTTATAGAAATTTATAGTGTTTTCGACTGAATAAACGCTATAATAGAGTAAAGGGGGATGTTTTTTTATGCAACAACCAACAATTTCACCAAAGCTATTACGCTTATTAGTTATTTTCCCAAACGTTATGAGCTATATTTTATTATTCGGCGTTGTCGTATACATACGCACAAATTTAGATGTACTAAAGGCAACGGATAGTTTAACAATGTGGTTAATCATTGCTGCACTACTTGGTCCTATTTCAATTTATACAACGTATAGTATCGTAAAGAGAATACGTGCTGGTCAATTATAAAAAGGATAGGCAGCATTTTTATAAAGACTATTATAATCATCTCCCTTCTAAAGATTACTAAGTTGAGAGATGATTTTTTATTGGATATTTATGTTAATATTACTATGAAGAGTTTGAAGAGGCATACTGAAACGAATTAGTAATGAGGAGGAGTCTTGTGTTTATCGTCAATGTAGAGGGCGCAATTTATAAAAATGATAAATGGTTGTTAATAAGACGTAGTGAAAAAGAAGAACACGCTGGAGGAGGGCTGTCTCTTGTTGGCGGAAAGGTAGATAAAGAGGGGGTTACTACAGATATTTTAGAAAAGACACTAAAAAGAGAAATAAATGAAGAAGTCGGTATAGAGGTGTCTAATCTTCAATATGTTAATAGCTCATCATTCGTTACTGATTCAGGCATACATGTAGTTGATATTGTTTTCCTTTGTGATCACGTAGCAGGGGAACCTTTTGCTAAAAGTCCTGATGAAGTGGATGATGTAATTTGGATGACTACCGAGCAAATTTTAAAAGATTTTAATTTACCGAGTTATTTAAAGGAAAATATTAAACTTGCAGAAAAATTGGTAAATAAGAATACAGAGGTTAATTTGTAGAAAGTGATTTTTTGAAAAACTCACTATTTCAACTAACCGTACAGTATAGTGGAACGAGGTACATGGCGAAATAAGAGGGACAGTTTATGAAAAAGGTAATAATTTCTTTAGCAGCAGTAATTATGTTAGTAGGTGGGATTTATTATGTAGTTACCCTTAAACCACCTAAACCAACTATAACGATTGAAAATAATACTGTAGAAGTGGCACAAGGTTCTTATTGTTGGAATGGACTTATAACCAGTCAATGTGTCGATATGATTTCCCCGCCAGATATTATTAAACATCAAGAATTTAAACCTTTAATTGTATCACCTGGTGCTGAATTAAAAATAAAATTTATTCAAAAACCACTAGAAAATACGTTGGGCGCATCTATTTGGTTTAATGATGAAGTAGAAAATGTTCCATTAAATTACAGTATCTTATTAGTGCCAGAAGAAAAAGGTGTTTATATTTATAGTGTTTATGCACAATGGAAAAAGGGAAGATCAAGTTATGTCTTTGTAATTGAAGTTAAATAATTTATTTCTACTAGTTTGGTACTTGTTTCTTATGTAATGTAAGCAATTCGTCCAGATTTATTTGCTGTTATGCAAAAAGATATTATCCCAATTGGCTTTTTATTTACATTATTTTTCGTGCCTATGGAATTCCTGATTTTTCAGGTTTTCAAGCGCAAAAAGCGGATATTATCGGAGCTTTATTTGCTTTCCCATGCATGTTATTGTTGATTACGTTACAACCAACAATAGCAGTTGTTTTGGATAACACTTTAGCTTTGAGTGTTGTTCTAATAGCAACAATAGTTATTAAATTAATTTGTTACAAGTTTTCTGTAAGACTATATAAGAAAAAACCGGTATAAATTTTAGCTTATAGTGGTGAAATAAATTTACAGGGAACGTCCGATCTGTACGTTCCCATTCTTATTCTGTTAAAGTACCCCTACATAAAATAAGGTAATTTATTTATTATATTCTTACCAGTGAACTTGGAGTTTATTGCCATTTGGGTCATAAAAGTGGAAAAAGGAGTGACCATTATCTTCTTTTATATCCTCGACCTTAACTTGATTATCAATTAAGTGTTGATGGAATTTAGATAATTCCGGACTTGTAAAGCCAATGCTAAATTCTTGTTCATTATTAATTGTAAAATGTGCAAATGTTTCATCTTCAGAAGGGATTAAGATAAGTAAGAAAGGACCTTCATTTATTTTTAAAATTGCAAGTTCCTCAGTAATATTTAGTAACTCGAGCCCTAATACATCTTTATACCATTGTGCAGACAGTTCTAAATTTTTAACAGGAATTCTAATATAATGTACTTGTTCAATAAATGATTTACTCATCGCTTTGTCTCCTTTATTTAATTTGGTATATCAAATAGTTCACTTTCTATAGCCCTTTTTCCTTCCGATTATTGAATTAACCTGCCCTTTAACGGAACAATAAAATTCATATTATGTTTATATATCCATTTTGATTATTGGAAAATTCCCTATTGTACGTTTGATGGTGTCTAACAACACTTGGTTCTACTTATACCTCTAAACTTGGACCAACGCAAAAACATAGTATTCGGCCTTTATTTAGTTAATTTGTCCTCTAACACCATTAAAACTCACTCGCTCTCGGTAATTTTAGACTATCTATTATAGAACGAACGTTCGGTAAAATCGAATAACTCTATATTATATGATGTGTGGAGTGAAAATACCATGGTATAATGAAATCAAGTGAGTTTTAAAGAGATGGCCATTTCAACGACGTGCCTTCTAATCATTCGCATGGATTTCAATACATAGGTAGAGGAGAAAGAAGGTTTATGTTACATATATTTCCGTCGATATTGACGAAAATTAATTTTTCAACTGGCGTAATGTCGATTAATGCTTTGTTGCCTATACCATTAGTCGCAATATATTTTTTTGTAATCACTTTTGCTCTGATATCATTGGCTTTAGCTGTGACGACGAGTATAATTGGGTATTCTATGGTTCTTCGAATTCCATTTCCTCAATTTAATAAACAAGTGAGATTGGAGCTGAAAAATGGAAGTCATTAATCAACTCGTTGGTCAATATGGATTTATTATTATTTTTGCTCTGCTTTCGTTAGGGGGTATTAGTATTTTAATATCTGATGAGTTGCTAGTATTTGGGGTAGGGTATTTCACGAAAATCGGTACGCTTGATTATACAACAGCTCTTATCGTTTGTTTTTTCGGTACATTTATCGGCATGATGGTGAATTATTGTATAGGTAGAAAAGCTGGTCGACCGTTTATTTTAAAAATTGGCAAGTGGGCAGGATTTACAGAGAAGCGGATCACCCGAACTGAAAAATGGATGTCCCGATATGGACAGTATTCCATTATCATCAGCTATTTCATTCCAGGGATTAGACACATCACTGGCTACTTTTGTGGTGTATTACATATAAAATTTAAAACTTATGCCTTTTACGCAGGTGTGAGTACCGTTATTTGGTGTTCACTATTTTTAATACTTGGGAGGCTTTTCGGAGTAAACTAAATCAAGACAGGAAATTACGGATTAAAGGGGCAAAAAAGGGGAAATGTTGTTCTCGCGATGACAAGCTAACACTAGAAGTATATGGTTTTTTTTGCTTTGAGAAAGTAATACAGTCCGTGGTGGAAGTGTAATTTTGTATTTTAGTTGAATTGTATTTTGTTGAATGAAATGAAAAATGAGAGGAAATAGCAGCAGCTGTTTTCTCTCATTTTTTTGTTATTCTCCACGGGCTAATTCTCGAGAACGGTTTTCTGCACTTCGAATACAATTGGCAATCGCATCATTAAATGACATTAATTCTAAGGCACGAATACCTGCTTCTGTCGTACCGCCTGGACTCGTTACCTTTTTCCGTAAAATTTCAGGCTCTTCTTTAACAGATTTTAGCATTTCAGCTGATCCGGCAATTGTTTGCACCATTAACTCTCGTACAATTTCCTTTGATAAGCCGAATTCTGTTCCAACCCGTTCAAACGCCTCTAGTAAATAATACAAGTAGGCTGGGCCACTGCCAGAGAGCGCGGTAATCGCATGAAGCTTATCTTCTTCTACTTCAATAACAATCCCAACTGCTTCTAACATTTGTATATAACTTGCTCGTTGAGCGTCTGATACAAGGGTATTAAATGTAATACCTGAAGCAGACATACCAATTGTTGCAGAAGTGTTCGGCATGACACGTGCAATTGCCCGCTTTCCTAAATAATCTTCAATTGTTTCGATGCCAATACCCGCTAAAATCGATAGGATAGCACTATTATTCGATAAAAATGGGGCAATTTTTTGCATTGCTTCAAAGGCATCTTTCGGCTTCACCGCCAAAATAACTAAGTCAGCATCATGCAACTCTTCAAAACTTTGCAATGCCTGAACTCCATATTGTTGCTGTAAAATTGTTAAACGTTCACCATTTGATCGATTAGATACAAAAACAGTTTGAGGATTCACGATTTTCTTTTCCACCCAGCCATGGATAAGCGCTTCAGCCATGGAGCCTGCACCAATAAAAATAATTTTTTGCATATGTCATTCCTCCGATTTCAAAATAAAAAGCGCTCTCGTCCATACAAATGTAAGGACGAAAACGCTTTGTTTCCGCGGTACCACCTTCGTTCACACATACGTGTGCAACTTCATTCCTTTTTATCGCAAAGGCTACGGTTATGTTGACATAACGGCTCCGAAGTAGGTTCAATCATTTCAGTGGGCTATGCCGATCGCAGCATGTACGGCACTCTCTTTAACCATTAAATCATTTACTTAGCTTCATCATTGCCTGTAAATTTAGAATTATCAAAAATTATAGTGGTGGATTTAGTTACTGTCAACATGTGAAACTCAAAAAGCCGTAAAATTTGTTTAATCGAGCAAGTATACAACATTATTTTTGTGCAAAAGTATCTATTACTTTGCACGTTGCTAAAAAAAGGGTAAAATAAATGAATACTCATTCATAAAAATAAAGGTTTCAAAGGGGAAAAGAGGATGGAAATTTTCAAGATTACTATACCAACTCCGTATGCAGTCGGTGATGTCAATGCGTTTTTAGTAAAGGGGGATACATTAACATTATTTGATGCGGGTCCAAAAACACAGGAAGCTTATGAAGCGATAAAGTGGGGGATTCATGGGGCAGGGTATGCGTTACAAGATGTAGAACAGGTTGTTTTAACCCATCATCATCCAGACCATGCAGGCTGGGTCGATGCTTTTCCACATGCAGCACTATTAGGCCATGCCTATAATGACCATTGGATGAAAAAAACCGATGAATTTTTAGCTTATCATAAAGCCTTTTTCAAAAAGCATTTAACAGAACAAGGCGTACCAGAAAAATACGTCAATCGTGTAATTGAAGTAAAAGGAGAAATTGAGTTATTCGGGACAAAGCCATTAACTGGGTTTTTAAATGAAGGCGATGAAGTACCAGGTCATAATGGCTTAAAAGTTTATGAAACACCTGGTCATGCCCAAAGTCATCTTATTTTTGTTGAAGAAAGTACAGGGGAATGTATTGGTGGTGACTTACTCTTACCACGTACATCTTCCAATCCATTAGTAGAGCCACCAGTGGATTTATCTATGGAACGTCCTAAATCCTTATTACAATATAATGCATCATTAAAGAAGTTACGTGACTTACAAGTGACAAAGGTTTATACAGGTCATGGTGGTGAAATTACGGAGGCTGTATCATTAATTGAGGAGCGCCTTCAAAAGCAGCAGCAAAGAGCTCATAAAGTATTACATTTACTCGAACAGCCAAAAACAAACTTTGAAGTGACAACGCAATTATTTGAACATATTTATCAAAGACAGCTTGGATTAACATTATCTGAAACAATTGGACAGCTCGATTATTTACTTGATGAAGGTCTAGCAAGCTTTGAGATTCAAGATGGCATTTATTATTACGACCGTAAATAGGAGGTGTTGTTGGTGAGAGCAGGTAGAATCGTTTTGTCATTATTTTTCGTTCTATTGCTTGTGAGTGCGTGCAGCAATCTTACCGATGAGAAAATAGACCAATCACCTTCTAGTACGAAAGAAGAACTTTTCCCACCTGAAAAGAAAGCGTCCATATTTATTAATAACCAAGCGTATCCTATGGAAAAAGGTGGCTATCAATGGGAGCGCAAGAAGGGGTCGCAAGTAGAGATCGTTACAACCGATCATGCATCTATTAATCAAATGGCTGAAAAAATAGAGCCTATTCGAGTCGATGCAATGGAAGTCCTTTCTATTAGGTTCGAGGACGAACCAAATTACGAGTTGCATTTATGGAATGAAACCGGAAGAGAACAAGAGATTTCTGTTGAGAATAACCAATTTACAGCCCCTGTGGAAAAGGGGATTTACGTTTATGAAGTGTTTGCAACATGGGAAAATGGGGAAAGATCTTTTGCTTTCGTGTTAGAGATACAATAAAAAGGCGTGCATTCTTAAAAAAGGAATGCGCGCCTTCTACGTTATTATTTCGTCGTTTTAATTTGTAATGCCATTGCTGCCCCGAAAAATTCGTAGTGAATTTTTTCTGCTGGTACACCGATTTCAACTAAGATTGAAATAACCGATTCCATGAACGGAGTTGGACCACAAACATAAACTTCTGTATCTTCGTCTAATAGATTTTCGATTAGCTCTTTCGTTACATAGCCGTCTGTTTCTGAGTAAACTGCTTTATAGCTACCACCTAGCTCAGCAACTTTCGCTTCAATCGCTTCCTTAAATGCTGCCACTTTTTCATTACGTGCTGCTTGGATAAATGAAGCTTTACGACCTTCCATTGTTTGGAGCATGCTTTGTAATGGCGTAACACCAACACCACCACTGATGAATAATACTGGGCTATCGTTTTGTACTAATGTAAATACACCAGCTGGGGCACTAACATCAACCTTTGACCCAAGTTCAGCTGCATGTAAGAAGTTTGACACAATCCCATTTGGATTCGCATCATCTTCACGCTTTACAGAAATACGGAAGTATTCATCAGTTCCTTCTGTAATTGTATATTGACGATTCATTAAAAATTGTTGACCAGGTACTTGTACACGGATGCTAATGTATTGACCGGCTGTAAATTCAGGAAGCTTTGAACCATCTTCAGGCTGTAAATAGAAAGAAGTTACGACATCGCTTTCTTGTACCTTCTTTGCAATCGTGAAATTTTTGAATGCGCGCCAGCCACCTTTATTTTCAGCTGCCTTGTATAAATCCTCTTCCACAGAAATGAAAATGTCCGCGATAACTCCGTATGCTTCACCCCATGCATTTAAAATTTCATCTGTTGCGGCTTCACCTAATACTTCTTTAATTGCTGCTAATAAATATTTCCCTACGATTGGATAGTGCTCAGGTAAAATGCCTAAACTTACGTGTTTGTGCGCAATTTGCACAACCGCTGGTACGATCGCTTCTAAATTTTCAATATGAACTGCTGCTGCGTATACTGTGTTCGCTAAAGCTGTTTGCTGACGGTCTTTCTTTTGATTTGTGTGGTTAAAGATATTTAATAATGTTGGATTGTCTTTAAAGAGATTTGAATAAAATGTTTTTGTAATGGCAACACCGTGCACCTCTAATACAGGTACTGTTGATTTAATAATGTCGATTGTTTGTTTTGCTAACATGTTAATACACGTCCTTTCTTTGATTTCAATATACGCCCATGTCTTTTTTAAAGCAATATCAAAAATACATCTTTAACAAAACAGACACAAAGTAATATCCAAAATACATCTTTAACAAATTCGTCACAAAGAAGTTTTTAAAATACATGTTTAAAAATAAGTAAGAGTAGTCGACCAAATGAGAGAAAGTGTTATACTAATAAATAGAAAGATGGTGAAAACGTGCGCTTAACCGTATATACTGATTATTCTTTACGTACGCTCATGTATTTAGGCGTACGAGGAACAGAAAATTTAACAACAATTCAAGAAATTGCTGATGCTTATCAAATTTCAAAAAACCATTTAATGAAAGTAACGTACGATTTAGGACAACATGGTTACATTGAAACAATTCGAGGACGCGGTGGCGGTATTCGCTTAGCAATGGACCCAAAAGATATTAATATAGGAGAAGTTGTTCGCAAAACGGAGGATGACTTTCACATAGTCGAATGCTTCAATCCTGAAAGTAATTTATGTAAAATATCTCCGGAATGTCAGCTGAAAAATGCTTTACATCAAGCATTGCAGGCATACTTGGCTGTATTAGACTCCTATACATTAGCGGATGTATTAGGCACAAAGGATGTATTAAGTGAATTATTCGGAATTAACCGATAAATTATACATGAACGTAAAGAGTTAGAGGGCTAGGTAAAGGGGTAAAGAGCTGGGAGCTATAGAGCAAAGAGGTAAAGGGCAAAAGATCCAAAGAGATAAACGGCAAAGAGTAGGCAGCAGCTATAGAGCAAAAGAGGTAAAGAGCTATAGAGCAAAAGAGATAAAGTGCTATAGAGCAAAGAGTAAAAGAGCCAACAAAGCTATTCAATGAAATTCCAGTTAAAGCTGTCTATATGGGTAGATGTTAAAAATTAACATTAATAGACAGAACAACTTCGTCTATTTGATTTGAAAGATGCAGTAAATAAAAGATTTACTACACCTAATCAAAAACTCTCCCTTTAAATGAATCCAAAAGCAAAATTCTCCGCATATATAATCTCTCTAAGTGTTCTGCATCAGTGATCTGAAGCGAATAATAATCATCACATAAATTATTAAAAAGCATTTAAACAAATGCTTTTATTTATGGACAAAAGTAGCCGGAAAAAGTACAAAAGTGGGAGAAAAAAGGACAATATAGTCTGGTAAAACAAAACATTTATTGATTTAAGACACCCATGTAACAGTGAGTGTCTTTCTGCTATAGTGCCATTTAATTGAATAAAATCTGTTAAGAAATGCTACCAAATCGACACTTTGAAATACCCAACAAAGATAATGGCTATTATTCATTTTAGTATACTGTAAAAATAATCATTAATTAAAAGATTCTCACCTAACCGTATACAAAGTAAGAATCTTAATTAGTGTAAGTCTAATACAATCGGATCAATTCGTTCTATTCCATCAAGACAAAAGATAGCATTTTGGATATGGTGAATTTTTTAGAATGTAACTTATAAAGAAAAAATACGACTAATATTTTGGAGGTGAAATGATTTGAAAAAAATACTATTAATCGGAATTTGCTCTATTTTTTTAGTTGCTTGTTCAAACAACAATGAAATTGTTGAAAACTCAAATGATGACCAGAAGGAAAACACACAAATTGTTAGTGATATGACCGAAATAACTGGAGAAATTGTTGAAATAGAAAATGGAAGATTTTTAGTGGAAAGCACAACTAAAAATTTACCAGATGGAAAACCATACACGATATGGTTTTCGACAAATGACATTGAACATTTACAAGTAGGTCAACTTGTTTCTGTTTGGACTAAGGCAATAGATGAAAGCTTACCAGCACAAGGAAGTGCAGTGAAAATTGAGATTAAAGAATAATGGGTTACAGAATATTGATTATTAGTCACTCATAAAAAAAGCGTATTCCTTTAATTTTGAATACGCTTTTTTTATGAAAAAAGTCAACAATTAAATTAAACAGAGCTTTTTTTTAAAGAGTGAATTGAGAAATATAAAAGGTATTTAAAAGGTTTCTCTTGAATTATTAAGTTAAGTAAGAAAAAGTAAAGAAGGAAGATAAATTATGGAGTATTCATTTGAAAATGTAAGAACTTCTGGAGCGTATGGAATATTTAATGGCTTTTTTGTTTTTCAAGTTGGCCCAACTGAAAATGGAGATAAACTTGGAGTAGTCCGATTAGGAGGGCATAGTGAAGAAGATGAAAGTCCTTTGGATACAGTGATTAGAGAGGTATTGGAAGAAGCTGGGATTAAGGTTAATCCAATAAATTCACCATTTACATATTATTTAGAGTGCCATAATCAAGCCAATAAGATATTTATGAATGAGAGTGAGGTAGTAAATCCAATTCTAATTAAAGGGAATAAAGAGGAATTATTTTCAGTTATGTATATAGCTTTGGCAGGAAATGAACCTCACCCATCATCTGAATCGAAAGGACTTTTATTATTGTCTCCAAAAGATGTTGAACTAATATGTAGTAGGAAAATTACATTAAATGAATTTTTGAAACAAAATGGATACGCTAAATTGAAAGATAATTTTAATAAGGATTTGGTATTAGAACCCTTCCCTCAATTGATATTTTTATCAAATCTCTTAAAACAAGAATCAAACTATATAGAGAAAGCTATTAAATCTTCAACAGTAGGAAACGATCAATCTTTTATATAAAAATTTGCACAGTATTTCACAAAAAAACAACACGTTTTGAACAAAATTTTTTAAAAACCAGTTCTTTTGATTTAACTTAAAATATGTGTCTGTGGGTTGTTTTTAATCAAACTTTACTCTAAAGCTACACAAACCACGCTCCAAAAATATCGGGGTAGTGTGCAGTTTATAAATCTTACAAAGTAACCGGTAAGGCAAACACAACTTATTATATCGCTATTAAAGAAAATGTTGGTGTTATACCTGATAAAATCACGGATCAAATTCAAAACCATGGTACACAAAACTTTATAGCTCCACCAATTTTTTATTTACCGTCTTCAGTAAACACAAGTGCAACTAATTAATCTTACTCTTAATTAACATTATATTATAAGCTACAACACTTAAATTTGCTCAAGTAAATCGTTTAGCAATCACTGTAGCATCAGCTGGTACAGTTGCACAGGTTAGATTTGAAGATAGGGCTGGCAATGTTTACTTCTTAGTAGCAAATGCTAATTTCATAAAATTAGCTAAAAACGGTATTTAAACATTAACAGTTGGTAAGGACGGTAAAGTACAATTCCTTGTAGTTGGTAACGTGCTGTTGGAGTTATTTATGCAGATAAAAATTTAACAGGGGAGGATGTCCCAATTTTGAATGGGTTCATTCATTCGCTTATGCTAATTGGTACTTTGATATTTAGCATCGGTTTATTTAAGTTATTTAGAACTTCAAAAGCTTAAATGTTTAAAACATACAGCGACAATTGAAAACGTCCCCAAACATAAACTGCACCCCAAAAATTAGATTTTTCACTCTAACTTTTGGGGTGCAGTCCCACGACGCTTTGGGAATGTTTATATTTTCAACTATCATAGTAATTCACTCAAACAGCAGCAACTATTTAAAATCACTCCTAAATGGTAAGGGGATATGTTATTTAGGAGGTGTCACGATGAGATTAAATATGATTTTAAGTTTTATATCTATTTATTTCTTACTAACTCTAAGTGCTTGTTCAAATAATGAAGTTAAATATGATGGAGAACCTTTGAAAATTGCTGTAATTGGTGATATTCCAGAATTAAATAACAAAAACATTCATTTTGAGACAATTTCACTAGATAAATTTAGCGAAGATGCAACACAGATTTCAACAAATTTTGATGCTGTTATGATAACACCAGTAATATTTGAAGAAGCATCTGATGATAGATTTGTTGATGTTTATAGTGATTCTGAAATGCCGATTATTTTTTTTGATTCACCAAAAAGGCATTTTCCATTCATAAGAGCAGGGGCTACCTATGAAACGGCTCGTTGGGAATCTTTAAATAATGGCTCTCACACGACAATTTATCTATCCGATATAGATGCAGATATAGAAGATGTTTGGTATTTCTATTTAAAAGATGAAAAAGAGTTAGATGACCTTTACAAAGAGATTTTTCAAATGGTTGAAACGTTATAAAGCTAAATTTTATTTAGTTAGGATTAGTATAAATATGCAAACCAAGCCTAAATAACGGTCCCAAATGAAAGTTAGGGAACACACCAAAAAGGGACGGATGTTGATTATATAAACGCTGTGCTTTTAGAAGGGTGAATTATAACCCTAAATAAAAGGAGGATTATAATGCTTGATATTATTGATTTAAATCATAGAAAAGATTTAATTGAAATCGTTGCACATTGGACATGGCAGGAATGGGGAACAGAAAATAACTATTTTTTTTTTAAAGATTTAGTTCAATACAGTTTAAATGAGAATAGTATATCTCAAACTTTCGTTGCTTTATTAGATGGAGAGCCTGTTGGGACAGTATCTTTAATTAAAAACGATTTGAAAAGTAGGCAGGACTTATCTCCATGGTTAGCTTCCCTCTATATTGTTGAGGAATTTAGACATCTTGGACTCGGTTTGAAGCTGCAAAATTTTGTTATAGATAGGGCTGAATTATTAGGCTATAAAGAATTATATTTATTTACTAAACTCTTTGGATATTATGAAAAAAACGAATGGATTTTCTTTGACGAAGGGCATTCTTACTTCGGTGATAAGGTGAGAATTTATAAAAAGGTTATTATTTAATTTTTTGGTGCAAAAGTTTAATATTTATCTTCAACAGTCGGGCGCGATTATCTAATAAGCATCTCTGTTCTTATTGAACTAACGGGGGCTTAGTTAAGTAGAGCAACGTCATTTAAGACGTTGCTCATTTTACATTTAAAAGTACTTTTGATAATACTCTTTTCGTATTTTACCGCTTAATTGAGCGTAGATCCTAGTTGTTTCACTTTTCTCATGTCCCATAAGACTTTGAATGACTTCAATAGGAGCGCCATTATTCAACAAGTGAGTTGCATAGCTGTGTCTAAGTTGGTGCGGATGAATCTCTTTATTAATTTCAGCACGATTGGAGATCCGCTTGATGATGTATCGCTTTTGGGCAACACTCATTTTATGTGGCTGCCTTGCTGTTACAAAAATGAAGGGTTATTGTCATTCCTACTTTCAATATACCGTTTAAGCCATATGTCGCAACGTGTATTAAAATAAATTCCCTCTCCTTATCACCTTTTCCTCTAACAATAGCGGATTGATCGGACCAATTAATATGGTTCTTTACTAACGTAACTATTTCTCCAATTCGACAACCAGTAGAAAACATAAATTCAAAAATCGCTCTTTCCATTGGGGAATGACAGGATTCACGAAGGTGTTCGATCTCCCGTTCGGTTAAATACTTGGGTATCCGCTTCCCTACCTTGGGTTCTTTAATTTTAGAAGTTGGATTCTTACTCAAGTAGCCTTCTTCATGAGACCAACGAAAAAACGATTTCATAAAGCGAATACGGTGTGCAAGACTGGCCGGTTTTAAATGCTTTCCGGATATAGCGAGATATTCCTTCAATTGATTTGTATCCAGCAATTCCATCTCTACATCTTTAAAATAACCAATTAGTAGCAAAGACTGTAACTGGTATGCCTTCAATGTTTACGGAGAAAAACCCTCTATTCGTTTATCAGCTTCAAACAAAGTCCATGCTTTTGACAGTAACAATTCTATTCCCCCTAATAAAGTGATATTAATGGAATTATTACCAATTTGATAGAATAATAGAAATGTGGAAAGTTTTTACTAACGAGGTTGTTTAGTTGAATAAAGTATTATAAAGTTTTGTAAAGGATTATAGGGGGAAATTATATGATAACAGAGGAACGGTTAGATAAATGGATAGAAAGGTACGAAGAAAATGGTTATTTGAACGGTTCAATTTTAATAGCTTCTAACGAAAATATACTTTTAAACAAAGGTTTTGGCATGGCAAATTGGGAGCATGCTGTACCAAATAAACCTACTACTAAATTTCGCATCGGTTCACTTACTAAGGCCTTTACATCTATGGGTATTTTTCAGTTACATGAAACAGGGAAATTATCAATTGATGATTGTATAGGTAAGTATATTCCTAACTATCCACAAGGCGAAAAAATTACAATTTATCATTGTCTAACAAATACTACAGGGATTCCAAATTACACGAGTTCACCTGAATTTTGGTCTAAAACTATGAGACTTCCGATGACTTTACATCACCTGATCGATTCATTTAAACAGCTTGAATTGAACTTCGAACCCGGTAAGAGATTTGAATATTCAAATTCCGGATATTCATTACTAACAGCGATTTTAGAAAATGTTTCAGGTATGTCATTTGCAGAGTACATACAAACAAAAATATGTCTTCCCTTAGGTATGAATAATACAGGCTGTGACGATGGAATTGAGATAGTTGCAGACTTAGCTTCAGGCTATTCATTCTGGGAAAAACCAATTCACTCAGCATACACAGATTTATCATTTCCTTTAGGAGCCTATGGTCTATATTCTACAACAGAGGATTTATTCCTTTGGGATCAGGCATTAAAATCATCACACCTCCTTACCAAAGAATTAATGGAGAAAATGTTTACTCCAAACCTTAGTTCATACGCTTCAGGCTGGATGGTATCTGAAATGTTAGGCAGAAAATGCATACACCATTTTGGAGATATTAGTGGTTTTTGTAGCAATTTTTTCAGATTTGTAGATGAACAAGTTACGATAATTTTTCTGAGCAATATGAGCATTACTCCTGTAACGCATTTAACTCAAGAAATGACTAAGGTAATTTTTGATGAACATGTATCACTACCTCTCCCTGCTCAACCAATTAACTTTATAAACAAGGAACTTATTGCGGGCAAGTATTTTATTGGAAATGATGAGAGTGAAATTTTAGACATCTCTATAAATAATGATGAACTATATTTGACAGTTCCTAAGATGTACGGAGCTTTGTATAAATTTAAACTTGTGCCAGTTTGTCACAATGCATCAAAAACAACTTTTTTAACTGAAATGGTTAATGAGCAACTCACATTCAATTATTCATTGTCAGGTGAAATAGTAGATGTAGTTTATAAGGATTTTAATGGAAAAAAATATATAGCTTCTAAATGTTATTCAAACTAACGGAGCAGGTTAGTTGAATAAGGGATTAATCTTTTCATGTTTTTAGAGGTACTTATTCTTATTAATAGAACTATTAATAAAAGAACTTTAAAAAAAGGTGTCATATTTGATAAATGTTAATGAAAATCAAATAATTATTAACTTTTCTGGTAGTTTGATATCGCTAGGACCCCTAAGAAGTGATTTAGTTTCTTACTACAATCGCTGGAATAATGATTTTCAAACTACTAAAACACTTGCTTCTACAAGACCTGTTATTTTGGAGGAAGAAGTTTCGGTTTTCGAACAAATAGCAAAATCAAGGGATTATATTTTTTTACAATTTTTGAGAAAGAAACATTACGATTCTTGATTATGCTTTTAACATTTCTGGACTACAAATGTTTTTTTGAAAGTATTTGAGTTTAATGAAAATGCAATACGAGCTTATAAAAAAGCAGGGTTTGTAGAATGTGGTCGTAGAAGACAATCACACTTTTTTGGAGGGCGTCTATGGGATGTTATCTATATGGAAGCATTAGCGACTGAATTTGGGGATTCTGCAATAAATAAGGCACTATCATTCGAGGTCAAAACTGAAGTATAATACAGAATTTTTTCTTCAACTAACGAAGCAGTTTAGTTTAAGAAGGAAGTTCGAATCTCCAAGCGGAAAATTTATAGATTACAAAGAAACTAAATGGAATAAATAACGAGGTGAATTTTGGTGATAGAAGAGATAAATAAATCAATAAAAGATTTAAGCATTAGCGACGCAAAGAACCTATTGTTAAGCATGATGTTTCGAATAAAAATGATGCAGGAATCAAAGAATTCACCAGAGGAAATTTTAGAACAATTAAATTCTATATACGATTTATTTTTCGAGGTTGTACAAAATAGAAATCATGTTGAGAGAGAGTATTCAACAGTTCATATTGTGTGCGGAGAATCTCCAGCCGGTTCTTTACGAGTAGGATTAGGGCGTGAGAATAAAATAATCGGATTTCCTGATTTCTTTGCTGTTGGTCCAATTTGGAAACTTCATCAAGAGGTTGGTCGTAAACACAGACATGAATGGTTGAAGGACCATCTCAATTATTCCGATGACTATTTTGAAGAAGAGTACGAAAATAGATTTTCAAAAACACTTGCAGAAATAGATCGGTTAAATGGAGAGGTCCCCATTGTTATATGGACTGCTGAAAATTCAAATGAACAAACTGGATTACGCTATCTTTTATACTTGCTAAAAGGAAAAAAAAATGAGGTTTTCGTGATCAATACTTCACTTGCTTTTCAGGAACTATTTAATACACTTGAATTTGGGTGTTTAGATATCCATACGGGAGAAGTAAATGGTGAACAATTAAACAAAATATATCAAGAAAAAATATCAGCACCATTATCTGATGAGGAAAGGTCAAGATTTGAAAGAGAATGGATTGTATTTTCAGAATCAAAAGGTTTGGTGAGGATTTGGGAAAATAACAAAATCAACACTGTCAATGAAGATTACTTTGATGATTTTATTGTGAATACTGCCCGAAATTTACATGCTATGCAAACTGAAAAATGCGATTTTATGAAATCAGCAAAGTTAATAGGGGAAGTATATGGACAGAACAATCAATTAGGTGATGCTTTTATAGAATATAGGGTGAGAAGTCTAATCTATAAAGGAGTTTTTGAAATAAAGGGAATTCCAAAAGCAATGAGGTATTATAGTGTGAAATTAAGGTGACTTTTTCCTTCTGTGAAGATATTTACATTTATATTCTCTTGAACAGGAGCAAATGCAAAAGAAACCCAGACGCACTTTAGATAAGATTGTGAAAATATGCACTTAAACTAACTGGTGCTTCAACTGAATACTCCTCTGAAATAGCAATTGAGTCGATGAACCAATGCCTTCCAATTTACCACTACATGAGTATACAAAAAGTCCACAAAGTAATTATATCTATGGTCAATCCTTAACAAAAATTAGTTAAGATTTTCAATCAACATGGTGGAAAACAAACAGCAGAGAATTTTTTAAGAAGATATTACACTCTTTATAAGTATAAAGTAAGCCCGTAATCAAATAACGCATATAAAGCGCTAGGCACCTCCGGTACGATAGACGTATCAATCAAAGGAGGTGCCATTCTTATGCCCGCAAACAAATTGACCATTGTTCCCGTCAAACTTGATCCTCTTCCAACTGAAGCTTCTTCGTTTCATTCTTCTCAATACAATGCTGCACCAGGTTGTGTGATTAAAACCGCTGTAGCTGAAATAGCTTTCTTCAATGGCGTAGATGAACGCATCATCCAAACTATTATGAAGGAGCTGAAAAATCGATGAAGCGTGATTTTACGAGCGTACAAAACATCTATATTATTTGCGGGAAGACCGATATGCGCAAAGGCATCGATGGTCTCGCAACGCTGGTTCAAGATTCTTTCGAATTAGATCCGTATAGCGATTCTATTTTTCTCTTTTCAGGATGGAGTAAGGACCGCTATAAATGTTTGTATTTTGATGGAGATGGCTTTGCCATGCTTTACAAACGATTGGATAATGGTAAGCTTCAATGGCCAAAAGATGAAAATGAGGTGCGAAGCCTTTCACAACAGGAACTGCGCTGGTTATTAGAAGGATTATCTTTACAACAGCCGAAGGCCATTGCGAAATCTGCAAAAGGTGTCTTTTAACTACATCATCAATAATGGTATAATTACCCATATATAAAATTGGACGGAATGTGGTGAACGATTTGATGCCTGTTAATCAAAAGCAAGAAGAACAAAACGAACGTATTATTCGATTACTTGAGCAACAACTAGCTCAGTCAAATCGACAAATAGAAGCCTTAACAGAGCAAGTTCGCCAATTAACAAAAGCGTTATATGGCTCTAAATCGGAGAAAGCCAAGTATCAAGCTCCTGATGGACAAGTCTCTTTATTTGAAGACGATCCGTCTTTTAATGAACCTGAGCAGACAGAAGAACAAAGCACCGATACGGTTAGTTATACGGTTACTCGTAAAAAGACAAATAAAAAACGAAATGATTCGTTTCGTGAGGATATTGAAATTGAAGAAATTCATCATCACCCAGCCAACTTAGCTTGTGAGTGTTGTCAGGGGGAAATGGTAGAATTCAGTTCTACGTTGATACGTGAAGAGGCGAAATTCATTCCAGCTTCCCTGAAGCGCGTGCAGCATTTTGAACATGTGTATGAGTGTAAATTGTGTAAAAACGATGCCCTACGAAAAGCTCAAATTAAACGTGGTAAAGCACCACAAGGTGCTATCCAAAGAAGCATTGCTGGCCCAACTGTTTTGGCCAAGCTTATCTACGATAAGTTTATTCAGTACTTGCCTCTTTACCGTCAGGTAAATGAATGGGAACGCCATGGCCTACATACAAACGATAAAAATCTTTCCAATTGGGTAATACGTGTGGCAGAAGATTGGCTTCAACCACTTTATGATTTGATGAAGCAGCTATTAACGGCAAAGTCTGTACTGCATATCGACGAAACCTATGCACAAATAATCAAGCGTTCTGATGGAAAGCCAGCTCAATCAAACGCTTTTAATTGGGTATGTCGCAGTGTACAAAGTGAAGGCCCCATTATCGTTTTATTTAAGAGTGCTCTTTCTCGAGGGCGAGCTATATTAGAAGATTTAATTAAGGGATTCAAAGGCACTGTCATCTGTGATGGGTATTCAGCTTATGGTCAATTACCGCACGTTCAATTCGCCAACTGTTGGGCGCATGTACGCCGTTATTGGCTAAAAGCCGATAGTAAGAATGGCCGAATAGGCGTGCAATATTGCGATCGGTTGTTTCATATCGAGCGTCAAATCAAACATCTTTCAGCGGAAGAGCGCGTGAAAGCTCGTCAACAAGAAGCAAAACCGATTGTCGATGAATTTTTCGATTGGATTGATCGTTCGCCTTTCTTCGGCAAAAATGCTATTGCGAAAGCAGCTGAATATACATTAAGCCGTTCATCTGAGTTAAAAGTTTTCCTTGAAAATGGGGACGTTGCTATTGATAATAATCCCGCTGAAAATGCGATTCGTCCAAATGTCATTGGTCGCAAAAACTGGCTTTTCTCTGTGAGTGAAGCAGGTGCGAAAGCGAATGCCATTTGTTTAAGTTTGGCCGAAACAGCCAAAGCAAACGGAATTGATTTTTATCAGTATCTGGTAAAGCTGATGACGGAATTACCTAATGTACCGTTTCATCAGCAACCAGAGATTTTACATAATTACATGCCTTGGTCGGAAAATATTCAAGCCACATGTGCAAAATAGCCAGCTATCTGAAAAAAATTTCAGATAGCTGGCCGATCGTCGTGCGTACCGTGAAGGTGCGCTATTTTTTTATATTTCGGGCTTACAGTATAAAGAAGTAGATACAGATGAATTTTTAAGGTTCATGAAATTTTATTTAGAATTAGAAGATGACTCCTTATTTGAGGGTTGGCTAGAACTAGGAAATACTGAAAATAAATAATTTATTATTCAACTAAGGTGCAGGTTGAATAAAAAGTAACAAGATACGAAGAATAAAGTGTAAACGTAAATCAGAGGTGAGTGTTGATGGTTAAGCATTACTTAGTCTCATTAGGAATTATATTAATTGTTCTTACTTCTATGCAAGTAGCAAAATCAGAAACTATACCAAAAGCGGAAGAAATGTATGTCACAACAGAGGACATAATTTCAGACATTATCTTCCCAACTATTGATAAAAGAGTTATCAAAGAGTATGGAGGAGAAAATCGCCTTACTTGGCAATGGAAAAGGATTGTTGGTATTACTTACAACGAGAATCATTCCTATGATGTTACTGTAAGAATTGAGATTCCTTCAAAAAAGCCTAACGGGAATGTTAAAGAAGATTTGGTTAAGGTACGAATATATCCGTCCTGTGATAGTGAGAAGCTTAATAAGCAGAAATGTAATCACGGTTTCGAAATTGAAATATTAGACTACAAACATTTATCTCAATAAGAAATATACCTTTAACTAACATTTTTGTTGAAAGTCAGTCATGGCAAAGGTTTTGAAGCATTTCAAGTGATATTACACTATCGTCTTAGATGAATACAACCTCGCTTAAAAATTGAAGACTTACGGTGTAAATCTACACAAATTTACTTCCGTCTTACTGAATAATGAGTGCTTTACTTCAAGAAGGAGTAAAGCTTTTTTTCTTATTGAACAAACGAAGTAGTTAGTTGAACAAGGAATTATTGAACTTAGCAGAGAATGTGATTACATTGGAGGGGAATAGAATATGAACGATTTATTTACAATTGACTGCGGTGAAATACTATTAAGAGAGTTTAGAATAGAAGATGTAGATGCTATTTATGAACTGACTTCACAACCCGAAGTTTATGAGTTTTTGCCAGATTGGCGTTCGACTAGAGAACAAAGATTAGATTGGGTTACAAATTATGAGATACCAGATAATAAAGAGTTTTTAGCTAATGTCCCAAGCATAGGCGAAAGGTGGCTGAAGTTGGGCATTGTTTTAAAAGAAACTAATGAATTTATTGGTTTTTGTAATACCGGTATCAAAGAGGAATTAAGTGGACCAAATAGAGAAGTTGCTTACTCTATCTCTAAGGATTATAGAAATAAGGGGTACACAACACAAGCAGTAAAAGGATTAGTAAATTACCTATTTGAAAACACTGATGTTGAACAATTGAATGCTGTGGTTCTTCCACGCAATGTAGCTTCAAATAAAGTAATAGCAAAATGTGGCTTTCATCTTAGAGGGAATGTTGAGATTGAAAATCAACTACATTATCATTATACACTTGTAAAAAAATAATGGATTTCCAGAATTTATTAAAAGGATTTTGGGGAGGCAGAATAGGTTGGTAAATATAAATGATACTATAACTAAATATTTGGATTGTCTTAATATACATTTAGAGAAGCCTTCATATAATTATTTAGAACAAATTTGTAGTGCACAATTAAATACTTATCCCTTTGAGAATATCAGTAAATTACTTTATTTTAGAAATAATAATTATAGTAATTTTGAAATACCTTCATTTGAGTTATTTACTGAGAATTATTGCGAATACAACTTTGGAGGAACTTGCTACACCTTAAATTCTAACTTAATGATCTTATTAAAGGGGATAGGGTTTGATTGTTATCATGTTATGCTTGGGGAGGAACACTTGGGCATTATAGTAAAAATTGATAATAAGCATTTTTATGTTGATTGTGGTGCTGCCGCTCCCTTTTTTAAGCCGGTACATTTGAATAATTATGAGAATATTTCTCTTTTTGGTAAAGATGAGGTATATATATTACCAGAAGAGCCACAAAGAAATAAGTATAAATATGTTCGCTATACTAATGGTAAAAAAAGTGGGAAAACATGGCACTTTAATTCTCGGAAGGAAGCTAATGTTAGCGATTTTAATGAGCTAATAGAAAAATCCAATAAACCTAATGCCCCATTTATGACTATTTTAAGATGCCAACTATATCAAATTCATAAACAAAGAAGTGTTTCTTTAGTAAATAATACATTCAGTATACGTTATTCAAATGGTGAAACATCTGTTCAAACTTTATCCTCGGCGGAGGAAATAAGAGCAGTCATATCAGAAGAATTTATGTTACCAAAATTACCAGTTCAAGACGCTATTGACGTTTTAGAGACATTAAATATAGACATTTTTACACAAAACACAAATTAGATTTTGAACTAACAGTGTGCTTTAGTGAAGTTCGTTGAGTTGCTTAGACAGCTCTTCTTTCTTATTGGACTAAGAAGTAGTTTAGTTGAAGAACGTTTAGAAGTTATATATCTATAACAATAATGTTACAAACCACAGTTTAGGGATACAATAAAAAACACTCAAATTATTGAAATAACAACTAGAGATTACCTATCACTATAACATGACTAGTTGCTCTCTAATTACGGTAAGGGAAGGAGAAGTAATATGGAAATAGAACGAATAGCGAATGCTTTGTGTAAATCATGGTCTGCAGAATCAAGTACAAAATGGAGCAAAGATAATCCCACAGCGGGGCAATGTGGAGTTACTGCATTAGTTGTAAATGATTTATTGGGCGGTGAAATAAAAAAAACTAAACTCCCAGATGGGTGGCACTTTTATAATTTTATTAAAAACAAAAGATATGATTTCACAGCTTCTCAATTTAGAGAGAGAATTTTATATACGGACATTAGCTCTAATAGAGATGAAGCATATGCAGATACTAATGAAGGTCAATACGCCTATTTAAAACAAAAAGTTTTAGATTCCTTATTTAACTAATGGCCAGATTGTTGAACAACATTTTTAAAGTGAGTCTAAAGGAGAACGATTATCTTCATTATTTAAGAGAATTTAGCAATTAGTTGCTGATTCATTTAAAGAGTAAATGTGTTCTTATTCAACTAACGGGTGCTTTAGGAGAACTAGAAAAAAGCAGGGTATTATAGGTAAATGAAATATTTGTAATGATTAACTTGGGCATACTTTTTAAATTAATCTCTTACAAAAGACAAGTATATAAAAACTTGGAGAGTGAAGGAGATGGGTGGATTGAAAAAACTTGGAAGAGTCTTATTTTTTGTAGCTATATTCGGACTTATTTGGTGGACTTCTTCGGCAAAACAACAAGTAAACCAAGTGAAAGACGAAATAAGCTATCAATACTTTTTTGCAAACATATTAATGAGGAATACAGTTATAGAGCTTTTAGAATGGAATTTTAGTCAACCTTTAACCGATTCCCCTGAAGATAAATACTATTTGCACAATCTTTCCGCTGAGGTTGATTACACAGCGAGTCTGATTTTTAGTGGGAACGTGGTACATCACGATTGGAAAATTCGTCTGTACGATATACAGAATTATATCCAACGTTATATACTGGATTCTTCCCTTACAGAAGAAGATGCTGCTGATTTACATCAGGCACTGCGGGCAACTCGCTTTATTGCTACGGATTTTATTGATAATGCTAATAAGCATAAAAAATATTTATATGACGCTATGCATGATGAAAAACATGAAATGGTCGAACAAGTTAAAAGTCGTCTAGACGTACAATATTAATCCTTATTATTAAACAAACTCGTGCTTTAGTAAAGTAGAGCAACGTCTTTTATGACGTTGCTCCTTTTGCATTTAAAAGTACTTCTGATAATGCTCTTTCCTTAGCCTCCCGCTTAATTGAGCGTAGATCCTAGTTGTTTCACTTTTCTCATGTCCCATAAGACTTTGAATGACTTCAATAGTAACGCCATTATTCAACTAGTGAGCTGCATAGCTGTGTCTAAGTTTGTGTGGATGAATCTCTTTATTAATTTCAGCACGATTGGAGATCCACTTGATGATGCATAGTATCTGGGCGACACTTCATTTTATGTGGCTGCTTTACTGTTACAAAGATGAAAGGGTTATTGTCATTTCTACTTTCAATATACAAAACACTACTTTGGGAACTTTGAACTTTTTTGTATAATATTCATAAAGAAAATAAATGGATGATTCATTTTGGTGCATAACTTTGTTAATCAATACTCACTTTCCAGCTATAAACCCACTATTCAAATAACGATCCCTAATGGCAATTAGGGAATGTTAAGTCATTGCACAAAAAACATTTATGGTATATAATGGATATATGAATTAGAGAGGATGGTAAATGGATATGAACAAATAATTCTATTTTAAATGAAAAATGTATATGCATTTTCAATAAAAAAATAGGATTAGTCTGACCATTTATTATATCTTTATTGTGCTTACTATACGTATGCTTATTTAGTGACATAATTAATGAACATTTCTAACCCTTCTTACTGTACCTCTGTGTACTAAGAAGGATTTTTTATTTGAATTTGCGTTTCATGAAAACTAATTTATGTTTATACAAAGGAGACTATTATGCAAATTCAAAAGTACACACCCGAATACGAAGATAGCTGGTTACGCTGTCGTTTACTCGCTTATTTTTATACGTCTTTATACGAAGATGTAGAAACATCAAAACCTACTTTCAACGGACGCCCGTCAATTGAATTAATCGCAATAGAGGATGGAATGGTTGTAGGACTTTTAGATATGGTACTTGATACAGAGGAATTAAAAACATCTTTTCTAGGAAAAGGGCTAGGTGCGTTTTTAAAAACGATTGCCGTTCATCCAGATTATCAATCAAAAGGCATTGGGAATAAACTTTACGAAACAGCTTTAAAGGAACTTGAAAATACTCCGATTGAATTTATTGAATTATATACACGTGGAGATAAACAAGCAAATAATTTTTATAAAAAATTAGGATTTGATTTATTGTCAGAGACGTATGATGTATTTGGACTCGAAAAAGGTATAAGAGATACAATCTCTGTGGGTATAGAAAAAAAAAGGATTAAGGCATTTCATGAAGATGGAAAACCTTGTGATTATGTAATCGTTGATGCAGTTTATGAAGTATTCGATTTAAAAGCATTAGAAAAAATTGAATATGACCGTTATTACCCTGCGCGAGGATATTTGAAAAAAATATGAGGTTTTTAGATCAAAAAAGGGTTATTGTCAATTGGCCATATTGTGGAACAGAATATGGTATAATGTCAATGTCTAAATATTTCCATATAATTATTTTTTAAACATTATTTGTTAAAGGGGGCGTTCATTATGACAAACAAAAAAACTTTTTTACTGAGGAACTTAAAGGGGATAACGCCTAACTAACAAAGTTTACTTAGCGTTTCCCCGAAATTTGAAAGGGGAAAATATATGCTTACAAGTAATGTGAAAATTGAAGAATTGAACGAAGAGAACTGGTATGAATGCTGTAAATTGAAATTATCCGAGAAACAAACAGAGTATTTGGAGTCAAATGCCATATCAATTGCCCAATCAAAGTATGAACCGTCATTAAAACCTTTTGCAATTTACTATGAAGATAAAGTAGTGGGTTTCCTTATGTTTAACACTGAAAAAGAGGAACTTGATGAATATTGGGTATTTAGGATAATGATTGATGAGAATTATCAAGGTAAAGGTATAGGGAAAGCTGCGACAAAGTTAATGATTTCAGAGATGAGTAAGTTGCCAGATGCAGAAAAGATTGTTGTTGGTTATCATCCGGAAAATCAGGAAGCACATCACCTATATGCCAGTTTAGGATTTATTGATAATGGCGACCGATTTGGAAAGGAAATGGCTGTTATCAAATATATAAACGAGTGAAGTAAAAATAAGGGAGAACCTGTTTTGGGTTCTCCCTTTCAAATTTAGTAAAAACACTATTTTAGAATCTGGGCAATTGTTGAATAAGGTTAAATCTTCACTTTGTTGAATCAAATATAAATAGGTAAATGACATTTTGTATATAAGTGCAAATTACGGGTTGTTGATATTTAGATAAGGAGGTTGATATCATGAAAAAATTGATTTTGTTTTTAATAGGAATTATTCCTTTTGTGTTAGGTTTTCTAATGAATTCTTGGTTGATACAAAATTCTAATAGTATATTACCGTTAAAATTAATAGGGATTATTTTACTTATTTTTTGGGTGTTGGTTGGATTTATTACTTGTAAGTTTGATAAAACACCATATCAGTCGGCGGTAATTATACATTCACCTGCTTTATTAGTACTCTTATTAATAATGTATCAAGATATAATATTAGGACAATTTTGGTCTAATTTTTTTGGATTGGCTACCCAATTTTATTACTTACCGTTGATTAATATTTCTAGCTTCATTGTTGGTGGAGGATTTTATGTACAAATGTGGACAGCAAGCCTAGTTGCCTTTTTGTTAATGTATGGTTCTTACTATTTAGGATGTTATTTTAAAAAAAACCTCAGCAGTAAATAGTGAACTGTATTTAAATTAAGCATCTATTTATCTTCAACTAATGGGGGCAAGAGTTAAACAAACGTAGCAGCTTAGTTGAACAAGCATGTAACTTTAAGCCATTTGAAATGTATGTATGGAGGAAATAGAAATGGATTTAATAATTGGAATACCTATTGTACTAATTGTGTTTTTCACTTCAAGCATAATTGAAAAAAGGTTAAAGTCTATTGAAGAACAAAATAATCGTGTAATAGAAATACTAGAAGAAATAAGAGATAAAAAATAAATTGATATACCATTAACGGTGTTTGCGGTGGTAGGCAAATACACGCAAAGTGGTAGATGGAATTTCATTGTAATCAAAAAGGGGGATTAGTTAGAAAACCTAAGCATTATAACCAAATTTTATCATTGTATAAATTATACAAAGTAAGGCCGAATGCTGTTAAATCAGTGTTTTGTGGCTTTTTGTATGAACAATGTTCTTATTCAACTAACGAAACAGGATAGCTGAATAATAAGGTATATTTTAAAGACGTCAAGTTTTAACGTTGTTCATCTAAGTAATTTAGTTATCATAAGGAGTGCTTAAATTGACTGTACAAAGTAAATTTCCTATTTTAGAAACAGACAGATTGATTTTACGGAATGTGGGAAATGAGGATATTGACTTTATTTATCGACTATTCAGCAATGAAAAAGTATGTGAATTTTTATATGATGAAGAATTGTTTACGACTAGAAATGAAGCTACAGAATTTGTTGAATGGAATTCTAATCCTGAAGAAAAAGGATTTAATCGGTGGATATTAGTCGAGAAAAGTGATAAACAACAACTTGGAACATGCGGATTTCATTGTTGGGATAGAACGAACAATATAGCTGAGATCGGCTATGATTTATGGCACGAATATTGGGGACAGGGATATATGAAAGAGGGATTAATAAGTGCTATTGAAAGTGGATTTAATAATATGGCACTGAATAGAATTAACGCATTTGTAGCTTTGGAAAATGTCAATTCTATTAAATTATTAGAAAAGCTAGGATTTAAAAATGAAGGGGTTTATAGAGATAAGCATTTATTTAGAGGTAAGTATTATGACCACTACTCTTTTTCTTTGTTAAAAAGAGATTGGAATAAAATCAAAGGGTAATTCCACAATTCGACTGACGATCCCTTTAGTATGTGAATGATTGCACTTAAACTGACACGTGCTTTACTTTTAGATAATTGAGTTGCATATGCAGCTCTTTTTTTATTATTAACGTCTTTGATGAATAAAATCTTGTATAAAAATTTAAGTCTTATTGTTGGAAATTTATATAAATTTGAATTCCTTCTTGTTGTACTTTGAAACGCATTGTCCCATTACTCAATTTCTATCTTTAAAAAGTAATTATATAGAAATTTTGTAATGGTAGGTATACTGAGTGCTATGAATTTTTATTCAATTTCGATAAAATGAAATTACAATAGAGCAAAGGGGAAGCATGATGAAAAAAACAATTTTTATTACAGGCGCTACAAGTGGTATTGGTCGAAATATGACAGAGCTTTTATTAGCAGCGGGTCATACGGTTTATGCAACAGGAAGAAATGAAAGCGCCATAAAGTCCTTGAAAAAAATAGGAGCAAATGTCATTCAAGCAGATTTACGGAAACGGGAAGATATTGATCGAGTAGTCGAGCAGTTACCTCTAATTGATGTAGCCATTTTAAATGCTGGATTAGGCTACTTTTCGAGTGCAATTGATTTAACAGATGAGGAAATTGATCAAATGTTAGAAGTAAATGTTCGCGCCCCGATTTATTTGGCGAAACGATTAGCGCCCGCAATGATAGACCAAAAACAAGGCCATTTTATTTTTGTCGGTTCACAGGCGGGAAAAGTAGCAACGAAAAAAGCTAGTGTTTATGCAGCGAGCAAACATGCTATAACAGGCTTCGTCAATGGATTAAGACTTGAGCTGGCTGAACATAACATCTCGGTGACAGGAATCTATCCAGGTCCAATTGATACGCCATTTTTACAAAAGGCAGATGCATCTAACGTGTACCGGACTGCAATAGAACGCTTTTTAATCCAACCAGAAAAAGTAGCAGCTGAAGTTGTTAAAGCGATAGAGAGCAAGCCTCGCGAAGTGAATTTACCACGGATTATGGGGATATCAAGTAAGCTGTATGCCGTGGCACCTAGATTTGTCGAATTTGTAGGGAGTGGCTTCTTTAATAAGAAATAAGTATATTTTTACTGGAAATGATGAAAGGTGTATACCATTTAGTTGTATCAACAGCCAATTTATACACTAAATTTGAATACAAACTTTGAGCATCTCGTTACACATATGAGCAAATATTGTCGTAAACGAGTTTTCTAGCAATTGTGCACTTTTTAAAGTTTTTCGACTGTACGAAAAAGTCTAAAATTTTATATAAATACAGTTGATTTTATATTTATAACATGATACTATTCGTGTATAAACTATTAATTAAATGTATAAACATACATAAATTTGGGGGCACTTAACATGGCGAATAAAAAAGTCGTATTAGCATATTCAGGTGGTCTTGATACTTCGGTAGCAATTCCATGGTTAAAAGAACAAGGTTGGGACGTAATTGCGGTATGTCTTGATGTGGGTGAAGGAAAAGATTTAGAGTTCATTAAAAACAAAGCACTTCAAGTAGGTGCAGTTGAATCTTATATGATTGACGCAAAAGATGAATTTGCAGAAGAATATGCATTAGTTTCACTACAAGGTCACACTTGGTATGAGCAAAAGTATCCATTAGTGTCTGCATTATCTCGTCCATTAATTTCGAAAAAATTAGTAGAAATCGCTACGGAAACGAATGCAGATGCAGTAGCACACGGTTGTACAGGTAAAGGAAATGACCAAGTACGTTTTGAAGTATCGATTAAAGCTTTAAATCCTGATTTACAAGTGTTAGCACCTGTACGTGAGTGGGGCTGGAGCCGTGACGAGGAAATCGAATACGCACAAAAGCATGGTGTTCCAATTCCTGCAACATTAGATTCACCATTTTCAATCGACCAAAACTTATGGGGTCGTGCCAATGAAGCTGGGGTTATGGAAGATCCTTGGGTTGCCCCACCAGAAGAAGCTTATGGCTTAACAGTATCTGTGGAAAACGCACCTGATACGCCTGAATTCGTTGAGATTGAATTTGTAGAAGGTAAACCAGTATCAATAAACGGTCAAGAAATGAAACTAGCAGATTTAATCCAAGAATTAAATAAAATTGCTGGTGCACACGGTGTTGGCCGTATCGACCATGTTGAAAACCGATTAGTTGGAATTAAATCACGTGAAGTGTATGAAATTCCGGGTGCAAAAGTTTTATTAACAGCTCACAAAGAGTTAGAAGATATTACATTAGTAAAAGAATTAGCACACTTCAAACCAATTATTGAGCATAAATTATCGGAAATCATCTACAACGGATTATGGTTCAACCCAATCCGTACAGCGTTACAAGCGTTCTTAAAAGAAACGCAAAAATACGTTAATGGTACAGTACGTGTGAAATTATATAAAGGTCATGCAATCGTAGAAGGACGTAAATCGAATAATTCTTTATATTCAGAAGAGTTAGCGACTTACTCTAAACATGATAAATTTAACCACGGTTCAGCGGTAGGCTTCATCGAACTATTCGGTATGCCAACTGTTGTAGCAGCAGAAGTTTCAAAAAATACAAAAGCTGTAGAACCAGAAGTATTAAGCAATAAGTAATTTTAGGTGAGCGATTCGGAGCCCGAGTCGCTTGTTCTTTTCTAACTAGGAGTGAACTGACAATGGCAAAATTATGGGGCGGTCGTTTCCAAAAATCAGCGGAAGCATGGGTAGATGAGTTTGGTGCATCAATCGGCTTTGACCAACAATTAGTATTAGAAGATATTGAAGGCTCGGTTGCACATGTGACAATGCTTGGCATTCAAGGAATATTGCCAGCACAAGACGTTACCAAAATTTTAGATGGTTTAGCACAGCTAAAGGTAAAGGCTGAGGCAGGAGCGCTAGAATTCACTGTAGCAAATGAAGATATCCATTTAAATTTAGAAAAAATGTTAATTGATTTAATCGGCCCTGTCGGCGGGAAGCTACATACAGGTCGCTCTCGTAACGACCAAGTGGCAACAGATATGCATCTGTTTTTAAAAAAACGCGTACCTGAAGTTATTGGCTTAATAGAAAACTTCCAAAAGACAATAATTACTCAAGCGGAGCAACATGTCGACACAATCGCACCAGGCTATACCCATTTACAGAGAGCACAGCCTATCAGCTTTGCCCATCATTTAATGGTGTACTTCTGGCAACTGCAGCGCGATAAGGAACGTTTTACAGAATCGATGAAGCGTATTGATTTATTACCATTAGGTGCAGGGGCAATGGCAGGAACAACATTCCCAATCGATCGTTTAAAGTCAGCTGAGTTATTAGGCTTTGCTGCTGTGTATCAAAACTCTATGGATGCGGTAAGTGACCGTGACTTTATCGTTGAGTTTTTATCAAATTCAGCACTTTTAATGACACATTTATCACGATTTGCAGAGGAAATCATCCTTTGGTCAACAGATGAATTTAAATTCATTGAGCTAGATGATGCATTTTCAACTGGATCATCCATTATGCCTCAAAAGAAAAACCCAGATATGGCAGAGCTTATTCGAGGGAAAGCTGGACGAGCATTTGGTAATTTAGTGGGCTTACTTACAGTGTTAAAGGGGACGCCACTTACGTATAACAAAGACATGCAAGAGGATAAAGAGGGCATGTTTGATACGATGGAAACAGTTCTTGGTTCATTAAAGATATTTGAGGGTATGATACGTACAATGGTGGTCAATAAAGCACGCTTACATGGCGCAGTACATTCTGATTTCTCAAACGCGACTGAGCTTGCGGATTATTTAGCGACAAAGGGTATGCCATTCCGCGAGGCACATGAGGTGACAGGTAAATTAGTATTTACATGTATTCAGCAAGGGATTTATTTATTAGACTTGCCATTAGAAGAAATGCAGAAGGAATCGAGTTTAATTGACTCAGACATTTTTGAAGTACTAGCGCCAGAAGCTGCAGTTCGCCGTCGTAATTCTTTAGGCGGTACTGGCTTTGAGCAAGTGCAAATTCAGATTGATCTAGCGAAAACGTTTTTTGCTTAATAAAAACCGGTTTTTAATTAAGAGGGTACAGGGATGCCGCATTAAAAGTCGTTTTGATTTTCTAGTAGCCAGAGGGCAAACGATAATCTTTCACCTATATGGTGCAACCCCACTTTTGAAGATGACAAAAGTGGGGTTTTTGATATGTAAAATAAACTATTCAGTTTCCGAAAATTCACGGTGGGAAATTCTTTACCATTTTTTAACTTACTCTGTATAATAGTTTAATAGTCCAATTAAGAAAGGTGTCTTTTACATGACAAACAAAATATCTTCACAATCATGGGCAATTACATTGTTTGCAATTGGTGTATTTATGGCAGCACTCGACAATGGAATAATTAGTGCTGCACTAACAACGATTAATAGCTCATTTGGTGTAGATGCAAACTGGGGGGCTTGGGGTGTTACATTATACACTCTAGGACTTGCGATTAGTGTACCGATTATCGGGAAATTATCAGACCGTTACGGACGAAAAAAATTATTCATCATTGAAATTGCGATTTTTGGAATTGGTTCATTGCTCGTAGCTTTAAGTCCAAATTTTACATTTTATCTTATCGCGCGCTTTATTCAAGCAATGGGTGGGGGCGGTATTTTCATTATCGGTTCTTCCCATGTACTTAGTACACTACCACCTGAAAAACAAGGGAAAGCACTTGGAATGCTTGGTGGTATGAATGGGATTGCGGCTGTGCTTGGACCAAATTTAGGAAGTATCATATTAGATTTCACAGGAAGCTGGCATTGGTTATTTTTAATTAATGTACCAATTGCAATCTTTTTAGTAATTATGGGCTTTTTAAAGCTTGAAGAAACGAAAGATACAGCTCCAGGTAAGCTTGATTTAACAGGTACTGTATTATTATCAATAGCGATTTTAGGGATAATGTATGGCTTAACAAATATCGAAGGGGTAAATTTCTTTGAGTCATTCACAAGCACAACGGTTTATCCATTTATTTTATTAGGGTTAGCAGTGTTAGTCGCTCTTTATTTCTACGAAACGCGTTTAGAGCGCAGTGGGGGAGACCCAATCTTACCTATTTCTTTAATGCGCCAGCCAACCTATTTATTGACTTTACTTTTAGGTATTTTTTCGGGTGGTATGCTCGCCGCAATGATTTTCATTCCGGCCTTTTCAGAGCAAGTACTTGGAATTAGCTCTCAGCATGCAGGTTACTGGATGACACCGCTTGCATTAGCCGCAGGCATTGGAGCTGGCCTTGGGGGTGCATTTGTCGATAAAAAGGGACCGATTTTTGCGGTATTGCTCTCAGGGATTATTGCGGCAATAGGCTTTTTCTTATTCCCAGGCTGGGTTGAGGCAAAATGGCATTTTATTATTGCGTCAATTATAGCGGGTGTTGGAATGGGGATCTTACTAGGCGCTCCATTAAACATATTAGCTACTGAAAAATTAGAGGCAAACAAAGGAACGGCACTTGCATCTCTTTCTTTATTAAGAACGATTGGAATGACGATTGCACCGACGATCTATGCGGGCTTTATTGCTCGGGGCTTTAGTCAGCTACCAGCTGTATTTCAAAGTGATTTTGCACCAACTTTACAAAATAACTTACAAGCTGTATCACTTTCAACTGAGGGGCAAACCGAATTGCAGCAGCTAAGTGCACAGTTTGCAACAGGTACAAATATGTCTCAAACACAAATGAATGAGACAATTAATGCAATCCAAGATCCTCAATTAAAAGAAGTATTACTTGCAACAGTAAATGACATGACACAATTAGCTGCCCAACAAGGCTATGGAGGCTTATTTTACTCTGCGGTTGTTATTGCGCTTTGTATTTTCATCGTGGCACTTATTTTACAGCCAATACGAAAAAAATCACTTCAATCGTAAAACATTTGTTTTCATTATACGAATTGTGGGTAATATGAAGTTATGCTCATACAAATAGCGTATGAGTGCTAAGTCTCTCCCCCAATAGTAGACTAAAAAATGTCCTTTTCGCGCATAGAAGGGCATTTTTTAATTTTTCATTTTAATCATTTTCAGGAAATATCACTAAAAAACGTTGAAATAAGATATAATTTAATAAAACTGTGTGAAACTTTTTGTCACTTTTTACGTAAATAATACTAGAAAAACGAACGGGGGATTTCCATGACTAACAATCCATTATTTGATGATTTAGAAAAGCGCTCACAAGAGCAAGAGCAACCACAATTACAGCCACAACCAATAAATGAAATTGTGCACCCGGCACCTAAGCCACTCGTATCAGAACAAGAATATTCTCAAATACGCCAACGCCAAGAACAATTAAAGCAGCAACCAGCTGTCCAAACGTTAGCGCAAAAAATAGATGTAAAAAATCAAATTGCCGTATTAGAGTTCGGGAAGGAAACTGCGACTGGTATTTCAAAATTTTCCGATCGTATGCTTGAAACAATTAAGCAAAGTAACTTAGAAAAATCGACAACGTTATTAAATAATTTAAATAAAATAATGGACCGCTTTGACCCGAAAGATTTTAAAGAAGAGGAAAAGAAGGGCTTCTTAAAAAAATTATTTTCAAAGGGTAAAGAGCAGCTTGAACGTCTGCTTTCTAAATACGATACGATGAATAAAGAAGTCGATTCGATTTATACAGAAATTCAAAAATATGAATATGAAATGAAAAATAATACGGTGCAATTAGAGCAAATGTATGATGAAAACTTAAATTACTTCCATACATTAAGTGAGCATATTGCAGCGATTGATATTAAAGTTGAAAATTTACGTACTCAGCTACCTGCCTTAAGTGCACGCGCAGATGCAGGGGATCAAGAAGCGATTATGGAGCTTGAAACGATAACACGTGGTATTGAATTGTTAGAACAGCGCGGCTATGATTTAGAAATGGCACAACAGGTTTCATTCCAATCCGCACCACAAATTCGCTTAATGCAGCAAGGCAATAACCATTTAATCGGGAAAATCAACTCAGCCTTTGTTACGACGATTCCAATTTTCAAGCAAGGGTTAATTCATGCTGTAACAATGCAACGTCAAAAGCTAGTATCTGATTCAATGGCAGAGCTTGATAAACGCACGAATGAAATGCTTATTCGAAATGCAGAAAATGTTCGACAAAACTCGGTCAATATTGCTCGCCAAGCTGGCAGCCCAAGCATCAAAATTGAAACAATCGAAACGACTTGGCGCACGATAATGGCGGGAATTGAAGAAACTAAACAAATTCAAGCCGAAACAGTACGTAATCGTGATGAGGGTCGTAAACGTATTGAACAATTACAGCTTGAATATGAAAAATTAAAGAAAATGTAATAAAAAATATCGAGTCCAATAAGTAGCAGCTTATTGGGCTTTTTTATGCATTAATCCAAAAAACCTTCTAATAGGAGCATCAATTTTAAAAGTGCAAAATCGATTAACTATATTTGCAAATTTATTGAAAAAGAATTATAGTTATAACAAAGTAAACTTATCGGAATTATATATATAAAGGAGTGATTGTTCATGGCATATTTATTAGATATTACAAAACACTATTTATTAAAAAAAGGAAAGGTCCCTTCATTAGCGACAATGGATTATTTGGAAGCTCGTCGTATGCGTGCTAATTTACCAAAAATGCAACAAAATGTGGCCGATTTAGCTGCCATTCAAACGACAAAAATCCCTATGCGTGACGGTCACGAAATTGCAATACGAATTTATACACCTAATGGAGAAGGACCATTCCCAATAATCGTCTATTATCATGGGGGTGGCTGGGTATTAAATGATTTAGAAACTTGCCATGAAAGCTGTTCCCATATCGCTAAGGAAACGAATCATATTGTTGTATCCGTAGCCTATCGTTTAGCACCAGAATTTAAATTCCCAGTTCCTGTATATGATGCGTTTGATAGCTTTGTATGGGTGAGCGAAAATGCGCAAACATTCAATGGTGACATACAAAACATTTCTGTAGGTGGCGATAGTGCAGGGGGCAATCTTGCAATTGCAGTTTGCCAGCTCGCGCATGTTGATGAAAAAGTCTTGCCAATTACTGCTCAGCTTTTACTTTATCCAGTTACCGATTTAAGCTATTCAAGTAATTCTTATCACGAATTTAAAACAGGATTTGGCTTAGATCGAGATGTGATGAAGTGGTTTGGTAATTATTATATTGCTAATGATAATGATGCCACAAATCCGCTTGTTGCACCTGTTCAACTAAAGGACTTTTCGTATTTACCTCCCGCGTTAATTATTGCTGCTGAAAATGATGTTCTACGGGACGAGGCAATACTGTACGGTGAAAAATTAAAGGCAGCAAACGTGAAAACTGAACTAGTTGTCATCCCAGGGGTTGTACACAGCTTTTTCACAAATAACGATGTGTTTCATAAGGAAGTTGATGAAGTTATTCAAAAAATACATACATTTTTGAATGTCTAAAAAATAAGGCTAATTCCATTCAAAACATGGTATTAGCCTTTTTCCTATGCTAGCAATTGCTGCAATTCTTCGGGCAATTCTATTTTCTCTAATTCATTAACATACTCAAACATCTCAAAAAAATGATATTCCTGTTCTTCACCGGTTTCTGGATTTATAAAAAATACTTGGATAGTGTATTGGCCAATTTGATCCTCATATTGTTCGATCGTCACTGATATCATTGTAAACTCCATTGAATCACTATAAAGATTCTTTAATTGTTCACGGTCCACATCATTTTCAATAGCATTCATAAAGAAGGTTTTTAATAGCTTCAAATAAACTTCTTCTAATGCATCAGCACGTATATTAAAGAAGCCACCATCAGGGTAATCCTCACCGCCCATTTTATAAAACTCCTCCGCATTGGCGATTAAAGTTTGCAACAGCTCAATTCTAGAAGGAATTATACTCATTAATGGATCAGTAGAAGCCTCCATTTTCCTCCACCCATTCATGTTATGATTTTCGTAATAGCCATCTATTTTATTTGCATAATAATCAACCATTTGTTGCGAGAAGCCAATGTCAAGGTGTTCAATATACGCTTCAGGAGGGTTCAACCTATATTTCGTTTTAATCGTGCTTTCACTTGCGAGATTCATTCCAACATCAGAATATTCTTTGTACATAAAGGTGGAATAAAAGCTTTCCCATTGTGACATGGCATTTATTTTCTCAACAACTTCAATTAATTGAGCTGCATTAGCGGTATCGTTCGATTGACTTGTCACCGGTACGCTTTGACCTTGCTCCACAGAAAGTTTTTTTTGTGTATCATCTTCTACCGTACAGGCTACGAGTAAAAATACAAAGCTTAAAAACCATATTTTTTTCACAAATTATCCCCCTGAATGTTTTCTATTTCATTATCATATATTAATTGCAATTATTATTTATTACGAAGATTCAAGAGTTTGTACTATATACTAGTCATAAATGTCGTGGAAATGAAGATTTGCAAAGTAACAGAAGTTCTATTATTCGATAAGAATACGATTGGGAAAGGGGGGATTCACGTTGAGTATACATGAACTCGAACATTTGGAATCAGCTAATTTAGGTTTTAATGCGCAATGTCCAGGATGTAATGCATCCATCGAGTTTAACCCTGAAGTCGGTAAATTATCATGTCCTTATTGTGATTTTGAAACAGAAATTGCCGCTCCTGAAAATGAATCGGTTAAGGATGTGGATTTTACCTTCACGCAAGATGTTCAGAGTTTTGACTGGGGCACAGAAAAGAAAACAATCACGTGTAAAGTGTGTGACGTAGAAACAATTTGTGACGCGTTGCAAGTAGTAAATAATTGCCCATATTGTGGATCAAATCAAGTAAAGGAGGCGTGTGCTGTAAATTCCCTCGCGCCAAATAAGGTTTGTTCCTTTGAAATAAACGATACTCAGGCAGCCGAAAAGTTTCAAATTTGGCTTAAACGAAAATGGTATGTCTCAAAAGTCGCTAAACTTAGTGCACGCACCGAGGCATTTAAACGTGTGTATTTACCTTACTGGACCTTTAATTCAAAAACTAGCTCACGTTACACTGCAAAATACGGGAAGTATCGTCAAGTGAAGGATAAAAATGGAAATGTGAAAAGAGAAATAGATTGGTTTACAGTATCCGGTTTTTATCAGGAACTTATCGGCGATCATTTAATAAGTGCTACATCGCGTTATCATGAAAATATTATGGGGAAAATTGAGCCGTTTAATATTGCAAACAGTAAAACCTATCGAGCAGAAGTTGTATCTGACTCCTTGGTAGAGCTCTATAGCATTGGAATGAAGGATGGTTGGGGGCTTGCAAAAAAAGAGATTCATAGTCATTTAGACGAAAAAATAAAGGAAAAAATTAAACAAGAACATCATGCAGATGTAGTATCACATTTAAAATTTTCAACAAACCATGATAGTATCACTTACAATTTTTTATTACTGCCAGTTTGGCAATCATCGTATCGCTATAAAAAAGATATTTATCATTTCATGGTAAATGGACAAACGGGGGAAGTAGGTGGGGAAGCACCCATTTCTGCTTGGCGCATTACATCCGCGATATTTCTTGTAATGGCAGTAATCGTAATTGTTTATTTTATTTTGCAGAAATAGTGGCTAGTCATTGTTCAGTTAATAACAACAATCTTGTAGTAATACATCATAATTGATTGAAGTTTCACTATATAACTAAAAACAACGTGCTTGATTTACTGAATAACTAGTGAATCAAGCTTTTAGTGCGCTCTTTAATAGTTGAAGCAACCGAAAGTGGTGTGAAGTCCATCAAGAAGTGTTGGAGCAAAGCTTTAAGTTCTTTCTGCGCTTCAGGAGCGAACAGGCTTGTAAGCGTATAATACAAACAAAAAAAGGAAATGGACGAAATATAGAGAATACATAATCTAAGAAAACATCTATAGTTCTATTTGTCGCTTACATTTAGCAGAGTATTCAAAAACAAGAATGTAATGGAGGAATGTAATGAACGGTAGATTAATGAGAAGGTTTTTGGCTATTTTCTTATGTTTGTTGGTTTTTGTACCATATGCCCTGTCTTCAGAAGTATCAGCTGGAAAGCTCAAGCCGTCCGATGAAATTTTTACCCCTGGGGATTGGTTCCTTGGTGACCGTCCACCGAATTACGATTCATCGAAAGCACCGATTGTCTTTGTACAAGGGAAGAATGGAAGTTCAACAAGCTGGTATGGGGAGACGACATATCATGGCGTTAATGATATGTATACGAAGGCTTACGAAGCGGGATATCAGACTGTTTTCGTCCAGTTGTATGACGCGGCCGGTAATGGTTCTGAAAATCAATACACGAATGGACGCTTACTTGCCTCTATGCTTGGCGATATATCACGTCACTTCAATGGGCAAAAGGTGAATATTATCGCCCACAGCAAAGGTGGTCCTGATACGCAGGCAGCCCTTATCCACTACGGTGCCCATTCCTATGTCGGTAGGGTCATCACATTAGGATCGCCCCATCACGGCTCCGAACTAGCAGACTTATCATATAGCTGGTATGCGGGATGGCTTGGAAGTTTGCTTGGGCAAAATGACGCCGGCACTTATTCATTGCAGGTTGGGGAAATGGCCAAATTCCGCTCCGCAACAGACAGCCATTCCAACCGTAGCAAGAATAAATATTATACGGTAGCTGGAACGAACAAAGGACCTGCTTTCTCTGCTCTAGCGCTCGGTGGTGCTTATTTATCATCGTACGGGGCAAATGACGGTCTTGTTACGATGACCAGCTCAAAGTTACCATATGGCACACATTTATTTACGGATAGCGCTATTGATCATGATAATATCCGTCAAGGATCCAAAGTCTTTTCTCGGATTGAACCTTATTTACGCAGTGCTGCTGTCAATGAATTTTCAGCTAATACTGAAACATTAAGTCAAACGGACGTTGCCATCCACAGTGAATCTTCTAGCTATATCACAGGAGGAGAGCTATCTGATAGCCAATTTACGGAAAAAGAAATCTATGTCCCTATGAAAACAAGCGGAACAATTTCCGTATACACAGCCAGCGATGATACAATTGTCGAGTTAATGTCACCAGAAGGAACAATTATGAAAGCCACAGGTCCAATAAAAGATGATACAATTCTCTCAGGTGCAAGTCTCTATTCATTCCAGCTTGATGAGCTTACAGAAGGTTCTTGGACAGTACAGATGAAGGCAGTGACTGGAAATGATGCCTATCTGTTAGTTTCTTCCTTTAATGAATATGAGAAACTTGAACTCAGCATGGCTGGAAAGGGCAAGGCCGACCAAACATCCTTCACCTTGAAAACACCGAAGCAAGCTGGAACAACTAGCCTTTCATTCAAATTCAAGGATCCGGATGGAAATGAACTTGAGCAAACAAATATTCCGAAGACAACAAACGGAGCTGAATTCACATCTAAGCTGCCAAAGGTTTCAAAGCCCGGCGTTTACAATATGACGGTTGACATGACAACGAAGCATCCGAATGGCAAGGAATCCATCAGAACTTTAGTACGATCAGTTTATATAGAATAGGCGATAAGCGCTCACCTGTATCACAGGGGGCGCTGTTTTGAGCTTACGTTACAAATTTTTAAATACATACTGGGCTTGAGCTCTTGCTAGAACTGCTATAAACTAACGTAGAAACGAAAAAATATCAAATTACTTCCAGGAGGGGTTTTGTGCAAGCTTTAAGCAGAAAATTTACGATTGCCCTTATTTCTACCTTACTTTTTAGTCTTTTACTTACTATCTTTAGTTATAGCGCAGCTAGTGAGCAAAGCATAACTTTTGGAACATTGTTAATGACCTTTATTGTACTAAGTGCACCAATGTTTTTAATTATTGGCGTCATTACATCGTTTGTATTTGAAAAATATGTTCGTTCTACTATTATGAAATTTATTAGTTATGTGATTACAGGTGCAGCGCTTATTATCCCTTATTCCCAGTATTATTTCTACGGTTCAGATCCACTCCGTTTTTCCATACTTGGAGCAATAGGTGCAGCGCTATTTTATGGTGTACAATGGCTATTTCAAACGTACCTTTACCGAGAGAAAGCTGAAGTGAAAATGTGAAGGTCGAAAAGCAGGATTGTTTATAAAAACTAAAACAGCCAGAAAAACACACGGATTATACCAGGTTTTCTGGCTATTTTGCGTAATAAAAAAAGCGTTTATAAGAAGATTATTTGAACTTTTAAAAGTGTTATTTTTGTTTGCCTATTTTTGATAATATTATATGTACAATCTGCAATTACGTTTGCTAAATAAAAAATAGAAAATCCTATAAAACCTAAATACGAACTTCCGATTTCAAAAAAACTTGATCATATAAACAACAAAGGAGGCTGTTAATGGAATTAAAACAAGATTCAAATCAATGCGTCATTTTACTTCATGAAATATACGGAATTAATGAGCATATATTACACTATGCAAATGTAATGTATCAAAAAGGATTTGATGTCTATGTTCCTGATTTATTAAATAGAAGTACGCCATTTCCATATGAAGCGGAAGAAAGGGCATACGAAAATTTCATAACAAATATAGGTTTTATAAGCGCCCAAAAACATGTGATTCGCTTAATTAATCGTTTATCTAAGATGTATGTACATATACGTATCATTGGATTTAGTATTGGTGCAACGGTTGGCTGGATCTGTAGTCGGCATCCATCCGTACATAAAATAATTGGCTTTTATGGTTCAAGAATTCGACAATATGCACAAGTAGTGCCAAAAGCAGAAATAACTTTATTTTATGGGGAACAAGAAAGATCATTTTGCCCAACAAAATTAAAAGTCGATCTTTCAATATATCCTAATGTCTTTGTGAAAATTGTAGAAGGCGAGCATGGTTTTGCGGATCCATATTCAACAAAGTACAATGAAGGCATTACGAATAGTTTGTTAACCTACTTAGTAGATTAAATAGTATTAACGTTCTACAAAAGGTCCACTGTCCAGAAAAAAGCATACTTACTCCACCTATATTACTCTCGTATAGTATTTAAGCGAACTTAATGAATAACAAGGAAATTATGTGAAAATGTAAATAACGTGTTGGAATCATTTCTTAAACGAACGAAGGAAGTGTGGTGCAAGGTAATCCTGCAACTTCCATTTTTTGAAATCCACAATGGTCGTTTCGTCATGTTGTTTTAAAGTAGTAAAAATTATTTTGTCATTTATCGTAAGTATAGTCACGTATTTACTAAGAAGTAGTTAAATTATTATAGTATAAATATACGAGGAGGGAATTTATGAAAATTAATATTACGGCTATTTCCGTTATGGTTTTAGCAATATCAGTATTTGTAAGTGCTTTAATTATTTCTGATTCATTAAAAACAAATGATAATTCACTACCTAACTCAGTTATACATGAAGAAAAATTCATTAATAAAATGCAATTGCTTACGAAGGACGAAATTTCGGCATATTTAGGTATTACTACTCAACAATTTGATAAATTGGATAAAACACAAATAGCCGTCGTTGGTAAGGGGATACCATTCCTCGTTTCGGAAAATACAGAGTATTATACAATACAAGGTATTGAACAATGGTTATCAGATATAAACTACTATCAATCAAATGACGTATTGGATAATTAGATATTGCAATGAGGGGGCAAAACCAAAACATCATTTTTTTTTGAGTGAGAAAAATGATGTTTTTTTGTAATTGGTTTCCGTTGCGAGGACGCTTTCCGGGGGAGTCGCCCCTCCACTACAACCAGTTTATTAGTATCCAATTTTTAATACTTTATTTTACCGTAAATAGAGAAATTTTTACTTCTGTCCCAACCTCAATCATCTAAACAAAAAAGGAGTTTAGTTGAATAAGTGTAGCAAATAATGCCGAAAAACGCTCGGGTGAAACTGAGCGTTTTTACTTGCTATTTTGCTCACGCTTTACAAAAATATGGACCGTAATCTCTTTCATGTGTCACAACGAATGTCCATGTAAATGCTTCATCTACAATATAAACATCGTCTTCCTCAGTAAAATTTGCTGCTTCTAATACATCTGCTTGTTCTACCAAAATTACATCTGCTGAATGTTGATAAAAGATATAACACTTCGCTTTCTTCACTTCATTAAAGGCTTGAATCGCTTCATGAGCATATAGGTGTGGTCTCCTATCATAGCTAAATACATGCCATAGATAGCCACAGAAATACCTATTGCCATAAAGATGAATTTCCTCTTTTTGTAATTGGCTTAAATGAAAGACAAAACGTTCTTCCCAGCGATTACGAAAATAAATACCCCAGTATGGAATTTCCGTTACTTTTATGTTTTTGCTTTTAAGTAAATCAAATAAATGAATCATTCCTTGCTCCATTTCGTTGTATTATCTGAATAAATTAATAGATGTATGATGTAATAATAGTTTACTACAATCCAAAAAAACAACCGTGCTAAATAAGTTTTATAATTTTTAGCTAATAGATTAATAACCATTTAGGGCTATAAGAATTAAGTATCCATTGTGGTCTGAAATTCGACTTTGGGGATTAAACTGATTTTATTGTATAAAATTATTTTTTCTAATCCGCCATTCCACAGGGTTAATTTGATGGAAATGGGTAAATACATAAATATGTGAAGGTAATTACAAGGAAATCAATGGATTATGATAAAGGAGAGAGACACCGGATGGAATTGAACTTACTGCAAATCGATGAATTACTCAATATTCCTAAAAATATAATACGCAGAGCAAATGAAAAGGATATTTTAATGATAAAAAACGAATTATTAATGGCTTTAAATGCAAAAAATGAAGCTTTTAAACGAGACCATGTTCGGTCATTAATTAACGATCTTCAATTATTAAATGTGTATGTCATTAAGGAGGAACATAATAAAACTGTTTTTTCATATGAACCGCCAAAATTCGAAGCCCAGCGTGTCACAATCAAAGAAAGTGGCTGGATCGAAGTAAATAAATAATGTGTAGTAGAAAGCAACTATATCCTTTGTTCACCCAAACATGTTAGAATCGTACTAATGTTAATTGTGGAAGAAGGATGTTGTTTTGGAACGTTTGAAGGGAATTGCAATGATTATAACTGGTTCCGTTCTTTGGGGAGCAACAGGACCCATGATGGAATGGTTACTGGAATACACGACGATGACTGCGGAGTTTATGTTAGCAGTAAGGTTAATTATTGCAGGTATATTTATTTTATCGATATTAATGATACAAAAATCAAAAGTGATGATCATTTGGAAAAATCGCTATTGGGCTACTCAGCTAATCATATTTAGTATGATTGGAATGGTTGGATTACAATACACTTTTGTGAAAACAATTGAGGTAAGTGATGCAATAGTAGCCACATTGCTACAATTTTTAGCGCCAATCTTTATCATTTTATATATGGCAATGTTTTATAAAACATTGCCACCAAAATCCCAATTTATCGGAATAATTGGTACACTGCTAGGTCTTTATCTCTTATTAACGAATGGCTCAATGTCTACACTTTTAGTTAGTACGGATGCCCTTGTTTGGGGTGTATTTTTAGGATTAACCTATGCCTTTTACACATTATATCCTGCCCGCTTAATGGCAGAGGTAGGTGTTATAATAATTATTGGTTGGGGAATGATCATTAGTGGGATCGTGTTTGCTTTTATGGGCAAAGTGTGGCAGCTAAGACAGTGGTCACCACTAGCTGATTCCTTTAACTTTTCACTTATTTTTGGAATTAGTATATTTGGAGCAATTGCGTATATTTTATTTTTAACAAGTTTAAAATACATATCTCCTGTAGAAACAAGTATTTTATCGAGTTTTGAACCGCTGACAGCCATGCTTATTTCAGTAATTTGGCTAGGCTCAGTCCTTTATGAGTGGCAGTTATTGGGTATTTTACTGATGCTTATATTTGTTGCCTATTTATCAATAAGCGGCGGCAAAAAATCAAAAAATTCAACTGCCTAAGTAGCGTACTTAGGCAGTTTTTTTACAACACGTGTTATTGAAGGGATTAGTTATATGTACAAGTTTATATATAATAGTTAAATTTCGGAGGGAAGAGAATGGCAATTGAAACACTCGTAGAATGGATGAAAAATTCAAATTCAACGGTTGTCTTAACAGGTGCCGGAATGTCGACGGAATCTGGAATTCCTGATTTTCGATCTCAATCAGGTTGGTGGCAAAATATAGATCCACGTTCGGTTGCTTCAGTAGAAAGCTTGCAACATCATTATGAGCTTTTCCGTGAATTTTATCAAATGCGTATCGAGGCGCTGACAAATATTGAGCCACATATCGGGCATCAAATACTTGCGGATTGGGAGAAGAGAGGTTTAGTAGCACTTATTGCGACGCAAAATGTAGACCAGTTACATCATAAGGCAGGAAGTGAGGAGGTAGCCGAGCTACACGGAAATATTGTCACAATTCGATGCACTAGCTGTGTTAAGCCTCATACAATCGAGCATTTCTTGAATAATTCCGTTTGCACGTATTGTACGGGTAAGCTTCGTCCGAATGTAGTTTTGTTTGGGGAGAGCTTGCCACAGGAAGCTTGGAATCGTTCCTTCAATGAAATTCAAAATGCTGATTTAGTCATTGTGATAGGAACAAGCTTAGAAGTGTATCCCGTAAATCAATTGCCGAGAATGGCGCGCGGTAAGCTTGTTTATATTAATTTGGACGTAAGTGGTAGTACAAGACAATTTGATTTAGTGTTAGAAGGATCAGCGGGAGAGGTGCTAACTAAAATTGATCAGAAATTAGCACTTTTTTAAAAGACTAATTTGAAAAGCCCGGGATGCATTTGTTTACTGCAACCCGGGCTTACTTTATCTCTTATGCTCTTGCGCAAAGGACAAAACTATTAAGTGACAAAATTTCCTTTGCTTCATCATTCATTAAATGCACATAGCTATTTACCAATGTTTGAATTTTCAAAGGTGCATGCTGGAACTCTGCAAGTAATTCTCTACTATAATCAATCTCCCACACACCGTCCTGTAAATACGTGGCATCGACAATTTGCTCCTGTTCGATAATAAACCCTGTTTCGATAAGTAATTGCTTAATGTAGGTTTTATGGAATACATTTTGAATATTGCCATCACCTTCAAAAAACGCAGAATAAAGGGCTAAAATATTGACCGCACAAAAGTGGGCACGTTGAGGAATAAGTTCATAATCAAGATCCCATTCCGCAAAGCAAACACGTTTTGCCATTGTTTTTAACTTTTTAAAATACGAAACGAGTAGCTCCGGGTTTTTAAAGTACCATGAGCAATGGGATAAAATGGCCACATCGAATTTTTGATCTGTTTCAAAGTGTAAAAAATCCGTTTCAAATTGGAAAGTGATGCGGCTACCAATAGGGGACTGCTGTATCGCTTTTGCAGCCTCACCAAGAGTAATTGGTGCGCCATATTCAGGTGACGCAATATCGATTGCAACAATTTGTCCATTTTCTCCTACTGCATCAGCTAAAGCAACCGTAGTATCTCCTTGGCCACAACCAATTTCTAATACTTTCATCCCTTTTGTTATTTGAAAGGCTTTAACAAGCTGAATACGATGTGTCAGCTGTGTTCGTTGAATCGTATCATCCCCAAGTATTTTCATGCATGCTAATAAATGCTCCATTTTTTCAGCTCCAATTTATGTTTTTTTAACGTTCCGGAGCTACAAGAAAATCGCTAGTTAACTCCGTAACCACTCTTTATTTTTCACTAAAAAAACTACCATCAATTCATCGACTCCTTAAAAATAATACTATTATTATTACACTTTTCGGAATTATAAGCTAATTATTTTTAAAGTTGTTTTGGTATAATAAGTAAAAGGTTTTACAAGAGCCAATAAAGCTTGTTATTTTAGATGAATTCGAAAGGAGCTCGGTAATGGACGATAAAAATGAATTACTCGCACTTTTTCACAAAGAACTTCGCTATGAAGCCCAACCACAAGGCTACATAAGAGAGGAAACAACACATGTTGTGCGACACATTTCTAATTTTGATGAAAACGGGTTTATAATCTCTTCGAATGTAAACGAAGACAATGCAAGAGAAATAATTAACAAAGAGTTAAGCTATTTTAGTAACCGTAAGCAGAATTTTGAATGGAAGGTGTATAGCTACGATCAACCTACTAATTTGAAAGATATTCTTGAAAAAGAAGGATTTGAAATTGGTAATCCCGAAGCTCTGATGGTCATGAAATTGGCGGATCAACACCCTTTGCTTAAGAATAGTGAAGTCCATAGTGTAAAGGAAATAACAGATGAACAAGGCATTCAAGACATTGTTGTTCTTGAAGATACCATCTGGAACGAATCTCATGCGGAGCTTGGGGAAAGGCTTTGGAGAGACAAACAGCATAATCCTGAATCCCTATACATTTATGGGATATATGAAGGCCGTCAGCTTGTAAGTGCAGCTTGGATGTACATAGAGGCAAATTCATCTTTTGCGAGTCTTTGGGGAGGATCAACACTGCCATTGTTTCGAGGGAAAGGTTATTACACAAAATTACTGGCTGTTCGTGCACAAAAGGCATATGAAAAGGGATATCCTAATCTTACTGTTGACGCCAGTCCAATGAGCAGACCAATCCTAGAAAAGTGTGGTTTTTCTTGTCTTGCATACTCATATGGATGCCAGTCACCTACGATTAAATAGCAAAGTTTATCCTTAGAATAGGGGCATTATAGCTGCAATTCTAAGGATTTTTTTTGATTTTCATAGCATTTAATTTTTCACCTACTAGCAATTATTCAAATCCTACAATTATTGGCTATAACAGGTTGAAAATAGTCTGACTCTCTAATAAATTTGAAAGCTGTATAATTCAATTCATTTTTTTGGTATAGTAAAAATATTTCCATAATTAAGAAAAATAGGGGTGCACACATGCAAAAATTGAGTAATGAAATTGTTGAATTAGTACCGATCAATGAGTCGCATATCGTTGGGCTTTTTGAAGCAGCACAATATCCAGAAATTTGGACACATATGTCAGTTGAGTTAAAGACGCATGAGGACGTTAAAAAATATGTGATTGATGGAATGGAGAAGGCAAAGAAGGGGACGGATTTCCCGTTTGTTATTTTTGAGAAGAGCACGAATCGTATTGTAGGCTCTACATCATATATGGACATATCAACTGTACATAAACGATTAGAAATTGGGTCGACATGGTTAACACCTTCTGTATGGCGCAGTGCGGTGAATACGAATTGTAAGTTCCTTTTATTGCAATATGGTTTTGAACAGCTCGACTTGCACCGCATCCAAATTAAGACTGGACATGAAAACATTCAATCCCAAAAGGCAATTGAGCGTCTAGGTGCTGTGAAAGAGGGGGTTTTAAGAAATCATATGATTCGTAAAGAGGGAAATATCCGCCATACAGTTATGTATAGTATTACGAATGAAGAATGGCCATTGATTAAAGAACGTTTTCTAAATGAATTACTTTAACTGAAGTAAAATTCCTTATTAAGGGGAAATTTAATGCACGACATCATAAAAAGAAAGCTTTTAACGGCCATATTGAGTAGTCTACTTTTTACCATTATTCTTTTAATTATTGGCATAAGTGAAATTCTTGAATTGTTTTAACGGTAATCACGTAGACGAATTGGTAGTAAAGAAACAAATTTTATTCAAATAACGTCCAATGGTAAATATAACAATTTAGTAGGTGATTAATATTGATTTTATAACAACTAATTTAATCATGATTGCAATCTTTATCTTAATGATTCATTCCATTGAAACTCTTGCCTATGCAGTGCGATTATCGGGAGTCCGTGTGCGACTATTAGCATCTGCATTATCACTTTTTAATATGATGGTCATGGTATCTAGATTAGCGAATATGATGCAACAACCTTTTACAGGGAGTTTAGTTGACAAAGCTCCTTCAGAGACAGCTTTTGTATTTGTTGAAAATCAATTTCGATTCATTATCGGATTCGCATCAATCGGCACCTTATTAGGAATCCTTTGTTTGCCTACATTTATTGCCATATTTTCCCGGGCAATTATACACTTAGGAGAAGAAAGAGGCTCTATTGTTGCATTATTAAAAAAGGGGTTTACGTTTTCGTATTTACGACGTGGGATGCAACTCATTCGAAAACCTAGTCTTTCGTATTTACGTGGGATTAGTTTAAAAGATATGCCAGTCCAATTATTTGTTATAAACATAGTCATTACAGCGATTTATACGATTGGCGTATTATCCGCCCTATATGCGAGCTTATTAATTCCTGACTATAAAACAACCGCTATTATGGTGTCGGGGCTAATAAATGGCGTAGCAACGATTTTGTTAATTGTGTTTATTGACCCAAAAATTTCAATTCTGGCGGATGATGTCCTTAATAATAAAGGCAGCTATATAGATTTAAAAAGGGTATCGTTACTCATGATGAGTTCAAGATTTTTAGGAACACTATTCGCTCAAGTTCTCTTTATTCCAGGCGCACATTATGTCGCTTGGTTTACTCGATTCATTGTGTAATATGTAAGGTAAATTGGATTTAATCATGCAGTTTAAATGGATGGAGTTTGAGGATATGAGATGGGAAAAGATTAGAAAGCAGAGGGAAATAAATACAAATCGCATAATAATATACAAACGAAGAATCCATTTTGCTCAAACTGATTAAAATGGATTCTCAGTTTGTAATAGAGGACCGGGTTGTCAGCATATAACTTATTTATTGTAGCTTTTAAAAAAGCTGCTCCTTTATAGACTTTTTAGTTAATACATAAAAATTTGTTCTTGGAATTGCGTTATTCAACGCAATGAAATGTTTAGCTTCTTTCTGTTAAACTTTTATTTCGTCGATGTTCTTCCTCCAGCATCGAAAAAAATGTAGGTAACTTTTCAAAGTTTTTCTTTTTTAAAATTTCTAAAATAATTAAAATAATTTCCTGTTCTAAATCAGCTCTACTTTGAAAATCTGTTTGTTGAAGTTCTTTTTTAATCTTAGGCTTCAGGATGTCAAGTAACTCTAAAGGAGAAATTAGGTCATTCATATCGTCACTCCTTGTTTTTTGGAGAATCTATTTCTTTCGATAAACTTTGTATGGCCTGTTGAAGTCCTTCTATTTTTCGTTCAAAACTGAGTAAAAGGTAAATGGTAATGACAATTGGGAATCCAATGTTGCTAATCAGATTAATTAAAAGGTTGTCTTCAAACATTGATCATTCGCCTCACCTTCTTTAATGCATTATTTTTAGATTTCGATATCGCTTGCTGCGTTACATTAAATTGCTTTCCGATTTCATTATCTGATAAATTCAAAACGTAAGCTAAATATAAAATCTGTTTTTGTCGAGTATTAAGTGTAAGAATAGAATGATGAAGAGTATAATCTAGGATAAGTTCTTCTAACTTTTGTTCAAAAGGGTTTTCAAAATTACTCATTGCATTTTTGTCTTCGATTAATTCCTTTAATGTGGTGGAATTTTCTTTTACACCTTCATTCGTTTTACTTGGAGCATCAAGATACAATAAATTACTTCGTTCATACGCTCTTTTTTTCTTATCAAAGTTACGGGCAGCAAAGTGAATGGTTTTGGAAAAATAGGATACTACACGGACTTGCGCATAAAATCTCCCAAAACATTCTTCGATTTTTTTCTTTAAGTTTTCATTAGGTGTTAAAAAGTATTGCTCGTATAGCTCATAATGTTCTTCAATAGATAAAAAATCTCTTAATAGTGGATTTTTTATTTCTTTAATATCCATATATTCACCTCCTTTTCAATAAGTTATAGTTTGTTTAATAATAAGAAAAAAACGCTAATAATGAAATGAGTCAATAAAACAAATTTTGGATATTATTTAGTAGGTAACTTATCACTTTTTTATTAGAATCATCTGCTACTTTATTCGGTATGAGCATTATTTTATGTAAAAAAAACTTTTCGATTCATAATTTTTTCTAAAAAATCATTTTTTGGAAAAAATAAATTTATTAATAAAATTTATAATCATTTTAATATATAAAGGGGATTTCGAACGTAAATTAACAACCCTAATCATGTATGAATGGAGTGGTAAGGATGAAAAAAATTGGCATATTAATGGTATTCCTTGCTTTACTAAGTGGCTGTGAAAGGGAAATTTTAAAAGATGAATCAAAAGGTACAATTGCAATAAATACAATAAATGAAATCTCTCCGCAAGTCCAAAAAGAGGTAGCCTTACAACTTGCTATTCCTACAGAAACGCTCTCAGAAAAAGACTTCCAAAACATGAGGAATTTTTACGTAAATGTAGATGATCCAACGTTAAAGACAGCTTTAAGTAAAATGACTCGTTTAGAGGCTCTTGCTATATATGTGCCAATAAATGATCTTTCATTAATTATTTCAAAAACGAATCTTAAATATTTAACGATTGAAAATAATTCATTGTCAGATATTAAATTTTTGTCAACATTGCCAGCATTAAAAGAGCTCTATTTGTCTAGTAACCAGTTAGGGCAATTACAAAGTTTAAATGCATTGCAAAAATTACAATCCCTTTCCATAATAAATAATCAAATTCAAGATATTATGTTACTGGATACATTAACTTCATTGCAATACTTAAACATTTCTGATAACAACGTTACTTCACTTACACCATTACTAGCCCTTGAAAATTTAACAATGTTTACAGCATCGAATAATGCAATTACAGATGCAGCTGCGCTTGAAAAAATGAGCAAACTTACGCATTTGAATTTAGAGGGGAATCCAATCGAATCGCTTGATTTTGTAAATGGATTAGCCAATCTTGAAGTGTTAAGCATTGCAAACACCAAAGTATTTGATTTAGCACCTTTAGCACATTTAAATAATTTAATTCAATTAGATATTCGAGGAACAGAGGTAACTTCGAGTGAACCACTTTTCGGTCTAAATCAGCTGAAGTTCCTCATACTTGATAAGCAAAACGTAAAAGATTGGACATTACTTGAAAATAAAGAGGGGCTTATGATTACAGAAACACCCATTATGGCTGAATAAAGGGTGTTTCTTATTATTTGCTATACAATTAAATACTCTTCGAAATGAACAAAATTTCTTGAAGGATATGTGTTGCATCCTCATTATTTTGGATAGTGAACAAGTAATCGGCTTCATCTAAAGAAGGATTTTCAATAACATTTTCTTCAGAATCCTTTTGTTGTCGTACTAATAATTGTTCAAAGGTCATCGAAGGATCTCTGAATATAGTTGTTATCCGCGAACTATTGCGTATTCGACTAAGTAGTATTTCCTCTGGAATATGGAAATGCACAATAATGTGAATAAAATGCTCCTTTGGAAAAAACGTCTCGAGCAGAAGCAGACGGTCATGTTTCTTTAAATTGGCGTTACATAGAATAATATGGAGTGCAGAGTGTTGCACAGCATAATGAAGAATATAGCTAGATAATCCTTGTTTAAACGAATTAGGACCGACTGTAGGGAGTAATTTTTCGTAAAAGGTATGTATAAATTGAGCGTTGTTATCCTGATCAAGTACAACAGAATTTGGTAGTTGTTTTTCTACTAAATTGGCAAATGTAGATTTTCCGCTATGGGTTTTACCGATAGTCATGATTACGAGCCTTTTCAAACGGTAATACGTCCTTTACTATAAATTTTTTTTAGAACAGTGAGCGATTTCTTGAACAGTGTATTCTCCATATGGGGTTACAGTTATTTGAGGGTCATCCTGTAGCATCTGCTGAAGTAAATAGTTATGACCAGCTCCATAAATAATTACAGCTTTTTGTGTACCTTGTTCGATCGATTTACGAATGTTTTGTACAATTTTAAGATTACGATAATACCAATAATTCGCAACCCATTCAAATGCAACCTCGTCTTGTAAGAGCATTAAATCAACGTACAGTTGATGATCCTGAAGATTTTGTTCTGCAGTATTTATAAACTTAAAAAATTCCACGATATTGCCTGTTTGAATTTTTGAAAAAACTGTTTGCATTTTGACTGTTGTCTTTTGAAGTAATTTTTGTAATGCTGTAACAGATTGTTCATCCGTTATTGCCTCTAAACCTTTAATACCCGAAATTTCTTCATTCCAATCCACTGCATAAATTTTTTTTTGCCCTAATTTACTTGCTAATCTAAATCCAATTTGATATATCTCATTACGTTGAAGTGGTCTGCCATTTAGTGAAAAGTCTTTGTATTGAGCATCTAATTGCTCCTGCATTTTATATGGATATTCCACAAAAATTTGCTCCGGTTGGAAAAATGCCAAATCATCCGTAAGTATTTCAAACTGTTCTTCATCAAACTTATTTCGTGCCTCTTTATTCAGCTGTACCATATCTGTCGTTTCTTCTAAATGAATTGTACCAAGTAGTAAAATCTCCATTATTTCATCCTCCAGCTCATGTACTTATTTTCGCAACGCAATTTTCATTAATAAAATGTAAGTTTTCATGATCCTCTAGTAAATAGAGAGGTGATAGGTTTTCTTTTTTCGCCCATTCATCAAAATGTTGTTTTCGAATAGGATCATTATAATGAGGGCAAAGAGCTCCCTTTAATAGTCCAAGGCCTTGGAAGGACTCATACTCTTGTTCGGAATTTTCGCTAGTATAATGTTCAAACCAACACATTGCGCCTGCACTAATCCCTGCAAGAATAACTCCTTGCTTGTACGCATTTATTAGTACGCGATCAAAGTCCGTACTACGCCATACTTTTAGCATAGATTGTGTATGCCCACCGCCGATATAAACAATATCAAATGCATTGACGATTGCTTGAATGTTTGGTAGTGAAAAATCTTTAATCGTAAGGTGGGCTGGTTCTTCATGTTGAAAAGCAGAATAAAATTTGTCAATATATCCTTGTGCATCATTGCTCGCAGTTGCAACAAAGCAAATTTTAATAGGTGAATCCTTTCGTTTTATCCGCACTATATAATTGTCAATATAGGCATCAGTCTCTTCTGAGAAGCCACCACCTGAAATGGTTACAATATGACGCTCCATTTTTAAACCTCCTAGCTAATTGTTAAAATAAGGGATATATTATAAAATACTATATCAAAAAATAATCTCGAAAATATAGTTAAAGAGGTAAAATTTTTAAAAATGATGACAAAATCCAAGGAGCTTACGAAATGAAATGTATGAGAATCCATTTATTTGTATGGCTGGTTGCCTTCCTAACACTTTTGATTGTTGGCTGTTCAATGCCGGAGGATAAAAATGATACAGATGATTATATGGAGGTCAGGGAAGCTGCGTGGAATTATGTTAAAGAGAAAGGATGGAATGATTTTTCAAAAGGGAATTGGCAAGTTGCAGAAGTGAAAATAGTTGTTGCTAATGAGCGCTATAAGTTACTAGATCAAACGTATGAAGGAAAAGAAGTTTTGTCTGTTTCTTTTGAAGATAAGGAGAATATAGTTATTGGAACACCTTTAATACTCATCGATAGAAATTCCATTAAAGTGATTGGGTATATGCCTAGTGAATAGAGATAGAGATGGTGAAATTTTTTTGTGGAGTTGATTGATTGGTTAATAAAATATGATTAACCAATTGAAAAAGAATTAACATCATTATTATTTCAATTCTTTTTGCGTATTCAAACTGCCGAGGAAAGGTTGCTGAAAGTAAATGAAATCAATACTAAAAATACCTATGAATCCAATAGCTAATCTGAAAGAAGAGTTGAAAAATATGACGCCTCTTTCTATTGCACTTGGACATGAAAACGATGTATTTGTCCTACTGATGGAAGAGCGAATTCCACTAATCGATGGCTGTTTCCCTGCAACCGTTTCGGAAAAAAGCTATAGATATCAAGTCATTCATCTAAAAGATGGACAAAAGAAAGTGCTAGATTTGTCGAAAGAGAAATGGAACTATCATCACATCCAACCGATTGATGACGGACAATTTCTACTTGTATGCGCACGATCATATTTCCATGATGCACAAAACATTGAAGAAAACGCACGTGTGTATGATGAAAATGGGCGTTTTATCCGATCATTTTGTTTAGGGGATGGTATTGAGCATGTTTACGTAACAAAGAATCAAGAGATTTGGACAGGGTACTTTGATGAAGGTGTTTTCGGCAATTACGGCTGGATTGATCCAGTTGGCTGCAGCGGGTTAGTTGGCTGGGATGCATCGGGTGCTAAATTGGATTCGCTTGAAGAAGATAAGGAATATTTTATTTTTGAGTGTTTGGCATTGAATGGTGTAGCTGATGGAGGAATTTGGTTTTTCTTTAGCCTAGATTCTAAGATTGGCGTACGGAAAGAGGGTCTCACATCGTATTATTCACCTGAGGATGATATTTTTTTTCGGACGTTTGCGGTTAATGGGGAGACGATTGTTGCACACCGAGGCAGTGGAGAACGTACACTCTTTGAGTTACAACGTGAAGGGAATGAATATAAGACTGTTCGTAAAATCGAACTGATGAAGCGAAATGGTAAGCCTATCGAACCGCAATTAGTGAATAACCGTGATAACAAGTTGCTGTTTTTGGACGGGGATGAGCTGTACATGTATGAAGTGAAATCCGGTGTGTGACGGATTGAGTGATAAGGAATATAGATTTAGTATCGCTCAGTAAAGAACCGATTTATTGAGCACTTCAAAATTTAAGGTGTCTAAGTTCATTAAAACGTTATAAAATATACAAAATTATTCAAAATAACGTTCCCAACCGCAAGTTTTAGGACGAAATAAAACACTTAAAACGTTGTCATACCAATGTATTAAGTGTTTTTCAGTTTTTCATTCATATACACCTTTTTATGCACTATCGTTTGAACTTAGAAACAACAAAGCTTTCAATGCGATTCAAAAGAAATTGCACTGAATCATATTTTGAATAAAAACTTGCAAATTCAGCGGATTCCTATACGTTAAAAATCATTCTTTTCTTTTAACATAGCTTTTCTCTTTATTCAATTTAGTGAAGTCCTTTAATTTAAAACTAAAAAAATGTATGTGAAATAAAGGGGACTTTAATATAGTAAAGCACTAGTTAATGAAATAATGATTGTAAATTCTGTAATCATTTACTTTAAAAACACAATAAAACTGTCATTCTTTTCAAGATAAGCTATTTACTCTGAAGACATAGAAGGGTTCACCGTACCGTTTTAAAGCGATTTTTTTATTATAATGAAAAAAGCCTGTTTTGTACTACCAAACATGGTTATTAAATTTAACCTAAAATCTCAATATCTTTCACATTCAACTTACTAAAATCGACCTTAATTGCTCCCATTTCATAGATAACATTCGATCTATTGTTAAATCCGCCGTGGTCATCGTTGCCTACGGTTATTAACATATTATTTGTTTGACAAAAGTCTACAAGAATATTTGTTGTTTCCTCTGTATGAGTCGTGTAATAGCATTCAAAGCCATCTGCACCCATATTTTTAAGTGTTATTAAACGAGGTACTATTTCTAAAAGATTATTCTTCATATTTTCTCCGATATGGGCAATAACGGCTTTCCCATTTGCTTTATGTATTGCATTTATTACATATTCTATTGATGGAAATGAACTTTTTGGTTGAACATGATAATCGCTGACGAGCTTAAAAAAACTAGGAACATTATTAACTAAACTTTTGGATTTTAAATAGTCAAAACCTTTCCAACCACCGTTTTTTAGATTTCGATTGTAAGAATTAAATTCCTTTATACTTATTTCCTTATAGTCAACACTCATCTTTTTGATTAATTCTAAATCAATTTCAGCATAAACCGAATCGCATTGTTTGCAAATATCAATAATCTCTTTGTTTTCAAAATCGAAATCATAAGCGAGGACATGAAATTCTTTACCTTCAAAAGAGGTAGAAATTTCTGCACCTCGAATTAATTTAATTTGGTTCGCTTTACACAAAGGTATAAGCTCGTTATAAGCTGCTGTTGTGTTGTGGTCACTTACACATAATAGGCCAATACCGAGCTCTTTTGCCTTCTTGACAATTTCTTTAGGAGAACGGGTACTATCGGAATAATGCGAATGAATATGTAAATCTGCATACATTATAATTTCACCTCTAAGATTGAATATCTAATTCCCTTTTTTTGTATATTATTTTTAGTTGTATCATAACATGACGAACATTTACCTACAATTTCATTTTCATAACGAAATGGAAAAATAATGTCCCCAAACTATAGCAAGAGTTTCTTTTATGTGAGATCTCACGTTGAAAACAATGGTACTTTAATGATTATATTGTATTTTAATTTTACTAATTAAAAGCTTACCCTATTAGCAATTAAAATGACTATAACTAAAGTTAAAGCATTAAAGAATCTAACTAGGTACTTTACTTCAAGATGGGATTCCACAGAGATCCCATCCTTTTCTTTTGCAACTAATGAAGTAAGTTAGTTCAATAAGGATTAGAATGTAGAACATAATTAAATAACATTAGACCTTTGAATGACGTTGAATTTTTTAAAAATTGATACTATTAAGATATAAAATCAACAAGAGGTGTTATTTATGATAAAAGGGTTATATGAAGCACATTTGCCAGTAAAAAATTTAGATAAATCAATGGAGTTTTATGAGAAATTAGGTTTAAAAATGGCTTGGCGTGATGAAGATACGGCTTTCTTTTGGATAGAAGAAGGTAAAAGTTGGGTGGGTTTGTGGGAAGGAAATGAGTATCAAACTCTTTACCATCCTTCTTTACGACACATTGCATTTCGAGTTTCATATGAAGATTTAAAAGAGTCTTTAAAATGGTTAGACTCTATTGATGTTGAGGGGATGCCATTCGGGAGTCGAGAATCTATTGAACCATTTATTCGACCACATCAAGGCAATGCTTCTGTTTATTTCAATGACCCAGATGGTAACAGTTTAGAATTGATGTGTTATGTTGAAGTTCCAAATAATTTAAAACATATTACAGAAAAGTTGTCCTTTGAAGATTGGGAGAAATTAGTTGAAATTACAATTTAATGATAACGTAATTTATTTTCCCGACTTTATTTTTATTCAACTAATAAGGTGCTTTAATTGAATATTCGTATCCCGAAATATTCAATCTTTTTCATTAAAATCAAAATAGATCAATAAAAACCAACTATTTTAATAAACTTTGTTTTAAAACAGTTGGTCTTTTTCTGTATAAAATCAGCGTTTGCAACTTACTTTTAATCGAACTTTATTCAAAAGCTACATTTTACGGATAGTGGGTTTGTAATTTTACTTCACTCTACCTATATGATCAAATGGATAAAAGCGTATCGTTGCTTTTCCCATAATTTGATCAATTGAAATTAATCCAACTCTTGCATCTCGACTATCTGTACTTTTACGACGATTATCGCCAAGCACAAGGAAGTATCCATCAGGAATTGTAGAATGATCCGTTAATTCTTCTAGGGTGAAATCTTCAGTCAATGTACCCGGATCTAATAATTCAGATTTATATAAGTCTAAATAGGGTTCCTCATATTTTTCCCCATTTATATAAAGCGTATCATCCTTATAAGCAACATGTTCTCCAGGCAATCCTATAATTCGTTTAATGTAATTTGTATGTTCTGCGTACTCAAAGACGATAATATCAAATCGTTCGAAGTCTTCTATACTATTTCCTAATTTACTGACAATCACTTTATCTCCGTCTGCGTATGTAGGCATCATGGAAGCGCCATCTACGACAAGTGGGGTAAATATAAAAGTACGGATTGCTATTACAAATAAAGCGGCTAACACACCGGCCTTAAGCCATTCTAAAAATTCGCTTTTTTCTTTTATCAACTTTAATCATCCTCTATATCGATTTTTAAATTCATTTGGAATAAATACTTCAATTGATTTTACTCATTTGCTACTCGTTCGATAAATGGAATATCATTTGCTCGAACAGTTGAATAAATAGTAGTTTTCACCGACGAAGTAAACTTTGCTGTTTCATCAATCTTAATATGTTGATCATCCGTTGTAGTAAAAATATAGTATCCGTTCTCACCTGTACGGTATTCATAAACAGCTTCCTTAATCGAAGACCAAGGGTAACTAGCTAAGCCATCATAGTATTTAATTACAATTTGCTCATCTTGTATTGCTGTGTAGTTTAATACAGAAAACGAAGAACCAATTATGCCAGCGATAATAAACAAGGTACCGATAATATACGTATTAACATTACGTTTTAATGCAAGCAGCACAAGCGCGATGATCACGAACAACAAAGAGATTAATAAATGCGTCATATTCGTTACAGGTGTCAATAGCACAATGTTGGCACGTTCAGAATACAATGTTTCCGTTACAGAAACAGGTAAAAAGAAAACTAATAAAATTGAAATTAAAAACACGGTAATTGCAGACAGGGCAAATTTACCTCGAGTCGAAATTTTATTAAGCATAAGCCATTTTCCCTCCATTCAATCATGCCTAGACTATTATATACGGAATATAAATGGGAAAAGTTTCAAAATTACTTAATAAAGGATGTCCCAATTTTTTTTAAGCTTGGATTCAACTGTTGGGTGGTCCTGAAAATAACGAGCAATTAATTCCGTCATATCAATTTGAATATCTTTTATTACTTCGCATTCTGCAAAGTAAGGGAAGTTTCCAGCACCTGTTGCGCGGTAATTATTCATGACGACCTCATAATATGCTTCTGGCTGCAACGGTTCGCCATTGTAAAGAGCCTTTGTTATCCTTTGATCCAAAGGCTTACGTATATCCATTACGTATTCAATCCCTTCCCACATATCATAGTTATAAGGCTGAGGCTTTGGATAATAAAAGCTTTTTGATACACGTAATTGATTATTTTGGTCAATGGTAAAATAGGTAGCATTTTGTTCAAGTGCCTCCATTATATGCCGTCCAGAAACTTTTAACACCTTTAACGTATTAGGGAAAATGTAATTATTAATAATATGCCGCATCGTTATTTTCGCAGGGAATCCACCTGCTTGATCGTGAAATAAAGCGGTACAAGATATTGGAGCACCGCTCATTTCCATTTGAATATCTTGGATAAGCTGTATGTAAGGGTGTTTTTGTACTCGAACTGAAAAAGCATCGGAAAAATGTATTTCCGTATCTAGTTGCCCAATTGTTACATCAAGCCATTCTTCAGTAGCAGAATATACCTCCTTATTTTGTTGAACAATTCCTTCGTGTACAGGTGTTTCGTCTGTTACATAGACGAGGGACGGCTTATGATGAATTTGTTGTTTGTCAAAACATTTCTCAATTTCGATTGTAATAACCCCTAAACAGTTTCCCTTTGTACCAGGTTGGATAATAGATTTTCCAAATAGCTTTTCAGCTAGCTCTCGGTGCTGATGTCCCGTTATTAATAGATCAAAATCAAGTTCCTTACACATTTTATAGCCTTGATTTTCTCCCGTAGTTGCTTCAAGCGTTTCTCCAGTAATTAAATCGTTTTCAAAGCCCCCATGATAACAAAGGGCGATTAGGTCTAGCTGCTCGTGCGCCTTAACTTGTGTAATCCAAAAATTGGCGAACTCATAGGCGTCTTTAAAGCTCAGTCCTTCAATATGTCGCGGTTCCTCCCAAACTGTCACAAAATGAGTTGTTAACGCAATAAAGCCAATACGAATGCCTGAAACTTCTTTTACTAAATAAGGCTGAGTATACGATGTACCGTCTTCATTCGTAATATTCCCACTAAGCCAAGGGAAATTTGATTGAGCAATGACTGCATCTAAATACGACTTCCCATAATTAAATTCATGGTTTCCAAATACCGCAAAATCATAATCTAGTAAATTCGCCGCTTCGATTACGGGATCCAGTTTGTGCTCTTGAAATGCATGATGATAGTAAGTGAGAGGACTACCTTGGATTAAATCGCCGTTATCGATTAGTATAGTAGGTTTTTCCTCTCGAAGCTGTTCAATTAATGTTCCCACTTTAGCTAACCCTAAAGGCTCTATTTTTTGCCTGAAAGTGGTTGGCATAATGTACCCATGTATATCGCTCGTTACGAGAATTTGAAGCTGTTTTAATTGCATCCTATAAAACCTCCATTATTTATGATTGGCTTTAGTATAAGCTGATAGAAAAATAAAATAAGTTAATAATAGAATAATATACATAAAATTTACATTTATTACATAAAAAAATATAGAGTTAATTCTCACTTTACAATGAAGTGATAAGTTTTATAAGTATTAAATTTTGAGGAGGATTTCAATTGAAAAAATTCTATTTATTAATGATGACATCGTTACTAGCTATGCTATTAATGGCTTGTGGTGATGAGGCAGGCGAAACAAACACGGAAGCTCCAGCAGAAAATACGGCAGGAGAAACAAATTCGGATGGAGCAACAACAATGGAGTTAGATAAAATTTCTATTGGTTTCGTACCTTCACGTGATCCAGATGAAATTATTACAGTTACAGAACCTTTGAAAGCATTATTAAAGTCAGAGTTAAGTAATTTAGGATACGACGTAAATGAAATTGATATTACAGTTGGGACAAATTATGAAGCGGTAGGGGAAGCACTTTCTGCTGGAACAACGGACATTGGTTTTATTCCAGGTGGTACATATGTCCTTTATGATGATGGAGCAGAAGTAATATTAACTGCAACACGAGCAGGTTTAAGCAATGATTCTGAAAAACCAGCAGATTGGAATTCAAATGAGCCAACGGAAGCAACGACGAACCAAGCTACTTCTTATCGTGCCATTTTAATTGCAGGTCCATCAGAAAAAGGAAAAGAGTTGGCTGAAAAAGTAAATAGTGGAAAAGAGTTAACGTTTGAAGATTTAGATAGTGCAAATTGGAATGTAATGTCAACAACATCACCAGCAGGTTATATATATCCAGCATTATGGTTAAAAGAAAACTACGATAAAACAATTACTGATTTATCGAAAGTAGTTCAAGCAGATTCATATGGTACTGCATTCGCACGTTTAGCTTCAGGGCAAACAGATGTGTTAGTTACTTATGCAGATGCACGTCGTGATTATGCGGATAAATGGAAATCTGAGTTTAATCGAGAAGAAGATATTTGGGCTGAAACGGATTTACTTGGTGTAATGCCAGCAATCTATAATGACACAATTAGTGTTAGTAAAAATTCTAAAATTATGGATGAAGACTTGAAAAAGGCATTACAACAAGCATTCATTAATATCGGTAATTCTGCAGAAGGGAAAGAAGTAATTGCTGTATATAGTCATGAAGGTTACCAAGAAGCGTCGAATGCTGATTATGACAATGAGCGAAAAGCGCAAGAACTTGTACAAAAATTAGGTAAATAATTATATGTAGCAAAAATATAAAGTGAGAACAAAGTTTCCCTGTTCTCACTTTTTAAGATTGGAGCAAGTAGATGATTAAATTTAATAATGTTTCAAAACAATATCCTAATGGATATGCAGCGTTAAAAAATATTAATCTTGAAATCGCACAAGGTGAATTTGTTGCCATTATTGGACTATCTGGTGCCGGGAAATCAACATTACTCCGCTGTATTAATCGGATGCACGACATTACAGATGGCACATTAACAGTAGATGGGACGAATATAAAAAAATTAAGAGGATCAGAAATTCGGAAGTTTAGACGGCATATCGGAATGATCTTTCAATCCTTTAATTTAGTAACACGTGTATCTGTTATAAAAAATGTACTTGTTTCTTTCGTACCAGAATTGTCCCTTTGGCGAAAGGTTTTAGGAATCTTTAAAGAACAACATAAAAAAGAAGCATTGATGGCATTGGATCGTGTAGGCATTTTAGATAAAGCCTATGTCCGAGTAGATCAGCTATCAGGGGGGCAGCAGCAACGGGTTGCATTGGCTAGAACATTAGCTCAAAATCCTAAAATTATTTTAGCTGATGAACCTGTTGCCTCTCTTGACCCAGTGACAGCGAATCAAGTAATGGAAGATTTCAGGCACATTAATAAAGAATTGAATATGACAGTTATTATCAATATCCACCATGTAGAGCTTGCATTGCAATTTGCCGACCGAGTTGTAGGCATTCAAGCAGGGGAAATCGTTTATGATGGTCTGGCTGGGGAAGTAACCGAAGACATCTTACAGAAAATCTACAATGGAGGTGCAGAGGAAGGGAGTAATATTTTAAATGCTAAAGAAATTCTATCCGTCTAAAAAAATTCTACTACCAAATGGAAAAGAAGTAATTGAAAAGCGGTCTACAACACCGTTGATTGTGATTTTTTTACTATTGTTAATTTATGTATCAGCAAGAATTACAGATTTTAATGTGCTGATACTTGTGGAACGTATAGAGCAATTTTTCTTCATTTTACGAGAAATGATTCCTCCTACATGGGCATACTTCCCGAACATTTGGAATCCTTTATTAGATACGATTAAAATGTCACTACTTGGGTCGTTATTAGGTGCGATATGTGCACTTCCACTCGCGATGATAGCCGCTTCAAACCTACATAAAATGAAGTGGTTATCAGCAATTATGAAAATGATTTTTAGCTTTTTGCGAACGCTCCCTACATTAATTGTTGCACTTATTGCAACGTTCGTTTTCGGATTAGGTACAGTAGCAGGAACAGTTGCTATTTTCATCTTTTCATTGGCCTATATTGGGAAGCTATTATACGAACAAATCGAAAATGCGGATATGGGAGCGTTTGAAGCGATGACATCGATGGGCTTATCGACAACACAATCCTTTCGATATGCCATTTTTCCACAGGTTTTACCGAATTACTTATCTACTTCATTATTTTGTTTTGAAGGAAATGTCCGCTATGCGGCGATTCTTGGCTATGTTGGTGCAGGTGGTATCGGCCTCATGTTAAATGAAAGCTTAGGTTGGAGAAATTACGCAAATGTCGGAATGATTTTGTTGTTATTAGTTATCACGGTATTTGTTATTGAAACAATTAGTGAATATTATCGAAAGAAATTAATGTAGGTGACTGTCTATGAGAGTATCAAATACAATTCAAAAACAATATGAATTACAACCAGATCGACGTCTTTCGCAATTCGTTACGGTCATTGTTTTAATTTCTGTTTTTGCCTGGTCTGTAACGACGATAAAAATGGACAACTTAACGATTGAAGGCTTAAGCATTGCGAAAAATATATTTAGTGGTATTTTACAGCCAGATTTGAATTTACTAATTAATTTTACGACAAGCGGAGTGCCTTATTTATTAGTTGAAACAATGGCCATTGCTTTTTTAGGGACAATTGTTGGTTCACTTATTGCAATTCCATTAGCCTTTTTATCCGCATCAAATATTGTTCCAAAGCCTATTTCTTTTGTTATTCGCTTTTTATTAATTATGATTCGAACAATACCTGCGATTGTTTATGGATTAATGTTTATTCGCGTAACAGGGCCTGGTCCATTTGCGGGTGTGTTAACGATGTCGTTAGTGAGCATAGGAATGCTCTCGAAATTATATGTCGACGTCATTGAAGACATTGACAAGTCCGTGCTGGAATCTATGGAATCCATTGGTTGTACATTATTTGAAAAAATTCGATACGGTATTCTTCCACAAATTTTAGCGCTGTTTTTATCCATCGTCATTTATCGGTTTGATATGAATTTACGTGATGCAACCGTATTAGGCTTAGTTGGTGCAGGTGGAATTGGCGCACCTTTAATCTTTGCAATGAATGCCTATAAATGGTCAGAGGTTGGCGCAATTTTAATCGGTTTAATTGTTCTTATTTTAATAATCGAATATAGCTCAAATAAAATAAGAGCGAAAATTGTCGGTGGAAATAGATAAACATATTAACATGCAAAATTTAAAAATTGAAGGAGTGAAGGAAATGTGGAAAAAATCTAAATGGCTATGTACCGCCATTTTAGCGACTGCTACGTTTAGTTTCATGTTTGGAAATACGACTGAGGCAGAAAATGCATTAGATCCTGCACCGATTTTAACACCTGTACAATCAAATGGATATTCTGTTTTGTTTGATAATAGTCATGGGCAAACAGCAGGTCAATCGGATTGGGTAATTGATGGAGCCCTTTCAGATTTTGCAGATGCATTAGTGGATGAAGGGTATACAGTGGAAGAGTTTCGTAGTGTAGAACCGCTCACGCTAAATGATTTACTAAATTATGATGTATTTGTTATACCAGAGGCACAAATTCCGTTTACTGCCTCTGAACAAGCAGCGATTTCGAGTTATGCTGAATTAGGTGGTGGCGTATTTTTTATCGCAGATCACTATAACGCAGATCGAAACTTAAACCGCTGGGATTCCAATGAAATTATGAATGGCTGGCGTCGAGGAGCGTACTTAAATCCAACATTAGGTATGTCGTTAGCAGAAGCAGCTGCATTAAATGGTGTAGTAAGTTCTCGCTGGCTAAGCGATGAGTTTGGTGTTGAGTTTAGATATAATTCAATTGATAACACAGTCGCAAATCAAATCGTAGCGCCAAGTCAATCATTTGGAATTACTACGGGTATCTCACAAGTATCCATCCATGCGGGTTCAACAATTGCGATTACAAATCCATCTATTGCAAAAGGGATTGCTTATTTACCAACGGGCTTAACATCCGCAGCAAATAAATGGTCGAATTCAGTTGACCAAGGGGTGTATGCAGGTGGTGGTATTGCTGAAGGTCCATTTGTCGCGATAGGAAAGAAAGAGCTTGGCAAGGCAGCTTTTATTGGTGATTCCTCACCAGTGGAAGATGCAACGCCAAAATATCGAAATGAAGAGACAGGTAGCGTGAAAAGAACATATGATGGGTTTACAGCACATAATAATGGAGAGCTACTTGTTAATATTATAAATTGGTTAGCAACCGATGAAACGTATACAACCTTTAATGGCACAGCAATTACATTGGATCAGGTAACACCAAGAATTTCAATTGAAGATCCGTTACTGTCTACTGAAATTTTAAATGAACCGTGGCGCCAACCAAATGCAGGTTATTTATGGTATGATTCCTCAACATTTGCAAATGGTTCTTATGGTTCTACTGTAGACCCAACACCATCGGTAACATATTCAGCAGTAACGCCAGATGTTTTACCAGTTGATGGGTCGGCATTTAATGTGACAGTTACTGTTGAAGGACTCGCGCCTAATAGTACGATTCAGGGGCATAGAATTCAAATATATTTGACAGGCGGTACAGCAATTTCGCAGGTTAGAAATGACAATGGTACATGGCCAACGGGGTATGGTTATTTTGATATTGGAACTTTAACTGCTAATAGCCAAGGAACTGCTCAAAAAACGATTACGATGCGATTAAATAGCAATGTAACTGCGACGGAAGGTACGTTACGTTTAAAAGATGCAGATGGTAATAATGTCATTACAAAGGCTGTTGTATTAGGAGAAGGAACAGGGAATGAAGGACCACCTGAAGATCCACAGCAAGAAATAGAAATAGGTAATTATAAACTAATTCTTCCGCAAGTATTACCTACACATGGGGAAGAATTTAAAATAGGGGTTGAAATTAAAGCCTTAACAGCTGGCGCAACCATTTCTAATGCCCAGCTTCAGTTTTATTTAACTGGGGGTACGAGTATTTCGCAAGTGAAAAATTCAAATGGCACATGGCCAACAAGTTATGGCTATGGCAATGTCGGAACATTAACAGCGAATGCTCAAGGCATTGCAGTGGGCGAAGTAACTGTACGAATAAATCCAACGGTGACTAGTACAACAGCTACGATTCGTTTACGATTAGGCTCTAGTAATAACGTATTAACAGCACCAATTTCATTACAATAAATAGGTAAATAAAAAGACTTTCTAAAAGTATAGAAGTTAATTAGGCATGAGACGTATTCAATACGTTTTATGCCTTTTAGTGTTGTTTTTTAAGAAAGTTTGGTCTTATCATCTAGTAACCTTGCATTTTACGTTTAAGAAATATGTAACTTTTAAATTTGGATTTGTGGGATTTGACAATAGGCCTATGAAAATGGGCGCAATTCATCTTCTGTATTGCACCCAATTGTGGCAGATCCTTATTCAACTATGAAAGTTTAGCAAAAGATACTAAGGAGCCTTTATCGCAAGAAATAAATCCATTTTTTTCATAAAAGTGACGAACATCTGGTGCTTCTTCTGTTAACAAAACTTTTTGTCTAACATCTTTATATTTATTAAGGACATGTTGCATAAGCAATGTTGCGATGCCTTGATTTTGATGTGTAGTCAAAACCAATATGTCTTGAATATATATGATTGTTAATCCATCACCTACTATCCGAATTAATCCAAGTAGAGTATCCTCTTGCCAAACTGAAAAGACAGCTAATGATTGGCAGCAAGCTTGTTGTAGTAGATTTAAATCATTTGTATAGGCATACTACTCTACATCTTCATATAAATTCTTTAAGTGGCTTATAGGAATGTTTTTTTCGTCTCTTATTTCAAATTGCATATTTATCCTCCCAAAATAGTATTTTATTATTTCGAGAAAACTCTTCTTAATTTATCCATACGTTTTGACCACCTTTTCTCTGGATATACTCATCATATTTCGATTAGCAATGATTGTCAAATATTCCTAAATCAATAAAACAATAGTTAAATCAAACATTATTTTAAATAATCAAATTTTATTTCAAATAATTATATCGTATTTAAAAAAACTCATATTATCAATTCTAGAAGGGAAGTTACTACTTTTTACCGAAATACAACAATAAGATAATAATTTGAAAGTTGGAAGCAAGTATGGATTTTTCATTGTTTTTTGAACACCCTATTAAAGAAATTATCGAGCTAAGTCCTGGTTATGATGACCATTCGAGTGATGTTTGGTTAGTCAAGACGGGTGATGAAGAAGTAGTTATTCGCTCTTCTCGAATGGTGGAAGAACCGAGTAATGACTTTTGGTGGGGTTGTAAACGAATTTTTGGTATAGATCCGAGGAATGTATTTGAACTAGTACACGTTAATAATACATTAAGTGAGATAACGTCAATCCCAATTCCTAAAGTATTAAACAAAAGGAACCTTTTTTCAAAAGAATATATAGTTGTTGAAAAATTGAATGGCGTAGTAGTCCATTCATTTATCGACCAACCGTCCTCTGTATTGCAAAGCTTAGGTGAAGGTTTAGCAAAGATTCATTCCTATAAAGAAAATTATATCGGCAATCCCTCTGGCAGTGTAAAAGTTAACTTAGACCATTTCCATCAATACTTAATCATTGCAATAAGAGAAATCATTTCTAAATTTTATGCTGAACACGATCAAATAAAAGAAAAGTACATAGAAGTCGTCAACATATTGAATAATTTACCTCCTCCTAAAAATTCTACATTTGTTTTGGTTGATATTGATCCAACGCAATTTTTAGCAAATAGTAAAGAAGTTACAGGATTAGTTGATACAGAGGCATATGTAATCGGGCCAAGAGAGTTGGATTTTATAGGCCTTGAATATATTTTAGATGAAAAAGCTGCACGAGATTTTAAAATTGGGTATGAAAAAATAATGGATATCCCAAATCTTACAGAGTGTAGATTGCCATATCGCTATTTATATCGATTATTATCTGTACAAGGTAGTGTCGATATAAACAATTGGTTAAACCATAAGATTTTATTTTAAATTTTTAGTTCCGTTAAGTTAAGTAGGAGTCTCTGAGAAATGGAATATTATTTTTGTTTACTGGAACTTAGAGAGTATTTAACGAAATATTTTCACCATCCTAAGTAGAAGCTTAAGCATAGGATGGTGGTAACTTTGAGGTTTATTAAAGAAACTGCTTGTTTATTAGTCATTTTATTAGTTTTTATAAATTTAGTTAGTCATGTAGGAGCCGATTCTGATGGAGAGATAACACTAAAAGAAGCAGTTGACATTGGATTGCAGCGAGCAAAAGAATGGAATGAAAACGCAATACTAACAAGTGTCAACAGTGTGGACGAAACGATGGGTGGCTCTAGAGGGGAAACAGGGAAACGCTTTAAATGGTTTCTGATTTTTATAGTTCCAAGTACAGATGATTATGCTCTAATTGGCATCTCAGAAAAGAAAATTACCGTGTTTAGAACGAGTAAGCAGACTCCGGATTCACCCATACCTTACGATGAAATCAAATTGGATAGCTCGGATGTTCTCAAACTAGCCAAGGACAAATACGGATTAAAACAAGGTGAAGATTGGGCAACAGGATTTCATTTTACACTTGCGAGTATTAATGGTAAACCCATTATAGATGTCGTAGGGAATGATCGGGATAAACGCTTTGCTCGAATTTCATTTAATGCCCAAACCGGAGAGGTGGTCAGTGCGGTTCATAAATTACCGTACGGTGGAGGATTGATAGCAAGACATAAAGGCAGCGACACTGTAACAAAAAAAGGAATGGCAATTACAGGAGTTGTTGCTGGAAAGAAGAATTTAGTCGTTTGGGGAGATAAAAAGCCAACCCAATTTAGTACAACTAAACAACCTTTTATAGAGTGGAGCCATAACAATGGAGCTACATGGATAAAACTACAAACGAATGATTATGTAACACACGCATGGTTTAATAAAAAGGATCAGTTATATGCAGCACTGGAAAAAGAATTATGGTCAAATATTACTTCAAAAAGCAAAGGCATGAAAATTCTTTCATTAGATCACAGAATTGAGAACATCGATTATTCAATAAATAACCATATCGTTGTACTATCAAATGGACAGGTTTACCTAACAATGAATCAAGGTGGGAGTTGGGAACAGGCGGTTGTTCCTAAACCATTTTATGTGATTCAAATATCGAATCGAGGTGATGTACTAGGGCTAACAGAAGAAAAGGAAATTTTTCAAAAGACAAATGATGGTTGGCAACAACTAACTATGCCGAATAGCGATGACGAACCGTATGATATGAAAGTGATTAAAAATAATCTATTCATTACAACAAAAAGTGGCGTTTGGACAAGAAATCTACAAAAAGAAAATTGGAAAAAGATTAAAATCGATGAGTCAATCGGGAAATTTATTAAAAAAGGAGAGAAATTATTCGGATATACAGATAGTGGTGAAGCTATTTTTTCCATCGGTATAAAAGATAAAAGTAAATCGGAAAAAGTATTTGATGTGAAAGATGCCATCATTTTTGATATGGATCTCATGGGAGATACTTTATGGTTGGCAACGATACCAAATTATTCGTGGGAAGAAATGCCGATACCGGAGAGAAAATAAAAATTTAACATGTGATTGTTCAAAATAGAGCAATCACTTCTTTTGCTTTTTTATAAAAGAGGAGGAGTAAACTTGGAAGAATATTTTTGGGATACCCAACTAGAATATCTTAAAAGAACGAGAGATTTATATTATAACGATGACTATCTAGGATTTTTAGTAAAAACTGTTTGGAAAATAACAAAACCAGTACATATTATTGATTTCGGTTGTGGATTTGGATATTTAGGGATTAAATTATTACCCCTTTTACCGAAAGGTTCTAAATATACTGGGATAGATAAAGGACAACAACTAATTATTAAGGCGAAAGAGTATTTTCGTAATCTTCCGTATGAAACGGAATTCTTTGTTGCAGATACGAATGAAATTGAATTAGAAAGTAAATACGACATTGCTGTTTGCCATGCATTTTTATTACACATTTTCGAACCAAAAAGAATGCTTCAACGAATGGTGAATTCTGTTACAAACGATGGCAAAATAATTTGTTTTGAACCACACTGGATTTCAAGTATGGCGTCCTACGAACTCGATGGATACAAACAATCACAAATTGTTCCACTTAGTATTCTTCAAAAATTATATGAAAAGAGTTCAAATAAAACTGGAATTGACGGAAATATGGGGACAAAGGTTCCTAAATATTTATCTGAATTGGGCGTTAAAAACATTGAATGCAGAGTCAGTGATAAAGTCAACTTCCTCCATACCGTTTTGAACCAATCAGAAAAGCAAAAATTATTCTCTTCATTAAAGGAAGAAGGAGTAGGTGGAGAACCAATAAAGAAAGATCAATTTATAGAAAATTTGATAAAACGTGGGCTTTCACTACAAGAATCAAAGGATCAATTTGAGGCTGAACTTCTGTTTTCGAATGTATTTAATATAGAGTCTTCTTTATTATACACCCCAAGCATGAAAATAACTTTTGGAGAAATTAATAGGTGAAAATATATTTCCGAATAGATTCCGACTTACTAGAATTATAGACATTTATTTATGGAGGGCAAATCAATGAAACCATCTTTCCATGTTAACCAGAGCAGTTCCTTAATAGATTCATCACTAGAACTCCGTGTTAATAATCTCTGTCCATGTGAAGTTGTAACAATTAAAGCCGAAATGTGGGACAATCTTGGAACGAAATGGGCATCGTTTGCGGAATTAATGTCTGACAGTGAAGGGCAAATTAATTTAGCAACAGCGCAACCTGAATCAGGAACTTATGTTCATGCTGATGTAACAGGACTTTTTTGGTCGATGTCACCTATATCGAATGATCAGCCAAAGAAAAGGACGCCCTTAAAACCAGTAGAAACAATACTTACCTTAATGAGAGAGCAAGAAGTTTTGACAGTCACTTCCATCATTCGTGAGGTAGTATCTCCAAAAGTAAAACGATTATCTATACGTGAACAAGGATTGGTTGGAACATTCTTTTATCATTCTAATAGCGAACCCTTGCCGACGATTATTGTATTAGGAGGATCTGAAGGAGGATTGCGAGAGAGCAATGCAGCCTTGTTGGCCTCACATGGATGTAATACATTAGCTTTGGCGTATTTTGGAATTGAAGACTTACCGAAAGAGCTAGTAAATATTCCATTGGACTATATTGAAAAAGCAATCAATTGGCTGAACGATAATCCACTTATAGATAGTACAAAACTAGGCATATTCGGAACTTCTAAAGGTGGTGAATTAGCTTTATTAAGTGCCTCCGTATTCCCAATTATTAAGGCAGTAGTAGGATATGTACCTAGTGGCGTTGTTTTCCCAGGAATCGGGCAATCAGCACTTGGTTTATCTTCATGGCAATTTAAGGGGGAATCGTTCCCGTTTGCTTGTGGTGATGTACCAAAAGACGTGACTAGTAAATTAAATAAGGCGAGACAAACAGGTGAACCAATTACTTGGCGGGAAACCTATCTATATTGGGCAGAAGGGGAGAAACAGGCAGAGATTGCAGTCGAAAATATTCAAGGTTCTGTTCTTTTAATTTCAGGGGGGGATGACCAGTTATGGCCAGCTGATTGGTTGTCTGAAAAAGTAATAACTCGGTTGAGCAAACATAACCATCCATATTACTATGAACATATCAATTTTACCAATGCTGGCCACGCTTTTGTAACTCCTGGATTCCCAACCACACAATCTGTCGTATCTCCTTTTGGAAACGGTATGAAATTGTTACTTGGTGGAAATCCAAAAGATAACGCACACGCACAATTTGAAGCGTGGCAAAGGGTAAAAGAATTCTTTAGAAAATACTTAGCCTAGATTCATTTATTTAAGTTCAACATTCGGTAAATCATTTATTTCTTTATACTTTGAAAGAGCTTCCTTTTTTTTTTTTACATTTAAAATATAGGAATTCCAGCTTTTTTTATTGTCTAAATTTAATAATTTCGCAAACTCATATGCAAAGAAATCGGTTGTATCCACCTCAAATTCCACCGTTTTTATACCTAAAGCTGCTAATTCAGTTAGCTGCTTTTTTAATAATGCATGCAAATTATAGTCATTTCTTTTTCCAATCCAGCCGATTTCATAATGGTGTTTTTCAGTTTGATGTAGAAAAATATAAGCACAAACGATGTTATTTTCAACGATAACTGAGCTCAAGTTTAAATCTGGGGCATCGCTGAGTAGCATATCTCGCCACGCTTCCCACGAAACGTTCTTAGCTTCATTACGCAAATGTGTTTGCTCGTAATTATGCTTTAATAAAGCAAATAAGTCCTTCTCTAAAAGCGGATTTAATAAAAGTTGCTTAAGTGAGTAAGTATGCTTTTCTTCTTGTATCCCTTGTAGATTTTGTTGTAAAAATTCAATCGTATAAGATTCCATATAGGTTTTACGAAAAAGCTTGAAGTTAAATTCCGTTATTAAGTCAATTTTATTTTCTTCATCTTCCCAGCATGAAAAGATGATTTTGTTTTGAGGTGCGCTTTTTTCAATTAATTTTTCGATTAATTGTGGAATGGGTTTAGAGGAAATGAAGTGAACATATTTAGCAGTTGGATGATTTGGGTTTGCCCAACTAATTCCAATGCCTTCAATAGTTTGATCAGACAATGCAATAAATAGTTCTTTATAGTTTTTAGAAGTGATGCGCCAGTTCAATTTATCTAGCGCGGCTTCTAAATTAGTGTTTAATAAATAATGATCGAAATGATCGACTTGAACAATTGTAAAAGGAGTAGTCATAGTAATCTCTTTTCTAATGATTATTTTTATGTTGCAGTATTTTCATAGTAAAATATATGTTTAAAACATATTATTTTAAATTGTATAGACCTATTGAGATTTGTATAGCTCGTCAGGAGAAAAATTTGTTCTCCTGCTTCAACTAACAGGCATTTTGTTGAGAATTCCCTAAAGGAATCAGATCAGGCAAATAAATAATCTGTTTGTGTTAATATAATAAGAAGAAATCTTTGTTTTAGGAGGATTATATGAGCTTGATAGCGCAACATCCTTATATAAAAGTAGAAAGAAAAGTGACAAGTATTGAACAGTTTGAAATTGAGCATAACCGAATCATTTACTTATACAAAGATAAGGTTGTTACACAGAATAGAGAGTTTCCGATTAAGTATGTAACGGATTTTTCTTATCGAGAAATTGCAAATCAAGGTGGTATTCTCTATTTACATACGCTACAAGGTGTATTTACGTATATAGTGAAAACTTCACCAGAAGCTTTTATTACAGCATATAGAGCTTATTTCAAGTAAAGTGCATTAAGAAAAGCACAGATGGCACAAAAGAATTTACCGTTTGTAATGTGCCCAAACAAAAGTTGAGGAAAACGAAATAACCCATGAAATACTGTGAAAACAACATTTTTAGGGTTTTTTAAGGATAGTGTTTTCAACTTATTATGCAATGCTATATAAAAATACTATGTTAGGACTTTTCAAGATTTTACTGAGTGTGTTATCTGGGAGTTAAACTATTTGTTATAAATTGCATAATCGGATTAATAGGATGAAGTAAATGCTTCTATTTCTTTAGTCATTTCCTTATAATTTTGCCAATGCAAGTAATGATGCCCACTTAATGAAATAAGCTTACGGTGGTCCACGTGTTGTAGCTGAAGTTCATAAAAGCGTTTTGTCGATTTTCCATCTTCTGCTACGCGATGATCCTCTTTCATAAAAATCATGACAGGAAGCGATGTAGGAAAGTCCAAACTTTTTGTCTTTTCAATCGTATTCTCCAGTTCATTTGCTTCATCGATAATATTTTTATTGTAGCCTTTCCAAGCTGTCAGTTTTTCCGCTATAGTTAAATTCTCTACTGAATATGTATGTTCTTCAGCGAGTGGTAAAGTATTAACTAGATTAAACTGTAGACTTAGACGAGCGATCCCACTAGGTGCTAAGAAACGAAATGATGATGGAATCTTTGGGACAGGCTCATTAAAATAATCGATCGCTTGTGGTAGGGTAGGATCAATCCCGATAACTGCTTCCACTTCAGCTGGATAATGATGGGCATAATACATCGTATAAATCCCAGCTACGGAATGGGGCATGAATATATAAGGACCATCAATTTGAGATGTTTGCAATGCTAATCGTATTTCTTCTACAATATGCTCAACCGTTCTTTTTCGATCCGTTAGATCACTCCAGCCGTAACCATAAGGCTCGACGACAGCGACTTTAAAGTTTTCCGCTAATTCATTGATTAGTGGTTCAAAGTCAAGAACAGGCGCTGTCGTTCCTAAGCCAGGTAAGAGGACTATCGTTTTTTCCCCATCGCCTTTTACATAAACATGCATTTTACGATTATCTAAGGACACGTAATATCCAGGTGCCGGATAGTACTTTTGCTCATATAGCTTCATTCCGTGATGACCAATTACTAAAGTAAAAAAAAGTACTGCTAATAGTAATAAAAAGGATTGAATGATTTTTCCTAGTTGGATTTTTTTTAATGACATGACGTTCACCTCTAACGATTACTTTAAGAAAAGATGAATCATGTCACCATCGATTTGTCATTCCTCTATGTGACAATTTTGTCATTTATTCTTTTCCGTTCAAAAAGAGCAGAACCGTTTTTAAGGTGACCCCAGATTGTTATACATTTTTAATGAATGGTTTCCTCTGTTTCCCTTACAATCATCCACTGTCCATCAATTAAACGCCAATTTTCAATCGTAAATAATCGAGCTAAAACCGTATTGTTTTTCTCGACCAATTGCTCAAAAAATACAACTGCATTTTCTGCATTTCTAAGGCGGATAACGCGATTGTCGAACTTTTTAGTGGCGCCTAAAAAATGGATCACCGATTGGTTCATACCAGATATGGCCTCATGTTTATTAAAAAATATAGGCTTTTCATTAGTATCTCGGAAAAAGGCTACGTAATATTTTTCAGTCATTCGATCTAATGAAGCGGTGTCTCCAGTCAACATTGCAGCATTCCAATCCGCAATATACGCATCATGCATTTTAGTAAATTCGATTAAGACATTTTTTTCAGTCATTTGATTCGCCTCTCTTTATCGATTTTTTATTAAAATTAATTTCAGCCCGTTTAATAAACCATTATCTAATACCTTCTCGATACCAGCCTTCATCAAATTCAAGCTGTAATGCTTTTGCAAACATTACTCCCCAAGTAATAAATGATACGCCCAATGCTGTAATCAAATTGCCATCCTGCACGACTAATTCATTTACATAATTTGCATCATCAAACAAGCGTGAATTAACACGTGCTTCTTCAAATAGACCAACTGTATAGTTTTTATTTGTAAGTAAGCCTGCTTTTGCTAGTAATGCTGGCGAACTCGAAATACTAGCGATTATAAAGTGTTCTTGATTAGCTATGTTTTTAATAAAGTCTATATATGTATGATTTTCGAGTACTTTAAAAATATCCATGCATCCAGTTAATAGAAGACTATCAAAATCTTCGACATGAATTTCATCAATTGTTTGATCGGCTATGACGGATAACCCGGCTTCACCAATAATAGGATTTCTATCGAGAGAGATTACCGAAATAGGTTTTCCCCCTTGCATTAAAAGTGATAAAGCCGTAGTCAATTCATATTCACTAAATTGTGGGTAAAGAAGAATTGCTGTTTTTTTCAAAGTTATACCTCCTATTACATGGAAAAAATGTTTAATTTAATAATATAATAGAAGTGAAGAATAGTCGAAAAAATATAGAATTTTATTGTTTCCTATAATTCTTTTTAACAATCAGAAAATTGTTGTAAGGAGGGTGCGAATGATTTTTGAAATAACAAACCAAATCCGTGTTTCAAATTTTCAAGAAGGACAAATCTGGTATGAAAGTTTCTTAAATAGGAAACCGGATTATATTCCACATGAAGGATTTGCAGAATGGGAGCTCATTCCTGGTTGCTGGTTGCAAGTTGCAGAAGGAACGACAACTGAAGGATGCGGACCAATTCGTCTAGGGGTTTCTAACTTGGAAGCAGAAAAGGAAAGACTAATAAAAACACTAAACATTGAAACTTTTGACATACAATCAAGACGAGAAGTTCCAGTGAAATGGGCGACTTTTACAGATCCATGGGGGAATCAACTAGGCTTATTCGAATATTTGGATAAGAACGAAGAAAAACAGCGAATCAAAACGATTATTGGAACGTGGGAAGTTAATAAATGACTAGTTGAACGGGACTTCAAGCTTCTTGAAGTTCTTTTGTTTTGAATAAAAATAGCTTATGTTTCAATAATAAAAAATTATCATAGTAAGTAAATCGATTATTGTTTAATATAAGAATGTATGTTCTGTGTTCTTGTTAAGGGGGAGAAACGTGGATAAATTAAATCAAAATTGGAATTTAGAAGTTATTTATAACAGTACCAATGAACTGCATGTTTATTTACATCAACTTGAAGAAGATTTACAGGTGTTAGCTCGAGGAATCAATAGTTTTTCTACCATAAGTATAGTAGATGCAAATAAAATGAAGATTCTACTTTTAGATTTAGGAATGAATAAAGGGAAGCTGTCGCAAGCAACCTCATATATCACTTGTTTACTTGCACAAAATCCATTGGACGAAAAGGCCACCCTGTTACAAGGAAAGGTTACTAAATTAAGCAGTCAATTTGAACATACGTTAACTAAAGCGAAAAATATAATCGCTCAAATTTCTCCGGAATTGTGGGAAGTGTTGATTGAATCTCCAATTGTTAACGATTTTAAATTTATTTTAATAGAGTGGCGCAATGCGGGGAATACATCGCTAACACATAATGAACAAGCGATGCTATCAAGTTTAATGACAGATGGCTATCATGCATGGGGACAAATGTACCAAACTTTGATGGGGAATTTAAAAATTGAGCTGCAAATTGAAGGGAAAAAACATACATATTCAGTTGGCCAAGCTTTGAATTTACGTGCCCATCCTGATGAGCACATTCGTAAGTTCGCTCATGAATCATTAGAAAAGGAATGGGCTGAGCATCAACAAAACTTTGCAAAAATATTAAACCATTTAGTCGGTTTCCGTATTCAAATGAATCAATTGCAAGGCATTGAAGATGCGTTAGACGAGCCATTACGTAAAAATCGTATGAAAAAGAAAACGCTTGACGCCATGTGGTCGGCGGTAAGTAAACATAAGCAGCCATTTGTCTCGTATTTAAACCATAAAGCGAAAATGAATCATGATGGAAAAATGCAAGCATTTAACTTTTGGGCGCCTATAGCATCAGTCGGCAATAAAATTCATTTTGATGATGCGATCAATCTAATCGTTGAACATTTTAGTAAGTTTGGACCGAAACTAAAAGCCTTTGCTGTAAATGCTTTTGAAGACGGGTGGGTTGAAGCAGAAAATCGCCCTGGAAAATCATCCGTTGCATTTTGTGCTAGTTTCCCTATGTCAGCAGAATCACGTGTTTTTATGACATTTGATGGCACGATGAAGAGTGTTTTGACGCTTGTTCATGAATTAGGTCATGCTTTTCACAATTTCGCAATGACTGATATTTCGGGCTTGAATAGGGAGTATCCATTAAGTATTGCAGAAACAGCATCCACATTTGCCGAAATGATTGTTTTGGAAGCCGCTATGGAAAATGCAACTTCCATTCAAGAAAAGATATCGTTACTAGATGAAAAATTTAAACGAAGCGTGATGAATTTTATGAATATTCATAGCCGTTTCCTTTTTGAATTGAAGTTTTATGAAGAACGAAAAAAGGGACTAGTAGCGGTTCATCGAATAAATGAATTGATGCATGAAGCCATAAAGGAGGGATATGAAGATTCCGTTGAAGAGGTATCAGTATATACATGGCTTTGGACACCACATTTTTATATAACAAAAGCACCATTTTATAATTTTCCATATACATTTGGCTATTTATTTTCTTTATGCTTATTTGCAAAGTATAAAGAAATGGGCACGGCCTTTGAAAATGCATACATCCAATTGCTACGAGACTCAGGAAAAATGTCAACTGAGGAACTAGTGTTAAAGCATTTAAATGAAGACATTACATCAGAAGAATTTTGGGAAAAGGGCTTGAAGTTATGTGTACAAGATGTGGAGTTATTTCTACAATTAACGGCGTTAAATTGATCTTTGGCTGAAGATTTTTAAGCTCATTATGCAGGAAGAAATACAGAAGAATATTTTGAAAATTAGATTTTTAAATGGTCCTTTAACAGATGAAAAATGTCCATTAATACCTTAATATTGGCTATTAACTCTCATATTGGGTATTAACAAGCCAATATTTTCTATTAATTTACAATTAAGGTCATTTATTTGCTCAAAATTGGCTATATTATTTTAACTTTGTCCATTAAAAATGAGGGCTAAGTAATGTTACTACAATCAAATTGGAAATGTCTATCTAGAGTGCTTCGTACAGTCAATTCGTTATTAGGAATAAAACACCAAACATAAAAATACCATCATTTTGAATGAGTCAAAGTGATGGTATTTTCCATTGGCACGACGTACCCTTGGGAATAATTTAGACAGGTGTTAAGGTCGTCATTAAACTTAAAATATCATCCTCTTGTATTGTATTAACAGCGATTTTATTGCGCTGTAATTTACCACAAGTTTGGCATTCGTGAACAATTTGATAGCCTTTTTTCCCTGAATAATCAAGACGAATTGGTCGCATTAGACCTTTACAAGTACTTAAACGATCGCCTGGCTTCTGATCAAGATGCTTTGAAAATAAACAAAATGGACAATGGTTTCGAAAGCTTCCATTGCTTAATGGTTTGATGTGTGCTTGACAATTTTCACATTGAAAAGCAGTATTTTCGGTTTTTCTACTCAACGTATCTCCTCCAAGATGAATATTCATCTGAAGGAAAGGGTTCCGTTTGTTTTCCAATCTATAAGATAGCTTCAGGCTTTGAAGGAGAATGGACAAATTCACCGTCTAATTTTATTAAACGATTACTTCTAGTTCCTACTTCACAAAGGCGTATTGCATCCTTTGATCCGGACCACGATTGACTTTATGTATTTGAACCAACCACTGTAAGACGGACTGCTCCACCTTCCACTAGTAAGTGTTCATCCTTCATCACTGACAAGGGCATCCGTCCCCTAAAAGACACGTTTGTGAGTTTTTAAATTATGCATAAACCGCTCCATTTCATAAATAATTAATAATTATTCCCTAACTATATTTTACCACTTTATTACACGGAAAGAAGGTAGAATGTAAAAATCGTTGGCAATAAACATGTTAGCACGTGTAAATAATTTGGTAAATTTTAGCAAAAATAAATTTTCCATATAACGTTATTTATTGACTTAATTTAACAATGGTGATATGGTTGGTTACACAAGTAACTAACCGAACAACTTTTGGAGGAGGTAACGTGAAACATTCATTAACGAATGAAAAACCGATTTACCAGCAAATACGTGAAAGAATCGAAGATAGTATTCTTGATGGCGTACTCAATGCAGAAGATCAAATTCCTTCAAAAAATGAATTTGCGAAGGAATTTCAAATTAATCCAGCAACGGCGGGGAAGGGGGTTAATGAATTAGTCGATAAAGGGATAATTTATAAAAGGCGAGGTATAGGCATGTTTGTTAGCCCAAATGCCCGTGATATTTTAGTTGAAGAACGAAAGCAACAATTTACATCTCAATTTATTGAACCACTTAAGGCAGAAGCACGACGTTTAGGTATTTCAGAAGAAGAATTACGAAAAATGTTATAAAGGAGCATCTGAATGAAAATTGAAGTATGTAACATCACAAAAAAATATAAAGAGCATGTTGTTTTAAATAATTTGAGCTTTACTATTGAAGAGCCAAGTATTATCGGCTTTCTAGGTCATAATGGGGCAGGGAAAACGACATTTTTAAATATATTATCGGGGTTAATACCAGCAACTTCCGGTGAAATCAATATTAATAATCAACTAGTATTTAACAATAGTGCAGTACTTCAAGATATTTGTTTTATTGCAGAGACGGATAATTTTCAATTAGAAATGACTGTGGAACAAACGTTGAAGGCCAATCATTATTTTTACCCAAATTGGGATAATCAATTGGCAAAACAATTAATTTGTGAATTTTCACTGCCATTAAAAGGAAAGATTAAAAACCTATCGAAAGGTATGGTATCTGCACTTGGCATTATTGTCGGGTTAGCTAGTCAAGCGAAAATAACTATTTTTGATGAGCCGTATATTGGACTGGACGTAGCAGCAAGAAGTAAATTTTACGATTTATTATTAGAACAACAGGATATGAATCCTCGGCAATTTATTCTTTCAACTCATCTAATTGATGAAGTAAGTAGTATTTTTGATAAGGTAATAATTGTTCAAGAGGGGAATTTACTTTTATATAAAGACTTCATTGATTGGGATGAAACAATTATATCAGTCAGAGGACATAAAGAAGCAGTGGATATGGTAGCGAGCAAGCATACGGTTTTATATGAGCAACTATTTATGAATGAAAAAATGGCTGTTTTATATGTAACGAATTCAGATGCCCATTTTGATACAGTAAAGGTAGAACGTCTTTCGATACAAGATTTATTAGTTTATTTAAGCAAAAAAAATAAGGGAGGGATCGCAATATGAATATTTATAAAGGCAGCTTCTTTGTTTTTTTTCAAAGCTATAAAAAGCAGATGATTACTTTCTGGACAATTTTATTGTTAATAATTGCTTCCTCATTTGCGATTACTTACTTTGTTAAACAAGAAATACAATTATTTATATCTATTTCAGTACCTGTCTATGTATTCTTTGTCATTATCGGCTCTAAGTTTTTAACGAATACGTTTAATTATTTATTAAGGCTTGGAATGAGTAGAGGACATTATATTAAAATAACGGGTGCAATTTTTATCATCGTTAGTTTATTCAGTGGGCTTTTTTTAGCAATTATTCATGAACTTTTTGCGCTGTTGAAAAAGAACTTTATTTCCAATGAATTATTAGTCATACATCCTAGCTATTTTTTTGATAACTCTTTATCCTTTTCTTCTATCTTCATTTCAGATTTTGTCATTCTACTTTTATGTCTCGTTAGTGGCTTGATTACAAATTATGCTTTTTATCGATTTGGTACAGTAGGGGGTTATTCTTTAATAGGCTTGAGTGCATTCTTTGTCATTATTGCAATGCCTTTAGAATGGTATAGCGGTGTATATGAGTTCGTAGTTAATTTATCTTTCTTCTTAGTTTGCCTTGGAATAGCCATTATTAGTATACTTTTATTTTCATTGATGGCATTTGTACTAAGAGCGCTTCCTGCAGTTCCAGTGTAAATAATTTAAATCGGAAATGAAAGGCATGGATTGTATGCAAACGTAATCCATGCCTTCGTTATGTTGAGGGGGAGGGAAATGTAACCTACTTATCTTCCACTTGATAAATGTCATAGAAATGTGTTTGTAAATTCTTTTGGGCACCGCTCTGAGTAATCTTTCCTTCAAATAAAACATCAGTTGTTTCTAGGTCATGGATTAGTAATACATATTGAATATCATCACCAACTATAACGTCATCGGCATGTACACTGTATAGCTTATTTTCTATTTCTCGTATTGTTTGAATTTCATTCGAAATAGGTAAGGGGAAGCTAACTGACTCATGCCATTGTTTCGACTCAATGTTATATTGGTATCCCTTAATACCTGTTTCTAATCGATTAAAAACATATAATTTTTCATTATTTAAGAACGTGTACGTGTAATCCATTTTCGATCTTACTTCATTTGGTAATTCTAGTTTTTCCGTGTTTTCACTTTGAAAATCGTATACATATAAATCCGTCGGGGCAGATGGAGCAGGAGTATTAGATTCAAACTTTTCTACATTGTAAATAAAATAGCGATTATTGTCTGATACTCCATTGTAGTTTCTAAAATATGAGTCTTTATCATTTATGGCAAGTAATGTTTCTTTTGTTATAGCCTGTTGCTCCTCATCAATTGTAAAGGCATATAACGAGCTCCCAGCATTCGTCGTATGAAGTTCCACTATTAATTTGATTTCACCGTCTACATGATAGATGCTTTTGATACTCGCCATTTGGTAGATAGTTGATAATTGACTTGTAAGCTCGAATTTTTGCCTCTTTTCCGTCTCTTTATCCAAAATTTCAACTTCGATATTAACGGCTCTTTTATTCCATTCTTTAGTATTATAGTTTTCCGTACCGATATAAATCATTCGATTATCATTGATTAAAAAGTTACTATAAGGATTTTTACCTCGTACAAAGCTACGGTATTCTCCTAGCTGATTATTTAATGATAATGGCAAAGGCGAAAATGCATTAATAACCATAGAATCCCCATATTGACTAATCAATCCATCCTTAGTTAACGAATAATTTCTCCAAATATAATTATTAGTCGGGATGGAAACCTCGAGGATTAGATTCTCAATTTCTGCTTCATTTCCACTTACTTTTTCGATTTTATAATCAAAATTTTTGTTTGCGATAGCTGACTGAATATAATACGTACTTATTGTTAGTACTATAACTACACTCATCGCAATAAATTTCCAATATTTTTTCATAACTCTCCCTCCATTACACATTGACTTTGTACTTAAGTAAATAATTAGCGAACCAAACCGCATTCCCAAAAATAAGTAGGCTTACGAAAATAGTAATTGCAAGAATTTCCATTGGGAAAAAATAATAATATAATTCATTTAGTATAAACGGGGCAGCAAAGACTAGTACCATTAAACCAGCATATAATAGAGCAAAGAATATTCCTTTTAAATGATAGCTACGCTCGAGCAAAATCCCTGTGAATATGACTGCGACACTAATAATACCGATCCCGTATATAAGAATGAAGTCAAAAAATGTTTTAGGGTAGAAGTAAATAAAAACGTCTCTTTGAATGGCATCATTAAATGGAATATTTTTTAGAAATGCCGGATCTATAAGCCAGCTTACAATCTTCTGTTCAATTAGGATTAAAAAAACTTGTACTGTGATTAAACCGAGTGTAAAAAGTAAAATTGTCGTTAATTTCGCTAAATAAATATTTCTTCTTTCAGTTGGTAACATTAATAAGCGGTACATAAACTTACTTTTTCCAAACCAATCACGGTACCAAATGATTAATACGTACAGTAATAATACGGAAATACCTAACATGATCGACCACATATATCCACCTGAATATATAAATCTATCAAAAGAATAGGCTCCATACTTTTCTATATAGGTCTCTATGGCTATAAAATCTCGAGCAATGACAGTTTCTGCATTTTTCATATAGCTTGATGTTTGTAATATGACACCGCCTATTTGCAAAAGGGTAATAATTGCGATTAGAATGAGATAAAACTTAAAAAAACGGTTTACTTCAAAATTGACAAGCTTTAAGTAGCGATTCATCCTACATACACCTCCCGCATAATATCAACAACAGATTTCCCTTCATTTTCCCGTACGTCTTCCACACTGAATTGTTTTATCACCTGGCCATTTTCAATTAAAATCGCCTGATCAATTAAATGTTCAATATCATTAATTTCATGCGTCGTTAAAATGATCCCGCGTTGTTCAACTAAATCACTTGTGAACAATTCCGCTATTTGCTCTCGTGCAAATAAATCAATGCCTGAGAAAGGCTCATCCATTAATATATAGTCCACATCTAATGCTAATCCTAATAGTAAATTGACTTTTGCTGCATTCCCCTTAGATAAATCACGAATACGATCTGAGAGGTTGAGCTTAAAAAACTGTAACAATTCAATTGCTCGTTGTTCATTCCAACTCGTATAAAAATCAGCCATAAATGTAAGTGCGTCGTCAATGGTCATCGAAGAGGGCATCTTCAATGAATCTGGTATGAACGTTATTTTTTCAAAGCTATTTTTACTGATTTTTTCACCGTCAATTAATATTTCGCCACCGTGAATTGGTGTTAAGGCCATTATGGATTTCATGATCGTCGTTTTTCCCACACCATTAATACCAATTAAGCATGTAATGTCTCCTTTTTTGGCTGTAAAGCTTAAATTATTCAACACTTGTTTTTTGCCAAATTTCTTAGAAACGTTTTTTAATTCAATCATTTCGTCTCCTCCGATTCTCCGCCTGTCGTTTCAAACTTCTTCTGTACAAGCTCTAATACTTCAGGTAACGGGGCATTAATGGATTTTATCGAGGATATAAATACATCTACTGCTTCGATAATTAATTCTTCCCGTACACGTTTTAGAATAGCTTCATCTTTTGTAATACAGCTCGGCATGTTGCCCTCAGTATAAATCAAACGTTGTTCCTCCATTTCTTTATAAGCTCGTTGTGCGGTATTAGGATTAATTTTCAACTGATTGGCTAACTCTCGTCTTGACGGTATTTCCTGCCCGGCCACATAGAAACCCTTTGCAATTTGCTCCTTAAAATGTTGAATTACCTGGATGTACACAGGATCTCGATTATTAAATGTAACGCTCAACGCATTCAACTCCTTTAATATGTTTTAGTGTATTAAGGTATTAGTACACTATGTTTAAAAAAAGGCGCTACTATTTACAATTTCAAGTGTATTATAGGCTTAATACAGATAAAACGTCAACCATTATTTTACATCGTTTGATTACAATGTAAAATAATAGTTGTAGTTAGGTTGATACTATGCATTTAAAAATTGTTGAACATTTTCATCGATGTATGCCTTAAATAAACATAATTCTGTTGTATGAAAGGAAGCAGCATTTGTATTCGTTTCATACGCTAGAAGGGCTTTTTTAGCAATACCATTTATGTTTTGTGGTAAATGATGTGAGCCCCAAAACCCAGCTTCTTGTTTCGAGGTAATCCGTTCTTCCTTTACAAAGAGATATACACGTAAAAGATTTAAAATACAGTAAACAGGAGTATGTTCCATATTATCAAGGCAATCATTATAGTCACTAAGTAGAGCATCCAAATAATCAAATTTAGGGACAGTAGGGAACACCTTATGAATTGGTTTACCTTTAAGGCAAATCCCTTGTTTATGTAAAATTGTAAGATGTGCAGCTAAATCAACATCTGTTTTGTCGTGTAGATTGAAATATAGACTTGAATTATTTTGTAACGCTGTTACAAACCGGTCTCGCCAATATTCACTATAATGAAAGTCATATGGACAAGGATGGCTCCAAACTTTTAGCTGTTCCACATGAAAGAATGTAATTTCAATTGGATAGGGTTTAGTAGAGGTGGATAAAAACAATTTAGCTAGTTCTTTCTGAACACTGATCGTTAGAGCTGTTTTAGTGACAACTAATAAATCAATATCACTAGAGTGTTTATTAAATCCACCTAAAGCTAATGAACCATGTAATTAACAGCCAACGAAATTTTGTCGTACAATTCGGCAAATCTCCAATTGTAATTTTTCGATAAACCGATTTACATCATCTTGTAAACCAACTGTTGTTATGTTGTTATTTATTTTTGTCATCTCCTAAACGGTGTAATATGCAGCTTTTATATTAACTTTCTATAATATCCATCGCATATGAAAAAAATTTATCAGCACTCGTTAATCCTAATGAATCTATTTCAACATATTCAAATCGATCATTCTTTATCATATTTACTTCTCCTTTTAGTAAGTGTAATTTTATACTTTCGATAGAAAACATAAAATTTCCTCCGGACGGTTGCACCATTTATAGTAATTCCATTAAAAAAGCCATCGAATTTCGATGACTTTTAAAGAGTTTACTTCACCATTGATTATTAGTGATAATAATTTTGGTTAGGGGAATTATAGTGATTAGATAACGGTAAAAGGTCTTGACTGTGTTCTTCCGGCCAAGGAAGCATTAGTTGCTTTTGCATAACTTTCTCTCTTTTTACAACGACAGGCACTAATTCTCTTTGTGTCATTTGAGCAAGCTGCATCTTCCCTAATTCAATAAGTCTTTTCGTCATTTCACCACCGATTTTTCCGTTTACGCGAGAAGGTAATTCACCTTTATCGATTTCATCGTAATTATCAATTCCGAATTCGGCTGCTATTTCTAATTTCATTTGTTGCAATGGATTTTGTATATTTGTCATAAGAATCCTCCTTTTTTATTAATATAAACAGGTTTTAAAGTAATATTCTCGGAACGTATATGATATAAATGAATAATATTTTAGATTTACCAAAATTTGATTGAAATATATAATGGTTATTTGTAAAAATAGTATTTTTTATTAAATTTGGTGCTTCCCTTCAAATAGATATTATTAAAAATCTCCATTTTTTATATTTTTCCCCGAACGTCTAACGAACAAAAAAATACAAACATATACTAATTTGAAGTTTATTAATAGGAAGGGGGTGAATAAAATGCCATTTTTCCAACAATATCCGAGATCGGGTCCGTATAGACAAGGCCCTTACAACCAGGGAAGACAGGAACTACCTAATTTCTATTCCAATCAAATTAGACAAGAGCCATCTTTTTACTCGAATCAAGGGTGGCAGGAGCAGCCTAATTTTTATCCCAATGGTGGTTTGCAAGGAAACCAGCAATATTATCAAAATAATGGATTTCAAAACTCTAGATTTGGAAACTTACCAAATCATTTAAATACTATTATGGGTCATGCTGGGACAATCACAAATGGTGTAAATATGATGAGGCAGTTAAGTTCAATAATGAGTTTATTTAGATAGAACGATAATAAAACATGTATTAAGTACATCAATCTGTAATAAGATTGATGTACTTTTTTATGAAATAAATTTTGTAATACTTAGGCTATCTGTTCTAATGGTGCATTAAGTATGTTCAACATTTGGAGAGGAGTATGGAGGGGAAATCTAACTGTTGTCGAATTAATACGTATTAGTAAAAAGGAGGCGTATAATTTGTACCAATATTTTAATGGACTTGTTATAAGAGATGGGACGGAAGGAATTCCTGCTACCTACGTTGAAGCACTTTTTGAAGATGCAGGATGGGCAAAAAATACACCAGATTGGCAAAAGGAAAAATATTCTCACATATTTAAAAATTCTACATGGGCGTTTACCGTTTGGGATCAGAACAGCATGATTGGAATGGTTCGGGTCATTTCTGATCAAATAATGGCAGCAAATATTATGGATTTAGTTGTTTTATCATCATATCGTGGAAAAGGAATAGGGAAAAAGCTAGTGGAGCTATGCTTACAAAAGCTGCCACATGGCGATTGGTTTGCGCACACTTCGGCAAATAACTTTGGCTTCTATGAACAATGTGGATTTGAAGTAAAAGATTTATCTAAAAATGGAACCTGTGCTTATTATGGTTATATTCAAGCACGCAAGGATGGACATCGCTAATGGTCTATCAGTAGAGCTATATTGACGAATGGGGTTATCTTGACATGTTGAATGAACAAAAAATTATTGAATTAATTTCAAAAGACAAATGGATGATGGATATATTAATGACAGTAAAATCATTGGATTTGCCCGATTGGTGGGTATGTGCAGGTTTTGTTCGTTCAAAAATATGGGATACGCTACATAACTATTCTAAAAGAACACCGATTCCAGATATTGATGTCATATATTTTGATCCTTTGAAATTGGATGAAGCGGAAGAAAAGACATTGGAAAATAAACTGAAGATTCAAACGCCGAATATTCCTTGGTCCGTAAAAAATGAAGCAAGAATGCATATTCGAAACAATATGTCTCCTTATACATCTTCAATTGATGCAATGTCAAAATTTCCAGAGACAGCAACAGCATTAGGCGTAAAATTAGATGAAAACAATAAGGTCATATTAGCGGCTCCATGTGGTATCGCCGATGTCGTTAATCTCGAAGTGAAGCCTACGCCTTACTTTACAAACTGTCCAGAAAGAATGGGAATATATGAAACACGACTATTACAAAAAAATTGGCAATCAATATGGCCGAAAATAAACGTATTCCAATTCCAAGTATTAAAACAAAAAATAGTTCCGAAGAAAAGTAAGTGAGGTGATAAAGATGATACATAAAATGGGTTTGTTTGGCGAATATTTTCAATCCATCATCGAAGGGAAAAAGAAAGTAGAAGTACGCTTAAATGACGAAAGTAGAAGGGCCATTAACGTTGGGGATACGATTGAATTTATTAAAGTTCCTGAACAAGATCAATCGATAATAGTTCAAGTAACCGAAATTAGAAAATATAGCACGTTTAAAGAAATGTATGCAGATATACCCTTTGAAGATTTCGATTGCGAAGGGTGGACAATGCAAGAAATGATCAATGGTACATATGAAATTTATACGCCTGAACAAGAAAAACAGTGGGGAGCTTTAGCAATTACGATTCAATATTAAAGAAAAATCATTCATAATAAACTACTCTCTAGTCAAGATTTGATTAGGGAGTAGTTAAATTCCGTTTCATAAGCGTAGCAATATCACGATCAAACCGTTTATCACGTTCTTCTAACTTTTGAATGACGGATTTTTGTCGTTCCTGAGGGTGATTTTGACTTAATTTCGCCTTTGCTTCGATTGTTTGAATGTTGACTTTAAAGCTTTGAATACCTTTGTTTAAACCGGCTAAATAATCATCATCTACTTCTTTCATTGCATAATTACTCGAAAGCCCTTCATATTTATCGACTAATTTTATTAAGTTTTCCTCAATAAGCTGCTCATCCGTAATGATTTCCAATTTTCCTGTGACATGTACGGTCACATAATTCCATGTGGGCACAGCATGCTTTGTTTCATACCAAGTAGGAGAAATATAACAGTGCGGTCCTTGGAAAATGACGAGGACGGTTTGCTGCTCAATATCCTTCCATTGCGGATTTGCGCGGGCGAAATGACCATAAATGTTCTTCATTTCTGCATCTACATATAACGGGAGATGGGTAGCATAGGGGCTACCCATATACTGTGAAATTAACGTCGCAAAGCTGTATTCCTCAATCACTTCACGAATTTGCACTTGATCTGTCATTTGAAAATATTTCGGTATATACATGAAGTAAGCTCCTTTCATTTAACCCCTTAAAGTTTTTTTCATAATGAAATCAGTTTGCTGCTCATCGCCCATATAAAATATTTTTTTACCACTTTTTTCAAAGCCAGCTTTTGAATAAAAGGCAATCGCATTTTCATTCTTTTCCCAAACCCCAAGCCAAATAATGGTTTTACTTTCTTCTACAGCAATATCAATCGCTTTATCCATTAATACTTTTCCAAGTCCTAATTTTTGGAAAGATTTCTTTAAATAAATCCGCTCAACTTCTAACGCCTCATCGCCCATATTTTCAGACTGTGCGGAATATGTGTTTACCTTTAAGTAACCAGCCAGCTGTTCATCTACAAATAGTAAATAAAATCGAGAATGGGGATTATTTAGTTCAGCACTTATTTTTTCACTAGTAAAAGCTGTAGCAAGGTAATGTTTCATGTTTTCTTCCGTGTTCTCATTTTTAAAGCTTTCGTAAAAAGTTTCTTTCCCAATAGCAATAATTAATTCAATATGTGCTAAGGAAGCATGTTTTAATTCGATTAGCATTTATGGTCACTCCTTGATTAATAGGGTTTTTTTAATTTGGAAGTAGGGGGAGCGAGTTTCATAAGGGGAATTTTAGTCCTTTAAATCGTTCGTTTTATGTAATACTATTTTAGCACTTATTTGAAAAAACTTACAGACTTGAAAAGGTACGAATTTACCCATAATCTTAATTTACAACAAAGGAGGCGTGATGAATGAAATTGGGTTTGAAAAAAGAAGAGGTCATCCTAGTCCCATATGAAAAAGAGTGGAAAAATGAGTATGAACGTGTAAAAAAAGAAATTTTGAACTATGTAAATTTGGAGCCAAATCAAATAGAACATATCGGTAGCACAGCGATTAACGGGATGAAAGCGAAGCCAATAATTGATATTTTAATTGGTGTGGAGCAGCTAGAAGAGATTGATAAAACTTTTTATAACGGCCTTCAGCAAGCTGGATTTTATAGATTAAAGGTAGAAAGGCCAAATGAGGTTGTTTGTGCAAAATTTCTTGATGAATCCTTTGAAGTAAAAACACACTTTATTCATCTAGTCGAAGTAAATAAAGAAAAGTGGAAACAGCTCCTTTTTTTTCGAGATTATTTAAATGCCAATTCAGATGCAAAAATACAATATGAAACAATTAAAGCGTCTTTTTTTATGACCGATTTAAAAGGAATTAACGCTTATACGGACTATAAAGAGGAATATGTAAAGGGCATTATTTCAAAAATGCATTCGTAACAATTACTAAATTTTGGAGGGGTTAAATGGAATTTTATAAGTTTGATCGGAGCAGTGCGAAGAAAATTACAAAGTTTGATTCCAATTTTATGATGATACGTATTGCCGAAACGGAACAAGAAACACAAATAAGTTGTATGTTTTTGGAACCAGGTGGAGTAATTGGCTACCATCAAGCGACTGTTCCGCAATTACTTTTTATTGTGAAAGGAGAAGGTTTTGTCCGTAATGAAAGCGAGGAAAATATAAAAGTACAACAAGGTGATGCAGTTTATTGGAATAAAGATGAATGGCATGAGACGAAGACAGATTCAGGATTAACGGCGATTGTCATTGAAAGTAAAACATTAACTCCTGCTTATTTTGGATTTAAATAAAAAATGGGGAGATTTTTTAGTGTCATTAATTAAAATTGTATTTTATATAGTAGTCATACCATTAATGCTCTTTCTCCTAGAGAAAAAAATTTTAAAGATCGAATGAAAGAAGATTGCAGACACTTCTGGTAAAAAAATTGATCGCTACGGAAGAATAATATTAATCGTTCTAATACTGGAATTTTATATTCAAGAAAGTAATTCTTATGATGAAGCTTCTAAGTAGTATTTATTGATTTTATTTAGCTTAGTATGGGGAATTCAAGGGATTTTAGAGTGGATTTACTTAAGAGAAACTAGACAATATATTACGACGTTTCTTTTCGTATTAATTGTAGTTATCTTCATGTTAAATATAGAGAATATATTCGGATAATTATTTAGAGGGATGATTAAATATTCAAATTATCGTTGAATTTATACGTAATTATGGTAATGTAAAAGTATAAACGGACGTATGAAGGGAATGTATTTTGGAAAGAAGTGTTTAAATGAGTTTGTATGTTGCTTATGTCATGGTAGGGTTAGCAATCGCAATGCCAGTAGGTGCTATTACGGTTGAAATGACAAAACAAGGATTAAAAAATGGCTTTATGCATGGATGGGCAGTAGGAATCGGTGGGATGACCATTGATGTATTATTAATAGTTGCCTTGTATTTTGGTTTAGCCCAGTTTTTATCGCTGCCATTTATTCAAATGCCATTGTGGATTATCGGAGCCGTATTTTTATTTATGCTGGCGTACGATTCCATTAAAAATGCCGATAAGGATATTACATTAGCAGGGGAGAAAGTGGAAAAATCGCTCTTTATGACGTATCGTAATGGCTTAATCGTAGCTGTTTCACCAGGAAACTTAGTATTTTGGGTTTCAGTATTCGGTACAGTATTAGCCGATTCCTACAAGGGAGATAGCCCTAACCAATTTTTAATTGTTGCTTTCGGAATATTATCCGGCATTTTATTACATGACATTGGCCTATTAACGATTGTTTCATTAACAAGAAAAGTTATGAACCAACAAATGATTAAATGGGCTTCCATCGTGGCAGGGATTTTATTATTAGGCTTCGGTTGTTACTTTATTTTTGAATTCTATGTAGATGTAAAAAGTATGTTATAGTTCTTAATTATAATATTTGTAAATTATAGTTAATTAGATATAATAATGGTAGTCTATTGTAAAGGGTGATTAGTGGATGAGCAAATAATTCTATTTTACACGTAAAATGTATATGCATTTTCACTTAAAATAGGATTACTCTGTCCATTTATTATTCTTTTAATTATACCTTTTATTAGGTTTATTTAATAATGAATTGTAATCCTTCTGAAGCTTTATTCAGAAGGTTTTTTATTTGGCTATGCATATACAATCAAGTGAGCGATTGGAATGATTGTATGCGAAGTAAATTCATCATCTCCAATTATCGAAAGTGACCCACAAAACTGGAGGTGGCGGTATGCCGATTAGAATAAGAAACTTGAACTTTGGATTTGATACGCTGGAACAACCAATATTTCAAAATGTAAATTTGACGTTTGATACGAGTTGGTGCCTCGGTTTGATTGGAAGAAATGGCCGGGGAAAGACGACATTATTAAACTTGCTCATGCATAAATATCCGTTTACAGGTGAAATCTTTAGCGATGTAGACTTTGTGTATTTTCCGCAACAAATACTAAATAAAAAAAACGTAACTTACTATGCCATTGAAGAAGTAATGCCAATCGAATTGTGGAAGCTAGAAAGAGAATGCCAACAGTTATCATTAAATAAAGAGGTACTCTGGCAACCATTTGAGCAATTATCAGGTGGTGAGCAAACGAAAGTATTACTTGCAGCACTTTTTTGTCATGAATCGAAATTCCCACTTTTAGATGAGCCTACGAACCATCTAGATCGAGAAGCTAGACAAGTAGTGTGTGACTATTTAAAGAAAAAGAAGGGCTTTATTGTTATTAGTCATGACCGTAGCTTTATCGATGAAGTGGTTGACCATGTTTTAGTCATTGAAAAAACCAAAATAAGTTTGTTTAAAGGAAATTTTTCGACTTATGACTTGCAAAAGAAACGTAAAGACAATCATGAAACTCAACAAAATAGGAAAATAAAGTTAGAGATTGACCGCTTAAAGCAAACGTCAAAAGAAAAGGCGGACTGGGCGCATAAAAGAGAAAAAGATTCAGGAAATGATGCCTTTGCCAATGCACGTGCTGCACGCCTTATGAAAAAATCAAAGACTATCGAAAAACGGATGCAAGTAAAAATCGAAGAAAAATCACAGCTTCTGAAGGATATGGATGACGTCAATGTATTAACAGTAAATTGTATGTATAGCCATCGTGACCCTGTACTTCGTGTAAAGGATTTTACGTTAGCTTATGAGGATCGTATTCTTTTTCAGCCAATTACTTTTGAACTTTATCAAGGGGAGCAAGTAGCGTTAGTAGGCCCGAATGGTAGCGGGAAGACGGCATTTTTAAATTATATGATTGACCAACACTTTGATGGGACGGTAATAGGTGAAGTACTATTGCATCATAATGTGACGAAAAGCATCATACGTCAGAATTATGAGAATAATATTGGTTTGCTAAAAGACTTTGCCGTTCAACATCAAATCGATTATACATCACTTTTAACACATCTACGTGTATTAGGATTCGAACGAGATGTTTTTCATGTCCCAATTGAGCAGATGAGCAATGGTCAAAAGAAAAAAGTGGAATTAGCAAAGTCACTCGGCATCTTTGCAGAATTTTTTATATGGGATGAGCCAATGAATTATTTAGATGTCTTTAACCAAAAACAAATTGAAGAAATGATTCTGCAATGTAAACCTACTCTTTTATTCGTGGAGCATGACGTTACCTTCCTTTCGAACATTGCGACAAAGGTAATTGTAATTGATCCTTATTGAGGAGGTATTTAAAAATTTTTGCTCGTATAGAATATATTAAATTACAAGAAGGGTTTAATTTTGGTAGTGAGCAGAGGAGGGAATATGAAAAAATTAGTCTTTCGGTTATTTTTGCTATTTATTTTAGTGATTAATATAATTGTCATTTATTTATTTTTAAATCCAAATAAAACTTTTGAGCAGGTATTTAAATTTAATGAGGAGTATACAAAGGTTAAAGAGGGGAATTTTCGAATTTATACACCCCCAAACTTACCATTTCATTCAGAAGATGTATTAAAGGAACTTGTTCAAACAAGGGAGATAGCACAAAGTTTATTGCCAATGGACTATGCAAGTCATCATTCAATTCCAATCTTCGTAACACTTTCTGATTACAGAGGACATGAAAAAATTCCATGGTTATCGGGTGCTTACTTTAATAATATGGAGACAATTTTAATTAATGGTGAGGCTGAGCAGTATACCTCCTACACGATCCTCCATGAATATAGCCATTATTTATTTGACCTCTATTTAAGAAATCAAGAACTTTCAATAGAGGAAATACCCGCATGGTTTACAGAAGGTTTAGCGGAGTATAGTGCATTTGGAGTTCAAAATACGTTAATTGTACAGTCCTCGTATTACTATGATGTGTTTCCATTTGAGCAGCTGCATAATAACATTTGGTCAAATTCCAATACAATCTACTTACAAGGTTTTTACGCGATTTATGACTTAATTGAAAAACATGGGGAAGAGGTAATTCCTGAAATCCTCGCGACCTATAAACAATCCAGGGATTTCGTGAAAGCCTTTGAGGAGGTTACGAAACAAGAATATAGTACATACCATGAACTGTTTCGTCTCAATAAAAACCATCTTCAGATGCTAGAAGAAAATTTAAATGAACCCGAGCAAATCTTAAAGCTTGGGGAAGAATGGCTTTCAAAGAAATCGACAATCAATCCATATTCACCATTCGTTTTACCATATGTAATTACAGCATCAATCGAGCTACACAACGTAAACGATGCAAAAAGTTATTTTCAGCAATTAGATCAGCTGTTATTTATTCCAAATGATTATTTGTATTACGCACAGGCCTTTGCAGATGCAGGGGAAGTAGCGTTTTCTAAGCAGCTTATCGAAAAGGGACGTCAATATGCAGTTAAATATCATTATGATTTAGACGTGTTCGAAGCTGAAGTGAGGAAAGTCCAGTTGGATTTATAATTGCCATACTTTGAAATGTGGTTGAGGGATCATAAAAAAATAATATTTATTTAAAAAGACGATGCGATTGCATTGTCTTTTTTTCGTCACTACATTGCAAATGCAGGAATTTGTTAATCAATTTAGGCACTAGTGAATAATGTTTGAAAAATCTGACCCCTTTACTATTTTAATAATTGGATATTTCATAGTAATCAGTTAATTTGTATACTAATTACTATTCTAACATTAAGGAGTGATAGAGAAATGTCAATTTCTAAAGGGTCAGATGTCGTGAAAAGAGGGATGGCACTCATGCAAAAAGGGGGTGTCATTATGGATGTCGTAAATGCAGAGCAAGCAAAAATTGCAGAAGCTGCAGGAGCTGTTGCTGTAATGGCACTTGAACGTGTCCCTTCAGACATTCGTGCAGCAGGCGGTGTAGCGCGGATGGCAGATCCACGTATTGTTGAGGAAGTGATGAATGCAGTTTCAATTCCCGTAATGGCAAAAGCACGTATCGGTCATATTGTCGAAGCACGAGTCCTAGAAACACTTGGTGTAGATTACATAGATGAAAGTGAAGTACTAACACCAGCAGATGAAGAATTCCATTTGTTAAAAAACCAATATACAGTACCGTTCGTGTGTGGATGTCGTGATTTAGGAGAAGCTGCACGTCGCATTGGAGAAGGTGCCGCGATGCTGCGCACTAAAGGAGAGCCCGGCACGGGTAATATAGTAGAGGCAGTGCGTCATTTAAGAAAGGTAAATGCACAAATTCGCGCAGTAGTTGCAATGAATGAAGATGAATTGATGACAGAGGCAAAATTATTAGAGGCACCTTATGAAGTTTTACGGATCATTAAACGTGAAGGACGTTTACCAGTCGTTAATTTTGCAGCTGGTGGCGTAGCTACACCCGCTGATGCGGCATTAATGATGGAGCTGGGCGCTGATGGCGTATTTGTTGGCTCCGGTATTTTCAAAGCCGAAAATCCTGAAAAATTTGCACGTGCTATTGTACAAGCAACGACACATTACAACGATTATTCATTAATTGCTACTGTCTCAAAGCAAATCGGCATACCGATGAAAGGAATTGATATTCATAATCTACCTCAAGCTGAACGCATGCAGGAGCGTGGATGGTAATGAACATTGGTGTCTTAGCACTCCAAGGAGCTGTCACGGAACATCTTCGAGCAATCCAAGCAGCTGGGGCTAACGCTGTAGCGGTGAAAAACGTAGAGCAGCTAGAATATATCGACGGTTTACTCTTGCCCGGTGGGGAAAGTACAGCGATACGTCGCTTAATCGACAACGCTAGTATGTTACCAGCTCTTCAGCAATTTGCTAAAATAAAGCCCGTATTTGGCACATGTGCAGGGTGCATTTTATTGGCTGAAAATGTTGAAAATGGGGATGCTTCTATTGGACAAATGAGAATCACGGTGCGTCGTAATGCATTTGGACGGCAAATAGATAGTTTCGAAACAACTCTTACTATTCAAGGTATAAGTGATGCTTTTCCCGCTGTTTTCATTCGTGCGCCAAAAATAATAGCGGTAGAGCCAGGTGTAGAAGTATTAGCTACATATGAGGGTGATATTGTATGTGTAAGAGATCGACACCTACTCGCGTGCTCCTTTCATCCGGAGCTAACGGATAATTTATCTTTAATAACCTACTTCATTGAAAAAATGTGTAAAGATAATTCTGGCTGTGCTAATTGAATTTGGTGAATAATATAAAGCCTTAATTGGCGGATAGTTAAAAAGCTACGTTCATAAAAAAGAACGTAGCTTTTATTGTTGAAATTTTGTTATCACTCGAAAAGTAAATGTTACTCTTTGTATATTTTTCTTTATTAGAACAATAGATTGTAAGCGGTTGATAAAAGGTAATAAGTGAAAAATCCAAGAACAAAAAGAAAAACACTTCTTGTATTTTTATTTATATGAATCACTCCATTTTTAAATAATAAATCTAAATCATTATCCATAAATTGAAAATGTGAAATCTTGTATTTCTAAAAGTTATAATCATTTATTGCCAATTTTGTATTTATTAATTCACGTTTAATGAAATAAATACCAACAGAATCCTTTAAAAGAAGAATAGGCAAGATATTCAACCTGTTTTTTTACAAAGCGAAGTATATGTATTGAATAAACAAGTAAAGAGGGTTATTTTTAATATGAGTGATTTTCAAATTAGTAAATGTATAAGATTGAAAATGATAGAGGGGTAAAAAAATGAAAATTGAAGATTGGCTAAATAATGAAGTGCCTATAATCGCGAATGAATTAACAGAGTATAATATAAAACATGTAGAGATTGAAAAATCAATCGGTTTTAAAGGACGAGATAAAGTTCATGAAATTTTACTTTGTTTTCATGAAATATTATTTCCAGCAATTTTTAATGAAGGATCAGCTGACGAAGTACGTACGCATGTAACAGTTAGTAACAATTTACGAAAATCTGCCCTAGATTTACGTGATATTATCGAAAAGGTTTTAGTGTATCAAAACTTTGATAATTGTAATGGACAGTGTCGTGAAAAAGCAGATCAAGTAGTGATGAAATTAATTAGCAATTTCCCGCGAATTCGTGAAATGATCCAAACGGATATTCAGGCTGCGTATAATGGAGATCCTGCTGCTACTTCTACAGAAGAAATTTTATTAAGCTATCCTTCGATTCAGGCAGTGTTTATTCACCGAATTGCCCACGAATTATATAAGTTAGATGTAACCATTGTTCCTCGTATTATGTCTGAATATGCACACCAATTAACTGGAATTGATATTCATCCAGGAGCGTCAATTGGTCATTCGTTCTTTATTGACCATGGTACAGGGGTTGTAGTCGGAGAAACGTGTACAATTGGCAACAACGTTAAAATCTATCAAGGGGTTACATTAGGTGCACTAAGCTTCCCACTTGATGAAAAGGGTAACCCGATTAAAGGCATCAAACGCCATCCAAACATTGAGGATAATGTGGTGATTTATGCAGGAGCGACAATTTTAGGTGGTAAAACAACGATTGGTCATGATACCGTGCTAGGAAGTAATATATGGCTAACACATTCAGTACCTCCTTACTCTCGTGTTTATAATTCTCAGCCTTCACCAAAGATTAGTAATAGTTCAGAATACGTAATGGAATATGAGATTTAATAATTAAACTATAGTACTATTCGAAAATTATTAGTAGTAAACGTCTGGTATTGTTCCGGACGTTTTTTTGTATAAATAATTTTTAAATAAAAATGCCCCACCGATAAAACCAGAGTTTTCATCTCTGTATCAATGAGGCTGTAATTTATATAGATTTAGAAACGTATGTTCGATTGTTAGTGCTCTTCAAATAAACGTTCATAGTATTCGCTTTTCATATTATTAGTATACCAATTTTTTGAATAGTAGTCTATATTTTCTTTTGTTTGAAAATTAAAATGAATCCATCGGCCGAAATAAACGATGGGAGTTATTGAATGGTTAATAATTTTATTTGGAATAGCAACTTAAAAATTAGACTAATAGGTGAAACTATTTTTAATGTTTTTTACTGGATGTATTTTCCTTTCTTAGCAATCTATTTTAGTCAATCCTTTGGGTTGGGATGGACTGGAATATTCATGACAATCCCGCCCATAATTAGCTTAATAGCAGGAATGGTGGGGGGCTCTGTTGCAGATAGAATGGGCCGAAAAAAAATCATGCTATGGGGAACAGGGATACAATTAATGATGTTTATTCTCTTTGCGAGTTCCAATTATATTTGGCTGGATTATGTTGCTTTTTTAGGAATTACGTTTGGTACAGGTGTGTATAAACCCGCAAGTGATGCAATGGTTGCTGATACGGTGCCAGCGGAGCATCGGAAGAAGGTATTTGCATCATTTTTAACCGGAAGTAATCTAGGGGCAGTATGCGGTCCAATCTTGGGTGCTTGGCTGTTTTTTGATTATCGAGAAGAATTACTTTGGTGCTGCGCCTTAGTTCTACTTATTTATTTCAGTGTCATCTTTACTCGATTTAAAGAAACACTACCGATAGATACGAATTTAAATTCTAAAGAAGTACCAATTTCACCTTTCGAGCAATTAAAGGGCTATGTGACGATTCTGAAAGATAAACAATTTGCCTTTTATTTATTTGCTGGCGTATTTTCAGTCATTGCAATTATGCAGCTCGATTTATATTTGGCAATCTACATCTTTGAGGAGGTGCCGAGTCAATCCATTCTATCAAACTTTCAATTTGAACTTTCAAATCAAGAAATTTTAGGCTATATGTTGGGGCTAAATGGCATTTTATTTGTGCTATTTGTTTTACCAGTAACGAAATGGTTAAAATCATGGAGTGATAAAAATGTGTTTATTTTAAGCTGTTTATTGGCAGGCTTTGGTATGTTTGCCGTAGGACTAACTACAAATATTTGGCTGCTACTTATTCTGACGATAATCTTCACCTTTGGGGAGATCACAAGAGCACCAGTTCTCTACAACTTTGTTAGTGATTATGCACCACCAACTGCTAGGGGGCAATACATGGCAGCTTCTAATATGCAATTTACAATTGGTCGATTTTTAGCACCGAGTACAGTTTTTTTATCCCAATTTTTTGCTCCAATTACTATATTTACTTTGATATTGCTTTGTTCTTTAATTAGTTTAGTGTTGTATTTAAAACTATATAACTAATACGAATTATATTAAACGGCCTGCTCAAAGAAAATGAGCGGGTTTTTTATTCGAATGGAGATTTACAATTTATGTATAGAAAATTATAATTAGCAATAAAAGATATTTTTACATTAAATGTAATTGGGTATGCAAGTTCAATAAAAATTAAATACCTCGTTTGTTATTCAAATCATCAAAGGAGAAATTTTATGGATACTAGAATTCCTACTTCAGTTCGACCGATTTTAAATGATTATACAGTGATATTTAATGAAACATTTCCTAATATGCTAGAAGGATTCTATTTGCATGGTTCTATTGCATTGGATGCTTATTGTCAGGGGATGAGTGATATTGATTTTATGGCAATAGTGAACCGTCCTTTTACAGAAGAAGAATTAATGGTGCTAACAAATATACATCTAGCGTTACATAATCAATCGAAAACTATTGTAATGGATGGCTCCTATATTGTTAGAGAGGATATCGGTAAAAAACCGACTGCAGCCACGAAATGTATTTATGTAAATGAAGGGAAGGTACAGCAGAGCAATCACGAGATGAACCCGGTTACTTGGTGGATATTGAAGAACAAGGGGATCACAGTTTTTGGAACAGACCTCACTACATTTCATTTCGAGTTAGATGATAACAATTTGACATATTATGTTCTAACAAATATGAATCATTATTGGTTCAATCGTATGAATACATTAAAAAAATATAAAAAGGTAGCGCCATTTTTGTCAAATAAATTTATTGACCAGGAAATACAGTGGTCTATTACCGGTTTACTACGCCAATTTTATACGCTAAAAGAACATGGAATTATTTCAAAGGTTGAAGCAGCAAAATATGCAATTGAGGTAATGCCTGTAAGATGGCATCCCATTATTCAAGAATCGATTAGCATTCGTGAAGGCTTAAAATTACGTTACATAAAATCTAAAACACAACGGGTTAATGATACGATTGACTGTATGGAATACATAATAAATGAATGTAACCACATTCAACAATGGAATGAACAGTTTGTAAAGCAAGATATGTAACGAGAATGAATGCGAAGTGCTGCAAAACGAATAAACTTGTTCATGAAACTGCATGTGATGGGTATCGATTCAGAATCGTGAAGATATTTAATAATTTTTACTGTAATGAAACTTTTGGGAAGTGAAATCGTATTTTAGAGAAGGGGTGAATATAATGAGTAAAAATTCGTTTGTGACAGAAGAGCATCAACAAGCAAAGAAGTTTTTTAAATTTTTTGGTCCATTTCTGTTAGTCATCGGAATTGGATGTCTCGTAATTGCAATATTTGAATTTTTTACGCTTGATTTTTTTGAAGAACCTAAGCTAGATTGGTTATTCTTTGTTGGAATGCCATTTTTATTTGTTGGATTTATTTTTACTGGGCTAGGTTACGGATCAACTGTAGCAAAATATCAAAGTCGTGAAATGGCTCCGATAGCAAAGGATACGTTTAACTATTTGGCAGAGGAAACAACAGAGGGCTTTGAGAAAATTGCTCAAGCGATACATACAGGGAAAAGTACTATTATCCAGGCGAGAAGTTGTGATCATTGCCAACATCTAAATCCAATGAACGCAAATTTTTGTAATGAATGTGGGAAAAATTTATAACTGTAAAAACCATGACGCATTAAAATTGGCGAAATGGTTTTTTTAATTTTTAAAATACAGTCATGAATAGGGAATTTGCAAATATGACAAGAAAGTATGAAGGAAATATAGGAGCGTAATGGGAATAAAGTAAAGATGAGGGATGAAAGGTCTTCAAGCAATTAATCATTCTTGAAATCATAGTAATTATTGATATAAATAATATTTGGAAAAAGCAATTAGCTTTTAAAGAAGTATAGCTATAGCCATCTGAAATAATCCTATTTAAGGAGATGTTTGCGTGAAAAAACAATATTTTTTTAGTTTATTATTTGTAAGTTTCGTATTGGCGAGCTGTGGAAAAGACACGACTATACAAGATGCTGGTGAAAGCAAAATGAATGAAAATAGTAAATCGACTGCAACGATGGCAACTACTTCAAATAGTACACTTCATTCATATGACAACGAGCATGGAGCGTTTGAAGTTTTTTATACAAAAGATAATTTAGGCTTAGTTGAAACGAATGAGGACTATGGATTAGAGGTGTCTTCCATTGAATATGGCGAATTTTCTGTAGCGGACACATTTGATTACTATCCAGATCTTGAAAATGACGACGGTAAAATAGGGTATGTGAAGGTGAAAATCGAGATGAATTTACCTGAAAATATAGACCCTTCACAGTTCTTTTACCCAGATCAAACGACATTAACGATTACAGAGGAATTTCAACCAGCATCATCAGATAATAATTTTGCGGACCCAGTATCTATAGAATTGGGAGAGATAACTGGAAATGAAGGGTATTTGTTTTATTTGTTATCACCAGCTGAAACAAAAGCGCTTAAAGAAGCAAAATCCGTTACTTTAACAACGATGGCCCCATTCACTTCTAAAAATATGGACATTAAAGAAGGGTACCATTTTAAAGTAACACTCGACTAAATGTTCTAACGGGCTGAAAATAGGAGTATGCAAATGCAACGATTAATAGATCAAACGTTAAAAGCACTTCAAACAAGGTTAGCTGAAAATAAAAACATGATTCAAGTTCAAGTAGAAGGTGGGGATGTATTTAACGCTACATGCACATTTCATCCACCTGCAACAGAAAATGAGATTCTGGATTTTGAACGACAGACAGGCTATCGTTTACCAGCTGATTATAAAAATTTTTTAAAAATTTCAAATGGCTGTCGTTTATTTGATCATGTAACATATGGTGGAGAAATACAGTTATATAGTTTGCAGGAATTAATCGATTATAATCAAGTATACGATGCATTCGAGGGATGCTTTACGATTGCATCTGTATATCAAGATCACATTGTGATTAATAGTAAACATGTATTGCAAAACAAGCAGTATTATTTGTATTGGAAAGGCAGTATTGAGTCATTCGAGGATGCTAGACCATTATCAATTAATTTTGAAACGTGGTTAGATCGTATAATCGTATGCCAAGGGACAAAATTTTGGTTGTGGTAAAATAGTGTAAGAAAATATACTATTCCAACCAATATGCCTGCTCAATTAGTATGATGAGCAGGCGAATTCGTTTGCAAAAATGCAAGTATACACGATTAACCATTTATTATTTTTACATAATTTTTTTCATCCGATTTGTAAGTAGTTTTGTTTCGGAAAAAAATAACATATACCTCAGGATATTATTTGTCCGATTTTCTCTAATTTACATTCAATTCCATTCCATTTTGTACAAATTCGTAACAAAGTATAAATTGAGATGAAAATATTGATTACAATATCTAGTAACATCATAATTCATCAAAACCCAAGTTGATTGGCTCTAAAGGTAAGTCATCGGGTGAGCTTGCCATATTTGTTGATGGAACAGTTCGATCAACTTCTTCAAATTTTACACCGTCAATCCATATTTCACCTGAGCCTACAAGTAGTATTCCAAAATGAATTGAAGTACTTTCCTCTGGTACATCTAAGACAATTGAATAATAGTTCCAATCGGTAGTACCATGGATTGAACGATTTTCCATATTATCGAATTGTACAAGGTCACCATTTCTTTTATCAATACGGCACCAAGCTCCACATTTCAGGCCTCTTTAGTTTTAATAAAGCAGGACATTTTTAACCGTTTGCCTACCCAATTTTTTGCGGAGAATACTTGCATCATTGTCCCAAATTGCCCTTCCTCAGCAGGACGGGTAGATCCAAGGTAACCTGATTTTGAGCCAGTATGGAATACCTCATTGTCCGTTTTCATTGTGTATGCTGATGGATTTGTACCACTTAAAAACCATCCCTTTACATCATTTGTTGTCGTCATTTCTTGTTCCTCCCTTTGCTGTAATAAGCGCATTAGATTGCGATATTTACCAGGTGGCATATTATATAGTTCTTTAAAAGCTCTTGAAAATGCCTCCTGTGATTGAAAAAGGCATTCGAATGAGATTTCCAAGATACTTAACTCTGAATGGAGCAATAGAAGGGCCGATATTGCAAGACGTCTTTTCCGAATATACGCTCCAATAGTCAAACCGGTTTCCTTTTTAAATTGACGTGTTAAGTAAAATTTAGAATAGCCAATTTTTCTTGCGTAGTTTTCAAGCTGCCATTGTTCTAATAAGTTAGCTTCTAATGTTTCAATGATATTTTGAATAATTTGACTATACATAGTGCTCACCTCAAAACTAAGTATATGGAATAAACATGAAATTTTTTTGATAATTATTGCTATATTAAGTTGGAACTTGCTTTAAAGAAACAATTCTATATTTTTAACAAATACAGCTGTCCCAGAGATGGAAACCTGTAATTGTTGACTTTGTTCTTCTAAATGTACATAAACTAGGCCATCTTTGTTTATTTCATGTCCTTGTTCTACTTTGAATGTAGTAGGGAGTGGCACAGATGGATGAACATATTGTTTATAGTAGGCACCCATCACGCCGGAACCTGTACCTGTGACGGCATCTTCAACTGTCCCAGAATAAGGAGAGGAAAAATGTCTTGCATGCATATCATTGTCTACATCTCTAACTTCAAAACAAATCGGATGAACTGATGACTTCGGCATGTCGAGTAATATTTCAGGGAATTGTTCTGTTTTCGGCTTCATTTTTTGGAAGCTAGATAACTGTTTGATCGGAACAATTAGCGTCCATGTGCCTGTACTTCCATAAACAATTGGAAGGGAGTGATCAATTTCATCTAGAGAAAGTCCAATTGCTGCTGCTAAGTGTTGTACAGATCCTGTAAATTCAATGAATTGTGGCTTTGCATGTTGCATGTGAATTCGAATTTCTCCCGAACTATGTTGAACTTTAATTGGTAAAACACCAACAAGCGTTTCAATCGTAATGCAACTATTTTGTAGAAGGCATTCTTGTTGCAAGGCAAAAACAGCTCCCATTGTCGCATGACCACATAAATTCATTTCGTGACCGGGAGTAAAATAGCGGATTCGAAAGTCAGCCACCTCGGATGGCAGTATGAATGCGGTTTCGTTAAAGCCGATTTTTTTAGCAATTTGCTGCATTTCTTGTTCAGAAAAGTCCTTCCCATTCAACACAACCCCTGCAGGATTTCCTCTATCAGGAATTGAACTAAATGCATCAATATGTAATACTTTCACATTTTTCATAATATCCCTCCAAACATAGTGTAACTAATAGTATTATATTGTTTGAATATTCTTGCATCAAAGCTTTTCTGAAATCTAGAATGGAAAAAGAGGAGGAGTATGATGCTTGAGCCCCTTCATTATTGAGTACACCTATAAAGAAGAGCCCACTAAAGTATAATGTGTCCCACAAAAGAAAAAAGCCACCATTTTTTAGAATGATGACTTTTTTGATCTAGTTTAATGGGTTTTAGGAAATCCCATAAAAAATTCATTGGTTAATGTTTTTCTTAAATGTTTTTTGGTAATGTTACAGATACGGTAGTCCCCACACCTAGTTCACTTGTAATATTAATTGTCCCATTATGCAGTGTTAATACACGCCTTACGATAGATAAGCCTAATCCAGTGCCTTCAATCGTTCGTGTACGTGAGGAGTCTGCACGATAAAAGCGTTCGAAAATTTGCTGCTGTTCGTGTTCACTAATACCAATGCCACTATCTTCAAATGTAATAGTAATACTTTCAGGCTGCTCAATAAGTTCAATATCAATTGTCCCATACTCATTTGTATATTTAACGGCATTAGATAGTAAATTATCCCATACTGCATTTAGCAATTCTGCATCGGCAAAGATTTGTACTTCAGGAAGAGAGTAGCTAAGCATCAAATCCTTCTGACGAATTTGCCATTCATAATGCAGAACAAGCTTTTTGATTTGTTCACTTACAGAAAATAACTGTGGCTGTAAAGGTAAGTCTTGCTGGTCGAGTGTTGTCAGCTGCAATAGTTGATTGGTCATAGTCGACAATCGTGCAATTTCATGATGAATTGTATCAATATACTGTTGATTAATCGGATGATCTTTTTCGATTAATGTAACATAGCCTTTAATATTAGAGAGTGGTGATTGGATATCATGCGAAATATTTGCGATGAATTCTTTACGCTTTTCTTCGATTTGTGATAGCCTTTTTGTCATTTGCATAAAGCTTTGAGATAACCGTCCAAGTTCATCAAGTCGTTTATCGTCAAGTTGAATATCATACTGTCCTTTTGCAATAGAAGTGGTAGCTTCCGTTAGCTTTGTAATAGGTTTAACAATTAATTTCGTTGAAAATAATACAAGCAAGATGCTAAGGACAATCATAAACACTAACAATGTAGCAAATAAAAAGTGCATTTCATTAAATAACATCTTTATATTTGGTCTAACAAATAATGCGTACGTTTCACCATTATATTGAATTGGAACACCAATCGAGTTTGTTAGCTCATTTGCAAAAAAACCTGTCACAAAGGTTTGGTGAGGGAAGTGTAGTATCCCATGATAAATCGTGCCATTTAACACTTGTTGGATCGTATCTTCTTCAAGAGAAGTGTCACGAAATGGCTCTTGAAATGTAGTAGGCTGTAAACTCTGATCAAACAACATAATATGATAACCGAGTGACGCTGAATGCTGTAAATACTCCTCTAATTCAAGCTCTGGGTGGGTCTCAATATAATTTACCAATTCGACAGCAAGTGAGGTTGTCTTTTCATCATTTTGTGGCTTTAAATACTGTTGATAATAAATATTGGATAGAAAGAAAGAGACAATACTACTAAATATCATAATGACAATCGTAGTGATGACAAATTTCGCATATAGTGTTTTCATTGTGTTTCCTCAATGGAGTAACCAATACCGCGAACTGTTTTAATTTGTATACTCGGTGCTAGTTTGATTAGTCGAGCACGTAATCGTTTAATATGTACATCGACTGTCCGCTCGTCACCACAATAATCAATACCCCAGACTTCCTCAATTATTTGCTCCCGTGTGAGCACCTGTGTCGCATGCTTGACTAAGTAAGCTAAAAGCTCAAATTCTTTTAATGGCAATATTAATGTTCGATCATTTACTTTAATTTCGTAACTTTTAGTTAAAATCGTAAGTGGACCTAAATGTAGTGTAGCTGTAGGGCTAGGTGCTTCGTAACGACGAAGAAGCGCCTCTACACGAAACTGCAATTCCTTTGGATCTACAGGCTTAACAACATAATCATCCGTACCTGCAATATACCCCTTTTCCTTATCTTCAAGTTGTCCCTTCGCCGTTAATAAAATGACTGGAAGATTATAGTTGTTGCGAATCGTCCTTGTGAGTTCATAGCCGTCTAAATAGGGCATCATGACATCAATTATCGCAAGGGTGATTGCATGTTCCTGCAACTGCTGAAGTGCGGCCATACCATCTCTTGCCGTAATAACACGGTAGCCTAATTGGGAAAAATAGATGGCAATAACATCGCGTACATGTGGGTCATCATCTACAACTAAAAGGGTAGTCATCGTAAAAAAACTCCTTTCATCTATTTAAAATAGCCCAGCATAAGCTGCGCTATTTTAAAAAAATATTGATTTCACAATTTTAGGGGAGCTGTTTATGAAAGAGATTCCTCCAAAATTTTGCCATCTCGCATGTGTACTGTTCTATCTACATACCGTAGCATTTCTTCATCGTGTGTGACAAGTAAAGTTGTTAAATTTAAGGACTTCGTTAAATTTTGAAGAAGCATCATGACTTCACTTGAACGTTTGGAATCAAGACTTGCTGTTGGTTCATCTGCAAATAATATTTTTGGTTCATGAATGATGGCACGAGCAATCGCAATTCGTTGTTTTTCACCACCAGAAAGTGAAGAGGGATACGCAGTTTTTCGATGTGCCATCCCAACTAGTTCAAGCACACGATTAATATCCATTTTATTTTTTTTCTTATTTGCAACGTCTAACATTAATAATAGCTGTTCTTCTACTGTAAGAAACGGTACTAAATGTGCAAACTGAAAGACGAAACCAAATTGCTCTGCACGCATTTGGCGAAGCTCTTCTTGTGACAGTGTTGTTAAATCTTCATTATTGAAATAAATATGCCCTTCTGATGCAGATTGTAATCCTGCAGCAATGGTTAATAAAGTACTTTTCCCTGAGCCAGAAGCCCCAACAAGTGCTGTGATTTCACCTTTCTGAAGCGTCAGGTCAATGCCTTTCAAGATCGTTTCATCTGTTTCGCCAATAGGGAATGATTTTTCAAGCTGTTGTATAGTAAAGAAACTCATATTATATCTCTCCTTGCTGTATTGCTTGTAGAGGTTGAATTTTTTTAATTTGAAGTCCTGAGACTGTTGCTCCGATAAAGCCAATAACTAAAAATACACCAGCAAATAATAATGTCGTATTTAGTGTTAAATAGAAGGGCATCCCTTGTGGAGCAACGTTTTGAAATAACTGACTTAACACAAGAGAAATGCTTAAAGCGATTGCTGAAATAAGAAGCATTTGCGTCCACATCATGACAAATAATGTACTTGTTTTTACACCAATAGCTTTTAAAATTCCATACAGACCAATTTTTTGCACGTTCATCATATAGAAGAAAATTGCAAATAACATACCACTAATCACAACTAAAAACCAAATAATCATATTAAGTGAAAGCTGTTCAGCAGAATAACTAGGAATCGTATTTAAAAAATCTTTGTTCGAATAGGCAGTTAAACCATCCATTGTTTTTACCTCTTCATCTGCTAAATACAGTAGTTGTAAATCAGTTGTACGGTACATTTCTGTGAAATCCTCTTGTTGAATAAAGGCTACAGCTGCGTGATTAAATTTTGTTTGTTCGGAGAAACCAACGATTTCCCACTGACCACTAAATTGATTACTCGTTAAAATATCACCAATTTTATATCCTTCTTCTTTTAAAGAAATATCTACAATCATCTCACCTGCTGCGACCTTAGGAAAGATATCTGATTCGGTTGTTGTTACAAAGGCGACGCTCTGTTGCTTTCCTTCAGCGTTGTGGAACATACCCATTTGAATTGAAAGGGCAGTAGCATCTGGATACTTTTTAAGAAGCTCCTGTTGCTGTGTATTTGATATTCTCGATAAGGCGTAGTTATCTTCTGCCTCGGTTGTCATATAAAACTGTCCATCTGGTAGCTCTTTAATTAGTGCTGCATTATCTTGAGATAATCCATTTGCTAATCCTGCAATCATAAATGTCAGTAAGCTAATTAAAAGGACGATTAGTCCAAAGATGAAGAACTTGCTTTTATTTTTTTTCATCTCTTTCCATGCTAATTTCATGAAGTAGCCTCCTTGCTGTGTTGATGTTGTTAAGTATATCGATTCATTGTGAACGGACGATGAACGAGTATTATAAATAAGAATCGTTCGTTAATGTGAGATTTGAACTAGAAGTATAGTTGTTGGATAGCCTCAAGAAAATGTATACTAATTTATAAGCTTTCAATTATTGTAAAGAACTTTTCAGGAGAAAAATTGAATTATAAGGTGGTGTTCTTTATGAGCATAGTTTTTATACATGGACTTGGACAAAACTCATCAAGTTGGGCGCAAACGCTTTCGTATTTACGAGAACAACAACAAATTGAATGCCCTGATTTATCCATTTTACTTCGTGGAAAAGAAGCTACATATGTGAATCTGTATAAGAGCTTCGTTGATTTTTGTGATTCTATTGATGAACCACTCGATCTTTGTGGCTTATCACTTGGGGGGATTTTGGCGTTAAATTATGCGATTGATTATCCACATAAGGTAAAGTCAATCGCATTAATAGGTATTCAGTATGAAATGCCGAAACTACTATTGAAATTTCAAAATAAAATATTCAAGTTTCTACCAAATTCTACTTTTGAGGAAATCGGTTTAAAAAAAAGCGATTTCATACAGCTGACAAATTCAATGTTAAACTTACATTTTACTGATCAATTAATGGCTATTTCCTGTAAAGCGTTGATTGTTTGCGGCGAAAAGGACTATGTAAATAAGAAAGCTTCAAAAAAAATAGCGGAACTCATTCCAGCAGCTGTACTTCAGCTTATCCCGAGGGCAGGTCATGAAGTGAATGTGCAAGCACCGAAAGCATTAGCGGAAATACTTGAGGAATTTTTAAGAACAAGAGGATGATTGAATCCTTTTCAAACTAATTACAATTATTAGAACTTACGATAAGAGACTGCTTTTTCAGTAGGGGAATTGTATTTAAAGTAGTGGGAACAGCACGAAAGTTAAAAACCAAGGATATTACTATTAATGACTTGAAAAAGCAATTTCTCATAAAGAAAAATTGCCGCGTGTAATTTTATTTAAGAGGTTATAATTGAAAAATATCAGTTAATCCAATGAAATGGTGTATGAATGTGTGTAGGTAAGATCGTTCGATCGTTACCTTTAGCCGCATTAATTTGCATTTGGGTTAAAAACATACTTGTAGAAAGATTTGCATCACTTAAATTTGCATCACGTAAATCCGCTCCTATAAAATCAACACCTCTTAAATCCGTGTTTCTCAAATCCGTTGCGATTAAGTACGCTCCTCTAAAATCCGTCGTTCTTAAATCTTTACCTTTTAAATTTTTTCCAATCCAATCAACGCCCCTACATTGTTTTCCTTTCTTAATCATGAAAACTTTTGAACTTAACTCATTTCGGATGTATTCACTTGTTTCGAGAAGAAGCTCGTTTACAGGTAATCGACAATTTATTAAATCCAAAACTAAAAGGCTATCCGCATCCATATTAGTATAGCCTCTTAATTTATCGAATTGTGTACGTAACTTACTACGCAATGAATGTGAAATATTATGAGTTAATGCTTCTGTAATAAAAGCAATCATTTCAAATAGCTGCTCTACTATAGGAAAAACACGAAACATTTTTGTGGCGATATGAGGATGTTGCTGCCAACTTAGTCCATTAAAAGTGTCTTGAGAAACTTTTTGACCCGCACCTAAACAATCGAAAACGGTACATCCCTTAAATCCTCTATTCGTTAAATGATTATGAATTTTACAGCGAAAATCTTTTTGTAAGTTAGGGCAAATTGTCCCAGCAGGTTTATTTATTGCAAAATCACTTGATGTGACAATATTGAGTGCAACACAGCAGAGTCCAAAACATTTAGAGCAATCAGCTTTCAAACTTCCCCTAATGTTTTTAGCGGTTTCATTATTCATTATTAATACCTCTTTAAGGTTTATTTGTTTTCCAATATTCAACTATTTTTAATGGAAAGCTTTAATTACAATTCTAGCTTCTTTAAAATATTTTACTATTATTGTAACATTATAACTGCAAAGTATTAATCGGAAAATTTAGATAACTTGCCGTAATGCAAGAAATTAAGGATAAAATGAATACGTGAAGAAATTGAAGTGGAGGAGTAGGAACATGTCAAAAAAAGAAAAGCCAGAGGAGCTTCGTGAACATCTTTATAAGGAAGAACTAAAAAATAACCCAGCTGTTCAATTGAATGATACGCTCAATAAAACACAAAGTGGAATGCCCGTAACATCAGGAATGAGTTTGAAGGAACTCGGCTGGATTATTATATTTATTATCCTTTTTCTTTTCGGATATGGTATGTACAATCTGCTTTTTTGAAATGGGAACGTAGCAGAACGGAAAAATATTTTCTCACAGTAAGTGTTGACCTAATGATAGCTAATCTTAAGAATAAATTAAGATTTTACGTAATGCTATATTAAGATTTCCTGGCTATGATAGATGGAGTAGTTAGGAGGAAATACAATGAAAAAACTTTTAAATTTAGCTTTTTGGCTTGTGTTGGTATTTTATGCGTACTTATTAATTGACACAGTATTTATATCACGAGATGCGAACCGTAGTGTCAATTTAGTGCCTTTTCAAATGATAGCAGAGCAAGGCTTTACGTTAAACGTCTGGGGAAATATTCTTATGTTTATTCCTTTAGGGATATACTTCGCAGACTTTTTGAAACGTTTTAATTTTGGAAAAGCAATGGGTGCAGTAATAACTACGAGCTTAGGAATTGAAGCACTCCAATACATTCTGAAGCGCGGAGCAAGCGATATTGATGATTTACTATTAAATTCAATAGGCGGATTAATCGGTATTTTCATCTATCTCGTCTTGAAAAAAATGTTTAAATCGAAAGAGCATGTGCATGTTGCCATTTCCGTATTGTCACTTGTAGTGGGGCTGCCAGTGTTTGTTTTAGCGGCAATGCTTGTTCTATATAACTAACAAAATTAATAGTCCCGTAAAAACGATATCAGCTTTAACTATTGAAACAAAGTAGACTGACGGAATCGAATTGAACAGGGGCAAAACAATATGAGAATTTAATAGTTTGTTTACGCACTCATTCTATTAAGATCAAAAATAAGTATAATTCATTGACCGCACCATATTATAAATATAAAATCCAATTAATGGTAAATATATACAATTTGTAAATTTAAATATTGGAGGTGTGTTTGATGCATTTACGAAAGACATTATTTAGTATAATTTTAGTAACTTTATTTTTAGTAGGGTGCAGTGATGATACAGAATATAGCCATTTAGAAGATACAATTAGGATTTTAACTTCTGATGAAATGGATGGTCGTCTTACTGGGACAAAAGGTAATGACCTAGCGCTATCTTTCATTGAAGAAAAATTCCGGGAAATAGGGTTAGAGCCTATCAACGTGGATAATGAGTCACTATTATTGCAGTATCCTCATAAATTTCATAATCCAGAAAAAGCAACCTATCAAATACAAATTATTTCTGACAGTGGAGTCAAAGTAAATTTGATACGTGGCATTGATTTTTTGGAGAGAAACGGTTATAGCAACTATGAAAAAACGTTGCCTTTTACGTTTGATAGCCAAAGTTCGGAGACAGAGCAAGCTTATGTTGTCTTAAAAGACAGAAGTAATTTCCAAGAAGCTTTTGAAAAATCTCAAGGGGTATTTATTGTAGAAGAAGCTTTTTCTAAGTCATTATTAATTGACACTGTTGAGAAACCTGTTATTCAAATTTTTACAGACACGTATAATAGATTAAAAGAATTTTCTAGTGGACAAATAATGATGAACATATCAGTGGAAGAAGAAATGATTGATGCATACAACATAGCAGGTAAGATTCCAGGTAAAGATAATAAAAATGTACTTGTTCTGTCTGCTCATTTTGATCATGTAGGAACTGTTGGTGATTCCATTTATCGAGGAGCCATTGATAATGCGTCCGGAGTTGCGGTATTACTTGAAATAGCCCAAAAATTAGTAAGCTCGACTGAAAAATTTGATAACGAGATTATTATAGTTGCCTTTAACGGTGAAGAATCAGGGCTTCAAGGGAGTTCTCATTTAGTCGAAGAGTTGAGTGACAAATATAATAGCATTAATAATATTAATTTAGATTCTTTGTATAATGCGCCAATAAGTATTGTTTCACGGGAGGATGAAGTTTCGGAAGATTTATTGGAAGACCTGAAATCTATCTTGAAAGAAAGTAGTGTGGATTTTAATACTGATTTAAGTGGAGGATTAACAAGCGATCACTCAATATTTCTAAGTAAGCATATTAATGCTATGACGATTTCCAGTCAGAATGTGACCCCAAAAATCCATCGTTCCTCAGATACAATGGAAGAAGTAGATTTCCCATCATTAGTGAAGATAACTGAAAGTATCGTCCAATTCATCCATAATTATCATCACAAAGAATACGGACATCCATCTAACTCTGTCCTGGAAAACAGCACTTCTCAAGTAGCGGCTGAAGATGATTTCGAGTTCCAGGTAACAGAAAGGGCGAAATTGAATCACAATGAATATACATTTAAACAAAGCCCTAAAAATAATGTCCGATATTTAATAAATAATCCAGACTACACATTTACAGACCTTCATGAATTCAAAAAGTACTATCCTGCGATTGATTATGAATCAATCATTGATGAATATCATTTAAGTAGTATTCGTGTATACAACTCATATGGCCAAGAAATTGATATGCTCAATTTGGAAGAAGATAAAGTCTATACGCATGAATTGAGTTCTGATGATGTATTGTCGATATCTTTTAACTATTCAAGTATTAATGATGAGAAGCAAAAACTTATTGTAGATATAGGTAAGCAAACACCAATGGAAAATAAGGAGTTTGTATATGAGGAGATAGATATTAAGGGTATACCCTATACACTTAGTTACAGTATAAACAGTGACCATCTTTTTGGATTTTCATATCACCAAGAGGTTAACGGGGTTACTTACACGATAAGCTTTAGAAATGGGGAGGAGGTAGTTAGTGAGTTCAATGGCCACCAAGTAACCGGTATCAAGTCATCAATGTCTGAAGAGGATGTTAAAGTCTTGATCGAGGATATCAATGTTCCTAGATTGGTTTTAAATACATTAGAATCTCTTTAGGTGTATGTTGAAAAAAGTATCATAAGGAATATATTTAAATTAAAAAATAGAGCATATAAGAGCCCCGAATTGTAGACACGAAAAGTGCACTTATTCGGGGTTTCGTTTTTAGTATAATACATCTTTTATTGGTTCTATAATATTTGTTGGGGCATCTATTCAATTTGTGCAAAAAAAGCACAAGATCATCCTTTTTTATATACTTGAATTGACGAGAAACAAGTAATGGAAATCAACGGACTTGTTTAGAAAAAACAAAAAGGTAGTGCCGATTGATGAATCATTATGACATTACCCCGAAATTTCACTCATAAACCCTTTATTTACATTTTTATACATATAATGTAAAGTGAACTTTACTTTTAGGTAGCTGAAACAATGAAAAATAATATGAAGGACTTACGTGCAAGATTTGATTTTTCTCAGGATGTATTAGCCGAAAAGTTACGAGTTTCTAGGCAAACTATTATCTCTTTAGAAAAAGGACGTTATAATCCTTCAAGCACGCAAGCGTTTAAATTAGCCAGACTATTTAATTGTCATATTGAAGATATTTTTATTTATGAGGAGGATAATGAATGAAAAACAGGAGGACAATATTTTTAATTTTTGGCTTTATTATGCTATTCAATGCAATTTTTATTAATGGCGCATATATTGTTTCGGGCCAATTTCCAGAAGGATTACTAGCTTTTGCTTTTACGATTATGACATTTTGTTTAGCCTATTTAGCACCTCACTTGGCTGAGAAAGATGAGCGCGCACAAAGAATTCGAGAACGTGCGATATATAGTAGTTATTTTTGGGGAATGGGTTTTGCGGTTATGTTAATGATACTCTTCAACCCTACATCAACTTTAAATCTTGCTACCTTTCACGTATTATCCCTTTTCGTGGCATTTTATATATCTACCGTCTTTTTAAACATGGTTTATTATGCAAAAAAATATTAAATGTACTATTAAAATGGGATCAATCAATCAACACGGGAACCATTTTATAACAATTGAAGTCTGTACTTGTAAAAGGAGAGGTGTACAATAATGAAGATAACAGTATTCATTGGAAGTTCAAGAAAAGATGGAAATAGTGAACTATTGGCAAACTTAGTTGTGCAAGGTATCGAACATGAAAAAGTATATTTAAAGGATTTACACATTTTACCGATCGAGGATTTAAGGCATACTAAAAATGGCTTTCAAGTATTTAATGACGATTATGATCAGTTGATTGAAATGTTAGAGAAAAGCGATGTGGTAATCTTTGCAACACCGATATACTGGTACAGCATGTCTGGCTTAATGAAAAATATGATAGACCGATTTAGTCAAGCAATTCGAGATGAGCGGTATCCAACATTTAAAGAGCATTTAAAAACAATACAAACAATTGTCGTAGCCGTTGGTGGTGATGAACCAAGGATTAAGGGTCTACCACTTATTCAGCAGTTTCAATACACATTCGATTTTTTAAATATGCCATTTTCATCTTATATTATAGGAGAAGCGAATAAACCAGGGGATATTTTTAATGACAGCTTCGCTTTAGCTCAAGCAGCCTGGTTAAATAAAAAACTTAAATCAGGACAATTAACGGACTAAAATAGCTGTGCTAATTGAATATTAAAATAGGTTTATGGAGGAGTGTTAATTGGAAAGTTTATTCATAATTCTGATGTGTTTATTTATCGTTAGTGCAAATATAATTGGGTTTATCTATTACAGAAAAAAGAAGAATTTATATATTTCCGCTTTTACAATCTTACTATTAGCAGCCTTTTTTGGTTCCATCGGCGGTGCATTAGCGGTATTTATTATTCGTGATCCTTTCGCGATTTTTTACGGTTTGCAGCTCGGCTATTATTTAATGATAAATAGTTTTATTGTTTTTATTATTGCCATTTTAGTAACTATTGTAAAAAAGTTTAACCACCGAGTATTGTAAAACATTATAAACGGGCGTGATTCTATAAACAATTATACTTCGGAAGAAGGAGCAAGAAATTTATTAGTGACTATAAAAATGATTGAATCATTCGAGAAGATGTTTGCAACATATGAAGCTAACAATACTGAGTGGAAAAGCGGGAATGGGCACCATAAAATATGGAGACCTTTCCAGCCTTTAATGATCTCATCATTGATAAGCCTTTAATTTCTTTGTTATGCATAGGAATGGAGTCCTGCTATTACTAAATTGACGAATACTTGATTAAAGATGATGATTCCAAAGCCAATAATAGCCATCCAAGCTGTTTTTTCTCCTTCCCATGATTTTGACAGACGTAGATGTAGAATCAAATAAAACACGCCTTGACGATATGCATCGACATGACGTGCTTTCACAGTGGCTTTACTTAAATTTACTCGCTATCCAACTGTTTCGAGGAAAGCTGCTGTAGCTTTTGATAATATGGATGAGATTTCATCAGCTCCTCGTGTGTACCTCGACCTGTTATTTCACCGTTTTCAAGTACAAGGATTTGATTTGCATGCTTAATCGTTGATAATCGGTGCGCAATAATTAATGTCGTACGATTTGTCATTAAGCGCGTTAATGCCTCCTGTACCGCATGCTCTGATTCGTTATCTAAACTTGAAGTTGCTTCGTCTAACAGTAAAATCTTTGGATTACGTAATATCGCCCGAGCGATCGCAATTCGCTGGCGTTGACCACCAGACAGCTTCATTCCACCTTCACCAACTTGCTCATCTAGTTGGTTCGGGAAATGGGCTACAAATGACCATGCATTTGCCTGTATTAATGCCTCTTTAACGTCTTTATCATTTTTTTGTTGGCTTCCATAAAGGACATTATCACGAATTGTTCCACTCATTATCGGACTTTCCTGTGACACATAACCAAATAATGAACGCCATTCATGTAAGTTGATTTGTTCAATACGCTGCTCTCCATATAGCAGGGAACCTTTGTTCACGTTATAAAAACGCTCAAGTAAAGAAAAGATGGTCGTCTTCCCGCCGCCGCTCGCGCCAACAAGAGCGGTAATTTGTCCTTTAGGAAGAATTGCTGAAAGCTCTTGTAAAACAGGCTTTTCATTGTATCGGAAATTAATGTTTTGTAACACAATATTTTGCTCATCTATCGGTAAATGCTGTGCACCACCTTGTTCAATTGGCAATGATAAAATATCATTTAATCGCTCTGTTGCACCAAGCGCCTTTTGGAAGGAAGTGAAAAAGCTGGCCATTTGCGTAAATGGGACAATTATTTGAATAAGATAAAACATTATTGCCACTAGTTCGCCAGCAGATATGGCACCGGTTGCAACTTGTGCACCACCATAGCCAAATAATACGATGACGACGAGCATCATAATGAGGGTCATAATTGGCGACAGCAGGGCCATAATTTTTGCTTCCTTTAGACCGTAGCGATAAAGCTCATGAATCTGAGCCTTGCCTTTATCAATTTCCAGTTTCTCTGCTTGATAAGCTTTTACCATCCGAATATTACTTAAAACCCGGCCTAAGTTTCCTGTGAACTTGGCAAGAGCATCCTGGTTTGACACCGCAACCCCATGCATTTTTCTCCCTAAAGGCATCATGGTTAACACCGTAAGTGGGACCGCAATCAGCATAAGGAGTGTCATTTTCCAATCGATGAATAATAAAATAATGACCGAGCCAATAATTGCAAGTAGACCATTTAAAAAGTTGATAAGATGCTGTGTAATTAGCTCTTTTACAACATTTGTATCTTGCGTAATCCGACTCATCGTTTCTCCTGATTCATGTTCATCGAAATAAGGCATAGTTAGCTTCAACACATGCGCCCAGACACGATTACGTATTGCGGATACGAGGCCTTCTCCGATGGAAGTCATTAAGTAAAAGCTTACGCCTGATAATATTGCTTGCCCAATTAATGCGGCTGCAGCAATTAGCAATAAAGTATAAGAAAGTCCACCGTCTGCAAATTGATTCACCATTTGCATAAGTAATAATGGGACTAACAAACCTGCTATTGTTTCAATAATGCCAATTAAAATCGCAAAGCTAATTCTTTTTTTAGGGGGATTAGCGTGCTTAATTAAATCTATGAGCCGTTTCGGATTTAAATTTTTGTCCATTGAATCCATTCCTTTCATCCATATATACGAACACATTCATTTATCAAATTTCTATCATGTCATCTTTTTTTGAATCTCATAATCAATATGTAAAAAAGATAATCCAAATAAGGTCATATGATGCTTTGCTCGAAGCGTCCCTTGTTCTTCCTTTAAAATGAAGTATTCGTGCAATGGAAGTTGTAAAATCATATCTCCAATTACTAGGTACGTTCCAGCATCTCCGTTGGTGTCACTTGTTAAATGTAAATTATTCTCCTTCGTTGAAACATGTAATATGCCATGCATTGTTGAAAAGGGTAACGGTAATGCGATATTCATATAGCATTTAGTGTCTTTCCAATGAGTAGAGTAAATAGCTGTAAATACTGGCTGATCTTCAATAGCCCGTTGCCAAACTCGAGGCTTTACACGTCCGTCCGATTGTTCATCGACCTTCAAAATTTGTCCATCCATTACAACAGGCTTAGAGGAATAGGGTAAATTTAATTGTCCAATTCGTCTGCTAATAAACTGATAAACAAAGGCAAAAGGTTTAAACCATGTAGACCATTTCACGGTAGCAGTTAAATGGTAGTTTGATGTGTGCTCATAAAAATCCGTGATCATTGTGGGCACCATTGCTTTATTGATAAATACTGACATATCATCGACTAAGCCCGGATGAGATTTACCTGTAGTCGTAAGCTTTCCACGAATTTTACTAATAGGAAATACGTATTCCTGATGTTTTGTAGGTGGTATCGATAAACCCCATGCCAAAACTATGAGACATCCAAACCCGATACAATTGTAGAAGCCATGGAAGGCAAGCATATCTGGAATATCCACGAATCGTATGCCTGTTAAATTACTCCACGCATAAAGCAGTGACCAAACAATCGTAAAGCACAACGTTAAAAATGCACCTCTTATTAGTACACGCTGTCCACGTGGGAGTTTCCAAGTTATTACAAAGTAGGTGATGCAGAAAATCGCCATGATATATAAACTAACGGACACCAGTTCAATGATTCTCGAAAAGGTAATCCCAAGAGCTACTAATATCGGACCTGCAGCAATGATAAAGCAGCAAAGGCGATAAAACCGATCTATCTGAATGCGCCCGATTAACCCAACTGAAATACAAAGTAAAAAGGCGGAATAATGAAAGTGAATTGCTGTTAACCATGTAATAATCGGGCTAAATCCAAAATCAAGCTTTAAATGAAATGCGAAAAACCAAAGACCACCCATTACTAAATAGATGAGTCCTAGATCAATCATCATTTCTTCTATATGTACAAAGCCGCGTTTTAAAAATCTTTTTACCCCTTGCCAGGCAACCACAATAGTACTAGTTAAATAGATGAAGACACAGAGGAAAACAATGAGCTTACTAAGAGAGAAAAATAGCGTTGTAACGGCCAATTGACCACTTGCAATAATAAGCTTTTCCCAAGTATTTAATTTTACAAGCAGTTCAACAACAATCGGAACAAACAAAAGTTGTGCTACTGTTAAATAGTAGTAAAAGGATGTAGGCTCATGGAAAAGCATGAGTACGCCTAGACAAACAAGCCCAATAATCGATAACGGTCTAAATATTGCTCGGCGAAAATTGGCCAGCATACATCATCATCCTCCCAATCAAATCATTGAAGATGGATACATGGATAGTATACATGTTTAGTGCATCATCATAACCTTCAGTTACTACAACGCGTCCTGTTAAAAGGGAAGGTAATGAAGCTTCTTTCTTCCCAATAACAAGACGTTGTTGCTCGGAGCGAATGAGTAAAAATCCATCCGTCGTTACATCGAATTTTAAATCCGAATAAAATAACGAAGGATCACCTAAATAATCTTTTACAATCCCACGTTGTAAATCCATGGTCATTTTTGCATTAAATTGGCGAGTTGTCTTAGGGAAGTAAAAGGTCCGTTCCCAATATACTTCCGCTTCCTTGTCGTCATTAATACGGCATGAATTAGATAACGTAAAGGGAACCATGACGCCACTTTCTGGAAATAAAAAACGGTTTTTTGTAAATAGCTGATACATTGGGCGCAAATAGCGCGGTCCAGAGTGAATTACTTGCATCATACCGGTTGCTTGAAAGGGTTCCTGTAAAGATAGGCGATATCGTTGTTGTAGCTTTGGATGTAAGCGTTGAAAATCATTGCCTAACAATGTTTCATATATCATATTAAACACCTCGTTTTCGTTTGCAATTTTTCGCTGTAGGTAGCTGCTCTCGTAAAAAAAGTGCGACAATAGATAGCACCCAAAGTGTGAGATTAAACGTAATGACGTTAAATGGATCGGTCGCAACATGAGGGGAAGCAATAATCGCAAATAAAGTTAATAAGGGAAATAAAAATATTTGTGCCTTTAGGAAAAGGAGTTGCATTGGTGTTAATAAAAATAGCAGTCCAATGATTGCTTCCAAGAGTCCAATCCAAATAATGAAATGGGATGCTTGTTCCAACGTAAGTGGTGAAATATTTGCGAGCATGTCGATTTCCAGTGGATGCTGACCGATAACTTTTGGGATTAGCCCTTGGTAAAGCCAAACAAAGCTAAAGAGAAAACATATGACGTAGTAACTAAAAAAGCGACGGTATTGAGTACTCGGTCTTTCTCCGGTTTGTAGCCATCTTGCTAAAACATCGAAGCTAAGAGCAGTTGCCCAGCCCATTATCGGTCGGAAAAGCTGATCAAACAATTGTCCAAGCTTACCAAAACGTACATCGTAATCATACTGTGTCAAAAATGTTATCCCGTTATTATTCGGAATATACTGCCAATAGCCACGTCCTTCTTTAATGGGTGAAATTTTCTGCGGAGACCCAAAATGAAGCGAAGAAGTTTTTACACTACCTTTTTCATGTGTCCCTTTACTTTCGCCCCATCCTGAAACAACGATTCCTGGCATTACCTTTGTCGTGTAAGTAAAGGATTGAGGAGCATCTTCCCGTTCTTTTTCGTTATATGTAATCGTTGTAAAGCGTAAATCCCATTGCGCATGTAGATCGGGTTGTTGTGTATAATGCCACACCTCGTCTACGGTGCTTTCCATTTGGATTTCTACATAGATAGGTTTCTTCTTCAATTATTTCATTCCTTTCAGTAGGAAATTACAATGCGCACACTTTTCAAATGTAGACGACTTTGAAACATTTTGAATTGGTTTTTAAATAACATAATTATAGCATTTTTTTACTTATAAATTGCTATTGATACTTAAAGCTCGATTTCGTTTGACCGCAATATTAATTGTTATTTTGATAGCACTTTTTATATTCATTTTTCATTAAAAAACTTTGACAAGATGTTAATGTGTATTAATAGGTAAAATTTATTTTACTAAATGTAAAAAAAACTTTACTTTTAGTGAAAAATAAATTACATTAAATGGTATAAGAGGTGAAAAATGATGCAAGAACGAACAATACGAAATCGAATGGTCGTACTACGAGCTGAAAGGGGATTGTCTCAAAAGGATGTGGCGGATCAATTAGGGGTGAGTAGACAAACAATCATTTCTCTTGAGAAAAATCGTTACAATCCTTCGTTAAAGCTCGCATTTGATATTGCTGTTTTATTTAATGTAGAGTTACACGAAGTTTTTCAATATGAAATAGAAGGAGAGTAATAAAGATGGAGATGTTCATGGTAATTTTCCGTATCACTTATGTTTTATTATTTTTTTCTGCTATGTTTGTAGTTTTTAAATTTGAATGGGGAGAAGAAAGTAAGGATGAGCGCGGAAAAGGAATTTCGAATAAATCCTACGGTATCGTTTTTCCTTTACTTCCATTAGGCTGGTTACTTATAGAATTATTCGATCAATGGATTAACCCACTTAATTATGAAACGTATAAACTTGTTATTTGGTTTTTACTAACAGGATTAATGATGATTCATGCGATTAATATTTCTGTACTTAAACGAAAATATTAAGTTTTTAGTCTATAAGAAGAGGAGAGTTGAAAAATGACGATTTGGGCTTGGATTGGTTTGCTGAGTATTGTCTTTTTTTCGTTCATACCTTTGTTAGAAAAGGGGAAGAGGACGACCTATGAAATATCGAAAGCAATTTTTTCTACGGGCGTTGTAATTGGAATCATTATTGCAGTTTTACTATTTCAAGTACCCTTTATTGTTGCTTTATTTTTTGGTTTTCTAGCGATGATTTTGTTTGACAAAAAAACTTATACAAAAAAACGTCTTTTAATTTATAGTGCTTTGATAGTCATTTTAGTAGCTGTTAGTTACGCGCTATTTCGAGATAATCCGAATTATGTAGTAAAGCATCTAAAAGAAAATCCTGAAACAAGCTCGCTTTATGTTGCTAAAAATGGTGAGACAATTATTACTTATCAATCCGATGTCATTAGACCTTTAGCTAGTACAGTAAAGATTTTAATTGCCGTCGAATATGCAATGCAAATCGATGCTAAACAGCTAAGTAAAGATACGCCAATATCAATCGATCTTTTAAATCGCTTTTATTATGAAAATACAGATGGAGGGGCCCATCAATATTGGTTATCGGCAATGAAAGAGGATGGAAAATTAAAAAATAATACTGTAGCGCTTCATGAAGTAGTAAAGGGAATGATTACGTATAGTTCCAATGCGAATACAGATTTTCTAATCGATTGGATAGGTCAGGAAGCAATCAATCACCGTGCCGTAGTGCTTGGATTAACGCAACATGAGGAAATTTATCCAATAGTAGGCTCTCTTTATATTCCAGTTCAGTTACAGCAAAGTACTAAAGGAAAGAAGGAGCTCTTACAGTCACTGAAGGAAATGCCAATAGAAGAATATCGGGCTTTAGCTGCAACATATAGTCAACAAATGAAAACTGATAAAATTCAGTTAGATAAAAAGGCATTTGATCTATCACTTGATGTTCAAAAAATATGGTCTGATCGACTGATTGGTGCATCTGCCAATGATTACGGTAAATTATTAGCGATTATTTCAAATGAAGAGTTACCAAGCATGGCTTCAGAAACACTCCGAGATATTATGGAATGGCCAATGCAACTATTCGAAGAAAATCATCAACAATTTGTCCATTTAGGCGCAAAGGGTGGGTCTACTGCATTTGTTTTAAATAATGCACTGTATGCAGAAAATCATAACGGTGATAAAGTAGAATTCGTCCTATTAATGGATGACTTAAACCTCTTTAAAAGTATGCTTTTAAGCTATCACCTCAATTCCTTTGAATCGAATATACTACGAAGTGAAGAATTTTTATATAAAGTATTAGAGGAGCTCAAATAAAACAACTGGCGAAAATATTAATACATTGAAGGGGAGTTTGGTTCTGGGAAAATCCAAAAACAATAAAATTTTTCAACATGACCTAATCCCGCTAGGCTTGCTATTTGGTTGTGGTATCGGCACCATTTTAGGCCTTTTTTTCAATCTAAGATTTCAGTTGTATTTTATTAGTTTTGGAACTGTACTAGGGTATTTAATTGGTCTCATAATTTACGCAATTGTTTATCGAAAGGAAGATAAAACATAAAAGTTTCGACGTTTACTTTGTTTTATATTTGCAGTTCGATGAATTACATTTTTCCAATTAAAAAGCTAAACCCATAAAACATTAGATTTATCAGGTCGATTATTACAATAAATAATGAATAGAATATACTTCGTTTCCATTCTAAAAAGGCAATGGTTAAACCTATGAGAATTAGACTAATCCAGCTACCATGCCACAGAATTTCTCCTAACTGTGCCGATAAATTTGAATAGAAGCCGATAATGAAGGCAGCCCAAATAATAAATGTACAACCAAAGTAAAGAAGAGTATTTCTACTAGGCTTTAAAGGCCCGCTCCCAATAAAAAAAAGTGCAAAAACGATTAGTGCACTAATAAGAATAGTTCCTATAAAAATAAATGACATCCGATCAACCTTTCGTCTTAGCGGGATTATTTTTTTCTGATAATTATGACTGTTTTTCTGTGAAAAAGTTTCGGTAATGGAATAAATAATAAGGTTCTAAGTCAAATGTTGGGGGAATGTCATAATGATTCATCAATCGGCACTACCTTTTTGTTTTTTCTAAACAAGTCCGTTGAATTCCATTACGGGCGGACGCTAGCTAATATTTGCCCGCATCTTTATCGGCATATATTCATCAATCGCAATTACTTTTGGTAACATCACGTCTTTTGGGATTGTTTGTACAACATTTTTAAAGCAACGAATTACTGTCGTAGAGGAGGCACCTGTCGTTACCGCTGCTTCTTTTGCACAAACTGAATAGACACCCCATCAAATATTATTGAACCAATAATAAAATCCGTAGAAGCCTAACTTATTAATTTGCTTCTACGGATTTATTTTTTGTATTTTATTTGATTTGTAGCGATTGTTTTATTTGCTCAATATGATGAAGATCATGTTTCATAAGCCCTTTAAAATAAGAATATATCGTTAATGGGGATTGATTAATTTTCATTTCAACAAACCATTTTTCTTCAGGAAGTGTTGTTAATATTTGAACTAATTCACGACGAACAAGAAGACATTTATCAATCGTGCTTTGTATCGTATTACTTCGAGCAAGTAAAGCCGCTTCATAATTCACTTCATCGGCATTCGGTCCGGGTGGAAATGTCGTTTCTTTAAAAAAATAGGGAAGCCTTTGTTGCATAATAAATTCATCCCATGGGAAAAAATGAGCAATAATTTCAATTACGGACCATTTATCTTCTTCAATAGGCTTCCTTAACTCTTGATCATTATAGTTTTTTAATTGCTGGACAAAATTGATAAAGTCAGTTTGATGTGTGATTATCTCATGTTTCTCTTTTTGCATTTTCTTCCACCTACGTTTTTTATAATAAGTCTATATTAAATTCTCCTAATAATATACAAAGAACATTTGTTCGTGTTATTATAAGGGCAGGTCATTTGGTGAGGGGGAAAACGCTTTGAACATAAACATTGAAGAGCGAATGAGTTTTTATAATGTATTGGGATTAAGTATGGCACAAATTGAAAATGGAACAATTAATGTGACTACTAATTACGGATTACTTGAAGCAAATACAAACCGCTTTGTTGACAATCAATCGGTTTTCAATGCATGTTCCATTAGTAAATTTTTAACCGGAATTTTAGCTTTAAAACTCGTACAAGAAGGAATTCTAAATTTAGATGAAGATGTAAATGATCAATTAATTTCATGGAAGATTCCAATGAATCCCTTTACAGTACACAAAAAAGTTACATTAAGAAATTTACTTAGCCATCAATCAGGCATCCAAGATCCTGAAAATAGCTTTATGGAGCTCAGTAATTTAAACAAGTATCCATCAATGGTCGAAATTTTAAGTGGTAATACATTCTATTGTAGTACACCAATTCAAGTGAGTCTTGAACCAGTAAATGAATTTCATTATTCAGATGCAGGCTATTGCATTATTGAGCAATTAATTGCAGATGTAACATCAAAACCTTTTCATGACGTAATGTTAGAACAAGTTTTAGAGCCATTACAAATGAAAAATAGTTTTTTAGATACATCATTACTTTTTTCGAATTTAGATAATGTTGCAGCAGGGCATCATAAACATGGAGCAATTGTAGAAGGGAAATATCCAATCTATCCTTACCCAGCTGCCTGTGGTCTTTGGACAACAGCTATTGATTTAGCTAAATTAAGTATCGAATTAATGAATAGTCTAAAAGGTGAAAGTAAACTAGGTCTTTCTAAAAGATTAGCTGAGGAAATAATTCGTATGCAAGGTGGTAAAGGGTGGACGGGTCTAAGTGTATTTCTTGAAGGGACTGAAATGAACAAAAAGGTTTTTTCATTTGGTTGGGGAAAAGGATTTCAATCGATGGTCGTGATGTTACCTTCAATACATAAAGGAGCAGTAATAATGACAAATTCCGACTTGGGTGTTCATCAAATGGAAGGACTCATTGGTGAAATTTATAAGTCATTAGATTATTGAAAGAAGCCATTTGGAGGTGTAAAAATGCAAATTGCCTTAGCGAATCCAAGCCAATTTCAACGAGTAAAAGAATTTTTTTATAACAATTTAAGTGATCAACAAGATGCCATTTATTCTAATGAATTTTTATGTCCATTAGGAATTAATGCAGCTATACGAAGAAATCAAATGATAGTTGCAACAGTACATGGTGACATCGTAGGAGCTTTACGATTCTATCGAAAAAAGACACAAAATATAATATCTTTATATCAATTTGCAATTCGGGTTGATTACCGTGGTTATAACTTGCTAGAAGAGATGTTATCTGTTTTATCGGATTCACCGATTGTTTCCATGTGTCCAGTTCATTCTCAGTTTAATCAATATTATTTAAAAGCGGGATGGCAGTTACATGAACAAAAGAAACAGTTTAATGCATGGATGTATCATCATAAGTAGAACAATTGATTTGAAATCCAGTAGCACGATTATTTGCTGTCATTATTGCTACCGGATTACATTAACTCATTGTTTGAATTGGAATAAAACATCACACATAGGAGGGATTCTCAACGTATATTTGTGCTATTAAATGACTCATAAGAAAGTCTTCGAACAGAGTGTAAACGGTTCTCTTCAATAGTTACTTTATGTACATCAGGCATTTTCAATTCATTCCAAAACGATAAGTCATAGCTTGCATCATAGTAATTTAAAATCAGGGTAAATATATTGCCATGGGTACCAATAATGATTGCTTCATCTTGGTGTTTCTCCGTTAATTGTGTGATTATCGGCAAAACCCGTGACTGTGCAGCATTATTGGATTCTCCACCAGGTAAAGCAAAGTTTGGATCTTGCCATACAGAATGGATGGCTAGTTGAAAATCGGCTACAGGTGTAGCAGATAGTTGGCGTTCGTTTAATGCTTCGAATTGCTGTATCGTCATCCCTTTATTTTGGGCAATTGGCTCGATTGTTTCGACTGCCCGTAAATAACGGCTTGCATACATTGCTGTAATGTCCAACTTTTTAAACAAATGGACTAATTTTGCGGATTCTTGACGCCCACTTTCCGATAATGTCCGATTGTACTCATCTGGTGTATACATAGAATGGGCGTGGCGGATAAAATAAATGATGGTCATTGGAAGTGCTCCTTTTACTTCAATAGTAGCGGCTGTATTTTATCTCCTTGAACTGGCTCATGCCCTTGCTGAAATTGAATACGAATGCTTTTTGCTTGTGCCAGTTGTGGGGAATCCATTACTTGAAAATGAATATGTGCTTCAGAAGAGTTTCCCGAATTTCCGCAACGGCCAATGATTTGTCCAACATTTACGAAATCTCCAGTTTTCACACAGATAGAATGCTGCTTGAGATGGGCAATCATACTATATTCTTCATGTTCATGGGCAATGACAACATAATTTCCTGCAGCATTTTCTTCATCCATTTCTCCTGGTACATTATCGAGTAAATCATTTACTACAGTTACTATTTGACCAGAACATGGTGCGATAACATCCGCGCCGAATGCATAATAGTTTTCATTTCGTAAAGGATTGTGTTGATACGTTGAGCCATCCTTTACTCTTACTAAATCATAGGCATAACGCATATGTTCGTATGCATAGTGATAATTATAAAATTCGTTTGTGCCACCCCAAAACACAACCCATTCATCACAAATAGGCATACGATATTGATTTACCGTTAGTCGCTGATCACTTTCTGGATAAGTGACATATGGTTTTAAATAGAGGCCTTGTATAATACCATCACGATCAAAAGCTACAACAATGACCTTTCTTTTTTCATTATCAAGAAATATATATTGTTCGAGCTGTTGAAATTCATTTTGAAAGGCCAATTCGTAATGCTGAACATCTACATTAAATGCAATGTTCATTTCTGCAAACTGATCAAATGTTACGAGTTGTTGAAGCTCCTGAGAAAATGCTTTATAAACTGCAAGAAACTCCTGTGTTAACAATTTTTCTGCAACCATTTCCTTCTGTATTAATTTCATTACAAACCTCCTAGAATACTTGATAGTGTGTTATACGATTATATTGACTTATAAGTTTCGTGAATACTAAGAATAATTTGATTATGGGGGATTATTATGAAAAGAATATTAAGTATATTTCTTATAATAGTATTTGTTGCAGGATGTGAAGCTCCAATTAATGAAGCGCATCAAAGGTTGTTAACGGAATATGGCTGGACTGTTAAACAACTGAAAGAAGAGAAACAATTTACTTTAGAAACACCAGAGGAACTATTAGCTAATTTTGAAGCGAGTGGTGTTGATTTTCTTCGTAATTATCAGGGACAACAGGTGACACAATTTCATTATGAATTAAAAGAGAAGGACATAGACAAGAAAAATATACAAGTATTTGTTGTGGAAAAAAAGGAGAAGTTATAGGAGGATATATCATTTTACAGAGCTGGGACCCAGGTGTATTTAAGCTTTCGAATAAGGACAAACTTGTCGATGGGAAATATGTTTTACCGTAACTCATGTAGCCCTAGCAGTAATTGAAATGATTATTTCACTTAATATCCTTAAAATTACATGTTTTGATACGATTGACTATCGTAATCCTACATTCTATAATGAAACTCAATAAATCATGGAGGAAAAACTATATGTGGCTATTATTCATGTAATTGATACGAGTGTTAAATATCACTCGTATCGATCATTGCTATCGATACGAAATAAACAATTTCGGAGGTAGCAACATGGAAAAAATTTGTTATGAGTTACAACAACTATCAGTAGAATATTTAGATAAAGAAGTACTGTCAATTGAGCAATTACAAATACATCAGTTTGATCGTATTGGGATCGTTGGAAAAAATGGCGCAGGAAAAAGTACGCTATTAAAGCTATTAGCAGGAGAGATAGAGCCGACTCGTGGAACGATTCACCGCTATGTAAATGCGGGTACATTTCAACAAATCGAGTGGGATGAACAGGCGGAGGCCGATGCTACATTACTGGCAAAGCTTCATGTCCCGCACGGTCAGCAAGTTATGAGTGGGGGAGAACGTACGAGGCAAAAGCTCGCTCAATTATTTTCTCATTATTATGAGGCGCTATTAATTGATGAACCAACGACTCATTTAGACCAAACAGGTATTCACTATATAAAAGAAGAATTGACCTATTATTACGGTGCGCTCGTGCTTATCAGTCATGATCGTGCTCTACTTGACCATCTTGTAACGACCATTTGGGAAGTTGAGGACGGGAAGGTGCGTGTATACACGGGAAACTATTCGGCCTATATGGATCAAAAGGCATTAGAGCGAAGTCAGCAGGAGCAAGCTTACGAGCATTATACAAAAGAAAAAATACGCTTAGAAAAAGCTGCAAGTGAGAAGATGAAAATGGCTGAAAAGGTGGCGCAAGCAGGCAGGCTATCCAAGCGTGAAGCGAATGCAAAACCAAATAAAGCTAATATGACGAAATCTAAGGGAACAAGTCAGAAGTCATTGCAACGTGTTGCGAAAAGCATGGAACAACGCATAGAACGGTTACCGGTTATTGAAAAGGTGAAAGTTACAAAGCCAATCCAATTTAGAAAGGCTAAAGCACTTGAGCTACACAATAAGTTTCCAATAATGGCAACCCAATTTTGCTTGCGGGTGGAGAGGAAAGTCCTATTAAATCAAGTAAGCTTCCAATTTCCCCTTGGAGAAAAAATAGCAATTACTGGGGACAACGGTGTAGGGAAAAGCATGTTCCTTCAACAAATTGCTTCTAAAGCTGAGGATTTCACGATATCTCCAAAAGTAAAGATTGGTTATTTCCAGCAAAAAAGCTATGAATTTAGTAAGGATGAAACATTACTAGATTTTTTAAAAAATCGTTCAGACGATAATGAAGGGATGCTCCGAACTGTGCTGCATGCGATGCAATTTACAGGGACGGATTTAAATAAAAGTGTACATGTCTTAAGCGGTGGAGAAGCAATGCGTTTGCAACTATGCCAATTGTTTTTAGGTGCCTATAATGTACTAATACTTGATGAACCAACGAACTTTTTAGATATCGAGGCAATCCAAGCATTAGAAAGCTTTATGAAAGCATACGAGGGGACCATTCTTTTTGTTTCCCATGATCGTTCCTTCATTGACAACGTAGCGGATTGTGTGTATGAAATAAAGAATCAAACATTAAGTAAAATGAAATAACCTAACATAGTAAAAATAGCTATACAACCAACAAGATAAGGTTGTATAGCTATTTTTTTACAGTTTCTCTATTAGGTGAAAAATGAGATCGTAAAAATGAAATTGAATTAAATTTCTGATACATATTCATCACCTCATATTATTCATACGGTGGATTCCCCTTATTTAAGAATGCCATAATGCTGTAACGCATACAGTATGCCATCTTCGTCCGAGCTTTTTGTAATAAAGTCAGCACACTGCTTTAACTTATCGTTTGCATTCCCCATAGCAATCCCAATATCTACAATTTCTAGCATATCAAGATCATTTTCGCCATCTCCAAAAGCAATCGCTTCCTCTTTAGTATACTGGAAATATTCGAGTACCTTTAATATAGCAATGGATTTTGATACATCTTGTTCCAATACATTTACGATAAATGGATGCCAGCGCTTAAAAGTTAGAGATGGAAACTGTTTTTCATATTTTTTGACCATTGTCCTATTAGCAAAAAGACAAAGTAAATAAGTTTCACAATCGTTTATCCTAAGCTCGGGGTAATCAGTTAACGATAATGTCTCACTTAATGCTTTTAAAATATTCGGGTGCCTAATTTCATTAATGTGTAGGCTTTCCGAGTAGAATGTAAGCGCATTTTTTTGGATAGAGGCATAATTCGATACATCTTTCATAATTGAATAATTAAACGGTATTTTATGTATTACTTCATTTTTATGTTTGACATAGGCTCCATTGGCAGTAATAAAAGTATCTATACCTAATTGAGCGATGTCATTACACATCGCGTATGGTCTGCCAGTCGCAGCAACGACATGATAACCTTTTTTAATTAATTGTTGAATAGCCATTTTCGTACTTTCTGTAATTGAACCATCTAAATAGCTTGTAAGCGTACCATCTACATCGAAAAAGATTATTTTGTGTTTCATCTATACACTCCTTTATTATTAAATTATACAATAAAATGGAAAAAGGGATAGGGGAGTAGAAAATGGAATTATTTCACTATAATTGGCAAGTTCGTGATGAATGGTTTGTGTGGTGTAAAGAAATCGAAGAGGCTGAATGGACAAAGGAAAGAATTGGTGGCATGAAAAGCTTCAAGGAAACACTACTACATATAATTGATGCGGAGCTTACTTGGGTAAATTACGCACGAGATACAAAAGTTATATATAATAACAGGGAAAGCTTGAAGATGCTTGAAGACATTCGAGGGTATTCGGAATTTGTGAAAATACATACGAAAGAGCTTCTGGACCAATTACCAAATGACCCTGCACAACATCAGGTGAAGATTACAACACGAAACGGTAAGGTTGTTAGCTTTTCATTGACAAAAATTCTTCAACACATCGTAACCCATGAAATTCACCATATTGGTCAGCTCTCGGTTTGGGCAAGAGAATTAGGAAAGCAACCCGTCAACTGTGATTTAATTATTCGGACGTTATAGAATGCGTCACAACGGCTTTATACTCAGAAAAAATAAAAACAAGGTATGCTCAACTTATGCAAGCATACTCTTATTTTCATTATGCGGATGATACGAAGTAGACAATGAAGATGTTTGAGAATACAATTTGTTATAACAATTTATAATATTATGGATCCACTGATTTGCTTTTTCAAGAGATCTGAATTGGAATTTCGCAATTTGTTCTGGCATATTTTTATTTGTGCTTTGGAATAGGACAATTTCCAAATTGCGTTTATCAAATAAAATGGCCACAAAATTTTCTTCGATCTCGCCACTATATAAATCAATTTCAAAGGCTGAGTTATATGATGGTACTCTTTGTAATAGATTTTTCATTAAATCACTCCTTTTAAAAATGTCAATAATCTATTTAAAGTAGTAGCTTTTTTAAAGTTCACTTATTATTGTAAAAAACATTCAATTGCTAGAGAGCTATTTAGTCTATAGGCAAATATTTCACAAAACTTCTAAAACAGGGTATGCTTGCCGGAAAAGCTTACCCTGTTTCATTCATTATATCTTTTAGTAATCATACGTTTGAAAAAATCGGAATACCTTTCAGACACGAATCTAGCTGCATTGCTAAATGAAACTTGCGGACAACTGCAACTACAATTCATTTTTACTTGTTTTGATTTAAAAAAAGTACCTTTACCTATAATCCAAGCATCTATTGATTGAACATCTCGATTGATCGTTTTTCCATCACACCCCTCCCTCCGTAAATTTAGCATAATGTATTTTCCATTTATTTCATCAAGTTAGTTATATATGAATATTTTTATGGAGGGTATTTATGCTTAACATTCAGACATTTATATTTAATCGAAACACCTCATCCTTTGAAAACTTACATCACTCTACTTATTTACATAATGTTGCCCTTGAATTTAATAAGGAATACTTGCACGATTTTAAAATAAAAAAAACCGCTTTAGCGCGGTTTAGTCCAGAATACTTATGTTGTTTTAACATGGATTTGCTCTAGCAAATACACGCTTTTTTCGATAGATGTTTCAATGTATCCAATGATTTGATCCATTGAAAAGACATGTAAATCCTTTTCAATATTTGCTGGATCATCCTTCATGTCCCCAAGCACATAAGAGATAAAGGAAGTTACATCACTAGTATGTACCTCTTCTAAGTCCATCATTGAAGTGGGCATGTTCAAGTATTTTTCTAATTCCTCTTTTAATCCGTAATGGTATAACAATTTACTATTTAATAATCGAAAATCATTATGGTAAAGGGGATGGAGTGCTGCATTTTGTTCCATTCGATTTTTTAACCAAGGCACAAAAAAACCAGTTAGCCATAAATCATCTGCAATTAAATGGGCGAAATAGCCTTGTATATATGGATGGCGTTTATGCTGTTTATATTTTTCTAGAAACCCTTCATAGTCAATGGTTCTAGAATAGGATTGTAGGCTTCCTTTGTAAAAGTGAGATGCATCCTTATTGGAGCAAGCATCAGCAGCAATGCCACCAATAAGAAATGAACTTTTATCCTCAATATTTAATCGATCTGCTACCTTTTTTGCAATAATACTATGCATGATTCTTGATCCCATAGTTAACTCCTCTCGACAAAATCTTTCTAATATTATTATTGTTCTATATTATATTTCGTATAATTGAATAAATTCCTTCTTCTATTTAAAATGATTTTCTTGCTTACAAGAAGGTAAATTAAATCTTCATAGCGAATGCATTAAGTATTTCAGACTATAGGGGGATTTTATGAGCGCAAAACTATTACGAGTTGGTACAACGTACATTCCAGTAACAAATGTGAAGCTTTCGTCTGAGTGGTATGTTCATCATTTAGAAGCTGAGTTAAATTATATGGATGAAGACAAGGCGATTTTGAATCTTGCGAATCAAAGCATATTCCTCGTTCAAGCAGCGGAAAATCAAAGTGCAAATTTCACAGATCGTTATGGTGTAGAACGTTTTTCGTTAACATTTGAGGTGAACGGAATTGAAGCATTAGAAACGTTGCATAGCAATTTTATTGCAAAAGGGATGCAAGTAGGTGAGATTGAAAACCGCGGGCATGCAGGAAAGAATTTTGTCTTCTTTGATATAGATGGCAATAGCTTTGATGTATGGAGTGAGCTAAGTCCAATTTTTAAAGAAAAGTTTTGATATCACAATGAATAAGCATAGCCGAACAATACGTGGCGGGTTTTTCACAACTATTCCAATGTACAATCAGCACGTCAACAACTTTCATAGTCGCCTAAAATGCTGGATTGATCGTTTATAAGGTGTAGAAACTCGAACATTTGATAAACGTGTAATGCCTTTTATGTATAGCATTACGGATCAAGATGTAGCAGGGGAACTGCCATTACTATAGTAAACAGAATTTGTTATAACAGCACCGTAGAAAATACTTTCCGATACGGTGCTGTTATAAATAGGTTTATGTGATAGTCAGTATTTTTATTAAACAATAAGAGTGACGGTTTTCATTTCATAAATTTTTTGGAGAGTATGGACATATTTTATCTTCTCGTCTTCAGCCTCAGTGTGGAGATACGCTTCGACAAGCCTGTAGCCGAATCTAAGTAGGATTATCTCGTAGACACAATGATCGGTGAGCCCAGATATATCTGCATACTCCGAAAAGCCTTTGTAATACGCAGGGATACATCGCTCGTAATGTTCGACCATGTTATCAATATCCGCTTCATCCGCAATCAGGCTTGCTAGATCCTCGCCCAGGTAGCCCCATCCACTAGTATCCCAATCGATAAGTGCGAATTTCTCGTCAGCATAAATAAGATTAGTTATCCAGCAGTCCCGGTGACATAGCACGAGGGGCAATTTTTCAATACGGGCGAATATTTTGTCTGCTTGTTCATCGATGTTAATGAGCATTTGCCGCACGTGCAAGGGCAATTTACAGTCTTCCGATCGTATATAATCGTAGACAAGTGGCCACGACCGATAACGTAAATACGAATTTTTCATAAAATCCGGATGGCTAAGGTTCGTCAGTTTCTGCAGCACAGTGGGTTGTTCCGCATAAAGCATACCTTGATAGCGCCCTAACTCCAACGCTGCCTTTTCATACATGTCACTGGTCAAATCTAAACCTGTCACGCCATCAATATATTCTAGCCACAGATGGTATTCATTCTCTTCGACATTGAACTCGGCGTGATAACATATCGGCCAACGAAGGGCTTGCGAGAAAGTCGCCCCCAAGTTAGAGGAATAGAGATCATATTCCCGGCGCCATGAATCTGGATCGCCATAACGCTCCCATTTGTGTTGGATTTTCAGTACGATACGGTAAGGTAATTTTTCACCATCCGCGGTTTCGGCAATTCCCGAAACTAGATACACATTTCCCACAGTTCCGCCCTGTAACGGTATACTCTGGTAGTCTGTAGAGATGATATTCTTCTTGAACATTTCGTTTAAAACATAAATTAGCTTTTCAGTTTCAATATTCATTTATTCCTCCAATTTCTTCTTAGTCAATGAGGTAGTGCATAGATATACTCTAATCATGTTGCAGGGGATAGAAAACATCCGAGTAACATAATTTTCTTATGGAAAATCTTATGAATAAATTGCCTGGATGGTTTTCCTAATTTTAACAGATAAAGGTTTACATTCATAACTAAATTATTAAGAAATAAGAAGAGGAACACGTAATGGATAGGCATAAAATTTTCGCATTTAAAATAATTATTGAGTGTTAAACAAATGATCAATGATTTAGTCTCATTTTTAAAAGGTTTAATGCAGACAATACCTCTTGTCTATTTAAAGAATTATTCATATTATTTCTAGCATGAAGAAGTACGGGTCTAACTGATTCAACAGATCGGCCGAATTCATACATCCATTCATATCGGGGAACTAGCCAAGTATGGAAATGGTGAGTAGTATCTTCGTTGTAAAAGTAATAAACATAATCAATACCTAAAATCTCTCGTTGTGCTTTTCGGATTTTGGATAATAAATGAGTATAATCCAAGAGCTCTTCCTCCGTTAATTCATCCAAACATTTTATATGACGTTTTGAAGCTAATATGATTAATCCTTTAATCGGATAAGCAACATCTTGGTGGGCATGAAAATACGAGGATTCTAGTATCACGCCACCTTCTGGCTCAATCAACCCACTTGTCAATGCACAGCTTAAACATTCAACTTCAGCCGTCTTACCATTTGATAACGTAATCTTTCTCATAATTTCCCCTCTGAAATTTGACATGAAGTGAAAATATTAATTTAGTTTAATAATATAGTTTTTAACGAAGATTTACTATTTTAATAAAAATTTAAACTTCATTTGAATTTTACAGATGAAAGATAATGCAAGTGAGCGAGAATGAAAAAGTATATATTGTTAATAATTGGATTTATGGTATATTTTTCATTAAAATAACTTATTTATTATTGTGAGGTGTAGAATGAAAGTGAAAAAAAACCTAACATTATTCACTTTTATATTGTTCCTAGCTTTTAGTTACACGGCACACGCGGAAAATCTTTATGACATATATGAGGATGTAACTGAACATGACTTAAAAAATAGTATAATTCTTTCTCCTGAAAGCTCCACGGCATTTATTAATGGGCAAAAGGTGTCAGCCGTTCAGCCGATTGTCAAAGATGGAAGAACATTAGTACCCCTTCGTTTTATTTCGGAAGGATTTGGGGCAAAGGTAGATTTTAATTCAAAAAGTCAGTATATTACCATTAAATACGCTAATCAAACCATTTCGTTAAAAATAGGAGAGAAGAGTATTTCGATAAATGGTAAATTAAGCAAAATGGATGGGGCAGCAAGTATTTACAACAATGCAACGTACATTCCTTTAAGGTATATTGGCGAGGCATTTAATAAAAAGATAATCTATTTAAAAAATGAAAAGATTCAACCGTATAGTTTAATCATAATTAGAGATATTGATGCCACAGCAATCGAAAACCTAAATCTTATGCGTGTTTTTAAATTTCTATACAAAGGAAAATCCATTGTCTATAGTGACCGTTTTATAATTGTCATTAATGAAAATGGCCACTCATTAATTAGTAATGATTTCTACACCTTTGAACCTTTTAATTATAAAGAAATGTTTGAGGATAAAAATAGAGTTCAATTAGGGGATATATGGTTTAAGACCGATATGAGCCATTTTTATTTGAATTATGCCTATAACACAACGAAGGAATTTATTTTATACCGTGTGGATGAAGAGATTACAAGGGTAGCGATTGAAAAAGCACCAATCAAAGCGGTAAAAACATATTTAAATAATGTCTATTACTTAACGAGGTATGAGCGTGGAATACTTAATGCTCATGAAACAAGCAATTTAAAATATGCAACATTTAATAATGGACAGTGGTTCTCCGATTATTTAGGGAAGCCTGGATATTATTATGGCTTTGACACATTAGGTAACGCCTATAATTGGGAAATTAATTCAAACGGTATTTTTACATTTGGCTATCAACGCGCGGGAGATTTAACATCGGATGAAAGAAAAAAAACGTTTGGACAATATAGAATCGAGCTGCAGAGCAAGAACCATCAGCTTGTAACGCCATAAAATAAGTGGCTAGTTGAAGTTCTAAGTGATTAAAACTTTAACTAGTCATGTTTTTTTGCACTTTGTAGTTTTCATATTATAAAGTACCATTATTTAAAAACAAAAGAGAAGCCAAATAAAGTGCTAAATCCCGAATTTTCGCATCTGTTTCAGCCTCAATGCATTCCCGTTCTTTTGTATACGAATAAAGTGTATCTCCATGAACTAAGTGATCCGATATATTTAATAAACCGATAGCCTTTTTATTGAATTTTTTGGCACGGCTAACGTAGTGCCAGTTTCCATATCTACACCGATATGTCCATTACTTGCCCAATCATTCACCATTTCACTTGTCTCAAGGAGCATAGCACTTGTAGAAAGCACACGCCCAACGACATAGGAATAGCCTTTTTTCTCACAATAATCTACTGCCGCAGAGACAAGTGATTCACTAGATGTTACGGTTTTTTCATTTGGTAAATACCAATGTGCCGTACCATCCTGCATCTCAGCCTCGCGTACAATTAATATATCTCCATAGTTTATTTTTAAAGATAATCCACCACAATAGTCCGAAAATACTCCTCTATAACGAGCTTATCTGGGGGACTTATGTTTAATGGTAAATGGGCTAAATTAAAAAACTTTATGCTCTTCGATTCAGTAAAGTTATACTTTAATAACCCATCATATTTTTTACATATAAATGCGGTTACTACATTATAAACTTCATCACCATGAGGATATCGATAGTAAAAGTCTTTTCCAGAAAAGGTTTTGAAGTATTCCAGGTGTATTGCTTTTAAGCCGGTTTCTTCAAGCATTTCTCTTTGTGCGACTTCCTCTAAGCTTTCTCCAAGATCCATAGCTCCTCCAGCTAAGCCCCAGCAGTTATTGTCATTTCTTAATTGCATGAGTAATTCATTGTGTTCATTGAAGATTAATACACATGCGCCAACCATAATAAGAGGCTCGGTGCCAATCTTCTTTCGTAAATTCATGATATAACTCAAGAAAAAACCTCCAATCGAATGGATAAATAGGTTAACTAATATTCCTCCATTTTAATTAAACGAATCGTACAATAAATCGAAAAATATGTAAATAAAAATAATTGGATTTTATTTACTGTTAAATAAAGGTATGATTGGAATTGCAAAAGAAATTTGAGGTGGTTGAAATTGAATGCTAGTAACATCAATAATCAGAAATTGTTAGCTTTTCTTCGCATGAAGGAGCATGAAACTAAACTATATCAACCGATTGCTGGTTCCTTTGCCGTCGTAAAATGTTCGGGTAAATATCTTTTGTGCTACAACACATGGAGAAAACAATGGGAAATACCGGCGGGTCAGAGAGATGGAAATGAAACAGCGAAGGAATGTGCGATTCGAGAGCTTTATGAGGAAACAGGACAAGTTGTCAATGATATGAATTTTGTTGGATTGATGAAAGTGAAAAATAATCTGAATGGCTGTGTTAAATATAATCCAATTTATTTTACAGAAATCGTTCAGCTACAGTCCTTTCTAGAAAATGACGAAACATCCGCGATTAAGCTTTGGGATTTAACTAAAAACATCCGAGATATCGATGAAGTAGATCGTCACTTATTGGAAAGGCTAAACAGGATAGAGGAGGTCAAAAATGGAGCTTTGGGATCTTTATGATATCAATCGAAATAAAATAGGGAAAACAATACAACGAGACGAACTATTGAGCCCAGGGGAATATCATCTAGTTGTCCATGTTTGCCTATTTAATTCACAAGGGGAAATGCTCATACAGCAAAGACAACCCTTCAAAAAAGGCTGGTCTAATTTATGGGATATTAGTTGCGGAGGAAGTGCAACAATGGGCGATACGAGCCAATCCGCCATTTCAAGAGAATTACAAGAAGAGCTAGGAATTACATATGACTTTAATGAGATTAGACCAAACTTTACCATCAATTTTACAAATGGCTTTGATGATTATTATTTGATTGACTTGGATATGGATTTAAATGATTTGACCCTCCAATATGAGGAAGTACAAAAGGTGAAATGGGCAAGTAAGGAGGAAATTTTAAACATGATTAAGACGGGCGAATTTATCCCGTTTTATGATAGCCTCATTCATTTAATTTTTGACTCCCGCAATCAATATGGCAGTGTTCGATTAAAAATGGATGTAGCTAAGTGAATTTCAATAAGAAAATATTGACAATTAAATTTTGTTTGTTATTATAATTTGTAATCTTAATTATTGTTAAATAAAAGTTGTTAAGAAGATAAAGGCGATGAAAAGAACGAGTAACATAAATGGAACGTACAGAGAGTAGCCGGTTATTGAGAGGCGCGCTGGAAATTTATGTGAATACATCTTGGAGCTGCGTACCGAAACAGTAAGTAGGCTACGACGGGGTTGCGACCGTAATCATTGCAGGAGTATCATCGCTTGCGATCGTACTTACAAAGGAGAATTGTGTGAGCATTTCTCAAAAAAAGGTGGTAACACGTATAATCACGTCCTTTAGGCATTAGCCTAACGGGCGTTTTTTATTTGCAGTAGTTTTAGATGGATAAAACTTAACGAAATTGGAGTGGTGAAAATGTTTTTACATCCAAATGAACAATTAGAAATAATTAAAAAGGGCGTAGATTGTATTGTTGATGTCGAAGAATTATTGCAAAAGCTTCAAAAATCCTATGCACAACAAAAGCCTTTAAAAATCAAGCTTGGTTTAGACCCATCTGCTCCTGACATTCATCTTGGTCATGCCGTAGTTTTACGCAAAATGAAGCAAATGCAAGATTTAGGCCATGAAGTCGTTATTATTATTGGAGATTTTACGGGGCGTATCGGAGATCCAACAGGTAAGGTAAAAGGAAGAAAGGCGCTAAGCGATGACATTGTAAAGGCAAATGCGAAAACCTATTGCGAACAAATTTTTAAAATATTAGATGAAAACAAAACTACGGTACGTTTTAATAGTGAATGGCTTTCCAAATTAACCTTTGAGGAAGTAATCAAGCTTGCTGCCACGACGTCCGTTGCCCGTATTTTAGAAAGAGATGACTTTCAAAAACGTTTTCAAAAACAAGTTCCTATTGGAATTCATGAATTTTTCTACCCGTTAATGCAGGCATATGATTCAGTTGAGCTTCGGGCAGATATTGAGCTTGGCGGAACAGACCAAACCTTCAATATTTTAATGGGACGTACATTACAAAAGCATGTAGGCTTAGAAAAGCAAATTGCTATTTTTATGCCCATTCTTGAGGGATTAGATGGTATTGAAAAAATGAGTAAAAGTCTCGGAAATTACATTGGTATACTGGATGCTCCAGAAGTAATGTTTAAAAAAGTGATGGAAGTACCGGACAACCTAATTATGAAGTAATTTGAACTTGCTACAGATGAGCATCCAACGGCTTTAAAGGAATGGAAAATGAGATTGGAAAATGGACAAAACCCACGAGATATTAAACTCGAACTTGCTAGAATCATTACCCAGTTATATCACGGTCAACAAAACGTAAAAGCTGCTGAAAAATATTTTGTTACTGTGTTTCAAGAAAAGAAAATTCCTGATAATATGCCCACATTATTTATAGAAAATGATCAAATGATTGTGAAGAATATGCTGTCACAGCTTGTATCTACTGGTATTGTATTAAGTAAAAGTGAATTTTTACGCCTCGTGAAGCAAAACGGAGTGTCTCTTAATGGCGACAAATTAAATCTGGATTCTTTAGATCAAATTGTAAAGGACGGAGACGTTTTACAAATTGGAAAAAAACGCTTTGTTAAATTTGTTCAAATTAAATGTTGTTAGAGAAAATGAAATGAGACCCTTTTATTATTTCAAAAGAATAAAATATCTGTATAATATTAGAAAAGGCGAGCTTTTTTAATACACACCATAGGGGGATTTTGTATGTGGCAACAAAAAATGATTGCAACATCGAGGGGCGTATTTGAGTATTTTGTAAGTGGACATGGGGAACCGCTTGCGATTACCCATTTTTACACGAGTTTCGACGATCGTGGAAATTGGTTTGCCAACCCGTTTACAGCACAATATACAGTCTATTTAATTAATGTTCGTGGGGCTGGAAATTCTCCGGTCATTGAATCGGATGAGCAGCTTTCTCTTCAGGAAGTCATCCTCGATTTAGAGGCGATTCGAGAAGCGTTAAACATGGAAAAATGGGCATTTGCTGGACATTCAACGGGTGGAATGCTGGCTCTACAATATGCGGTGGAGGCGCAAAGCTCACTAACAAAGGTTATTTGTGGCTGTAGTGCAGCAAGTAAGCAATATGCGAGCCATCCAGACAGTATTTACTGTGCGGAAAATAAGAACTTTAACCGAATTATGGGAATTATGGAAAGTTTAAATAACCCTGAAACACCTCAAAAAGAACGGAGCGAACTTTCATTCGAATGGGCACTCATGTCCTTTACAAGTGAGGAGAAGCTAAAATATGCACTGACTATACCAAATGGTGGAAAAACGATTGGGCGTGCGCTCGATTATTTTAGAAAAGTTGCGGTGAAAAGCTTTGATTTACGTGATCAACTAAAGTTTATTACTGTACCAGTGTTTGTATTTGGAGGACGACATGACGCACAATGTCCGATCGAATATAGTATAGAGATTGCAAAGCATATTCCATCGGCTAGGTTAACAATCTTTGAACAATCGAACCACAATCCGTTCATTGAACAACAACAAGAATTTCAGCAATTCGTACAAAACACAGCTATAACAAATGAATTAAAAGATTAGGAGAGTTAGTAGTGCAAGAAAATTCATATTTATTTATACCATTAGTGAGTTTCATACCGATTATTTTTTATGCATTATGTTTGTATTTTACATTAAGTTTTTTCCAACAATTAAAAGACGGGGATTCTAAGCGTATCAAGCAAACTAAACTATTTGCCGTCCTTTCATTAATCATTGCATTAGCAACGCCAACAGTTGTTTCATTTATAACAATGCGACAAATGATGAATTTTTAATAAGGAACGGATAAGTTTTAACAAAAGTATAATTGAAACGAGTTGAAAGAATGAAGTTTTATATTTTCCTCATTTTATTGGGGTTTGTACTAGGAATTGGAATAGCCATAACAGGATGGCCCATTTGGATTGCCTATATAGTAATAGTAGTGGTGGGAGTTCCACATTTATTAAGCCCAATATATATCCTTTATCGTTCGAAGAATTTGGAAGCACTTACGAAAATTGTTGATAAATTCAAAAAAAATCCGGTCTATCTTTATATGTACTTGCTACGAGATGGAACGGATGAAGAACTAGTGGTAGCGCTTGATCAAGTGTTGGCAAAGTATAAAAATGAAAAATACCAAGCAATTTATGGAACACTTCATGCACTATTACGTGGAGATTTTCAAGATGCGCGCCAGTACATAAAGCCGATGCTTCATAAGGAAGTCGGGCAATACACAAATGATTTAATTACTATTTTAGAAGGAAACTATGATGCCATTCCAACAAAATCTTATGAAAAAGAGTGGATGAATTTTAGTATTGCAGCACATAAAGCGTATATGCAAAAAGATATCGAGGGCTTTGAAATTGCTTCAAAACAGGCTATTCAACAGGCAGCTGGCATTCAGCATTATGGGAATTATTACACGTTTCAGCGCATGCGTAAAAAATTAAGGTAATTAATTATGAAAACTTTTTACCATAGTTTGTTCATGTGGATACCCTTTATATTGTTGTTTTCCTTTGCAGCATTCGGATTAGAAGTATTCCAAGGAGATAAAATCAGGAAATCAGAATATGTGGGATATTTGTTCATTTTGTCTTCTTTCGCTTTTATTTTATTTCCTATTTCATTTTTACCTTTAACAATCGTCGTATGTATGGTTGTAGAATCATTATTTTCTAAAATGGTGATCTTTACTTTTTTTGGTGGAGTAATAGGGGCATTTACTTTTAAACGAATATATGATTGGCTTTTTGTAGAAGAATATAATTTAAGTATGATTAGTTCAATTATATTTTTTAGTATGGCAGGGTTACTGTATGCTTTAGTAGAAAACTCGTTAAAGAAAAATATAAAATTCAATTAGATTTGAAGAAGCTATATGTTGTAAAAATAGGATAGATGACACAGGTTTATTGTCCTGTTCATCTATCCTTTCATTTTTGCCTAAATGAAGTGTGATTTCATTAAACCCCACTTAAAAATATTCCACCGATACATAACCCGAAGAAAATAACGAGCGCGGGGTGTACTTTAAATTTTTCCATTGCAATAAAGCTTGCTATGGCAATTAAAATCGTTGGTAGCCACTCGATTAAATTGACGGATGTCTTGAAGAAATCGAACGTTAAATCTGCCATTAAAATAACAACAGCAGGTAAAACAAATGTGGACAAACGTTTTACTCGTGGAGAATGACGATTGCGATACAGAATGCCGAGTAAAATCATCATTAATGACAGCGATGGTGCAACGGTTGCAAAAAGAGCGATTGCAGCACCAAGTAAACCGCCTTGCTCAAAGCCAACATAAGCAGCAATTTTTGTAGCAATTGGTCCAGGTAGTGCATTACCAATTGCAAATGTGTCACTAAATTCAGCGGTAGTCATCCAATGATACTTATTAACGACCTCGTGTTCAATTAACGGAATGGTTGCCGGTCCACCACCGTAGCCAATCATATTCGGTATAAAGAAAGCTAAAAATATATGTATATAGATCATGTTTCATGACTCCTTTTAACCGGTAAAAGCAATGCGAAAAGTAGCAACGCAATGACTACAATTCCAGGATGTATATTTAATAAGATAATCGTAATAAATGATATTCCTAAAATAAGTCCACTTAATTTCCAACCTAACGATTTTTGTGATTTACTAAAATAATTCCACGTTAATACGGCCATCATCACACCTACAATAGGTACAACACCATTTGTCATGCCGATAATAAACGGCAAATCCTTATATTCATTTAATAAGGTTAATAACAAAACTAGCATAATTGCACTTGGTAAAATTGTTGCTAAAACGGCATTGATTAAGCCAAGCATCCCACCTACACGATAGCCAATGTAACCAGCCATTTTTGTAATGATCGGACCGGGTAATGTGTTGCCAATTGCCAGTATATCTGTAAATTCCTCGTCTGTCATAAAGCCATATGTTTCGACAACTTCCTTATGGACAAGTGGGATCGTAGCTGGTCCGCCACCAAAACCGACAATGCTAGGGCGAAAAAATGCAAAAAATATTTCAGTTTGTTTGTTCAAGTCATTAAACCTCCCTTAAAAATAGTTCTAAGCTTTGAATTCTAGACATTATAACAAATTTGGGACAACGCAACCATGTTAGCTAATTTCTATCAAATTTCTTAAGAAATTCTTCATATTTTCACTAACTGTTTATTAAGATTCCACCTGTACACTGAATGTATGAAAGGGAGCGGTATGATGATACAAATTGAAAATTTACAACATGCATTTACGATAGGAAGAAAGGGACAGGAAAATGAAGTACCAGTATTACAAGGTATAAGCTTACAAGTTGAAGCGGGTGAAATTGTATCGATTGTTGGTAAAAGTGGTTCAGGTAAATCAACATTACTGCAATTGTTAGCCGGTTTTATGAAGGCGAAGAAAGGATCAATCCTAGTTAATGGCAAACAAATGGTAGGGATGACTGAAGTCGAAAGCGCGGCATTTCGCCTTAAAAACTTCGGGTTCATTTTTCAAAATTTCCAACTCATGCCGAGTTTAACGACATTTGAAAATGTGGAGCTACCACTTAAACTTCAAGGAATGAATCAAAAAGCACGATCTAAGCGCGTACGCGATATATTAGAGCGTGTTGGCTTAACAGCAGTAGCAGATCATTATCCTAAAGAACTTTCTGGTGGTCAACAGCAGCGTGTAAGTATTGCACGAGCTCTTATTACAAATGCCCCCATTTTACTGGCAGATGAACCAACAGGAAGTTTAGATACAGAAACCGAACAAGATATTTTGCTGCTTATTCAACAGTTAAATCGTGAACTTAATTTAACCTTTGTGATTATTACACACGATGAAGAAGTTGCTTCCATTGCGAACAGAACTTATCGAATGCAAAACGGCAAGCTAGAAATGGAGGCAAATAGCAATGTTATTTAAGGACCAATATGATTTCGTCAAGCAGCATATAAAGAAAAATAAGTTACGCGTTTCGATGACGATTCTTGCAGCGACGATGGGCTGTGCATTTTTAATTATTTTAGCATCGATTGGATATGGGTTACATAAAACGGTGTTGAATGATATTTTAACGAATGAAAATGTAACAAGTATAGAGCTTATGAATGGACAACAATTAACGGATGAAGATATTACTAAAATAGAGCAACTAGAGCATGTACAAAATGTGCGTACGATAACACGCGTATCGGCTGAGGCAAATTCCCAATTAGATGATCGGGACATTCAAACAGAGCTTATGATGACAAACTTTAAAAAATATGCGGCTGTTAATGATGAATTAGCAGAAGGCTCTTTCCCAAAGGCAGATAACGAAATCGTTGTCGGTTACCACTTTGCACAGCATTTATTAAATGATGCAGACCGCGAAATTATTGCGCAAAAAAGTGCAGAAGCAGAAGCAAACAATGAATGGTATGACGGTGCTGAAGAGGGCTACAAACAATCATTAATTGGTAAAAAAATTACAATGAAAGTAAAATCATTTACTGAAAATAGTGAATATAGTGAGTCAAAAACTTATACAATTGTGGGCGTATTACCAAAGCCAGCGTATGAATGGGCAATTGATACAAAAATCATGTTGCCAGAAGGAAATCAACAGTGGTTAGATACTGCGTTAACAGTTGGTCCAGGGGAAGAGAAATTTGTAGATGAAATGGTCATCTTTGCAACAGAACTTGAGCATGTAGAAGGGTTATTAAAAACACTACGTGATGATGGCTACCGTTTGTACTCGATTACTGAGCAATTAGACGAGATTAACGTCGTTTATTCAATTATGAAGATCGGATTAGTATTTGTTGGGGCAGTAGCGGTATTAATCGCATCTATCGGGATCTTTAATACGATGACGATGGCGGTTACAGAACGTACGCGAGAAATTGGTGTGATGAAGGCAATCGGAGCTAGTCCAAAATTAATACAGCGATTATTTTTAATGGAAAGCTTAATGATCGGCGTTATTGGTACGGTACTTGCATTAATCATTTCATATGCGTTCAGCTTTACAGTGAATGCACTAATGCCATTTGTTGTTTCAGAAATTTTTGGTCAGAAGGATGCCAATTTAGAAGGAATTATCCTTTCGTACATTCCTGTACAATTAGTGCTTATTGCTTCAACACTTAGCATTGGGGTAGCGGTATTATCAGGTGTACGTCCTGCACGAAAAGCAACGAAAATAGAAGTTATGCAAGCTTTACGACAAGAATTATAATAGCATGAAAAAGAGGCTTCCTTTCATTAGGAAGCCTTTGTTCAATTTATGATACGCATTACAAAAACAATATTCCTTGTAAAATAGCAAGGAAAAGCCCGCATCCTAATGGGAGAAGTTTCGCCAATTGATACCCTCTAACACTTTCGGTTACTAGATCTAACGGATCTTTAGCGGGAGAAGTTAAATAACGAATGAAACGAAGATATTTAGATGGCGTAGCAGCGAGTTTATCAATAGGAACTTTCACTTCATATTGATCTAACATTTTTACGAGTACTTTCTCATCTTTCCATTCATCTTTCATGTTTAAAATCCTCCTTTAATGCCTGTTTTAACGCTTTTATCGCATTATGTAAACGTGATTTAACTGTGCCAGGGGGAATTGATAAAACAACAGCAATTTCCTCCTGGGTTAAATCTTCATAATAGGCGAGTAAAATAACAGCCTTTTGTTTGTCAGGAAGATTTTCAATCGCCTGTTGAATGATCAAAGTATCTTCATGCGGTAACTGTTTTTTATAAGTTGGCAATAAAAAAGGGAGCACACTTTGCCATCTTTTCTTGCGGTTAAGTTTATTCAATAATAAACGATAGGCAATTTGAAATGAAAATGTTTTGATTGTCCCTTTTTTTACGTTATATACATGCTTCTTTTTCTGTAGAACTTCAAATACATCATGCACCGTATCTACGCTAATTTGCTCTTCTCGTGTATAACGAAATAAAAAGCAGTATAGAGGCTCATAGAGGCGCTCATATAAAATCGATAACGCCTCAACATTTCCCTCCTGATATTCAATCATCAAATCCTCATTACTTTTCATGTGGAATTTCTCCAAAGTTCGCCTTTATACATTTAATAGTAGCAGATATTCTTGTTATTAAATAAGCGACTGTAACGATAACCCAAGCCTGTGATTGATTCGTAAAAAATTGGACAAATGGATTTTCGATTGTTTGCCCAGTTGAAATAAGGATATTTAATACTTGCACGCAAATAATCGTATAAATGGCAATAAGCAATGAGAGCGTGTCAAAAACATTCCAACGCAAATAAATTGTTGTCTTTTTGTAATTAATTTTACGGTTTTCTCGCACAACGTATTTTCGATCAAATGGAAAAATAACAACTAAAATAATGATAATAGCTAAAATCATAACAATCATCGAAAGAATGAAACCAATACCCATAATAACGCTTCCTTTCTAATTTGAAATTGTAATAATACTACTTTCATGAACTATACAAATGAAAAAGGAAGAAAGTTCATTTTATGTGAAGAAATTTATAAAAATATTATGTAAACAAATCCCAATGCAAAAATACTGTATAAAAATTGAGAAATCAACTCGATGAATTAAAATGGTAAATCAAATAATTTAATATCCGAAATCGTTTTATTTTTCCAATCCTCAAAAATGACAGCGTATAATACGGAGTCATGAATCGTGCCATCGTCGTTTTCCCAAGCATTCCGTAAATAGCCCTCCTTAACAAAACCTGCCTTCATTAAGCATTTTCTCATCGCTAAATTATCTGCACGTGTATAGGCCTCAATCCGAATTTTCGCTTTTTCGCCAAATAAATAATCTTGAAGCCATAATAAGACGTGCAACCCTATGCCCTTACCCCTTATGGCTGTAGTAAGACGAAGATCAAACAATGGGATTGAATCCTCAATATCTTCGATAATTAAAAAACCTATCTTCTCAGAATTATGAATAATCCAATAGGCTTCGCGTTCATTTTCATAAAAGCCTATATCTACCTTTTTCTCAATTGATGAAGCGTCAACTTTCGGAGAGCTATGAAAGTTCCATGCATTTGTGCAAAGTAAATTAATGAGCTCACGCTTTTCTCCATTAAATCGTACCAATTTGATTGGTAATGTCATTAAAAGTCCTCCTTTATTTCTCAAATTATATTTGTAATGATAGTGTATAATTTTAACATATATTGTAATTTTATTTGTAGGGAAACTTTATAGAGGAGATGAGACGGTGAAATTACTAGATCCAACAAGCCATTCAAATTGGTTAGAACCTCACTCAATCAAATGGTATAAACAACTTGGTCAATTACAAAGGAAATACGAGTATTCGTGGAACGCCACCATCACTGAACCAAATGGAGAGAAACGTTTTGATGAAGAAGTGATGCACATCATAACAGGAAAGAAAGTATTAGATGTTGGATGTGGGCATGGTGAATTTACTATTCAATGTGGTCAAAAAGCAAAAGAGGTAATAGGCTTTGATATAACCGATGATTTTATCGCTACTGGAAAAACGCTTCACACTAAAAATGTTTCCTTTGTAAATGGAAATTCTAAAAAGGGGTTACCTTTTGAACAAAATACATTTGATTGTGCCTATATTCGTAAGGGACCTACGTCTGCTTATCCACCGCTGAAAGATGTTGTAAAAAAGGGCGGTTATGTAGTAGGGCTTCATCCTGGGGATAACACAGGTAAGGAACTTCCACATATATTTCCTCACCTATTTAAACAATCAACAGCAAATACATTTCAATTAGTGAAGAATCGCCTCCATTCAAGTCATTTCTCAACTACAGAAATTGAAATTTTCGATAGCATAGAATACTTACATTCACCGATAGATGTCATAAAGCTTCGGTGTTTTGGTCAAAATCCCATTATCATCAATACTTTAATTGCCAAAAACATCGAGCAAATTACTTTGTTGTTTAATCAAAATGCCACGAGTAATGGCTTACCAATTACGTTCCAACGATATATTGTGAGAGCTAAAATTTAAATTAAATGATATGATTCATCCAAAGGTCTAATTTATCAAGGAAAATATTTGCTTCTTGTCACATCTGTTATTTTCTTGTAATTTTTCTCATTAAATTCTAATAATTTTATAATCTTCCGTTAATTTTAAAGGGGTATGATATCCGTATCACATAGTAAAGGAGATCAATTATGAAAAAAACACTTATTGTGGCAACAGCAGTAATTGGATTATCTGGCAGTACGTTATTTGGTCAACCAATTGAGTCCGAGGCAGCAACAACAAAACACATTTCTGCTTCACAAGCAAAAGAACTTGCGTTAAATGTCGTAAATGGAAAAATTGTCGATTTTGAATATGAAAACGATAAACGAAATCCACATTATGAAATTGAAATCAAAACTACAAAAGAAAAAATTGAATTAAAGGTGGACGCACTAAATGGGTACGTGAAAATAACTGATCGGGAACCAATTAAAAATAAGGCACTTCATAAACATGGAAAAGCAAAAGGGCATAGTAAATTTATTTCACAGACAAAAGCAGCTGAAATAGCCAAGGCACATATGAATGGTCAAGGATATGTATCGGATATCGAAATGGAAAATGACGATCATCTTCGTTTTTACAAAATTACATTCATACACAACAATGTCGAGTATGAATATAAGATCCATGCTAAAACAGGGAAAATATTAAAAATTGAAGTAGAAGATTAATTAAAGAAAAGCAGGATTGTAACAAAATACAATCATGCTTTTTGTCTCGTTATAAGGCACATAAAGGAATTTAATAGTTAAATATAGAATAATTACTCGTACAATTAATTAAAAATAAAGGCTGTTCTAATACATTCGGTGAGAAATACTAGAGAAAAAGAGGTAATCGTTGATGCATAATAAATGGTTGGATTGGGCAAAAAAAATTCAAGCAATCTCTCAAACAGGCATAGCCTTTTCAAAAAACGTTCATGATTTAGAAAGATACGAGGAGCTAAGGCAAGTAAGTGTTGAAATTATGGCACATTATACAGATTTAGACGAAACGAAAATAAAGCACTTATTCACCAATGAAACGGGCTACCAAACACCCAAAGTCGATGTTCGTGGTGTCATTTTTCGAAACAACCAAATTTTACTCGTGAAAGAAAAAAGTGATGAGAAATGGGCGCTTCCTGGGGGATTTTGTGATGTCGGATTATCAGCAGGAGAAAATATCGTCAAGGAAATAAAAGAGGAAACAGGTTTTGATGCGATTCCAAAGAGAATACTAGCTATACTCGATAAAAATAAGCACCCACATCCGCCAGATCCATATCATTTTTATAAGATTTTTGTTTTATGCGAGATTATAGGAGGAGAAGCGACAATTGGCATTGAAACGAACGATGTACAATTCTTTTCGGAATATAATTTACCGGTGCTATCTTCTTCAAGAAATACCAAATCCCAATTACAAACGGTCTTTGAATTTTTACATTTTCCTGAAAAAGAAACGTTATTTGATTGAATTTCATACGACAACAAAAATCATTACAAAATTGGAGAATTTCGATGTTTTTTATACAAATGGCAGGTTTCCCTGGAGCAGGAAAATCAACGCTCGCTCGAGAAATTGCGAAAAGAACTGGAGCTATTATTATTGATCATGACATTATCAAGTCTGCTTTTCTTGATGTGACAGAAGAAATTGAAATGGACGCGAAGCAAGCCGGTAAAATTTCCTATCATCTCGATTGGACTTTAATTGAATCATTACTGGCACAAGGGCATAATATCATTTTTGATAGTCCATGTTTGTATGAAGAAATAATAATGAAGGGAACGAACTTAGCACACACATATGAAGCACACTACAAATATGTTGAATGCTATCTCAATAATTTTGATGAGATTAATGTACGACTAAAAAATCGTCAGCGAAAAAGAAGTCAAATTAAAGAAATTTTATCAATCGATCAATTTACATATGCAGTAGAAGGCAGTAAAAAGCCACAGGATCAACGTTACTTAATCGTTGATAGCAGTCAACCTTTAGATTGTTATATCGAAGAAGTAATGCATTATATTTTAAGTGAAGAAGGGAGAGAAATTGGTGAATATACATATTGTAAAAGCACAAAAAAGTGATTTTCATACGGTAAATTCAATTGTTAGAGAAGGACATGATGAACATGCTATCGCACTCCCACATGTTTTTAAGCAAGTGGAGGAAGTCATGCCGTACAATTATTTTTGTGAATTACTTGATGATTCAGCTAGTGATATTTTACTTGCCAAAATAAACGAAGAGGTTGTAGGATTTGCCGTTATGGAAATTGCGGAATCTCCTACGTTCGAATCAATGACACCACGCAAATTTGCCTATATGAATGATTTTGGAGTAAAAGAGGCATATCACCGGCATGGAATCGGCAAACAATTATTTCAAGCATGTGTTGATTGGGCTAATACGAATGACGTACACCATTTAGAATTAAATGTGTGGGAATTTAACGAAAAGGCCATTTTATTTTATGAAAAATTTGGATTGAAAACGGTTAGCAGAAAAATGTCGATACCACTTCGAGGGGAAAAATAATGAAATATGAGGTTGTCCAGGCAAAATACTTGGACAACCTTTTCTTTTAGTTAATTAAAATTTGTCTACTTGAGTTGAAAAATAGTTGTAACAATGAGCAATAAACGCTTTTGAAATTTTTGTTTCATAGCGGTATTTATGTTTGAGAAGTCCAATTGTTCGCGTAAATTTCCCATTTTCGATTCGTAAATGCTTTAATCGATCTTCATAAAGATCAACAGATGTTTCCGGTGTAAAGGCAGCACCTCGACCATGTTTTATTAACTGTAAAATCGTTGTTGCTTCCTCTACTTCAACCTGATAATTTGGTACATAGCCAATGGAATTACAAAATTGATCAGTAAATTGTCTGAAGCTGTATCGCCCCGTTAAGCGATGTTATTCGCTGGCGCTTTATTGTTCGGTATTGGCTTCTCAGGCTCTACATTATTACCGCCAATTGTTATTCGTGAAGTTTTCGGCGGTATGGATTATGCATCAATTTATACAACAATTATGTCTTCGTCGACATTAGGTGTAGCATTTGGTACAACTTTATTCAGTTTTATTTTCGATACAACAGGCTCATACTATACAGTATTTATATTAGTAATCATCCTGTTTATAATCGCGATTTCTTCAAGTATTTATTCATTAACTTGGAAGAAGAAATTGAACGTATAATAAAAAGAGTTATTAATACCTATAAAATGTAGCTTATAAGATGGACACTTTAACTAGTCCTTCCTGTAGGTTACATTTTTTTATATTGAGAAAAAGATGTTGGAGTAGAAATTTAAAAGTTAGAAGAACTAGTACAATCGTTATTCTACGTAATGGAGTTTAAAAAGCTGCTGTTTTTGTATAAAATACAGACAGCAGCTTCAATAAGTTGCCTAGCTACTTTTTTAATAGAATGGCCTTTGTTCTTGAAGTCACACCAAGTTTACTATAAATGTTCGATAAATAAACGCGAACCGTACCCTCAGATAAATATAGCTGTTGTGCAATTTCACGATTTGTAATTCCTTCTGCCAATAAATTATAAATCTCTCTTTCACGTGGAGTAAGTATATCGTTTTCAGTTAGATTTGTGGACGTATAATTTTTTTTAAGATAATCGAAATAATGAGCAGGTACAGTCTCCCACATTTCTTCTAATGAATTTAATTTAAAATATTCATCAAGTAGTGGTATGATTTCCTTCTCATCCAAAAACGTTCTAACGTAATAGTACTTTGAAGCAGGTAATAAAGCTTCGTGTAATGTAGTTAATGCCAATTTCTTATTTCCTAATCGGTAATTGCAAATTGCTTCTAATACAGTTGCTTCAATAATTGTCGCTATTTGACCTTCATACTGTGCTTTAGTTTTCACTTGAATAATGAGTGGTAAAGCTTCATGAGGTTGGTCCTTTAATAACAATAATCGCGCATATACTAATTGCCAAAAAGGCTGGTTTGTTTTTGTTTTTTGTAGGATAAATTCAGCGTTTTGGCTATCACCGTCTAGAATATAGCAGTAGGCTTTCATAGTTTGGATAGAATTGTGCCAATGTTTTTCTGTGATTTCTTGGGAGAGTTGTGTAAGCATTGCCTGCGCAGAGTTTAGTTGACACTGTTGTGCATAGATTTTTGCCTTTAAAAAGTACATCGGGATAAATAATGAAGGATCTTTATATTGATGAGCTAGTTTTAGAGTAATTGCCATTTCTTTTTGAGCTTCTTCAAGTGAATTCCATTCATATAAACATTCCGCAGCAATACCAAAAATAAACGCTGCTACAGATAATGTATTTAAATTTGTTTCACGAAATAGCGCAACAATTTCCGGTAGTTCCTCGATTTCTGGAAGCTTCCCAATTGAAGATAAACTTGTCCGTAGAAGTTTAACTTCAAATGAATTATATAAATTCCCCACGGAAGCCCATCGCGTATATGTATTTTCTTTTAGCAATGGTAATTCGTTTCGTAAAATTTCTTTGACCTTTTTAATATCTCCACCAGATGCAACGAGGGCATAGGCTTTTGTTATTCCAAAAGCTGCAGCTAATGATAAATTTTCTTCTTTTTGCATCCACTGTTCCGTTTCTTGGAGAAAATCAAGCTCTTGCATTAATTCATTTGCTGTGTCAAATTCTAGCATAGAAATAGCCGTTAAATAGCCCTGTAAAAGCATTTCATAAGTAACTCTATACTGATTGCTTCGCAGTAAATTGAGCCAGCGTAAAAACGTTGCGGTATGCCCAGCGATATAAATCGATACAAGGTTTGTGGAAATCCAAAAAACAGCAAGTTCATATAGTCCATATTGTAGTACTAATTCAATCGCAGAATTAGTATAGCCATTGTCATATAAAAGTTTTGCAGTATGCTCTACAATTTCCAGTACTTCTCGATTTGAATATTGTCTTTTAAGTTCGATTTGTAGAGCTTCTTGAAATAAATGGTGGTAACGAAAAACAGGTTTAGACGATTGTAAACGTACAGTAAATAAACCTTTTGATTCTAATTCCTCAAGTATTCCCCGACTATGTTCTACATTTGTTAATTTCTCACAAAGATCTGGCTCTAACTCATTTAAAAATGATGTTCGAATAAGAAAATCCTGAGTAGAACGTGGAAGCGTAGTGATAATCTCTTGCCATAAGAATTCAGAAATAAAAGGCTGTGCATGTTCTTGCCATTGTTGTGGGGTCTCTGATTGATTTGCTAAATTAGCCAAAATTAGACCGGAAATCCAGCCCTCTGTTTTTTTCATAATATGTGGGAGTATATCTGGATGGGCTAAATGAGAATTTTTCAGAGCAAAAAATTGCTTCGCTTCTTGCATACTAAAGCGTAAATGTTCCATTTCGAATTCCTGTACCCATTGTTTCACACGCCATTTTGCAATTGGAAGTGAGAGGGAGCTTCTAGTAGTTAAATAAATATGCGCTTGGTGATGTGAGTTCTCGATGAACTGTGTAACTAGTTGATGGATAATCTGGTTATCAATTAAATGATAATCGTCTAACACAATACGTAAGTCTTTTTCAGAAAAATTGATTTCTTCTACAAAAGAATTGACAAAATATTCAAGTGACGAAAGATCTTGAGCGTGTAAAAGAGGAGAGAGTTCTTGATCAATATTTGTGTGTAATGCGTTTGCTACAGCTTGTAAAGTATATTTCCAAAAACGAATGGGATCATTATCGGCTTGGTCGAGTGATACCCAAGCAATTTCTTTTGACTGTTTACTTAGTAAGTGGCTTACAATAGTTGTTTTACCATAGCCTGCTGGTGCACGGAATATCGTAACCTTTTTACAACTGTTATTACGAAAAGTATGATATAAATCCATTTTTTCAATTATGTGTGGCGAAGTGAGAGGAACCTTTGTTTTAGAAGCAATAAATAGGCTCTGCATGGAATTTCCCTCCTATTATTAAAATTTTCCATAAAACATTACTACTATTTTACAATATATTCAATTTTTTTCTAATGTTAATTGTCATATTATATTCTAGAGAAAAAATAAATTTGTCGAATTTTTGTTAATAGCATTTAATAAACATCTTCTTTATAGAGAGTATAAAATATTTTGTGTAAATAACTGAAGACATAGAAAAAGGAAGACCTTTTCTTGGTAGAATTAAGTCACCACAACTAATCCCAGAAAAGAGGTCTTCCCTATGAATCAGTTTACAACAGAAATCGTTCAAGCTCTAGTCCAAAAACAAGATATAACTGAAGTTTTTCGCTCACATTTAGAAACAGCCGTGAATTCGCTGCTAGCTACGGAATTAACCGAATTCCTTGATTACGAAAAATACGATCGCATTGGTTTTAATTCAGGTAATTCTCGCAACGGTTCTTACGAACGCTCGTTAAAAACAGAATTTGGTGAGCTGACGATTCAAATTCCACGTGATCGCAATGGTGAATTCAAACAACAGACCGTTGCACCTTATAAACGTACGAATGATACGCTCGAAGAAACCGTGATTCACCTGTTCAAAAAAGGCATTACGATGTCTGAAATCTCGTCTTTAATCGAGAAAATGTACGGGCATCATTACACACCACAAACGATTTCAAACATGACAAAGGCTGTTTCTGAAACAGTAGCAGCATTCAATAATCGCACGTTGTACAATCGTTACGTCTGCGTTTATTTAGATGCGACTTATATCGCTGTGCGTCGTGATACCGTTTCAAAAGAAGCTGTGTATATTGCCGTCGGCATTCGCGAAGATGGCTCAAAAGAAGTACTGGCCTACACAATAGCCCCAACAGAATCTGCATACAACTGGCATGAACTGTTGAAAGAATTAAAAGAACGTGGCGTAGAAGATGTCCTATTATTCATTTCGGACGGTTTAAAAGGCATGGTTGACGCAATTCAAACTGTATTTCCGAAAGCGCAGTACCAGACATGTTTAGTGCATGTTGCACGTAATATTTCGCATAAAGTTCGCGTAGAAGATCGCCAGGCTATTTGCGATGATTTCAAAACGATTTACAAAGCAGCGAGCAAAGAAAAAGGTCAAAAAGCGCTCGATACTTTTTGTGATACATGGAAAAAAGCGTATCCAAAAGTCGTAAATTCTTTAACAGACAATGCGTTCTTACTGACGTTTTATGACTTTCCTAAAGATATTTGGCGAAGCATTTATTCGACGAATTTAATTGAATCGTTCAATAAACAAATCAAGAAATATACGAAACGTAAAGAACAATTTCCAAATGAAGAATCACTGGAACGCTTCCTTGTGACGCAATTTGAGGACTATAATCAACGCTTCGCCACAAGATGTCATCTAGGCTTTAACAAGGCTCGATCAGAACTTACGGAGATTTTTGAAAAGCTATACGACCCAGCAGAATAGACAGGATGGGCCAGTGACAAATTATTCATTTGATTACGTGAAAGATAAATAAAAAGTGATATTCTACCCTGAAGGGTTGGAAAGTCATTTACACAAAAATATTGACGCTCCCTCTTTATATAACTATAAGTTCTTTGTAGATAAAAAATATGCATTTTACGTTATATATTATATGGCTTATACTAAATGTATTCAGTTGAAAAAAGTATGCCAATTATACTCCCCTAAAGTATTTAAGAGCTTTTGTTCACAATCAACTGAATCAAATATAGAATGTAGCTTTATAGCTATTGCACACAGGTACAATATTGACAGAACTGTATTGCAATTTTCCGTTCGACATGGGAAGCCATTCGTCTCCATTAATATGCCTAGTTATGTTCTGCTCATAAATAGATAGGCTGATTTTAATTTTCAAAATCAATTTGATGAGGCTAGGACAAAACAAAAACATCATTTTTCTCGAGTGAGAAAAATGATGTTTTTTGTAATTGGTTTCAGTTGCGGGGACGCTTTCCGTGGGCGTGGCTTGAGCCTCTAGTCTCAGGCGTATTCCCCCAGGAGTCGCCCCTCCACTACAACCAATTTATTAAGTATCCAATTTCTAATACTGTACTTTACCGTAAATAGAGAAATTTCCACTTCTGTCCTCCCAGCCTCATCTTTTTATTTTGCATAACATATGTTTCTAACACGTTTAAAAACTACTTTTTCAACTGAATGTAAGATGTAAATATTTAATATCTAATCAAATTATTTATATAATAAATGAAGAATTAAAATATAAAAAAGTTGGAGGTTTAACGTTTTGTTTGAAAATAAAACAGTTTTAATTACAGGGGCTGCTCAGGGCATCGGAAAATCAATTGCTGAGCATTATGCAAAAGAAGGGGCTAATGTCGTGTTAGCTGACGTACAAAAGAATTTGGGAACACAGCTCGAAGGTGAACTTCTATCAGCAGGATATTCTGCCTTCTTTTTGTATACGGATGTATGTAGTGAGGAACATGTTAAAAATACAATGGAAATGGCATATAAACGCTATGGTTCCCTTGATATTTTAGTTAATAATACAGGCAAAATGAAATCAATTTCACCACTTGAACTAACTCTTTCTGACTGGGATGATATCATTAACACAAATTTACGAAGCGTTTTTTTATGTGCTCGAGAAGCTGCAAAGTATATGAAAAAGGGCAGTTCAATCGTAAATTTAGCATCAACAAGGGCCTTTATGTCTGAACCTCATACTGAAAGCTATGCTGCATCCAAAGGCGGGATTGTTGCATTGACACATGCCTTAGCTACTTCCTTTACGGAGTTCGGTATAACGGTTAATAGTATTGCACCTGGTTGGATTGAAACAGGTGACTACAGTGAGCTACGGGCTATTGATCATTCTCAACATCCGAGTGGCCGAGTAGGACGTCCCGACGACATTGCAAGAACGTGTTTATACTTAACGGATCCACGTAATAACTTCATTACGGGAACAAATGTAACTGTAGATGGTGGCATGACAAAGAAAATGATATATGAGGAATAAGCAAAACGACAAGAAATTGATTCGATTTCTTGTCGTTTTTTACGAATCTTATTCTGTTTGTTCATTCCAATCGAAATATTTACCATGTCCATCATAATGTTGGATTACTTTTAAAGATGATGTATGGCCATTTTGAATGAAATCAACATGTAAATGACCATCAAATAGATTGTTGTAGACGTGATAAATCGCTCGAGTGTTACTAAGCTGATTTAATAATTGTAAGAAATTTTTCTTTAATTTCTCGGGAAATTGATTGGCAACATGCGTATGGAATATAACAATTTGCGTTGTCTCGTCAAGTTTTGCTGTAATGTTAGGCAAAGAGGTTAAAAAATCCTCTTCGAGAAGTTGTTTAGTTATCGATTGATTTAGTTTTCGTACTTGTTTTAAGCGTTCTTTTCGTTCTATTTGCTCTGGCCAAATTAATGCATTCAACCAGAGATAATCTTCCTCTTTCGTTAAATCTATAATGTTTAAGTCATAGCCAATACGATTTTGTACTGAAAATGGGAATACAGATTTTAATGGCTCGCCTAAATTTTGAGCAGTGAGCTGAAGATCACTATTCGGATTTCCAAATTCAATAACCGAATTTTTTTCCAAAATTGCATAATAAAAATGATCCAAATTTAGTAAAAGTCCCGCACTCGTACCAATTTCAATTAATGATAGGGGCAATTTAGTCATTTTCGCAATTTCACTAAAAATCGGATATAAATAGGTAGCACGATTTATTTCATTCGTTTGGACATATTTTGTTTGAAAACAGTGAATTAGCTCTACTTCATATAGCTGACATAAATTGGTTAACTGTTGAAAGCTCTGTTCCAATTCATAAATTGAGAGTTTAGGATGTTGAATGTAGCTGTACAGTGGGTGATTTTTTTGAGCAGCAACAAATTGCACGGATGCAAAAAATAAATTAGGCTTTGGTTGCTCTTTAGGAATGTGTGAAATTAGATTTAATATTGCTTGATCTTCTACAATTTTTCCACACCAATAAACATATAATGGGCTATTTCCAGCAGCTTCTCTTTCTTTAAATCGGTTAAAAATTTCAATTAAATGTTCCATTACTTTTCCCTCCTTCAATACCTTTACTTTAACGTGGTATAATTTTTATGAAAATTAATTAAATTTAATTAGTTTGATTAATAATAGTAATGAGTTAGGGGACTGCGTATGGATTTAAAATTGTTGAAGACGTTTGTTACAACTGTTGAAACAGGAAATTTTCGAGTCGCTGCTGAAAAATTATTCATTTCCCAGCCAAGCATTACAGTACATATTAAACAGCTAGAAGAGTATTTGGATGTACAGTTATTTGACAGAAATCATACGAAAGTACAGCTAACAGAGGAAGGCAAGCACTTTTATAAGTCAGCCATTCATATTTTAAATGTAGTAACCGATAGTAAAAGACAGGTTAAATTACTGAATCAGCAACGAGTAAAGCAGTTACATATTCGACTATCAGCAGCTATGGTCGAAACACATCTACCACATATTTTATATAAATTTTCTGTTCAATTTCCGAATTATGAGTTAAACATTGTCGTAGATGATTCCGAGAACATTAATCATCAGTTAGAAAATGAGCAATTGCTAGTTACGTTCAGCTTTCAAAAGGCTGTCCAAGCATCGTGTCATAGTGAAAGAGTAGGACAATCGGATTTTCAATTCATATATCCACGACAATTTCATACGAAAAATAAAGGGGCATATTTAGTTATACAAGAATTAATCGACCAATATCCGTTAATGATTGGACATTTGGGAGCAACTGCAAGTTTAGAAAAAATGTTTGGGGAATTGTATCCATCCGTTAGAAAACTCCATATTGAACAAAGCTATTATATAAAGCAATTCGTTAAGGCAGGTTTAGGAATGGCCTTTTTACCACGATTTTTAATTGCCGAGGAATTGAAAACACAGCAAATTCAATCGTTATTGTTTGATTTGTACTATTTACCGACAATTGAAATGTATATGTGTTACAAAAAAGGGGATGAGGAGCTATTGCCATTTCTACAGTTTGTACGTGAGCATTCCCCAATTGTGTAAAGCTAAGTAAGAAAGTAAGATTATATGTCCATAATTAAAAATGTACTAAAAAATAGGAATATGTTGAAATTTGTCGTTTGTTAGTTCTAAATGTTTCCTCTTTTACTTACAGTGTAGAAAAGCGTTGAAGGGGAGAACAGATGCTTGTTGATGGAGTGTTCTCGGGTGGTGGTATTAAGGGCTTTGCTTATGTTGGGGCTATGCAGGAGTTAGAGGAGCGCGGCATCCAATTTAACCGGGTAGCAGGCACGAGTGCTGGTGCGATTTTTGCTGCTTTCATTGCAGCTGGCTTTAACGCAAAAGAAATGGAAAAGGTTTTTGATGAGTTAAATCCAAAAGTATTGCTTGATTCACCTAAAGTTTTTTCTCGGCTTCCTTTTATTAAATGGATTAATTTATATTTGCGCCTTGGGATGTATCGTGGAAAAGCATTAGAAAAGTGGTTTTGTGAAAAACTAAAAACGAAAGGTATTTATTCTTTCGGTGATTTACCTAGTGGAACGTTAAAGCTAGTTGCATCAGATTTAACGAATGGTCAAATACTTGTTTTTCCAGATGACTTAAAAAATTACGGCATTGATGGTAGAAAATTTCCGATATCTCGTGCATTACGCATGAGCTGTGGTCTTCCTTTTTTCTTCGAACCGATGTATTTAAAAACAGGCAGAAGGGAATCGGTCATAGTTGATGGTGGGGTATTAAGCAACTTTCCATTATGGATTTTTGATAATGGTGTAAAAGTAAGACCAGTCCTTGGTTTGAAATTAAGCAGTGCAAGTGAAGAGATGTCACCACATGAGATAAACAACGCGATCCAACTATTTGAAGCGCTATTTACTACAATGAAAAACGCTCATGACAATCGCTATATTGCACGTAGGCACGAAAAGGATATTATCTTTATTCCGATGGAAAAGTATAATACGACCCAATTTGATATCGATGAAGAAATGAAGAGAAATCTAATGAATATTGGAAAAGATCGAACGAAGCAATTTTTAAAGACATGGTCACCAATATGGTAGTGTTCAAGAAGCTTTGTTTAATAAAGTTTACTACCTATAATAAATTTACAAATAGTACTTCCTCATGTGTTGAAAAAATCATATGGGGGAGTTTATTTATATCTCGTATTTTTTTGAACGATTTTAAATAACTGAATTCGATTATAAAAAATGCAAACTTTTAAAATGTGGTACTCGTCTAATAGTTGGAATGGAGGGAATGGCATGGATGAATTTGTAATAACAAATGCGACTGCCTCGATAGAACAAAAAATTGAGCAACTGATGGAGCATTATGGACAGGATATATTACAGCTGACTTATACATACGTACATCAGCATGCGATCGCAGAAGACTTAACCCAAGAAATTTTTCTGAAATGCTACAATGCTTTACCATCGTTTAACGGCAAATCTTCTATGAAGACATGGCTTTGGCGTATCGCGATTAATCATACGAAGGATTATTTAAAAAGCTGGTATAACCAAAATGTACAAGCTGCAGATGAGCTGATTTTACACACAATTGATGAACAAACAAGTGTCGAGCAAACGGTTGTTCAGCATGATGAAGATGCTGTATTAGCAAAGTCTGTTATGCAATTGCCGGTCATTTATCGTGAAGTCATCTATTTATTTTATTTTGAAGACTATACGAGTAAAGAAATTGCAAGTCTCCTACTCGTCAATGAAAATACTGTAAAAACGAGACTCAGAAAAGGCAAGGCATTACTCAAAAAACAACTGGAGGCATTTCAATGGACGAGCAATTAAAAAATTTAAAGCGAGCAATGAAGAAGCATACGTTTTCAGAAGTACAATTTACAGAAGCACAAAAACAACACGTTCGTGCAAAAATGACGCCGATGATCGAGCAGGAGATTTTAAGTCTATTACATGAGCCAAAAACAGCAACCGAGCTTATTCAGCTTCTTCATGTAAAGGGTGTAGACGGCCTTCTTCAAAACGAGGGAATCGTTTTTACTATTTTACATCGAGCGGAAATCGCTGAGGAACTAATCGGATGCTGGGATGAAAAGGAAGAAAAAAGCTACCGTTTATCAAAAAAGGGCTTGGCAAAATATTGTGGTCAAACAAAGAAGGACACTGGTCGATGGTCTTTAAAGTCACTATTACAGGAGGTGACGATTTATGAAGCTTAACGAGTTTTTGCAGCAGGTGACAAGTTTTATTCGTTCGAGGGAGGCAAAGATTGAAGTAGAAAAAGAGTTAACGCAACACTTGAAGCAGGCGAAAAAGGCATGGCTTGCACAAGGGTATTCGGAGGATGAAGCAGAACATCGTGCAGTTGCACAGATGGGTAGTGCTACAACGCTTGGACAATCACTTAATAAATTACATAAGCCTAAAGTAGATTGGTTGATTGTAGTGCCTATTGGGCTACTTTTAATGTTAAGCTTTTTGCCACTCCTTGCAGTCGATTTACAATATAAATCGATGCTCATTGAAAGAAACTTCATATACATCCTATTAACTATTATGATGATCACGGGGCTTATGCTTTTTGATGTTAGAAAAGTAAAAAATTATGGGTACTACTTTTACGCAGCAGGTATAGGACTAATGCTTCTTATAATGTGTTTTCCGAATTTAATTGTGAACGGAGAATCTATGCTTCGTGTTGGTCCTTTAAGACTCCATGTTTGGTATACACTCCCGTTATTTTGTATCGCCTGGGCTGCTCTTTTTTCAAAGAAGTCAATGAAAATATGGCAGGCAATCGTGCTTGCTGGATTTGCGTTTATTCTAATAGCGAACATTCCAAATGTACCAGTCTTGTTTATTTTTAGCGTGATGACATTTGTGATGCTTCTTTGTGGAACGTTTTCGAAACGAGAGAAAATCGTTGCGGCGACACTTATACTCGGTACAGTTGTAGCATTCTTTATCAGTATTTTTATAATGGCAAAGAAGGGTATTTTAGCCCCTTATCAATTAGCCCGGATTAATGGCTTTTTACAACCTGAAATGTATATGGATACATCTGGCTATTTATATGTGAAATTCTCTAGCATCATAGAAAATGCGAATTGGATCGGTGGAAATAAAATACAGGGATTATCACCCGAAGCTCATACCGATTTCGTATTTGCTCATTTAATACAGTCATACGGCTTTGCACTTGCATTATTTATAGCAGCACTTCTTTTATTTGTTCTTATTCGTATTGGAATTCAAAGCTTTAGTAAACCGCAAACATTTAGTAAGCTGCTAGTAATGGGCGTTCTAACATTATTTGCTACGCAGGTGGTGTATGCTATAGCGATGACATTTGGCGTTGTGCCGCTTGTATCGATTCCACTACCATTTATCAGCTATGGGCTGACACCGATGTTACTAAATGCATGTATTATTGGAGTATGCTTAAGTGTTTTTCGTCGGAAATCTTATATTTTTATATAGAAAAATTCTCCCTGTTCGTAAAGAGAACAGGGTTTTTTTCCGTCATTCGACGGATTTACCAGAAAAAGGGTAGAAGTATAATACAGGGGAGGTGATCCAATGCTTGTACATTTAAAGGAGTTAATGATATCCAATACAAAGTATCAAAAAAGTTTGGGAAAGCTCTTGCAAAAATCATCGGATATTGTATTTTCAAATAAATTCCAACGATAAAGGGATTGAGGCACATTTTCATCCATTTGGTGAAGATCATGCATTTGTATTACAAGGTGAATTAACATATGACATTTCATTTGAAAGACAAATTAAGGCGAAAGAAAATAGCTTAGTATTTGGTTGGACGAATTATGTTCATGGTTACCAAAATGACAGTGATCAGCCTTTACATATATTAGTTTTTGCTACACCGAAGAATAATCCTTCGATATATGAAAAAAATATGCTATCTATGCAAAACTTTATCAATATAAGAACTTGGGACTGTTCAACATTTGACGAGATAAGATCTGAAAGGATTACATTTTCCGCATCCCATTCAAAAGATTTATCGGATACAGTAATGATTCACTTACAAAGTAAAAAACTAATTGTGTTACCTAACGAAATAGAAACGAAAGATAATGCGTTATACATCACATTTCATCAAGTAGAAAAAAAGTTAAATAAAAAGTGATTTTATAAATATTTTAAGTTTTAATTAAAATGAAAATAGGATATAATTTTAAAATCAATGCGCAGAAATGGGGTATTTTATATACCCTCATGCATAGTGTTAACCTTTCCTAGTTCGGTATTATCCCGGATAAATTGGATGTTTTAAATATACGTTAGTTCATTAAAAAATCAGTGCTGCAAGTTTCGTTTGTAAGCATTCGGGTAAAGATAGGGTGTATACAATAATTATTATACTTTTAGGAGGTACAATAGATGATTGAATACAAACCGAAAGCACCTAATGAACTTGCGGACAAACAATTAAAGCGTGAAAAATATGAGAGTGAAAAAAGTAAAGCCGCAGCAAAACATTACTACAGTCAAGAAAAAAATATAGACAATCCAGATGCGGTTAAAAAAGGGGATACGAATAAAGAATCGTACAATACGATCCCTGGTAAATAACTTGTAAATGGAATCATTAAAAAAGTGTCCTGTACAGAAGATTATGATCTTCTGTAGGACACTTTTCATTTTTTTAAGGAATTATTTTACTCACAAGCCCAACCGTCTTGATCACGGTCCATTTTTGCTTGATAAGCTGGGTGGCTTGCTGGCACACCACTTGGGTAATCTATACGTAACTCTGTACAGTTTTGATACGTTTTTGAAGGCACTGTTGGCGGTGCAACATTCCCTCCACTGAATTCCTTCGCATTCAATTTATAGCCATTACAATCGATCGTAGCAATAATTGTTCCTTCTGTTGCAGTTGAATACATTTTTGAACCAACTGTGTTTATATTGTTTAAAACCGTTTGATGTGGATGGCCGTAGGAATTATCTTTTCCATAGCTTAAAATTGTAGCTTCAGGATTAACTGCCTTTAAGAAATTTAATGAGCTACTTGAACTTGAGCCGTGATGTCCTACTTTTAATAAGTCGACTTTTAAATTATTTGCTGACTTCAGTAAAATATTTTCAACTTCAAGTCCTGCATCTCCCATTAATAATACATCTGTTCCACAATAGCCACCTTTAATAACAAGGCTAGCTTCATTATTTTCCGTTGCATTTTTATTTGCATAAATAACTTTTAAATAAAATTCCAAATTATTTTCATCCATTACTACTGTTCCAGATGATGGTTCAGTATAGGGGATATTTTTACTTGAAATTAAATAAAGCATGTTCATATAGGTTTCAGAAGTATGATCTTTTCCACTATTGATAAATTTACTTACGGATATACTATTTAACACTGCAATTAGGCCACCAATATGGTCTGCATCTGGATGTGTAGCGACGACATAATCGAGCTTTGATATGCCAAGTGACTTAATATAGGCGACTAGCTGATTGCCTTCTGAACGCGGACCACCATCAATTAAAATATTTTTGCCGTTTGGGGATTGAATTAACGTCGCATCCCCTTGCCCAACATCGATAAAGTGTATCTTCATCGTTTTTGAGGAGCCTTTAGCAGGCGTTATATCAATTGTTTTAGAAGCTTGTGTCCATTGTACATTTGCTCCTAATGCTTCACTAATAAATCGTAGTGGAACGAGCGTACTGCCATTCACAATTTGTGCTGGGACAGCAATGGTAACAGTTTTGCCATTTACCTTCGTAGTCTTTGAACCGATTTTTAACCAAATTTTTGTATTTCCCTTAGATGCATCAATTGTTTTCGTTGATTGATTCCATTGAACAGTTGCTCCTAATGACTCAAAAATCCCTCTAAGTGGGACTAAGGTGCTCCCAGATTTAATAATCGCTTTGTTGCTATAGGATTGCTTTACTCCTGCAACATTAATTGTAATATTTGAGGCTGCCTCAACGTTTTGATTCACAACTGTGAATGATGTTAGTAGTAAAATCACTATTAACAAAATGTTAATTTTCTTCATTTTTCCCTCCTCGGTGTCAAAAATTTATTATGAGAGGAAGTGTGTAAAAATTCAATGAGAATTAATGGGAATCGGAAAAAAAGCCTCTTATAAAGTAATGTGCAATAATACGGAATTTAATCAAAAAAGGAAGCTAAAGAATACGTTAGCTTCCTGTTAGGATTCGACTGTAATTAGAATGCAAAGCAATTATGCTATAATAAGAAGAAAAAATTGTTTTATGAAAGCATATTTTAGGAGTGAAGCATAATGCCGTTGACTTTTGCTCATCCAGCTGCAGTTTTACCATTTTCAAGGAAGAGTATGTACATAAATTTTTTAGCTTTAGTATTAGGTAGTATGTCACCAGATTTTGAGTATTTTCTTCATGGAAAGCCACATAGTGTATACGGTCATACCTTTAGCGGATTTATATTATTTAATTTACCGCTCGTCATTATCGTCTATTTCCTTTATAAAGCATGTATACATAGGGCATTAATTACTCATCTTCCATCAATTTTTCAGGATCATTCTACCCCAAAAGTAAGCGCCAACATTTTGGTAAAGAGTATTGTTTTTTTATATTCCGCGTTATTAGGGATGCTGACACATGTAGTTTGGGATTCCTTTACGCATATAGGCGGATATGTGGTATTAAAGTTACCGTTTCTTACCTACACCGTTTCAATGTTGAATTTGAATATCCCTATTTATAAGTTTTTACAACATGGAAGCACAATGGTTGGAATCATCTTAATAATAGGATATATGTATATTCGTACAAAAAGAAATGGAGGTATACGTGATGAGAGGATAAAACCAATACAAAAATGTATGTATTGGGGTCAAATTACCGTACTCACATTTCTTCTGTTTTGTTTATGGTATGTAATCGATGAAGTATCCATTCAAGCGTATGGTATTATCGTTGTTCGCATCATTGATTCTGCCCTTATTAGTTTGTTAATTGTTTCATTATTTTTTAATCATGTAATTAGAAAAAACGCGAAGCTAAACATTGCTCACTATAAGTAAGCGTATATGGAACTTCCTTTTTATAATAGCTGGCTTAAGCTCTGTATTGTACAGTGCTTGAGCCAGCATTTTTATTTCTTTTATTTACATTAATTGTTAAAATAAATAAAATTATGATTTCTTTTGAATGGAAGAATTATTTTAATTGCACTAGGAGGAATTATTTTGCAAAAATTAGTTGTCATAAGGCATTGTGAAGCGGAAGGGCAGGCACCTACCGCAAACCTGACTCATAGCGGGCAGTATCAAGCTAAAGAGTTAGTAAAATTTTTAGAGGGCATGCCCATAAAAAAAATCATTTCTAGTCCATTTAATCGCGCGGTTCAATCCATATTGCCTTTTGCGAATAAACAGAATATGCCGATCGAAATAGACGATCGGTTAATGGAAAGAGTTTTAAGTAGTGAAAATTTAGTCGATTGGCAGGAAAAATTAAAACAAAGCTTTCATGACGAAAATTTAAAGCTTACAGGCGGTGAATCAAGTAGGGAAGCGGCATCGCGCGTTGTAGAATTAGTGGAGCAATTGCTTCAGGAAAATGAACATACGATAGCACTTATTACGCATGGTAACCTTATGACATTATTATTAAAGCATTTCTCACCAACAGAATTTGGTTTCGAACAATGGAAACAACTTAGTAATCCGGATGTATATTTAATAGAAAAGAATGAAGAAATCGAAATTAAGCGGATTTGGAATCCAAGTGGAAGCTTAAAAATGTAGCAAAGTATGTTTGGAACTTTTCCAGCTCGTTTCATTTAATTAGCTTTATGAAAAAGATTTTTAAAAACACTTGAAACTTACGCAACGTCATTTTGTATACTGTTGGAAAATGATAGGGGGCGCGTAAATAATGATTACCATTAAAGATATTTCAAAAAGAACGGGTATTTCAGTTCGTACATTACGCTATTATGAAGAGATTGCTTTACTCATACCATCAGCTAAAACAGAGGGTGGCCATCGTCTATATGGAGAAGAAGAACTAAAAAAACTTCAACAAATTTTATTTCTCAAAAATTTAGGGTTTAAGCTGAAGGAAATTCAAACACTTTTGAATAAGACGTGGAATTGGTCCGCTAGTATTGAGCATCAGCTTGCATTTGTGAAAGAGGAGCAAGAGAAGTTAAAGCAAATGGAGAATACATTAATTGGTTTGAAAAATGCTTTAGCCATCGAAGGGGAGCTGACAGAAGCCCTTATTCAACAGATGATTCAACTTTCATTACGAGAGCAAGACCAAAAACAAGCCTTTCGAAAGCAACTATTCGCTGATAGTGAAATGGATTTAATCAAAAAACTTCCGAATATAAATCGGAATGATCCTCACTCGTTAGAATGGGTCGCTTTATTAGGGCAGTTGAAGCAAGAGGTGTCACATGGTGCTGAATCAGCTGAGGTACAACGTATTATAAAACGTATGGTCGAAAAGAGTGAAGAAGCATATAAGGATAACGATCTTTTTCTAGAGAAAATGTGGGAAATACGAAAATCCCCCTCACTTTCAGAGCAAGCTGGATTGTATCCATTAGATAATGATTTTATAAACTTTATTGAACAAGCATATACCATTTATGAAGCTAGAAAAGAAGCCGGTCAGCTATGAGTAATGAAATTTTATTGTATATTGGCGCATTGGCATTACTTGATATGTTTAGTCCAGCGATAATCGGCGTAACAGTATATGTATTACTGTCAGCAAAAGGAAAACAAACGAAATTAATCATCACCTATTTAGTTACGATTATCGTCTTGTATTTTAGTACGGGTATTTTTTTAATGCTTGGCTTAGATATTATTTTTCGTCCAATTGCAGATGCATTCAGTAGCAATACGGCCAAAATAGCAATGACGAGTATTGGAGCTATTTTATTTATTGGTAGTTGGTTTGTGCCAAAGAAAAAAGGAATGGATCAACCGAGGCCGAAAAACTTTAAGGTAAATGCAATGGTTGCAATGGGATTAACGACGTTTGTTGTGGAAGTAGCTACTGCCATACCTTATTTTGCTTCGATCGGGCTAATGGTAAGTCATCACTTTAGCTTTTATGAGTGGTTACCTATTTTACTAGGATACAATGTGATAATGATTGTACCAGCACTTTTTTTACTTTTCCTATTCATATTATTCCGTCGATGGATGGTAAAACCGTTAAGGAATTTGCAAATTTTAATACAAAAGAATACAAGTTCAGCGCTTTCATGGATCATGTTTGTTGTTGGGCTAATTTTGCTACTTAATGGTGGGGGAATTTAATTTAAATACGCCTTTGAAGGGAGTTAGACGATGAAAAATACAGATAAATTTACGGGCTTAGCTAGCCATTATGCATCTGCTCGACCATCTTATTCTAAGCAATTAATAGATTACTTGTATGAACAATGCGGATTTACAGAGAAGTCTGTTATCGCAGATATCGGTTCAGGTACAGGGAAATTTGCGAAATTACTGCTAGAGCGGGGCAGCTTTGTATATGGTGTGGAACCGAACAAGGATATGCGTGATATGGCAATGAAAGAGCTTGGGCAGTTTACTCATTTTAAAGCATTAACAGGCTCCGATTCAGCTACAGGACTAATGCCAAAATCAGTGGATTTTGTTACAGTCGCCCAGGCATTTCATTGGTTTGACGAAGTCGCCTTTCAATGGGAATGTTCACGTATTTTAAAACCAGAGGGAAAAGTATTTTTAATATGGAATGTGCGCGACCAGAACGCTTTACTTAATCAAAGGATGCATCAGCTTTTTGAGAAGTATTGTCCGAATTTCCCTGGTTTTAGTGGTTGGATGCAGCGAGATGATTATAAAATCAATTCCTTTTTTAATAAGCAATATGAAGTGATTTCCTTTTCCGATCCGTTATTCTTCACGAAGGAAAAATATATTCAACGGTGTCTATCAGCATCGTACTCTCTTCAAAAAGGAGAGCCGAAATTTGATGAATATGTGAAAGAAATCGAACAACTTTTTAATGAATATGCGGTCGGAAATCTAGTCGAAATGCCAAATCAAGTAATAGCATATGTGGGATACCCTACAAGTTTATTAAAGAGTTAATAATTAAATATAAGGGGTTTGATATGGGTAATTTCATTCGAAAAATTCGAATAGATGAATTTTGGCGGATAGCTGAGCAGGAAGTATGGTTTCAGGAAATGTCCGCCAAAGGGTTTCACTTAAAAAAGCTAGGCAAGTACTTAGTTACTTTTGAAAAAGGAGAAAAAAGTGACGTCTATTATAAAATTGAGCCTTCGAATTGGATGAACTTATCAACCGTTCAGCTGGAAAAAAGTGAACAATTAGGCTTTGAATATGTCACGAACTATACGGTCTATTTTACAACGTACCATGTTTTTAGTACGACAAATGAGCATGCAAAAGAACAAAGCATCATTGATCGAGAGGTGCAATTAAAGGCTTTTGAAACGGTTAAAAAGTGGACGAGAAATACTATCTTTATTACATTCATTCCGACGCTCCTTCTATCAGCAATTTTTGTAGCGTTCCTTTTTAGAAGTGAAGCATCTATATATCATTTTGTAGTGAGTGAACATATACTTTTCTTTATTTTAGTAGGATATATACTTATGTCTTTACCTACTGCATATATTTCCATGAAAAGTATTAGTCAATATAGTTTAGAACAATTAAACAGTATAACCACCATTAGATCATCGAATAAGAAGAAACGAAGGTGGGTATTAATAATTGGTTTCCTATCATACCTCCTTCTAATGACCGCATTAGCATTTATGCCTATTGTACAAATAATAAAAATGGATACAAAAACGATGCCAGCAGAAGCGCACGATTTGCCAATTATCCCTTTAGCGGATATCGAACAAAATGCAAATTTACGTCGAGAATCAAGTGATATTTGGGATGAAGTAGATTGGAATAATCGATACTCGGTGGAGTGGAGCATTTTAGCACCGATTCAGTATAAATCAAATCAAGCATTAATTGATGATCAATCGTCTTATCGACCATATATGAGTTACGAGGTATACCAACTTCAGTTCGCTCAATTAACCGCACTGTTCATGGATGATTTAATCGAACGAAATGAATATAGAGTGGAAAAAAAGGATTTTACGAAAATAAATGATCGTCGCTTTAATCAATTACTTGTATATAATAACGGGTTAATCAAAACGATTGTGGCAGTAAAGGGCAAGGCGGTTGCGTATATAGACTACAATGGTCAGGCTGTAGAAGAAATCATTTTGGATCAATTAAGTAACAGACTTTCGACAATTTCAGAATGATCTTTCGTATATAAAATGGGGGGGAAAAGATGAACTTAGGTAAAGCTTATTTAACAACTGTTAGGCAACGATTTCTCGAAGCCAAAACAACGGCTGAAAAAGCAATGGAGCAATTAAGTGAAAGTGAGCTATTTTGGACGCCGAATGAAGAGTCAAACAGTATTGCGATTATCATAAAACATATGAGTGGAAACATGGTATCTCGGTGGACGGATTTTCTTACAACGGATGGAGAGAAACCTGACCGAAATCGAGATGACGAATTTGTAGGGGATATTGCCTCCAAAGAACAGCTAATGAATATTTGGGCGGTTGGATGGGATACTTTTTTAAATGCGTTAGAAAGCATTACTGAAGAGCAGCTTTTAAATATTATTACAATCCGAAATGAACCACATACGGTGATCGACGCAATTGAACGCCAAATGTATCATTATTCTTATCATATTGGGCAAATCGTCTATGTGGCAAAACGGTTAAAATCAAATGATTGGCACACATTGACGATTCCTAGGAAAAAATAGCGGTTCCTTCCAAAAGAAGCACCACAAAAAATCATAAAAAGTGTGGTAAAATTAAGTAGAATTCAAATAGATTTGGAGGATGCTCGATGTTTAAAAAAATTGCTGCCGATGCACTCGGCTTATCAGATATCGGTGTTGTTATATCAAAAGAAGATTTTGATAAAACGGATGCAGATGATTTCGTCTTTAATGAAATTGATGAAAAAATTTATTTTTTAATTAAAACAAAAGCAGATGAATATTGCTTTACAAACTATGCGTTAATTCATGTTGACGGTGCCAATGCCATTAGTAAAAAGCGTTTACTACGCCGTTATGATTATGAGCATTACACAATTGATCAAGTACTGTTAGAAACAGCAGGTACAATCGATTTAGATGTTGAAATTAAGTTTACAATAGGCAATAATCCATTAAGCATTGATATTCATAAAAAATATTTAACTGAGATTAAAGACTTATATAAAGCGTTGCATGCCATTTCGCTTGAGCAAAAAACAAATGCCTTTAGTATGGAGGCCGCTAAACAAAGCTTAACGCTAGCGTCGAATTCACTAGGCCGAATTGGCAATGATAGTATTTCTCCAGCTTCATCCTTTAAAGAAATTACAAGCTTCTCTCACAAGTGGTTAATCGATCAAAAAGCGCAATTTGTGAAGAAAGATTTCGGGGATGTATTTGAGAAATATATTCACAATTAAAAACTAATATATATATAAGAATAGTGTTTAAATTTATCCGTTTGCTAAAAAATAGCGAACGGATATTTTTGAATAAAGGTATCCTTCATAATTTTAAGTATTCATATTTTGTGATAAAGGAGGTGGGGTAATTTGACAAACATTCAAGCTATATTCTTTGATTTAGATGATACATTACTTGATCGAAATAAGGCAGTCGATAAGATGTTTTTAATAATTTTAGACAAGTATTATGACGAGATTACCGATGGAGAAAAAAACAAAATGCTTAAAAGATTCAAAGACTATGACAGTAGGGCTTATGGTCAAAATGATAAAGCTTTTGTTTTGGAAGCATTTTTTAATGAATTCCCACCAATCGAAAGAATTCAGCGAAATGCCCTTCAAAAATTTTGGAATGAACATTTTCCTATGTGTTTTTCGATAAACGAAAACGTACTACATCTCGTAAATGTTATAAAAGAGCAAGTGAAGGTGGCCATAATAACAAATGGCTCCACACAGAGACAATACGCTAAAATAAGTAATACAAATTTACATTGTTGTTTTGATTCAATCTTTATTTCAGAAGAAGTGGGGATTAGTAAACCAGACAAACGAATATTCGAATTCGCTTTAAATAAGCTAAATGTAAAACCTGAAGCGACATTATTTGTAGGGGATGACTTAGAAAAGGATATTGGTGGCTGTCAAAATGACAATGTTAAGGGGATTTGGTTCAATCCAAACAAACACTCGAACGATACGAAAATAAAACCATTTGCTGAAATTCATTCTTTAAATCAATTGATAAATTATGTAAAGGTGCCCTAAATGACTCTTTTAGGACACCTTTTTTTAACTTTATTCATCCGCAATGCCATAATATTTTGATTGGTAATTTTTTATTTCTTTCTTTACTACAGATAATTTTTCTTCTAATTCGGCAATTTCACCACGTAATGTAAGAGCTGTATTTGAAGATTCAGAGCGTTTTTGAATAAGGTCATTTGTTTCATTAATGATTTTTTGAAACCGTTGCCGATCATTCATCAATACAGTACCTTCCGTTTGTAAAAGTTCCTCCACTAATTGCATTTCTGCTTCCCCAATTTCCTCGGTTAAAGTCCGTATTTCAGACCGCAATGAACTATTATCAAAAGCGGAACTTATCGATTTCCAAAAGCCTTTTTGCTTTGAGTTGTTTGCTTTTTGAATTTCGAGCGTTGCAATTCGCTCTTTTTTTGAAGAAATTGTTTGGAGTAAGTGATCATAGGTAGTCGATTGTTCGGATTTGTCAATCGCATAAATAACGTTTAATAATGCCTGTCGGATTGATTCTTTCTCTTTTGTAAGCGCCTGAATCGTATTTGCTAATTCTGCACTCTCCCGTTCAGCGGAAACGGCCTTTTTTTGACGAAGGGCAATTTCTTTTAAGTATTGATGTTGGTCGTCTAGTAAACTAGTGTGCTTGTTTTTTAAATGCTGCCAGCGTGAAATGATTGGTTGAAATAATTTTTCATCATTGTTTGGTAATGCGACCATCGAGGGAAGTGTCATTTGTAAGAGTACAATTGGGACTAATCTTTTTTGTGAAACTTTATTTTGACGTGATACTAACCAACCACCTCCACCAATTGCTAATGGGATTAAAATGAACGGGTTAATGACTAACGTAAGGAGCGATGATGCTAATGTGTATACGCCAACAGGCATTGCTACTCCTCCTAAAGCAATCGTTGAAGCCATGGCAGTTGTTAATGTTGTATAGGCCGTAAAGCCAGCAATTTCCACAATAGCAGATAATACAAATACAGATCCCCTTGCAACCATTGCTTCGTGAATGGTCTCCTTCGTAACTTCCTCAATTTGTAATCGGTTTTTTAATCGGATTTGTTCATCATCAGGTAATTCAACAAGAAATTCTTGTATCTTTTGCGTGAATTTGAAGCGTTCATCTTCCTTTAATTCTTGATATTTATCATCAAAAGAAAAGAATAATTTTTGCATTTCAAATTGAATGATTTGCTGTAGCTTCGTTTGATCTGTTGAACGATCTGTGAAATCAATAAAATTATGATCACTTTTTTCTAAATCACTATAAGCATGTTCTACTATTGCCGTGCATTGTTGTTCTATATTTTCGATAGAGTGATAAGGAATTCCTTTCATCTCATACACTTCCGTAAGCTTTAAAAATAATTCAAGCTGTAGTGCTTCATCTGAAATTTGCTCGATTTTTTGCATTTCCTTTTCCAGGTTGGCATTAAAGTGGTCTACATCCTTATTAAATAATTCCTTCGTTTTTACTCTTAACAAGCTAAAAATATTTGTTTTAAATAACAATGCATAAAGCATTCGCAGCTCACGTCCTTTTAAATTCATTAAGGACATCGCAACTAATTGACCGTCGATATGTATTCCTCCTCTCAAGCTTTATACTATTGTACGACAACATGTTGCAAGGAAGTAGTAAATTCAAAACATTTCTTAGATTGAGTGAAATTCTAAAAAAATGTTCAATTTTGGTTGACACCGCTTTCAATCTATTATAAAGTACCTAATGGCGAATGATTATTAAGCTGAATAAAAAAATGTTCGTGTTTAGGAGTGTTTTAATATGATGGATACAGTTTTTGATTATGAGGATATTCAATTAATACCTGCAAAGTGTATTGTGAAAAGCCGTACAGAATGTGATACAACAGTTACACTAGGTGGGTATCAATTTAAATTACCGGTTGTACCAGCGAATATGCAAACGATAATTGATGAAACAATTGCTGAAAAATTGGCATCTGAAGGTTATTTTTACATTATGCACCGTTTCAATCCAGAAACGCGTGAGCAATTTATTCGTGATATGCAGGGGAAAGGGTACATTGCATCGATTTCTGTTGGCGTGAAAGATGAAGAATATGCATTTGTTGAACAGCTTGCAGATGCAAAGTTAACACCGGAATTCATTACAATTGATATTGCACATGGTCATTCAAATCAAGTGATTGACATGATCGGTCATATTAAAAAGCATTTACCAAACAGTTTTGTTATTGCTGGAAATGTAGGGACGCCTGAAGCTGTTCGCGAATTAGAAAACGCAGGGGCGGATGCGACAAAAGTAGGTATTGGACCAGGTAAAGTATGTATTACAAAAATTAAAACAGGTTTTGGCACTGGTGGATGGCAGTTAGCCGCACTTCGTTGGTGTGCAAAAGCAGCATCAAAACCAATTATTGCAGATGGCGGTATTCGTACGCACGGTGATATTGCTAAATCGGTACGTTTCGGAGCGACAATGGTTATGATTGGCTCATTATTTGCTGGTCATGAGGAATCACCAGGAAAAACAGTCGAAGTTGATGGTAAACTTATGAAGGAATATTTCGGCTCTGCGTCAGAGTTCCAAAAGGGTGAGCGCAAAAACGTAGAAGGTAAAAAGATGTATGTTAATTACAAAGGTCCTTTAATGGATACTTTGACAGAAATGGAGCAAGATTTACAATCATCTATTTCTTATTCAGGTGGGAAAACATTAGCTGCAATTCGCAATGTAGATTATGTGATCGTAAAAAACTCGATTTTCAATGGTGATCGCATTTAATTGTTATTTAATTAAAAATTTTCAGATAAATATTGACATCAATATGGAAAGTGCGTAAACTTGCTTTCAAGAGAACAGAAAAGGCTTTGATTGGAAGTAGTAAATTGTCCCGTATTCTTAAAGAGAGTCAGTGGGTGGTGTAAACTGACGGATACAGCAATTGAACTCGTCCATGAGCTACAACCTGAATGTCAGTAGGGAAGTCGGATGCCTCCGTTATTAGGCAAGACAGTATTGTGCTGTCGTTAAGTGGAATTGTGTCAGTAATGACCGTTCAATTTAGAGTGGTACCGCGAGTTCAGTCTCGTCTCTATCAGTAGTTGATAGAGGCGGGGCTTTTTATTTTGCCGCTGTGCCTACTTTGTTTTCCCATCAAAATAAAACAGAAAAGGGGTTTTGTAAATGAGTCGAAAAATTTGGGTGTTTGATACAACGTTACGTGATGGTGAGCAAGTACCAGGTGCAAAATTAAACCTATACGAAAAAGTAGAGATAGCTCAACAATTAAAAAAACTAGGTGTCGACATAATAGAAGCCGGTTTCCCTGCATCTTCTCAAGGTGATTTTGATGCGGTAAAGGCAGTAGCACAAAAAGTAGGGAATACATCAGATATTATGATTACAGCACTTGCTCGTGCGGTGAAGAGTGACATTGATGCTGTGTATCATGCAGTAAAACATGCACAAAATCCGATGATTCATATGGTATTAGGCACATCGGATATTCATGTAGAGAAAAAGTTTAGTAAATCAAAAGATCAAATTTTACAGATCGGTGTTGATGCGGTGAAATACGCTAAAACATTACTTCCACAAGTACAATATTCAACAGAAGATGCATCGCGCTCAGATTTTGAGTATCTATGGAAAACGATTGAGGCCGTCATGAAGGCTGGTGCAACAATGATTAATGTCCCTGATACTGTAGGGTACGCAGAGCCGGAGCAATGGGGAAAAATGATCGCGAAACTGAATGACCGCATGAAAAACTTAGATGACTCTGTGCTATTATCCGTACATTGCCACAATGATTTAGGTATGGCAACAGCAAATACGCTAGCTGCCATTAAAAATGGTGCAGATAAAGTAGAATGTACGATAAATGGTATTGGTGAACGGGCTGGTAATGCTGCTTTAGAGGAAGTTGTAATGGCGATTAAAACTCGTGGAGATGTGTATGATGTATTTACGGATATTCATACGAAGGAAATTATGAACACATCTCGCTTAGTATCAAGCTTTATGGGCATTGATGTACAAGTAAACAAGGCAATTACAGGAGATAATGCCTTTGCACACTCTTCGGGCATACATCAGGATGGCTTACTAAAATCTAGAGATGCCTATGAAATTGTTCATCCAGAAGATGTAGGTTTAGAAGATATGGAGCTTGTATTAACTGCACGCTCCGGCCGCCATGCAGTCAAAAATGCATTATCAAAGCTTGGTTTTAAAGATTTTACTGTGGAAGAATTTGAAGGTATTTTTGAAAACTTCTTAAAATTAGCCGATTCTAAGAAGGAAGTCTATAATCACGATTTATATGTAATCGTTGAGGAGTATTATGAAAAGGCAGAGAAAAACAATCCAAACGAACAAACTTATGCAGACCAGTTTTATGAAATTGAAGATTTACAAATTATCTCAAATTCAACGTTCCCGTCCGCAAGCGTGAAAGTAAGACGAGGGGCGGATGTCTTTCAAGCAAGTGCTGTAGGTTCAGGTCCAATTGATGCGCTTTACTTAGCAATAGCGGAGGTAACGGGGATTAACGTTAAATTAGTCGAGTATAATATTAGCTCTGTGTCACGTGGGCAAGAAGCATTAGGAAAAGTAAAAATTATTGTTGAATTTAATAGCGAGACGTATATGGCAAAGGCTGCCCATACTGATATATTAAAGGCATCTGCACTTGCTTATGTAAATGCGATTAACAGTATTATCGTAGCGCGCATTAATCCACAGACGGCTAGTCAAATTGCAACCGTATAAAACTACAGACTGAAATGGATTTCTAGCGGAATGAATTAGCGAAAAAAAAGAGGCTAGGACAGAAGTGGGAATTTCTCTATTTATGGAAAATGCAGTATTAAAAATTAGATACTTAATAAATTGGTTGTAGTGGAGGGGCGACTCCCCCGGAAATCGTTCTCACAACGGAAACCAATTACAAAAAACATCATTTTTCTCACTCGAGAAAAATGATGTTTTGGTTTTGTCCCAGCCTCACAAAATTTGCATCTGAAATTATTTGATCAATTGCTCTGCCAGTAATTGATAGCTATTTAAACGTTGCTCAACAGTATATAAATTACTATTGATCATTGCCTCATCAAATCCGTAATACTCTTGCTCATATAAAATTCGCTCCGCAACTTCCTTCGCTGATCCAACAAGCATTAATGAACGGTTTTGCTGTAAAATCATTTTATCCATTTCTGTTAATGGATAATCCTTTGCTTCCTCAGGAGAAATCCCTTGTGTTAGCTTACCTCGCATTAAATTTAGTCGCGCAATTTGCATCGGCATCGATAAATATTCCGCCTCTTCTTCTGTTTCCGCCACACATACTGCATAAGTAGTAATTATTTCTGGCTTCTCCATAAAATAAGACGGTTGGAAAGCATTGCGATAGGCGTCAAAAATTCCTTTAGACATTTGCCCATTGAAAAATTGAGCAAACGAGTACCCAACCCCAGCAGCTCCTGCTTGTCTAGCACTTTGACCACTTGAGCCTAGCAGCCATGCTTGTGGCAGTTGAATTTTAAATGGCGCGGCAACGACTGCATCATAAACTGCCTCACCTGTTTGCTGCTCATTCATCAGACGTAAAATGATTTCAAGCTTATCATATTGTTCATTCATCTCTGGGCGTCTGCCACTCGCAAGAGCCGTCATAGCTAGTCCATCTCCACCTGGTGCTCGCCCAGCGCCAAAATCAATGCGACCTGGCGCTAACGCAGCTAATGTCTTAAATACTTCTGCAATTTTTAATGGGGAATAATGCATCATCATTATCCCGCCGGTACCAACTCGGATACGCTCTGTTTTTGCTGCGACATAGGCAGCTGTAATTTCAGGTGCAGAGCTTGCTAATGAAGTCATATTATGATGCTCGGCAAACCACATGCGCTCATAGCCTAATTTATCACCGAGCTGAGCAATTTTTACACTATTTGCAAGAGCTTCTGTTGAAGTCATCCCTTTTGAAATTGGTACTTGATCTAAAATACTAAGTTTCATTTATTTCACCCCATTTTGTCGTTCTCTATAAAAATAACGAAATGGTTTCTAAATGTAAAATTATTTACCTGCAATAAATGTTTTTAATAATGCTAGCCTTTCCCGAACCCGTGATTTGAACTCAACTACTTTAGGGGTAGGGGCTGCTAATACATCGGACTGCAATCCTAAATTTTGAGCTAACAGACTTGCTCGCCGCAAATGAAAATCATTCGAAACGATTGTAATATCTGTAATCTTTTCTGGTAATAGAGACATTGAATAGAGTAGATTTTCATAAGTAGAAGTAGATTGATCCTCGAGCATGATTCGATCTGGAGCAATTCCTTTTTCTACTAACACGTCAAACATTACAGAGGCTTCGGTTCTGTCCTCATCGGGTCCTTGCCCACCTGAAACGATTGCTTTTACATGAGGATGGTCATGTAAGTATACTGCAGCAACATCTAAACGGTTTTTAAGAGACAGGGAGGGAACACCACCCGGCTTCACTTTAGCTCCTAATACGATTAAATAATCATTTGTACCGTCTGCTCTATTTTTCTCCCCTTGATTTATTTCATAGCCTAACCAAATATAAAGGCCGCTACTAATAACGCCTATGCCAATAATAAAGTACAACCATTTATTCATTTCTTTCGACCTCCTTAAGTATTATACGACATCTGAGTGGAAAAAGTTTCTAATTGCAAATGCTTAAGAAGCGATAGGGGACGTAAAATTCAGAATGTACAATAAGAAAGAATATTCACGACAAATGCACACTACAGCTATCGAATGAAATGACAAAAAGCACCAAGAATTAAATCTCGGTGCTTTTTGTTATTAAAAATAAGTTGTATTCGTTATGAAATCACTTCTTGATTTGATTGTTGCTTTATACGCTGTTGTTTAAATTGAAAAACTAAATAGTTACAATATCGAATGAAAACATATGAAATCATTAAAGTAGCAAGGATTAGTTGTCCGTTTCCAACCCAATTTAACCATAGTAAGTCAATATTATGATTACTTAAAAATTGATACATAGCATGTGTTGCTGTTGCTGTAACAACAAGAGGAAACGTAAAGGCCGCATAGCTTGGATAAAAAGGAAGCTTTAAAGCACTTACTAGTTTTGTTAATACTAATAAAAATAAAGCTTGAGCGACAACAAATAGAGTAATTGCGATTGGTAATGTTCCTTCATACTGCTGGAAATAAGCAGCTAAGCTTAATGATGCAGGCGCTGTTAAAATCGTAATCATTGGAATAGTGGGCTCTGGTAAGTCTTTTAAAATAAACCCACGTTTAATTACAATCGGAACGAGAATAATGAATGAGATCACCGCAAAAAGTAGGATTCCTTTTGTGAAAACATTTGATAGCTGTCCAGCAGTTAACGGCATCATCGCTGTTCCAACAAATAATATGAACCAACTTGGAAAAATCATCGAAATTGACAATTTTTTTCTCCAAATAAATGCCTTAATAAAATACAAAATAATAAAAATTTGAGTAGCAGCAGCAATAATCCATATACTTTGAATGAGAAGTTCTGGAACAGAATAGTAATGTAAGCCATTACTAAAAGCCATCGTACCCATTGTAAAAGTAGGGGACACAGATGCGATAATTGGATTTTGCATTTCTGATAAAACACTTGACCAAGCAAACAACGCTTTTGACAAAAGCATTAATAATAAAAAGCCACCAATGAAAAATGCAATATGCCCTAGTACATGCTGTTCTACTGTATGAAATACGTTCCCCAATGAAACAAAACCTAGCATAAGCCCGCTCATTGGGATAGGGATAAGTTGTAAATAAGCTTTCATATATGTACCTCCACTATAATATACGAATATAAAAACGCAGAACGAGAAATGGCTGCTCCACGTTTAAGCTGTGACTCTATCTTACTGCGTTAACTTTAATCCGACAACCGCAATTAAAATAAACGAAATAAACAAAATTCTTTTCCAACTTTTAGATTCGTTATAAAGAAACATTCCCACGAGTGTTCCACCAACAGTACCGATACCCGTCCAAACAGCATAAGAAATTCCCATCGGTAAAGTTTTCATTGCTAATGCAAGCAATGTAAAGCTACAAGCAAATGATCCAAATAAAATGGTGAAGTTCGTGATGTTGCGTTTTTGAGCAACCTTATTCATGCCAATTACTCCACCAACTTCAAATGCACCTGCTAATAGTAAATATACCCAAGCCATTAGTTATCCCTCGCTTCTTCTGGCTCATTCGAAATAAGTTTTAGTCCAATTACGCCTATTAATAAAAGGGCGATAAAGCCAATTTTTGCAATACTGAATGGTTCGTTAAATAATAATGTCTCTACAATAACTGTTCCTGCGGTTCCTATTCCCGTAAATACCGCATACACCGTTGCAACAGGTAATTTTTCTGTTGCAATAATTAAAATATAAAAGGATATAATTATGAGCACAACAACGCCTATCCACATGCCAATCGTGCTTGCATATTTTAAGCCCATTGCCCAAAGAATTTCAATAAGTCCTGCTAATAATACAAGGAGCCAATATTTTGTCATCATCTTTCACCTCAATTTGTAATGCCCCGATAAAACACTTTCCAACCGGCTTCTAACCGTTTTTCAAAGCGTGCTTCACCACCATAAAGCATTTCAACATATAAACTGTCGAGTAACGCTAAAAAGCTACTTGCTGCTATTGTTGGGGATACTGCTATTTGTTGTTTAGCAAAAAAGTGTTTTAGTATAGCTTCTAATGAATCTAAATAAAAATAAGTTTGCTCCAGTAATTGCTTTTCTAAATGGGGTGGTGTAATAAATGTCGACCGAATAAAAAATTTAGTACTTAATTGTTGCATAAAGCGTTGTTGTGCTGCGCGTAAAAGTAGATAGAGCATTTGTTCAACTTCTTGCTCTTGCTGTTGCTCGATAAATCCCTTCATAAAGGCCAGCTCTGTTTGCATGGCATCTTGAGATATTGATAAATAAAGATCATCCTTACTTTTAAAATACGTATAGATTGATTGCTTGCGAATCCCTACTTCTTCCGCTATTTGTGCTAGGGAACCACCACTATACCCATGCTCAGCAAAGTTACTATAAGCTGCCAGAACGATTTTTTGTTGCGTCATATTATCACCTTCCTAACGTTCGTCAGTTAAATCTATCACATTTTGATTGCGAATGCAAAATAGTTCGCTTAAAGTGAAAGAAAACAACCGTTGGGGTGATTATTATGGAACGTTGTGCATGGGTGAAGTTAGATGAGCCGATTTATGTAAAGTATCATGATGAGGAGTGGGGCGTACCTGTATATGATGATCAGCATCTATTTGAGATGCTTTGTTTAGAAGGCGCACAAGCTGGACTGAGTTGGCTGACGATATTAAAACGAAGAGAAGGATACCGCTTAGCATTTGACCAGTTTAATGCTGAAGTGATTGCTACTTATGATGAACAAAGATTAGCACAATTAAAGGAAGATGAGCGAATCATTCGTAATCGTTTAAAAATTGCTAGTGTTGTGACGAATGCACAAAGCTACATAAAAATAAAAAACGATTATGGGTCATTTTCACAGTATGTTTGGTCCTTTGTAGATGGGAAGCCGATCATTAATTACTGGAATACGATTGAAGAAGTTCCTATCACAACAGAAATTAGTGACCGAATGAGCAAGCAATTAAAAAAAGATGGCTTTAAATTTGTAGGGAGCACAATCTGCTATTCGTTTATGCAAGCAGTCGGTATGGTAAATGACCATACAACCAATTGTATTTGTCGTAAATAACTCTACATGTGAGACTGCTCTTAATCATTTAACTTTAAGAAACGTCTTTCATCTAGTGTAAACGTAATGAAATATAAAACACCATTTTTCATATTAGAGAAAAATGGTGTTTTGACTTTTGAATTAAAGAATACAATTATTTAACAATCATGGCCGGGCATTGGACACGTTTCATTACTTTATGAGATACACTTCCTAGCACCATTTCCTGTAAGCTATTTAATCCTCTACTTCCGATAATAACTAAATCTACTTTTTTTGAATTGGCATAGTTCACAATTTCAGGACCAGGACTACCATGCACCATTTCAATTGCATAGTGCACGTTTTCTGCCGTGAATAATTGCTCAATGTGTTGTAGCTTTTTCTTGCGTTCCATATACAAGCTTTCTGCTGAATTTGCGTGAAGTACCTCTGTTTTTACTTTTTCATAATCAATCACAAATAATAGTGTAATTTTGCTATGTTCATTTAATTTGACTAGTTTAACTGCTTCTTTTGCTGCACGAAATGAGTTTTCAGAGCCATCTGCCGCAAGTAAAATATGTGGATACATGTTCATTCCCCCAAAGTTAGTCAATTATCGTATGACCGGTTAACTTCACAAGCAATTGTTTACTTGCTTCATCAATGCCTGTATACGCTACAGTTATATTTTTCGCCTTTAACAAGTCCTTCACCTTTACTAATGAACCAACTGCGGAATCGTCCCATACTTTACAATTGGTGAAATCGATGATAATCGAATTAGAGGAAAACGCTTGTGTTTTAAAATATTCGACAAAGCTTTCTGTTGAAGCAAAAAATAATTGCCCTGATACAGCATACGTTGTTCCTTGCTGAGTTATTTTGACACGAGAAATTTCATTGACGAAAAAGAGCGCACTTACGATAATACCTGCCACAACCCCAATTGCAAGATTATGTGTGTAGAGTACAACAGCAATCGTTAATAGCATGACAAAGACATCCTTTTTTGGTGCTATCATTGCATATTTAAACGAATGCCAATCAAATTGTGTAATACAAACAACGACCATAACACCAGCAAGTACAGGCATCGGTATTTGTACAACATAATCACCTAAAACTAAAATAAGAAACATTAAAAAACTACCTGCAACAAACGTTGAAAGGCGACCGCGCCCACCGGATTTAACATTAATAACTGACTGACCAATCATCGCACAACCCGCCATTCCTCCAAAAAATCCGTTAATGACATTGGCAATGCCTTGACCACGTGCTTCTTTGTTTTTATCACTTTCTGTAGACGTCATATCATCTAAAATAGACGCTGTGAGTAACGATTCCACTAAACCTACAACAGCAAGTGCTAAGGAATACGGTAAAATAATCATGAACGTTTCCCAATTGAATGGAATGTCTGGAATGAAAAACGACGGTAATGACTGACTGATCGAACCCATATCGCCAACGGTTTTTAAATTGACGCCTGAATAGACCGCTACAATTGATAAGATAACAACTGCAATTAATGGAGCGGGGATTCCTTTAATGATATAAGGAATCGCATAAATTAACGCAATCGTCACAAGTAAAAATAACCACGTCATGAAATCCCCACCGATAAAGTGCGGAGTTTGTGCTAGAAATACTAAAATAGCTAAGGAGTTAACAAAGCCAATCATCACAGCATTTGGAATGAATTTCATTAATTTCGCAATTTTAAGTAGACCGAATGCTATTTGTATAAATCCAGTTAAAATTGTGGCAGCTAGTAAATAGTGCAAACCATGGTCCTTTACTAATGAGACAATGACTAATGCCATCGCGCCAGTAGCAGCAGAAATCATCGCAGGGCGTCCCCCAACAAAGCTGATTGTTACGGCAATTACAAAGGATGCATAAAGACCTACCATAGGATCAACACCAGCTAATATTGAAAATGCAATGGCTTCCGGAATTAGTGCTAATGCAACGACTAAACCAGCTAATACATCTGCACGTATATTTCCGAACCATTGCTCACGTATACTTCCCATAAAAAAACCCCTTTAAATAATCTTTTCCTATCATATCATGACCGTCAAATTGAGCAAGACGATAGATGTGGAATGAATCATTATTAATTGTATTCTATTAAAGTTAGTGTGTACTATTACCTATTTTTGTCGTTTATGACTGTGACACTTGTAGTGATTTTTTGAATCTGTTGAAAATTCCATATTCAAGCAATTTTGAAAGGACTTATAATGGAAATATTACTAGATAAGAGGGGAATACAGATGACAAAGCCAACAGATGCACAGCAGACGAGTTTAAATGACATTACGGATTTACAGCAATTAATAGATCGTCTTAAGCCTCTGCACATTATTTTATCGCAAAATTCTTATGTAAAAGATACGACAAGACGACTTAAGCGAATTATTGATGATGCAGATAGTCAGCCAATCTTTTTATTTTTAGGGAAAGAACGGGTAGGAAAGACGACTTTAATAAATAGTTTACTTGGAAGAGAATTACTTGAAGATAATAAAAATCAGCCAACAAATATTAACACATTTTTACGCTATGGAGAAGAAGAGTGTATAAAAGCAATTTTCCTAGATGGCATGGTCGCAACATTTGATATTTCCAAATTACATTTACTTACAGTTTCTGATACATATAGCGCTCAAATAATCCGGGAGCATTTAGATTTTATTGAAGTATATATTAAACATGATTTATTAAAAGCGGTCACACTTATTGATTCAACAGCGTTAGAAGTAGGAAATAACAATACCGCTTACTTCTCACATTCGTTAATCCAGCGTGTCGACGAAGTATTTTGGGTTTTACGAAATGGCTCACCTGCGACTGTTGATGAGGTGAATTTACTAAATAAATTAGAAACTTTCAATATACAGCCGCATATCATTTTAAATGGGATTGACGAATCTACAAGCGATGTTGAACAATCTTTTGCTTCTGAAAAGGCGCGATATGGCAACAAAGCAGGTGAATTTTTAGGGGTATCTGCATTAAATGCGTTAAAAGCAAGAAAAACGAATGACACGCAACTATTAATTGATTCGAATATTACACATCTCTCTCAATTAATTTATCGCTTAGTAGAGGATAAGCAAAAGAAGACGCGTCACGTTACGGAATTGTTTATCCATTGGCTAGAAAGATTACGAAAAGAGATCGAGGTCATTCCAACTCGGGAGCCTTATATTTCTGCCCTTGAAAATGTGGAGCGATATCAATCAGACTCGGAGTACGAATTTAGTCGTCAACAACGCGATTTAGTACTGCTTACGTCCTATGAAGAGGAATATCAAAATGTTAGCACCGTCTTTAAAGATGTCCAAACGCTCTATCAGTTGTTGCAAAAACTTGCGAGCGACTTATATTTACGCGATTCATTAGTAGAAAAATATGAAGAAATGGCCGTCTTGTATCAAAAAAATGTACGGGATTACCGAAAATTACACGTCGATTATTCGATGGAATATTCCCGCTTAGAAAAGCAATATAAAAAACTTACGGGGAAACCCTTAACATTCCCAATAGCAAATAATGAAATGGAAAGTTTAATAATTGAACGGATCCATTCACTAAATAAGCTCCAAAAGCAATGTGAGGAAAAACTAGAATTTATTAAGAAATACGAAGTGTTTGTGAGTGAAAATTTATATACTGTACAAAATCGTTTAAATGAGCTGGCAGCACAACGATTAAAAACAATTATTACGCAAGTAAGCGATTTAAATTTACAGCGGAAAACAGAACGTGTTCATCTACGTTCGTATGCGGATAAATTAGCAGAGTTTAACTGTATTGTTGAAGCACAAGGATTTTTACGTGATGCAATTATGCCGCATTTACTAAATGGGGCATTCCCAATTACGGAACAAGAAAAATATCATGTTCAAAATACGATAGAATGTATTTGCGCTGTTGATTTAACGCATCAAGCTCTTTACAATCGATTAAATATCGCGGAGCCCGATGATTTACTCGTCCAGTTGGAGTTTGATTCAAAATATAAATTAAACGGCTTAAGCCTAACAGAGTCTGATGTAAAATCAGACATCCCAGAGCTCCCAAAATATATTGAAATATAATAGATGCCTCCCTACAATACTAGTACGATTTTGTACGAATTGTAGGGAGGCATTTTTACGTTTTATTTCACAGAACCACTTACAAATGTTTCATGTTCATAATACATATTTTTTACAAGTACATTGGGTCCTAAGCATTTAACAGCAGGACAATGACAGTTTAAGCTTTTTGCTAAGTCCGTCGCTAACCACTTATCAAATATGGCTGGTAATGAATCATGCTGAATATTTCCAAGAGCTGGCGTATCACCAAAATCCGTAACGATGACTTCACCAGTAAATATATTAATATTTAAACGTGAACGGCCATCAGGATCGTTTCGAAGCGTTACATTTTTCGTCTGACGTATACGCTCTTGTAATTTCAAATCTTCTTCAGACTTACTACACGGATAAAACGGTAATGTACCAAAAAGCATCCATGTATTTTCATCCCGAATATCTAGTAAATGGTTAATCGCGTCACGTGTCTCTTCAAGTGATAAAGAAGTGAGCGCAGAAGCGAAGTCTGATGGATACATCGGGTGGACTTCATGACGTGCACACTTCATTTCCTCGACGATTTGCTTATGAATATGCTCTAAATACGGTAATGTCTTTTTATTTAACATTGTTTCAGCCGATACCATAACACCATGATCTGCAAGCATTCTTGAATTATCAATCATCCGCTGGAATAGGGCCGCCCGTTGCTCTTCTGTGGGTTTACGTTCCATCATTGCAAATCCTGTTTCTACGAATTCTTCAATCGTTCCCCAGTTATGTGAAATATGCAACACATCTAAATAAGGAGCGATTTCTAAATAGCGTGCACCATCAATTGTTAAGTTTGAGTTCATCTGTGTACGAACTCCACGTTCATGTGCATATTTTAGGAGTGGAAGAACATAGTTTTGCACCGATTTTTTTGACATCATCGGCTCGCCACCAGTTATTGAAATTGTTTTTAAATGAGGAATCTCATCTAGTCGTTTCAAAATCAGTTCAATTGGTAATGCTTCGGGATCTTTCGTTTGAAGTGTGTAACCAACGGCACAATGTGCACAACGCATATTACATAAAGTGGTTGTTGTAAATTCAATATTGGATAAAGTTAGGCCGCCATGTTGTTCAACGTCTAAATAGGCTTCCCATGGATCATAGCTTGGGGTAATTTCTTTTAACGTAGTCATTAATTACTTACTTCCTTTCTAACGAACTATTTTCTCATAAATTAGCCTAGAAGAAAACGTTTAAATTCAGAGGGGCTAGAATTTTTTGCCACCATAACGAAGAGCAAAGGCTTCGAAGTAGACAAAAATAAAGAAGCTGAGACAAAACAAAAAAACAATTTTCTCCTAAGAGAAAAATTGTTTTTTTGATGCGGGTAAAATTGGTTTCAAGTTCCGGGTACGCTTTATGCGGGCACGGGCCTGAGTCTGTAGCCTGGCTTCATTACTCAATTTACTTCATCATACGAATTAGTAATTTCACTATGGTTTTCACTATAAAATTTCTCGCCAACTGAATTTTCTACAGCTGTTTGGACTAAGTTTATTTTGGAATGGTTAACGGCTTGAATATTAAAGTTAAATTTATCGTTATGGATGATGCAATTTGTCGCGTGGACGGTCGAATTGTTTTGGACGTATATGTCTGATTCATGTCCTTCTGTTAATTGAGTTGAAGAGAGCTCAACTGATGACTCTAAATCAATCCACACTTGTGGATATTGATGATTTGAAATAAATGAATCTTGTATTAATGCTTCCGAATGATTTTCGATAATGAAGCCATTTTTTTCACCATGTAACAGCTCACTATTTCTGAAAATGAGCGAACTATCATTCACAACAATTTGAGGCATTTTATGGGCGATAATTTGGCATTCTGTAATGTGAATCGAGGCATCTTTCATCGCTTTTATCGCATTACTTGTACCTTGTATTATTTTTGTTTTATGAATGGTTGCTTTTGTGTGACTTCCAACTTCGATTTGAACACCTGTACCGTCTGTAAAATGGCAGTCATTAACTTCTAATTGGCAGTTTTCAATCATAAAAATTCCTTTACCACCAGTAAATGTACTAGCTGAGACCGTTACTTGTGCTTTTTCTTTCCCGGCGATATGAGGCATTTGGTTCTTTTGAAATTGACAGTTTTCTATGGTGGCTTCCGTCTGCTTTACCGTCAAAATCCCATTTCCTTTATTGGCAAATATTTCAGTGTCTAATAAGAAAATTTCTGCGCCAATCGCTGTAATAGCAGTGTTCGCGTGATTGGATATTTTACTTGCTACGATCGAACAAGAAGCCTCTTTATCAACAAAGATTCCTACCTGTTTTCCATTTTTGATAACGGAATCTTTCCCAGTGCAAATCGATTTTTCCGTAATGTAAAGCTGAGATAATACATTGTCTTCAAAGATAGCATTTATAAAATTGACAATGGACTTTTCTTTTACTTGAATACCAACACCCCGACATTTACTAATGTTGCTATCAGTCATATTTAGTAGTGATTCTAGTGTGAGTTGGATATTGGCAATTTTATGGTGGGAGAATTTACTATTTATAATTGTTCCTTCGGATTGTTCTCGCAGCATGAGCCCTGATTCGCTACCTTGCTCAATAGAACAGTTTGTTAGTTGTATAGTACTTTTTTGTATCCAAAGCTGAGGGAGTACATGATGCTGGACGATTGTTTCATTTAATAGGACAGTCGACTGGTCGTTTGCATAAATACCGTTGCCTTCTCCATGTTCAATTGTACTTCCAGAATCTTGGTAGGTGGACTCTTCTTGTACAATAATTTGGGTTCCACTATGGTGATGGATATTGACATTTTCAGTAGTAACCTTTGAATTTGATTTTAGCCATATGCCATGGCGCGCTTTGGAAAACTCGCAATTTTTTAATTCTACCTTTGAATTTTCTATAAATAAATGCGATTTTTGATTGTTATCAAAAGTACAATCTAGAAACGTAGCCACACTTTTATTACACAATATTACTGCAATTTCGTTTGCTCCAAAAAAATGACAGTTTGATATCGTTGCTTTTCCGCCGTTAAACGAAAGAAGCACATTTGTATTAGACCCATCGAATGTACAATTATTTATAAATACAGTTCCTTCAACATAAAACTGTGTAGAAGGATGAATGTTAATATTTTCAAATGTAACTTCGAAACCTTTCGGGATGATGATAGCGCCCTTTAAGTAAACAATATCTCCATATTTTGCAGTAATCGTAACATTTCGATGAATGGATATCGATTCTTTATATTTTCCATTGGCAAGTAGGATGACATCATCTTTACTTGCTTTTTTTAGTGCGCGATCTACTGTTTTATATTTTGAAAAAACAGAAGCTGACACTTTTATGATCGCCATGAAAACCCTCCTTGATGACATGCTATACCTATTATTTTCACTTATTTACGCAATCTTAATCAAAAAAATTCAAAATTTTTACAAGAAATTAATTATTCCATTCTTACATATAGTTATTTATAGGAAATAATATGTTACTTAAAATGAAAAAATAATACTTTGATTGAAATGTAGACGTTTAAAAACTTTTAATGTAGTGAATCGTTATACAAAAAGTGTAAATTCGTAAAAATAAAGTGTCGTTGTAAAGAAGGAGAGTAAAAGCAATGCCAAAACAATTACAACTCATCCAGCAAAAATTAAATGAACGTTTTTTTGATAGGGAAGAAGAAATTGAAGCATTAATAACAGCTATTCTTTCCAAGCAGCACCTTCTGTTTATTGGTCCAGCAGGAACTGGGAAAAGTGAATTGTCCTCAATGCTAGGACACATTGTAGAAGAAAGCCATTATTTTCAACATTTACTTACCCCATTTAGTACACCAGAGGAACTATTTGGCGTGCTGTCTTTAAAGGACTTAGAACTAGGGCTATATAAACGAAATATAAAAAATATGTTGCCAGAAGCTCATTTTGCGTTTATTGATGAAATTTTTAAAGCGAACTCAGCTATTTTAAATTCGTTATTAACAATAATTAATGAGCGGGTTTATTACAATAATGGTATACCAATCCCATGTCCATTAATAACGATAGTGGGCTCTTCTAATGAATATATTGAAGAAGGGGAAGGTCTAGAAGCTTTATTTGATCGATTTTTATTACGTTATGAAGTGAATTATATTCGACAACAAGATGACTTTATCGCAATGTTAAAAAATCAAAGTTATGTAGAGATTCCTAAATTGTCATTAGTTGAGTTATATGAACATCAAGAGAAGGTGTCACGTGTTTTCATATCGGATGCACTTTACAAAACACTTGCAAAAATTCGTCAGGCTTTACACGATGCTGGGATTCGTCCGTCAGATCGCCGTTTTAAGCAAGCGCTATCGATATTAAAAGCAAAGGCATACTTAGCTGGACGAGTAGTAGTGCTCAATGTTGACCTAAACATCCTTAAAAATATTTTATGGGATACGATTGAGCAAAAGAAAAAAACAGAGGAAATTATAAATGAAATTGCTTTTGATACAGTAGATACCTTTATTGATCGGACAACTTCTGAGTTTGATCTCATCCTATTAAATGCGCAAAATTTACTCATACGAAATACACCCGTTGCACGCAGTCAATTAAGTGAGCTTCTCATGCAAGGCAAAACGTTATTTATTGAAGTACAAAATATGAATCGCCAATTACCGAATCGCCCAGAATTACAAAACTTAAAAATGGACATGCATAAACGTTTATTACAAATGACATCTAAGGTTATTGGATTTTAAAGTAAAATGGCTACCGAAAAAATAAATATATTAGCCCAAACATCTTGTGCAACCTCGTGCAAGGTGTATTTTTTCTAAAAGGAGGTTAATGATGGAGTCAAATATACGGTTACTCTATAGTCATTCCATATTGAACATTTCACCGCTTCTACAACAACGCTTTAATGAATTATTAAAAATGGCAAAGATGTTGAATAATATTTGTATAGAAGGCGAAAAACTATTACCCGGTTTTACAAATATTATCGGTGACAGCTGGTATGCATTTTTCGGACGTCATCCAAAAATACGGGAACAAGATATGCACCCTATTAAAATTCATGACACATTTATTTATAAGCTATTACGAAATGAGGAATATATCCGTTGGCATGAACTCACGAAAGGAGACGAAATGTTTAGTGTATTAACAGCGATTGGAATGGCTGAACAGCTGAAAAAATTATTGGAGAATGAGAGAAGTCAAACAATTGTCGTTCCACTGCATAATCACAATCAATTTTCGACACTTTTACAAAACCTAAACGATTCTACAATCTCTACGATGATTCAACGGAATAAAAAGAAAGTAAGTAATACGCAAAAGTCTATTATTGCGGTAGGTACAATGGATGGAAAAAAACGAGAAGAAATTCCGCTACTTGATCAATTCGAGCTGGCAGAAAAATTACGGAACGATAAGGAGCTTCGGAAAATTGCTAATCTGGTTGGTCGCTTTAAAAAAATCGTGTTGAAAAAACAAAAAATGAAGCAAAAACAAACGATGGAGCGAAATAAAATTACCGTTGGCCAAGAAATATCGCGGTTATTACCGGCTGAAATGGCGAATTATATGATTCCTAATCGCAAAGTTGACTTTTTAAGACGCTTTAGTGAGCAGCAAACGTTTATCTTTGATACGAACGGGAAAGAGAAAAAAGGCAGAGGTCCGATAATAATTTGTATCGATGAAAGTAGTTCGATGACGTCGATTAAAGAACAAAGTAAAGCATTTTGTATCGCGCTCTTAATGATAGCAAGAAATCAAAAACGTGATTTTGCAATTATTCCATTCGCTACAAAGCTGGGAGAAGTTAAAATCTTCTTGAAAGGTCAAGCTACGACACAGGAGCTGATTGAGTTTAGTAATAGTTTTCTAGGTGGCGGGACAAATTACGAACATCCATTACGAGAATCATTGGACATTTTATTAAAAAGTGAATTTAAAAAAGCGGATGTATTATTTGTGACAGACGGCTCCAGCTACTTGTCATCTAGCTTTATCCAACAATTTCTTCAAGCAAAAAAGGAAAAGCAATTTGAATGTACGGCAATTGTCCTGACAAATTTTTATAACGCAGTTGATTTAACTGTTGTGAAGAAGTTTTCAGATCGTGTCATTGAGGTTGGAGAATTATTTGAAGCAGATGAAGCATTTGCTTTGTAAATCCTATTTAAGAGTCGTTCTTCCTAGTCAAACTGCTTATTGTCTCTTACAATGACAATATGGAACTGATTTAGGAGGAATTTTATTGTACCAGCAAGATTATGATCAATTATTATCATTAACACCAATGGACCGTGCACAATATGTATTAAACAATGAAGAAATATTTGAGCAACTATTAGCAGAGGTTGGAAATGACAATGCACAACTAAGAGATCAACAAAATTACCGTTTATTTCTTCAATTGCTATCAGAGAATGTAATACCAGAAAAAATCATTCATCACTATGTACAACGTTTAACATCATCTGAAGGCCTGCTCTATGAAATTGGAGCAGTTGGAGATACAAGTGTTTTTCAACGTTCATTCTCAGCGCTTTTTTTAACAGCTATTGTACATGCTGATCGCCAACTACAATTTTTAAATGAAATTGAAATTGAACAAATAACAAAAAGTGCACTTACTCTTTTTACAAAGGAAAAGGATTTACGCAGTTATGTAAATGAACTATCAGGATGGGCACATAGTATTGCGCACACTACAGATCTTTTATGTGCAATTATTCAACATACTCATTATCCAATTCAATATACAGCACATATTTTACAGGGGATCCGTCAAAACTTATGGAAGGGATATGTATTCCAAGATGATGAGGAAGAGCGCTTCTGTAATATTGTTGAAGCTTTGTTAGGAAAGGAGATTGACGAGGACTTACTCATTGAATGGATCGAGCAGTTATATGATTATTTGGAAATGGTAGCGTTCGAGCGCGGCTATGATGCAAATTGGTTTAAAGCAAGAACGAATTTATTAGCGACTTCCAAAACACTCTACTTTTATTTGAAATTTTCAAATCGAAGTGAAAAATTACGGGGAATTGTCTCCATCTTTATCCAACGTTGGCTCAAATTGAACTAAAATATTGGGTGATAATGTTTTTCTACAATAATTCTGGGGAGTTTGACATGTAAATTTATCATCAATTTTATAGTTAATTCTCAAAAATTCTACATGAGGTCCCATGAAAATTTTTTGTTGGAAAATGCAGTCAGCTAAATGATTTCAGCGTGATTATAATTTCTCGATAATATTGTAGAATAAAAACGCTTTTCCGATAGGTCATAAATAAAACTTATCGTAAAAGATAATAATTATGCAATTTACTTATGTGTGAATATAGGCTATTATTAGCGTTGGAGAAAAGAGCATTACAACCTTTTCGATTAAGAAAAACTAGGGGGAACATAACAATGGCAAACTTACACAACAGCCGCGCTTCATTCGAAGTAAATGGTAAAGAGTATAACTACTTCCGTTTAGCTGCAATTGAAGAAGCTGGTATCGCAAACGTATCACGCCTTCCTTACTCAATCAAAGTATTATTAGAATCAGTATTACGTCAGTACGATAACTACGTAATCAAAGAAGAACACGTAAATGAATTAGCAAAATTCGGTTCACACAACAAAGAAGCGGAAGTACCATTCAAGCCTTCACGTGTTGTATTACAAGACTTCACTGGTGTACCAGTAGTAGTTGACTTAGCTTCATTACGTTCTGCAATGAAAGAAATGGGTGGAGACCCAGCTAAAATCAACCCTGCTATTCCTGTTGACCTTGTAATTGACCACTCAGTTCAAGTAGACAAATATGGTAACGCAGCTGCATTACAAGCGAACATGGATTTAGAGTTCGAGCGTAACGCTGAACGTTATAACTTCTTAAAATGGGCTCAAACTGCTTATGATAACTTCCGCGCTGTACCACCTGCAACAGGTATCGTACACCAAGTTAACTTAGAGTACTTAGCACCAATCGTTCACGTGAACGAAACAGAAGAAGGCTTAGTAGCATTCCCAGACTCAGTAGTAGGTACTGACTCTCACACAACTATGATCAACGGTATCGGTGTTCTAGGTTGGGGTGTTGGTGGTATCGAAGCAGAAGCTGGTATGTTAGGTCAACCTTCTTACTTCCCAATTCCTGATGTAATCGGTGTTAAATTAGTAGGTGAATTACCAAACGGTACAACTGCTACTGACTTAGCATTAAAAGTTACTCAAGTATTACGTGCTCGTGGCGTAGTTAACAAATTCGTTGAGTTCTTCGGACCTGGCGTTGTTAAATTACCATTAGCTGACCGTGCTACTATCTCAAACATGGCTCCAGAATACGGTGCTACTTGTGGTTTCTTCGCAGTTGACGAAGAGTCTCTTAACTACATGCGCTTAACTGGCCGTGACGAAGAACACATTGCAGTTGTAGAAGCTTACTTAAAAGCGAACGACATGTTCTTTAACCCAGATTTAGAGCCAGTTTACACTGACGTATTAGAAATTAACCTTGCAGACATCGAAGCGAACCTTTCTGGTCCAAAACGTCCACAAGATTTAATTCCTTTAACTGATATGAAATCTGTATACCGTAACTCTGTAGTAGCTCCACAAGGTACTCAAGGCTTTGGTTTAACAGAAGAAGAATTCGACAAAACTTCAACAGCTAAATTCGCTGAAGGTGATGTTGAAATTCCAGCAGGTGCTGTAGCAATCGCTGCAATCACTTCTTGTACAAACACTTCTAACCCATACGTATTATTAGCTGCTGGTTTAGTTGCTAAAAAAGCTGTTGAGTTAGGAATCAAACCTGCGAAGTGGGTTAAAACTTCTTTAGCACCAGGTTCTAAAGTAGTAACTGGTTACTTAGAAGATTCTGGTTTACAAGAATACTTCGATGCAATCGGATTCAACACAGTTGGTTACGGTTGTACAACATGTATCGGTAACTCAGGTCCGTTATTACCAGAAATTGAAGAAGCGATCAAATCAAACGATTTATTCGTAACTTCTGTATTATCTGGTAACCGTAACTTCGAAGGCCGTGTACACCCATTAGTAAAAGCTAACTTCTTAGCATCACCACCATTAGTTGTAGCTTACGCTTTAGCTGGTACTGTAGACATCGATTTACAAAAAGACGCTATCGCAGTAACTCCAGAAGGCAAAGAAGTATTCTTCGCTGATATCTGGCCATCAACTGAAGAAGTTAACGAAGTATTAAACCGTGTTGTAACGCGTGAATTATTCCAAAAAGAATACGAAACAGTATTCACTGCGAACGAAGCTTGGAATGCAATCGAAACTTCAACTGAAAACTTATATACTTTCGATGATAAATCAACTTACATCCAAAACCCACCATTCTTCACTGGTCTTTCTAAAGAGCCAGGTGCGATCCAAACTTTAGAAGGATTACGTGTAATGGCTAAGTTCGGTGACTCTATCACTACTGACCACATCTCTCCTGCAGGTGCAATCGGTAAAGATACACCAGCTGGTAAGTATTTAATTGAAAACGGCGTAGCTATCCGTGATTTCAACTCTTACGGTTCACGTCGTGGTAACCACGAAGTAATGATGCGTGGTACATTCGCTAACATCCGTATCCGTAACCAAATCGCTCCAGGTACAGAAGGTGGTTTCACTACTTACTGGCCAACAGGTGAAGTTGAGTACATTTACGATGCATGCATGAAGTACCAAGAAGCAGGTACTGGCTTAGTAGTATTAGCTGGTAACGACTACGGTATGGGTTCTTCTCGTGACTGGGCTGCTAAAGGTACATTCTTACTAGGCGTTAAAACTGTAATCGCACAATCTTATGAGCGTATCCACCGTTCAAACCTTGTAATGATGGGTGTATTACCACTTCAATACATGGCTGGCGAATCTGCTGATACTTTAGGATTAAAAGGTGATGAAACAATCTCAGTTAACTTAACTGACAATGTTAAACCACGTGACATCTTAACAGTAACTGCTACTTCTCCAGAAGGTAAAGTAACTGAATTCAAAGCGTTAGCTCGTTTCGATTCAGAAGTAGAAGTAGATTACTACCGTCACGGTGGTATCTTACAAATGGTATTACGTGCAAAAGCTGCTGAGTAACTCTTTGTAAATACTTTTAAAAAAAGGTAAAGTCCTTGCGACTTTACCTTTTTTTTATTTTAAAATGGTTCTACAATATTTGTTGGGGTGTTCATACAAATTCACATAAAAAAAGCACAAAATCACACTTTTTTATATACTTGAATTGACTAGAAACAAGATATAGAAAGGTGATTTGTGCTCTATGAATTTTACCATGAACATCCCAGGATTAAAAGAAGTAATCATCAATGAAATGACGGAACAGAAGAATCGAATTGTTCTTCATGTTTCGATGCCTCAAAAAGAACATACTTGCCCAGATTGTGGTCAATTAACAGATAAAGTTCACGATTATCGTATTCAAAAAATCAAACATTTAAAGTGGTTTGAACGTTTAACCGTTCTCTTTTATAAAAGACGCCGTTACCGCTGTTCTTGTGGCAAAAGATTTAGTGAAGATTCCCCTTTTGTCGAGCGTTACCAACGCTTTTCAAAGGAATGGAATCAGGTTGTTCGTATTCGTTCGGTTAAAGCGAAAACTTTTAAAGAAGCAGCAGATGTACTTGGTACATCTTCATCAACAGTGATTCGACGCTTTAAACAGCTTGTTCATCAATTACCAGAAAAGGTACGTTTACCAAAAGCGATTGCGATCGATGAATTTAAAGCAGATACAGATGCTGGAACTTATCAACTGATAATCGCAAACGCAGATACACATGAACCTATTGATATTTTGCCAAATCGTAGAAAAGAAACAATTAAACACTATCTTCAAGAAAATGGGGCAGATGTCGAAATCGTTGTGATGGATATGAATCCTAGCTTTAAAGCAGCAGTAAAGAAGGCTTTAAATCGTCCTGTTATTGTGGCTGACCGTTTTCATTACTGTCGCTATATTCATTGGGCTGTGGATGAAGTACGTCGGAAAGTCCAAAATGAATGGAATTCTTATGACCGTAAAAAGGCGAAGCGAATGCGCTATGTCTTGCATAAGGATGAACACAAATTAACCGAAAAAGAACGTTGGTACTTAAATCGTTATATCAATATGTCCACTGAATTGAAGGAAGCACATGAATTAAAAGAACTTTATAAGAAGTGGCAACGAGAATCGAAAAAAGAAAGTGTATCAGAAGTGAAAGTGAAATTATATGACTTCTACCGAAAGGTTGAAGAAACAAAAAATCCAGCCTTTTTAAAAGCAATAAAAACGTTTAAGAACTGGCAAAAAGAAATTCTAAATAGCTATGCATTTGGTTATTCTAATGGATTTTTAGAAGGGATTAAAAATACCTCCAAAGTATTAAAAAGGAATGCCTATGGATTCCGTAAATTTGAACACTATAAAGCAAAGATATTACTAAATCATGTATATAAAAATGTAGGGATTCACCTTGGTTAATAGAAAGTTGATTGGAATGGAGGGCGGCAGACTCCAGCGGGAACAGCACGACGCCTGAGACTACAGGCTCAGGCCGTGCCCGCGGAAAGCGTCCGCCCGTAATGGAAATCAACGGACTATATTAGAAACAACAAAAAGAGGCAGTGCCAATTGAAGAATCAATATGACACTACCCCAACATTTTACTTAGAACCTTTAAAATTACAATTTTTCAAATTTTTTTTTAAAAAAACTATAAAATGTAGAAATTTTAAATAGTTTTCGATAATATCAATATTGTAGTACAAATTAATTTTTGGGGGTAGAACGATGTCGAAAAAACGTAAAATGTATTCAGTTGCTACTGTGTCGGCTGTAACAGCTGCAATCGTAGGAGTAACAGGTGTATCAGCAGAAACGCAAATTTTTAAAGATGTGGAAGAATCACATCCATATTATGCAGGTATTCAAGTACTAGCAAGTGCTGGAATCATTGAAGGGTTTGGCGATGGTACATTCAAGCCGGACGCAACGATCACACGTGGTCAAGCAGCTAAAATGATTGCAAATGTACTAAAATTAGATACTGGAAATGTTGTAAATCCGGGCTTTACAGATGTGAAAGAAGAACACTATTACTATAGTTCGGTTGCTGCTTTAGTTTCAACAGGCTTTATTAAAGGCTTTGCCGATAACACATTCCGACCAAATGATACGATTACACATAGTCAATTATTAATGATTTTTGAAAATGTAGCTTCTCTTGTAGATTTACAGGAAATCTTAAAACAAGTAAATATTGAAGTAAACCCTACAAAACAATTGCAACGAGGAGAATTAGCAAGCGTTTTAGCTGTAGTATTAACATCAAGCCTACCAACTCCACAACCAGATCCAGAGGTAACGCCAGACCCAGTTCCAGAACAGCAAATTGAATCCGACTATACAATGTCGTTAATGCATTTTAATGATTCGCATGCGCGTGTTGAAAACTTCCCGAAATTAATGACTGCAGTAAATGAAGTACGTAAAGAAAACCCAGAAGCTTTATTATTACACGCTGGAGATGTCTTTAACGGCACACTTTACTTCAATGAATTCCATGGTAAAGCAGACTTACCGTTTTTAAATGCTTTAAAGGTGGACTATTTTACGTTAGGAAATCATGAGTTTGATTTAGGCTCTTCTCCAGAAGGTCATCAGGCTTTAGTAGACTTTATTAAAGGGGCAAATTTCCCAGTCGTTTCTTCTAATGTAGATTTTTCAGGAGATGCGAAGTTTACCGGTTTATTCTCTGATTTAATTAGTAGTGAACCAGAAAACGGTAAAATTTACTCGGGTATTGTGAAAGAAATTAATGGGGAAAAGGTTGGTATTTTTGGCTTAACTACTGCTGAGACAGAATCGATTGCTTCTCCAGGCGCAGTTAAATTTGAAAACTATATTGAAGAAGCAAAAAAAGCTGTAAAAGCATTTGAAGATAAAGGTGTAAATAAAATTATCGCGCTAACGCATATCGGATTTGATGACAATGCGTTGGTAGACAACGATCAAGAACTTGCAAAAGCAGTTCCTGGAATCGATATTATTGTTGGTGGTCACTCACATACTCGATTGGATGAACCATTTATTGTTGATACAAATACAGTTGGTGAGAAAAAGGATGCAACATTAATTGTCCAAGCTTATCAATATGCTGATTATTTAGGTACTTTAGATGTTGGATTCGATGAAAAGGGTGTAGTAGTAGCTCACAATGGGAAACTATTAAAAATTGCTGATTATGTAGATGATGCAGAAGGATTAAAATTATTAGCGCCGTTTAAGGAAAAAGTTGATACTATTTCTTCTATAGAAATTGGCGTAACATTAACAGAAGCATTAGTGACACCGCGTTCATCTGAGGGAGTAGGAATAAGTGTACGTAGTAGTGAAACTGCCCTTGGTAATATTATTACGGACGGTATGCTAGCAAAAGCAAAGCAATTTACGAAGAAAAATGTCATTATGGCATTACAAAACGGTGGAGGAATTCGAGCTGAAATTCCTGCAGGTAACGTAACAACAGGACAAGTCATTACTGTGTTACCAAACGGTAATACATTAGCACTAATGGATGTAACTGGAGCAGAATTAAAAGCAGCCTTTGAACATTCAGTAAAAGATGCCCCAAAAGAACACGGTGGCTTTTTACACATTGCAGGTGCTAAATTAGAATATGATTCATCAAAAGAAGCTGGCGCTCGTGTTGTTTCATTAAAATATTTTGATGAAGCGACTAAAGCGTATGTAGATATCAAAGATAATGAAACATATACAGTTGCGACAAATGCCTTCACAGCTATAGGTGGAGATAACTATGAAGTATTTAAAAAAGCCTATGCTGAAAACCGTGTAACGGATTTAGGCTTATCGGATTGGGAAAACTTAAAAGAGCAGCTATTATCACTAAAAGAAGTGAAATATACAACTGAAGGTCGTATTACAGATGTAGCAGCTCCAAAAACAAAATAATGAGCAAAAATCACTGAACAGGTAAATCTGTTCAGTGATTTTTTTATAATAAAGAGGATTTTCTATCTAGGAAAATAGCACTTTTTATAAAAATTTTTTAAGTAAAATTGTTATAACTAAAATAAAAAAGATTATATTTTTAAATATTATTTTATGTCAAAAAAGTGAACTTTTACTTAGTAATAAGTTATATAGCAATTATTTAATACTTTATTTTATATACTTTTATGAACAAAATTCACGTAATAAGTAGAAAAAATAAACATTTTTTAGTAGAAAAATGTAAAAACATAGAATATATTTATTCATATACGGATGAGTGGATATTCATTCGTATTAAAAAAATAGAAGTACAAAGGGGGTTTTGTATGGGATCATTTCAGTTATTCGGAAAAGAGCTATCATCGCTCAAAAATCGTAAAGGATTGCTTTTTGCACTTATCGGGGTCATGTTAATCCCAATTGTTTATGTAGCCATCTTATTATCAGCTACATGGGGTCCTTACGACAATTTAAACAATTTGCCAGTTGCCTTTGTTAATAAAGATGAGGGTGGCGTATCGAGCGGTCAACCAATTAATGTTGGTAATGATTTAATGGAAACGCTTAAAGAGAGTAATTCTTTAGGTTGGCATTTTGTTAGTGAAGAGGAAGCTTTAAAGGGGCTGGATACTCAAAAGTACTACATGGTCGTTGAAATTCCAGAAGATTTCTCTCAAAAGGTTACAACTGTACTTGATCCGAATCCGCAAGTGCCAGAGCTTCGCTATATTCAAAATGAAGGTCTAAACTTCATGGGTGCACAAGTGACAAATAGTGCGGTAGAGAAGCTGCGTGAGCAATTAGGGGATAAAATCACGGCTACTTATGCTCGTACGGTATTCTCAAGATTCACAGATATTGAAACTGGCTTTGCAGATGGAGCAGACGGTTCTAAGCAAATCGTTGATGGTACATCACAGTTAGCTCAAGGTACAAATACATTACTAACTAGTTTAACTGAAAAATCTGCTGATATTCAAACTTTAGCAGCAGGAGCAAAATCAGCTGATGCTGGTGCAGGGGAATTAGTTTCAGCAATTTCAGGTGGTACTGGTAATATTCAAAAGCTTGCGAATGGCTCACAGCAAGTAGCAGCTGGTGCAGGTGAGTTAAAAGCTGGTTCGAATCAGTTAATTACAGGAATTACACAAGTACAAACTGGTTCAAAACAAATTTATACTGGATTACAGCAATTACAGCCTGGTAGTGAAAATTTATTAGCAGGATTACAACAATTATCAGGTGGTGCAAATCAGCTTTATGCAGGCATTGCATTAGGAGATGGCACTGCTAGTAATCCTGGCTTAGCAAATGGCTTAAACCAATTAGCTACTGTTTTACAATCGAAACAAGCGGACATCGAAAAATTAGCTGCTGGAGCACAATTGCTACAAGGCTTATCACAAGCGCCAGGATTAGAAACGTACCGTGCAAATTTACAAGCATTAAGTGCGGGTTTAACAGAGTTAGGTACAATTTATCCAGTAGCAGTACAAAGTGCAAATGCACTAAATAGTGGGGCACAACAAATTGCACAAAGCATGCCCGCTTTAACTACTGGCTTAGAAGATGCAGTTGCTGGCCAAACGACAATTGTCGGGGGCATTAATTCATTAGTTGCAGGTCAAGGGCAAGCAGTTGCAGGTATTGATCAGTTAGCTACTGGACAAAAAGCTTTAGGAGCAGGGATTGATCGCTTATCAAGTGGTGCATCACAAGTGGCAGATGGAAATAAAACATTAGCTTCTTCATGGGGGCAACTTGGTGCTGGTGCAACGAGCTTGAAAAATGGCTTAGCACAAATTAGTGCAGGGAATGAAACGGTAGCAACAGGCTGGCAAACAATGACAGAAGGTGTCACATCGTTAAATGATGGTGCGAATCGTCTACAGGCGGGAAGCTTAGAATTAACGGCTGGTCTTGAAGGTGGTGCTGAGCAAGTAGCAGCAATAAAAATTACGGATGATAATATCGCAATGTTCTCTTCTCCTGTAGTTTTAGCAGGTGAGAAGGTGAATGCCTACGAGTATTACCGTGATTCGACTGCACCATACATTTTATCATTAGCGTTATTTGTAGGGCTGCTTGTTTTATCGTTCTTCGTTGACTTTAAAAAGCCTGCAGTTATGCCAAAATCAGCTATTAGCTGGTTTGTGAGCAAATGGCTACAATTGGCTCTATTTGCAACAATTCAAGCATTGCTTGTTACTGTGTTTACCCTTGTAGTATTACAGCTACAAGTAGAGAACGTTCTATTATTTATTCTATTTGCGATTTTAGTAAGTGTAACGTTTATGTCAATCGTATTCTTCTTAGTGTCAGCAGCAGGACATGTAGGTCGCTTTATCGGACTTGTGTTCATTGTAGCGCAATTGTCTATTACAGGCTCGAACTTACCAATTCCAATGCTTCCTGAGAATTTGAGAGCATTAAGCTCGTTCCTACCATTAACATACTCGAATGCGGGCTTTAAATCTGTAATCTCTTTAGGCGATGTATCAATGCTTTCCTCAAATGCACTTGTGCTTGCACTCATCTTAGTTGGTGCATCTGCATTGGCATTTGTAGCATTCGTTATAGGCTATAAAACTTTATCAGCGAAATATACACCAGAAGTACAACCAACAGCATAAAGGGTACCCCGTTCATTTTAAAAGGTGAACGGGGTATTTATTTTATGGTTCTATAATATTTGTTTGGGTATCTATTCAATTTGTGCAAAAAAAGCACAAAACTTTTTGTATACGATAATCATGTACTTTCGCTGTTTTATTTCCACAAGCCGGAAGAAGCAGCGGAAACGACAGGTGTCTCCTCAACGACAGTAATTCGTCGCTTTAAAAATGTTGTACAAACAATGCCAAAAGGCGTGATGTTACCAAAAGTAATTGCGATTGATGAATATAAGGCAGATACAGATGCGGGCAAATATCAGCTAATTATTGCAGACGCAAAAAATGCATCAACTAATAGATATTTTACCGAATCGTCGTAGAGATACAATTAAAGATTATTTGGCACAGTACGGTTCAAATGTAGAAATCGTTGTCATGGATATGAACCCTGCAGGCAAGTAGAGATTTTAAATCGTTACGCATTTGGCTATTCAAATGGTTTTTAAGAGGGCATTAATAACACTTCGAAAGTCACCAAGCGTCATGCATTTGTATTTAGGAAGTATGAACACTTCAAAGCAAAAGTACTATTAAGTAGAGTATATAAAGAAGTAGATATACACCTTGGTTAATAGAGAGTTGATTGGAATGGAGGGCGGTCCTGCGGGAACAGCACGTGCGGGAAATCCATTACCAACGCAACGGGACGCATCCAGTTGGTAGTTAGTTGGAGCCGTGCCCGCGGAAAGCGCCCGCCCGTAATGGAAATTAACGGACTTGTTTAGAAAAAACAAAAAGGTAGTGCCGATTGATGAATCATTATGACATTACCCCAACATTTGACATAGAACCTATTTTATAAGAATTTGTTATTTTTTGCATAATCATTTATAATGAGAACAAACATTCGGTTTAGCTCGATTTGAAAGGAGGAAGTGAATTGGCGTATTGTAAAGTTCGTCAGGCTGAGATTTATTATGAAGAAATAGGAGATGGGATTCCAATTTTATTAATACACGGATTTACACCTGATCATAGATTAATGAGTGGTTGTATGGAGCCAATTTTTACTTTGAGGAAAGGGTGGAGACGAATTTATGTTGACTTACCTGGAATGGGTTTAACAAAAAATTATGACGAAATTAGTAATTCCGATCATATTTTAAGTACACTTATAGATTTTATTGAAGCTGTACTTCCTAATCAAGAATACATAATTGCAGGAGAATCATATGGAGGTTATTTAGCTAGAGGGCTTATTAAAAAGCACAAAGATCGAGTACTTGGAGTAGCATTTATTTGCCCTGTTATTATTCCTAATCAAAGCGAAAGAACAATTGAGAAACATAAAGTTTTAAAAAGGGACAATGAATTTTTAAAAAAGATTTCAGAGGTAGAATTAACTGACTTTAGTAGTAATCAAGTTGTACTCAATGAGTATAATTGGTTACGCTATAACAAAGAAATTATATCTGGATGTAAAATCGCGGATGCACAATTTTTGGAGAAGATTAAAAATAATTATGCATTTTCATTTGAACTTGAAAATACTAATTATACGAAACCAAGTTTATTTCTTTTAGGAAGACAAGACGCATCTGTAGGATATAAAGATGCACTCAACATAATGGAATATTATCCAAGGGGTTCAGTTGCAATTTTAGATATCGCAGGTCATAACTTACAAATTGAGCAACCAGAACTTTTTAACTGTTTAGTAAATGAATGGTTAGATAGGACAGAAAACTATATAAAACTAGATGCAATTGACTGAGATTTAAATAAGTGCTCAAATAACAGTTAGAACGATGCGGATTATTTAATCAATTCACTACTACTATTGCAAAATTATAAAAGGAGCAAGTACAGTATGAAAAAGGGTATACTAGCATTCTCATTAGGAACGATTTGCATATTCATTCTTATTTTTGTAATTTACAACAAAGATTTTTATCCTTCGCTTCCAATTGAAAGTTTGAGCAAAAGAGACGTTATTAAAATAATCAATCATTCAGAAAAGCCAATGGAAAAATTAACGGATGAAGACGGATTTGCATGGTATATCACAAGTGAACAGGATATGTCTATCGTTGATGATACGATTAAAAAATTGGTAGATCAAAATAAGTGGATTTATAAGGATAAAGAGGGTAGTGGATTAATTTTTGAAAAGCAAGAAAAAAAATTAATTGTGACTACACAAAAGTGGACAGGGAAATATGTAATCGTTAAAATTCCGATTAATTTTAACGATTAAAAAATAGGTTTGACCTCAAAAAAATGAGGCAAACCTATTTGTACACTAAAATTCGATATAAGCAACCATGCCTTCTTCATCATGGATGTCTAGCGAAATACGTGCAGACATTGAATCACGGCCAAGCTGCTCATCAATATAAAGGCGAATGGCCATAATGAAATTGACCGAATTATAAACTTCCAACTGTCCGTTATAAAACGCCTCGGCTGAATACCCCGCAACATCATCATACATAAGTTCCACTTCAATATTTTGTGGTTCTACGTTTTTAAATTTAGCGTGGAATAAGCAAACAGCGTTAATTAAATCTTGTTCAAGTAACGTTAGTTTTTCCAAGTTTGCGTAACCTCTTCTTTTTCTTTTTTGCGTTTAATTAATTGATAGATTTTCACTAAGAAGAATACGATTGCACCAATGGCAAGAACGTTTACTAATAAACCTAAAATTGAACCAAGCATACCCATGTTAGCAAATAAGCTTCCGAATAAAAGACCAGCTAAACCACCAAGCATAAGCCCTTTCATTAAGCCACCTTTATTTGAAGAAGCTTTAGTAGTATCTTGCTTCGTTGTAGTACCGTTGTTTTGCTTAGCTGTTGTTGGACTTGTTGCATCATCATTTTTTTGGATATTCGAGTTGTTATTGCTGTTTGAATTGTTAAATCCTTTTTTGCCAGATTTGTACGATTTTGCTTCGACTGTTTGTGTATCGTTAGCGAAAAATAGAGTTGTTCCAACACTTGAGAATACAAGTGTAAACGCTAACATAACCGCTGATAATTTCTTCATTACTTTCCCCCACATAGTATTTATTTTACTTTCTCAGTATAGCAAAAAGGGACATAGATAGAAAATAAAAACGCTGAAAATTATTAAAAGTATAGCATTTTCGCTTAAGGTCAGTTGTTCTTTAGCTGTTTCAATTAAATTTTGTGCAAAGGAGGGTGAAGCTGCTAAGAGGGTGCGTATAGACGGTTTAGTTACTTAAACAAAGTTATTTAATATAAAAACGGGTAAAAATAAGGGGAATTCAGAGTTTTTCTAGTAGAAACTCTTTTCTTTGACACGATAGAAACGTATTATAGAATAGATTATTTATTTGTTTAAGAAAGGATGTTTTTACATGCAAGATAAGCGTTTTAAAATCGCGCATCGAGAAGCTTTAATTGGTGTTGTACTAGTCGTAATTAACTTTGCTATTTGGTACGGCTTTGCGTACGGTCTCGGTTCAGGTGATCCAACTGAATATACGTATGTATTTGGTTTTCCCGCTTGGTTTTTCTATAGCTGCATAGCAGGTACAATTTTTATGATTGTGTGCATTTGGCTAGCGATGAAGCTTTTCTTCAAAGATATTTCGCTTGAAGAGGAGGAGGAAGAAAAGTGATACATTGGCAAGTAATCATCCCACTATTTGTATTTTTAGTGGTGATATTCGGGATTGGGATATGGGCGAATCGTCAAGTTCGTACGTCAACTTCCTTTATGCAGGAGTATTTTTTAGGTGGACGTGAAATGGGTGGCTTCCTCTTAGCGATGACGATGATGGCGACCTATGGGAGCGCCTCAAGTTTTATTGGGGGACCAGGTGTTGCCTATAACACTGGCCTTGGTTGGGTGCTCTTAGCAATGGCACAGTTACCAGCAGGCTATTTCGTATTAATGGTATTAGGAAAGAAGTTTGCCATTGTAGCACGTCGTATTGAAGCAATTACGCTAATAGACTTTTTAAAAAAGCGCTATGACAGTAATACGATTGTTATTTTATCTGCAATCAGTATTATCGTTTTTTTATTTGCATCGATGACAGCACAATGGGTTGGTGGTGCACGTCTTATTGAATCGCTCACGGGACTATCGTACACAACTGCATTATTTATATTCGCTGCATCTGTGCTCGTGTATGTCATTATCGGTGGTTTCCGAGCAGTCGCATTAACGGATGCATTGCAAGGATCAATTATGATTATCGGTACTGTCATTTTATTAATCGGAACGATCATTGCAGGTGGTGGTGTCGATCATATTATGCAAAGCTTAGTATCAGAAAATCCACAACTTGTTTCACCATTTGGTGCTGAAGGAAATTTAACGCCATTATATGTATCAACATTTTGGATTTTAATTGGACTTGGGGTAATCGGATTGCCGCAAATTGCCGTTCGTGCGATGAGCTATAAGGATTCAAAAAGCTTGCACCGTGCAATTTTAATTGGGACAATTGGAATTGGTACAATCATGTTTGGGATGCACTTAATCGGTGTTTTCGCCCGTCCAGTTATCCCTGGTATTGAAATTGGTGATAAGGTGATGCCATTATTAACGCTTGAAGTATTACCGCCTGTATTAGCAGGAATCGTACTTGCTGCGCCAATGGCAGCGATTATGTCAACGGTAAATGCCTTACTAATCTTAGTGAGCTCAACCGTTGTAAAAGATATATATTTGAATTACATTAATAAAAATGCAACAGAAAGCCAGATTAAAAATCGAAGCTTCTGGGTGACTACAATTATTGGCTTAGCAGTAGTCATTTTTGCATTGAAGCCACCTGAATTACTAATTATGCTGAATTTATTTGCATTTGGTGGTTTAGAATCAGCGTTTTTATGGAGTGTTGTATTCGGTTTATATTGGAAAAAAGCAAACAAATATGGAGCGATTAGCTCGATGGTAGTCGGATTAATACTTTATATTTTCATTTCTGAATTCACTCCAAACATTTACGGAATGCATTCAGTCACACTGCCGATAGGTGCGTCCTTTGTAACATTTATTGTTGTGAGTTTAATTGCACAAAAAGTAAAGAAAATTGAAGACTATCACTTTTAAATAATACTAACAACTATCGCACAAATTTATTAGGTTAGTACAACTGCCTGTTTATATGAGAAAACTGAAAATATAATAAATAAAATAGGGCTACCAGAATAGTACAACGCTTTTCTGATAGCCCTTAATTGACGTTCAACAGTTATTATTGTAAACTAAGTTACGTAAAGTAACTAGATAAAGGAATAATGGTGATGAATATGAAAGATACTATGGATATTTTAAGAGATAAAATGAAACTTGTCGCGCGAAACGACTCGCAAAACTTAGCGTTAGTCGGACCGGTAAAATTACCGATTAAACAAGGGGATTTTGAAGCGACTTTTAATTGGTATTCTTGGCTGCCAACAGAACGTTCGTTAACAAAAGAACAAGTTATTGGTTCATTACAGGAGATGAACTTAGCATTCGGTCAACAGTCTTCTGTACTCGTTTATGGCGATTTTGAACATCAGGAAGAGGCCCTTATTCGTATGCATAGTATTTGTCATACAGGCGATATTTTTGGTTCACAACGATGTGATTGTGGTTATCAATTACACGAATCAATGAAAATGATAGTCGAGCATGGTTGTGGAGCGATTTTTTATTTAGCAGATCATGAAGGTCGTGGCATTGGATTATTCACAAAATCTTTAGCGTATCTTTTACAAGAACAAGATTATGATACGGTACAAGCAAATCATGCGCTTGGTTTTGAAGATGATACACGCTCATACGAAGATGCAATCAAGATTTTAGAGGCACTGCGTACGAAGACCGTAACACTCATTACAAATAATCCGAAAAAATTAGCAGCATTACAAGCACACGGTTTATCTGTAGATGGACACATCCCACTTTGGGGTGGATTAACAAAAAATAATGCACACTATCTACAAACTAAAGTAGAAAAATCAGGTCATATCGGAAATGTAGAAAAGCTATTTGTTTAAGGGGAAATAAAGATGATGACAGATCGTAACTATATGCAGTTAGCACTTGATTTGGCAGCAAGTGCAAAAGGAAATACAAACCCAAATCCTCTTGTAGGGGCTGTGCTTGTAAAAGATGGTGTAATTGTAGGGACTGGGTTACACCGTAAAGCAGGTGAGCCACATGCAGAGGTTCATGCATTTCGTATGGCTGGAGAGCATGCAAAGGGAGCAACCCTTTATGTAACACTAGAACCTTGCTCTCATTATGGAAAAACACCTCCTTGTGCAAATTTAGTTAAGGAATCCGAAGTTGCGCGGGTTGTTGTGGCAATGGAAGACCCAAATCCTTCTGTTGCGGGACGTGGCATTCAGCTTTTACGTGATGCAGGAATTGAAGTAGAAGTTGGCATACTGGATGAAGAAGCAAGAAAACTAAACGAACGCTTCATCCATAATATGTTAACGGAGCGTCCGTTTGTTGTCTCGAAATTTGCAATGACTTTGGACGGTAAAATTGCAGCGCATAATGGGCATTCACAGTGGATTACAGCAGAAGCAGCGCGTGCGGATGTCCATCAATTGCGCCATGAAGTGGACGGTATTTTAGTTGGTGTTCAAACAGTATTAAATGATAATCCAAAATTAACAACACGTCTCCCTGATGGCAATGGTCGAAATTCTATACGAGTTATATTAGATAGTTCGTTAAAAACACCGTTAGATGCGCATGTTAGCAATACAACTGAGGCACGTACAGTGATTGTTACTTCCTTTGATGCTGATGCCAAAAAGGCCGAGGCATTAGAAAAGCAAGGGATCATCATTATACGCGTCAAACAAACAGAGCGAGGATTAGACATCGAATCAACATTAAAAGCGCTTTATCAAGTAGGGATTACGCATTTATTAGTTGAAGGTGGAGGTGCAGTCAATGCGTCCTTTTTACGTAGCGGCTTCATTGACCAATATATTATTTACATTGCACCGAAAGTACTTGGAGGGAAAAATTCGATTACACCCTTTAGTGGAGAAGATGTCGATTCAATTGATTTAGCGCAAACACTACAATTTGATGAGGTCGTCCGGATTGGCGAAGACATACGTATTACAGCTTATCCTAAGCAGGTGGAAAGATGAATCGAAAGGTAGATGTTTGTATTGTAGGTGGAGGCCCAGGTGGTGCATTACTTGCAAATTTATTAGCAAAAAAGAACGTGTCTGTTTTATTAATTGAACGGACAGGAGATTTTGCGAAAGCCTTTCGTGGGGAACATTTAAATGAAGAAGGCGAAATGGTATTAAAACAACATGATTTGTATGATAAAATTGAGCAACTTGGTTTGTTGAAAATGGAAACACTTGAATATTGGCAACATGGGGAGTGTATTAAAACGATTTTCCCTGATAAACAGGTTGGTCATTTAGGAATTCATGTACCACAAGCGCATCTATTAGAGGCAATACTTGAACAGGCAAAAACATATGAGCATTTTGACTATTTATTAAATACGTCGGTGAAAGAATTAATACAAAATGAACAAGGACAATATACTGCTGTTCATGCTGTTCAAAATGGTGAAGAATTCATTATTGAGAGTCAATTAATAATTGGTGCTGACGGACGATACTCAACAATTCGTAAAAAAGCGAATTTAGATGTGACAATACGAGACCATGGCTACGATTTATTATGGGCACGCATTCCAGCGCCAGACAATTGGATGCCCTCTATTAAGATGGCGTTAGTTGAAGGTATGCAAATTTCATTGTTCACCCAAGCTAAAGGCTTGGTTCAAATTGGCTGGAACATTGAAAAGGGTAGCTTTTCTTCACTTCGAAAACAACCTTTTACCCCATTCATCGAAAAGCTTGAACAAGCATTTCCACAGCTCGCTTCAGCTGTAAGAGATCATATACAGTCGTGGCAGGATTTTATTTTGCTCGATGTTTTTAGTAGTACAAGTGAGCAATGGGGGAAAGATGGTGTCATTTTAATCGGTGACGCGGTGCACACAATGACCCCAACTGGCGCATTTGGATTGAATAGTGCTTTAATGGATGCGCATATTTTAGCGCAAATGCTAACGAAGGATCAATCATTTGATTTTGTATCCTGTGCAACAAAACGGAAATCGGAAATCGCAAAAATTCAAGCAATACAAATAGAAAAAGAGCAAAAGTTTCACGAGGCTTTTGTCGTATATAGTTAGGTGATTAACATGAAATTTGGTTTTGATATTGATGATACACTAATTGATTTACGTCGACACGCGTTTCATTTGTATAACAAGAAATTAGGGCAATCAGTAGGGATTGACGTATTTGAAGCGATTCTTACAGTTGAAATTCACGAGGCATTTGGTTTAACTGGTGAGCAAGGAAACCAAATGTGGAAAGATACTATGGAAGAGATCTATTTCACTGACTGCCCAAGCTACGAATACGCGAAGGAAGTACTAAATAAGCTTGCGGAAGAAGGACATGAAATTTACTATATTACTTCGCGTCCTAAAAAATTTTGTCAGCAGACGCGTGAATGGGTGAAAGCTCAAGGCTTCCCTGTAGTGGATGAGCGCTTTTACTGTGGTATGCAAGACCATGAAAAGATCGACATTATTAAAGATTTAGCACTGGATGTGTATGTAGATGATAAACCTGCTGTTTTAAATACTTTAGCAGATTCGAAAACAGTAGCGATTGTAAAAAATCAATCCTACAATCAACAGTTATCATTCCCAAGATTAGTGAATTGGCAACAATTTGAATCATTGTGGAAAACACCTTAATGCGAACACGGACATAGTGTGTTATTGTTAGATTAGCATAAATAATAGCAATAGTACGAACTCGAATTGACGGAACAATTGATTACACAAAAGTTACTGTCAATTCCTTTTACGTGTTGGAGGAAGACGATGACAAATCACTACGAAGCAAGTATTCATTATAATGGAATTATTTTATTAACTGCTTATTTACAGCGTCAATATGTTTATGAGACGGTACAAGTACGTTTAAACGGTGCAAGTGATGAGAACTTTAAAAAGGCGAAGGACATGCTAGACCGTACATATTCCATGCTTAAACTGTTTGAGGAAACAAAAAGCTTAATGGATGGACAAAAGGACAAATTAAAAGCATTTTCTAATGAAGTAACAATGATGATGCAAAATTATATTAAAGAAGAGCCTTCTTTTAATGAGCGATTAGCTGTTGTTGGCTCAACTTTGTATGCTGAACAAATGATGAACAACGGCATTATTCAGCTAGGTCATCTATTTAAGCAAAATGTTGGGAAAGATTTTGCTGCACGTACGAAATTTTACGCAGATCGTACAAAGGCAATTGATATTATTGTACATTTATTGGCAGAAGGAAAAGAAGTTGAGCCTAAAATGCTTGATCAAATCGATAAGTGGTATGATGGCATTGCAAAGCAAAAGATAAACATATTGCAAGATATGAAGAAAATTAATGAAATGTTAGATTATCAGCAAAAATAAAAAAAGGTTGTACTAACAATCAAATGCTAGTACAACCTATTCCATTTCAATTAACGTTCAAAAAATACTTTATCGATATTGTATTTTGATTTAAACATATTAATTGCATAAGTTTCGTAAATTTCACGTTCCATCGGGTCTTCGATTTCATACACTTCAATTTTGTGAATTTCATCACGGTGGTTTTTCATTGGAGAAACATTATCTTCGAAGTGTTTTTTAATTCGTTGACGAATTTTTCTAGCTTTACCAACGAATAATAGTTCATTTTTCTCGTTGTAGAAGAAGAAAATTCCTCCATTTTCACGTGTGATTTTGTGGAAGTCAATAAAACCAAAGTAAGGAGTAATTTCTACTTCTCCTGGTTTAATTACTTGTTCACGTTGACGAATTACTACGTCTGGTTTTGGCATTTCTATGTTGATCAAATTGTTCACGTCCCTAACTGTTTATAAAAGCTAATTCTACACGAATTTTAACAAAATTACCATTACAATTATTAAAACAAAGCAACATTTGCTCAACTATGAGAAAGTAGATTATATAGTTAAGTCTTAATTAACATATTATACGACACTATAGTGAGAAATTATACTAATTACACTTCGAACAAATCAATCAGTACCTAAATCAAATCTCCTCTTAATCCATCAAAAAAACCCTTTTCATCCAATTCTGTCAAATGAAACATACAAAATTTCATTAGTTTCTACATGCATTATCATTAATATGAAAATGTACTTCCTTTTTTATTGAATTTTGATTATTGTAACTTTAATGTAGATAGATAGAGAGAAGGAATGAACATGCAAAAGTATAAAGGTGAGATTTTAATGCTCATTACCGCAGTGATGTGGGGAAGTGGCTTCGTAGGAATGGCTATAGGTCTTGAGCATTGGACGGTTTTTCAATTGATGGCTGGTAGATTTTTATTAGCTTCAGCAATATTAACGATTATTTTTTATAAGAAACTAAAGCTAATTACAAAGTCTGTACTTTGGAAAGGCGCAGTACTTGGTGCAATTTTATTTACAGCGTTTGCATTACAAACAATGGGACTAGAATATACAACCCCTTCAAAAAATGCCTTCTTAACAGCAATCAATGTGATTATCGTTCCAATTATTGCTTATGTTATATATAAGCGTCGAATCGATCGATTTGAGTTTGTAGCAGCAGGTGTTGCGATTGTCGGAATTGGGTTTTTATCATTACAAGATTCTTTAACGATTAATATTGGGGATATGTTATCCATAATTTGTGCTGTCGCCTTTGCGTTTGATATTTTTTATACGAATGTTTTCGTTAAAACCGAGGATGCGTTAGCTTTAACGATTGTCCAATTTTATACATCTGCGATTTTAAGTGTCATTGCCGTATTAATTTTAGGGGAGATACCTACAACCGCATCAACACAAGGTATTGGCATTATCATTTATTTAGCAGTATTTTGTACAGCTGTTGCATATGTATGTCAAAATATTGGGATGCAGTATGCAAACCCAACAAAGTCTGCGATTATTTTATCAACAGAATCATTATTCGGTACTTTATTTTCCGTTATACTTCTAAACGAGTTATTAACTGGACGTATGATTGTTGGCTGTATATTAATCTTCTTCGCCATTCTTTTTGCAGAAGTAAAGCCAACGTTTAAACGGAAAAAATCATATATATAGTGCCAAATAGACAAATTACGATTACCGCCTCAATTATGAGGGAGATTGTATAACAAAGCACGTAAATTAAAATAAGGTTTGGACTAAAATCATCTCTCTTCAGAAATTTCTTAGTTGAGAGATGATTTTTTTGCTATGAATAAAAAATAAAAAGAGAGAGAAAACCAAACGTCGTAGGTTTACATAGGGGCGCTAAAAGGAAATAGTACAAGTAGTATTCATAAGGGGAGGACTGTTAAATGTTAAATTACACGCGAAAAGGCTCAGGTCAAGTATTAGTATTAATCCATGGTTTTTTAGGTGGGATTTCTATTTTCGATAAAATCATGGAACCACTACAAAAGCATTTTGATGTCATTGCTGTAGATTTACCAGGTCACGGCAGTAGCGACATTGAAGATGGTGATTACACGATGTACCGCTATGCGGAAGAAGTTGTTGATGTATTATTAAAAGAAGGTGTAGAAAAGGCCTATTGGGTCGGTCATTCGATGGGAGGCTATATTACACTTGCTGCGATTGAAAAGCAATATAGCCAAATTGAGAAGGCTGTTTTACTTTATTCATCTGATGCACCTGATACAGCAGAAGCCATTATAAAAAGAACGAGACAGCAAGAAGAAATTCAGGATACAAGTGTCGGTTCTTTTGTCGATGGTGTCATTCATAACTTTCTAGCACCTGACGCAAAAACGGAAGATATTCTGTTTGCAAAGGATGTTGCCTATGAAGCAAAGAAGGAAGGATTAATAGCTGCACTTGGAGCAATGAAGTCACGCCCTAATCAACGTGACCTAGTAGATCAAACTTCTACGCCCATTTTAGTAATTGAAGGTGAACAAGATAAAGCAGTCACACCAATTGAAACATCCAATAGTAATGTTATAAAAGTCTCAACAAATACTGGACATTTAGGTATGATTGAGGATCCAAAAAAGGTTATTAAAGAAATACTGGACTTCCTAAATCCGAATAAGTAATCCAGAACGAAGGGATAAATAAAGAAAGGCTCGCTACGCTTTTGGGTGCACTTCAATCCTCCATTAGCATAGCGAGCCTTTAAATTTGAAATCATTTAGTTACTTTTTTAGTACTCAATTGCTTTCGAATTAAGAACTTGATCCAATCGAATTTTTCGTTATTATTTAAATTTGATAAAAGACCTAGAATAATGGCTGTTCGTGGTTCTACTAACTTTAATTCCTCAATTAATAATAAAAGCGACTCTTTTTCAATGGTGCCATTTGTTTCATCAAGCATGCTCTGTAATTCATCTACATACTCTTGTAAAGGTTTTTGTTCGTACTTAGTGAATATAAATGCTGATTCTTCGAGAAAAATGAGCTGACTCTTTGTTGCGATAAGATCCGTCTTTTCAACTAAAGATTGTGATAATTTCACAATATCAAAAGGGTGTCTAACCTCAAAAATCCACGATAAATAACCTTGTATCATTCCATTAATAATCATTACTAAATCAAATTGCTTTCCTTTTATTTGATCACCATACACATCAAAAAGGATTTTAATAAGATTTTCATTCGACAGAGCAACAAAAAAATGAAGCTTTTCAATTAAATCATCACTTATAGCTGCCATCTTTTCCTTCATTAAAATTTCCGCAAAACTTGTATATTCCGACAAAATTGTAAAGGTTTGAACGTAGTAAGTCAGCAACTTGTCCTCCTTGTTAGGAGTTGCATTGACTGCTTGGTCAACTTTCATAATTATATTGTTCATAAAATGTTCAATAACTGATGTAACTAATTCTTCTTTTGATTTAAAAGATAAATAAAATGCACCTTTTGAAATACCACAATGGTCTGTAATTTGCTGTACAGAAGTCGCCTCGATTCCTCTTTCCGAAAACAATTGGACAGCAGAATCAATGATCAATTGTTTTTTTGTCATAATAATTAGGTGCTCCTTTCGTTTGACACGTGACCGAGTAGTCATTATTATAGAATGGTGATTAAATATAGTCAAGAAAGGTAAGGTGAAAGCGTGAACGGTTTAGTGAATTTCGTGTTGAAAAATAAGTTAGCGGTATGGTTATTAACGATAATCATTACGTTTTCTGGTATTTATTCGGCATCACGTATGAAAATGGAATCTATTCCTGACATCTCTATTCCTTTCCTTATCGTGATGGGTGTGTATCCTGGAGCTACACCGGAACAAGTAATGAATGACGTTTCCGTACCATACGAAAAGGCATTGGAAAGCCTAGAAGATGTTAAGGCCGTATATTCAACTTCGTCATCAAATGTTTCACAAGTTCAAGTGGAATATGAATATGGCGTAGATATGGATGAGAAAAAGAGAGATCTAGAAGCAGCATTAGATAATGTGGTAGTTCCTGAAGGTGTTCAAGAACCGTCAGTAATGGCGATAAGCATGAACATGATGCCTGTTATCGCACTATCGATTAGTAGTACAGAGGAGGATATCGTTGAATTAACGTCAACTGTTGAAGATCTAATCCTTCCAAAATTAAATAAAATTGATGGTGTTGCATCTGCAACAATTACAGGGCAACATATCGAGGAAGTATCATTTACATATGATACAGCTAAAATGGAATCACTTGGATTGACTGAAGATTCAGTGAAGCAAATGATTCAAGCTAGTGACCTAGCCGTTTCACTAGGATTATATGAGTTCGAAGATGGAGAGCAAGCCGTAGCTATAGATGGCAAGTTCAAAACGATGGATGACTTGAAGGAAATGTTAATTCCTGTTACTCCATCCGCAGAAAATCCAACACCATTCGTGAAATTAAGTGATATTGCTAAAATTGAAAAAGTGGGTAAAGTTCAATCTGTTTCACGTACCAATGGTGAAGACTCGATTTCAATTCAAGTCGTAAAAGGGCAAGATGCAAACACAGTTACAGTCGTAAACGCTGTAAAGGATTTAATTAAAGAAGAAGAGAAGGCAATCGATGGTCTTGCAATCGATATTTCTCTTGACCAAGGTAAACCAATTGAAGATTCAGTGTTTACTATGATTGAAAAAGCGGTATTCGGTGGATTAATTGCGATTTTAATTATCCTTTTATTCCTACGTGACTTTAAATCAACAATTATTTCGATCATATCAATTCCGGTTTCAATCTTCATGGCATTGCTATTATTAAACTGGATGGATATTACGTTAAATATTATGACACTAGGTGCCATTACGGTTGCCATTGGTCGTGTTATTGACGACTCGATCGTAGTAGTCGAAAACATTTACCGTCGTATGCATTTAAAAGAAGAAAAATTACAAGGTCGTGCATTAATTCGTGAAGCAACGATTGAAATGTTCAAGCCAATTTTATCTTCTACATTAGTAACAATCGCGGTATTCGCACCGTTAATCTTTGTTGGTGGTATGGTTGGCGAGTTATTCTTACCATTCGCCTTAACAATGTCATTTGCATTAATTGCATCATTAATCGTTGCGATTACAATCGTACCTGCACTTTCTCACTTCTTATTCCGTAAGAAAATTTACGGTGAAAAGTCAGCAAGTCAGCATAAAGAAGTTGGTAAATTAGCGATTCTGTATCGCAACTTCTTAGAAAAATGTTTAAATCATAAGTGGATTACGTCAATTATAGCCGTTCTTATGCTTGTTGGTTCATTAGCGTTAACGCCATTAATTGGCTTCAGCTTCATGGGTTCTCAAGAAGAAAAAGTAATGTATTTAACATATACACCTGAAACAGGCGAGTTAATTGATGACACATTAGCAAACATCGAAGTTGTTGAAAAAGAATTAATGAAACGTGACGATATTGATATTATTCAATTATCAGTGACGACTGAAGCTTCGTCAGATCCGTCAGCAATGATGATGGGTGGCGGTGCTGGTGGCGGTTTAATGTACTTAATCTTTGATCCAGAAATGGATAACTTCTCAGAAGCAAAAGAAGAAGTACTAGATTATGTGTTTAATATCGGTCAATCAGGCGAGTGGAAATCACAAGACTTCTCAATGGGTATGTCTTCAAATGAAGTAAGCTACACATTATACGGTGAAGACTTAGATGATTTACGTGAAGCCGTAGCACAAGTAGAATCAGCATTAAAGGATGTGAAAGGTTTAGAAGATGTTGAATCAAACGCATCTAACCCATATGTAGAGCACCGCTTAATTGTTGAACAACAAAATGTATTACAATACGGTTTAACTACTGCACAAATTTTAATGGCTTTACAATCAGATACTACGAAAGAAGTATTAACAAAAGTTGAAAGCGATGGCAATGACATTGAAGTTGTAGTTCAACGCGATGCAAGAACAAGCGCAGCAACAATTGATGAGTTACTTGAAACGCCAATTCAAACTGCTACGGGTCAAGCAATGAAAATTGCTGATTTAGTAGAGGTTGAGGAAGGTACGACATTAAATTCATTATCTCGTCAAAAAGGTGAGTACTTTGCAACAGTAACTGCTGCAATTACTGACAAAGATATTTCTAAAGCTACTACAACAGCGGACGAAAAAATTGCTGATATCGATTTACCAAAAGGTGTATCAACTGGTGTTGGCGGTGTTGCCGCAGATATGGCTGAAACATTCACACAACTTGGTGTAGCTATGTTAGCTGCAATTGCCATTGTATACTTCATCTTAGTTGTAACATTCGGTGAAGGTTTAGCACCATTTGCCATCCTATTCTCATTACCATTCGCAGTAATCGGTTCATGGGTTGGATTATGGGCAACGGGTCAAACAATTTCTGTATCCGTTATGATGGGCTTACTCATGTTAATAGGTATTGTCGTTACGAATGCGATTGTACTCGTCGACCGGATTATCCATATGGAACACGATGGTATGAACATGCGTGAGGCGATATTAGAAGCTGGGGCTACACGATTACGCCCAATCTTAATGACAGCCATCGCAACAATTGGTGCAATGATGCCAATGGCTTTCGGTGGTGCTGGTGGCGGTCTGATCTCTCAAGACCTAGCAATCACAGTAATCGGTGGGTTATTATCTTCTACATTATTAACATTAATTGTCGTTCCGATTGTCTATGAAGTATTATCGAAAATGCTGAAGAAAAATCGTAAAGATGTAAAAGACAACTAATTATTAAGTAAACGGCCTGTAGGATTCATTTCCTGCAGGCTTTTTGTTTATGGTAAAATTTGTATAGTTATTCCATTTGTTTTGTTACAATAAATTTAAAATAGACCTTAGGAGGATAGGGGCGATGATGTAGGATGAGAGCTGTGTTTATAGATAGGGATGGAACCATTGGGGGTACTGGTGGAGGAATTCATCCATTTGATTTTTCGTTGTATAACTTTGCACCCGCAGCTATTAAATCACTTAACGAAATTGGAGTAAAAGTATTTCTTTTTACAAACCAAACTAGAGTAGGTAGAGGCTATTTTACTGAAGCTGATTTATTAAAGGGCTTTAAAATGATGCAGAAAGAATTAGCAAAGCATTCCGCTTTTCTAGACGAGATTTACTACTGTCCACATAGTCCTGATGATAGATGTGAATGCCAAAAGCCGAATATCGGATTATTGTTAAAAGCTAGAGAAATGCATAATTTAAAACTTGAAGAATGTTATGTTGTTGGTGATACGGGTAGCTCGGATATGCTAGCTGCATACAAAGCAGGAGCAAAAAAGGTATTAGTAAAAACAGGTTGGGGAAAAGGTTCACTAACTAGATTTCGCCATGAATGGCAAGACGTTCAACCAGACTATATTGCAGAGAATCTTGTAACTGCAGTTGATTGGATAATAAATGATTTACATAAATATAAAATTCGAGTATAGTTTTTTACTATTTTTAACTATTGAATTTCATATGCAAATGATGCGTTAATCCAATAAAAGGATTAATGCTCTTTTTTGTTTTTCATTAAAAAAATATGAACACCTTGCCTATCAATGTATGATGGCTTATCCAAAAACATTTATTTTGTGGTGGAACCACTACTGAATAGGATCTCGATGTCTAGTTAAAAATAGAAAGCAGGTTCAAAAAAAGCTTGTTTATTTGAACGATTTAGATCCATGTATATAGATTCTCATGATTTCGGGTATAAGGAGTTTGTTACTGTTAAAACAGTAAAAGAAATGAATAAGGTGGTAAAAAATGAAAGTTTTTGATTGCACCGTAATAGGTGGAGGTCCATCTGGGCTAAGTGCTAGTTTAACTTTAGGGAGAGCTAGGAGAAAAATTGCATTATTTGACGATGGAACAAATCGAAATAGAGTGACACAGGAATCACATGGATTTCTCACTCGCGATGGGATAAATCCCCAACAATTTAAAGAATTAGGGTTAAAAGAATTAAAGAATTATCCTTCGGTATCCTATTTTAATACAACAATTACTGAAATAATCAAGGTTAAAGATCAGGATAGGTTTATTGTCAAAACGCCAAATGGTCAGGAATATATTACAGAAAAGATACTATTAGCCACAGGTATTCAAGAGATTTTTTCGATACCAACTATAAGAAATTATTACGGTAAAAGCCTATTTAGTTGCCCATATTGTGATGGCTGGGAACAAAGAGATAAACCGTTAGTTGTCATAGCAGAAAAAGAAGAGCATGTACTGCATTTGACAAAATTAGTTTATAACTGGTCGCAGGATATTGTCGTTTTAACAAATGGCATTCAATTATCGAAAGAAGGCATTGCAGAGTTACAAAAACGGAATATCCAAATAAAATCAGAGGCAATAAAGGCGTTGATCGGGTATGATGGGCTCCTTCAAAAAATTGAATTTGTGACAGGAGAAATACTTCATAGATCATGTGGGTTTGTTGCACCATCTTTTTATCGCCCCAATCACTTTGCAGAAAAACTAGGATGTGAAGTTAAAGAAAACGGAAAGGTGATTACAGATGGTGTCGGTAGAACGACACAGAAAAATATTTACATTGCGGGGGAAACAGAAAAGTCTAGACCAACTTCATTACTAATTTCTGCTGCGAAAGGAAATAAAGCTGCCGTTGCGGTTAATACGGATCTTACTATGGAACGCTTTTGATCGCGGAATAGTAATTTGTCACTCTTAACGATCGTTGTACCTTAGTCAAAAATGTCTGTATGAATCATAAAAATAAATAGCTGTTGAGAAACGCTTAGAGGAAAATTACTAAGCGTTTTTCTTTTAAACTCTACGAAGCGTTTGTTGTAAATAGTGCTTTTTCATTTTACTCTTAAACAAGAGTAGGAGGCGAGAAAATGGATAGTGAAAAAATAGGCCAGCTGATTTCTCAATTAAGAAAAGAAAAAGGATTAACTCAAAAGCAATTAGCCGATCAAATGTGTTTATCAGATCGGACTATTTCAAAATGGGAGCGTGGAATTGGGTGCCCTGATATTACATTATTAGCTCAGCTTTCAAACCACCTTGGAGTCAATATTGAAAACATTTTGGATGGCGAAATTGTAGAGAATGCATTTGTAGGAGGCAATATGAAAAAATCAACGTATTATGTATGTCCGAGCTGCTTAAATATCGGGCTATCAACAGGGAGTTTTATTATGTCATGTTGTGGTCGTAAGCTAGAACCACTTGAAGCAAAAAAGGCGATGGAAGAAGAACAGCTAAACGTCGAGGAAATTGATAAACAATGGTACATTTCAAGTCAACATCCAATGACAAAGGACCATTACATTTCGTTTGTTGCCTTTGCAACTGGCGATCAAATCCAGCTCGTAAAGCAATTTCCAGAATGGGCATTGCAAGTACACATTCCAAAGAAAAAGCATGGTCAATTACTATGGTTTGATACACAAAAAGGCTTGTATACTCAATATATTTAATAAAAGACATTACACCTCGATTATTTTAGCGCTATACTATACTAGAGGTGAAGATGATGTTTATTTCAGAAACAACAGTTGAAATTCGTTATGCAGAAACAGACCAAATGGGTGTTGTGTATCATGCTAACTATTTAGTATGGTGTGATATTGGACGCACAAAAATCGTTCAGGATTTAGGATTTAACTATGCTAAGCTTGAGGAAGATGGATATTTATCGCCAGTAATGGATTTCTCAATACAATACAAAGCCGCTATGCGTTACGGGCAAACAGCAACCGTACGTACGTGGATTGAGGAGCATACGAAGCTCCGCACTACATATGGCTATGAAATTTTACATGAGGACGGTACAGTTGCAGTAACAGCAACATCACAGCATATTTTAGTGAAAAAGGAAAATTTCCGTCCAGTAGCATTGAAAAAAATCAATCCTGAGTGGGATGCAAAATATATAGAGGTTGCAAAAATTCAATAGTGAAATTTCTAAGAATGCTAGGTAAACGAATAAACAACAACGTTTACCTAGCATTTTTTCTTTAATGCATCACCTTTTATTGATATAATAAAATTTATGACTAAAAAGAATTGGAGGTGTGTTCATGGCAATCAAAACAGCTGCACTAGCGCAAACGCGTTGTCACATATTACTTACAAATACCGCGCGTGAAGCATTAAAAGAGCATGTTTCAGATGAACACGCCTTTTTTAAATTACAGCAATATTTCTTTGTGGCCATTGAAAAGGTTTCATTAGAAGAGGAGCAAATGCATGTAACGCTTTATTTCGATAATGACAAGAATACGAAGCTGAAAGCAAAATTCGATGAGCGCGTTGTCATTATGGACTGTGTATTTGATAAAAAAAATGGACTAGTAGCAAAAAGCTTCCGAACACGTGGCAAAGGAACACCTGTAAAAACAAACCGACGTGCGATGATGCGTATACATTTTGTCCCTTCACGCATAAGTGGACATACGTATCAGGAACAGTTTATACAAATGATAGAAGATTTACCGATTGCCCAAGAACGCTTTGATTACGTAAACAAACGTATTTCAAGCTGGGAGGGTTACTTAAAAGTACTCAATAAAAATGCTGATATTGATGATATTCACGCACGCTATACAACGGTTACATACGATAGCGATTTTACTCATATGACGATGCGACTTTCGAATGTTGAAAATAAGCAATGGAAGCAACTTGAAGGATTAAGTGCAAGATTACATGGCTATGTACAAGAAATTGGTGATGTTGTAAAAGTGCGCCGAAATGAAAGCACAGTTGACATTGCATTAAAGCCATTTTATAGCCGATTAGCACGCAAAAATGAGCTACAATTCCAGTCCGAAGATGTAGAATTTTCAAATGCAGCAACGAAATCCCAATTAAAGCGATTGCTAAAGGGCTTTGAACGTTTAAAGGAAGGATTAGCTGCAAACACAAATTTAGAAACAATTTTATTTGAAGATAAACCAGTAATTGCAGAACGGAAAAATCACCTGTCAATCGATTTTCACAATCGACTTAATCCCTATCAGCAGCAGGCCGTACAAGGCGCAATGAATGCTGAGGATTTATACGTTATTCAAGGGCCCCCTGGGACAGGGAAAACAACGGTAATTTCAGAAATTTGCTACCAAAATGCAAAAGCAGGTCTTAAAACACTTGTGGCTTCGCAATCCAATTTAGCAGTAGATAATGCACTAAGCCGTTTATTATCAAATAAAGATATTCGAATATTACGCTATGGTCGTACAGAAAGCATTGAAGAAGAAGGCAAAAAATTCATCGAAGAAAATGTCGCTTCATATTGGCAAAAGCAAACGTATGATGCCATTGGCCATGAAATTTCCTTACACGCGCAAAAAGAAGCATTGTTAAACGAGGAAATTGCCTCTGCACAAAAGGAGATTGAAGCTTTAAACGAACAAAAAAAACAGCTTGAACAGCAAATTGAACAAAAGGAAGCAGCAAAGGCCGAGCTTCATGTATTAGTAGACAAGATTCAGACACTCAAAAAGGAACTGACAGCATGTAAAAAAGAGCTTGAGGAAAATGAGCGTACCCTTAATAAGTTAACAAACACTTACGATACAGTAAAAGGCGCTATTGAAACCTTTGAACAGCAATTAGCAACAATTGATACTACACAGACGCTATTAACTGAAAAAAAACAACTTCAAGAACAATTACTAACGTTACAGCAACTTATTCAGGAAAGTAAGAACCGGGCGGAAATGAAGCAAGTGGAAAGTCGCTTACAAGCAGCTTCACTTAAAATGAGCCGACTACAGGAATCATCCGAATATACGCATTTGACTGAAAAAATTGTCTCATTAAAAAAGGTTTATGAAATTGAACAATTTATGGCACAGTATGATATTCGCCGTAATTATGCGATGGATCGTTTACTTACAGCACTAGATCGTATTCAACCACAGATGGAGCAATATAAGCCAATTAAAGACGTGCGTGAACGATTAGAAAAAGCGCTAAAATACAGTGAAACAGCGCTTGGTATTCATGTAAAACCTGAGCAATTACCGATGAATCATAACTATTCTCTTGATGAGGTTCAAAACTTTTTAACGAAATTAAGTATGGCCTTCCGAGATCGTAAAGTGAATGTACAAAACGGTACGCGTTCAATCCAAGGCATACATCTACGTATGCAGTACATTGAGCAATTAAATGAAAAATATATGGATTCGATTCGTGAAACGGTCCTTATTTTTGAAAAATTAAAAGAAGAAATATTGACTCAGTTTAAAGAACAAAATAGTGAAAAAGCTCAGCAACTGGATCAGTTAAAGCAAGAAATTAATACGATAGAACAGCAGCAAAAAGCAATAAAGGCTGTTGTAAATGACGACTTACAAATTGAGCATACGATCGAAGAGCTACAACAACAAATTGCAACAAATGAATTACAACAAATCCAGGTCGAAACACAATTACAAAATCGTGAAAAATTAGAACAACAACTCAAGCAAAAATCAGAGGAATTTGCAGTATTAGCCGAGCAAATGACATTAGGACAAGCAACTATCGTTGAAAAATCGACCCTTTTCAAAGAAATTAATGCACAGGGCGTACAGCTTGAAAAACGTCGTGCTGAACTCGAACAACTAACAAAGCTAAATCCAGAAGCTGCCATTATTGAAGTAACAAAACACATTGAGGCTTGGAATGAGCAAATTACTGCGCTTCAAGTAAAAATTGAGCTTCTTCCCGTCACACAGGAACTTCAAAACGAGTGGCACGGTTTATTAGCTGAAGCGAATGAACATGACTTAGATGAAATCCGTAAGCTATATGTAAAGCATGCAAATGTGATTGGGACAACTTGTGTTGCATCTGCGAATAAAGAGTTTATGGACAACTATCCAACCTTTGATGTCGTTATTATAGACGAAGTGTCGAAGGCGACACCACCTGAGTTACTTTTACCGATGCTTAAAGGTGCCAAAATTATTTTAGTAGGAGATCATCACCAGCTGCCACCACTTGTCGGAGATGCAACCTTTGAAGAAACGCTTGAGCAAGTAGTGAAAGAAAGCACAACATTTGAACAGAAGCGAGAATTAGAAAAGCTACTAGAAGAGTCTTTATTCGAACGCCTATATAAAAATTTACCAGCTCAAAATAAAACGATGCTTGCATTACAGTACCGTATGCACGAAAACATTATGGCAACAATCCAACCTTTCTATGAAAACGAAACAGAACGGTTGCAATGTGGCTTAGAAGATTCGAATACACTGCGTGATCACTATTTGGAAACATCCAAAATTACACGGAAACACCATTTAATGTGGCTGGATATTCCGAATACCCGGGAATTTTTCGAGGAGCGGATGAAGGAAGGATCGAGCTTATTCAATACGGCTGAGCTTGAGCAAATTAAACAGCAACTTATCGAACTAAATGAAGCGGCATTCCGTGCAAAAGAACAAGGGCTTCTTGATGAAAGTAGTTTAAAATCGGTCGGTGTCATTTCGTTCTATGCAGAACAGGTGAAGCGTATTAATCGAATGATTGAACAAGAAATATCTGTCCCACACTTACACATTCGAACAGGCTCTGTCGATAAATTCCAAGGAATGGAGATGGACGTTATTATTGTAAGTATGGTACGTAATCATGACAATGAGCGTGGGGAAATTGGTTTTGCCAAAGATTATCGCCGTTTAAATGTTGCGCTTTCTCGAGCCCGGGAATTATTAATACTCATTGGCAGTACTGATATGTTTACAAAACGCCCAAAAAATGTACAAACAAAAACAATGTACCAGCATGTGCTGAATACAGTAAAATCTCAAAATGGCTATATTGCGGAAATCGTGTAAGGGGGAACGTATGGATTTACAAAGCTTACAACAACGACTTTTAAAAGAGCTTCAACAAGACCAAAATATCGAGCTTAAAAAATGCATGCACTTTTCCATCCCGATTCATACAATTGAAGTGAGCTACCATCCGATCATGCGAAGTGCGATGGATATATTAATGAAAATGATGCTGCTCTCCTTTCAGCGTGCAAAGCTTAAAAATGCCGAGCTATTAGCAGATATTTTGCTAGTCGAACCGTTATTTATTCACGATTTAACGAATAAGATGATTCGCTTAGGAATGATTGAAAAAGGGGACTATTATTCGTTAACATCAAAAGGAGAAGATCAATTACTAGCAGGCATTTTTGAAGAGGAATTAGAGCTTACATCAAACTTTTTACAATTTAGCCCACTTCATCAAGCTGTGTTAGAAGGGGATATTGAAGCATTCACGGAGCTAGAGGAATTTCCTGAAGAATTTCCATATATAGAATTAGAAGAAATTGAAGGCATAGAAGAATCCTTGCTTATCGAAAAGCTCCAACGATTAATAGGCGAAGAAAGCGATGAACAAGAAATTCCAACATTTATTACGAGTATTGCATCAACAGAATCGATACAAATAAATGACATTCCGATTCTCTGCTTTATTTTATATAATCAAAAACAGCAACTTCATTTTGTTCGCGTCTATAATACGTTAACAAATATATGGGACGAACAGCTAGAAGCGATTGTACACGAACATGAAAAAACATCGTGGGCACAATCTTAAAATCTTGTTTTTAGAATTATTGCAAAATTCACCTATTCATGTTACGATGAATAACAATTAAATAGTCTTATCACGAGAAACGCATACAAGTATTTTACAAACGTAGATATACCAACGGTTTGAGACACTTGATAAGATTATAACTAGTTTACAGATTATATATTATTAATAGTACACTTCTTGTTATCTATGAATTTAGATGATGAGAGGTGTATTTTTTATGCTCTTAAAGTTTGCATTTGATGATTTCATAGCAGATAGGAAATTTAACAACACGACTCAAGCAAATATTAATAGTTACAAGTACATGGTTAAACCGTTTATTGATTATTGCATTAATGAAGGTGTAATTAATGTTGAGGAAGTAACGCACAACCACTTTAAAAACTATCTGATGATATGTCAACAACAGAATAAGAAACCCAATACAATTAACACAATTATTCTACGTACTAAAGCCTTTTTTAATTATCTATTAGAAGAAGGAATCGTAAAGGAAAACGTTACTAGGAAACTTAAGATGCAGAAAGTAGACGTTAAGATAGATACGTTTACAGACAATCAGATTAATCAAATGTTGGCTTTCTATCGTGGTCAAAAGAAGAAACATCAATCCTATAGTAGTTACCGTAATTACTTAATCATCTTAGTGTTACTAGGGACAGGTATTCGTAGGAAAGAGTTAATTATGTTGAAGTGGGACGATGTAGACTTTAATAATCAGACACTTAACGTGTACGGTAAGAATCGTAAATATGAGACGGTATTTTTAACGGACAAGTTAACAAAAGAATTATTAGCATTTAAGGCTTTCTCAAATAATGCCTTTAAAGATGAAACTAATCATGTATTTGTCACTCATAAGAATATACCGTTCACAATCAATACGATTGACTACGTATTTAGAGAATTAAAAATGAAGATGAATTTTAAGAACATTCGAGTATCACCCCACACTTTTAGACATTCCTATTGTCACCGTTTAGTCATGAGTGGTACTTCTGCATTCGCTATACAGAAACTAATGCGACATGAAAACATTACTACAACTATGCGTTATGTGAATTTGTGGGGTAGCGAGTTAAAACAGGAAAATGACAAACATAATCCATTAAATAGTTTTGATTTTTAATTTAGACAACAAAAAAGAGGGTTAGCACTCACAATGCTTTCCCTCAATACTCTTTAGTGTCAACCATTACAACTAAATAGAGTCATTATATGCCTTTTATTCTACTTGAAAAAAATTAGAATGTCAAAGGTCTAGTTTCCTATTGTCTTTTTTAGATGACTCGTTGGTGGAAACCTAGTAACACCAATTAAAAATAAACTTGACAGGTTATAACCTTCCCATTGCAAACAAAGGTTTAGGACACATCAAATACGTTCCTTGTTTCGTAGTGTCTGAATGGTGAGAGCGACCAATATAAAGGCTAGGTAAGGAGTACAGGCTATCTACGGATAGGGTTATTGTAATCATGCATTTCGCACTTAATGGACTGTACTATTAAGAGATTACAAGAGTCGAAAGATTCCTACTAAAACAAGGCATACGAGAAACCTCAATCATAACTATGACGGTGTATGTGTAGTAACTTGTTATTTCAGTACTATTAATTTAGTTTTGAAATAGTAGGTTACAACTATGCGCCAATTTCCTAATACATGTTCCTATTCTGGTGTAAAAGTGGGTTCGTTTGTCAAGTATTATTTTAGGATTGGAGAGAAATAAATGAGTAAACTACTACAATTAATAGAAGTTAGAAAGATTGTAACTATATTATTTGCTATTGTATTTGCCTACATGTCTATTACAGGAATGTTAGACGTACAAAATGTAATTGTAATACTTACTATGGTATTTGCGTATTACTTTAATAAAGGTGATAATACGGAGCAAAATAAGAAATAGACAGTATTATTTAAAAAATAAGACGGTTCTAAAAGTTATTTTGACCAGTCATACCAAGTGTTCGCGAGATTCTCTTATTTTTTGATATTTAAAATGTAAATTAAGTTCAATTGATTCTGTAAAGTAACTAATCAAATAACGTTAATTATTATCAAGGGAAATGGATAGCGTCTAAAGGAGACAGTATGAAGGGTCATAGTATAGAAAGTTATAATTCACTAGAGTCTCTAGTGAAATTCTTTTGTATTTTTTCAGACTTAAAAATAAGAAGGTGTGAAAATAAATAAACTACCGCTTTAGAAAGTAATAAATCACTAGAGCGAGTAGTGAATTTTATAAGTCTTTTTTCTAACATTAATCCATTTTATCGCTTCAAACGGTTAACAATCAATGAAAAAGATAATTAACATCAAGGGAGACAACTAAATAATGTAACGCTTTTAGAATTTTTAATTTGTTGATATATCAATGATTAGATGTTGTAGAATAAATAAGATTTAAAAATATCGTTGATATATCAACGTTTATAGGCTGATTTAGATAAAGGTCTACAAGGGAGACGATGAAAACGGTAGAAAAAGTTAAACCTTTAATCCTTTAGATACTGTAGTAGAATTTAATTGGATTTATTTGGTAAATTAAATTAAACGTCCATATTCCCAGTTAAATACTGACTTATTCTTAATGAACATCAAGGGCAATTGATGGTGTCTAAAGGCGACAAGGATAAATATGTTTAAAATTTGACAATAAAATTAAATAGAAATAGATAAAGCACCCAAACATGCCAATTGGGTGTTTTTATATTTTTATTCCTCTTTTGTTAGTATGTAAGGCTAACAAAATACATAGAAGGGTTAGCGTTGCCATCGTTAGCCCCTCTTTTCATTTCAATAATATGTTTAAAATTTAACAATAAAATATAAGGAGTGTTATGAATGACACAATTTACTCAACATGGTTACGACAAGGTACGTGATTATATTAAAAATACATTTAAGCACATTAGTATTGTAAATGATGCTACAGAAGTAACTAGAGTTTTAACAAATGATATTACAGTTGTAGGAAATGAGATTCAATACAAAGTAGTACTAGAAAATACAGGTGGTACTTTTACAGGTACTACGATTAATGGTGCTAATCTACATGAAGATATGTCTGATGCTACTCCTATTGCTACAGTAACATTTAGTAATTTTACATTTGAAGCAGTACAAGACACAATTACTATCACAATTAAAGTGCAAGTACCAATGAATTAAGGGGGTTAACTAATGCTAGGTAACGGTACTCAATCCAATCCTTTTATAATTCAAACCGTTGATGATTTTGAGCGTTTAAGGGTGAATCGTACTGCTTACTTTGAATTAGGTAACGATTTAGACTTTAATAATGCAAACATGTTGCCATTATCCTCTCCTACTGTTGGAGAACGTGGTGAATGGAAGTTTGATGGTAAAGGGTACACAATTAAGAATATTAATTTACAACAAGGTGCGTCAAATACAAGTATAGGTTTGTTTGGTTACTTATACATAGGTTCTAGTATTTCAAATTTAAACATAGAAAATATCAATTTATATGTACAAGGTATTACCATCGTAAGTGGTGGATTATTTGCGGGTACAATTATAGGTAAAGTCGATAACGTCAAGATTACAGGTTCTATTACTGTTAATGATTGTACTATTGGTCGTATCGGTGGTTTATGTGGTCAATTAATCGCAACTCAAGAGCGCGGTAAAGTATCTAACCTAAACACTGATATTGACATGGTATTTATTAATTCAACTAACTCTACTACACCAAATTTAGGTGGAGTATTCGCTCAATTAAATACAGATGCCAACAACACTAATGACTTCATCCACGACATTGTATCTGTTAACTCTTATGAGAATAGAAATTCATTCAATTATATAGTAGGTACTATTTACGGTGCTACTACTAACAACAGTTATACATTCAAAAATGTATATGGTAATACATCTAAGTTTCCTAACCAATTCCAGAACAATGTTTCATTTGTAAATGATACTACTATTTTAAATCCCCTCACATTAGATACTAACTATTGGACTCAATCCCCAAATAGTGTACCTCAACTTAAAGCATTTACACCTAAAGATTACAAAGAAGTATCTGTAGAAGTAGATGTAGCATTTAAGCCTGTTATCGTTGCCTATAATGGCTTTAAGAATAAAACAGGTGTATTTAATCCTGTTGAGTTTAGAAACGTTTCTACGCTATCAGAAAAGGCTTATAACACTATACGTGATATTGAAGTTATTCCGTTCAACTTAGATGTAACAGTTTCAAAAGTGAATAACGTAAATGCAGAAGGTACTGTTATATTGGGTGACATCCTAATAGATAAGCAAACAGAAAAAGACGTTTTAAGATTAATAGGATTAGATTTAAAGCGTTTAAATGTATCAGTGGAAGTATTATACCCTCAAATTGAAAATGCGGTTATACACGCTTATGTGTACTCACAAGAGCATTGTACTAATTTAACAACTAAGACGTGTACAACAAGCATTACTACGCTTCAAAATAGAACAACGTTAGGAGTTGAGTAAATGTTTAGTGAAGATACTATTCGATTGGTCGTAGAGTTTCGTAACTTTAATGGTCAATCTGTCCAACCTAATGACGTTAAACTTAAGGTCTATGATACAGAACAAGTATTAATAGAGACTATTATTGATATACAAACTGATAATGGTCGGTATTATTACGATTACATCGCACCACAACATGATTTTATATTCGAATTTAGCGGTGTAGTAGATAATAAACCAATTTTAGCAAGACAATTACAAAAGGTTAAATTTATTTAAGAGAAGAAAGGGAATGATTAAATGGAAGAAACAAAAGTAGAATCAACAGTAGAAACAGTTATTGAGGATGTAGTATCTGATGAGGAAACAACAGAAGTAACTGACATTACTGACGATACAACTAAGAAAATGGAAGAATTAGAAAAACAAGTTGCGGAACAAAATGTATTAATGGAAGAATTACAAAAGAAGGCAAAAGAAGCAGAAGAAACATCATTTAAGATGTTATTACAATCTGAAAATCTTACTGCTTTTGAAAAGTTGTTTACTGCTAAAGACAAACAGGAACAATTAGCAATTTTAAAACAAGGTATCAATGAAGTATTAGTAGCACATTCATATGTTCCTACTGATAAAGCCCAACAAGATGCTTACTCAAAAGCAATCGAAACAGGTGACGTTAATACCGCTATTCGTAACAAACTATCTAAATTATTTAAGTAATTAATCATCTACAAATGTAGGTGATTTTTTATATATTAAAAACTAAAAAACATACAAAAAAGGTGGAAAACTTATTATGACACAAATTCAATCAACTACTTACTTCACTCCAGCGGAACAAGTTTCATTATCTCAAGAATTAGCAATTTTAGGTGTGCAATCTACTCCGTTAACATCTCTATTACTTTCTAAAGGTAATGTGGAAAAAGCAATGGCAGTAGTACATTCATGGAGAGAACAAACTTTAGATACTACAGATGATATTTCATTTACAGAAGGTTCTGAAACTACTGTATTCCAAGCGTCTGTACGTCGTGAATTAAACAACATGTTACAAATCTTTAAGAAAGCAGTTTCTATTTCTGGTACTGCTCAAGCAATGAAAATTGATGAATTCCCATCTGAAATTAAAAATCGTCTATTAGAATTAAAAATCAACTTAGAGAAAACTCTTATCAACGGTTTAAAAGACGATGCATCTACTTCTGGTGTACGTAAAATGTCTGGTTTAATAGAATTCGCTGACGCTAACAATGCGGTAACAGGTCGTGTAAATGATGCGGGTCAATTACTAGTTTCTACGTTAGAAAAATTATGGAATAACAACTTAATTGATGGTGAGCAATATGTAATGGTTAATGCTCAAGCAAAACAAGCAATTGATGCTCAATTTGAATCTCAATACCGTTACATTGACAAAACTACTACTTTTGGTTTAGTTGTACGTGCTATCGAAACTAACTTCGGAATTGTTAACGTAGTATTATCTAAACATGTACCAGTAGATAAAGCAGTAGTATTTAACATCGAATATTTAGACTTAGTTGCTTTACGTGAAGCAACATTCGAACCACTTGCTAAAACAGGTGACTCTACTAAGGGTCAAGTTGTTGGTGAGTACTCTTTAAAAGTTGGTTCTCCAAAAGCAGTAGGCGTAATTACTTTCGCATAAGGGATTGACAATTGAGGGGATTAATTTCCCCTCTTATATTGTTATATGGGTAATATAAGGTGAATAAAACAGAACTATATTTAATGAGACGTACTAAAGGAATTACTTTAAAAGAACTATCGCAACATATGAATGTGTCAATTGCTTATATATCTTACTTTGAAAAAGGTAAACGTAACTTTGACTCAAATAAATTAACTAAATATTCAAACTATATCATTAAAAAATAAGAGAATAAGAAAGAGAGTGAGTGAATGATATTAAATTTAGTTTCCTATTTTCCATGACGTAATTACTAGTTAACGTAATTACAACTGACTAATTTATTACGTAGTCTTTATTTATATGGAAAAGTAGGATAAGAGGTATACACAAGGATTTAGGTAATTAGATTTATGTCTAATTATTATGATTAAACAATTAAAAGATAAATTCCCATCATGGACTAAAGAAAAACAAGAAAGTTACTACTTAAGCGGTACAGATGATTTAGATAGTTTAGCAACTATGTCAATATTAAATCAAGTATTCGGTTATGAACAAAACATGTATGTAACTAGAGATGGAATCTATATGCTTGATACGTCTATTAAAAACCATATTGGGGTGGATTTAGCGTGTTTAGGTGATAGATATACATATGATAACCATGTAACATTAAGAGATAATAAGAGTAAAAAGAATCCAAATAGCGCTAATATTAATAGTGTATTAGGTATTACTTCCATTAATTATCATCAAAAATGTGCATTTTCAACGTTGTTACAGGTTATGTCATTGTATGATATTCCATTACCATCTACTGATGAGGGGAAAATGTTTTTACTATCAATTGATTCAAGTCATTACGGACATTATGACAGTAAATATCAAGGTATTCATAATAACTACATAAGACAACTAGGTTATGACGAATTGATTAATATTATGAATAAATACACTAAAGAAGAAATATCAAGTATGCGTATGAATGAGTATTTAACGTTTAATAATGGTTATTTAACTTATGAAGAACCATACAAGTCACACGCTGAAAAGTTATTAGGATATGAATTAATTCTACCTACACAACAATTTAAACAAGTAGCCAAATTAGAAACTAATTATTCTGATTGTCCATTTCTAATTGGTGACGTTACACATGATAACATGATGTTTAGTTGTGCATTTACAGGACAATCAAAACTATCTTATACAAAATATAAACAAATCAGAGGAGAATGATTTATGAAATCAGATAATAAATTTTATTACGTGTATGACGTAAACTTAAGTAAGTACATTAAAAGTAACGGTATCAGTTACATTATTAAAGCACGTTCAATCATGGATAATCGTATTTTTACTATGTATGAGCGTACAGATGAATTAATGAATTTGATTAAAACATGGGGTAACTCATGATAAATATAAAAGATAAAAAGATTAAGATATACTAACGCACATACTAGCGTATGTTTGTTGCATCCTTATTTTTTACTAGCGTAAAAAAACGTATGGACATTGATATTTCTTTTTCCTTTTAAATCATATTCGAGATTGGGGGAGTTTGAGGGGGATTATCTCAAAGGAACATAATTTTAATTATGTGACTAATCCCCTTCATAAACCCAATTAGAGAATATAATGATTGACATTAGAAGGAAAATAAATTATAATAAAATTTACCCTATATTCATATATATAATATGTTTTATATAATACATACAATTCTAGGGTAAATTTTAAAACAATAAAAAAGGAGAGTTACTTATGAGAGAAATAACGTTAAATGAAAAAGAACTAATCGAATTAACTGTAAAATACGGTTATAACGGTAAGGAACTAGAGAACAAGCACTTTATAGAAAAGGGTTATCTTAAGAAAAATGTAGGCTACGACTCATTCATGAAGAAAGTTAATAGTATTTGTGAGAGTGTAACTAAGCAACGTAAAAAGAAAGGTGAATTACACCCTACTTATACATTAATTGGACTTAAGGACGTAGCCGATGAAATAAAGGATAATCGTAAATTTAATGGTATAGATGATGCACACATTAAAATGAGTAAATATTTCTTCAATCAATTACTTAATGTAAATGAATCCAATCATACTTTTACTAAATGGGGTAGTCTTTGTAGTGGAGTACATACTTTTAATATTAATTACAATAATGTAAATGATTTATTTAGTAAGATGTATTTCGGGCAAGATACTCAATTTATTATGAATCACTTTAAATCGTATATCAATAACCGTAACAAGTCTTACGCTAAAGTATCAATTAAACTATTAGAAAACGAAAATAAGATTAAAACTAAAGAAACTTATACATGTGAAACGATTGATAATAAAATAATTAATTCAAATGTACATATTTATAATGATTTTAATTCTAAATTAAGGTCTATCGTAGAGAGTCATGGATACACTCTATTTAATTACTCTTATTCTTTATCTGACAATAAACAATTAAGTAGTAGTATTGAGAAATTGAAGCAAACAATGGGTATAAATAAAATATGGAAGTCTATTTCAATAGAAATAATTGACAATACACCATATAATATTGATTTTGATTTTAATGAATTGTATTGGTCTAAGACCATTGATAATGTAAAAGAGTTAAAAGGTAATAAATTATTATCATTTTCTGATAAATTTAAAGTATTTAACTTCTTGAGCATGATTGATAACTTCTATTATTCTACACATAGTCTTAAATCGACTGTAAATGCTCTAAAACCGTCCATTAATGAAATACGCACTTTACTAGCAAAAAGAGAATCAAAAGGCTTTACGATGCCTATAGAGTGGAATACACTCAAATATGATTGGTTAGATGTAGAAGGAACAGTTAAATTAAATAATATCGAAGTAAAATATAGTAATGATTATGAAATTATAACTAAAGAATCAGAAAACTTTAAACCTAACTATGAGTATGCAGATAAAAATGATGATGTAATTGTCATGGATGAATGTTTACCGTGGAGTTAATTAAGGGAGTCAGATAATTGACTCTCTTTTTATTATGAGAAAAATAAGGAGACGATTAAAATATGAGTATTTATGAAGCATTGAATAATGTGTCATGGAAGAAGAAGGAGTATTTTCTATGGAAACATGACTTATTTGTGTTTAAAGATAAACCTAGTGAGGAGGAATTGTGTAAAAAGATAAATTCTAAATCATTATCACATATGGTTAAATGGGAAAAGAGCGCTGAATATTTGTCGCTAGTTAACGTATACATTGAATCTCAATCTGGTAAGGATTTAGAGGATATTTATGCAATTGTGAAAGAAAAAGCATTAACAGGTGATGAAAAGTCTATTAAGTTGCTTATGGATATTCAAAAGCAGTCTAGGGAATTTAATAAAAGTGTTATTTTATCACAAAAAAACAACGAAAAAGAGCAAGAAAAAGATAAATATAGTGAGTTAGAATTGTAATGAACGATAAACTACAAAAAGTTATGAATGAATTCCCTCTTTTCTCCAAAAACTTCATAAAAATAACTGATAACAACAATGATTTAATTAAATTTGAATTGAATGAAGCGCAACTAGAGATAGATGAACTGATGAAAACTAATCGTTTTGTTAATATTCTTAAAGCACGTCAGGGTGGAATATCTACTTTTGTATTAGCAAAGGCACTATGGAGAGCAATTACAAAGGAAAATGAGAATATACTAATTGTATCGTATAAAAATGATAGTGCAATGGCGCTATTTGAGAAGTTAAAACAAATGAATGATATGTTACCTAGAGAAAATTATCCAGATGTATTCAGTGAGGTAAGACGTGATAACCGTAATGAATTATTCTTTAAAAATGGTTCTCGTATTCGAAGTGTAGTAGCGGGACATAAAGATGTTGGACGTGGTTCTACTTATACATACATACATTTATCGGAATTTGCCTTCTATGCTAATCAAGAAAAACAACTATTATCTGTAGAGCAGTCACTAGCAAAGGGTAATAACTCACAATTAACAATAGAATCTACTTCAAATGGTATTAGTAACCATCATTACAGAATTAGTATGCAAGGTTTAAAAGGACAATCTAAGTATGTATCATATTTCATTCCTTTCTACCACAAGTTATATAAGAAACAATTCGCTTATGACTATGATGAAGCGGAAAAATGGCATAAGGCAGTATTTAAAAAGCGATTAACAAAAGAAGATTGTGACGATATGGAATTGGCGCTATTAGAACAGGGTGCTAACTTAAAACAATTAATGTGGAGACGGTTCAAGATTAGCGATATGGAAAATGAACAACAATTCCAACAAGAATATCCATCTAATGCGCTAGAATCGTTTATCAGTACAGGTAATAGTGTATTTGACCAATCTAAAGTATTAAATCGTATAAGTTATGCTAATACACCAATGGATAAGAAAGATGTTACTCCATTCATTCCAGTTGACTTGCACAAATATGTAGGTCGTGGATTGGATGTTTTTTTATTGCCTAAAAAGGGAGTTAAATACTATTTTGGAGTAGATACTGCATCTGGTGGAGGAGGAGACTTCTCTAGTATCACATGTCTCAATAAAGATGGTGAACAGATGTTTAGTTTCTATCATAATCGTGTACCAGTGTATGAATTTGCTCATATTATCTATACGTTAGGTATTTATTATAACTATGCATTTCTTACTGTAGAGCGTAACAGTTATGGATTACCTGTAATTGAACGCTTAAGAAAAGAACGTGGTTATTTAAATATGTATAAAATGAAGCAATTCGACCAAAAAGGTAAAAAGAAATTAGAAATAGGTTATATGACCACCGAAAAGAGTAAGGCTATCATGATTAGTGACTTTAAAGAACAATTCGAATTGAACTATGTACGTATTGACTGTAAAACAACGCTACAACAAATGCAAATGTTCATTGAAATTAACGGTAAATTAGGTAATAAAAGAGGTTCTAGTGACGTACACCATGATGACTTAGTAATTAGTACAAGTTTGGCGATACAAGGAATTAAAGCGAATAAATGGTATGTACAATAAAACAATAAGGAGTGAATGAGATGTCTACATTGGAAGAATATATAGCATCCAAATATAAAGGTAATAAGTTTTGGTTTAAAGATGAAATCGCTCAATTCATTAACTATAACCGTATACATGAAACTAGAGAGTATAAAGAGTATTTAGATGGTCAACATGATATTCTTAATAATCCTAATTATATGTATAATGGTCAATTGGTTTCGCCACGTAAAATTGTGATTAATTTAGCGAAAACTATCATTAACTTTAAAACTCAATATTTACTAAAGAATCCTGTTAACCTTGTAGGTGACGTGGAGTTAGTAAAACAATTAAATATGGTAAATAAATTAGGTAAATTCGATAATAAAAATGAAAAAATTTTAAATCATATGATTAAATATGGTCAAGTATCTGAATATCTATTTATTAATAACAAGGGACGTATTGATTCTAAGATTATTGACGCTGAATCTGGTACACCAATTTATAACCGTACTAAGGAATTGATTGGTTTCATTGAATTTAACCAATTTGATGGAAAGAATTATTACACTGTTTATAGTGAAAATGCAGTTGAGGAGTATAATGATTTATCTGGTAGTTTACAATTAGTAAAGTCTAGCCCCAATTTAAGTGGCTTACCTGTAGTTTATACAGTAGAAGATGATTTAGTATCTAATAAAGGACGTAGTGATTTAAAGGATTATATTAATATTCTTGATAATATGGAAGATTTACTAAGTAAGTATACGGAATCTTTCTATAAGTTTATGAATCCTATTCCTGTAGCAATTGGTCAACAATTAGAAACTACTGTTCCACAAAACGTTGTATCTGGTGGTTTTAACTTAGATGATGGTGCTGACTTTAAACTAGTAAGTAATGAAATGGATTATAAGACGTTTGAAAGTGTATATAAGACGTTAAATCAGACTCTATTAGATGTAAGTTCAACTCCAGCCGTATCAATGAATAAAACGGATATTAGTAACTTGTCTGAAGTATCTATTAAGTTACTGTTTAGTTTAGCAGATACAAATGCGGGTGTATTAGAGAATTACATCATGGATGGATTAACTGAAAGATATGAAAAGGTTGCTAAGTTATTAGGTTATAAAGGTATTAAGATAACTGATGAGCAATTAGTAACGTTAGAGTTTAAATTTGTATACAATACTCCATCTAATCATAAAGAGATTTTAGATAATATGAAAACTCAATATGATATGGGTGCAATTAGTACTGAAACTATTATTGACAATAGCCCATATGTAAACGATAAGTTAGTAGAATTAACAAGGTTACAAGACGTACCTGTTCCTGTAGTAGAAAATGAAACAGTATCCGTATAATAAAGCGTATACTTAATATTACAAATGTTAAGTAAATAAGGTAATAAAAATTAAATGGAAACGTTGATATAACAGGCTTGAAGGTTTAAAATAATATGTTAAAAATCTCTCGCCCGTTATACTATGAGGAGTGGGGAAATTGTCCTATATAAATAGAGAGAGGTATAAAAAAATGGAATTATTAGCATTATTTAATCAGATTATTCCGATAATTGTGGCAATTGTAGCCGTATGGAAAGCAACGAGTAAACTAAACAATACTCTATCTAACCTTGATAATACTACTCAACAACTTACTCAACATCTAACAGAAGTTAGACAAGATGTAGAAGATACTAATAAGATTATAGTTGACCATGAGGTACGTATATCTGTATTGGAGAGTAAAGAATAATATACATATCTTATACATTATTTATAAAATATATTTTTTATTAAAGTGTGATAAACGTTGATATAACAACAATGTATATTTATTGTATACTACGTAAGTAACGTGAAAGTAAGGAATGTAGTGTTATCAATGCTTAAGAGATATATCTAGTTTACATAAGATAGGTTATAGGAAGTTGAGAGTGCATACACTATACATTGAAAGGGGATTAATATGAATAACTTACAACGTCTACAGATGGAAACTAAAGGAATAGAATTAGAACAAGGTGAGATGATTATCTATCTACAAGAAAATGGATTAGAACCATATGACAAATATGATGTAAATTCCATTGTAAATAAACGTAGAATCTATATGACTGCGTTAAGTGTATTAGAATCAATAGCAAACAATACATCTCTTATGAGTACGCTTAAGATAGATGATATGACTGTATCTGACTTCCATGAACAACTACTTGCTCGTATCAATCAATTGGAAGATAAGATAAATAAAATACCAAACAGTGAAGAAGGATTTAAATCTACTTTCTTACTGTATAATTAGGAGTGGGAAGATTGAACAGATTTAATGATTTCATTTTAGATTTAAATTTTCAAAGTATAGAATCAAATTACATTTTAAATCCTAATTTACCTAATAAACGTACAATAAAAGGCTTTGTAACTAATCACGAATTAAATCCAATTTCATCATTTCATTTCCATTCACTAGCACCATTTAAGCGCGGTGAGCATGTAGAAATAGATGGTAATGATTATTTAGTTATGACTGATGTGATTACTAATCGAGTACAGAAACGTAAAGCAATTGTAACTTACTGTAACTTTACTCATGACAAGATTATGATTGATAAAGTATTAGTTGGATATGATGATTTAGGACGTCCAATTTATGAAGATAAAGAAGTGGATTATGGAATTGAATATGGAGTTTTAAAATACAAAGACGTTTCTATTCCTACAAATGAAACTATAAATCTAATTAGAACAGTATACGACTTATCTATTACAGACAATGAAGTGAATAGACGATACTTTACTTATGATAAAGTTTTAACGTTTGAAGGAAGAACATATAGAATAACTGATTTAGTATTTACAAATAAAGGTTTGATAGTAGCGCGGTTACAATAGTCGCTTACCCCTAAACAAGAAATCGATGCCGTACCTTATCATTTTTCACACGCACATAAAAAATATTATTTCCTTATAATAAGTTTTTTGGTAATATATAGTTAGTTAATTTTATGGGGTGGTAAATAATGAAAGAAGAAATTACTAATAATCCTAACAATAATCCCAATGATAATCCAGATATTGATGTATATGAAGGTTGCCTTAAAGGGTGTATGGTGATTATTGTAATTATAATCCTGTGTATATTTTTATTAAAATCATGTTTCGAAAGTATTGACAGAGAACCTGTTAAACAAGGGGATTGGAATTTTGATGGTGAGGTAGATACAAAAGATTTAGATACATATATAAAATGGAAAAATAAACAGGATGATGAATAAGGATTTTCTATTAAAAAATAGTTACATAATCTAACAACCTTTATATGAGGGTTGTTTTTTTGTTGCCAAACGTATTCCTTATCAATTTCACCTCATTATAATTTTTCAAAATATAATTAACATCTACTTCTCTTTTTCAGATGTATGAGTTACAATGTAATTCACATAGGTATAATAAGAAGTGTAATATATACCGTAAACTAGCCGTAACACCAATTATTGCAAAATTCACCTATTCATGTTACGATGAATAACAATTAAATAGTCTTATCACGAGAAACTGAGGGATATGGCCCGGTGACGTTTCAGCAACCTCTAATGCGATTAGAAAGGTGCTAATTCCAGCAAGGGGATTCCCTTGAAAGATAAGAGCGAACGTTGACCTCTCATTCTTTTTTCTGGAATGGGAGGTTTTTTCGTAGATAGGGTATAGGGGGAACAAAGGATGCCAATCAATATACCAAAACAGCTACCTGCTGGAGAGCTTTTAAAAAAAGAGAAGATTTTCGTTATGGAAGAAGACCGCGCGAAAACGCAGCAAATTCGTCCACTGAACATATTAGTATTTAATCTAATGCCAGAAAAAGAAAAAACTGAGTTACAGTTACTACGTTTACTTGGTAATACACCTTTACAAGTGGATGTGACTTTTTTAAATACGGCGACATACGAATCAAAGAATGTGTCAAAGTCTCATTTAGACACATTTTATCAAACATTTGATGAAATTAAGCATCGACGTTATGACGGAATGATTATTACTGGGGCACCCGTTGAGAAGATGGATTTTGAAGCGGTCGGTTACTGGAAAGAAATTACCGAAGTGATGGATTGGGCAAATAAAAACGTGACGTCCATCATGTATATATGTTGGGGGGCACAAGCAGCGCTTTATCACCGTTATGGCATTGGGAAGTTTGAATTACCGAAAAAATGCTCGGGTGTGTATTCACACGTTATTACCGATTTAACCGTTGATTTAGTGCGCGGCTTTAGTGATGAATATGTAGCCCCACATTCCCGCCATACATCGGTTTCCATTGATGAGGTTCGAGCACATCCAGATTTACGTTTATTAAGCTATTCAGATGATGCAGGTGTCTTTATCGTCCAATCAAAAAACAATAAGCATATTATGATCACAGGCCACTTAGAGTACGATGCGACAACACTTTCGGATGAATATTTCCGAGATATTCAAAAGGACCCTGACAATACGGACATTCCAGTAAACTATTTCCCGAATAATGACCCGAGTAAAGAACCGAAAAATAGCTGGCGTGCCCATTCTCACTTGTTGTTTTATAACTGGTTGAACTACTATGTCTACCAAGAAACGCCGTATCATTGGCATTATGTTGATGAACCATTAGAGTATTATATATAACCCAAATAGCATATAAAAACTCTTACTCAACAATTCGAGTAAGAGTTTTTTTGCAATTAATTATAATTTCCCATTTGCTTCTCATTTACATATTGTAAGTAATCTTGTGCCTTAATGAATTCCTCTTTCAACTCGGCAGGAACTGAAGCAATATCAGGTGGACTGGAAACACCTACTTTGGCCATCGTTATTTCATAGGTCATTAATGCTTGCAAGTATTGTTCGAATTCTTCAGCGGTTAAAACCTCTTTGCTTGATGGTTGCCCATTTAATTTGTCAAAGTAGGGTTGTACTTCTCCTATTGCTCGTTTAATTTTTTCTACTTGTTCTTCAGGGATTTGCGTGTAATCGATGTTACCGTTCTTATCCCCATATTCCAGTTTTGAACTTGTAATGACTTGTAATAATTCCTTAAATTGCTCATACTCTTGTTTTCCTAAATCACCTTTTGCTCGATCTAATTTCGCATTAAATAACAAGTAACTTTCGATTGTAATACTTGCCACATGTTTTTTTAGATTTTCAAACGAACCGTATAAATCATCGGCAAGTAAGGCTTGATACGCATATGCACCCGTTGGAATCATTAAACAAGCACAAATACTCGCAATAGCTAACCGCTTTTTCACGAAACGATTTAGTTTACCACCCATTTCCGATTTCGCTTTATGAATACCCAGTTTACTTCTTTCATGAAGCTCTGTAGGAATTTCGATTTTTGACAGCTCTTGCTTAAATTGATTATCCATAATTTCCTACCTCCTTTGCATTTTGACGAAGCTTATCTAAAGCGCGGTATAAAATTGACTTTGCGGTACCAAGGGGGATATCTAATATCTCTGAAATTTCTTTTAATGTCCGATCGTCATAATATTTAAGTAAAATAATACTTTTCTCATCCTCTTTCAACGTATCAATCAGTTCCTGTAAAGATAAAGTAAGGGCAATATCTTCATCTTCTGCACCAGTAATCACTTCAAACCCTAAACTTAGTGGAATCACTTTTTTGTTTGTATTGAGTAAGTTCAATGAACAATTAATCGTAATTTTCATTAGCCAAGTTTTTAAATACTCCGGATTTTTCAGTGTTCCGATTTTCTTAAAAGATTGATAAGCTACTTCTTGAACAAGATCTAATGCATCGTCTTTATTTTTTACATAGACATAAGCCATTCGGTATATATCTGCCTCGTACTGCTGGAAAAGGGTCAAGTACGCTTTATCATTTCCTTTTTGCGCTTTTTTTACTAAGCGTTCCTGTTTCATCGTAAGTAATTCCTCCTTTCGTTTTACATCTATTAGACAAATGGGAAGGGGATTTGGCTTAAATTATTTGAATAATTTTATGTAAAAAGTAAAAAAACGGCATCCATTCAGTTTGGAAGCCGTAATATAATGGGACCTTTTGTATTGTACATATAATTGAAATCTAGGATAATGCTTCTGCAATTTCTATTAATCTAGTATAGCAAATATATCTTCGAGATGATCCCAATGATCGCCAACCCAAACGTTTTCTTCATTAAATCTTTTTATAACGGCTGAATTTTGCATTTTTACGCTAACCCATTCTGCTTCTTTCCACCAAGTTAATTTGAAAGACCGCACTAATTTTTGATTTGATAATGGTTGAAATTCTCTATAGCCTTTAACAAAGGCAGCAACACAACCTAAATGAATCTTGCCGTTTTCAATGCAAAACGATAAAAGTGGCCTTGAAATATCAAACTCACGGTAAACATAATTGATTCTATCGAAATCTAGAATTGCGGAGACAAGATTATTTTTAAATAAAATGTTATCTGCAAATAAGTCCCAATGACTCCAACCAATTTCACAATCCGAAAAAATATGTACATCGTTTTTTTCAATGATTTTTCTTTGTGTATCTAGTGTAGATAGTGTACTTTGGCAATCTATACGAATTGCTTCATTCCATCTTTCCTTCCAGTTTTCAAACATACTTTCTTTAGTACGAACATCCCAGTGAAGTGGTATATTTATTCGATTATTACTATTTATAATCATGTGCATTTTACCAATAATTTGACCCAAATGAAACATTTGTTGCTCATTTGCAGTTCCTGCCTTAAGATTATGACCTTCACAAAACTTCATTAATACAAATCGCTCATCATTTGTTGATTTTATTACATATTTGCCGTTATGAGTATATAGTTCTGGACAAGGTATCCCGGAATTATAGAGCGTATTTTGATGATTTAATGAAATTTCTAATCCCTCGACCATATGTTCAGGATAACGTGATTTATTATACTGCTTTGCAAAGAAATCTCCATGATCGGTTTTAAGTATCCATTTTAAATTCATATAACCTAAATCAACAATCGTAAAATCGAGGATATTCAATCCCCAAATGGAAATAATTGCTTCGAAAATGTCCTCTCTTATCGATTTATTCAACACATTGTTCATCAATATCTCCTTTTTCGAGTAATGATTATAATTGCAGCAATAACGATGACAAAAATCCCAACTCCTTTATAGACATACCGCTCTACCTGATTTGGGGCCGTGTACTCTCCATTATTAATTGCTTTTAGATATTTTCCTGCCGTGACTTCTACTGCTATAGCGCTATTTGGATCAATTCCTTGTATGGAAAAATATTTCGTACCTTTTGGATAGTGATTCGAGAAATTACCTGCTAAAGATTCCATATCGGAATAGCTCGTCACTTTACCTATTCGCTTATCTATCGCTGTTATTTCTTCTTCCGTCATTTGATAAATATGGCCATCCCACACTACGAAGGAATATACCCACGAAGTAGCAGCAACATTTGTTGGAATAACGAAAAACAAAAGGGTACTTAAAACTAAAATAATGGTTTCTAATTGCTTCATCTCTTTCCCTCCAAATCAATTACTTTCATCATTAGACTTTAATTTATTCGGGAAAGTTACAATAATAGGGATTTATTTTAAAGCGACCCAAGCCCGATTACGTTCATGCTGCAAACGAATAGGTTGCCCAAAGAAATTGCTTAAACATTCTTCAGTTAAAATCGCTTCCCGCACATCAGCTGCTACATCTTTACCATCCTTCATTAATAAAACATGGGTAAAACATGGTAAAATCTCTTCTACGTGATGTGTAACATAAATCAGTGTCGGACAGTTTTCCTTCGTTGCAATCTGTTTGATGGTTTCAAGTAAATTTTCACGTTCCAAAATATCAAGTCCTCCACATGGCTCATCTAAAATTAAAATTTCAGGCTCTGCCATTATCGCACGCGCAATTTGGACTCGTTGACGTTCGCCTTGTGATAAATACTCAAATTCTTTATTTGCTAAATGTTCACAATGAAAATGCTTCATAATTTCAACGGCGTTTGCAATTTCTTCCTCAGACACTTCTTCAAATAATCGAAGGGCGCCAAACTTGCCGCTTAATACAATTTCAATTGCAGAATCCCGCCAATTAAAGTGATCAAGCATCACATTACTAACCCAACCTATACGTCTTCGAAGGGTAGGGATGTACGTTTGTCCATACGTTTCGCCAAGTACTTGAACTTTTCCATCATTTGGCCAAATGTAGCCGTTAATTACTTTTAACAACGTCGTTTTACCACACCCATTTAAGCCTAAAATTGCCCAGTGCTCATTCTTAGCTACATGCCAGTTTAAGTTATCTAAAATGATTTTTTCATTACGGTACAGATGTATGTTTTCAATATGTATCATTCCAACCACCTCCAATTCTACTATGCGCTATTTTTGAAAAATTAGGAAGTAATTTTCTGATTTTTCTTTAATTTGTAGAAATTAAAGTTTAATATAAAAAATAAAATTATAAGGATGATGATCGAATGAATCCTATATTAAATAAAGGAGACACAATCGGCATTTTCTCACACTCATCGCCAGCTTCAGTTACTGGAGGGCAACGGTATGAACGAGGAAAACATAGAAGAAGCAGTGCTTATAAAGTTGTTTACTTTATATTGAACTAACTCTCCTGTATGGAAAGAAGGATTGCTGTGAAAAAGACGTTGGTATTGCTTGGGATAGGAATTTTCTTATTTTCCCTACTATTGCTAGGCACTTATAAATTAATGAATTCTAGGACGTATCAGTTGTTTGGGGGCTTAACTAAACAAGTAGAGACGAATCAGAAAGTGATTGCTTTAACTTTTGATGATGGTCCAGCAGATAACACAAATCTGATATTACCGCTATTAGAAAAGTACAATGCTAAAGCTACCTTTTTTCTGATAGGTGCAGAGATTGAAAAATATCCAGAGGAAGCAAGAAGAATTGCACAAGAAGGACATCAAATTGGGAATCACACTTATTCACATAATCGAATGATTTTCAAAACACCCTCTTACTACAAAGATGAAATAGAAAAGACAGATCAATTGATTCAAAATACAGGTTACAAAGGGGAAATCGATGTTCGACCACCAAATGGGAAAAAGCTGATAGGGTTACCGTATTACCTAAAGAAACATAATAGAGACACTATAACTTGGAATCTTGAACCAGATACTTTTTACACAACGGTTTCTGATAAAGTTAAATATGTGACAGAGAATATTGAACCTGGTTCAATTATCTTGCTGCATCCAATGTACGATAAAACGGGAAAAGCAATCCAAACAATTGAAGGTATACTACATGTACTTTCAAAGGAAGGTTATACATTTGTTACTGTTAATGAACTTCAGGATTTATAATTTCTCATTCTTTTATTAAAGTAATGAATTAATTGTAAAAATGGATTGTTTATTAACGATCGTTCATGGCTACTTTAACCAAGCTATAATCATCATTTTAAATTCTTTGTAGAGGAGAAATTAGAATTGAAAATTGCATTAATAGGTGACAGTTTAACAGAAGGGCGTCCTGGAGTTGCTTTCTCTAACATACTTAAGGAACAGTTTCCAAACATTACTTTCATTAATCTTGGCAAACCCGGTGAATCGGTTATAAGTTTATTTAATCGTTTAATGAAAACAAAGTTAGAGAGTGATTATGATCTTGCTTTCCTTTGGATCGGGGTAAATGACGTATATTCAAAGATGCTAACGGTTCAAGCACAGCCCGTAGCGAAAGATCATGACGAATTCAAAGACTATTATTCCAAAGTACTAAACCTCATTATGGAATCCTCGAAAAAAGTTGTAACCGTTACGCCTGCAATCGTTGGTGAAAATATAGAGAATGCTTCAAATAATGAAATTAAAGAATTAAATAAACTGATCCAATCCATTTCCGCTAAACATGAAAATGTTTATTTTATGAATTTAAATGCAATATTTTTAAACCATCTTTCAAAAGTAAACAGCACAGATTATATCAGCACAAAAGTAATAAGAGTAATGATGGATATTTTCTATAAAAAGCCTTCAAAAATTGATAAGATGTCAAAAAAACGTGGTCTTCATCTTACTTTAGATGGTATACACCTCAATAGTACTGGAGCTCAATTAGTTGCAGAGTCTTATGCGTCTATTATTAATTACTTAATTAACGAAAACGATTAAAGTTACAAAAATTGGTTTACCACTATAAAGAGGAACCATTCCTACTACAAATTTCACGGAATTTTTATGTACCAAACATTTCAAGGACCTTTCTAAACACTACTTTGGGAGAAGGGGTGGATTTAACCTTACAATTTAATTTTGGTTGCCAGTGAAGAAAATCCTGAAATAAGAGTGATACCTTCAACAGAACAAATAGAAAAGTTGAAGGGAAATGCATTGGAAGAATGCATTGGAAGTGAGTTTAATTGTTATTATTGATGGTGATGAAATAGCACGTTATGACCTTAGTAATTAAAATTAGGTGATTTAAATATATAGAAGTGATTAAATTTGGGAAAATATTAGCTAAAGGAGGTTATTTAGCTGAAGTGTAAAATTAATTTTTACTAAAGGAGATAAATGTGAATATTATACTGATTTTTATTGTTTCATTGATCGCCAATTTAATTGGTAATACTGTAATGTCGGTAATATATAAGAATGCAGAAAAAAAGGATAAAGGGTTTGTAATTGTCTATCATAAATTAAGTTATAGAAGAAGGTTTATACGTACGCTATGGTTGATTCCGTTTGTATCACTATTATATCTTACTATGTATTGGATTGGTGATTTAACTTCAAATGAAAATATAACAATTGGAGTAATTTTATTATTTTTATTATTACTAGACATTCTTTACAATTTTACAAAATGGAAAAATAGTGAAAAACAAGTATAATTTTAATCAAGTATTGAATGCTTAAAAATAAGTTATTGACAATATTTTGGTAGTAGGTTAGATTAATTACTAATTTCAATTTAAAAAGCAATGAAAAGGATATGAATCGTTTTAGAGAAGGTCAAAAGAGAGGGAAATCACCGGCTGAAAGTTTCCTGATTGGACAAATCGATTTACTCCCTTCTTTTCTAAATATCGATAAACAGTTGTTCGAGAAATTCCCCACATTTGAGCAATATCAGTAATAGGAGTCCCATTTTGCACCAATGTCTTTAACATTTCTAACTCTTTCTTGTCTAACTTTTCTGGTCTTCCTCCTAATCGTCCTCTGGCTTTTGCTGCAACACGCCCAGCTGCTGATCGCTCCTGAATAAGATTACGCTCAAATTCAGCAAATGCTGCAAAGAGATGAAATATTAGTTGCCCCGTTGCACTAGCTTTGTCCATCGTAATGTTTTCCTGCAAGTTATGGAAGCTAATACCTCTCTCATTAAGGTCATTCACAATTTTAATTAAATGTTGCATATTTCTCCCTAATCGATCTAAGCGCAAAACTACTATCGAATCACCAGTGCGTAAAAATTGTAGTGCCTCTTCCAACCCTTGTCTTTTATCTTTGGCACCACTAATTTTATCCGTAAATATTTCTTCGCAACCATGTTCCTTAAGAGCATCCAATTGTAAATCAAGATTTTGGATACCTGTTGAAACACGAGCATATCCTACCTTCATTTATTTCACCCTCTACTTTATGACTTTTCTGTTTTATTGTATCAAAACTTAATCGGGGTGGTAATTACTGAACATAGATTTATTTACAGGGTTTATGATTATTTATTAAAGGTAAAAAGGTAGAAAAATAGTTACATCACTATGTGTTCATAAATGGAACCGTTTTTGTTACAGTGTTAACATAGAATTCTACTTTGTAAAAAGCAGTAATGTTAAAAGTTAAAATTACTCTATACGAGAATCGTGCCTTTATATGTAGTAAGGTTTTTGAGCGTATTTAACGTAAATAACGAGAGCCATTTATTCTAACATATCGAAAATGACACTTAAAACCATGCTTATTAGTCAAATTTTGTCGAAATAAATATCTGTATTTTTTTGTGTAAATTTCCTATAATTGTAAATAAAAATCATATTAATACATATTTGTAGTTTATGTGATTTCTAAAATAATTTATAGAGGGAGGGATAATTGAAAGGTAAACTTTATTGCGTTTTATTACAGTCGGAAATAATCTGTGAGTTGTAAGATTGACTAGTAAAAGAACTGATTCAAGAAGGTGTAAATAAGAAGTCGATTACTAGATTTTTGATTGAACAAAGATTCATTTAAATTGTAATGAGGGGACTGAAGTACATTGATAAAAAATCTATTGAGAATAATTTTTGTGACGGTACTTACGCTTGCAATTGGTATTCCAGCTGCTCAAGCTAAAAGCAGTTCAACTGAAATTGACTCGGTAGCAGATGCAACACATAGCTCATCTGTCGTCGAAACTACTTTTTCTCTATCCAAAGATATTTTAACGAATTATTATAAAAATACCGATCTTGGCACAGCGGGATTAACAGGGAAAACAATTATGGACACAAACTTACTTGACCCGAAATTGTCTAATTATGTGGAACAGAAAATTAAAACAAAACAATATGTTACAGACGCGGCAGATGCAGAAAAAGAAAATTATACATTGAACTTCACTTTATTATCCTCCGAGGTGACCAAGGAAGGTGTCTTCCTTTCTATCAGCACAGAGGCTACATTTAATTATGTAGGTTTGAAGGTAGAATCCGGATTTGGCGAAATCTCAAACATGTTTTTTAAGAATACGGATACAGGATTTACTTTGACTGATTGGTATATGCCATATGACTATTATGATGAGTTTGTTATAGGTCAAGTGGATAATTCAAGTCGATTTATCTATAACTCTACTTCAATAGATTCAAATATTTCCCAACGGCAACTGGAACTACATGATAGAATTGTTGATAATTTTTCTGTAGACCGAGAAATAGGTTCTGAAGTATCGACAGCCGCAGCACCAGCCCCAAGCGCAACACTAAGGTCTTTGAATAAGAAAAACATAGTAACTTATGCGAGAAATAACATTAAAGCCTCACCAGCAAGTGGCAATGGTGTTGTGCCCTATTATGATTTTTCTCAAATATCCGGTAATTGGGACTGTACAAATTTCGTGTCGCACGCATTGTTAGCTGGCGGTGCGGTTGTATATGACACAAATGGAACAGGCATTTCTTCTACTGGTTGGTATTATCGAAATTTGAGTAATCGTTCCTCATCATGGTCAGGTGTACCAAATCTTCATACTTTTTTGGTGAACAATACAACAAAAGGTCCAGCTGGTACTTCCATTACTTATAGAACTTTTGATTGGTTTTCTACTAATCACCCTTATGAAGTTGGAGATATCCTACAATTTTATCTAAGTGGAAGTTACAATAATTGGAGACATTCCACTATTATCACTGAATTCTACGAAACAAGCCAGGTAAATGTTGTAGGAGCATTGGTTACTGGGCGTACTGCTTCAGGTAGCTATAACAATAACCAAAAAGCGGAGACTATATACCCAGGTGATGCTAAAAGGGTTATAAAGCTGATAGGTTATTACAACTAATTACTAAAATCCATGGTACACCATTATAATCTTCCGGTTGTAGTGGTGTATTTTGATATTCTATTCTGATTGTTAGAGGGAGGAAATCTTAATCTTAGTACTCTCAAGTACAATAGATAAGGAATTGTGTTAATATTTTTTTAACAGTAATCGTAGCATCAAAATATCTATTCATATTAGAATTAGAGGGGGGATACAATGAAATTTGCTTATCTGTTAGTAGTCTTATTTACTCTGAGCTCATGTGCACCGGTAGTCTCGGAAGAAAGCAGCGAAGATAGTGCTATAAACAATGAAATTACGCCCAACACTGAACTGAATGTATTACAAGATTCCCCCGAATATTTAGCTAAAAATGAAGGGGAACTATCTATTCAGGATTCTGAGACGGCTTATGAAATGTGTGTAAGAGCGCTGACTGACTATTATAAAGCGGTCTGGAACGGCACGAGTATTGAATTGGATACATTTATAGATAACGAAAACCTTATACAGTATACGAAAAAGAAAATCCAATCCCAATATGATGTGTATGCCCAATTTAATGCTAAGGTGCAAAATATTAAGATTGACACTTGGGAAGTGGGGTATACGGATGATATGGATGGAGGTTTTCTCTATTTAAAATTCCCTGTGGAAATTAAACAGACTGTGGGTAGTCGTGGTGAAGTTACTGAGTTTCTTGTACGTAATGTAAACGGCAAGTTAGTCATTGTTGATTGGTATACGGGTACAAAAGATGGTTATGATTTCATGGTTCGTGGAGAAAATCTAACGATTAACAACCCCGATATTTGGAATGACAGTGAATGGGTAAAGAAGTTAGATAATAAAATGGACTGAATTTTAGGCTCATCTCAATATTTAGTTATTTACAGATTGCTTGACAATCACAAAATCAAGGTGTCAACAAAATCCCCTTTGGAGCCTCCTTAGCGTACAGAAATAGTCTAATCTAAAAAAGTTAATTACCTTTATTTTATCCCCCATCCAAAATAGGACGGGGGTAAGTATGTTGGAGTTAATCCTGAAATTTCCTTATTGCGGGTCGTGACAGCTTAGCTGGTACTATTCCAAAACAGAATGTGAAATCGGCTGTTTTATTTTCGAGTTTCCTTAGCGTACAAAATTTCAAAAATGTTGGCTGTCCCCCCCTGATTGAGGGTAATGTCTCATAAGAATCGTATCAAAATATGCTTATCGTTGTAAATCCGCATTTTCCTGACGCTACCCCAACCTTAAATTATTACCGTTGAATTGATTTTCTAACTAACCAAGGCTTATTTTCTAATTTCAATGGTAACAGTATCAAAACAGGAAAAAACACATTTTGATACATTTCAATTTAAAGAATATTAAAAGCCGATACTTCCTTAGCATAGGAAAAATCGGCTTTCTTTATGTAAAATTTTACTTAGCGTATGTTTTGCGCTTTTTGTTGGTAAGACCCCTTGAACTGTTTATGTTCTCTGAAGAAGCTCCAGGTATGCCATTTTATTTAGCAAACGGGCAAACTATTAGAAATGAACTTGAAAATTTCCTACGTAGCTTGCAAACAAGATATGACTATAAAGAAGTGCGGACGCCCCTCATGATGAATCAGCGTTTGTGGGAGCAATCAGGACACTGGCAGCATTACAAAGAAAATATGTATTTTACACAAGTCGATGAGCAAAAGTTTGCTTTAAAGCCAATGAACTGTCCTGGCCATATGTTGATTTATAAAAATGATTTACATTCATATCGCGATCTACCAATTCGTATGGCGGAGTTTGGTCAGGTTCACCGACATGAATTTAGTGGAGCATTAAATGGGCTACTGCGAGTTCGTACATTTTGTCAGGATGACGCTCATATTTTCGTGACACCAGAGCAAATTGAGGATGAGATTACATTAGCGTTGCAAATTATTGATCAAGTATATACAGTATTTGGCTTTGAGTATGAAATTGAATTATCGACAAGACCTGATGACTATATGGGAGAGCTTACCCTATGGGATAAGGCAGAACTAGCACTTGAAAATGTGTTAAAGCGACTACGTTTCCCATATAAAATTAATGAAGGTGATGGTGCCTTTTATGGACCCAAAATTGACATTCATATAAAGGATGCAATTAAGAGAAGCCATCAATGTGCAACAGTGCAGCTTGATTTCCAGCTACCTGAGAAGTTTGATTTATCATATGTGAATGAAGACAATGAAAAAGTGCGACCAGTTGTCATTCACCGAGCTGTATTTGGCTCCATTGATCGATTTCTTGGTATTTTAATCGAACATTTTGGTGGTGCATTTCCGCTTTGGCTCGCACCAAAGCAAGTGCAAATCATTGCTGTATCAGATGTACATACAGCATATGTTGAAGCGGTTGCCAGCCAGCTACGTCAAGCTAATGTTCGAGTAGCAGTAGATAGACGTAACGAAAAGCTTGGTCGAAAAATTCGTGACGCACAAATACAAAAAATACCGTATATCCTTGTATTAGGAGAACGAGAACAAGCGAATGAGACAGTTACTGTACGAGCTTATAAACAGGACGAATTAACTTCATTTTCCCTTGAGGCATTTGTTAAACACCTTCAAAAAGAGATTTTTGAGAAGAAATTGCCAAATATTTCAAATTAATTAACGCTACGCAAAACAGGATAGTATTGACAAGCTGTTAAATTTTAAAGGTCCACTATGCGTCTTATGAACAGTTTTTCGCTAAGCATTATAAAGTTTAACGGCGATGTAAAAGGGGCCTTTATATACATCGCCGTTTTTCTTTACCTTTGCCAACTTTATATAAGAAAGCAAAAAGCCATTATTTCACCTTTACAGAAAAATAATGACTTTAACTAGTCCTAACAATAAAATTGTCAAAGGACTCTTTTATAAAATCGCGCTTTCTACACCTGCCGCGCGGTAAAATAATTTTTCGTTCCATTTCAGTGCCCATTGAACGATTGCCCCAAGGCCAAATGCCATAAGAAGCGTTCCTAAACCTACTGGACCACCTAGTAAAAAGCCGATTACTGCGACTGATACTTCCATCGTCGTCCGCGCTCGGTTTACTGACCAGCCTAAACGTTGGACAAGCAGTAGCATTAATGTATCTCGTGGTCCAACACCAAGATTCGCTACCATGTACATCCCACACCCAAAACCAAGTAATAATAGACCAAGAGCAAAGGCTAGGATCTGCTCAAACCAGCCGTGGGCATCTGGTAATACGTACAGAAAAATATCGATAAAAATACCCGCTAAAAACATATCTAAATAGGTGCCCAATTTAGGTAAACGCTTCGAAATGACTGCATCAATTGCTAAAATGATTAAGCCAAGAATGATCGACCACATACCCACTGTTAAACCGAAGTTTTTCACAAGCCCAATATGCAGTACATCCCACGAGCCAACACCTAATTGCTGCCCTTTAATTGTTAGGGCAATACCTAACGAAAGCACAATGATGCCTGTTATAAAAAAAACACATCGCCAATAAAAGCCTTGCTTAATTTTCACTTGTAATCCCTCATCAATCTATTATCTAAGTTGTCTTTCCATATTATAGCGATGGAAGGGGGCAAAAGTGGGATTACAATTAATTCGGAAAATTAGAATTATTTTTCGTAGGAATAGCTTAGTTCATTTGATTCCTGATCAACGCTAACAACTAGATGATGCTCATTAAAAAACCATTCATCTGATTTTTCAATATAGAAATGAATCGCGTCAACCGTTGTTTCCACTCCGATTTCATGAGGCTGTTCTCTTGTCATACCTAAAGAAAATCCTTCGTGGAATGGGGAAGAACCACCATACCTAGCATAAAATCGAATCCAATCATCTTTTTCTACTTCCATTTCCTGTTGGAACCACTTAATTGCTTCCTCTGATAATTTAATCTGCATCCAATCACCTCATTCAGTTTCACGATATATTAATCATCTATCATTATATACCAACTTCTTCGTATAGGCTTTTTGTAATTATAAAACTTCCATCATACACAATGGATAATTCACTAATAATTTTCCATACTAAATTTTATTACTGTAGAAGGATGTGATTTACTTGGGAAATTTGAACTCGAAATTTGCTCATTTAGTGCCCGAACAAATTAAAGAAATACAACAGCTTGAAGAAAAGCTGGAGGTAACATTACTTGCTTATGACATCTTTTCAAACGAAAATCATGGTCAGCAAGAAAATAATTCAGATGCAATAAATCCATCTTAATATTTATCTTTAACTGTGTTTAGATTCCTTGAATTCTAAACACATTTTTTATACATAAAAAAACTCTCTCGCAATGGAGAGAGTTAGAAACCTTTTATTTTTGGTTCTGTACCGTTTTTAATACGTTTAATGTTTTCTCGATGACGATAGAAAATAAACGTCGCCAAAAAGGCAATTAAAATAAATAATGCATAATTACCCGTCACAATCCAAAAAATAATAACATAAATTAACGCAACAGTTGCTGTAATCATTGACGTTAAACTTACCATTTTCGTAATTTTTAACGAGACAATAAATGTAACGAGGAGCACGATAAATAACGGTAAATTATAACCTAATATAACACCCGCACTTGTCGCAACGGCTTTACCTCCTCTAAAACTAGCAAAAATCGGGAACATATGTCCAAAAACCGCTACAATCCCTAATACTAATGGATAAATCGTTGCTTCGCTAAAGAAGGGAAGAGTTAGTAAGAGTACTGCTGCGGTACCTTTTAATACATCAATGAGAGTCACAATGAACCCTGGTTTTTTTCCAAGTACACGGAATGTGTTTGTGGCACCTAAATTGCCGCTACCATGTTGTCGAATATCCGTTTTGTAAAAGATTTTACCAATCCATAAAGCAGAAGGAATGGAACCAATCAAATAAGCACAAATGAGAATTATTGCATTAATCAAGTGTTGTGCCCCTTTCAATATTGAGAATTACTAGTTGGTACTAATAGTATGTATTGATTATTTTACACTGTTTATGAAAGGAAGGAAAGAGGTATTATTTTTTCACAAAATTTCTATGAAAAGGAGGAAAAAAGTTACAATACGATGAAAACTACTGGAGGAAGCGCTTTAAAACAGGCGTTTTTGATGGTACAATTAATTCTTGCTAAGTCTCATGGATTGATTCATCAATTGACAATGAAGTCAGGAGACAGTACGATTATGCAGTATAACGGAACGTTTGTTTGTATTTTTGGAGGGGATTACATTTGGTAAAAAACCAGACCGGTATTTCATATAATGAAGATGCCATTCAAGTATTAGAAGGTTTAGAAGCCGTACGAAAACGACCAGGTATGTATATCGGTTCAACAGATAGCCGAGGTCTTCACCACTTAGTATATGAGATTGTAGACAACGCAGTGGATGAAGCACTCGCTGGATTTGGCGATCATATCATCGTTAAGATTCACGAGGACAATAGTATAAGCGTCCGAGATTTTGGTCGTGGTATGCCTACGGGAATGCATAAAATGGGGAAGCCAACACCTGAAATTATTTTTACAGTGCTACATGCAGGCGGTAAATTTGGACAAGGTGGCTATAAAACGAGTGGTGGTCTACATGGTGTAGGTTCATCCGTAGTAAATGCCTTATCCGTATTTTTGGAAGTAACCATTCACCGAGACGGGCAAATTTATCGTCAACGTTTTGAAAATGGCGGTAAGCCGGTTACATCTCTTGATATTTTAGGAAAAACAAAAGAAAATGGGACACTTGTTCATTTTTTACCGGACCCATCTATTTTTTCCGTAACAAAATATAATTACGACACATTAGCTGAGCGCTTACGTGAATCCGCGTTTTTATTAAAAGGTTTAAAAATTGAGCTCATTGATGAGCGTGGAGAAGGTCAACATGACGTGTTCCATTACGAAAGTGGAATTGAGGCGTTTGTTACATATTTAAACGAAGAAAAAGACGTGATACATCCAGTAAAGTATGTGGAAGGGATGCTTGCGGAAATCGAGGTTGAGTTTGCCTTCCAATTTAATGATGGCTATTCAGAAACAATTCTTTCATTTGTTAATAATGTCCGTACTCGAGACGGTGGTACTCATGAAACGGGTGCTAAAACAGCGATGACTCGCGTGTTTAATGAATATGCACGGAAAATTGGGCTGTTAAAAGAAAAGGATAAAAACTTAGAAGGTGCTGATATTCGAGAAGGTTTAACAGCCATCATATCTGTCCGAATTCCAGAGCATCTTTTACAGTTTGAAGGCCAAACAAAGGGTAAGCTTGGAACGAGTGAAGCTCGATCAACAGTTGATACCGTTGTATCGGAAAAGCTTATGTACGTTTTAGAAGAGCATGCAGAGCTTTCGGCATCACTTGTAAGAAAAGCCATTCGCGCACAACAAGTTCGCGAAGCAGCTCGTAAAGCTCGTGATGATGCGCGAAACGGAAAAAAGAAAAAATCCAGTACGCTCTTATCCGGGAAATTAACACCAGCTCAATCAAAAAATGCGGCGAAAAATGAATTATATCTTGTAGAAGGTGATTCTGCCGGTGGTTCGGCAAAGCAAGGACGTGACCGCACATTCCAAGCCATTTTACCACTGCGCGGAAAAGTTATTAATACGGAAAAAGCAAAGCTCCAAGATATAATGAAAAACGAAGAAATCTCGACAATTATTCATACAATTGGTGCAGGTGTTGGTGCAGACTTCTCTGTAGAGGATGCAGCTTACGACAAAATTGTTATTATGACCGATGCGGATACAGATGGGGCACATATTCAAGTATTACTATTAACATTCTTTTATCGCTACATGCGTCCGTTAATTGAAGCGGGCAAAGTATATATTGCCTTACCACCGCTTTACAAAGTATCTAAAGGTTCCGGTAAAAAGCAAGAACTTACTTATGCATGGACTGAAAACGAACTAGATGCGGCCATCAAAAAAATTGGTAAAGGCTATATTCTGCAACGTTACAAAGGTCTTGGTGAAATGAATGCCGATCAATTATGGGATACAACGATGAATCCTGAAACACGTACATTAATCCGTGTCAAAATTGAGGATGGTGCTCGTGCAGAGCGCCGTGTCACAACACTTATGGGTGACAAAGTAGAACCGCGCCGTAAATGGATTGAATCAAATGTAAACTTCGGCATGGAAGAGGATGCAAGCATTTTAGAAAATGAATTCATCCAGCATGAGGAGGTTAACGAATGAGCTTCGTAGAGAAATTTCAAGATTTACCATTAGAAGAAGTAATGGGTGACCGCTTTGGTCGCTATTCAAAATATATTATTCAAGACCGTGCACTTCCAGATACTCGTGACGGTTTAAAGCCAGTACAACGCCGTATTTTATTTGCGATGTTCAATGAAGGCAATACTTTCGAAAAACCATTCCGTAAATCAGCCAAAACTGTGGGTAATGTAATCGGTAACTACCATCCACACGGGGATTCGTCGGTTTATGAGGCGATGGTACGTATGAGTCAAGACTGGAAGAGCCGTCACATGTTAATCGAGATGCATGGTAACAATGGTTCGGTCGATGGTGACCCACCAGCTGCAATGCGTTATACGGAAGCACGACTTTCTGCTATCGCATCAGAAATGTTACGCGATATTAATAAAAATACGGTGGAATTTGTTCCAAACTTTGATGATCAAGATATGGAACCAACTGTTTTACCGTCACGTTTCCCAAATTTACTTGTTAACGGTGCGACAGGGATTTCTGCTGGATACGCAACAGATATCCCACCACACAACTTACAAGAAGCTCTAGAAGCGGTATTAATGCGTTTAGATAATAAAAATTGCACCGTTGAAGAATTAATGACGGTCATAAAAGGACCTGATTTCCCAACTGGTGGCATCATTCAAGGGCTTGATGGTATTAAAAAAGCATATGAGACAGGAAAAGGAAAAATTATCGTCCGCTCTCGTACTGAAATAGAAGCTTTAAAAGGGAATAAAGAACAAATTATTATTTCAGAAATCCCGTTTGAAGTAAATAAAGCAAACTTAATTCGTAAAATGGATGAACTACGTGTAAGCGACCGCCGTCTAGAAGGCATTTCAGAAATTCGAGATGAATCTGACCGTGATGGCTTACGAATTGTTATTGAGCTGAAAAAGGATGTGCCTGCACTAGGCATTTTACATTTCTTATTAAAGTCAACAGATTTGCAAGTATCTTACAACTTTAACATGATCGCGATTCATAATCGTCGTCCAACAATGATGACATTACCGCTCATGCTAGATGCCTATATTGACCACCAAAAGGAAATCGTGACACGACGCTCACAATTTGATTTAAAGCGTGCACAGGACCGTTTACATATTGTAGAAGGGCTAATGAAGGCTTTATCAATTTTAGATCAAGTTATTGCAGCAATCCGTGCATCTAAAGATAAGCGTGATGCAAAAAATAATATTATTGAGAAGTTTGGCTTTACAGAAGTTCAAGCAGAAGCGATCGTAAGCTTACAACTGTACCGTTTAACAAATACTGATATTACAGAGCTTCAAAACGAACAACAGGAATTAAATGAGCTGATCATCAAATTAACAGCTATTTTAGAGGATGAGAAGAAATTGATTCGTGTCATCAAATCAGAGTTAAACGACATTAAAAAGCGTTTTGCGTTACCTCGTATGTCTACAATTGAAGCAGAAATTGAAGAAATTAAAGTAACGCGTGACGTCCTTGTTCCGAGTGAAGAGGTTGTCGTGACCGTTACGAAAGATGGATATGTTAAGCGTACAAGTTTACGTTCGCATAATGCCTCAAACGGTAAAGATTTTGCGATGAAAGATTCGGATTACTTACTGTATGAAGCTAACTTAAATACACAGCATCATTTACTGTTGTTCACAAGCAAAGGTAACTATATTTACCAGCCGGTGCACGAGCTTCCTGATATTCGTTGGAAAGACTTAGGTCAGCATATATCTAGTATTGTTCCAATTGATACAACGGAAGAAATTATTCAAGTTATCGGCATTGAGACTTTTGAACAGGCAGATAAGTATGTATTTACAGCAACAAAGGATGGACAAATTAAGCGTTCTGCACTTGCTGATTATGTCGTGACTCGTTATTCAAAACCAATTAAAACAATGAATTTAAAGGGCGAAGATGAAATGATTTTCGCAACGCTTGTTACTGAGCAAGAAGAAGTACTTCTTTCAACAAACACAAGCTATACAATTCGCTTCCCAATGAATGAATTACCAATAACAGGGGTTAAAACAGCCGGTGTTAAAGGAATGGTTTTAAAATATGGGGAGCACTTAGCTGCTGTCGCTATTTTACAGCCAAATGCTGATCAGGAATTAATTATTATAACGCAGCGTGGTGCTGTAAAACGTATGCTCATCAGTGAAATTGAGTTAGGCAATCGTGCGAAGCGTGGAGTAGTCATTTTAAAAGAACTTAAAACGAATCCACATCGTATATTTACCGTTTTAGTTGTGAATTTCAGAAACTCTATTGTCATTGAAACCGAAAAAGGTGTACAAGAAACAATACAAGTAACGAATTTAACACGTGCTGATCGTTATTCAAATGGATCACTTCGTATTGATACAGACGGCGATGGTGCAATTACTCGTGCGTATGTTGAAATAATAGAAGCGTAAATTACGATATTCATGCATAACTGAACAATTTTTATCATAATATAAATACAATTCATTGACATGGGCAGTAAATTTCCATAAAATGAAGGTAGTAAGATTCATGCGTGATGGATCTGCAGTAGTACAAAGCGGTTGGGTGGCCCCCAATCGCTTTTTTATTTTGTCTAAAATTTGGTGAAGTGAACGTAATGATTAAAATACATGTAGTATATAAAAAAGCTGAATCGTCTTACGAAACGAAGAGGAACCTTTATTTATTAAGGTTCCTCTTCGTTTTTCATATCATAATTAAAAATAATGCTCCTCCCAAACTTTAGATTCAGTATATTCTTAGACATTCCTAAAACATAATAGCAGTTATCCAAAAACAAAGTGCTGTAAGTAAAGCCATAGGTGTCATTATCCACTTTTCCTTTTTGCTATTAGAAAATCCATTTAAAATCGTATTAATTGTCAAGTATGCTGCAAAGAAAAAACAAATTCCTCTTGTAGTGCCTATCGAGAAAAAATTAGGAATAAGATTTGCAGTCTGCAAAATTATTATGATGGCAAAAAGCTGAATAAATACTGAAAACCCACAAGCAATCCGCAACTTTAATGGCATTACAGTATACTTACCGCCCATTGCGAATTCTCCATAAGGAAAACCTAACGCAAGTAAAGCATATAAGATTGCAACTAATAAAAATAAGAAACTTCCAATTACCGCTATGATCATGTAACAATCTCCCTCAAAAAATATTCTATATACAAATTACACGATGTTCTTAGCTATGTTTCATAATATGGTTTTCTTTCATCACAATTGCAACAAAAATTTAAACCTCCATTTTAATCAATCTTTTTCTAAATGGAGGTTTTGTAGTTGATGTTAAATAACGATTGTACTCAATAAGAAAAAAACCCTTATTGAGAGATGTTAATATTGGTAATTTATGTTAGTGTTATTCTAGAGATTCGTTACTAAACAAGACTAGAGCGGAAAAAGCGATACATGGCTATTTGCCAAATGGATTTAACACAAAAAAATCATGAATTCCATAATATTTTAGAAGATGATGATTGATAAAAGCTACCAAGGAAAAGGGTATGGCAAACTGACCTTTGAAAAAATGTTGATGGATATTGAAACGATGCCTAATGGAGAATCAGAATATGCAGCCCTCTTTTATCATACAAGTAATGGCAAAGCTATAACATTATATGTTTCATTTAGTTTCGTAGATACCAGAATCATTCAGGATAATTTAATATTGGCGATTAAGAATCTAGATGAGAATAAATTTATTCGGAGGTAATTTCACTTGAATAAGACAAATTTTTTATCAAAGAAATGGCTCGTATTATTCGCTATACTAATTATGCTATCGTTTTCACTAAAAGACTTTAAGTTTTCTCAATTAGAAAATTTAACATTCAAAGATATTTTACCAATAATCGTTCTTACAGCGTTAATTTTTTTATTAAGAACCAGTATATTTTCTGTTATTTTGCTAAGTATACAAAAAGTTTGGAATGGATTAGTTAAGAAGAACTGACATTGATAGATTCAAGGCATTAACCCATGAGTTTAGAACAGATTCTTGGTGACTTTACTTCAATTAAAGAAAAAGGGTTTAATACAAATAGTTACAATTTGGATAATTTATTTCGAATGTATAGAGGATGCTTAAAGTTCTAGTAGAAAAAGGGGCAGCTGAATAGAGTAAAAATGGAGGAGAAATATGGTCAAAAAACAGCATTCTAATAAAAGGTTTATATTATTTGATTTACTATTTTATGCAGCATTACCTTATGTAATTTGGAAATTTGGGAGAGAGCCATTAGGTGATTACATAGCAATGTTGATTTCAACAGTTCCTGGGGTTGTTTATACTATTTACCGCTTTATATTAGATAAACAATTTAACATTACGGGTGTATTTATTTTAGTATCTCTCGCGGTTAGCACAACGGTGAATATACTTTCAGGATCAGCAGAGCAAATGATTTGGAATGGCATCTATTTAAGTCTTTTTTTATCATTAATATATGTTGTTGCTCTCATAATTAAGCGTCCTTTTTCTTTATATTTTGCCGTTGATTTTGTTTATTTGCTTGGTGATGCACGAGAGGATAGTAAAGCTTTATTTTTTCAAAAAGGAATCTTTAAATGGTTTCAAATTATTCAGGTTATTTTTATTGTAAGAATTCTTTTTATGGTAGCACTTACCGTATTTCTACTAGAGAAATATGGAATTGATGGTTATGGCAATATGCTCATCTATAAACATGTTGCAGGGTGGATATTTTCTAGTTTAACAATAGGGTTGTATTTTTATATAAAAATCCCCGTACAAAAGTTCTTTGCTAAACAACAAAACGAAGGACAAGACGGCAATAACGCCACTCCCAATCAATCAGACGCAATTGTTGGATAGCCTCATTTCCTTCTATTCCTGATGCAAAGCCTCTAATTTAAAAACACCACCTTGATGGCTAGACAAGGTGGTGAAACAACGTTTTTTACAGCATCATTCGAATTAGACGATACAATGTATCAACGAGACGAAAGAAGTCTGTTACGTAACGGAAGATGGCTAGTCTTTCGATACGTTTCTTTTTCGAAACAGCCTTAGCCCTTAATTTGCGTGATGGATAAGACACAGTAGTACACACCTCCTTTACAAAAGGAGTCAGCTGGATGCTGCCTAATTATTGTACCATGTAAAAAACGTAAAATAATAAATTTATATGAAAAAAACGAGATTTATTCCATAAAAAAATTAGCTACTAACATAGGTTAGTAGCTAATTTATATTTAGTGTGAAACGTCTTGTACCGAAATACCTGTTTGCGCTTTAACCTCAACTTCACGGTATTTTGCAGCATCCGTTTCTTTCGATAACAATGTACCAATGAATCCACCTAAGAAGCCAAGAGGGACAGAGATGATCGCTGGATTCGTTAACATGATTAATGGCTCACCAACGAAAATCGCCTTACCTTCAGGACCCCATACGTTTGGTGAAACAGCTACTAATACTAAAGCAGAAATTAAACCTGTTAACATTGCAGACACGGCACCTGTTGTATTGAAGCGCTTCCAGTAGATTGTGTAAATAATTACTGGTAAGTTTGATGATGCAGCAATACAGAACGCTAATGATACTAAGAAGGCAACGTTTAAAGATTGTGCACCTAATGCTAATAAAATAGAGATAATAGAAATGATAATCGAACCGATACGAGCAGCTTTAACTGCTTCTTTCTCAGTAATTTTACCTTTTTTAATAATTTGCCCGTAAATATCATGAGATAGGGCAGAAGCACCTGAAAGTACTAAACCAGCTACTACGGCTAAAATTGTTGCAAATGCTACCGCACAGACGAACGAGAATAAAATTTCTCCACCTAATGCTCTTGCTAATAATGGGGCAGCCATGTTTCCAGCAGGGTTTGCTGCGACAATTGTTTCTTTCCCTACAAATGCTGCTGCACCGAATCCTAAGAAGATTGTTAATACGTAGAATCCACCAACAATCCAAGTTGCCCAAATTACAGAAGAACGAGCTGTTTTTGCGTCTTTTACAGTAAAGAAGCGCATTAAAATATGTGGTAAACCTGCTGTACCTAATACTAATGCAATCAACATCGAAATTGTATCAATTCCATCTGTATAACGTAAACCAGGATTTAAATAATTTTCACCGTGCTCAGTTGCAGTAGACATGTGTGTGAACATATTGGCGATACTGAAATCGAATTTTGCTAATACTAAGAATGAAATAATAACTGTACCTAACATTAATAATACGGCTTTAATAATTTGTACCCAACTCGTTGCCGTCATCCCACCGAATAATACATAAACGGTCATCATGACACCAACAAGTAATACTGCCATCCAATATTCAATACCTAATAATAATTGAATTAGGGCGCCTGCACCTACAAGCTGTGCAATCATATAGAATAATACAATTGTAATTGTAGATAATGCTGCTGTACCGCGTACTTTTGCTTTATCAAAGCGGGCAGTAATCATATCCGCTAATGTAAAGCGTCCTAAGTTACGTAATGGCTCAGCAACGATATAAAGTACTACTAAATACGCTACTAAATAACCTAATGAGAAGAAGAAGCCATCAAAGCCGAATAGTGCAATCGACCCTGCAATCCCTAAAAACGAAGCTGCTGATAAGTAATCACCAGCAATGGCTAAACCATTTTGCCAGCCAGTTAATCCGCCACCCGCTGTATAGAAATCACTTGCAGAAGAGGTACGTTTTGACGCCCACCACGTAATTGCTAACGTTAATCCTACAATCGAAACGAAGAAGATAACCGCTGTTAAACTAATGTCATTCATAATTAGCGACCTCCTTCATATTCATCGATAATTGCTTTTGCTTCTTTATCGAATTTATTTGCTTTTGCTACATAAAAGTGAGCTAATCCCCAAGTCATTAAAAATAGCCCTGCTGAGTAGATCCATACCCATGTAATATCCCCAAATGCTTTTTGATCCAAAATTGTTGTGTATGACGTTAAGATTGGTAATAACATATAAAGTGCTAAAAAGATTACCGTCATAGTCCACAAAAATGAATTTTTCTTCTTCGAAAGCTTTTTAAATGATTCTTGAGAAGCAATTTTATCATAATCAATAATCGGCTTTTCAATTTTTCCCATAAACATACCCCCATTTGTGTTTGAATTTACTGCTTAATGTTTGTAAAATTCTCATTTAAGGAAATTACATTTTCATTCTATTTTAGCGCCCATAAAATTGCAATAGTTTTAGACAAAATTATCTGAAAAAATTTTTCAAAAAAATAAGTTTATTAGAGAAAATAAACTACTTTTTATACAGAAAATAAGACAATTCGACATTATCAGATGTCGATAAACGTTGAAATACAAACGTTTCCAGCAGTATTGACAAATAATTTTAATGATTTTTCGAGAATTTTTGATAGTTGAAATACTATTCATTTTATTGCTTAATAGTAATATTTAAAAAATGATTTACTTTTAAAAATAGAGTTATATTTATAATTTACAAAGTATATTCATAATTTTTTAAGCATAAAAGAAGAAAAAACAGGGGCATATAACGAGTTCGGTTATTGAGGGGAAAACATTAAATAAAAGCAAAATAGGGACACAATTCACATAGTATTTGGTATCAATGTTTTAATTGGTTTCATACCCTAATAAATATAATTTATTATACCGAATGGAAACACCACATAAATTTATTAAAAGGGTATGAATTGGATGTACAAATACATAACCGATTCTACTAAGAAAATAGAGTTTAATAAGAAGCAAACTTGTATTTTGAAGGAAATTGACATTTATATGCTAAAATAAATTTATGGTATCTAAAATTGCTAAAATTGTGGAGTGAAATAGATATGAAGAAAAAGGTAATAATTTTTTTGATAGGGGTGATTTTACTTATATCTTCTTTGCCGTTAAGCACAAAAATGGTAATGGAAATCATTCATAATCAAAAAATGAATTTAAAATATACTGTCACGAATGTAAATAACAGTTTTCCTCCTACTGAATCCAAATTCAATTTTAAAGGACATATTGTAGAGGTTGAGGAAGCAATAAAAAATATGGAAAGTTATATAGACCCTTGGAGTAATAAAATTAGCATCGCAGATTTATCTATCAAAATAGATGGAGAAGTAATAGATGTATTAAGAGATTACCCAATAAGGGTGGAAGAAGAAGGTTTAAATAGATATTATGGAGAGATTGCATATTTAACCTTAGAAGATAAGAAAAATGATCAAGTTCAATTTATTGTGCTTTTGAAGAAAACAAGAGAATTGCCAAAAGAGATGCCAAACGGAGATATAGTAGGTTGGGTTCCCTCGGAGAAATTAAAGTACACGCTTTATACATTGGATAAAGAAGGGCTTTTAAATAATAAATCTTTTAGCTTTATGGAACGTGACGCTTTACAAACAGAATTGCTTAATGCTGGTGTTGTAGCCCCTCATTCGATTGGTTATTATACAGATGCTTGGGAAGGTTATCCTTCACTATTTTTCCCCTTAATTTACCCATTTGGAACGTTGATCATCGGATTCATATTAATAATTATCTTTTTTCCAATTAGAAAAAATAAAAGTTTGCGAACTTAATTAAGCTAGTAGGGAATGATAGTTGAAATGGAATAGTAAATTATAAGAAAAACGCTCAGATTAACTACTAAGCGTTTTTCGATCTTATTAATGAGAAACGTCTTGCACTGAAACTCCTGTATGTGCTTTAACACGAATTTCTTTATAAATACGTTCCGCTTCATCTTGCTCGACCTTATTAGCCGTTAAAATGGAAGCTATAAAGCCTGCAAAGAAGCTCAGTGGTATTGTGATAATTGCTGGCACTGCTAAATTCACTAATGGTTCCCCAACAAAAATTGCATTACCAGTCGGGCTCCAAATATTCGGCCCCATTGCGCCTAATACTAAACATGACACTAAGCCAGTTACCATCGCTGCAACGGCACCATTGGCATTGAATTTTTTCCAGTAAATTGTGTAAAGAATTACTGGTAAGTTTGCTGACGCACCAATACAGAAAGCAAATGATACTAAAAACGAAACGTTTAAGCTTTGTGCAAATAGCGCTAATACAATGGAAACAATTGCAATTGAAATCGATCCTATACGCGCGGCTAATACTTGTTGCTTTTCTGTTAATTGACCGCCATTAATAATTTCTCCATAAATATCATGCGAAATAGCAGAAGCACCCGTTAATACTAATCCTGATACTACCGCTAAAATAGTGGCAAATGCTACAGCACAAATAAATGATAATAAAATGTTACCACCTAAAAATTCTGCAAGAAGTGGGGCAGCTGTATTCCCAGCAGCATTTTCTCCTATAATTGCTTCAAATCCTACGAAGTGCATGGCACCAAATCCTAAGAAAATAGTTAACGAGAAAAAGATTGCTGTGATCCAAGTTGTCCAAGAAATAGATGAACGCGCTGTTTTTGCATCTTTAACAGTAAAGAAGCGCATCAAAATATGTGGCAACCCAGATGTCCCTAAAACTAATGCCAACATCATTGATACCGAATCAATTGTCGATGAGTATTTCATTCCAGGTACTAAATATTCGTCTCCATAGTTCGTACTAATAGTGTCAAACATTTTCACTAAGTTAAAATCAAACTTCGCAAAAACTAATATCGCTAATAGAGAAGTACCAAATAATAATAAGCCTGCTTTAATTATTTGCACCCAACTCGTTGCTGTCATTCCACCAAACAAAACGTATGTTGTCATCATGACACCTACAATTAACACTGCCACCCAATATTCAATACCGAATAAAAGCTTAATTAATGCTCCCGCACCTACAAGCTGCGCGATCATATATAAAATGACAATAATGATCGTTCCCGTAGCAGCAACCCCACGAATGCGCTTTTCATTGAAACGGGCAGTTAACATATCAGCTAATGTAAAGCGTCCTAAATTTCGCATCGGTTCAGCAATAATATAAAGTAGAACTAAATTTGCTACAACATAGCCAACAGAGAAGAAGAAGCCGTCAAAGCCTGTTAAAGCAATTGCTCCCGATACCCCTAAAAAGGCAGCAGCTGATAAGTAGTCCCCAGCAATCGCAAAACCATTTTGCCAGCCTTTTAAGCCACCTCCAGCTGTATAGAAATCACTTGCGGAAGAAGTTCTTTTCGCTGCGATATATGTAACGATTAATGTTAATCCAACAATCCCTAAAAAGAAGCCTGCAGATACTAAATTCATTCTTATGCACCAGCCTTTTCATATTCAATTAAAACCGCATTGGCAGCTTCATCAAATTTTGTTGCCATTTTAATGTAAACTGTACAAAGTACAATTGTCATTATGAATAGGGCAAGTGCATAAACCCAAACCCAAGTAATACTACCGATTGCTTTCTGTTGTAAAACAGGTGTGAATGCTAAAATCGGTAAAAGGATGTAAAATGTCAAAAATGTTATAGTCATACCGAATAAAAATCGATTTTTCTTTTGTACAAATCGATTAAATGATTCCATGCGATCAATCACATCATAGTTGATTGAATCGCTATTTGTTGAGTAATTCTCCCCTGATTTGCTCAACTGAATTCCCCCTTAAGAATTATTATTCTGTTTTAAACGGAATATTACTATTTCAATCCGTTATTAGTTTTGATTGTAAGGGGGAATACTTTATTATGCAATAACATTTTTTCTGAAAACTCTTAATTATCCATTTCTGTTTGAAGTAGAATTATTAGGTTTTATGAAGAAAAAATGGACTTAAATTTACGTGAAATATATAACGAAATATTATTTTACGTTTTAAATTTACAGAATATTTCACTTTATTAGAGGAAATCACACATAAAGCACAATATAATATTTCGCTAATCTAATATAATTGATTTCCATATTATTTCCTGATTACACTATCTTTGTACTATAACAAGTTAAAAATAATATTTTTTTGATATTCAACAATTTAAAATATTTCTTCCCATCAAGATGTTAAAATAAATTGATGTAGTGAATGAAAGAATTAGTAAGCTTTAATCTAAAAATGATAATAATTTGATATTTTAATTATAAAAAGCCGTATTTTTTTAGACCAAAAGCATAAATTTATTAAAAAGGAGCCAAAGAAATGCTAAAACTTACTACGGAGCGTTTGCGTTTTGAACGTTATACAAAAGAAGATGTACAATTTGTACTTGAACTTGTTACAGACCCTGATGTCATGAAATTTATCGGAAATGGACAAGTGAAAGACATTGTTTATGCGGAGCACTTAATCGACCGGATGCTTGAACAGTATAAAAATTTTGGTGATTACGGGCTTCATAAGCTCATTCATCGAGAAAGTGGGGAAGTGATCGGACATGCTGGGCTTGTAGCACAAATTTTTGATGATACCTTTGAAATGGAACTTGGCTATTGGATAAAGCCTAGCTGTTGGCATCAAGGATATGGTTTTGAGGCCGCTCATGCCCTGAAAACTTATGCGGATGAAGAAATGTATTTAGCACGTTATGTGTCTGCCATTCAAGTAGGCAATGAAGGCTCAAAACGTATCGCATTAAAAAATGGTATGCATTTAGAGAAGGTAATCTCAATGGAAGGCAAGCTTGTAGAAATTTATGTAAAAGAAAATGATTATGAAATTGATGATAACGTTTAAGTACGTAGGAGAATAAAGCAAATGAAACGCTATTTTATAAGTTATGAAGAATTTAAAGCACGTGGAGGTTCCATTAAATCATCCACCATTACATATGACGAGTTACAAGCGGTACTAACAATGCATATGGAGCGTTTAGATAAGCAATTTACATTGCATATTAATGGTCATACACCTAAGCCTGTGCATGAGCTTATTGAAGAGGCATTCGAATTATGTCATTTGCATAAGCCGTTTTATACACAGCATTGTGCCAATCGTAGTTATCGTTACCGTAGTACATCCAAAAATCGTGTAAAGGTTGAGTTTACACTTAGTTATCGGATGAATGGTGATCAAGAACAGTGGATGCTTACAGAAATTGAACATACGTTAAAGACAATTACGAAGCCTTCTATGACAACTTTGCAAAAGGTTGTAGCTGTGCATGATTATATCGTCCGAACGTATGCTTATGAAATGCAGACGAAAGGCTCACCATTTGCTGTACATACATTTATGCAGGAAAAGCGCGGTGTTTGTATGGCTTATGCGCTCTTGTTTGAAAAAATGATGGAGATGCTAGCAATCCCTTGTTATTACGTGATAGGGAAGGCAGATGGGGAAGGTGATGCGGGCCATGCTTGGAATCTCGTCAATATTGACGGCGAGTGGTTTCATATTGATGTGACGTGGGATGATATTGGCCATGTCTATGAAAATCATGTGATTCGCTATCGGTATTTTTTATGTACAGATGAGCAAATGGCAATAAATCATCAATGGGATCTTGATTTATATCCACCTTGTACGAGCAAACGTTTTAATGTATTTCACGCACTTTATGATGCTTGTATCGTAGAGGATACACTTATTTATCCGCATCCGAAAACTGCGCTATTAACCGAGCTTCAGCTTAATAAGCTGCAGACAAAACGTTTACTTAATATTCGGGTTCAATCTTGCACCTATGCAAATGATCGTATTTATTTTAGTAACTATTCTCATCTTGGATATTTGTACACATTTAATCTTCGTACGAATGAGCTTAAACATGTTCGAGCGGAGTCTGTTCATCACATAAACACGATGTCTGACCAATTGATTGTGACCTATAAAAATCAAACAACTGAAACATTCGCTCTTGAAAAGTCACACTCTGCAAATGTAAAAGAAAATGCTTTCATCGTAGAAAATACTATTCAGCATACTTCCGCCTTGATGATGTCGTTTGGGGAAAGCTGGCTTGCAACATTTGAAGCTACGGATCCAACTTTTGTTGCATTTAAAAGCGCGGAAGGAATTGAATTCATATTAGCAGAGCCAGTTAAACAATTGACAATTTCGCTTGAAATGGAGAAAGGGATTCAACTCCAGGTGACATCCAATCGGAAACCACTAACGTTTAAACAGCCTGCACAACTAAAAATTCCGATGCATTTAGTACAACATCTACTCGGATCACTCCAAAAAAAGCTTTCAAATAAGCTTTCAATGGTAGATGATAATGTATATATTACCATCCAACGCAGCATAACTTTATAATTTGATTCTATTCAATACAATAAACAACCTAAAAAGGAGCATGTTGATATGAGATTAGAAAGCGAGAGAATTTTTTTAAGGCCACTTTGTGAATTAGATGCGACGATTATTTTAGAAAGTACAATGGATCAAGAAATCCGTTATATGACAGGGACGAAGAGCATTTTTTCATTGGATCAAATAATAAAACATATCGAACATATTAATAATGACGAAAGCCGCTATGATTTTGCTATTTGTTTAAAGGAAAGTGACGAAATGATTGGAGAATTATCAATTTTGGATATTGATGAGGACAACAAAAAAGCAGGATTTCGAATATCGATGGCGGCCATTTCATTAACAGGAAAAGGAGATGGAACGGAAGCAATCAAAATTGTTTTACAGTTTGTTTTTGAACAGCTTCAATTAAATCGTTTGCAGTTAGAGGTATTCAGTCATAACACTCGTGGGATTAGAGCATATGAGAAAATTGGATTTGTTAAAGAAGGCGTTTTACGTCAATCTTTATACATTGATAATACATATTCAGACGAAATTATTATGGCCATCCTTAAAAGTGATTACAAATAAGAGCAAGGGACGATTCTATCTATTAACAATGCTTAAAATGTAACTAATTTTAGTTTATACATCTCTATAATAAGACAAGCTTATGGCTATCTATAGATAACCAATAATTACCTTTACACGTGACGTATGATATCGTATGAACTAAGAAGTACTGATAGTTGGAAAAGGGGGAAGTACGATGCCGTATACAATACAGCCGATCGCATTTGTAAAAAATACGCGAAAAGCTATCGAGGATGATCATTGGGGCTCAATTTTATCAACAATTGAGCTATGTGATGAGCTCAATGAAGCTTCTTTAAAGGGAATTGACGAATTTTCTCACATAGAAATTATTTTTTACTTTGATCAAGTAAAAGATCATCAAATACAATATGAAGCAAGACATCCACGAAATAATAAGCAATATCCTGAGGTTGGCATATTTGCACAACGAGGCAAAAATAGACCAAATAAATTAGGCGTAACGATTGTGGAACTTGTTGCGATTCAACAAAGAGCAATAATTGTAAAAGGATTAGACGCAATCGATGGTACACCTATTATTGATATTAAACCTGTTATGAAAGAGTTCTTGCCAAAAGAGAAAATTAAGCAACCGAAATGGTCAATTTCTTTAATGGAAAATTACTGGTGATCAGAAGTATGATTACCAATGTAATAGGAAAAGTTACTTGCTTTATAACACGTAAAATTGATGATAAACTACAGCTTTTACTAATACAACATCCTAATGCCGGAATCCAAATTCCAGCAGGCACAGTAGAACTCGACGAGGACTTTAAGCATGCTGCTATTAGAGAAGCAATTGAAGAAACAGGTATTGAAGAATATCATTCCTGTACACTCATTGGTAGTCAAGAACAGCTTTTTGACGGGAAATATATTCTCTAAAAACCGGCAAAAATATATTCAAAACCAGATGTTTCAAGCTTCCAATGGGCAGAAATTAGACGGGGAATTACTGTGCTACACGAACGAAAACATAAGAAATTCGTCCAAGTTTCTTATATTGAAGGAGATCAATACCCAAATCCGAATTATATATCTTATCAAATAACCGGTTGGGTAGAAGAAGCCAATCTGGCATCAAAAGTGATGAGACATTTTTATCATTTACAAGCAAACAGTAAATTGAATGAGTGGGCGATTGAAACCGATCAACATACATTTAATTTATTTTGGGCACCATTAGAAAATTTACCACCAATCGTTTCTCCTCAAGATAAGTGGCTTGCTTACTTTTTAAAGGAGCTAAAACAATAAACAGATAGCTTGTGAAAAGATGCACAATTGTTCACGCTTTTTGTAGATTTGTTAGTTGTAATGTCATGAGGATCTTGAAAGGATTAAAATAAGGGAATTGGCTGCAAATTTAGTATCAATTACTCGTTTAACAAAAAGAATTTTTGTTCTAACATAAGCTTAAATGAGTTGAAATATCTTGTTAAGATATGTTGATTTTAAAGTTGCTATTGAATTCAAATAAATGAACAGCAATTATATTATTGGTCAAAGTTACATAGTAAATTAGGTACTGAATGAGCAACTATCAATAAAAAGCATATTATAAGTAAGGATTTAATTGAATTTTTAACAAGCTGGAATGAGTTCATTTTGAACATAATCCAGCTTTTATTCATTTTGATCAAATTTCACGTTTCGTCTCACTATTATAAGTATACTTATGAAACGATACGCAACTTCCTATAATATATATTATGACGGTGTCCCTAAAATGGAATTATATTAAGACCGCTAAGTTGCTTCTGCTCTTTCTTTAACAATTTTCATTTAGTAAAATGCAAACATGTTTTTAATTCATGCATTCTAAGCTGCTTAAAATATTGATATCTTTTCTATTGATTAGTTAGTTAAATTGTTGAAAAATTACTCTGCTGCTTTAAATGCTTTAAATTAAAAAAGATTAGCATATTGGCCAATCTTTTTACTCTATGTAAAACTTCAAAACTTGAGGATCCATGCTACGTTATTTACTATGTAATTCCATTCTAGCTTTTTCAATAATTGATTTTATAAACGGCTCTTTATTCTTTGTATACGTCGGTCTATCGAACAAATATTTAGAAGAAAGCTCTTTTTTTAATGAGGCATATTGTTCGGCAACTTCAGGATGTAACCGAAGATAATCACGAAATAATACTTTATCAATCCATTCACTGCTACTAATTTCACACATATGTAAATGACAGGTGCCATTTCCCCATTGTCCCTTTCTAAAGAACCTTCTATCTTTAAACTCAGGTTTAGGAATATATTCAAATTCTATTTTACTTAAAGGATGAATAAAGTTCGATATTTCATCTATATTTTGTACAGCTACAATAATATCTATTATTGGTTTCGCTTGTAATCCTTTTATAGATGTGCTTCCTATATATTCGATTGCAAAAACCTTATCACCTAATGCATCAAGAATTCTTTTTTTCTCATATTCAAATTGTTTTTCCCAACGTGGATCATAATTACTAAGTTTAACTACTGGTTTCTCCATAGTTGTCCCACCTCCAAAAATAATCATGCTACATGCTCATTAAGTACGTTGATTTATTTAAAAAAATAAACTAACAATAACTACACAATTGAAAATTATGCCTATAACCTCTAATTTCATTCCTTGTTGCTTAAGTTTTTATGTTTCTCTTAATCCAAAGATTCCCAGTAATAGACCCGCTATACTAAGAACGGCAGCATTTCCTACAAGAAATATACCGATAATTGATACAATCCCTATAAGCAATGAACCTATTGCATTTCCATTCGTTTCTTTTTTCCCTGAATTTGTTTTGAATTACTTCCAAAGCTACACATCCCACTACATACCATTATGAAAAATGCCTAATATACTCCATCATCGCATTCCCTTTATAATTTTACAATATTGGTAAATAAAAGAGAAAGTAATTTTCAGTTTTGCAATTAAGTTCTTTTGTAAAAAATTGAAATCAAATAAATTGTGAGTAAAACAAAAACATCATTTTCTCGAGTGAGAAAATGATGTTTTTTTGTAATTGGTTTTCGTTGCGGGACGCTTTCCGGGGGCGTGGCCTAGGCCTGTAATCTCAGGCGCCACGCTATTCCCCCAGGAGTCGCCCCTCCACTACAACCAATTTGTTAAGTATCCAATTTTTTTTAATACTGTACTTTACCGTAAATAGAGAAATTTCCACTTCTGTCCCAGCCTCTTTTTCGATGTGTACCACACTATATTTCCACGCGATATCTCCAGTTCGCATGCTTTACTTCAGCGGGATTTATGAATGCCGTACTTGCTTCGATTACATCATTTAAATTTAACTCATGTTGCTTGGCAAAGTCTCTTATTGCTTGTAAAAGCTCTTCATCACAAGTTGTTCTAAACTCGCTACGATCATTTGGGCGACTTTTCTTGTTATATGTAATCGTTCCTTGTTGCAGCAAATTGTTATAGCCGTTTTCTAGCAAATACCCAATATGTGTATCATGCTGAGCTGCTAATTCTTTTAACTGTTCAATTAAAGCCGCGCTAATTCGAGTTTTATAGCGAACACGTGAATTATCCGTAGTTTGGATAAGCTTTCCGTTATTCAACTTCCACATATGAGTCACTCCTATCTTTATTTCAATATTATTAGTATACAGGAGAAAGACACACGTTAGTGTAAGTAACGTGTGTCTTTCTTATTACAGTAAAGTTACAACCATGTTGCCTATTTATTTGTAGTGACGCGTGACATAGTTTATTTCCCACAGACGCTTGAGCTTCAATTTCAGGGTGGATATACTTTGTTCGTGTATACATTTCGTTGTTCTTTAATCAACAGGTATCGTTCAAGAATCTTCGTTAAAGCATTTTGCTTTTAAATTTTTTAAGAGAGTTTTACCTTTCTATATTAATTTTAAAACGCATACAACGAAGCTAATAGAAATCCAATAATACTTTTTAAAACTATTGACTGATTGTAACTTTACTATAGATATATTACCTCCGTAAAAAATTTTTAAACCTATTTCATAAAAAATGTTTTCAATTTGTGCGAGAAAGTAAAGAAACGTTTATAATACAAGTACCCGGAGGTGTTTTATGTTAAAAATTAAAAATATTGATTTTCTAAAAGTCGTTTATGATGATTCACTTTCACATAATATTTTTTCAATCGCGAACATAACGTTTTCTAACTATGCGCCTGTTTACGGTGCCCTTCTCTATTGGCAAAAAAACGAAACTGATGAACCATTTACAGAGGAAGGCGACTATAAATTTTATTATGATATGGCACAATCTCAGTATTTTGCTGCGGTAAAGTTCCCTAAAGAATGTAAACTTACACGAGATCAGCGCCAGGAGCTTGCCTATATTTTATTAGAAGAACGCGGTGCAATTGGTACTTATAGCTTTGTTACTACAAAGCCTAAAAAAATATTTCATATAAAACAATCCTTACAGCAAATCGCCATCCCTGAAAACTTTAATGTACAGCATTTCAATACGTTTTCATGCTTTACTCAATTTGAAGCGCCAAGTGAAGTTTTTACTAACGAAGACCACCACTATGACCGCGCCTTTTTAAAGGAATATAAGGAATGGTGTACAGCAGCTGTAAAGGAACATCCGACTAAACTTGAGCACTATTTCGATTATCTTCCATTTGGATATGTATGCTATAGCAATCCATTACTATCAGAGCAATTTTTAATCGATCATTTACAGGAAGTTGACTTTTATGCGCTACAATACAATAAAAGCGTACTAGCACGCCTGTCAACGTCTTTTAAACGCTATATGATTCATCAGCTACAGTTTACAAAAAAACCGATTCACAGCGACTTTAGCGATCAATTAGAAGACTTTATAGAAAGTGATGCATTTTATAGTTCCTTTTATATTACCTATTTGCCAGAAAGTGACGAACAGATCGAAATGGATCTTCATTTTTTTGAATATGACCGTGGATTAAATAAATGGCCAGGTAGTGAACATTTAGTTAAAGGTATTCCTTCATTAACGAGTCAAAAATACGATAGGTATGGCGATAAGCGACCTACAAACGCGGAAATGGATAAGAAATTCGCCACGTATAATAAGGACCAGCAACAATTATTTGCTGCCAATGCTGAATTACATTGGATAAATCGTTATCGCAATGAATTAGATTGGTCTATTGTTTGTCAATATAATGAAATGCTTACTGAATCCTTTTTATCCGCGCATTTGAAGTATATTGACTTCACTGCACTTGGCTTAAATACATTTATTGAATTAGATACTTCTTTTTTAGCGAAGCATTTTAATCGATTCGATCATCAAAAGCCAGTACCTCTTATTATTTGTCATTTAACAGAGCAATTTTATTTAACACATAAAGATCAAATGAAAGTTGATATCGATTTGTTATATAAATATATGGATTGCATAGACGAAAAAGATTTCGACCGTATAGAAAGCTATTTAATTGATTAAAAAAGGGTGTTACTGAAAGCGAAAAACTTTCAATAACACCTTTTTTCATTATATTGATTTTAAGTAACTTACAAGCGCTTCAAAAGTCAATGGTTCATTTAAGTAAACTCCTTGAACATACGCACATTTCAACTCTTTTAAAATGGCTAAATCTTCTCCGTTTTCTACCTTTTCAGCAACAACCTGCAGATTAAGGGCATTCGCTAATGACACGATTGCAGCAATCATTTTTGCGTTCGCAGGTACTAAATTTAAATGCTGCGTAAATGCATTATCGATCTTTAATGACGAGATTGGAATCTCACGTAAATAATTTAACGAAGAATACCCCATCCCAAAGTCATCAATGGAAATTGTAATATCTAATGCATGGATTTGGTGAAGTTTTTCGATTAATTGACTATCTGTATCTAGCATACTTAACTCAGAAATCTCAATTTCCAGTTGTTTTGGATTTAATTTTGTTGAAGTAAGAATTGCTGTTAAACTTGCAATAAAATCTGCTTCCTTAATAGAATCTACAGAAACATTCACAGCCATTTTAAAATCTGCGGGAACGATTGCTTGTAAAGCGACCATTCTTTTGGCTGCATTTATAATGACCCATTGATCAATGTCCTGAATAAGACCACATTGTGACGCAAATGGAATAAATTGCTCTGGCTTCATTTGACCAAGCTCTTCATCGGTCCAGCGAATGAAAGCTTCTACACCCGCAAGCTCCCCTGTTTGTAATTTATACTTTGGCTGGAAATGTAGGTCTAATGTGTTTTCTCTTAATGCTTTATGTAATTTAGTTTCAAGAAGTAAAAATCGATCATTGGTTCCGCGCATTTTTTTCTTATAAATACTAAAACTATTGCCTTTTTTCGCTTTTGCAACGTACATAGCTATGTCAGCTGTTTTTAGTAGCTTCGTAATGCTTTCACCATGTTCTGGGTAAATACTAACGCCTAGGCTAACACTTGCATAAAACTCATACTTTTCAAAAATAAAGCTTTCTTTAAACACTTCTAATATTTTGTCGGCCATTTCATAAATGAGCTTTACATCCTCTAATACATAGACAAACTCATCCCCATTAAGGCGGTAAAAAGAATTCGTCTGAATATCAATTTGTTTTAAGCGATTGGCTAATTCCTTTAAAAATAAGTCGCCAATTTTATGACCTAAACTATCATTTATATTTTTAAAACGATTAACATCAAAGAAAAAAAGCGCAAACTCTTTTTGACTACGACGACAATTTTCTATTTCACTTTCAATGCGTCTTGTTAAGCTACGACGATTAGGAAGCCCCGTTAAATCATCATGGTAAGCGATATGGGCAATTTTTTTAATATTCTTTTGTGCCGTGATATCTGTTCGTATTGAAATATACTGTTGAGGCTTATGAGTATCATCTAAAAAAGGAACGATTGTTGTTTTCACCCAATATAAGGAACCATCTTTTGCGCGGTTACAAACTTCTCCTTGCCATGTTTCCCCACTACCGATAGTACGCCACATTTCTTTGAAAAAGGATTTCGGATGGAACCCGGAATTTAAAATTCGATGATCTTGTCCAATTAATTCTTCCTTCGAATACTTAGAAATCTCACAAAATTGGTCATTCACTTTTAAAATCTTCCCAGTTCGATCGGTTACAGCAACAATTGAAGTTTTATCAAGAGCAGCCTTTAAATCAACTAATTGTTCATATGTAAAATCCATTGATTCAAGGACGTTTGAATCGATTACCTCCTGCATTAGTATCTCCCCATTCCTTTAATAATAAGTATAAACAGAATATCCTTTATCTTTAAAATTATAAAACTAAATAACTTTATTATCCAACTTTTTATGCAATTTAGCTCAATAAAATGGATAATTCGAGAAAAAAATTCACAAAATCATAATATTTCAATAGTAAAAAATACCTTATAACATAAAAAAACATACCCCAAAAGTAACTTTTGAGGTAAGTCTTTTATTCCCTATTCTTATTCTATTAATAACTTATATTATGAATTTATTAGATCCGTTAATTTTTTCATATTGTTCGTTACGTTATTTAATTCGATAACGACTTGCTCTAAACTTTTAGTAGCTTGATGTTGTTGCTTTGCTGATGCAGTTATTACCCCTACACTAGTTACAGAATGTTGGTTCATTGTGGCAATGTCACTAAATAAGGAAACAGAACGATCTGTTTTTCGAACAATATCATGCGTGGCATGTGATATTTGATTAATGTTGTGTTCTAATGTAGAAATTGTTTCAAAAATAGATTCAAACGCCAGTTCACTTTTTTCTATGATTGTATTTCCCTTATGAATTTCTTCCATCCCGTCTTGCATTTTATATGCGACTGTAGTAACTTGCTGCTGAATACCTTCTAACACCACATCCATTTTAGAGACGGATTGCTGCGTATCTGTCGCTAACTTTCTTATTTCACTCGCTACTACGGAAAACCCTTTTCCAGCTTCTCCTGCACGTGCGGCTTCAATCGATGCATTTAATGCTAACAGCTTCGTTTGCTCCGAAATTTTATGAACGACCGTTAATGAGTTAGAGATGTCTTGCGACTGCGAATGAAGCAGTTCAATCAGGTGTTTAATTGAAGTTATTGTTTCTGTAATAATACCCATTTGACTCGAAACGACACGAATTGTTTCTTTGCCTTCTGCTGCTTGAAGTAAGCTTCGTTTTGCCTGATCCGTAACATTTTCCGTTTTTTCGTGAATGATTGACAACTGCGTAATACTTTCTTCGTTTTCAAGGATACTTTGTTGTAATGATTGGGCTTCATTTTTTGCATTTTCTTCAAACGTAAATAAAGCATTTGTAATGTCCAGACTTGACTTAGCCGATGCAGACGATTCCGTTGCAATTTGGGCCGATAACGCGGTTAAATTAACACTTTCCTCATTAATTTCACTAAATAGTTGTTGTAACTGACGTTCTGCAAGTGCGGTTTCGTTCGCTAAATTCATTTCTGTTTTTTGATTATGCACAATTAAAATACTTGTTGAAAATGCCGTCATAATAAGGAATATTGCGTGAATCATTAATAATGAAAAGCTGTAGTCCTCTGTACCGCAAATGAGCTGTGGAAAGAAAAAGTAGCCTGATAAGTGGTGGACAGCAAATATTACTGTACTAATAATTATGTATCGGACTTTTTGAAAGTTCGCTATCATCGCAAGGACCATAAATATTGAAAAGTGATATTCTGTTAAACCATTTCCACCTGCAATAATTGAAATGCTTCCAAAGGTTAACGTAATCGTCATGAAAAGTTGTTGTGACGGATGCTTCTTTTTGTATAGCCAAAATGTCGCAGCCATTAATACAATAGGAAGGATTGTAAAAATATTTAGTAATACATTCATCGAGCCTGCTACATTAGTAATGCCCTGGATATGTAAATAGCTATCTAAAAAATGAAATTGCCTGTGTAATAAATGTATAAACAACGAAAGTAAAACAACAAAAGCCGTGTTTAATAACATAATAGTAGATTTATTCATTATTTTTCCCACTAGTAACGCCTACCTCTTCTTTTTTATATGTAATCAAAATTCACTACTTATTGTTTAAAAATGAAAACAACATAGGGATTATTACACAATAATATATGCTAATCCGTCTGAACTGAAAAGTAAAGTATTTTTTAGGTCTATTGGGAAGTAGCGAAAAACAAAAAAGACAATCGCCCTCACAAAATAGGTCGATTGTCTTAATTTGTTTCATTAATTTGATTTTTCATAATTCCCTCTTTTCTCGTTTATATAGTTATTGTAAGCGAATAGCTGTTCTTGAGATAAGTTTAAAATAAAATAATGAATGTTTACTGGCTCAAGATCATGTTTTTTGCACGCATCCTTATAATATTCATAGGCATCACGATAATCTGTCATATTAATGTATCCCTTCTAATATTGCTTGCTCATAATAGGCATTTATTTGTTGTTCAGATAATTGAATAATAAAATATCGAAAATTTACCGGTTCTAATCCGAATTGTTCACACTTTTTCACGTACACTTCATATGCTTGACGATTTGCTTTCATTTTATACATCCCCTTCATTGTTCTATAACAGTTTTATTTTTGTGTTTTAAATATATAACAGATGGTGTATCATGTCAATTCATTTCTGAAATTTCTTACACTAAAAAAGTTTACGTAATAATATTATGTAAACTTGTTAAATGGATTATTTTGAATAACTTCTTGCAATTGTTCATCTTCGATATGAGTATAAATTTGAGTCGTTGCCACACTTGAGTGCCCTAAAATATGTTGTAAGCTTCGTATGTCCGCGCCTGCTTTATACATCATTGTCGCAGAAGTATGTCTTAATTTATGTGGGGTTAATTTTTCTTTGGGCGCATGACAATTCGCATTAATTTGCTTCACGATTTTCGCGATGGATTGTCGAGCAAATCGCGTTCCTTTTTGTGATACGAACAATGGCTGTGGCCCTTCACCTTTATAATCACGGCGATCGATCATATACTTTTCTAATGCATTAACACACGCATCATTTAAGTAAACTTGCCGTTCTTTATCTCCTTTTCCGATTACGGTTATTTTTCTTCCTTGAATGGAATCTAAATTAAGTGAACATAATTCAGAAACACGAATTCCTAAATTTAAGAAAAAAACCATCATACAAAAATCCCGACTACTATAATGTTGCGCATCAATAGCGCCAATAAACTCTTGCGCTTCCTCCATATTTAAATAGATTGGTTGCCGTTTCCCGATTTTCGGAGATTCTAATTGTTCTGCTGGATTATCTTCTATTAAACGTCGCTTCCCTTTTAAATATTTAAAGAAGGCTTTTAATGTTGCTACCTTTCGCGCACGCGTTGCAGCCGAATTACTGCGCTGCACTTCACAATACTCCATAAATAAATATAAATCCTCTAATGTTATTTCTTTAATCGTATCTATCGTAAGTTCACTAATTTCAATCATATGTATATTTGATAATGGAATATCCTCTTCCACCGCGCGCAGAAACCGTAAAAACAAAATTAAGTCATATTCATATTCTTTTCGAGTACGAGGTGATTTCCCTGTAATTGTCGTTAAATATATTAAAAAATCTCGCAAAAATTTTGGTAACTTAATTTGCGCCATTTGATCAACTCCTAGCGTAATTATAGCATAAAAAATGTTCCCAAATTCATATTTGGGAACATTTATTGAAAATCAGGGTCTTTCATACAGAAAAACGGTTATTATTGAACAAATAAACGAACGTATGTTTCTATATTGTAATTTCGCACTCAGACGAAGTGAAATGAATGTTTGTGGGTAATGCCCCACCTCGATTCGTCTGAGAGAGCATTTAAAAATGAATCTACTAGGTTAGTTTTCACGAAAATTCGGGAATAATTTTATAGGAGGTGTGTTTGTTGGAGGCGACGCAAAGTCAATTTATATTTTATTACCCGTTTAATTATAGAAAGCATCATTTTAAAAAATTCCTGCGAGTACTAAAAGAAAATGATTATTATCACTTTCAAGTTGAACAACAACAATTTCACGAAAAGTTTTACGGACCGGATGTAAACGTATCCTATGAATTGCTTAAGCAATATTATTATCCTTTTATAGAGGAAAAAATATTAAACGATGACATTTCTCTCGTAAACTTTAATCGCTTCACAAAACAATTTGATCTTGAAGGAGAAATGACGACAGTTTTTGAAAACATGTCCTTTAGCATTCCAAGTGTTGATATCAACCTTTGTCCTTTTGGTATTGGGATATTAGCTATCCGAGTTCAGCTGAAAGGGATTTGTGATATGACAAGTGCCCTCTCCTTTGCCCATTATTTTCGTGTATTACATCCGAAAATGGAAGAAGAGCTCGGAGCAAAAATACGTTTGGAGCAATTAGAATACAAACATACAGAGGAACTAGTATTTAAAACATTAGCTCCCTTTTTAGAATCGTTTTTTGTTGACTACTCCCACATAGACCAAACTATTAAGAAAATGCCATATTTTGAGGATGAACGGATGTATGTAAGTGCATTAATTCATTTAGAGGAAGATACAAATATTGATGATAAAATGTTATACCGCGCGGGACAATTAAATGGTAGAGATAAAGATGGCGAGCCTTATATTTCAAGTACGAATGAACAATATATTAAAAAATTTGTTGAAGAACATTGTTATAATCGATGGGCACCAAATTTTTATAGTATGACAACGTTGCAAGGACATATACAACTCACCACCTATCCGCATAACCAAGCCGAAAAGTACGTATCGCTATTTCATACAACATCCTATTACACAACGCTCATTTATTATTTTTATAAGCTAATGCTCCTTAAATTGGCCTTTGAGCATAGTGAGTTACGATTTTCAAAGGACAAACATATTATCGAAGATTTAATTGAACAAATTACAAAGTTTGCTTCTCGTTATTATTTTTCTGAAGTATCTGTTCGGACGGGCGGTAAAGAAATTGCTCATTTTTTTAGAAAAGTTTTTTGTATTGAGGAGCAATATCGAGATATTAAAGAAACGTTAGATGAGTTGTATCGCATCCAAGAAGATCGCTCAAATGATCGTCTAAATGAATTAATTTTCCTACTTACTGTATTCACGATGATTTCAGGTATATACGGAATGAATTTAGTAATCGATTTACTAGGTGAGCCAATGGATTGGTCAAGTATTTTTAGCTTTACGTTATTTGAATGGATTGCTTTTATATTAACAATTGTTGGTCTAGTTATATCTATTCTCCTTGTCATTAACCAGCTTTTAAATTATTTAGGCAACTATTTCGTCAAAAAAAAGCGTAGAAAGAATCAATAAAAAATAAGCGAGGGATAGCGTGCTATAGTTATCCCTCGCTTATTTATAGTATCCCTTGTTTTTCTAATGCTACTTTTAATGCTTCAAGTCCTAATTGTGTAACCCCTGTATAGTTGCCTTCTTGCCCAATTTCTACAACTGGTACGTAACGGACATCGTATTTGAGCTCTAATATATCTCGTCGATCATCATGACTCGTCACATCGACTTCTTTATACGAAATTTGATTTTCTTCTAAAAAACCTTTCACTTCTTGGCAATACGAACAGCCAGATTTTGACCAAACGACAACAGTTGCTTGACTCATATTTCCACTCCTTCTCATTGCACAACCCCTTGGCGGAGGTGAGCACTTAATTTCTTTTCAATTTGGTGTCCTACTAACTCAAATAGAATTGTAACAAGCCAGTAAATAATACCCAGTGCAATAAACGCTTCTAAATATTTCAAATTACTTGAAGCAATAATATTTGCTGTACCAGTTAACTCTTTTACTGACACTAAAAAGGCAATGGAGGAAGCATGTAAAAACGCAATCACCATATTCGTTAAATTTGGCACAATCGTTACAAAAGCTTGTGGTAAAATAATTCGCCTGTAAACTTGTGTTGTTGTCATCCCAAGAGAAATCGCTGCTTCTGATTGCTGTACCGATACACTTAATATGCCTGAACGAATGATTTCTGATAAAAACGCACCGGCATTTAGCGTTAAGGCAATACAAACAAAAATGACGATTGGCCAACCGTGTAATGAAATCCCTAAGCTTTCCTCTGCAATAATGGGTAAGCCAAAATAAATTAAAAAGATATGTAGTACAACGGGCGTTCCGCGGTAAAAAGAAACATAAACATTAACAATTCCCTTAATAATTTTCCAATCACTTAGACGAATGAATGCAACTGCAATGCCAATAACTGCACCCGCAAAAAGAGGAATAAATGTAATGAACATCGTCATCGGCAGAGCAGGAAGAATGCTTTTAAATGCTGTCCAAATAAAGTTAAGATCGATAGTCATGTTTTAACCTCCTGTTGATGCTAAGCGCAAATGACGATTAAAGTATTTCTCAAACCAATTAAATAATCTTTCAATAATTAAAACAATAACGTAATAAATTATGGCTAAGCCGATATACACTTCAAATACTTTCATCGTTGCAGCAATTAATGTATCGCCACGTCCCATCATATCCATCACACCAATTGAAAATGCGAGAGATGTATCCTTTAACGAACTCACCGCCGCATTCCCAATATTCGGCAATGCAATGCGGAACGCTTGTGGAAAAACAATACGAATAAAGATTTGCATAGATGACATGCCAATTGCTTGTGCAGCCTCTGTTTGACCATAATCGACAGATTTAACCGCGGCGCGGAAAATCTCAGCAAATTGTCCACCATTATGGAGCGTGTACGTAATAATGACAAATATAAACGCATCCATCCTTGAAAGATCAACACCAAAGAGGATTACAATCGCTGGTAAACCATAAAAAATAAGAAATAATTGAATTAAAATAGGTGTCCCTCGAATAAAGGAAACATATATTGTCGCAATCGATTTCAATACCGGTATATTGTAGAGCCGCGGTATTGCGATTAAAATACCTAGTAGTAAGCCTAAAACTAAAGACAGAAAGAATATTTCTAATGTAATAGGTAAATAGCTGATTAGCTTCGGGAGGAATTCCACTACGTAGCTTATATCAATCATGCTATAATTCCCCCTTTTATTTTAACAATTGATCTGAGTAATCCGCTTCAAACCATTGTAACAATAGTTCTGAAACTGTTCCGTCTTCAATCAGTTCTTTAATTGCTCCATCAACTTTTGCAGCTAGTTCTGTATCTGATTTACTAAATAAGAAGAAAATATCTGTAAATAATAATTCTTCTCCTACAATTTTTTGCTCTGCATTTGACTGCGCATTATTCGCTTTTACAGAGAATGGGAAGCTGAAAATTGCATCAATTCGTCCTGTTTTTAGTTGGTTTGTTAAGTCCGGTGTTGACGAAATATAGGAGATTTCAGTATTTAAACCATGATCTTCTTTATATTTCTCAAAAAATAGCGCGGCATTACTAGTTGGGACTAATCCAACCGTTTTATCTTGCAAGTCATCAATCGATTGAATGTCTTGATTGTCTTCATGTACAACAACATGTGTCGGAATAGCATTATATGGCTGTGCATTAAATAAAAACTTCTCTTCACGTTCTTTATTCTTCGCCATATTATGTGCAACCATATCGATTTTTCCTGTTTCAAGACTTAATAATAAGTTCGTAAAATCCATTGCTTCAAATGTAAATGAAACATCCTCAAGCTTTTCATCAATTTTCTTTAAAAGCTCTACGTCATAGCCTGTCAACTTTTCATTTTCATCGATATAGGCGATATTTAGCATTTGATTGCCTGTTCCGATAATAATTTCTTGAACGCCTTCTTCCTGATTTTTTGAACTTGCCTCCTCATCATTTCCACACGCTGCAAGTAATAAAGCACTCGAAAGTAATAATGATGAGATGAATGTTTTTTTTGTGATTTTCATAATAAATTTCCTCCAAATTATGATTGAGTAACAGCGTTTAATTGACTGATGAGCTCAATAGATGTTAAACGGGCTTCTTTCTCTAGTACTGGATTATGAACAATAATTTCATCAACCCCGTAGTTTTGAAACAACGTAAAATGCTTTTCAATTTTATCAATCGTACCGTAAATGGCTGGAGAAGGTACACGCTCCACTCGATAGGTTTTGCCGGATTCTTTTCCAAATCGCTCTGCACTCTCAAAATTGGTTAATGTAAATTTTTCACCTGTCTCTAGATAGACACGGTATAAATCCGTATCTTTTGCTAATCTTTCAGCCTCATCTTCAGTTGCTGCTGCAATTACTGCCGCACCAACCATAAAAATTCCTGTTGGATAAATCGCTTTATACAATTTTGCCGCTTCTATTAACTGTTCTTCATTGCCATTAATGAATTGAGCAAAAACGTAAGGTATTTTTTGCTCAGCAGCAAATTTAGCACTGCTTACACTGCCTCCTAGTAAAATGACTTCGGGTGCAATACGTGTAGCTGGTTCTACAGACAGTTCATCCTGCTTATTTATATAGCGAATAAGTTGCTTAAGACGATCATTAAAATCTTCCGGATTACTCAAACCATTATATTGTAAAGCTTTAGTCGATTGGGGTAAGCCACCTGGTGCCTTTCCAATGCCTAAATCCACGCGTCCTGGTGCTAAATTTGCTAAGACATGAAAGTTTTCCGCTACCTTGTATGGACTATAATGGGTTAACATCACACCACCAGAGCCAACGATGATTTTTTCGGTCTTTGCTAAAATGTGAGAAACAAGTACTTCCGGTGATGAGCCTGCGACCTCTTTCGATTGGTGGTGCTCTGATACCCAAAAACGCTTGAAGCCTAAACGTTCTGCAACTTGTGCCAGTTCAATTGTTCGATTTAAGGCATCTTGTGCTGTATCTCCAGATAATATTGGACTTTGATCTAAAATTGACAATGTAAACATACAATCACTCCTTAAATTTCGAACATTAACTCTGGCGTTAGTCGTTTTAAAAACTGCTTTGTTCGATTATGCTTCGGATGATTAAAAATCTGCTGTGGCGTCCCACTTTCAACAACCACCCCTCCATCCATAAAAACAACATGATTGGAAACTTCACGCGCGAAATTCATTTCGTGCGTAACGATTATCATCGTAATCCCTTCATTTGCAATTTTTCGAATGACATCGAGTACTTCCCCAACTAGTTCAGGATCTAGAGCAGACGTTGGCTCATCAAATAAAATAACTTGTGGATTCATCGCTAATGCCCGCGCAATACCAACACGTTGCTGCTGTCCTCCTGACAGAGAGCTTGGATAGGCATCCGCTTTATTTGTAAGCCCCACCTTCTTTAATAATTCCAAAGCCTGTTCTTTTACCTCTTTTTTCTCCCGCTTCTGAACATGAATGGGACCTTCCATAATATTTTCAAGCACCGTTTTATGCTGGAATAAATTATAGTTTTGAAATACCATGGCTGTTTTTTTACGAAGTTCAATTATCTCTTTTTTAGAGGCTGTTTTTGCATTAAGTGATAGATTATCGATTGTAATAATACCGGACGTTGCTTTATCTAAAAAGTTGATGCTTCGTAACAAAGTTGTTTTACCTGAGCCACTTGGTCCTAATATTGCGATAATATCTCCCTTTTCAACCGTTAAATCGATTCCTTTTAATACTTCATTTTTCCCGAAGGATTTATGAATATTTGATAGTTGAATCATTCCGCACCTCTTTAAACATGTATTTGATCGTGTTTACTTGGCTTGTTTGGTAAGCCTAAATGCTCTCGTAACGTATTGGATGTGTATTCGGTACGGTAATAACCCTTTTCTTGTAACAGAGGGATGACCATATCAACGAAATCTTCTAAAGCTTCTGGAACACCGGGTAAAATAATAAATCCATCTGCTGCCTCTGCATCAATCCATTTAATTATTTCGTTTGCGATATGTTCAGGAGTACCTAAAAATGCATCCTTAGGTGTCGCTTCACGAATGGCCACCTCGTATAGCGTTAAGTTTTTTTCTTTAGCATATTTTTTTATCCGGTCTGTTGTAGATTGGAAGCTATTGCGCCCGATATCACCAAGTTCAGGAAATGGCGCATGCAATTCATATTGAGTGAAATCATGATGGTCAAAATAACGCCCTAAATAGGCCAATGCTTTCTCAGCCGTTATTAATTCCGCTACTTCCAAGTACTTTTGTTCTGCTTCTTCAAAGGTATTTGCAATGATTGGTGATATGCCAGGTAATACGGACAAACTTTTTGCATCCCGCCCACTTTCGGCTGCTGCAGCACGTAGTTTTTCTCGTAGCTTTTTATTCTCTTCAATCGAAACGGCATTTGCAAAAATGGCATCTGCTGCTTTTCCTGCAAATGCGATCCCGGCTGGTGAGGAGCCCGCTTGGAAAATAACCGGTTCACCTTGCACTGATCGTTGAATATTTAACGGTCCTGCCACTGAAAAATAGTTTCCTTCGTAATTAAGAGGATGTAACTTTTTAGAATCGAAAAATTGATCATTTTCCACATCATACGTAAAGGCGTCCTCCTCCCATGAGTTCCAAAGACCTTGCACTACCTCTACATACTCGGCAGCTATTTCGTAACGCTCACTATGGGTAGGATGATGATCTAAGCCTTTGCTAAAATTTAATGCGGTACTTTCAAGTGGCGTTGTCACGACATTCCACCCTGCACGACCATTGCTAATTAAATCTAATGACGCAAGCTGACGTGCTACATTGAATGGTTCGCTATAGGAAGTTGAAATCGTCCCAACTAGCCCAATTTTGTTAGTCGCCATTGCAAGCGCGGAAAGAATCGTAATCGGTTCAAAGCGATTTAAAAAATGTGGCAATGATTTTTCATTAATAAAAAGTCCATCTGCAATAAACACAACATCGAACAGCCCTTTTTCTGCCACTTGCGCTTGCTGCACATAATATTCAAGACTTACACTTTGTGCTGGATTAATTTTTGGGTGTTTCCATAATGACATATGACTTCCAACACCATGGATCATAGCACCAAAGTGAATTTGTTTTGCTGACATAACACCATCTCCATATAATCATATTAACTTACTTGGTTTTTAGAATGTTCAAAGTATAAAACAAAAATTAAAAATTTACAATATATTTTGAAAATTTAAAGGCTAGTAAATTAATTAAAAAAAAAGAATGCGCCCAATACAGGAGCACATCCATTCTTTACATAAAGAAATATTGATAAAGTAAATAAAAGATAACGAGCCAAATAATTAGCTTGAATATTTTTTTCATGACCTTAAAAGAAATGATTGCAAGGACAATAATAAATATAAAAATAATGAACGTTTCCATCACATCACCTATACATAAAACGTAACTTTTTTATCGTCACGTTTAACTTTCCAGTTTGAAGAAAGCATCGTAGTAATTTGCTTTTCAGTCGCTTCATCAATTATTAAATTTTCGATTCCATTCCCTTGTTCTAAAAGAGTATAGCGATCTTCAGTAATGCCAAATCTCATCCGAATTAAATTTTTTAGTCCGTTAATCGTCATGAATTTCACTTCGTAATGTCCTTGAAACGCATCCTTAAATTCAACAGGTGAAGCTTCATATAGCGCTTTTAATTGCGCCATATCTACCTCGTATTGTTGAGCAATTTGATCAACATTATTTTGTTCGATTTGATTACTAATTTCTTCATATGTAAGCGCATGACTTTTTAAAACTTCAATCATATAGGCTTCCATTAATGAAATAGCCATAATACCCCTGCTTTCTTTTGTTATTGTTTTATTTCTCTTTCCGTTGAAAAACGCTGTTGGCGCTCTGTTAATACTCCTTTTCGAGCATAACCGAACTGTTCATACAATGCATCAATATCCGTTGAGTTATTCAATTCCTTTTTGATGACCGCGTATCGAAGTGTTGTCGCAGTAATTTTAAAACCGAGTTGCTCCGACATTGCAGAAAAAACGCGTTCAATCGTCTTTACTGTAACAGGTTGCCCTTGTTGATTCCCAACACCTAACCATACGTAAGGAGAAGAATGTGCTGCAAGCATAAAGGCATTCGTTTCCTCTCGATAACGTTTTAAAAGCTCCACAAGTGTTTTAGATAAGTGAAGTATTCTGTATTTTTTAGAAGAAAGCACAATAAGCTGCTGTTCATCTTCACGGACATGCTTCCACTCCATACGCACGAGCTCCGCTGGTTTAATTCCTAGCTCAGCGATACAAAAAACTATTGTCGCATTTCGTAACGCAAGCCAAGCATCCTCCTCTGATAAAGCGATCTCATATTTATGTGGCCAATATGTAATTACTTTTTTCCGTTGCTTTTCTTTTAACACTTGAAGCTTTTTTTCATCTTTGTCATGTGGTTGCAAAGCATTTGTATTATATGATGAAATAATACCGCGCGTTTGTAAAAAGCTTAAAAACTGTCGAATCGCTGCATATTTACGGTTAATGGAATTTGTACTTGGATAGCGTTCCACGATCATATTAGTATAGTGTAGTAGCGCTTCATTAATCGATTGAGCATCATTCACTATTTCTGCGAATTGTTTCGCATCAAGCGAATATTGTTTCGTCGTATAAGCAGATTTATTGAGTCCACGTAAATACACTTCAAATGCTTTTACATAATCAATTAATTGCTCCATTTTACCACGCCCCTTACTCGTATTGTAGCATGATTTTTTAAAGAAAAACGTAAATCATTCCTGTAAAAATGCCTTCCATGATGCATTTCTTCTTGAAAATTCTAAATTGCATGTCATTAATTGTCGAATAAGCTATAATAAGCATCATGAAAAGGTTTAGGGGGAAAAATTACTTATGCAAGTACGTACAACAAGACTTGAAGCGGAAGAAGCAAAAATCATTTATCAAGAAACAGCTGGACTCGCGATTATTACAATACACCGTCCGCAGTTAAAAAACGCACTTACAGCAAACATGTGGGATCAATTAGCCAAAATTGCCCTACGCACGTTAGATAATCCAAAAAATAAAGTACTCTTATTGCGCGGTTCAGGTGAAAACTTTACTGCCGGCTCAGATATTAAAGAGTTCAATTCCATTTCCTTAGAAAAAGCAGAAGAAGCTTTTGTACATATGGAAAAGACGATTTCGACAATTGAAAATTTACCAATTCCGGTCATTGGGGTCATTAATGGCCCAGCAATGGGAGCTGGCCTAGAATTAGCACTTGCCTGTGATATTCGTATCGGTTCGGATAAAACAAAAATGGGGATTCCTGTCGGGAAATTAGGGATTACGTTAAACAATAAGTTTGCGAAGCGTCTTGTGGATTTAGTCGGTCCTTCTGCAACAAAGGATTTTGTATTTACAGGTCGAATGTATAAAGCAGAGGAAGCATTTAAAGCTGGTATGTTAAACTACTTAGTCGCAGAAAAGGATTTGACGCGCTTTGCTATTCGCATGGGTAAGCTAGTAGCAGGCATGTCACCAGATTCTTTAATAGCTGTAAAACGTTCAGTAAATGAATGTATTAATTCAACACCTGCCTTATGGGAAGGTTCAACACCATTTGTATCAAAAAATGACTTTTCTGAAGGCGTTCTTGCTTTTGTAGAAAAGCGCCAACCGCAATTTAAACGAAACAAATAAAACGCTTTACTGGTTAAAGTAAAGAATATGTGAAATACCTCCTTGCAAGATTAAATGGAAAACTGCAGTACACTGTAGTTCACATTTAATTTAAAAGGGGGTTTTCATTATTTATTTAATATTCATTATTGCATATTTGTTGAAAATGGCGGATGTACTTCTATTATTCTTTTTTAATGTTAGGTATCTGTCACTTCTTACCGTTCCCCACATTATGTAATTCTCCTTATCAATTTACAAAATATTGTAATAAATGAACCTTAGAATATCCTACTATAGGTGTAAGTGTAACTATAGCAAGCTTCTCATTTTCAAATTATTTCTACTTTCTGTATAATTACATTGGAAGAAATAGTTTTATATAGATTTCAATTAAATTGCAAAGAGGTAAGGTGATATAGTGACCATTCTTCTAGTAGACGATAACAGAGTAAATCTCTACGTAATAGAAAAAATCTTGAAAGCGGACGGCTATCAAGACTATGTTTCATTACAATCTGCGAAAGAGCTATTTCAATATTTGGATCCATCCAATGTACCTCAATGTAACGAGGTAGATGCTATTTTATTAGATGTCATGATGCCAGAAATGGATGGAATTGAAGCTTGTAGAATTCTTAAAGAAGATCCCCGTTTAAAAGATATTCAAGTTATTTTTGTAACTGCATTAGAGGATAAAGGAAAATTATCAGAAGCGTTAGATGTGGGCGGTATTGATTACATAACGAAACCTATTAATAAAGTCGAGTTACTTGCTCGCTTACGAGTTGCATTACGTTTAAAATCAGAACTCGATTGGCATACAAATCAAGAAAGAAATATTGAACGGGAGCTTAACTTAGCCGCGCGTGTACAACAAAGCTTATTAAGTCCACCAGTTGAGCAGAAGGATTTAATGATTACGGCTTCTTATTTACCTTCATTTAATTTAGCAGGTGATTTATATTATTGGGATAAAATCGATGATCATCGATATGCCGTCATTTTACTCGATATGATGGGTCATGGGGTTTCTGCATCGTTAGTATGTATGTACATTTCCTCCGTATTACGTGAGGCAATAAAAAAATTAGTTGATCCAGAACTTGTTATTGCCGAGCTAAACCGTTATATGAGTTTATTACAAAATGAAAAAGAAAATTTACTGTATTATTTTACAGGCGTCTGCTTTATTATTGATACGCAAAAAAAGACAATCGAATATGTTAATGCTGGACATCCTACTGGCTATGCACTTGTTGACGGACAACAAACGGTGCCCATCACACAAACAAGTTATGCAGTTGGGTTCTTTGAAGAAATTAAAATTGACAAAGAAATTATTCATTATACAACCTCTGTTCAAATTGTCTTATTCACGGATGGTGTATTGGAAGCGATGGGTCCTTGTGAAATTACATCTGATAAAGAGCTTTGTAAAATAGCAAGTGTCATGTGGGCTAAGGATCGACCACCGATAGATTATTTAGTCGATAAAGATTTACAACAAAACCAGCCAGACGACATGTGCGTCTTATTATTACAAGCAGGATCTTAATTTAAAAAAAGAGCTACACGAAAAAAATCGTGTAGCTCTTTTGCTTCGTTTAACTTTTCTTTTGGTAAATCCGTTCCTTTTGATGCACTGTTTGATATTTCGGTGCTAACGGTGTAAATTGCAACGTTTCCTTATCTCCCAATGCTAAAAATCCATTCGGTGCTAAGCTCTCATAAAAAAGCTGATGTACATCATGCTGTAGCTTTTGCGTAAAGTATATGAGTACATTCCGACATATAATGACATCGAATTCTTGAAAGGAATGATCGGTTACTAAATTATGTTGCGCGAATATGATGTTTTCACGTAAGCACGGTTGAAAATATACATACGCTGCATCTGTTTTATAGTACTGAGAAAAGGCTTCTTTCCCACCAGCTAAAAAATAATTTTTCGTGTAGGCTTGCATTTTTTGAATCGGAAACGCACCTTTTTGAGCTTTTGTTAATACATTTTGATTCATATCAGTTGCATATAGGGCTGTACGATCAAGTAAGCCTTCTTCTCGTAATAAAATGGCCATAGAATACACTTCTTCACCCGTAGCACACCCTGCATGCCAAATTCGAATTTTATCAAGCTCCCTTAATTGAGGCACAACTTCTTCGCGAAATGCTCGGAAAAAGGTTGGATCTCGAAACATCTCTGTCACATTAATCGAAAAATCATTTAATAATTGAGACAGTAATTGCTCTTCATAAATAACCATTTCAGTTAACCGTGAAATTGTCGGGATGTTGTTAATTCGCATTCGATGCTGCACACGACGTAAAATGGACTGCTGATTATACTCTCGAAAATCGAATCCTGATAAAGAATACACTGCCTCGAGTAACAAACGTAATTCTAATTGTTGCCTATTCATTTCGTAAACGTTCCTCACTTGTTAGCCATACTGATAAAACAGAAAAGAGCTGATCTAAATTTAACGGTTTACTAATATAGTCTGACGCACCCGATTCAATTGCACGATCACGGTCATGCTTCATTGCCTTAGCCGTTAGTGCGATAATCGGTAATTCAGTTAAATTCAAATCTCTTCGAATACGTTCCATTGCCTCATAACCATCCATCTCTGGCATCATAATATCCATTAATACAAGATCTACTCTAGGCTCTGTTTGTAAAATATTTAGGCATTCCACTCCGTTATTCGCTTCTATTATTTTGACACCTTTATGCTCTAACGCCTGCTTTAATGCATAAATATTTCGATAATCATCATCCACTATTAATATATGTTTATCATCAAACACCGTTTTATCCATATGCGTTTCAATAAGTTGTGGTGCATCAGTAAATGCAACTTCCTGTTGTACAAGTTGACCTTGAGGTATATTCCCATCTGGAAGACTTGGTAAAAATACAGTAAATGTACTACCTTGTCCTACATCACTTATAAGTGACATCCAGCCACCAAGTAGCTTTGTAAATTCACGGCAAATGGATAGCCCTAAGCCTGTCCCACCATATTTTCGGACCGTTGCACCATCAGCTTGCTGGAATGATTCGAAAATAATTTGCTGCTTTTCTTTTGGAATACCAATCCCCGTATCTTTAATGGTAATTGCAATCCAATTATCACTACTATGCTGCATACTGGAAGTAATTTCAGCTTGCTCAATTATTACAGATATTGAACCTTGTTCAGTAAATTTCACAGCATTCGACAATAAATTATTAATAATTTGATGGAATCGTTTTACATCTGTGTAAAAAATCGTGTCCATATCTGGTGAAACATCCACCATTAATTCAATTCCTTTTTGCTCCGCTAATGGGTTAAATAAGCTTTGAATATGCTGTGGTACTTCAGAAACATCCATCTCACTAAACCATAAATCCATCTTACCCGCTTCTACTTTTGATAAATCTAATATATCATTTATTAAATTTAGTAAATCCCCACCAGATTTGTGAATGACATTGGCATATTCTAATTCATCATCAGATAGACGATTATCACGATTTTCCGCGAGCATTTCTGATAATATTAAAATACTGTTAAGCGGTGTTCTTAACTCATGGGACATATTTGCTAAAAACTCAGATTTATAGTTGGAGCTTTGAAGCAATTGCTCGGCACTTTGCTCAAGTTCAATTTGAGCTTTTTCCAGTGCATATGATTTTTGTTCTGCGTCACGAGTTCGTTCTTCAAGCTGTTCATTAATCGTTTTTAGCTCTTCCGTCTGCATTTTTAATTCTTCAGATTGGGTTTGTAATTCCTCAGACTGAACTTGTAACTCCTCTGTCATCGTCTGCGATTCATTTAGTAGACGTATTATTTCCATACGCCCTTGAATACTATTGATGGTCACCCCTAAATGTTGAACAACCTCCTGAATCAATAACTTTTGTTGGGCGCTATAAGTATGGATAGCCGCAAATTCCAATACTGCTACGACGTCTCTACCAAATAAAACTGGTACTATGACGCCATTCGTAATTTCCGTATTACCTATTGCAGTTTCAAAAATCCGTAAACTCTCCTCCATATTTTCATAGTTTAGCATCCGGCGTTCCCTAACACTTTGGCCAATATAGCCTTCACCTGCCATGAAATGCTGACGGCCAACTTCTTCTCTCGAATCTGCAAAAGAAGCAATTTTATTGTATCGTTGCTTATTTTGCATATCCTGTATATAAAAAGCGCCATAGACAGATTCAGTACGTGTTGTCAATTCCTTTAATAGTACTTTACCGAGGTTGTCCAATGAATCGACACCTTGATAGGACGTTACAATTTCCGCTATATTTCTTTGGAATAATTGACGATTTTCCATTGTGATTAATAGAGTATTTGTTGCATCGACTAAATCCTGTACTTCATCATTTGTTTTTGCAATAATCGGCTTTCGGTTTTTTCCGTTTGTCTCATTTATTTCAAGAATAGTCGATGTTACTTCATTAACTGACTCAGTAATTTTACGTGAAATCGTATTAAATACTAATATCGTTAATGTTGCAATCACGCCTAATATCGCAAATAGACTAAATGTTAACTGTCTATTTTTACCATCTAACTCCACGATTTTTTGCTGAATGGCTTCTGTTTCAGTTGTCCGAAAATCCGTAAACTGTGCTTGTAAATCGCTTATAATGGCACTACTTTGTACACCATTAAACTTTTCTACTATTCGCTCAGAATCATTTGTCGCAATAACATCAATTAACGGTTGACCTATGTTGGCAATCCAATATTCAATACTTGTATGTATTGTCGGAAGCTTCTTTTGATGTGTGGAATAATTTTGAACGAGGTCATCCAAATTTTGATAAATTGTATTCCATGTTGCTAGGCCTTGATAATATGTTTCTATATAGTTTTCATCCTTCGTTATGAGATAACGATGTAAGGAAGACTCCATATTTACAATTTGACGTTCTAATTGGTTTGATAAAATCCGCATTTGTGAATCATATTGAATAATTCCATTACGTTCTTTTTGAAGGTTGGTTACTTGTGTATTTAATAGTATTGTAGCTGCGACTAAAAAGGTTATTAACACAATATATCCACTTGTAATTTTAAAGCGAATACCAAACCGTCGCCGTTTATTCATAGATTACCCCTCCTCCTATTTAATTGTCTTTTCCAGTATACTATATATTTATTTACTACTTAACTCATTTCCCCTATTTTATCGTATAGTAGTCTCTATCCCTACAATCTTTACATTAATTTCCTCTGGTCCAATACTAAAATGAAATTGAAAGCTGTCTGCAATTTCCTGTTGAAGTTGTTTTATAGCATCCGGTATATAATAAGAAACCGGTGCAGCAATTTGTATTTCAATAACTACACGCGGGACAGATACAATTGAAAAATGTAAATGTACTAATCGTGAAACAATTGTATTTTTTTCAACTACATGCTTTATAACATCCAAATAGACAGATCGCGCTATCGTAATCGTTTGCTGGTGAAAATCTGGTCGTACGATTGTCGTCTCCCCGATTTTTTCACGATTCGTCGAAAAAATCTCCTTCCCACGCTGGATAAGGCGTTTAAAGAAGTTTTGTTCTACTTGGCGATAAGGCACGGGCATTACATGTTTACCCTGTATTTCACGAATAAACCGTGCCATTTGAATTTCTTTTTCTGTGCGAACATCTTCTACATGAACGTATGTCATAATTTCACCGAGTTGTAAACGTTTCGCTATTTTTCCGGTCATTTTATCAGAAGTTCCTATAATTAATATGGCATCAACTTGTCCATTTTTTAATGCTTGAATGACCTCGTCTTTATGTGACTCATCCTCGAATATGGCACGACGAACAGCCTTTAACGTATTCTTTTCAAACTTCGCTGAAGTACCTGCAACCTTCTCTCCGTTCACAATGAGTAGTCCATCGTCGATAATCGCTGGAATGTTATGTTCATGTGCGAATTGCAACGCACTTGTACTCTTTCCTGTCCCACTTGCCCCACTTAAAGAATATATTTTCATCATTGTTCCCCTTCATTTCCGCAAAAATTTGCTAATACACAGCAATTTAACGCTTTAATGTATTGCATTAATCCTTTTTTCTGAATTCCTCCCCATTATACGTGATGAGTATGATAAAATGGGGCATATATTGGAAAAGTTTTAAGGAGTGTTACAAATTGAATATCCAACCGTCAAAAAAAATGTCGTTATTTGCTCCTGCAATTTTTGGAGACTTGAAGAAACATGCACTATTACAACAACAAAAAGGGATGGAATTAATCGATTTAAGCTTAGGTAGCCCAGATATTCCACCTGCAGAAAATTTACGTCAAAAGATGTCAGAATTAACTGCACTTTCATCTTCTTATGGTTATACATTAACGGGTATTCAAGCATTTAACGAAGCGGTTTGTCGCTATTATAAACGAGTTAATAATGTTCAGTTAAACCCTGCAACAGAGGTAGTTCAAACGATTGGATCGCAAGAAGGCTTAGTCCATTTACCCGTCGCTTTTTGTGATCCAGGTGATATCGTATTAACGACAAATCCTGCTTATGTAGCATATGATGCAGGCATTCATTTAGCTGGTGCAGAACCATATTATATGCCATTAACGAAAGAGAATAATTACTTACCAGATCTAAAAGCCGTTCCTGACGAAGTACTTCAAAAAGCAAAGCTACTTATTTTAAATTTACCAGGAAACCCTGTACCAGCAATGCCTTCTCTTGATTATTTTGAAGAAGTCGTTGCCTTTGCAAAAAAATACAACATCATTGTCTTACATGATGCTGCCTATTCAGAGTTTTACTTTAAAGGAAATTCTCCAATTAGCTTCTTGGCGACACCAGGTGCAAAAGAAGTTGGCTTAGAAATTAACTCATTATCGAAAAGCTTCAGCTTAGCCGGTACTCGTATCGCCTACATTGTTGGTAATGACAAGTTAGTGGAAATAATGAAGCAATTAAAATCGAATTTGGATTTTGGTATTTTTGAGCCAATTCAACAAGTTGCTGCGTTAGCGCTTGATCATGCAGAAGAAGTAACAGCAGAACTGCGTAAAACATTTTCTGTACGTCATCAAACATTAATGAATGGCTTAACTTCAATTGGATGGGAAGTTGCTCCAAGTGATGGAGGAATGTTCGTATGGGCAAAATACCCTTCAACATTAAATAGTGTTGACTTTGCATTTAAAGCAATTGAAGAAACTGGAGTAGTCATGGTACCAGGTACTGCATTCGGTACAGCTGGCGAAGGCTATATGCGATTAGCCTTAGTTCAACCAGTTGAACAATTACAAAAAGCAGTTGAACGATTAAAAAGTTTAAAATAATAGACGAAAGGATGAGTCTCCTCAAAAGTAGACTCATCCTTTTTTTGTGGTTATGACAAACAATCAATGCGATAAACACTACGAATAGAAGGCACTGTTTACTCGGACTCGTAAGAAATAATACCTGCCTCTTCAATTACTGTACCATCTAAAAAAAGCACCTTTGTCTGAAAAATTAGCTGTTGTTTTGGTCCGCAACTCCAACGTTCATCTGGAATTAATTCAAATGGGATAATTTCTGCATCTTTAGATCGTATGCCCCCAACAAGCTCAAATGAATGCTTTGCAATAACTTGCAAGTCACCATCAGCATCCTTGCAAATTACCTTTAATGAAATATAGTCAATTTTTTCTTGTTCGTCTTCTTCTAATGAAGTCACATAAACCGTCCCACTCAGGATGTCGCCTTCTACCAATTCAGTTTTTTCGATAACCGTTTCAACTTTTACACCGTTTTCCTCAACTGTTGTTACCCATTTACTTAACATACTAAATCCCCCGCTTATGAATTTAAATCCCAATAAATTTTCAAAAAAGAGGATGCCAATAAGTCTACACTTATAGGACATCCTCACATCGTTCACTTTTAATCTTCGTATAAATTCGTTTCGTCTGATTGGAAACGATTGTAACGCTCTTTAAATAGGCGATATCCATGGGTCACTAGTACTTTTATTAAAGCATACCCTGGGATACCTAAAACTACACCTGGAACGCCGAATAATGCTCCAGCTGTTAGGAGTACAAAGATAATTGTAATTGGATGTATACTTAATGATTTACCCATAATTTGAGGGGAAATAAACTTCCCTTCAATTAATTGTACAATTGTCCAGACAATAATTAACTTCACTAATAGCCATGGCGAGTTAACAATGGCTATTATGGCAGCTGGCGTAACTGCAATTGCTGGTCCTAAATACGGCACGACACTTGTAATCATTGCTAAAAAGCCTAATAAGAAAGCATAAGGCATTTTAATAATTACAAAACCGATTGTCATCATGACTCCGATACAAAACGATACTAAAATTTGCCCTTGAATGTATGAACTAATTTGCTTGTCCATATCATGTAATACTTCGCCAATATGTTCACGTTGTTGTGGTGGGAATAAACGTAATATAAAGCGCGGCATTTTATCGCCTTCATATAGTAAATAAAACGTAATAAACGGTACAATTACTAATCCTAGTACAATACCTGTTACTGCTGAAACAAGTCCTGTTAGCCCAGTAGCAACCCCCGTTGCTAAACTTGACATTGTTTCCTTTACTGCATTTACTAGATCATCTGTAAAGTTCGTTAAAAATTCGTTGTAATTCACGTTGATTGATTGGAAATACTCATCAAAATGAGAATTGTTTAAAAATGATAAAATTTGATCAGCAAATGACATAAACACTAGCGGAAATTCCTGGGCTAAATTCGTAAATTGATCCCGTAGGAATGGATAAACAAGTACAATCAGCAGTGTTAATAATGCAGCAACAATAATATACAAAAGAAATATTGCTAATGCTCGGGGTACTTTCCATTTCACTAATAATTTTAATGGTGGTCGTAATAAATAAAATAAAATAACCCCAAGTACTCCTGGTAAAATAATTACTTCTACTAATACACTTAATGGTTCAAAAATAAAGGAGATTTTATTGTATATAAATACAATACAACCTATCAGTAAGAGAACAATCAATAAGTAAAGTAAATTTTTACCACCTAAAAATCGAATAAATCTACTTGAGAAAAATGCCGATTTCTCTTGCGGTAATGGTTTCGACTTGATTCCCGCTTTTTCTCTTTCATTTTCCAAAAAACCACCCCAACAAATCGCATAATTTTATGTTCCATTATATTTTATCATGGATTTTTCATATTGATATAATGGTTACTCCTCTAATTGTAAAAAATCATGCAAAATTTGTTTATTTTGTTGCAAATTGATTTCAAGTACTGATCCAGCGTGTCTATAGCTACCGAATGTATAAGTACCTTCAGCAGGGATCGTCATTTTTTCTACATTCATTCCACCACCAGCAACTGCTTTTAGCACGGTTGCTAACTGGTCTTTACTTGATAAATCTGTAGTAATGTATCCTTGTGTAGCACCTACAAATTTCGGGATATTTACCATATTAGTTGGCTTCATTAACTCATCCTTTAAAGCTTCAATTACCTTTTGTTGACGCTCCACACGTCCGAAGTCTCCTTCAGCATCTGAGCGGAATCGAGCATAGCCAAGTAATTCTTTCCCATTTAAATTTTGTAGCCCTTTTTTAATGTCAACCTTGATATCTCCACTCATATTTTTTTCTACATCCATTTCTATCCCGTTTGGTGCTAAGATGTCGATTAATGTTTCAAAGCTTGTGAAATCAATTAAAGCATAATGGTGGATCGGTATATCAAACATATTATTTAACGTTTCTTGAATTAATGGTACTCCGCCTAAATAATAGGCTGTATTTAGTTTGTAGGATTGGTAACCTGGTATTTCCGCATAAATATCACGCATAAAGGAAACGAGCTTCATATCATTTGTATCTCGATTCCAAGATAGAAGCATCATTGTATCAGATCGTGATTTTTCCTCTCCGCGACTATCTACACCTAAAACTAAATAATTTTCAATAGTAGGATGTTTTTCATCTGGTGTGAAATCTGCAGCAGGGATACTTTCATCATTCGTTAAATTAAGGCCACTTCGATATTGCGTATAACTATAGACGAGTAAGCCGACTATTGTTACAAACAAAACGATAAAAATTAAACGACCTTTTCGTAGCTTCTTTTTACGATATCGCGTTTTTTGCACATGTTCTTCCATAAGTAATATCTTCCTTTCTATTACTCACAATTAGACGAAATCAATTATAGATTAGTTTCAATATAAGTTCTACTATACCCTTCTCCAAAAAGATTGTATTGTACACATTTATTTTTCACATTGCTGATTAACTCATTCCATGTTAGAATACAGCATATTTATTATATGATTGTAAACTGAGGAGTGAGACGATGGAAAAGGCTACATTTGCAGGAGGTTGTTTTTGGTGCATGGTAAAGCCATTCGATCAATGGGATGGAATACATAAAGTAACGAGTGGCTATATGGGGGGACATATCGATAACCCAACATATGAGGACGTTAAGCGCGGTGATTCTGGACATGTGGAAGTTGTAGAAATTGAATTTGATCCAACAATTTTTAGCTATGAGCGCTTATTAGAAATTTTTTGGATGCAAATTGATCCAACTGATGCAGGTGGACAGTTCCATGATCGTGGTGAATCTTATAAAACTGTTATCTTTACACATAATGTCGCACAACAGGAAGCCGCAGAAAAATCCAAACAACAATTAGCCAATAGTGGCCGCTTTAAAAAGCCAATTGTAACAGAAATCTTACCAGCACAAACTTTCTGGATTGCTGAGGATTATCACCAAGATTACTACAAAAAAGAACAGGCTCATTATAAAGAAGATCGCGCAAAATCCGGTCGTGATGAGTTTATTACTGAGCATTGGAACAAAGAATAAAAAGAAATTAGTTGCTGTTTAACAATCCATTCACGTAAAAACGCTGTTTCATATGATTGCAGCGTTTTTCTTTGATTTTTTGAGTGACGATTTCCATACCCCATTCTATCTAATTCTGTTCAATATTCCTCTTTTCCTTTTATTAATTTTAAAGTATATTTTATCTTTTCTTAAAAAGTGAGTTCATTTGGTTCCCATCATAAAAAAATATGGAATCGTTGCAAAATCAACGCCCCCATATTTTAACTGTCATACTTACTTAATATTTATCATTATGAAAATTTACTCATTCGCCATAAAAAGTACAATGTAGGTATAATTAAAATTGCTGAAGAAATGATACCACCTTGAATCGATGTATAAAGTGCAATGATTCCAACTAACGGCCCACCAGCTACTTGACCAAACGCATCAAGTTGACCATACATCGAAAGCGCAGTTGCTCGACCTTGTGATTGTAATTGTTTATTAGTCAGGATGTTTATTAATGGTGTGTTGACGGCACGAAGTGATGCAATCAACCAATACAATATCGCTGCCAATAAAAAAGCATTACTAACGGCAAAGAATAGCATTATTAGTACAAGTAAACTATTAAGAACAAGTAAAACCATTGCAAATCGCTCTTTCACATAGGTTTCAACAACTTTTAAAATTCCTATATTTAATAAAAAAGCAATTGCATAAAAAGCCCCAAACCAATAGATCGCATCTTTTTCAATCAAATGGAAACCTTCTATGAAATGTGCTCCCCAAAGTCTATCAAAACCCTCACTAGCTAATCCAAAAAATATCGTAACAACTGCAAGACTGATTAGCATTGCATTTCCTTTAATTTGAATTAGCCCACCCTTAACAGCATGTAGTATTTGTTGATAACTTGTCGTTTCTCCATGTGCAATACTAAGAAATTTCGTTTCAGGTACTATTCTTAATAAAATAATCGCAATGACCACGAGCAACCCACCTGCAATTAAAATAGCAATTTGCACAGTAAAGACTGTTGCGACAACTACGCTTACAATAATTCCTAAAAAACTGCCAATTGAGCTAAATTTGGCTCCTTTAAGAAAAACAGTATCTAACTCATTATTTTCTAATTCGTCTGCAATCCATGACGTTTCCGCACCACTAATAAATGTCCAGCCTATTCCCCATAATGCTGCACCAACTGCAATCGCCCAAAATGTTGGAACACTACCTTCTAATAGATGTGCTAAACCAATGATGAATGTGCCAATAATAAAGGATTTTTTCCGCCCCCAAAAATCAGCTACTAAGCCTGTTGGAATTTCAAAAAATAAAACAGCTAATTCCATAATTGTTCCAATTAACACTAATTGAAGTGGGTTTAATCCAGCATGAGAAACATAATAAATCGCATTTAATGTGAATACGATATGAATACAAAATGAACGCGAACTCGTTATAAAATAATAAATATTTTTAATGTCCAATTGTTTACCTCCGAATAGTGAGTCAGTTTTGAAGCTCAAATCGGAGAATAAGTTACATTATGAAATTAAACCAACATACCCTCCGATTTGTTTGTGATCTTTACAGTAATGACTAACATATTCCTCTCTCCTTTATTCGTAATTACTTAAATTATACAATAATACCAAAATATTATAATAAAATTTTTAAAATCTTAATTTTGTCCAGATAAGTACTTACATTAAATACTTATCGGAATGTTCATAGCGGTAGTTGAAACAAAGCCTCCTATCTTTAAGGGACAGGAGGCTACACACACATATGCGATAACTATATTTTTGCTTTAATAAATAATTTCTTTTAGGACCTCGGCACTTATTTACTCATTCTCTACTAATCTTAATTCATTATATCCCTTAACCTTTAATAAGAGCGATTGTTGCTTATTCCAAACACTGTATGGAAAAACAAGGCTAATCACTGTTTGTTGCCCTTTTTCTAATCGCTCAACATTTGCACTTTTTGCAAAGAACGATTCTCCTTTATCATTGATTAATGCTGTTTCAAAAATCTCATTCTCATTTTCAACGATACCATCGATTTTATAACGCAATTGCATCGAACCGTTTGTTACAATAGCATGTTCTAAGGTTAAACCAGTAACAGAATTTTTTGCTATATACTCTTTTGTTATAACATTCGCTGATGTTAAATCAAATGTCCATTCACCATCAACTGAAGTAACGCCTCCTTCATTGTTTATAAAGTGCACGGTTTCAACGACTAATTTAGCACCTTCTAATGATGGGGCAGTTGTTGTAGTTGCTTCTGCAAAAAATTCTAGTGTTGCACTATTATTTTTCACTTCTCTAAGTTGGAAATCTGCGCCCGAATAAATCCTTGAACCAGCGATTTCCTTTGTATCAGATACAAGTGCATCAATTTCAATACCATCAGCATCAAAAAGACGGTACTCAAAACTTAGGTAGTTTAGGTTGTCTTTTGAAATATGGTCTGCCTCAATTGTTACCTGTAATCCTAAACGATAGGCGTCTGCAAACAAATTTTCTAGTGTTATAGAGAGGTTTTCAGACTTCTGTGTTTGCGCTATATATTGTAAATCACCATTATTAACCGCAGTTTCGATTCCTGGATCATTTATACTTAAAAAAGCTTGAAGTTTTGCTAACGTAGTATCATTCGTGAGTAAGATTGCAAAACTTAAAGTAATTGCTACAGCTGCAGCTGAAACAGGTTTTAACCAAGATTTTTTTACTTTTTTCTTGGATTGCTGTCGGATTTGTTCGTATGATTTGTCAAATGCAACACGGATTGAATCGGGTATTACTTGTTCCTTATTTATGTTATTATTCATTATCTCATCCATGTTTCGCTTCATGTTAGATTAGCTCCTTCCAAATAATATGTATTTTTTAATTTTTTTTTGGCTCTGGAGATTCGTGATTTAATAGTGCCTTCAGGTTCGTGAAGAAATTCGCTAATTTCTTTCGTTGTAAAACCGTTCACATAATAAAGTGTTAATGCAATACGAAGATTGTCATCTAAACTATTTAATGCATCTTCTAACTCGATTGATAAATTATCTTGATAGGACAAATGATTAAATAGTGGTTCATCAATTGAAACGATTTGTTTATTCTTTTTCATAAAGCGATAACAATTGTTTAATAAAATACGACAAATCCATGTATTAAAGTATGAAGCCTTTTTTAGCGTGCCTACCTTTTCAAAGGCAGTTAAAATGGTTTCTTGTAATATATCCGATATATCATCATCTTTTAAACCAAGTCGTTTCGCCGTTCGATACAAAATGAGCTCATATTGCTGAATAAGTTGTATAAATGCTTCTCCATCTCCTTTTTGAGCTTTTTTTACTAATAATTCATATTCCATTGCGAACACCTCCTTTTCCTTACATAACGTTAGAGTATTTTATAGATTGATTAGTTGCATATAAAATATAAATTTATATTTTTATTATTTTAAACGATACATCCTTTTTCACTGTGTAATTCGTTAAACACAAAACTCCATCATTTTGACTTACGTCAAAATGATGGAGTTTTTCTTTTAATCGTCACTTATTAAGTTTGCTCCCAGTTGAAAGCAATTCGTTTTTTTAATCAAAAAAGATCTCCGAATAAGCATTTAACACAAATTGCTTATAAATTGTATCAGGGAAATCCTCTACCCCATTTTTTGCATAAATAATCTCTTTCTTCGCTGTTTCAAAATCCTCTAAATAATAATAAGCAAGTGCCCGAATGGCATAAAAGCGGTAATACATCGCTAAGTCAATCGGATGATGAATGAAGCCCGGTATTTTTAACGATTTCCCATATACTAAAGCTTGCTCATAATTTTTCATATGGAACTGGGCATACATTTGTTCACATATAAATTTAGGATGATCATACAAGTAATGGTCATTTGCTAATACTGCCTTATATTCAGCCATTATTTGATCAATTTCACTATAATTACGTTCTACATTATTCACATAATGAAGATGACAATGGGCCGTTGCACGCGCTATGGACGCATCCTCAGAAAAATCAGCTAGTAACTTTAACTTTTGGAAATATTGCGTACTTTTATCATATTCTTTATTGGCAACTGCGTGGATAAATATTAACTCATAAAAATTAGCCATACGATAAAAAATATGCTTTCTTTTGGCAATTCCCAAAGCTTTCTGTAAATATCGCTCAGACATCTCAATATCGTCAATAGCCGAATATGCAACAGTTAAATTGTAATATAAATCAAGGCGTACAATCGGATCAATTAATAATTCATATGGTGCAATACTTTGTTCACCTTGTTTTAATATAGCTAGTGTATCTTGATAATTCCTTTGTTCCATCGCAGCAAAAGCTAAATAGAAATAACAACGAAGCATACGGCTATAGGCGTGAATCGCTTCATATTGGTCAATAAACTTCCAATACTCCTCTAATGATTTCGCTTTATTTATTGTGCGATTCATTAAATAATAAACTTCACGCAAGCGAATTTGTTCATAATTAGTCCCTTGAATTTGTGCCAAGTATGGTTCAATCTTTTCAATCATATTAACCGATAAAGATTGTACTTGTTCAGGATCTATAAGCAACTCTCTTCGTTCGATGTCTTCTTCAATTTCAGTATATAAATTTCGAAGCTGCGCTAATGTCCCATCATCTAGTAGTTCACTAACCTCTACTCCTAATTGCTTTGCTAAAAAGCGTAAACTTTCCATTGAAGGCTGGGCTTTATTATTTTCAATTAAACTAAGCATGCCCTTTGTGAGACGGTCACCCGCCAGCTCAGTTTGCGTATATTTTTTTTCTTTTCTCAGCTTCTTGATGCGCTCTCCTAAAGTGTTCAATAAAAATCCACCTACTCTTCTCAGTACATTATATTTAATTAAACTATGGAAGTAACTTATTTACAATATCTTTAAAAAAGTTTAATTATTTTAAACTTCACGAAACACATAAAACCAATTATAAATAATTCATAAAATATCGACAACAAAAAAAGCCCGTCTTTTGTGACGAGCTTGTTTTTATTATTCTTGTGTAATAAACTGCTGAATTGTATCAATAAACGTTTTTCCATACTTTTCTAACTTACTTTCACCAACACCACTAACTTCTAAAAATTGTGCGCTGTTCTTTGGTCGTCTTACACACATATCTTTTAAAGATTTATCTGAGAATACAACAAATGGTGGCACTTTTTCTCGATCTGCAATTTCCTTCCTTACAGATCTAAGTACTTCAAATAGTGGATCATTTTGTTCAATTGTCGTTTGAGGAATACGTGTTTCCTTACGTAGTACTTTTTGCTCCCCAAGTAAGACTTCCCTTCCAGTATCTGAAATCGATAATGTTGGGAACTGTCCATTATTCACTGCAATGAGTTTTTCTGAAATCAAAAATTCGATAAAATTAGCGATTTCTTTTGCATTCATCGGTTTTAAAATGCCATATGTCGGAAGTTTATGAAAGTTAAATTCAGTTACCTTTTTACTTCGTGAACCAGCAAGTACTGAAGCAGTTAGTTGCTTACCAAATTTTTGGCCCATTCGAACAATACAAGATAAGACTTTTTGTGCATCAGTTGTAACATCTTGCTGTGGTCGATCATCTGTACAATTAGCACATCTATTACAATTAGCAGTTAATTCGTCGCCAAAATATTCGACAATGTAACTCTGTAAACAACGCTCTGTATGACAATAATCAATCATTTTATGCAGTTTATTTAATTCGAGTGGAATTCTGCTACGATCCTGTGCCTGGTCGATTAAGAAACGTTGTGTTTGCTCGTCAGATGATGAATAAAGTAAAATACATTCACTCGCTAAACCATCTCTTCCTGCTCGCCCAGCCTCTTGATAATAGCTCTCCATATTGCGTGGCATATTATAATGAAGCACATAGCGGACATTCGTTTTATTAATGCCCATACCAAATGCATTTGTCGCTACCATGATTTGGACCTCATCGTTAAGAAAGCGATTTTGCTCATATGTTCGATCTTCTTCAAACATCCCACCATGATATTTAGCAACGGATACACCAACTTTATGTAACATTTCATAAACTGACTCAACAGATTTTCGTGTAGCGGCATAAATGATACCCGCTTCATTCCCATTCGCCTTCACGTATTTTTTAATGAACGCCTCTTTGTTTTCACCAAGTAAGACAGAAAATTTCAAGTTATCTCTTGCAAACCCAGTAATAAATGTATGATCATTATCAATTGATAGCAATTGGCGAATATCTTCACTAACTTCTTCTGTAGCAGTAGCCGTTAACGCAATGACAGTAGGTTTTACTTCCCATAAGTGTAGAAGCTGTTGAATTGAACGATAGCTTGGTCGGAAATCATGTCCCCAGTGTGAAATACAGTGTGCTTCGTCAATGGCGATTAAAGGAACACGTAATTGTGCAAGCTCCCTCGTAAAGCGTTCATTTTCTAATCGCTCTGGTGCTATATAGAGCAATTTAATTTGTCCATTTCGTACTTGATACATTGTATCCTGTACTTCTTCAAAGCTTAGGGAACTGTTAATGAATGCAGCTGGTATGCCGCTTGAAACTAGCATATCCACTTGATCTTTCATAAGTGAAATTAAAGGAGAAATAACAATCGTAGTTCCTTCCATACATAGTGCTGGAATTTGATAGCAAAGGGATTTCCCGCCACCCGTTGGCATAATCACCAATGTATCGTTATTATGAAGAATATTTTCAATCACTTGTGATTGTCCTAATCGAAATGTATCGTAACCAAAATAAGTTTTTAAATATTGTAACGCCTGCTGCAAACTAGTACCTCCCAGAAAAATTGGTATTATTATTATACTATGAGATCACCATTTTGGAACGAGAAAAAGCAACTAGTTTACATAAATATATTATGTAAACTAGTTGCTTTTTCATTTTCATTGACAATTTCATAAGTAACTTTTATTTTTCTTAGATGCTTTTGTTTTTAAAATAAAAATCTAATAGTTAGTGTCGTATAATATGTAATTTAATTCATAAAAATGTTGGTTTTGAATAAAGATTGATCATTTCTGTGATCCATATTCCATTAAAGCGCCAGATTGTTGAAGAAAGGATTTTATATTTTTACAAGCTGTAAATATAAACAAAAACTATAATATAAACTATCGGATAAACGATAATGGTGATTTTAGCTTTCATTTTTGTATTTTTAATTGCACTTTCCGTTATTTCAGGTTCTTCCTTGTATATCCCTCGTCTTCCCAACAATAAACTTTCTTTTGGATAGAGATAAGTCCAAATGGTAATACCATATGGTATAAGAGAAGCTAGTATTATAGCTATCCATTCCACATACAACACCGCCTTAAAGTATTTAGTATCTAATATACGAATTAAAATTCTTATTTGTTTCAAAATTTATCCAAATGCTATTATCTATCAATATTATATTTCATAATATGGCCCTATAACGGAAAAACGCGATCTTCTTATTGAAGAATCGCGCCCAGATTATGGAATAACAAATGCCATGACAAGGTTATGGATCAACAATACTCCCAAACGACGCTTTGGGAAGGTTCTACGGTTCGGTAAGATGAGTGAAGCACCTACCCGAGCTTTAAGTACCCTCGCCAAGGCTATTTTATATATTCAATCGTACGAAATGTATCTTGGTAATTAAAAATGACGAAGTATTTATTGGATACAGCAAGTTCCATTTCCGAATTTCCCCCGATTAATTTCACTTTTTCTATTTGTTCATCATCAGGTACTTTCCCCATCACTGCTGTCAAACGTCCATTTAATTTAGAATCATATTCTCCCCAAATTAAATTAGCCTTCATTGCTCGTTTCTCATAATTTATATAATATTTATCGTTATTTTTATATACAGTAAAAATACCAAGTGCACCTTCATTTTTAATTCTAAAAAATACAAAGACTTCAGTCTCCATAGTTATCGTTTGAAGGATCTCTCCATTAATATTTTCTAAAGCACTATTAATCGCAGAATCTGCAGTTATATAATTCATCACTTTTTCTTCTTCCTCTTCAACTTGACTACATCCGATTAAAAAGAACACTAATAAAATAAAAATATTTTTTTTTATAAAAATCACCTTCCTTTTTATTTCGAAATATTGTAAAATAATCCCAATGTAATAAATTGTAACATAAAACTTTGAGTTTTTCTAAAAAAACATATATATTTCGTTTTCCCTTACATATAATCGTTTTTTTTTTTTTGAAAAATACTTTTTATGTCACTTTTTATAACATAAAAAAACATTAAAGGGAAGTTTAATATTGAAAAAAATTTTTACTATGCTTTTCACTTTATGTTGCTTCTTTGTATTCTCATACACAGTTAATGCTGACGAAATTAAGGTCTACGATAGTTCTAGTAACAAGGAAATAATGGCAGTTTACAAATGGGATTCATTAACAAATCAATTAATTGAAGTACCCATTAGTGAATACCTCAATGAAATTGAGAATTCTGAAGAAATAACAGAAGATATAACTAAAGCTGAAATTAATTCTTCTATAACTAAAGGGTTCAAAGAAAATTTATTAGAACCTTATGCATCTAAACCATCAACTAGAACAAATGTATTCGGCTCTTCAGTAACGGTATCTAGAGGTTTGCTATGTCCTAATCTAGACGGTTGTCCTATCACAATATCAGAGTCCAAAACAATTACTCGTAGTTTTTCGGCATCTGTTGAAACTGGGGTCGAGGAAATTATCTCTAGCTCAATTGGTTATTCTTATACCGAAGCTAAATCTGGACAAGTAGGTACAACATATTCAGCTAAAGTACCCTATAAAAAAAATGGACAGATAGCCTTTAAACCTAAATTAAGTAAAATTACAGGTTCTTTAGAGAAGTGGGAAAAATACCCTGCTTCAGAATATTTAAGAGACACATCAACATTAACGGTGTATCAACCTATTAAAGACGGTACTTACTCAGATGGTTACTTCTTACTATTAGATTACAATACAGGAGCTGTAATCTTTGAATAGAACAGAAAATATGTAAAAGTAATTGGTCATAATATATTTATAAACACATTCATTTTAGAGAAATAATAGTTAGTATGAATTAAGGATCTGGTGCAATTTTTATTCTTCAGCAATCGGATGCTATTGTTGAAGCGACTCTATTTTCATTAAAAATTTATACATTATGTAATATAAGTCTTAATAACGTTCCCAAATCGAAGCTTGGTAACATTTCAAACAGCGACAAACACTGATTTATGAACTGCACCCCGTCAAGTAGACAGTCGAAATAATAAAAATTCATCAAGCGGCTTGAGACCTGAATTCCTTAGGACTTAAGCCGTTTAATGTTTCTTGATATCGTTCGTTGTTATAGAATTTTATGTACGTATCAATCGCATTTTTTAACTCTTCATACGTCTCAAATTTATGTAAATAATACTTCTCTACTTTTAGAGTTCCCCAAAACGCTTCTATCGGTCCATTATCAATACAGCGGCCGACTCTCGACATACTATGTGTCAGATTGGCTTTCTCCATGATTCGTTTAAATTCTTTTGATGTATATTGATATCCTCGATCACTATGTAGGATAGGAAATTCCTGTTTATTTAATTGGCGTATAGCTGGTTTAAGCGTCTTGAAAACTAAATCATTGTTATTTAATTGTCCAAATTTGTAACTCACAATAGATTTGTCATAAAGATCAATAATCGCACTTAAATAAGCCTTTTTACCGTTTCCATACTGGAATTCAGTTACGTCTGTACACCATTTTTGATTTGGCTTTTCGGCCGTGAATTCACGTGCTAATACGTTCTCAGCTGTGTAATCTGGTGTTACCTTACGGTACTTTTTGGGACGACGTCGAATAACTGCCTGCAATTCGGAAATCTGCATAAGACGATAAATACGTTTTTTATTTACTTTATTTAAGCCATTCTTTTTTCGTTGGCGATTGATTGTCATCGTGATTCTACGATAACCGTAAATACCATTTACTTGCTTATATAAATGTTCAATCGATTCGATTAACTGCTTGTTTTCTAGTTCATGTGATGTCGGTTGGCGGTTTAACCATTTATAATAAGCTGCTCGTGAAACATTCACTAATTTACAAAGTAATAGAATCGGAAATTTTTCTTTTTCTGCCAGTTCTTTAATAGCTAGATAATGACTTTGCGTACGAAGTTTACTTAACGAAGCCTCCTTTCGATTTCCTCTAACTTTTTTAAAAGTAAATTTTCAGCACGTAATCTTTCATTTTCACGTTCTATTTTTTTGATTTTTATACGTAATTTTTCTTCTGGTGTACGTTCATCTGCTGATTTCATTCGCCCACGGCGATCTTCAAGAGATGCTTCGCCACCATCTTCAAACTTACGCACCCACTGATATACTTGTTGATAAGTCACATCATATTGAACCGCTGTTGTTTTATAATCCTTTTCATTTGTTAAGCAAGCTTTCACGATTTCAATTCGTTCTTCAAAAGTAGTTTTTCTTCCTTTAGTCATAGTTTGGCTCATCCTTTGATTCGAGTCTTTTAATTCACTATGACTATTATATTTTTTTAACCAGCTATTGAATACTTTTCGACCACTGATTCCATATTTAATCATGATCTCATACTTTGAATAATTGCCTGTTAGGTAATCTTCAACGGCGTTTTTTTTCAATTCTTTAGGGTATCTTTTATTTTTAACGGGACGAAGTAATGCATCTGTGCCCCCGAATTGATATTTAGCGCGCCATTCATATAAGCGATTTGGATTCAAATTAAACATCTTGCAAATTTCTCTTGCAGAATAACGACCTTCCTCTAGGTATTTAAGAGCTGAAATCTTCGTCTCTAATGAAAATGTTTTATTAGACAAAAAAATGCCCTCCAATCGATAAACAGATTTTATTTTTTAATCTGTCTACCTAATGGGGAGCATATCATTTAACAGTGCTTGTCGCTGTTTTTATTAGAAAGTAACGCTCTGAGACGCTGCGAGAAATTATTTTAAAGAGGACTGCTCAATTCACTCGTTCTGAATGGAGGTAACATATAAATTAAATCTCACTGAAATGTTACCAAAGGACGCTTTGGTATCCTTATTTATTTAGTAATCATTTATTCTAAGATTCATCATCAATTAATTTTAAAAATCTATGATTCCAAATACTTTCATAAAAATCAATTGTTTCTTTTGCAGACATATATGAATTATTTAATGTGGAGGTTGCTTTGTGGGCCATGAAGTTTTCGTACCCCAATCCATGAGAAAATTTAATCGTAGCATCCATACAGTATTCTGTTTGAGCACCACAAAACTCAATTTTTTGTACAGATAATTGCTCTAAAAGATTTTTTAAATTTGTTTTGTAAAAAGAATTTGCATGTGTTTTTCTAACAAAATAATCTTGTTCTTTAACATCTAAATTATCAATAATAGCCCATGTTTTTTCCTCAGGTACTAATTCTTCATCGCAGTGTTGAACAAAAATGATTGGTTTTTGTAATCCCCTATATAAGGAAATCCTATTGTTTACTTTAGTAATTAAATTTCGTAAATCAAATAAATGCGTTTCACCATAACATACGCCATTTTGCAAATCTATAATGATTAAAATATCTGCAGAAGTGTTCATTATCTCTACCTCTTTTTCTTTAAAATATATTAACAATTTTACCATCCTTTTTAAATATTAATTTAAACTTCTAGAAATTTAAATTAACCATTTGTATGACTATACACTTCTTAAAAAAATGACGTTCCCAAATGCCACTTAGGGAATGTTCGATAAGGTAGCTAGAATCTTTTATCAAGTTTCTAGCTACTTTTTAAAAATTCGTTATAATAAAAGGTGAAATTTGTAACATACGCAAATTAAAAACGCCTAGTTTATAAAGGGAGACTTGTACTTGAAAAATTTTAAATACTTAACCGTTTTTATTGGAATAATTTCAATTTTTCTAGTAGGTTGTTCAAACGAAATAGAAACTGAAGAACAATATATAACAATTCAAAAGCGTGTTGGTGATGAAAATAAATATGAAGACTTCAAAGAAATCACTGATAATGAACAGGTTCAAAAAGTGAAAGATATTTTAAACGATATTGATTGGGAAAATGCGAAAGTAAATATGGCTTATCCTGCTGATTACAGGTTCATATTTCAATTTAAGAATCCTAAAATTGAAGCAAAAGCAGTGTTATATGAACTTTGGGTAAGTCCAAACAAAGATAAAGTAGAACTCGTTATAGACGCTGGAAATAAATATGTTCAATTAAATACGAGCAAGTCAGCAGAACTATTTGAAATACTTACGGGTGGAAAATTATCAGAACTAAATTAATAATCGGACCTCATTTTAGAGGTCTTTTATTCTGCACTTCTAAACATCTCAACTGTTTTATAATTAGAGTTTTGACACTTGGTGAAATTATACAAATCCATACAAAATAACGTTCCCAAATAAAAGTTAGGGCGCACATCCAAAAGTCACGAATGTTGTTATATCAACGTATCGTGACTTTTCCTATGAACATTTTTTATACATTATTTTATACAAATAGCTCAAACGGTTGATATAGCAATATTTTTTGCTTGCTGGGTTTGTTCTTCACTTTGTATAAAATCCTGTATATTATTACCGCTATAAATCAGGATTTTTCTGAGGCTATTCCATAAAAGTTATTCAATTAAATGGTCCGATTGTGGAATAACAAAAACTGCATACAATAAAGTTTTTTATCAAACTTTATTACAAATGTTCGAACTTAATTATTAATTATCAATCTTTATTAAAAGACCATAAAAAATATGCAAGCCGTTTTAAAGCTTGCGTATTTTTCAGTGCGTTTCACCTAATTGAATTGTAGATTGATCTAAATTTGAACAGCCAATTAATTGAACAAATTTACCATTACTTTCATCATTAAGCTCTAGTTCACTACAAGTAAACGATGTTGTAGAATTTTTAGTAGTATTTACCTTCACGACAATTTTCTTATCCTTCTTTTCAAGCTTCCACTTCTCATTCGTTTCAAAGGGTACGATTAAAATTTTATTTATATGGCCATTAATAAACATTTGCAATGCCGGAAGGTCTTCCATCTTGTGTGCATTGTTCAGGTCAATTACTGGTAATTTTTCTTCATAATGCATATCCTCATTAATTAAGTTTGTACCAATTATTTTAAAGTTGCCTTGATCACGAATAATTGATAAACGAACTTCTTCACGCTGTTCATTTATTCCGTTGACAAAGTAATATACGCCCTCTTTTCGAACTTCCCTTACTTCATAGTTCATGATTTTTTTCGAAACAAATTGCAATTCTTCTCTCACTTCATCTGAAGATAAATAAGATGAAATTAGCTGCCAGTCATTTGTGTCAATGCTACTATTAAATTGATCAATAAAACTGACAGCAAAATGCATGAGCTCATCACTGTTATATGTAAATATATTTTTTTCGTAATAGGTTGTAAAATTTGTTATTGGTTGTACTTTATCTTTTTGTAACTGTTCGTTTTTTTCATAACGTTCTTGCCAAGTTATAGGCTCATCTATTGTTTTATTAAGTAATTGTTGAATTTGCTTTGCAGGCGTCTTAATTAATTCATCATTTAATGTCGTTTCAAAATAGGCGATTTTTCCCGATTCGAAATCGACTCCATTTGTAATTGTTTCATCGACTAATTGTAAAACGTCGAAATCATAACTATTACGAATATGAACAATCGCGATATTATGCTCAACATCAATCCCTTCTACGTCTCCCTTTGTCAGAAATTTTGGATGTACAAGTACATTCGGATGACCTGAAATATCCTGAGCATTTACTAAAATCCACTTATCTCGCCCTTCCTGGTGAATGACTAACCCAGTTGTTGTAGATGTCGGGCTATAAATAGGAACTTCAGCTTCATATGTTGGGGATACTTGTTTTTCTTCTTTTGGGATGTTTTGTGCTACCCAATCTCCTTGTGCATTATCAGAACAAGCAGCTAGCAATAATGTGATCATTAATAATACGATTCGTTTCATCGTGTACTCCTTTACAATAAAAAGATTATGTAAACTAGATATTCACTCAAATTAAAAAGCAGTCAAAAAACGACTACTTTTCATTATACTTGTTTCTTTAATTTTTGCATTACGAAAGTTGCTAATGACATAAGGAGGAATAGTATAACAAAAATAACCTTTGTCATAAAATGAGTTGTTGTTAAATCAAAAACAGCCCCAATAAATAATGGTACAAGGGCACTCATCATGAAACCACCTGATAATACCATTGAACTCCATTCGTTCGCTTCTTGGTTATTTTTTGCTTCATCTAACGGTAACATTAACCCAATCGGGAATAATCCACTGAGAACGATACCGAAAATAACGGCGCAAACCCATATTGTCCAAACGGCATCGATGAAAAATATTGCTGACCCTACTAATCCAAAGATGATTAAGCTGTACAGCCAACTAATGCGGTTCGGATAACGATTAATGAATGATGGAATTAATAGATTTCCAATTAATTGTACTACTGACATTAGGGTTAAAACTGAACCCGCAGTTAATAATCCCATTCCTTGTTCTAACGCAATTGAAGGTAACCATGTCGTTAAACTAAAAAATAATGATGTTTGGATTCCAAAATAAATTAAAATTGTCCAAGCTAGTGGATTTTTCCACGGATTACGTGCTGATTGATGTTTTTCAGAAAACATAGGAGATGTTTGGTGTTTAGTAGAATCAACTACAAGTAGCCAACTAAACATTGCTATGATCGCTAAAATTCCCCAAACGCCAAGTGCCATCGACCAATTGCCTTCAAATTGCTCGTAGATAATTCCTGTAAAACCAGCACTAATGGTAGCGCCAAACCCTATTGCAAAGGAATATACACCGATAACCGGTTCTAATTTATTCGGAAACTTTTCTTTAATGTAAGCATTGATCATTGGACTAATAATAGCAATTGCAAAACCTGCTACAAAGCTTGTAATAATGAGCGCAGCGTAGCTTGAAAAACTAATCCGTGTCGCCGTTGATATTCCAATTAATGCTACTAATAGGGCAATTGACCATTTATAACCGAACTTCTTTTGTACTGGCACAGCAAGTGGCGCAAATAAGCCCATACAAAATACTGGAATTGATGTAAGTAGGCTCATTTGTGTACTCGATACTTTAAGTGCATCACTGATTGTCGATAAAATAGGCCCAACAGAAGTAACTGCTGGTCGAAGATTAATTGAAACTAAAAAAATAGCTAAAATAATAAATACCGTTTTCCAACTTGTTTGTTGTTTCATAGTTAGTTCCTCGTTTCAAACATGCTTGCCTATGATAGATAGTAAAGCATATCATAAAAAGTCTGACAATTAAAAAGACTATATCATACTTTATTTCCTTCACTAAAAACGCATCAACTACATGTCGATGTCTTCTTTTATCACCCGTCAGGCGCATTTTCAATAAGTAAAAATTGTTTTAGTATCGTTTTTCCAACTCATTCTACTACCGGACAATGCATTGCAGCTTTTGCATCTTGCCAGCTAACACTATAGCCTTTCCCCTTTGCACAAAATATACTTGACGATGAATAATCCGGATCAGCATCTTTTTGATAATTTATTTCAAGAATGACCTGTTCCATATTATGACACACATCATACTGATCAAATTGTAAGGAGAGCATCCCTTTCCCATTCGTATAGGAAGCAAATTGAGTTGTATAGTCCATAAATGTTGAAACGGGTACCCTGCCGACAATTGTTACACTTTCCTCATGAAGAATTGGCGCATCAAAAGTACCGCTTGCTTGCTGAATATCTGACATCATACGTCCAATATGTTCAAGGTTAGCTTTCATTTTGAATTTATAATACGGTTCAAGAACAATATTTTCTGCCTGCTCTAATCCTTGACGTATCGCCCGAAAGCTCGCCTCTCTGAAATCTCCTCCCGACGTATGCTCAACATGCGCACGACCAGTTAGCAATGTAAAGTGAATATCAGTTATCGGAAAGCCTGTTAATAATCCGTGATGCTTACGTTCAAACAAATGTTTCTCAATTAAACGCTGATGCCCTACTAATAAATTATCCGTATGACAAGCATTATTAAACGTAATTCCTTTCCCACGTTCATTCGGTTCCATTTTTAAATGTACTTCTGCATAATGCTTTAATGGTTCAAAATGACCGTATCCAATTACGGCATTTCGAATAGTTTCCATATACAATATTTGTGGTTTACCGAAGGACACTTCGATTCCGAATCGCTCTCTCATTATTTCTACTAATACTTCTAGTTGTATAACACCCATAACATGTACAGAAATTTCTTGGAATTGCTCACGCCATACGACCTTTAAGCTCGGCTCTTCCGATTCTAATAAACGAAATATACGTGTTACTTCCTTCATTGGTATTGTTCCATTTACAATAACCTTTGCTTGCAACGTTGGGATAAGCTCATAAGGCTTAGCTGTAGGAAATTGTTGGCCAATCATTTCCCCAATTGAAGGTTGCGATAAACCTTTTACTGCAAAAACATCTCCTGCTTCCACTTGCTGTACAGATGTAAATTGTTGACCATTATAAAGCCGAATTTCTGTAACCTTCTCTGAAGTTTCACCAAACGAAAGTTCTTGTCGAACATGGAGTGTGCCAGCAAGTGCTTTTATAAAGGTTAAACGATGGTGTTCGTCATGACGAATTTTAAATACGATTCCACGAAACGGCTCATTCATTTTAGCTTTAGATACTGTTAATTGTGCTACAACTTCAAAAAACTCTACTACTCCAACATTTTTTAGAGCTGACCCTGTCATACTTAAAAATGCTTCATTGTTTAACACTTTTTCTGCTAAATAACGCCACGAAAGTTCATCTGTTAATGTTCCATCAAAATATTGCTTCATTATTGGTTCATCTCGTTCTGCTAGCCATTCTTTCATTAAGTCCATATCATGATCGAAGTGTATGAGCTCTGATGAAAATTCTTTTTGTAACTGTTGAACAACTGCCTCCACAATTGCCCCTTCTCGATCGTTTTTATTAATAAAGAAAAAGGTTGGCACGTTATTGTCACGTAAAAGACGCCACACAGTTTCCGTATGCCCTTCAATGCCATCAACAGCACTTACAATAATGATGGCAGCATCCATTACACGAATTGCTCGTTCCATCTCTGGGGAAAAATCGACGTGACCCGGTGTATCGATTAACGTATATGTATCTCCTTTAAATTCAAATCGTCCTTGTTCAGCAAATATCGTAATTCCACGAGCTCTTTCTATGTCATGATGATCTAAAAACGCATCTTTGTGATCAACGCGTCCGCGCTTTTTTATGCTACTCATTTCATATAGCAGTTGTTCACAAAAAGTGGTTTTCCCAGCATCCACATGTGCTAAAACTCCAATCGTTTTATACAAATTTACTCCCCGACCTTCCTTAAATACTAATGATAGAATAGCACTTTCTTATAGATGATTGCATATTTGTTTCTTTTTTGAAGGCCTAAAAAATACTGATTCTTTCCCTACCCACTCCCTCTGAAAACTAATACACCGACAACAGCAGAATTTTTCTCCCGTTTTAATTGCACCGTTATTCATTTTAAAGATTAGACATGCTATAATAGAAACATTGTGTGCAAAAGAGAAATCTTTTTTTAAACAATCAAAAAATAAAAAGAATATTCAAGGAGGTACTTACATGATTCAAGTATCTGGTGTAGGTCTTCGCTATGGCGACCGTAAATTATTTGACGATGTAAATATTAAATTCACTCCAGGGAACTGTTATGGTCTTATTGGGGCAAACGGTGCTGGTAAATCGACGTTCTTAAAAATTTTATCTGGTGATATCGAGGCACAAGAAGGTCACGTATCAATGGGGAAAGATGAGCGTCTTTCAGTATTAAAACAAAACCACTTCGAGTACGATGAGTTTAACGTACTGGATACAGTAGTAATGGGGAACAAACGTCTTTGGGAAGTAAAAGCAGAAAAAGACGCGATCTACATGAAGCCAGAAATGACAGATGAAGATGGCATGCGTGCTGCTGAACTTGAAGGCGAATTCGCAGACATGAACGGTTGGGAAGCGGAATCAGATGCTGCTACTCTTTTAAACGGTTTAGGTATTGGTGATGATCTTCACTATATGCTGATGGCTGATTTGGAAGGTTCTGACAAAGTCAAAGTATTATTAGCTCAAGCATTATTCGGTAAGCCTGACGTTCTATTACTAGATGAGCCTACGAACCACTTAGACTTAAAAGCAATCAAATGGTTAGAGGAATTTTTAATCAACTTTGAAAACACAGTTATTGTAGTATCCCATGACCGTCACTTCTTAAACAAAGTATGTACACATATCGCAGACTTAGATTTCGGTAAAATCCAACTTTATGTTGGTAACTATGACTTCTGGTATGAGTCAAGCCAATTAGCACAAAAAATGATGGCTGACCAAAATGCGAAAAAAGAAGAGAAAATTAAAGAATTAAAAGAATTCATCGCCCGCTTCTCTGCAAATGCATCGAAGTCTTCTCAAGCAACATCTCGTAAAAAGATGTTAGATAAAATCGAGTTAGATGACATTCGTCCATCAAGCCGTAAATACCCATTCATCAACTTCCAAATTGGTCGTGAAATCGGGAATGACGTATTAACTGTTGATGGGTTAACAGCTTCACAGGAAGGTGAAACATTATTTAAAGATATTCGCTTCTCTATGAACAAAGAAGATAAAATTATTTTATTAGGGAACACAATCGCAAAATCTGCTTTAATGGACATTTTAATGGAGCGTAAAGAAGCAGATGCTGGTTCGTTCAAATGGGGTGTTACAACATCTCAAAGCTACTTCGAAATGGATCATGACCAATATTTTGGAGGCAATGAAAAGTCATTAGTTGATTGGTTACGCCCATACTCTCCAGATGATGAAACAGAAAGCTTCTTACGTGGTTTCTTAGGCCGTATGCTTTTCTCTGGTGAAGAAGTTAAAAAATCTCCTGCTGTATTATCAGGGGGCGAAAAAGTTCGATGCATGCTTTCAAAAATGATGCTTTCAAACTCAAACGTATTATTATTAGATGAACCAACAAACCACTTAGACCTTGAATCAATTCAAGCGCTTAATGAAGGTTTAATCCGCTTTAAAGGTGCTATGATTTTCACATCTCATGACCACCAATTTATCCAAACAATTGCAAACCGTGTAATCGAAATCCGTGAAGACGGTTCGATTTTAGATAAGCAATTAACTTACGATGAATTCCTAGATTGGAAAGACGCGCAAGGCTTAAAATAATTGATTTTAAATCATCAAAACCCAAATCTTCTTTTAAATGGATTTGGGTTTTTCTTTTTGACTGCATTCCTTTTGAATTTGCTCCTTTACATAAGCAATAAAAGCATTTTGAAACGTATCGCTCTTTCTTGTACAAATATATAAGCTTTGCTTCAAAGTAATACCTTGAATTGAAATAACAGCAAGCTTTTGTAGCTTTAAACTTTCCTCAACACTAAAATTTGGAGCTAATGTGATGCCATAGCCTGCCTCAACTGCTTTGATCGATTCATGTAAGCCTTGCATTTGCAATCCCTTTTTCGGTAAAGGACAATCATTTGCATAAAAAACAGCCTCCAATAAATCGCGGGTAGAACTTCCTTGCTCTCTGTAGATTACTTCTTCAGCAGACAACTGGCGAAGCTCGATCTGCTTATTCGCTAATGGATGGGTCGGATGAATAACAAATAAAAATTCAATTTCCATTAATCTTTCAAAGTTTAAATCATGATGTCCAACATTACTTTGAACAACAAGCCCAAAATCTGCAGTATAGTTCAGTACTTTTTCTTCAACCGATTTCACATTTCCTAGTGATATATCAAACTCTACACACTGCCTTGTAAGCTTATAGCTCGCAATATAGCGGGGTAGTATGTAATTTACAGGTATATAAGATGAGGCGAGTTTAATTTTTTCCTCTTTCGATAAAAACACTTTAATATTCTCTTCTATTTGTTGCTCTAATTGAAATAGCCTTAGTCCTTGCTCATAAATGAAATGCCCTTCAGATGTTAGCCTTATTCCCCTCCCCTTACCTTCTACTAATTTCACATTCATTTCCTTTTCTAAATTACGTATTTGAATCGTTACAGCTGGTTGACTAATTAATAGCTCATTGGCTGCAGCAGTAATACTTCCTAATTGCGCGACTTTCGTAAAGATACGCAGAGCATGTAAATTCATAGAATCTCTCTTTTCATAAATTTATTTTATGAATAAACAAAAAACATATATTTGTTTTATGGTCATTATAGCAGTACTTTTATGGCAGAGGTGATTATTTTGGACGTATTCATTAGTGAGTGGTTTTCGTATGAGGGATTATTATTATTTTCTATAGGTTTAATCGCTGCAATCATTGGCGTTATGTTTGGTGCTGCTGGGTTTGTCTTATTACCATCGATGCTTTTAATCGGTGTTCCAATTCATGCGAGTGTAGCTGTAAATAAATTTGCTTCGGGGGTTTCCGCATTTTCCAATGTACTAACGTTTATTATAAAGAAGCAAGTTTCTATTCAAAAAATGATACCGTTAATGTTTTTCTCAGTACTTGGTGGCGTAACTGGTGCATTTTTAGCGACCAGATTAGCAGAAAAAACAATGAATAGTATCGCTTGTATGATTTTAATCTGTGCTTTTTTTATCCTATTAAAAAGTAATAAGCTTTTAGGTAATTTGGAAGTTGGCAAATCTGAAGAAAAAACAACTCCAATTATTCCATTTTTTATTAGTATTTATGATGGAGGCTTTGGCCCTGGTTCCGGGTTAATGAATATTACTTATTTTTTAAAAAAGAACTATGTTTATCAAAAGGCTGTAGAATATTCTCGTATCATCATGTTTTCTAGTTGTGCAGGTGCTTTTACGTTTTATTATTTTTACGGCATTGTCATTTGGAAGATCGCCATTCCTGTCACGATTGGCTCTATTTTTGGTTCATTTATTGGGTTAAAAATTATTCCTTACATAAAAGGAAGATGGATTCAAGTGCTATTACCAGCGATATTATTCTTATTAATTGTCCAAGTTGTATCAGATTTACTTTTCTAACCCCTTTCAATTGGCAATCTCTATAAGACTACTTTTTTCCATTTGAAAAGACACACTAGAAAAACTAGTGTGTCTTTGAATTTGTACTAATTATAATTTAGTTACGTTAGCAGCTTGTGGTCCGCGGTTGCCATCTACAACTTCGAACTCCACTTTTTGACCTTCGTCTAAAGTTTTGAAACCTTCACCTTGAATTGCAGAGAAGTGTACGAATACATCGTTTTCACCATCTACTTCGATAAAGCCAAAACCTTTTTCTGAGTTAAACCATTTTACTGTACCTTGTTTCATTAAGAAAACCTCCAAAAATAAAAAATGAACAACCAACATACAAATGAAAAAATCCACATATTACAAGGAGTACCGATAAACTGACATCGAACACCCATTGTATTATGTGAATCCTTTGTTTCCGGCATTGCATATTAATTGTTAAATATAGTATATCCATGGAAAATCGGACTGTCAATTCCAATTCTTTAAATTGCTTAAATTTTCTATTTAATTTTAACTTGTAATTCTATTCGGTAACATCGCTATTATGCCATGATATATTTGTGAATCATCATCACATGCTTCACAGTACTCACATTCTTCTTCAGACCAAAACGCATAAAATCGATCGTTTTTACATTGTTCATTTGCATATGTTTGACGAAAATTTTGAAGTGTTTCGTTTAAAGCATCATAAAATTGCTGTTCGTTATCAAACTCTTCAATCGAAATAATATGCTCTTCCCAACCTTCAAATAGCCACCAAGGCTCATAATCTGCTTTCATATAAATAAGTTTATACATATACATTGTCCTTTCCAATATAGGCTTTATTTTAAACGTGTCCCTTGAATATGTCTATTATTGCAAACTTCCCTATGATAAAATAGTAATAATATTTCGTTTACTTCAAGGAGGACATTCATGATTTCAAAGTTAAAACCTAAGGCAGAATTAAAGGATCTTTTTGAACGAGGTACAGATTTAAGTGCATCTACACGTTTTCACGAAACATTAACATTCAATAACTTCAACAAACAAGATCAAAATCATCTTCATTCAATATATGAGCGTGTTGCAAAGTTAACACCTACAATGAACGTAATTTTTAACCATTATTTAAATGAAATTGCCCCCTCCGGTAAAAGCTCAATAACAGATGACCAAATCGACCGTTATTTACAGCAATTTTTCCTAGCAGAACGGGATGATGAATACGTTGATAAAACATTGAAGTTTTTCAACATTTTACGTGAAAATCGTTTTGAGCCAGGAAAATTGATTGTTGTATTTAATCAATTTTCTTTTTACATAACAACGTTAATTTTACATAATTTCGGTATGAAGCCACATATTGCATTTAAATACATGAAATCTGTTTCTGCGGCTATTAATATTGAACAAGAATTACTAATAGAAGTAATGACAGAGCGTTTAGTTGAAAATGTCATTGAAGAGTTAGCGTCTTTAACTGATGCAAATGCAAACATTATGTATATGAAAGATTTAATTCAACATCTTGATACTCAATCTGATGATATTGCAAATGTAACGGCTGCTTCAGAGCAATTAGCTGCTTCTATTACCGATATCGCACGCTCTTCTTCAAATATTGCAGAAAAAACAAACGAATCCGTGGAAAACGCATCTCGTGGTAAACATGCAGTGGAACATGCACTACAAGAAATCTTTACTACTGAAGAGACATTTACTGAGATAGTAAGTAGCTTTAAAGAACTTCAACAACATGTAAATGATATTGAAAGTGTCGTAACACTAATTACTCAAATTGCTGATCAAACAAACTTACTTGCCTTAAATGCATCAATTGAAGCAGCTCGTGCAGGTGAACATGGTAAAGGCTTTGCAGTCGTTGCGCAGGAAGTTCGAAAGCTTGCAGAAAATACAGTATCGGCGTTAGGAAAAGTATCGACAAATGTTCAATCATTAAAGTCGTATTCAAACAATGTTGCCACTTCTATTTCTGAAACGACGTCGGTTATACTAGAAGCAACGAATGAAGCAAAAGAATCGTTGCCATTACTTAATTCAATTGTAGATACGGTTGAAAGTATTAACATGGATGTTACAGAGACAGCTGCTGCTTCACAACAGCAAGCAGCATCTGTGGATGAAATATCTGTTCGAATGTTGCAAATATCGAATTTACAAGAAGAAATTCGCGTGTTAGGTAATGACACATCCCGTGATATTCATAAGCTAGGGGAAGAAATTACAAGATTCCGAAATGAAGTTATTGCAAATAATAATGTTCAACTTTCAAGTATTTCGTTATTACACCTTTCTAAAGCTGATCATATTTTATGGAAATGGCGAGTATTTAATATGTTCTTAGGCTTAGAAAAATTAACGCCTGCTGAAGTTTCTTCACATCGTGACTGTCGATTAGGTAAATGGTATAGTTCTGAAAAAACAATCAATCGGTTTGGTAATTTAACGGCTTATAAAGAGCTAGATCGCCATCATGAGCAAGTACATATTTCAGCTCGTGCAGCAGTTGAACAATTTAATGCAGGTAACTTCGCAAAAGCTGATGATCATTTGCGTGAAATTGAACAAGCTTCTGAACAAGTCATCGGCTATATAAATGAATTAATTATTATTATTCAAAAGGAACGACTTATGCACTAATGCTTTTATATACAAAAGCAGGCTGTCCGATATGTGAGCTTCTCACTTTTCGGCCAGCCATTTTGTATTTTTATAACGAATTAAACACATTCTAAATAAAACCATTCAATTCATTTTACTTTGATACAAACGGAAAACATTGTACGATAATAGTAGTGATGCATGAAACTTTTTTGAAGCTCAAACGTAACTATAGTATCTAGTAAAGGAGGTACGAAAATGCTGGGTCCTATCAATTTTTTAACACGTCAAATTATAAACTTTTTAGTTAGCTTTACTGCATTCGTCGTATCAGCAGTAAATTTAGGTGGAACGGCTGTATTACTGTCTATACCTTTTGCAGCTTTAGCATATTATGGAAGTAATAAAATAACATTCGCCATTCAAAAATCATCACAAAGTAAAAAGCTTGGTCTATCCAAGTCAGAGTATGAATTAATTGAATCACAGCTAAAACAAGCGAAAGGACATATACAGGCTTTAAATCAACAATATGTACGCGTTCGTTCGATTCGGTCATTTAAGCAAATTAATGAAATGTCAAAGCTTTCAAAGCGTATTATAAATATTGTTCAAACGAATCCACAAAAGTTTTATGCTGTTGAAGACTTCTTTTTTGCACATCTCCCTACTGCTGTGCAATTATCTGATAAATATACGCTGTTAACGAAAGAACAAGTTTCAGGTAACGACATCTATTTAGCTTTAGAGGATACACGAAAAACTTTAAAAGAGCTTCATGAGACAATGGAAGATGACTTAAAAAATGCCCTATCATCTGATATTGAAAACTTAAAAATCGAGCTTGATTTTGCAAAAATGTCGAATGACAAGCGGAAAGAACGATTAAAAATCGGCGGTGAGTAAGTCATGGGAAAAGAAATCAATCCATTCGATGCTTTTCAAACAAGTGAAAGTGTCGATATACAAGTATCAAAAGATCAATTCGCGGTGAACGTTGCAAACAATGTAACGGCACCGCTTTTCGCGTCTCTTAGTAATGATGCAAAACAACAGGCGATGCAGCTTGCACTTAGCTTAAAAAGTGAAAAATACGAAGAAATTTTAGCTTTCGGTTTACCTGCGCAAGAGGCAATGAAAAAATTTACTACGCAAATGCTTCAATACATTCAACGAAAGGATGTAAGAAAAGTTGGAGAAGTGCTCTCCGATTTAATGGAACAACTAGAAAAAATCGATCCAGATGCGTTAGTCGAAGAAGAAAGAGGCTTTTTTGCAAAGATTTTTAGTCGTCCAAAGCAATCGCTTCAAGAAGTCATGACACAATACAATAAACTTAGCATACGAATTGACCGACTAAGTATACAACTCGCACATAACCAAAATAGTTTGTTGTCAGATTACCAGTTTTTAAATGATCTCTATGCATTGAACGAAGATTACTTTCAAGGCATCAACGTCTACATAGCTGGCCTTGAAATTAAAAAGCAACATATTAAAGAAGTTGTACTACCAGCACTTGAACAGGCTGCACTTTCTGAAGAAGACCCATTTAAGCAACATGAATTAAAGGATGTACAAATGCAGCTTGAATGGCTTGAGCGACGCATGTACGATTTAGAACTGTCTCGTGAGGTAGCCATTCAATATGCACCACAAATTCGAATGATTCAACAAACAAATCAAATGCTTATGGAAAAAATACAAAGTTCAATTATGAATACAATTCCGTTATGGCAGTCACAAATTAGTATGCTACTAAGCATGAACAATCAACGACGTGCCATGCAATCTCAGCAACGTTTAATGGACGTTTCTCAACAATTATTAAAAAAGAATGGAAAAATGCTTCACAATTCTTCAAAAGCACGCAAACAGCAGCTATTAAAACATGAGGATATTGACCGCTTTAAACAAACTCAATTAAAGCTATTACAAGATATTGAAGAAACATTACGCGTACAAGTTACAAGTGATGAGAAGCGTCATGAAATCGAGCATACAATTATCGAACATAAATAAAAGGTTCTAAGTCAAATATTGGGGTAATGTCATAATGATTCATCAATCGGCACTCACGGCTCCAACTAACTACCAACGGGATGCGTCCCGTTGGTAGTGGATTTTCCGCACGTGCTGTTCCCGCAGGAGTCTGCCTCCCTCCATTCCAATCAACTCTCTGTTAACCAAGGTGTATACCGACTTCTTTATATACTCTACTTAAAAGTACTTTTGCTTTGAAGTGTTCATACTTCCTAAATCCAAATGCATGACGCTTGATGACTTTCGAAGTGTTATTAATGCCCTCTAAAAAACCATTTGAATAGCCAAATGCGTAACGATTTAAAATCTCTACTTGCCAATTTTTAAATGTCATAAATTGCTTTTAAAAATTTCTTTTTTCCGCTTTCCTCTACATTGCGGTAAAATGCTTCTAAACCAGCCTTTACTTCTGTTATATTTTTCGTCACTTTTGAATCTCGTTGCCATTTTTTATAGCACTCTTTTAATTCATATGCTTCTTTTAAATCTGGAGACGTCTTTAAATATCGCTCTAAATACCAACGTTCATCAGGATTTAGTTTCTCCGCATCCTTATGTAAGACAAATCGGATACGCTTAATTTTCTTCCGGTCATACGTATGCCATTCTTTCTGTACTTTTCTACGGACTTCATCTACTGCCCAGTGAACCCCAACAAATATTATAGAACCAAATAAAAAACGCACGAATCAGTCTTTGATTCGTGCGCTTTTTAGCATTTTATGCGAAATATTCTTTATAATACCCGCCAACATTTCCTGTGTTGTCAATTACAAAGATAAATTCCTCAGTTTCGTTTTTCACTTCGTATTCTTTACCTACTGTTAATACGTTAGACACTAAATATTTTGATGCATTCGTATGTACGCATTTTACTGTGCGAATTGTCGGTGCATCTTTCCATTTTAAATGTAACATTTATTTACCTCACTTTTCAAAACGTCTATAAATTCTCTCTTTTATTTTATACGATTTTTCTTTCAGATGAAAGTCTATTACTGAAAATAAACGCGTTACTATCAATTTGGACGATATAAAAAAACTGTAGACAATTCAATATTCTGTTTGTCTACAGTTCAATATAAAAACTATTTCTTATTTACTGTTATTAATGGGGCTGTTATGCGCCATACCCAATTACGTGATAATACATAAACTATCATAAAAGCGACTCCAAATAATACTACATAATTCCCTGTATCCTCTATCCACTCAAAAATTTGTGTTTCTTTAAAGGCACGAACGATAAACAAATGTAGTAAATAAACACATAATGTTTTACCACCTATTGTCGTATACCACCTATTTCCTTTTGGAACAAGAGTTAAGAATATATAGGTGCTCACCATCATTAATCCATATATAAATAGTCTACTCAAGACGTTTAATTGTAAAATTCCATAGTGAATGTCTTCATATGGAACACGTCCGAAAAACCACTCTTGCCAATGTATATCACCATATAGATATACAATTAATACAACCGCAACTGCTAGTATACTCGCAACACGGACATTCCATTTATTTTTCATCTTCACAAAATTTTCGCGATCTAAGTAGTAACCTAGTAAAAAGAATGGGAAGAAGAAAAATGTTCTTGAGAGGGATAGCCACTCATTTACTTCACTCATATAGCCTGCAAGTAATGATATGGCAACAGATACGAAAACCATCGATCTATGGCTACCAAACGCTAAAAGCATGATTTTCCACATGATCATACTCAATAAAAACCATAATGCATAGCGAGGTTCTAAAAATTCAATTTTTACATTATCACCGAAAATATTTTTATAGTACAGGCTATAGATTAATTGAAAAATGATATAAGGTAATAACAACGTTTTAGCGATTTTTGTTAAATCTGCTATACGTTTAATCCTTCTAGAAAAATGCCCAGCTATTAATATAAATGCTGGCATATGAAATAAATAGATAACTAAATAGAATGTATCTACATATTCGTTTTCCAGTAAATAGCCTGACAATAAATGGCCTAATACTACAAAATATATTAATATTGCTTTTGCGTTATCAAAATATACTGTTCTTTTCATAATGCTTCCTTTCAGTCATACATTGTAACACAAATCAACAATATTCTATTTGCCAATTATCCCCTTTGAGCTGTCTCCCATTGCTCCTATACCTTCTATCATGGTAAACTGCTAACAAGAGGTGGTATTTATGGCATTTGGTAGTATTCCGATGTGGTTTTTTGCAATCGCCATTGCGTTTGCCATAGTCTTTATCATTATTAATGAATGGAATTCAAGAAGATAATGGACATAAAAAAGGAGCTAGTCCAACGTGAGGACAACAGCTCCTTTTTAGCTATTTCAGTGTACGTTTTAAGAAAGCTTGCGTACGCTCGTGTTTCGGATTAACTAAGACGTCATTCGGATGGCCTTCTTCCACAATAACCCCTTTATCCATAAAGACAATGCGGTCCGATACTTCCTTTGCAAACTCCATCTCATGTGTTACGATCAGCATTGTATTCCCTTGATCCGCAAGCTGTCGCATTACCTTTAATACTTCTCCTACCATCTCAGGGTCAAGCGCTGAAGTAGGTTCATCAAATAACATTACATCAGGATCCATTGCAAGTGCTCGAGCGATAGCCACACGCTGCTTTTGACCGCCCGATAGTTGACGAGGCTTTGCATTTTTATAGGCAGACATCCCTACAAGCTCTAAATACTTCATCGCATTCGCTTCGGCCTCTTCCTTTGTACGCTTTAATACCTTTTGCTGTCCAACGATACAGTTTCCGAGAACATTTAAATTATTAAATAAATTGAACGATTGGAATACCATGCCTAAATGCGTACGGTATTTTTCTACATTATGATTGTCCTCTAAAATATTTACATTGTTATAAATTATGCTTCCCGCTGTCGGTGTTTCTAATAAATTTATACAGCGTAGTAACGTAGATTTTCCTGAGCCTGAAGATCCGATGAGCGTTACAACTTCCCCTTTTTTCACTTGGAAATTAACATCACTTAATACTTCATGTGCACCGAATTTTTTGTTTAAATGCTGAATATCAATTACAGTTGTCATGGAATTACTCACCTTCCTTATCTAGCTTATTTCCAGTTATTAATTCGACCTTATATGAATCTGGTCCATCCATTTTTTTCTCGAATAATAATAGGAAACGTGTTACCGTTAACGTCATAATGAAGTATAAGACTGTTGCAATAAAGAATGCTTCAATATATTTATAATTACTTCCGGCAACTGAATTCGCAGTGAAGAATAACTCGACTACAGAAATAACACTTAATACAGATGAGTCTTTAATATTCATGACAAACTGGTTACCTGTCGCTGGTAAAATATTTCGAGCTACTTGGGGTATTACGACATAAATCATCGTTTGTAAGTGGTTCATACCAATTGCTTGTGCTGCCTCAAACTGCCCTTTATCAACAGAAACAATTCCTCCACGAACGTATTCTGCCATATACGCGCCTGTATTTAAACTAATAACGATACTTGCAGCTAAAAAGCGATCAATATCAATTCCTAAGTATACTAAACCATAAAATACAACCATCGCTTGTACCATCATTGGTGTCCCACGGAATATTTCAACATAAACAGTTAAAATAAAGTTTACGATTTTTAATAGAATAGTTTTCGCAGATTTTTTACGCTGCGGAATCGTATGCATAATTCCGATGAAAAAACCAATAAGGGCACCGACAATTGTCCCGATAACCGCTAATAAAAGTGCTGTATAGGCACCGCGTAAAAATACTTCCCAGTTATTTATAAACAAAGTCCAAACTGAATCTAAAAATGCCATTTTGCTCTCCTCCAATATCATTTGCTGTCATAATGCATACATATTGTTTGTAATATGTTTCTACATGGAAAGCAACGATTCTTTAAATCATTTTATTAAGACATCTGCTTCAACATGACTACTATATACAATGTCTTAAGTACTTTCATTTAATTGAAAAGGTTGCCTTCTGGATACTAGCAAGACAACCTTTAAATCCTCAACCATTATTGCGCTGCTGGTTGATTTTCAATTGCATCTTCCATTAATTTTTGACGATCATCTTCTGAAATCTCAGCTAAAACTTTGTTAATTTTTTCTGTTAAATCCGAACCCTTTTTAAGACCTACCGCAACAGCAGTTGTTGATGGATCTGCTTCGAAGTTTGGCTCTGGAATAATGTATTTAATATTGTTCATAGCTAGCTCTGCTGAAATACCTTCTGGACGCTCTGAAACGTAAGCATCAATTGCTCCTGATTGTAATTGAACGCGCATTGCACCAAAGTCTGTTGCTGCAACTTCTTTCTTTACGCCTTCCATTTGATCGATTACATCATAGTGAGTTGTTGCTTGTTGACCAGTTACTTTTGCACCCGCGAAGTCATTGATTGACTTTGCATCTGCGTAAGGCCCATCTGCTTTCACTACGATAACGTAGTCACTTGTATAGTAGTTTTCAGTAAAATCAATCGCTTCTTTTCGATCTGCTGTTGGCGACATACCAGCAATTACTAAGTCAATTGCTCCTGATTGTAATGATGGCACTAAACCATCCCAATCCGTTTTTACAATTTGTAATTCCATATCTAGGCCATCAGCAATACGTTTTGCAATTTCCACATCATAGCCTGCTGCAAATTCTTTCGTACCTTTGATAGCAACTGCTCCATTTGAATCATCATTTTGCGACCAGTTAAACGGTGCATAGCCTGCCTCCATACCAACCTTTAGTACTGATTTTTTGTCTGTAGAATCCGAACCATTTGTTGTGTCACCTGATCCATCCGTTCCACAAGCCGCTAATAAAAGCATCGTCATCATTGCTGTGAAGAATAATAAAAATCTCTTTTTCATTCCAATTCTCTCCTTTAATTTAAATTTTTGGGCTTTATTGTATACAAAAAGCGACCTAAAGAAGAACTTCAGGTCGCATACGATTAAAATTAGCCCAAATCCTCATTCAGTTCCCATTTTGAGATAGCACAACTCAACCATCAGGGAAAGATGATTGAGACAGTTCTGCAATTATTTACTACAGACCCAGCACTGTTACTTAGAGCAATAACAACACTTCGGCGATAGTTCCTTCTCTTTCATTTCTTCGCCAGCTCAATGACTCCATGAAAAACTAATAAATATCGCGCCTCTACCTCACGAAACTGTGAGGTTTTGTTATGAAATTGATACACTTATATTACATTATTAAAACGATTCAGTCAACACGGATTTTTCTGATAGTTAAATATTTTTACCTATTTATGAGCGATTTTTTCAACATTCACCTTTACTTCAAGTGTATGCATACCTCCTTGATAAACACCCTCTATAGGTGAAACGTCTCTATAATCCCGTCCGACACATAAATTAATATGATTTTCTAACACTTCAACATTATTCGTTGGATCTAGCCCAATCCACCCAATTCCTGGTACCATTACCTCTACCCATGCATGCGTCGCCGTCTCTCCGATTAACTCATCTCCCTCCCCGACATATAAATAACCACTAATGTAGCGTGCAGGAATATTTAAATGTCGTAATACAGCAAGCATTATATGCGTATAGTCCTGACATACCCCACGCCTAATTGACCATGCTTCACTTGCCGTAGTGTGAACGGTGGTGGCAGATGGATCATACTTAATGGTATGGAATAAATAGGTCATTAAATCACACGCATATTTTACAGGATTATCTGGAATACCTACAGCAGCTATAATTTCATCAAGCTGCTCTGGTAGAAGTGTTGTAAATCGCGAAACCGTTAAGTACGGTAAATATTGTTCTTTAAATAATTGTGAATGAAAGATATTTTTCATTTCATCGGAATAATTGATTTGATAAATATAGGGTGCTCGTTGAATACTCACATGGGAATAGGAGGTTACCTCCAATTCACGATGTTTTCCTGCAATAAAAAACGTACTAATAGCATTTCGCCAAATATCAAAACTATCTCTAGTGAGGGAATGGGGTTCAATCTTAACGTCATATGAAATCAAGCGCTGGCACTCATTATTTCGTGGTTTTAAACGAATTGTATTTAATGATTGCTCAACATCTGTGTCATATCGAAATAGATTAGTATGTGTAATGCGGTATTTCATTGTCATTTCCCCTTTTTTCGCCTTTATTGATTATTTATTCGATGCGGAGCGATTCATTTCACTAATATCGGTTCTGTTAAATAATATGTTTTTGATAAAATTGGGCCTAGGTGAATACACGCATTGTGAATGGCGATAATCCATTGTTTGCGTTCACTTACTGTCATTTTACTTACATCACTTTTCAATAGTTTCTCCACATCAGTTATTGCTTCAATCAACTTTTGTGCGTATGGGCGGATTTCATAATTTTCTAGCTCTATTATTGTACTTTTTATTTTTGTAATTCCGTACAGTATTGATTTGGAACAATGTACTTCATTTATTAAAAAGTTTAGTACAGCATTCGTTTCTCGTGTTCCAGAACGCCGTATATATTCTGCGAAAGTATTTGTAAACTGGAGTGCGGTAGTAATAGGGAAATCTTTCTTTAAATTCAATTCATCTTCCATTAAGTTCAAAAGAATGAGTGCAGTTTTTTCCGAACGTTCTAGCCATTTTCCAATTTTGATAAAATGATAACAGTCATCTCTTGTCATAACAGAATCAATAATTCCTGTTGATGTTAAAGAATATTTACGAATATTTGCTAAATATTCATTTGCCTCTAGTACATCAAATGGTTTGTCTAAGGAGGTTTCTTTGTTCAATAAGTATAAGCTATTCCATTCTTCAAATAGTTCGTTCGGAATACAATCACGTGAATTTTTTGCATTATTTCGGAGTTTATTAATTAATGAATCTAGTGCATTTAAATTATGCTCATCTTTACATAAATAATAGAGCATTTGTGAAATATCACAGCTTCCATAACGTGCTGAAAAATCATCATAGTATCCACAAATACTTAGTACAGTATTCCATTGATGCTTATATTGCTTATCTGTTCTTCCTAATTCCAGCATATGTTCTAGTTGATAATTTAAAATATGTGCATTTGTACAAGTACGCTCACTGTAGCGACCAATCCAATAAAGTGCATCTGCTACTCGACTAAGCATGTGGGTCTTCCTCCTTTAACACCCAAGTATCTTTACCACCACCCCCTTGTGATGAATTCACAACGAGGGAGCCCTCCTGTAATGCCACTCTTGAAAGTCCTCCTGGAACAATATGTGTTGTTCTACCTTGTATCACAAAAATACGTAAATCAATGTGACACGGATAAAATTTACCTTGCTGAAATGCAGGTGCACGGGAAAGCTTAATTGTTGGCTGCGCAATGTATGAATGAGGAGCGGCAAGTATTTTTTCACGGAATTTTTGACGTAATTCCTCACTTGCATGCGGACCAATTAACATGTCGTATCCACCAGATTCTCCTACATTTTTTACTACTAATGTTTCTAAATTTTTCAAAACATAGTCTAAATCATCAGCATTTGTTAACAAGTAGGTTTTTACATTTCCAATTATAGGCTCTTCATTTAAGTAATAGCGTATCATGTCAGGTACGTATACATACATTGCTTTATCGTCCGCTACCCCATTCCCTACTGCATTTAAAATCGATACATTTCCCTTCTTATATGCCTGTAAAACTCCTGCTACACCAAGAAGTGAGTCTTCACGAAATACAGTAGGGTCAAGAAAATCATCGTCTATTCTACGATAAATAATATCAACACGTTTTAGTCCACGAATCGTCTTTACGTAAACTTTATCGTCCTTTACGAGTAAATCTCTTCCTTCAACAAGGCGAATATTCATCTCTTTTGCTAAAAAAACATGATCGTAATACGCAGAATTGTATACTCCAGCAGAAAGCAACACCGCAGTCGGCTGTTCATAATGTGGGAGATTAGGGGGGCGATGAGCTAGTAGTGCTTCTTGAAGTTTCCCCATTTGATCTTCAAGTGTTTCAATTGCATAGTTTTTAAAAAACTCAGGATATATTTTTCGCATTACATAACGATTTTGAAATACATAGCTTAAACCTGATGGGTTGCGTAAATTATCTTCTAAAACACGATATGTACCATGTTCGTCACGAATTAAATCGATTCCGGCCATAAACACATGATTTTGTAAAGCAATATTTGCGCCGATGACTTGTCGGGAATAATAAGGATTTTCATCAACTAATGTTGCTGGTATTACACCTTCATGGATTATTCGACGTTCATTATAAACATCGTGTAAAAACATATTTAATGCTTTAATGCGTTGTTTCATTCCTTGTTCAATTACAAGCCACTGATCATGTGGAATAATAATCGGAATGAAGTCAAATGGCATCGTACGCTCCGTCCCCCCTTCAGCACCATATACCGTAAACGTTATACCTTGCCGTAAAAAACTGGATTGTGCAGCATTGTGTTTCGTCAATAGCTGTTCATTTGTTAAGGCGAGTAGTTGTTCATAAAAAGGTGCATAATGGCGCTTAGGTACATTATTTTCAATCATCTCATCAAAAAAATTAGTTGAATCATATGTCTTGAACATAATCCAATTCCTCCTTAATCATCATCTAAATAATCTATTCGACAACTATTGTAAAATACCTTATTAATTTCTTAATATTTACAATTTCCTTTTAATTACTACTCAAAATTAAAATGCATTTAAAAGAAAAAGTTGCTACAAATAGTTTATGTTAAACATCCCCTAACTATATTTCTCGTAAATGTATTTATTTGCCGTTTTATTTGCCGTTTTCTATAATATTAGTATTACTAGGTGAAAGGGTGAAAAATGTGGAAAGTCAAGTCGTTTTAATTACTGGCGGTGCAGGGGGAATTGGAAAAGCTACGGCGCAATTGTTTTTAGAACATGGGGCTACGATTGTATTAGTCGATTTGAAAACAGAAGCATTAGAAGAAGCACTACAATCCATACAAGTAGCAAAAGGATACGTACACACAATTACAGCCGATGTAACGAATGAACAAGACGTGAGAAGATATGTAAACGAAACCGTTGAGAAATTTGGCAAAATTGATGTATTTTTTAACAACGCTGGCATTAGTGGACCTTTTAAAATGATAAAAGATTTGGAGCTTGAGCAATTTAATCTTCTGATGAATATTAATGTAACAGGTGTTTTCCTAGGGCTCAAGTATGTCATTCAACAAATGGAAAAGCAAGGATATGGCACAATTGTTAATACAGCTTCCAATGCTGCATACATTGGTTCGGCGGGAATGGCTGGCTATATTGCATCTAAACATGCAGTGGCAGGTTTAACGAAAACCGCCGCTTTAGAAGCTGCTGCATACGGTATTCGTGTAAATGCAGTGGCACCCGCAGCAATAGATACGCAAATGCTTACGACAATCCAATCAAACATTTCACCAGAAACCCCAGATTCAGCCGGCGAAGCGATTAAACAAGGAATACCGCTTGGTCGTTTTGGTACTCCACAAGAAGTAGCACAAATCGTCTATTTTCTAGCATCTAATAACGCTTCCTTCGTCACAGGTTCCCTTTACAATGTCGATGGTGGTATGCAAGCAAATTAATTCAAACGAAAAAAGCGCCGACATCTCTCGATGCCGACGCTTATTGTTCAAATTAAGAGTTTAATAGTAAATCTTCTGGGTTTTCGATCATTTCTTTAACTGTTTTTAAGAAGCCTACAGAATCTTTACCATCAATAATACGGTGGTCATAAGATAATGCCACATACATCATTGGGCGGATTTGTACTTCACCGTTAACAGCGATTGGACGGTTAACGATTGAGTGCATTCCTAAAATACCCGCTTGAGTACCGTTCATGATAGGCGTTGACATTAATGAACCGAATACACCACCGTTTGTGATTGTGAATGATCCACCAGCCATGTCGTTTAAGCCTAATTTTTTGTCACGAGCTTTACCTGCTAATTCAGCAATGTTTTTCTCGATTTCAGCGAAGTTTTTAGCGTTTGCATCACGAACTACTGGTACTACTAATCCTTCTTCAGTAGATACCGCGATACCAATATCAAAGAAGTTATTTAAGTGAATTTCGTCACCGTTAATTTGAGCGTTAACGTATGGATATTTTTTAAGTGCAGCAACTACTGCTTTTGTGAAGAATGACATGAAGCCTAATTTGATGTCATTCGCTTTTACGAACTCGTCTTGTTTACGTTTACGTAATGCCATGATGTTTGTCATGTCGATTTCGTTGAATGTAGTTAACATCGCAGTTGATTGTTTAACTTCTAATAAACGTTTTGCAATCGTTTGACGACGACGTGACATTTTTTCTACAGTTACACGATCAGAGTCACCCGCTGGTGTGAAAATCATTGGACCGTTTGCAACTGGTGCTGCTGCCGGCGCCGCAACTGGTGCTGTACCATGTGCTGCTACGTCTTGTACGCGTACACGACCTTGTGGATCTACTGGAGAAATCGCTGCTAAGTCGATACCTTTTTCACGTGCTAATTTACGAGCTGCTGGAGAAGCGATTACACGCTCACCAGAAGTTTCTTCTACTGCTACAGGAGCAGGAGCCGCTTTTGGTGCTTCTTGAGCTGGTGCTGCTGGAGCTTCCTCTTTAGCTGGTGCAGCCGGTGCTGGTGCAGCGCCTTCGCCTGCTTCTACAACTGCGATTACTTGACCTACTAGTACAGTATCGCCTTCTTCAGCTAAAATTTGAGTTAATACGCCTGCTTCTTCAGAGATGATTTCAGCGTTTACTTTATCTGTTTCTAATTCTACGATGAATTCGCCTTTTTCTACGCGATCTCCAACTTTTTTAACCCACTGGGCAATTGTACCTTCAGTAATCGATTCTGCTAATTCAGGGACTTTAATTTCAGCCACGTTAATATCCTCCTTTAATTACGCTATACAAGCTGTATAGCTGGGCTACTTATATAAGTAGCCCATTTCATTCAAGTTCAATCTTACTTTTCTAATGCTTCATTAACAAGTTTTGCTTGTGCTGCTTTATGTGAATCGCCGTCGCCTTCAGAAGTTGAGCTCATTGCAGGACGTCCTACATAGCGAACTTTTTTGCCTTCAGCGATATCATATAATGTTTCAAGAACATATGTCCATGACCCTTGGTTTTTCGGCTCTTCTTGAACCCAAACGATTTCTTTTACATTCGGGAATCGAGCGATAATGTCCTTCACTTGTTGTGTTGGGAATGGATAAATTTGCTCAACACGTACGATGTGTAAGTGATCGAAGCCTTCGCCATCTTTAACACGCTCTGCAAGGTCAATCATTACCTTACCAGAACCTAATACTACTTTTTCTACTGCTTTTACATTTTTACCTAAGCCTTCTTGCTCGATTACTTCTTGGAAGCGACCTGTTGCAAGTTGGTTCGCATCAGCTGCTGCTAATGGGTGACGTAAAAGTGATTTTGGAGATACTACAACTAATGGACGAACGCCTTCAGTACCAAGTAAGCCTGCTTGACGACGTAATAGGTGGTAGTAGTTACCAGCATTTGAACAGTTCGCTACGAACCAGTTGTTTTCTGCTGATAATTGTAAGTAACGCTCCATACGGCTTGATGAGTGCTCTGGACCTTGACCTTCATAACCATGTGGTAAAAGGATAACAAATCCAGATTTTTGACCCCATTTTGAACGTGCACTTGAGATAAAGTTATCGAACATTACTTGTGCCATGTTCGCGAAGTCACCAAATTGCGCTTCCCATACAGATAATACGTTTTCGTTTTCTAAGTTATAACCATACTCATATCCAACTACACCTGCTTCTGTAAGTGGTGAATTGTATACTGTGAATGACGCATTAACGCCATCTACATGATGTAATGGTGTATATTCAGAACCGTTGTTTTTATCATGTAATACTAAGTGGCGTTGTGAGAATGTACCACGTTGTGCATCTTGACCAGTGAAACGAACTGGTGTGCCATCTTGAGTAATTGTTGCATATGCTAAAGTCTCTGCATGACCCCAGTCAATTTTTGCGTTTGCAAATGCATCACGACGTTTTTCTAAAATTTTACCTAATTTGTTTTGTGGTTCAAAGCCATCTTCGAATACTAATAAGTCTTCGTTAATTTTATTTAAACGATCTAACTCAACTGAAGTATCAATTTCCGGGAATTCCACTTTCACTTCTTCTGGCATTTCAGGTGTTAAATGCTCATCTTTTTCTGCCATTGCTTTTACGTGGTCATACGCAGCTTGCATTTCTGCATAAATGTTTGTATCTAAAGCTTTTATTTCGTCCGTAGATAAAACACCAGTTGTCGCTAATTCAGCGCCATATAAAGCACGAATTGGCTCGTGTTTTGATACTAATTTATATGTTTCAGGGTTCGTAACTGTTGGATCATCTGTTTCGTTGTGACCATAGCGACGGTAACCGATTAGGTCAATTACGATATCTTTTTTGAACTTCGCACGGTATTCTGCTACAAAACGACCTACTTGTGCAACTGTTTCTGGGCTATCCGCGTTAACGTGAATAACTGGGATATCATAACCTTTTGCAGGGTCAGATGAATAATTTGACGAACGTGAATCATATAATTCAGTTGTGAAACCGATCATGTTGTTCGCAATAATTTGAACTGTACCACCTGTTGTGAAGCCTTCTGTTTGAGAGAAGTTGAAGCCTTCTGTTACGATACCTTGACCAGCGAATGCTGCATCACCGTGTAGTAAAATACCTAACGCTTTAGATGGATCATGCTTTGCAAAACCAGCTGCAGATGTATCATCTTGAGCCGCGCGAACCGAACCAATTACGATTGGGTTCCCTACTTCTAAATGAGAAGGGTTATATGCTAATTTAACATTCATTCCAGAATCACGAGTATATGAAGCACCCATGTGATATTTAACGTCACCTGTCCAGCCTTTTGTAATTTCTAAACGACCGTCTTCTGGTAAGAATAATTCATTTGAAACGTGTGCAAAATCTGAGAACATCATGTCGTATGGTTTGTTTAATACGTGTGTTAAAACGTTTAAACGACCACGGTGGGCCATCCCGATACGAACATTTTTTACGCCTTTTGTTTCAGATGCGTTAATAATTTCATCAAGTAAAATAATTTGTGTATCTAAACCTTCACCAGAGAAACGTTTTTGACCTACAAACGTTTTGTGAATGAATTTTTCAAAGTTTTCAATACGAGTTAAGCGTTCTAAAACCGCTTTCTTTTCATCTACAGATAATGCTTGCTTAAAAGCACCAGCCTCGACTTGTGCTTCAATCCATGCACGTTCTTCTGCATTTTGTAAGTGTGCAACTTCAACACCAACTTTGTCAGTGTAAACTGATTTTAAAAAGTCAATTGCCTCTTTACCATTTGTTACACCAGCAGGAACGTTTTTAAAGAATACAGACGCAGGAATTGCTGCTAAGTCTGTAGAAGTTAAATTGAATACGCTTTCTTCAATACGAGAAGTATCTAATGCACGGTTTTTTAATGGATATAAATCCGCCGCTAAATGACCGTATTCACGAATAGAATCTGCTAGTTTTACTGCTGCTAACACTTTTTTATAATCGCCAGTACCTGGGACTGCTGTATCTCCAGAAACAACAGGAGCTTGACCCTCTGCGAATACAGGACCACCATATGCTTTGAATAATTCAACTAGCTCTGCTTCTACTTCTTCAGGAGATTGCAGGAATAAGTCATACTGCTCAAGTACATAACCTAAGTTTGGACCTGAGAATGCTGACCATGGGGAACCTGCAGGTAATACATTGTTCGACATGAAAATAACCTCCAAATTTTGCCTAATGGCTGTTCCAATAATTTACTTAGAAAGACATTGCTATGCTAAGCACAACTACTGTACTTCCCTTTGTTGATAAAAAGTTTGACTTTGTTATCTACCTAAATAAATCAAATAATATTTTACCATTCTTCAACACAGACTAAAAGCACAATGTCATTACGTGTAGAAGAACATTTTTTCCATCTCAATCTTACTACTCTTCACAAAAAATACAACTCTTTTTAGCAAAATAAGCATATTTTTTCTTGAACAATTAAAAATCAATTTGGAACCACAAGAAATGTTCTATTTTGTAGGGAATTTAAGTATAAACGCAGTTCCATTATTTACTGAACTTTCGACCTGCATCTCAATCTGATATTTTTCTGCGAGCATTTTTGTAATACTCAGCCCTAAACCCGTTCCAGAAATCTCCTTCGTCCTAGATTCCTCTACTCGATAAAAGCGATCAAAAATATGCGGAAGTTGCTTTTCTGAAATACCAATTCCATTATCTTGTATTGTGACAGAAATGAATTGTTCAGTATAATAAATAGCTACTTGAAGATTCGGTTGATTGCTATTATATCGTATACCATTACTCATAATATTTCTAAAGATTTGCGTTGCAGCATGTTCGCTTATTAAGGCTGTTTTTTTCTGTCCTACAACAGTTTTTTCAATAATGACATCATGATACAGCTGTAAAAGTTCTATTTTTACGTTATCATAAACAACTTCTAAATCTGCTTCAGCTTTTTTATCAACCTCTTCGCGCTTAGCAAGTTGAAGCAATTCTTCAATCATTTTTTTCATGCGTGAAATTTCTTCTAATGACGTATTTAAAGATTCCGTTAACACTACTGGGTCATCTTTCCCCCATCGTTTTAACAACGATAAATGTCCCTCAATTACTTGGATTGGTGTACGTAACTCATGGGATGCATCGGCTATAAATTGCTGTTGTTTAGTAAATGAAATTTCTAATTCATTCATTAAGGAGCGATACATTTTAAGCAAATCACCAATTTCATCATCTGCTTCATATTGAAATTGTGGTTGCGCTGTAAAGCCACGATCACGTACAAGATTCATTGCATCTCGCAGCTGAACAAGTGGTTTCATTAGTAAATTCGCTAAATAATAACTAATTGAAACGGAAAACAATAATGCGCCAAGTCCTACTATTAAAATTGTTGTCAAAATATATTTCATCATCGATTGAAATGTTGTCAACGGATGGATAAGTTGCATAATTCCATGAAACGGTCCAATTTGAACAACTTGATGGATGACAAACGCTTCAGTCCCTCCAATATTTTGCTCTTCTATAATAGTAGGAACATTTTTCCGATTCGTTTGTGGAAAAATAGCAGCTTCCGTAACATCATTAATTCGGATCACTTCAACTCCATCTAAATTAAAAATACGAACAGTTTGCTCCTGTGTCATAATAGCTTTCATCAATGCGTTATTATTTTGTAATTGCTGTATTGTAACAGTGCTTCCTTGTGCTTCAAAAAAACTCGTAATATCATCAACAGTTCGAATTGCATTTTTTTCTTCATTGTTAATGAGCCATGTTTGTAACGCTATATACAATACAATTGAAATCATTGCATAACTTATAAAGATCGTCGCACCTACCGTTAAGGTCCATTTTGATTTAAGTGATAAATTATATAACCCTTTTCGAAGTCTCTTCATCCTCTCACCACATATCCAACCCCCCGAACGGTTTCAATGTACGGTTCTGAATTTGTTAGTAGTTTTGTTCGTAAATGGCGAATATAAACATCTACTACATTCGTCTCCACCTCACTGTCAAATCCCCAAACATTTTCTAAAATAAGCTCTCTTGTACATACTCGGTTCAGGTTTTCAACAAGAAACTTTAATAAATCATATTCTTTACGAGTTAATTCTAACTTTTTGCCTTCAAAAAAGACTTCGTATGCATTTGGGTCAATGCGTATATCTCGAACGGTCAATTGTTCCGTTGTATGGACAGGACGTACTCTTCTTAAAATTGAACGAATCCGTGCTAATAACTCTTCAATGGCAAACGGTTTTACAATATAATCATCCGCGCCCGCATCAAGTCCAGCTACACGATCCATAACGGCATCACGTGCTGTCAGTAATAAGACTGGCACATCACTTTGTTTCCGAATACGTCGACAAACTTCTATCCCATTTAATTCTGGAAGCATGACATCAAGTAATATACAGTCAAATGTTTCAGATGTCGCAACTTCAAGTCCTTTTCTTCCATCATATGCAACCGCAACGTCGAATTGCTCATGCTTTAATTCTAATTCTAAAAATCTAGCAATATTTTTTTCATCTTCAACTATCAATATTTTTTGTTTCATATTACCCCTCGAATAAACGAATTATTTTAACCTTTTTTACTAGTTTATCATGGTCTATATAGCGTTGACATATTATAGCGTTTCTATGAATAATTTTGCAGTTAGTCTACCATTTCTTTCACTTGAATTTCTATTTACAAAATAAAAAACTCAGTGTTCTATTGCAACACTGAGCATTCTTTTAAACATTTAGTTGTACACTGCTAATACAATAATTGTTTTTTGATATTTGTTTTGCTTGATAGAGCGCACGATCTGCTAAATCAATTAATTGCTCTAATGTATCACTATGTTCAGGATAAATTGAAATGCCAATTGATGTCGTTGGCGCAAAGTGTAAATCACGAATTGTCCAACCAATTTTTAATTGTAATCGGATGCGTTCGACGATATGTTTAATTTGCTCTAAGCGCACTTGCTCATTTGAGGAAAGGCCCGTTAAAGCAATTAAAAACTCATCCCCACCTAAACGGACAATTAAATCATCATTACGAATACATTTTACAAGTGCTTGACCAAATTCTTTTAAAAATTCATCGCCTACGTCATGTCCATAAAGATCATTTACCTGTTTAAAATTATCACCATCTATATAGAAAATGGCAATTGATTCATTATTAATGATCGCCTTATTTAATATCTCCGGAAAATCTCTATAGAGGAGTCGTCGATTACCTAGCTGTGTCAGGCTATCATGATAAGCTAAATAGGTTAATTTATCTTCTAATTGCTTTCGCTCTGTAATTTCTCTTGATACCATCACGATTTCTTCTATTTTTTGTTGTGCCATATCTAACGTAATAGTGTAATTTCCTTCTGTCCACATAGTATGATGGTTTTTAGATAAAAGTTGCAATTCAATTTTATTTTCTAAAATGCCATTTCTTTTAATAATGGAAAGCTCCTTTTGCCAGACAGCTAAACTGTCAATCGTCAGTAAATTTTCGTATGTTTGACCAATTAGCTCCTCTTCAGAATATCCTAATTTACGAATATATGAAGGTGAAGCATATTTTATTTTCCCATCCTTATCGGCTATTAAAATAAAATCATTTGTGTTTTCCGTAATTGCACGAAAGTTACTTTCGATTTTATATAGCTCTGACATTAATTCCTTCTTCGAGGAAATATTATATTGAATCGTAATATATTGTTCGATTTCACCATTTTCATCAATGATCGGAATCGTTGTTGCATCCATCCAATATGTCTCACCATTCTTCTTTCGATTACAAATCTCGTCACGCCAAATATTTCCACTTTTAATCGTTTTCCAAAGCCTATCGAAAAATTGTTTCGTATGGTATCCGGAATTAAACACGCGATGAGTTTTCCCCACAAGCTCTTCACGAGCATATCCAGTATTTTGAATTACTCGTTCGTTTACATCGATGATTATGCCATCTGTATTTGTGAAAATAACATCTGCAGCCGAACTAATGGCATTTTTTAATGTTTCGAGACCATGGGAAGCAGTACGCAACGCTTGCTTTTGTTCCACAAATGCTGTAATTTCTTGCAAAATAATAAATACTGCAATTGTTTTATCATTGCTTGTCAACGATGAAAATGTAGCCGTGTAGTATCGTCTCACATGGTTTTTATCGATGAAGTACAACATTTTTGACGTAATATTTTCTCCATTTTGCGCTTGATTAATATACTCCTTGAGCATAGGTACACATTCTTGGTCGATAAATGGCAACTCAAAAAAATTACTATGGCTATCTTCTAAACGAATATTAAATTCATCAACAAACTTCTGATTTGCCTCTAGCAATTGGAATTCTGTCGAAATAAGAATAGTCGATAAAAACGATTTGTAAAATACCGAGCGCATGAACAAATATTTATCTTCCAAGTCACGACCAACTGGAATTTCTCTTGTAATTGCAAGCAAAAAAGACTTCCCTTCTGTTTGGACAGGAATGACCGTCGTCTTTTGCTTACGTATTTCGAACTTTGAATACGTATAATCTTCAAATTCCACTTGATCTTGTTGTTCATCCGAAATTTGATAATAATGAAATATGTTTTTTGATGTATGTGGAGGGATTACTTGTAGTAATGTTTGTCCGATTGGATTCATATTAATTAATTTGATCGCAGTATCATTTAAAAAATTATATCGATAGTCATCTTCGATTTTTTCCATAAAAAATACTGCATCTCGGCTTTTTCCAAATAACAGTTCGAGCTGCTCAACAGAAAATTTCGAATCCATCTTTAAAATCCCTCCTTAAATCTCAAACAACTAAATAAGATTACCTAATTTCTCTTTTACAAAAATGTTACATTTTTCATATTGTAACTGCTCATCCGTCATAAAACAACCTAAAATATGTAAATCATTATCGATTTCATAATTCCCTAGCACTGTAGCGTTTCCAATTAATGATAATTGGTAGCTGTTTTCATTAGCCTCAACTTGACATTGAACGAAGCCGCCGGGATTGTACACCTTAATTTTTGGAACATTTACGTAATCATATAGTTTAGCAATTAATGCAGATGCTGTCATTGCAGTACCACATGCATTTGTAAATCCTACACCACGTTCATATGTTCTCACAAATATTTCACTTTCAGAAATCGGCAAAACATAGCTAACATTTACACCATCTGGAAAATATTCATTATCCCCATTTAAATAAGCGGCCAATTTTTGCTGATGTGAAACGTCTTCAATATACTGCTTATCCACGATTCCAATAAGATGAGGATTAGGAACTGAAACAGCTGTAAATAAAATTTCATCCGAGAAAGCCGGTAGTAGTTGATTTTTAATTTCAGTTTTGTGTTCATAATGCATCGGCAATGTTTGCAAATCAAACGATACCGGAGAAATTTCTACTGCATATGTTGGGAGCGATTCAAAAATCGGCGCCTCTTTACGAACAGTTAAATTGGCTTTCATTGTTTCAATTATTGCGCTGTCAACATTTAACTTTTCACAAATATAACGAGCTACACATCGCAATCCATTTCCACACATTGATGCTTCCGAGCCATCTGCATTAATAACTCGCATTTTTGCATCTGCTTTTTCAGAAGGCAAAACAAGTAATAACCCGTCCGCTCCCTCGTGATTGTTTGGATCACATAGCCATTTAGTTAAACGAACCCAATCCAATTCATTTTCATATAATGAATCGTATAAATAAAATGTATTACCTGAACCATGCACTTTTAATAATTGATACTTCAAAAATATTCCCCCTACTTTCCTATATCACTCTATTATACGCTTTTAAAAACACACGACACAACAGTCGAATGAATATTAAGATTTTTCAGAATTAATCGTCAATTAATAGAAAAAAATGTTTTTTTCGAGCTTGAAAGTTGCACCAAGAGAATATATTATAATAAAATGTAGATAATAATCTTATTTCGATATTGTTTTTCATTGTCTAGAATAGAGCGAGACAGAGACGATTGCACGCCATAGTTTAACGTCAAATTCTTTTAGGTTGGATCAAGTTCGAAATGACTACTGCCTTGTGATAAAGAAATTTATTATTTTGATGAAATTTCATTGTAACCATTCTTTACAAAGGGCTCTACCATTTTTCTTCTTAAAAGGAGGCGTTTCAAATGTTAAAACACCGAGAACTACATGAAACTGCAGAGCTATATGAGCTATTACGTCATCCGTCTGTATTTCCATTTGTTCGTCAAAAAGCAACATCTGCTGAAGAATATTTATTTATGACAAAGCAATTAATCGAAGAAGAATTGAACGGCTTAACAATTTCTCGAACAATTGTTGACGAATGGGGCGCCCCAATCGGAACTATTAGTATTTTTGATATCCAAGATGGCGCTGGTTTTCTAGGCACTTGGATTGGTAAGCCTTACCAAGGATTTGGCTACAATCAAAAAGCAAAGTTAGCTTTTCTTCAAGATTTGTTTTTTAATTATGATTTCCATACGGTTTTCTTACGTATTCGTAAAGAAAATGCTCGTTCAAAAGCTGCAGCATTAAAATTACCTTACGTAGTTGATGCTGAGTTGAGTAATCCCGCATTATTTGATGAAATCAATCAAGGTGAGACAAAATTCCACCTTTTTAAAATCCCAAGAGATTTATTCTATTTAACTACAGCAAACACACAAACAGAAGAAGAAGAACAAGCAATGTAATCACACAAACTACAATCCACCCTACTACTTTGTATGGGTGGTTTTTATATTGAATAAACTTATTTTAAAAAGTTTTGGAACTCCCAGTAGAACAGCACGTGGGAAAGACTACAGGCTCGAGCCTTGTCCCTAGGAAAGCTTCCGCCGTAACGGAGAACAATAGTTACGAAGCTGAAATAAAAAATAAAGCAGTCCAAATTTTACTTATCGTAAAATTGGACTGCATTTGCTTTTGAGGCAGGTTTTGTTCCAGCATCTTTTCTATTTACTTCTCATATTGCGTAATTAGCGATACCATTTCTGCTGGTGTTTTTGGTTGTTCTACATCGAGCATTCGATCAATCATTTCATCCCCCTCTTTATCAAGCTGCATTACTGCAGCTAAAAAAGTTGCCGTTGTCATCGTATCTTCATCTAATACATGAGCAAAACCTTGTTTCTTAAATAAACGGGCATTTAAAATTTGATCGCCGCGACTTTTTGTTGCGGATAACGGAATTAGTAACATTGGTTTATGCAATGCCAAAAATTCGAAAATTGAGTTTGAACCAGCACGTGATACAACTAAATCCGCCGCATATAATAAATCCGGTAATTCTGTCGTTACATATTCAAATTGCTTATAGCCTTTCAGATTTTCTAAACTCGCATCCTTGTTTCCTTTACCACATAAATGAATAATTTGATATTGATCTAATAATGTATTCAAATTTTTCCGTAGCGCATCATTTATAACGACTGAGCCTAAGCTTCCTCCCATGACTAACAACACTTTTTTATCCGTTGTAAATCCACAAAACGTTAAACCACGCTCTTTATTTCCTTCAAAAAGCTGTTGACGAATAATTGATCCCGTATTTGTCGATTTGTCGTTTGGTAAATGCTTCATCGTTTCTTTAAAAACAGTAAAAACATGTGACGCAAATGGTTGTGCTATTTTATTCGCTAAACCAGGCGTTACATCTGATTCATGTACTACTACCGGTATATTTGCCAGTTTGGCCGCCATAACGACTGGTACTGAGACGAATCCTCCCTTAGAAAATATTACTGTAGGTTTTACCTTTTTTATAATAGAGAAAGCTTGTCCAACCCCTGCCATTACTCGGAATGGATCTGAAAAGTTTTTCATTGAAAAATAACGTCTTAGCTTTCCACTAGAAATACTATGATAAGGTATATTAGGAAATGCATTGCCGATAATTTCTTTCTCAATACCATCGTGTGAACCTATATAATGTACTTTGTATCCTGCTTCAATTAATGATGGGATAATTGCTTCATTTAACGAAACATGTCCAGCCGTACCCCCACCAGTTAAAATGATTGATTTTTCGTTCATAAATTTCTCCTAACACAGTCAATTTTCCTTATTCCAATTTATGCTTATACAAGTTCATTCATGCTTACAAAAATCGATATGTTTCGTCTCAATTTGCTTGTATATAGCGATAATATAAATTAGTATGAAAAATTCTTGTTTATCAATATAGCTTTTGTTATAAAAAACGATTTAAACATTTAAAATAATTAATGATTGTTGTGAAAGATCGTCCATATGTATTTCCCACACCTTTTAATTATAATGTTAATTGTAGCATAGTATGGCAATCGGATAAATTCTTTTCCAAACAAAAATGCTTCTGGAGACAGTTTAATACAATAAATAAAAAGAAAAACACTATCTACTTCATTTCGAAATAGATAGTGAGTGAATTGTTATTTTTTAATAAACTGTTGTGTCCAAATATTTCCGTCTTTTACATACCCAACACCAATGTGAGTAAATTTAGCATCTAAAATATTCGCACGGTGGCCTTCAGAATTCATCCAAGCTGTAACAACTTCTTCAGCTGTTTTTTGACCTTTAGCGATATTTTCTCCTGCAGCTTGATATGAAATACCAAGAGCTTTTAATCGATCAAATGGGCTTCCCCAAGTTGGTGAAGTATGAGAGAAGTAATTATTATCTTTCATATCTTGAGATTTTTCACGAGCAGCTGCCATTAATGGTTTATCAATTTGAAGTGCACTTAAACCATTTTTTGCACGCTCTGCATTCGTCAATTCAACTACTTTTGCTTCAATTGCATCAATATCACTTAATGACTCGTTTTTAGGTTCTTCTTTTACTGGTTGTGATTCAACAACTGGTGTTTTTGGTGTTTCTGTTGGTTGTGTCACCACTTGATTTGTAGTTTCTTTTTCTTCAACCGGCTTAGCTGGTACCTTTTCTTCAACAGGTTTTGTTACTGGTTTTTCAACTGGCTTAGTTACTGGTTTAGTTACAGTAGCTTCCTTCTTTGGTTGTTCTACTTTCGTATCTTTTTGCTCTTGTTTAGTAGAAGTTTGATTTTTCTTATCAGTTGAAGTTTGATTATCCTCCACTGTTGCTGTACCTTTAAATGTCCATTTTTTCAAAAGTTCTTTTAAATCTACCAGTTTATATTGATCATTCGAAGTTACAACGTAGCTATAGTAATGTTTGTAATCCTCGATTCCTTTGTTTTCTTTCACCTCTTCCGCCTTAGCGATTGGTGCTTGAGTTGATAAAAGTATTACTGCACAAAATGTCATTAACGATTTTTTCATTTTGTACGCCTCCTTTCGTGTGCCCTTATCGTAAAATACTTTTTTCAAAAAAAATGGCCTATAAATTGGTAAGATAGCCATCTACCAATCTATAAGCCTTTTTTATAGTATTTTTAAATACAATTTTTCAATAAATTTATCCAATTAAAGAATCAATTTCATCTGAAAAGCTATTGACGAATTATGATTTCTCGCCTATCACTTTTATATTTTGAATATTTTCACCAATAATCACAAGATTCGGTTGCATTTTAATGAATTCTGGCAGCCATTGAACCATTCCATATGCATATTGAAAGAGCATCGGATTTTTTATGCCCTCAATTGGTATATAGCCTTTCATTCGATAAACCGTATCTGGTAAAGCACGAACCCAGTCTTCAACTTGCTCTTGTGTAAAGCTTTCTGTGAATTCGACTAGTCTCGAGCCCAAATTAAAGCTTTCTCCTATGCGAGCAGAAACGATTTCTTCCTTTGCCACCTGTGCTGTAGATTGCATATTTTGTAAGAGTTTAAGTGGAACACGTCCATTTATTGTTTGCAAAATAAAAGCATTCGGATTAAAACCTTGCAGCTCATACACAACTTGCGCTTGCTCTGATTCTGTTAATAAATCCGTTTTATTGGCTAACAGTAAATGTGCATGGCGAATTTGTTCCATAAATAAAGAACGCACTTGCGGGGTTAACGAAGCTCGATCAAGCCATAGCTTACTATCGGCTACTGTAACTATCCCTTTAATATTTAGTTGATCAGCGAATATTGGTGAATACACTGCATCTAAAGCTTCTACTGGGTGGGCCGCGCCAGTCGTTTCGATAATTAACACATCAAACTCTTGATCATGTAGTAGAGATTGAATTTGCGCTTCTGTTTTTTCCGCTCCACTACAACAAATACACCCTTCTAACATTTCCTTTAGGGGAACATCCGCTTCCACTGCTTGAGAATCAAACGGTAATTTCCCTAATTCATTCATGATGACAGCAGGCTTTAGACCTACATCTTTTAATTGGCGAATCACATCCGTTAGCATAGATGTTTTGCCACTCCCTAAAAATCCACTAAATAAATAGACATCCTTCATCTCAATCACATCCTATAAATAGAGGCTGGTACAAAGTGTCCTACACTTTACACCAGCCAATTTTTCTCCCTGCCGTAACAGGGGCTTTATTCATTTGAAGTTGCTTCTTCAGTCTTAACACCTAATAATTCTTTTGCTTTAACGATTTGTGGGTCATCTGTTTTAAGCTTTTCGCTAATTGCATCCATTAATGCGTACGTTGTATCGCCTGATAAAATGCCTGTTGCTTCTAGTTCATTCGCTTGTTGGAATTCCTTTAAAGCAGCAGCAGTTTTTTCATCAAACTCTTGATTCACTTCACCTGGGTCGTATCCAAGCACTTCTAAAATGCGTTTAGCCGCTTGAATCGTTACGTGATTTGCACCGATTTCGAATTTTTGACTTGGATCAATATACGGTAACGAAGCATAATCAGGATATGCTACTTCAACGTCTGGTTTAATTCCTTTTTCGTTAATCCAATTCCCTTTTGGCGTTAACCATTTGCCCGTTGTGAATTTTAAGTTTGAACCATCTTCAAGATAAATAACTTCTTGCATTGTACCTTTACCAAATGAAGTTAAACCAACAATTTTTGCACCGAAAGATTCTTTTAAAGCACCGGCTAATATTTCAGATGCTGATGCACTACCTTCATCAATTAGAACTGTTACAGGTAATTGATACTTTTTACCGCCTTCTGCAACGACTAATTCTGGCTCACTGTCTTTTTCTTGAATTTGTACAATTGTTTTGCCTTGCTCTACGAATAGATTTGAAATGTCAATGGCTGCTTTTAAGAAACCACCTGGATTTTGACGAACGTCAAGTACGATCGCCTTCATTCCTTTTGTTTCAAACTCAGCCATAAGTTTTTCAAGCTCTTTTGCTGTGTTCTCACTAAATGAAGTAATTTGGAAATGAGCAATACCACTTTCATCTAATTGTCCATACACTGTCTCAACCGGAATATCGTCACGAACAATTGTAATATTTGTTGGTTCTGCTTCTCCACGCTGAATAGTTAACACAACTTTCGTTCCCTTTTCACCACGAATTAATAGTACGGCTTCTGTTGAACTCATACCTTTTACGCTTTGACCATCAACCGCTAATACCATATCTCTTGGTTGTAGACCCGCCTTTTCGGCCGGCGTGTTTTTAATTGGTGAAACAATCATAATATAGCCATTTCTCTCTGAAATCTCAGCGCCAATCCCTTGGAAGCTAGAAGATAAACTTTCATTGAACGATGTAGCTTCTTCATGATTCATATAATCCGAATAAGGATCTCCTAGTGCATCAAACATACCGTTTATCGCACCATATACAACATCTTCTTCATTTATATCTTCATAATATTTTGATTGTAACGCGTCATACGCTTCATATAGCTTTTTAAATTCTGTACGCTCTATAGGTACTTTTACTTCTACAACTTTTTGATCACCGAAAGTTAACGCAAAAATGGTTAACCCTACTGTCACTAAAATTGTGAGGAAAATCAACATAATGAATGCAAATGGCTTAATGCGTAAAAACTTGCCGGCTGGCTTTTCAGTTTTGACTTGTTGCTCATTCATTTCTGTTTGTTCCCCGTCTTTTTTTTGTTCATCCATTAAATTTCACCACTCTCATTTTACACTGACTGATTTCACACTATACCAATAATAGCAGTTTACAAAGCGATAGGAAAGAACAGACAACATTTTTTTTAATGGATTTCCAAAACAATAGAAAAAAGTAGTGATTGTGAAGAAAAAACACCGCCACTACTAATTAAAATACTTAAAAATCACTAGAAATCGCTTTATTTTTCACTGCATCTGGAATTTTAATTTGATCCATTTCATCAAACTTAGAATATTCAACTTTCGTGTCACTTTCAACCTTTGTTGTTTGGCCTTCTATATCCATTAAAAGTGTTAAATCCATATCAATCTGTTTTGTATCAAACGTATCTTTTTCGATAACGATTTCATATTTTGAATCTTTAAAAGACATATTCGTATATATTTCTTCATTTACTTCTGTCAAGTCACCTAAACTTGTGTTCATCTGAGAAAGAATAAATTCTTTAAACTTTTCGCCTTCAATACTTAATGTTAATAGATAGGAATCGTTATCCTGCTTAAATGTAAAATCCTCAATAAATGGCTTTAATTGTTCCAATTGCTCTGATGCATCTGCCTGGGCACCCGTTTGTTGTAATAATAGCTCTTGTTGACTTTCAGGAAGCTTCAACCATTGTTCATTTTGGCCATTATAGAAGAAAAATCCATCCTTTTCGGTCATATACATTTCCATAGGCATACTTACTTTCTCATCACCCATATTCATATCAACAGTTCCATTCGTATAGAAACTGAGTGGGTTTTGTGTCATTTCCATCGTTAAATTCGATGAAGACGTTAACATGACAGATTGACCATCAATCGACAATTCCGTAGCTTGATTCATTTCTAGCTTTGCATGAACGCTTTCTAAAGATTGCTGGCGCTCAATCGCCTTATTATATACTTCCTGTAAAGTTAAATTTGATTCGTCCTTTACACCACTTGTCGGTGTTGCTGTATCCCCACACGCAGCAATAGTCAATAATGAAAGACTTGTTGCAGCTAAAAAGATTTTCCTTTTCATATCATTCCAACCTCTCTCCAGTAGATTACTATGACTTATACCCTTCTTCTATTACTTAAACATCATTTAAATAAGAAGAAACAAAAATATTGATCATTTGTATCAAGTTTCTTTCTATACAATTCATCAAAATAGCCATATCGATATTTACCATTATTTAGTATAATATATTTACGATACACTATACAAGTAAAGGAGTAAAATTTTTACATATGGATAAAATGTACTATTTATCTACGCTATTAGTTGGAATTGTTTCAGTTTTCACTGGAGAATTAGTTACTTTCATTATGCTGGGATTTATATATCAATTACATCCATTAAATAAATTCCTTTATCAAAACCACCTCGTTTTGCTTTCTTTTGTTCTCTAATACTATCTAATTCTTCATAACTTACACCTAGTAAATTTACAGCGGCATGTACTAACTCTAATATATCCGCCAACTCTTCAATGCTCTCATTTATATTCTTTGCCTCATAAAACTCTTGCGCCTCTTCCTTCATTTTTACTTTAACTGAATCTTTAAACTCACTGGCATTTAAAATCTTAGCGTTATATTGCAGCCCTTCCGCTTCAATTATTTCTAAAATCTTATCTCTTACAAGCTTATTATAAACAGGCATTTCGTTCGTTCTCCTTTATGTAACGTATATGTAATTATTCCATTGTACTATTTCCAAAATTTGTTTACAATTTCAACACAAGTATTTTATGTATTCATGAAGTGAGGTTGGTTATTAGAAATAAAAAATAAAACAGCATAGGAAAGGTAATAAAATGGAGATAAATTTCAAACGATTTTTTAGAGATGAACTTTCAATCGATGACATACAAGTTGCTATGGATAACGGAGAAATCACATCAAAAGAATTAGTGATGTTTTATTTGTCCCGGATTGCAAAATACGATCAAAGTGGTAAACAAATAAATTCAATGCTCGAAATAAATCCGGATGCCTTATTTATAGCAGAAGCACTGGATAATGAAAGAATATTAAAAGGTGCACGAGGACCCTTACATGGTATTCCCGTTGTACTCAAGGATAATATAGAAACAAAAGATTCAATGCATACTAGTGCAGGAACAATTGCATTAGAAAATCATCTCGCTAGCAAGGATGCTTTTCTTGTTAAACAGCTCCGTGAAGCAGGTGCTATCCTATTAGGGAAGGCAAATATGACCGAATTAGCAAATGGAATGTCCAGTACAATGTGGGCTGGCTACAGTGCACGAGGAGGTCAAACCTTAAATCCTTATGGAGATCCAACACTGTTTGTTGGCGGCTCTAGTTCTGGTTCTGCAGTAGCGGTTGCCTCGAATTTTACCGTTTTATCTGTCGGAACAGAAACAGATGGCTCTATTCTTAGCCCTGCCATTCAAAATTCAGTTGTCGGTATAAAGCCTACGGTTGGTTTAATCAGTCGAGACGGTGTTATTCCTTTTACATACTCACAAGATACACCTGGGCCGTTTGCAAGAAATGTTAAGGATGCAGCCGTTTTGTTAGGGGTTTTAACAGGAAAAGATGAAAACGATATCGTCACGTATAAGGGGGAAAATAGTAAACCACAGGATTACACAGGCTATTTAGACCCAAACGGTTTAAAGGGCGCTACAATTGGTCTATTTAATAAGGGATCTAAAGATTATTACGAATGTGGAGAATATGATGAACAACTATTTAACAATGCAATTCAAATTTTAACGGAGCAAGGGGCTACGATAATTAAAAATATTGATATCCCCTCCTTTCATAGAGAATGGAAATGGGACGTCTCTTTGTATGAGTTAAAACATAGTCTCGATAATTACCTACATCAATTACCTGCACATATGCCCGTGCACTCAATTTCTGAGTTAATTCAATTTAATCAGACGATTGGCGAAAAAGCATTGAAGTATGGACAGGATAAGTTGGAACGTAGAAAATTCTTTCCGAATACATTACGGAATGCAGAGTATTTAAACGCAAAATTAGAAGATTTATATTTTTCACAAGAACAAGGAATTGATTTTTCATTAAAAAAATATGGACTTGATGCAATTGTTTTTCCTTCTTACATTGGTTCAACACTTTGTGCCAAAGCGGGCTACCCATCAATCGCTGTTCCTGCAGGTTATATGGAAAGTGGTCGACCATTTGGAATTACTTTTGCAAGTTCTGCTTTCAGTGAAGGTGTTTTAATCAAATTTGCTTATGCATTTGAACAGGCATCGTTATTGCGAAAGGCTCCCAAGTTTTAGGAGTCGTTAAACTGGTTTAGCATTTGAAGTTATAAAAATAGTGAGGTCGTTTTTTTAACGGAAAAGCTATATGTAGCAATTCATATTCCGCAAAACAATCCAACCAAAGAAGCGTTATTTAAACTCTGCTCATAAAAAAATATCATGTAGATTAGGGAAGAAATGGCGCTGTTGCATTAATCGCATTCAACGGAGAAAATCAAGTAGTTGGTGCCATATGGTATAAGATCAAAGTGACAAGAGATATGATTATGTGGACTAAAATATGCTTGAAATAGGTAACGCAATCTGTAAAGAAGTGAGTGGTTTTGGGCTAACTGCATAGTAATAGTTCAAGATAAATAATGATATTGTAGGTGGTGTTTCTATGAATAAATTTACTGTTACATCAGGTGCTGTAGTTATTGATAATCAAAACAGGATCTTATTAAAAAAAGACCCTAATCGAGGTTGGGAATTACCAGGTGGTATTGTAGAAGAGAATGAAAATATAAAGAATGCAGTAATTAGAGAAGTTGAAGAAGAAACAGGAATATATATTGATATTATTGAATTTTGTGGGGTTTCACAAGAATTAAAAAGAAATATATGTAATATGTGGTGGTTAGGAACACCGATAAAGGGAAGTTTAAAAACAAGTAAAGAAAGTTTAGAGGTTGGTTTTTTTAGCATAGAAGTTGCGTTAAAACTGATAAAAAATGATTACTTTAAAGAAGAACTTTTAATATGTTTAGACAAAAATAATTATCCATTTTTTATTACATTTTAAGTGGCTTTTATTACGCTAACGTGTGTTTATCTAAGATGGAGTCTATGCTCGCAGGTGGAGGGACCTATATGTCAAAACAAAACCACCAAAAATCCCCAAATTAAATTTATTGAATCGTACAATAAACACGGTCTAACTATTACTAATCTTATAAATGCCAAAAGCCTGTCACAATAACTTTAACTGTGTGACAGGCTTTGAATTTTTTAGCTATCTACTCTTCTATTTCAGGACCCAAGCTCGTTATTTCAATATGTATCATCTTAAATATGCAAGGATTCCCAATCATTAGAAATTTCTTTAATTATAAGGAATTGTAATTTAAGTACACGTAATCTTCGGCCATGCAAAGTATTAGCGAACTGTATATGAGCATCTAGTTTTGGTAGAATCATTATTTCGTTCATATTTACACCCCTCTTACTTAATCTACCACCGATAAATGCAACACTCAACCCATTTAATACAATTGTAAATCTTGTAACCTAAATGTATAGTAAACCGAGTAAATAGCTTATCTTCAAAATTTGACTCACAAAATATAAAGCATCTACCGATTATTTTAATTTAATTGTCAAACTCATTAATAACACATTTACCATTTTTCTAACAACTCGTCCTTGCCATGTTATGACTTCTCTATAGATAGAATCAGTCAATCAAAAATAAACAAAATGCAACCCCCAAAAAATACTTTCGTCTTTAAATCGAGGTGATTTTATGAAAAAATGGTTAATAACGGTTTTTATAGCAATTATATTTTTGTTTTCAGGGTGTGCTTTACTAATTAAAAGCCTTCTCCCAAATGAATATGAGGTACTCGAAAGTAATTGGGGGATTAATTTACCTAAAGCAGATGAAGTTATATATTTACTAACAACTGAAGCTAATTTTCATGGTGATGGGGAATGGTTTACATTATTCGATTATTCAAAACCAATTGATTTTAGTAATACAAGCTTTACAAAACTTACTTCGAGTGATGTAAGTCATGTAAATAATAAAATAGCGCAATTCGAAAAAAGTACAATTGATATTCGTCAAAAATCGAAAGAAATTGTTGATATATTTAATCAATATGATATTAAAGCAGAAATTGATGACTATTATTACTATGATGGACGCAATAATGGAAATGACTTCATTATTTTATTATACAAAGCCAAAAGCCATCAATTATATAAATATGAGTGGCATCAATAAAGAAACCCCTTAGGACTTGTACGTTTAAATCTCATCCATACCAATTCCTTTTGTTATGTTCTCTCAATAGCTCCTATATCTAAAAATGTAACACCAAAAAGAAATCTATGTGAAGATACCTCTCTCAAAGCTCAAAGGCTCAATTAGGTCTATACGTACACATTATTCAACACTTTTATATGTTAAAATTTGTAATATATATTTTTTGTGAGGATATATAACTTAAATCATTTATCATAAATAATATTGGAGGATGTGCAATTAATGGGATTCTTTGAGAGGTTTTTTAAAAAAATAGAAGATAGTAATAAAGGTGAAGTTGCTGTTTCTGAACTTGAATCTGAGTTTTATTTAGAGTCGCCACTAGACGAAGCAAATAACTTTTGGGTGGAAATGGCACAAAATATTATCGTAAACGCAGTTAGGGCGACTGACAACACAATAGAACGTGCCTTTATTTTAATAGATATGGGCGAACATCCATCTTTCAATATTTTTTACCAAGTTGATGGTTGTCTCAAGATGTGGAATGAGCTTGAAAATACTAGTATTACAGAAAAAATTCAAAATGAGTTACTCCCTCAAGCTGCTGATGTTGTTATCGCAGTAAATGGCAAATTCACTCAAGCTAACCATCCTAGAATTTCATTTGCTGAACTACAATTTGAATGGGCAACAGGGGCTTGGTTCTCTCATATCATTTGGGAAGATGACGACATTGTTGACTTAAAAAAAGCAGATATTTTAAGTAAATGGTTCAATACTTTGAGTGAGGAAATAAAAACGAAACCATTAGATAGTGATTCTAAACTTTCATGGTATCCTTAAAAAGCACAAAATTTTTAAGAGAATACTAGTATTGATTTTTCATAATTCTATGGACTTGTGCGTATGAAACATACAACATAAGTCTTTTTGTTATGCGCACACAATTCCTCAGTACCACACATGTAACTTTGTAATAAAGATTGTTTATTTATAGATAGAGTAAAAAAGGATGAAAATAAGGGGAAAATTTATAGATTGGAGGCTAAAGAATGAAAAGGACAGTAATTGGCGGCTTTATAATGTTTGGGGGATTATTTACTACATTAACTATAATTGTGGTGGCAGCTTTATATATTCCCAGCATGACTAGTTGGTCTGGTTCACAGTTGTGGTATGCAATTTTTGGAGGAAAGCAATATGGGAATGAAAGTGTTGAAAGTTTATTCCTAGGTTTCCCATTTGTTGTAGGATTGTTGTTGTCGATTTTGGGGCTATTAATACTAGTAATGGAGTATTTTGACAAGCCCTTATCAAAATGATTTTTATATTAACGGTTGTTTTAATTGAATAATTATATCCCGAAATTTTCAATCCAAACTAGATCAATAAAGAACCAACTATTTTAATCTGTTTCAAACAGTTGGTTTCTTTCTGTATAAAATTAGCGTTGCAACTTACTTTTAATCGAACTTTATTCAAAAGCTACAACACAGGCTATGTATTACAACCTGCACGAATGATTCCTCATGCTCAAATGTGACACAACTTCCAACTTCCCTATTCAATTCATTCAAATAAAAAAGCCCACTAAACAAATTCTTGTCTAGCAGGCTTTAGATGGGCATTCAAAAAACTTATAGTCTCTTTTGTCCCTTTATAAAATAAACTTTGATAACTTACAAACCCTCACTGCTACTCTTGAATAGCCGCTTCTAACGCAATTACCATCATGTCATTGAACGTAGTTTGACGTTCTTCTGAAGTTGTTACTTCACCTGTTAAAATGTGGTCAGAAACAGTTAATACTGTTAGTGCTTGACGTCCAAATTTAGCAGCTAATGTGTAAAGTGCTGATGTTTCCATTTCAACCGCTAAAACACCGTATTGTGCTAATTTTTCGTTTTGTGCTTCATCCGAATAGAACATATCAGCCGTGAAGATATTTCCTACACGTACATTTAAGTTCGCTTCTTTCGCTGCATTGTATGCTTTTAATAATAAATCAAAGTCTGCAGTTGGTGCGTAATCTAAGTTCCCACCGAAAATAACACGGTTTAAGTTCGAATCTGTTGATGATGCTTGTGCAATAATAACGTCACGTACTTTCACGTCTTTTTGAATTGCACCACAAGTACCAACACGGATTAATTTTTGTACACCGTATTCTTGCATCAGTTCTGTCGCGTAAATTGAAATCGATGGTACACCCATACCTGTTCCTTGAACAGAAACACGCTTTCCTTTATATGTACCTGTGTAGCCTAAAATGTTACGTACTTCATTGTACTGAACAACATCTTCTAAAAATGTTTCTGCAATGTATTTTGCACGTAAAGGATCTCCTGGTAATAATACGATTTCTGCAATTTCGCCCTGTTTGGCATTAATATGAACGCTCATCTATAAAACCTCTTTTCATCTTCATTCTTCTAGATTGTAATCGTTTCCACATAAATATTCAATCGTTAGACGTCTTTCTTTTATAAAAAATCTGCATATTACATAAATTAACTACTTAAATTTAATGAACCTTCAATAACTTCTATTTTTAGTCTACAATTTTGTATACCCAAAAAACACGAAACAAAATGCCCTTTCTTTTTTCCTATTTATATTTCAGAGAATATAAATCCCATAATTCATCAAACGCAGATATTGTTATATACTCATCGGATTGCAGCTCGATATAGTTCGATAGTTCGTCAAAGTCATCCGAAGTTTTAGGAAAGGCATGATCGAGAAACATACTTTCAGCAAATCGTACCTTTTGGTCAGACCATTCTCCCCCTCTAAACGTTTGAACATAGTGATAAAATGATTTTTTCAATATTATTCCTCCTATTTTAAAAAATTTACAATTAATTATGACAAATGGATGATTTATGTAGTAGAATATTAAAAAATTGATTTTTCAGAAATTAGGTGAATTTTTTGATTAAAAGAAAGAAACAGAAACGTAAAGTACATAAAGATAACAAACTATTTAAGAAACCGAAATCTTCATTTAAATTTCTACATTTAATACGTGGGAGAATTATTTTAAGCTTCACCATTTTAATGGGTATTATTTTAGCCATGCAAATTTTATCCTACCTCAACATTACAAATTTACAAAATAGCCTCCGAGATTTTGCAGACGAAAATTTAAAACAACAAATGTATATTAATAATTTAGCCAACGATATTGCTAAACTGTCAAGCTATGAACAAACTTATATTATTACAGGTGATGAGAAGTATTTACAAGCATTTGACGATACAAAATCCATTATTGATTCCAATATGACGACAATAACAACAACGTTAGAAAACCGAGAAGAAGAGCTAAAAACGCTTGGACTTATCCAGCAATTTTATGCAAATTATTTATCTTATTCTAAATCGACGATTGAAGTACGTCAAAAATATGGCTATGAAAATGCGGCAAAACTATTTATATCAAGTGGGAGTCAAAGTTTCAAGAACTATATTGATGAGAATACAACAAAGCTCATCCAAATGCTTGAGCAGAGAAATGAAGAAACCATCTTACAACTAGAGTCATTTGCTTTAGCTTCGAAAGTATCATTTTTCGTGTTGGCGGTAATTGCGATGAGTTTCACAATAACTCTTGGTTACATATTATCAAAATCCATTCGCCGAAATACATATGCGATTAATCAGTCGATTTTAGATATCGCACAGGCTGGTGGGGATTTAACCCGCCGTGTACAAGTTAAAACAAAAGATGAATTTGCCCAAATCGCCGAATCGACAAATATTTTAATTGAGTCGATCTCAACATTAATTAAACGTGTTTCCGGTCTTGCTGAAAATGTATCGACAAGTTCAAAAGAGCTAACCGTCCTTGCAGATGATAATGCTCGTTCGATCGATTCCATTGCCAATTCAACGCTCGACATCGCAAATGACAGTAATGAAATTATGGCGAGCATTGGGAATGCGGCAAATGATATGCACAAGCTGGAACAATCGATGCACGAATTGAATGAAAAAGCACATGAAGTCCAACAAGCTGCTGTGGAAATGCAAAGTGCGGCACAAACAGGCAGTCAGTCGGTTGTCCAATCTTCCAATGTCATGTTAGAAATCGAAGAGACAATGGCTAGTACATCATCAACCGTTGAAAATTTAGGTCGCAAATCTGGAGACATTACATCTATTATCGGAACAATTACAGCGATTGCCGAGCAAACGAATTTATTAGCATTAAATGCAGCAATTGAAGCAGCCCGAGCTGGTGAACATGGGAAAGGCTTCGCAGTTGTTGCAGATGAAGTTCGAAAATTGGCTGAGCAATCACAACAAGCAGCGAGCAAAGTATCTACAATTGTCGGTTCGATTCAAAGTGAAGTAAACTCCATTATCGAACAAAATAGTACGGGTGTAAGAAAAGTAATCCGTGGTGTAGAAGTAACAAACGAAACAACAAATTCTCTTCAAAATATACTAGTACAAACAGAGAAAACATCGGAAATTTTGAAGCAAATGGTTGATCAAATTGAAGAAACATTAAAAAATAGCCATGATGTAACCGCATCATTTATTCACGTATCTGCCATTGCCAACAACACAGCTGACAATACAGAGCGAAGTGCTGCGGCCGCTTCACAAGGTTCTGCTTCGATGGAAGAGATTAATGCCTCAGCTGTTGAACTAGCAGTACAGGCAGACGATTTACGTAGTGTTGTTAATGAATTTAAAATTTAAAATTCACACAAAAAAACTTACGAAGTGCGCATACAGCCTTCGTAAGTTTTTTCAATTTATTTAAACAAGTTTAAGTATTCGCCGTAGCCCTCTTCTTCGAGCTTTGCTACTGGAATGAAGCGCAATGCAGCTGAATTTATGCAATATCGTAAACCACCCTGTTCTTGTGGCCCATCAGGAAAAACATGTCCTAAATGTGAATCAGCTGTTTTACTTCGCACCTCTACACGACGCATGCCATGCGATGTATCAAAATGCTCTGTTACCTCCTGCTTTTCAATTGGTTTTGAAAATGACGGCCATCCACAACCTGCGTCAAACTTATCAAGGGAACTGAATAATGGCTTCCCCGAAACGATGTCTACATAAATTCCCTCTTCAAATACATCGTGGTATTCGTTGCGAAATGGAGGCTCTGTCCCCTGTTGCTGTGTGACATAGTACTGCATTTCATTTAATTGTTTTAATTTTTCTTCTTTATTCATGAATTTGTCCCCCAATACTTTTCAATAAATCCTACACGCCCTGAACCGATAGAATAACGGTTATAATGTGCCGGATTTTTTTTATAATAGTGCTGATGATATTCCTCTGCTGGGTAAAAAGGTTTTGCAGGTAACAGCTTTACGGCAATAGGTGCATTGAACTTTCCACTTGCCTCTAGCTTTGCTTTCGATAGTTCGGCAATTTGCTTTTGTACATCATCGTGGTAAAAAATCGCCGTAGTATACGATTCCCCACGATCATAAAATTGACCATCTGCATCAGTTGGATCAATTAAAGTCCAGTATAATTCAACTAATTTTTCATATGGATAAATGTCTGAATCAAATGTGATTTGTACTGCTTCTAAATGGCCTGTTGTTTCACTACAAACTTGCTCATAAGTTGGATTTTCTACATGTCCACCTGTATAGCCTGAGATGACCTCTAAAATGCCGGGCTGTGTGTCAAATGGTTTTACCATACACCAAAAACAGCCACCAGCAAATGTTGCTTTTTGTATTGTCATGTATATCCTCCTCTATTTCGTTTCGTTTGGAATGACTACTTCCAAAACAATTTTATCATTTGGCAAATCAATTTCCTTTGCCCGAACACGTGATCCACTTGCAATGTTAATGCGAGATAAATCTACGAAAATTTCCTCATCATTTGGACGTACAGTAATCCATGTCGGGAAATCAACGGCATCTTCAACTAATTTTAAAACTGTTTTAGGTGGAATATTCCATTTCCCTACATGCACTGCCTCTTGCTCTAAAATGATATTTCCATTCTTCACGACTGGGCTAAAATCCATCTGAATCGGAATTTCCACATTGAATGCAGTCAACGTACTATATAAATAAATTTTATCATCCACAACTAGTTCTAAAGGAAGCGGTGATTGATCCATCGCTGCAATTAAGTATTGTTTGGCAATCGCCTCAAATTCTCTTGCAGTCGTTTCGACAGACAAGATATTGCCTTCTAGCGGTAGCGGTTCCTTTATCGATGCTTGATTGACATCAGCCGTAGCAAAATAGAAAATGCTAACGATAAAAAACAATACTGTGCCTGCTAATAATAAAAATGCTACTTTCCATTTATTCATCTTCCCACTCCTCAAAACCAATTAAACCATCTGACATCTGCTCAATATCACATGTTTGCATCCTTTCAATAATTCGATTCGTTATGCGCTTGTAACCTGTTGCATTCGGATGAAAGAAGTCTACATGATATACCATATCCTCATTGGAAGAAAATAAATCATCTATAGGAACAAAGCAAGCATTATTATCACGACTAGCCACTTGATCAATCACAGTATTCCATTCCGAAATAATGGGATCAAACGCCGTTATTTCATCCACCACGATTGAAAATGGATTATAAAACCCTATCATTATTATCGGTACTTCTGGGTTTCTTAAGCGAATTTCCGAAAGTATCTCCTCATACCTTTGTTCAAACCCCGGTAATTCTTTATCAAACATTTCTTTCTTTAACGAAAATAAATTTCGCTTCACGACCTTCATGACATCATTTCCGCCAAGTGTAATTGTTACTAAATTTGCTTGGGCAATTTCCTCATCATAATGTCCTTTTTGAAGAAGTGATAAAAGTTGATCACTTCTACGTCCATTTTTCCCTCGATTATCCAGTTCAACCGATTTAATCATTGGCCACTTTTTTACTTGTTCTTGCAAGCGAATTGTATAACCATACTCTCTTAACTCATCCCCTACACCACGTGTTAAGGAGTCACCAAGGGCTAAATAAAAAATATGTTGGGATTTACTATCTTTTCGCGATGACCAATCAAGATTGAAAACCCCTTCTAACATTTCAATTATGCCATCTGATTTTTCCTCATTCGACAGCTCCGATTCATTTGTTGGAGTAGGTTGCTGATCATTATTCTCAGAAGTCCGTTCATTTTGATGATTTACTTCATTCGGGTCAATTGTTACGGAACACCCTGCTAAGAACATCATTAAAATGATTGCTAGTAAGTAACGCCACATACCATATCCCCTTCATTTCTTTATTATTCTATTATAAGTTATTTTTAGTGTTTTGCGGTATAGAACGACTTAAAAAACACTAATTTATGGCATTATAAAAATATATATTGCGTCCCATATAAAAATTATGAAACTTTTTTCAAATCTTTACGTATGTATAATTAGATTTTGTTAAAGGAGAAACGATTTTTTTGAATCATTGAACAAAGACTTTACTATTTTTAATGTATTTTATTGCCATTTCGGAAGCGTACTATTCCACGCTACAATTGGAAATGAAAACACCACCACAGCACCAGACAATACAACTGGCACAAACTTCAACCATTTCGATGGTACAATTACGGTGACAAAAAACGTAAAAAATCACGTACTAATTACGCTGTAAACATTCGTAAGTATCATTTTATTGAATGGCCACAAGTAAAAATTACATTTAATTCAATTATATGTTTCCAGCAACGAATGTTTATTCTCCGTTGCTGAAAACACAAAAAAGCGAGTTGTTGAAAGGGCTTTATTTTTAGCTCAATCAACAACTCGCTTTTATTTTTTATTCAGCATAATACATGAATCCAATGGCACCTTCGCCTGTATGCGTACTAATTACAGGTGATGTATAAGCTACCTCAACATTTCCTGTAAAGCCTGCAGCTCGCAATTGTTCAATTAATGGATTTACTAATGTGTCCATAGCATTTGCATGTGAGATTCCGACTGACTTTACTGTTTTTCCAGCAGTATCTTTTTCAAATTCACTCATTAAAAATTTCACAACTTGTTTATGACTACGAGGTTTCGCACATATTGTTACTTCCCCGATATCAAGGTTTCCGATTGGTTTAATATTAAGTAATGAGCTTACTACTGCCTTACCCTTCCCAATTCGTCCACCTTTCACCATATTTTCAAGTGTATCTAATACAACGAATAAACGGGTATTTTCACGTACACGATTTACCCCTGCTACAATCTCTTCTACCGTTGCACCTGCATCGCGTAAACGAATCGCTTCACGTAATTGGAAAGCTAATCCGAATGCAATATAACGTGAATCAATCACTGTTACATCTGTATCGGTCATTTCAGAAGCCTGCTTTGCCGATTGAACTGTCCCACTCATCCCACCTGTCATATGTATGGAAATAACTTGGGCTCCGTCTTTGCCTAACTCGTCATATAATTCCTTAAATACGCCTGGCGCTGGCTGAGAACTTTTTGGTAGCTCAGGTGCATCTTTCATTAAATCCATAAACATGTCTGGCTGTAAATCTACACGATCTGTATATGTTTTACCATTAATTTGAACTGTTAGTGGAACAACATGAATCCCATGCTGTTTAATTTCCTCATCTGTTAAGTCACAAGTTGAATCTGCTACAATATGAATTTGACCCAATGCTTACACATCCTTTTTCTATCTTCTTTACTATTATAAATAAATACAATTTTTTTACCAATATGACATTTGTCATTCCACAAATTGACCATCTATCATTATTGGAACATGACATATCCCAGTATAACATTATGACAAACAACTATCGCAAGTGGATACTCCTTTAGTTATAGTAAAATACAAAAGGAGCGTGAAAAATTTTATGCAAAATGTTGAAGCATTTGATTATAAAAACGCAAAAGAAGAATTATGGAATGCCCTTACCCATGGATTTGGATTAATTTTAAGTATACCTGTCTGTATATTGTTAATTATCTATGCAGGACTTCACGGTTCTGCAGTTCAAGTGACTGCATTTTCGATATTTGGTGCAACGTTAATTTTACTTTTTCTAATGTCTACTCTTTTACATAGCGTACCAGAGAAATATAAAAGAGTTTTTTCTATATTAGATCATTCCTCTATTTACATTTTGATTGCTGGTACATATACGCCATTTTTACTAATCGCAATCGGAGGGACACTTGGCATTGTCATGCTCATATTAATTTGGAGTATCGCATTATTTGGTGTTGTGTTTAAATGCCTATTCATACACCGATTTGAAAAACTTTCTTTGTTTTTGTACATCCTTATGGGCTGGTTAATTATTTTCGCTATCCGTCCCCTTTATGCATATTTAGCTTTTGAAGGCTTTATGCTCTTACTTGCTGGTGGGTTATTATTTACGTTTGGTGCCATTTTTTATGCATGGACGCGTTTACCATATAATCATGCGATTTGGCATTTATTTGTACTTGCTGGTTGTGGATGTATGGTTGCATGTGTATACACATATTTATAATCTATCAACACGAAAAACGAATGTGCAATGTCATCAATCACCGCGCATTCGTTTTTTTTATTGTAATTGGTTTAAAATTTCTTCTACGACTTCATACATAGTTGAATGACCACCGATGTCACCTGTCTTAATTCCCTTTTCAAGAGTCGCTTCAATCGCTTCTAGCACTTTTTTTCCTGCTTCTTGATGACCTAGGAAGTCAAGCATCATTTTGCCGGTCCAAATTTGTCCGATTGGATTTGCAATACCTTTACCAGCAATGTCCGGAGCAGATCCATGGACAGGTTCAAACATAGATGGGAATTGACGTTCAATATTTAAATTCGCAGCTGGTGCGATGCCAATACTTCCCATAATTGCACCACCTAAGTCGGTTAAAATGTCCCCGAACAAATTAGATGCAACGACAACATCAAATGCATGAGGTTTCATGACGAAAAAGGCAGCTAATGCATCAATATGATTCACCGCTGTATCGATGTCAGGATAATCCTTTTTCACTTCTGTAAATACCTCATCCCAAAACGGCATAGAGTATGTAAGCCCGTTTGATTTCGTCGCACTTGTTACATGTCCACGAGAGGATTTTGCTAATTCAAACGCATAGCGCATTGCACGTTCCGTTGCTTTACGAGTAAAAACGGCATTTTGCATTGCGATTTCATCTTGTCCTTGATGAATGCGCCCACCGCTCTCTGAATACTCCCCTTCAGAATTTTCTCGAACAACCGTAATATTAAAACCATTTGGATTTTTTAATGGCGACTCCAAACCCTTTAATAGTTTAGCTGGTCGGACATTAATTGCTTGTTTCATTTCGCGGCGGATTTTAATAAGCAGACCCCATAACGAAATATGATCCGGTACAAGCTCTGGCATACCAACTGCCCCTAAAAAGATTTGATCATACTGCTTTAATGTTTCAATACCATCTTGTGGCATCATTTCTCCATGCTGTAAATAGTAGTCACACCCCCATGGGAAGTATGTCCATTCAAATTTGAAGGTACTGTCCATTTCCGCAACAGCATTTAACACTTTAATCGCAGCAGGTACAACCTCTTTACCAATGCCGTCTCCTTCAATAACAGCAATTTTATATAATTTCATTTGTTTCACCCTTTTATGTATGACTTGAAGATGCCACTAATCATAATCCTTTTTTTACAAATTGTGTAGTAGTTTTTTAAATTTACACACAATTTCACCTTACATAATGCACAACCCAAACCGATAAAAAGATAGAGGTGAAAAAATGAAAATCGATCTATCTAGTTTACAATCCATTTTAACGAGTAATTCAAACTTAACGAGTAATGTATTCGGAGCGAATACTTCTACAACTTCGTTCGAAAATTATTTTTTAAATGCACTTTCATCAAAACAAAATGAGCAAAATATGAATCCACTGTATAAAGATTTATCTTCATTTGGTTCTTCTAGCGCATTATCTACTTTACTTAGTAGCAATGTAAATAATAGTTCCCTCATTACATCCTATTTAAATTCGGCTAATGGGAATACAAGCTACTTTGATGAGCAAGCAATGCAAAATACGTTTACTAGTTATTTACAAAATAATTTTCAAGCAAAGCAAATGGATTTATTAGCATCAGCTAAGGAAAAACTTAATGTGAAGGCAACTGAGTATAAGGAACAAATCGGGGACAATCCAAGCGAAGCGGAAAAGTTCCGTTTACTACAAATGAATAAAAATGTAGAACAGCTCACAAATTATTTCAAACAAAAAAACGAAGCAAACACAATGAATCAAACGTTATTGTCCCAACTTCAAAACTCATCCGCTCTATCACAATACTTATTACTAAACAATCAATCACTTTAGTAAATACGAATGAAAAAATGAGGTGAACCCGTCTTTTTCAACGGCTTCACCTAATTTTTATTTTTCAAATATACAATATTGGAATGTATAGCCGTTATCAGTGTTGATAGGTTCACTGCTTGATGTAAGCTGCCACTCTTCATACTGTGGGAAGTAAGTATCCCCGTTAAATTCATGATTAATTAACGTAATATAAAGCTTATCTGCAATAGCCATGGCTTGTTCAAATATTTGTGCACCACCAATGATCATAATTTCCGGTACATCCTGAACTAGCTGTAGTGCCTCATCTAAACTTCCAACTACTTCAATACCGTCCGCGCTGTAGTTAGTATTACGCGTTATAACGATATTTCTTCTCCCTGGTAATGGTCGCCCAATGGACTCGAAAGTTTTCCGTCCCATGATCATCGGTTTACCCATCGTCATTTTTTTGAAATACTGCAACTCACTTGGTAAATGCCATGGCATCCCATTTTCATATCCAATGACACGATTAAGATCGTGGGCTACAATTAATGAAATCATCGTCTTCGCTCCATTCCATAGTTACTTATACTGCGATTGGTGCTTTAATTGTCGGGTGAGGGTCATAGCCTTCTACCGATATATCTTCTAATTCAAAATCAAAGATCGATTTCTTTTCAGTATTTAATTGAAGTGTTGGTAATTGTTTCGGCTCGCGCGAAAGCTGTTCCTTCACCTGTTCAATATGATTCGAGTAAATATGTGCATCTCCAATACTATGAACAAATTCTCCTACTTCTAAACCACACTCATGTGCGATTAAATGCGTTAATAGTGCATAACTTGCAATATTGAATGGTATGCCAAGGAATGTATCGCCACTACGTTGTGTAAGCATACAGCTTAATTTTCCATTTGTTACATAAAATTGGAACATCGCATGGCATGGTGGTAATGCAGCCTTACTCCCCTTTGCACCAGCATTAATTACATCCTCAGGGTTCCATGCATTGACGATAATACGACGTGAATCTGGATTATGTTTAATTTGATTGATTGCATCCTGTAGCTGATCAATCGATTCACCTTCAGAAGTTGTCCAATTGCGCCATTGCTTGCCATAAACATTTCCTAAATCACCATATTTACGTGCAAATTCGTCATCATCTAACACACGTTTACAAAAGTCTGCTAACTCTTTTTTATATAGTTCATTAAACGTATCATCTACTAGAGCTCGACGACCAAAATCCGTCATATCTGGACCTGTATACTCATCGGATTCAACCCATTTTTTAAACGCCCATTCATCCCAAATATGATTGTTATTTTGTAATAAATAACGAATGTTTGTATCACCTTTAATAAACCAAAGCAACTCACTCGCAACCCTTTTAAATGGAACCCTTTTCGTTGTTAATAAAGGAAAGCCTTTCGATAAATCAAAGCGCATTTGATAGCCAAATACACTCACAGTACCTGTACCTGTGCGATCTTCCTTCTTCATACCATTATCCAAAATGTATTGCATAAAGTCTAAATATGTTTTTTCTAACTCATTTGCCATGAAAACTACCTCCAAATCTAATTCCTTATCTATTATAGTCGAAAAAACTCTTTTTTGAACTACGTCTGAGAAAAAGTCCGTAATTCCTAAGTGGCAAAAATATTCGAAAGTTTTCAATTACGATATTTAACGTATATATGATGCAGCTGACCTGGAATGAGATGCTATAATAAATGAAATATATAGAAATGTCGAACTCGTGAAGATGATGTAGTAGAGCATGAAAAAGTTCATCCTTCTTTTACGGTAATGTCCTCTTACGATTTGTTTAGTTTTTGTAATGCAGCTTTTGTGGATGATTTTTCTTTATTTCTGTAGGAAAACTCAAGAAAAATGGAGAAGTAGAACAAGAAGTGGACTTAGAGGATAAAGAAGGTGTAGATAATTTACTATTCCTTGGGTATCGTTTACAACCATTTTTCACCCTATACATAGTAGCACAGCTGACAGTGTACCACGTATTGCATGGGGTAATTTTTTCGAGTAAAAAAACAAAATCAAGTTACTTCTATCCATCCAAGCTCATCACGCGTTAGTCGATGGTGTACCCATAGGTAGATTTTTTCAGGACTTACAGAATTGGCTTGATCATACAGAGAATTATCAGTTTAATCAAATAATCAAAAGAACAAAGCTAACAGAAAAAAATATAGAATCCATTCATTGATTAAAATAATTTTGAGTAAGTATAATTCAATCTTCCC